>NZ_JBFQGE010000001.1:0-1188714 GCF_040932335.1 Proteus sp. STS61-E | reverse complement strand
GTGAAAGGTTCTCTTAAAGGTATTTCTGACGCGTACGATACCATATACCCTATAGCTTTCAAGTTGCAGCTAACAGCTCGGGATGAAACCGTATTAAGCCTGCATTCAGAGTTTATGCCGGAATGCCCTGCTTTTTATATCCAACGTAATTCAAGATGCAGGAAGGCGGCAAGGAAAGATAGACAGGGAACATACATCAGTATGTGACCTGGCTGAGTGCGGCCAACGAACCTGCCCACATGTAAAATTCAAATGGCTGTTTTGAGCGAAGAACGGACGTACAGTAAACCACTACCCTTATTGTCGATATCCCACTCACTGTTCCAATTCAGCCATCGTCAACTCGGCAACTTTTATTGTTGTTGAGGCAGTATCGTTACTTGAGAGGGTCCAGGTGTCAGAGGACATTAAAGCTTGAAACTCGACAATGAATACTGAAACCATGACAATAAAGTCCGAAACTTTTCGATGCTATTTGTCGCAGTCTGCCTTTTGTTCTAACAAGCTTTTGCCCCAAAGCAAGTTAGTTACAGTTTAAGCCTCACGTCTTTGAATCATTATTTGGTCTATTTTTCCTAATGCCAGTAATGCCTGTCTGGCGTCTATAGGATCGAGGAAACATAACCGGACACGTAACCTAGTAACCAAAGTCTTTCACATCAACTTCTAGCTCTCTGACTTGAGAACCTATTTTTTTATGGAAGTGGTAACGAATTTCTTCATCAGGTATATTGGTCAAATCAAAACTAAAATATTGAACTAACACCTCTTTCATCTCAGGTACGTCATACTGGTCGAAGTTTGGTACATAACTGGTGTTATATTTGTTGTGGCTAATTTCTTTGAAAGTACGAACAAACTTTTTAGGTTTGATTTCTACCCCAAAACGCTTACATAAGCGCAGGACATAATGATCTAGTCTGTGGAGTAGTTTTTCATCATTGATCTCAGCGAAGAAAAATTGCCAACCCTTACATTTCTTCTCAAACACACAGCCAGTGATTCGTAGGTTCAATCGCCATTCTAAAATTTTTAAGCTTTTATTTTTAGAGTGCTTATAGCTTGTAAAAATTCCTGCAAGAGAAGCCTTTAACTTTTCAATCGAACCGTTTCTTGCAGAGATATGCTCATTGGTAAATTGATACCCAAGATAATCAAAACCGTTAGCAAGTGAGTCAATTTTTGACTTCTCTGGCGCGTTCTCAGGGCTGTGTATTTTTAAACCAATATTGCGAAACTTCTTGATAATGATTTGTGCTAGATCACGTGCTTGATCAGCAGAACAAAGAACTAATACATCATCAACGTAGCGGTAGCATTTTACGTTAGGCAATTCAGATAAAAATTTGTCAATGTTTTGGAGGTAGATGGCAGCAAGGATGTTGGAAACAGCCAACCCTTGAGGTACGCCTACTTCACTTGGCTTATCATCCTTTCTCGAAACTAGAACTGAAGGGGCAGTGACAGCCGAAAAGATCATGTCTAGTATGTGATCTTGCCTAATGCGCTTTCTCAATTGAGAGCGTAGGTTTTTATGTCTTATCGATGGATAAAAATTCGAAACATCTAACTTAATATAGCTATCAAAGTCACCAGATAAAGTGTGAGCCTTGACATCTTTAATGACATCTTGAGGAAGCGTGAACTTCACTGATTCTGCAAATCTGTCTTGTAGAAAGTTACACATTGCACGTAATGCAATTCTATCTCTCACTGTCGGGATAGAGATTTCACGAGGGGCTTTATTTCTCCCTTTAGTCAGCAACTTTAGCTTGTACTTGGAAAACGTATACGAACCTTCAATCATTTTACGAGAAATGATTTCAATTTGTGGGTCTAACTGTTTTCTAAAAGAATACTGATTCATATTGTCTATGCCAGTCGCACCAGAATATACAACATAATTGGAAAAGATTTCTTTTAGATTCTCGTGCCTAAACTCTTTATTAAATTGGTCTTGTACACGCATTTTATCAACCAGTACAAGTTGGAGTGGATAAGAATAAAGACGAGTTTAATGCAAGCAATATCAGTACTGGCAAGACATAGAAAAACACAAGAGTTAACAATCTAACAACAAAATAAGATACCGTTAAAAACCAGTGATGTGATGTTGGTATTCTAGTAAGAGCTTGTTTGGGTTGTTGTTTGTTTTCCGAGGTGTCTGAATGGAAATCTTTGCTTACTTGTCTTACGCTGCTAGTACTTGCCCAATACTCTTGGCATAGTGCGATGGCAAAATCTTTGTCAGTGTGGTTTTCACAAGCATTTAGCTTAGATTCGTAGGCTGTTGATAAAGTGTCCAAATCAGGATTTGGCTTGGAGGCTTGATGCATAATGCTATTCAAACTTTCATAACATTCTTTGATTAGGTTTGCTCTTTCCTTAAATGAAAGCCCATTGATGAAACCTGAAATGCAAAGTATGAGGACAGAATATACAACCCAAGAGATTGCTTCGATTCCATTTTGTGGGTTATTTAGATAATAAACGGATACGGCGACAGAGAAGAATGAATACCAGAGTAGTATTACTTGTGAGTGAAAAGCGTTAGATAAAAGTCGTTTCTCTGTTTGGATTCGAGCTTTTCTTGTCCACCAAATATTGTCTGCTAAAGCCACCTTCTTCTCCTAATGTTGGGGGGTGCTTCATAGAGGTAGTTTAGTTTACAATAAGTTAACACTCCTACTGGAGTAAGCATATACGAGATACACTAAGGGCGAACCCTTCGAAATTAGTTTCACTCTTACTGCTAAGAGTGGACAGCTACTAAGACCTGTCACCACTATGAAACACAGTGTGTATGTTACATTTTCGGAGTTCGAAGCTCAATAATTTTTTGTCACCGTTAAGCTAGTTTCCATACTTTAGGTAATTAAAGAATCAATAATTTAGCAAAATCACTGGCTCACTTCTGTCCAAAAGTGAGTTTCAATCTTTGTTGTCACAATTTTTCTTTGGATAGGCACGTTGATTGAATCTAAGTATTGATCTTTATTGTCATACATACCTTCTATTGACACGAAAGAACGGACTGCGAAGGCAAAAAAGTTTCAAACATTATTGTCTTCCAACACCAGGCAGTTGAAAGACCACACCATGCAATTATCCATTTGAGCAGGCGTTCTCTGTCCAGCTCAGCCATTCTGGTGACGATACTTAGGCGCTGTTTAAATGACTCCGGTACAGTCGCAACAGGAGGTACTGGATTACCAAGATCCGGATTAGTAAAAATATTAGCAAAGTCGAATCCACGTTCACCTATTAGCCCTTTGGGGTCAATGGCAAGCCAGCCAGACGTTTCAAAATCAAGCACATTTCCGTGATGTAAGTCGCCATGCAATACAACCACATCCTGCGGAGAAGAAAGTAATTCTTCTGAGATTTCTGCGCAACGTGTCAGGATACCGCCATACTTCAAGACCGCTGGTTTTAGAGGATTAAACCATTCATGTAAAGGCGTAAGCTGGGAAAACGGTCTTTTTGCGAATGAATGAAGTTGGTTCGCAGTCATACACAATATACGACAAGCTGCGTCATCCTTATCTCCACGGGATATTGCTGATAAAGACGAGGAACCTGTGGCTCTTGAGAGAAGAATTGCTTCATTTTCATGTGCAATCACCTGTGCTGCACCATTCCCTTCCCACCATGCCATTAGTGTATTACCGGCTTGTTCATCAAGGTCATCCGTAACTTTTAACATGGCTTTAATACCATGTGTTGCTGTTTTGACCAGGTACAACTGTGATGTATGAGTTATAAATGGAATGCCATCAGGAATGAGGTTCCAGCGACTTAGCCAGAGTTTTAACTTGAACGTATCCATAAAGCTTCCTTTAACATCCTTACAATCAAAGTGAGAAACAGGTATGCATTCTGGCATTTTAACCCATGGGTGAAACGTTTTCCTGCATGTTGTTTTCTAGCAAGACAACGTCCACTCTTGGCACAAAACAGCCTATTCAAAAAATGTAAAAAAATAATAGTCGTACATAAATCCAACATTCAATTAATATTAGATTTATGTATAAAACGTTTATATTACAGAAACAATATTTAGAATACTGAATATTATTACACCAATTCAAAATACTTCAATAACACCACACCATAAGCTTCCACAACATCTTCTTCATTTGCATGTTTAGTAATAAATATCTGATATTCCTCATCCAACGAAAATCGTTTCTTATAGAAAAAATAGCCTGCTAGAGGGTGTTTTTTATCACCATATATTGGCGAAGAAGGGCAGTGATATTTTTTATCCATCCAAGATACAAACTGCTCAACAGTTAAATCAAAAAATCTTTTTATCAACTTCAAGCTAGTAATGATGATTATCATCTTTGCGAGAGCTACCTTTAACAATAGTGACTTTAGCATTGGGGTGTAAATCTAGGATAAGTTGCCCTAATAGAATTGAAGCACTTTGGCAACAATTTAATGGATAGGTACAGAAAAATGGCAAATCCATCCGCTCATGATATTGTTGAAAAATAGCGTGTAATAACTTAGCGACCTCAATATATTTTTTATTCATTGTACTCAATCTTTACAAAACAAATTAACCTTGTATTTAGGGTAGCAAAGTTAAGTTACAAGTGTGATTAATATAAATTGTTTAATTAACCATACAAAACTAAAAATAAGAAAATAGCAAATGAAGTATACCCTACACACTAATAAAATAGATGATAGTTTAGGTACTACTAGTGGAGTGTATTATCAAGAGATATGACTAATATAAAGATATTTTATATTAAATATTTATTTAACTTAAGAGTAATGTATTGATTTTTTAATAAATAGGTAACCATAAAGAATATATTTGATCAAGGATTATCCTGATTTACAGCTTTTATGTCTATTCTTTATGGTCTTTATAAGTGTAAAAGTTTTATTTACTGTATTAATAATTACTCCAGAAGTTTTAATTTTTCTAAAAATTTATCCATATTTTCTGATGCCAACGTGTTGTTTTCATTAATATCTTCAATATTTAATTCAATAATTTCTTTTTCCATGGAGTTAAATAATGATAATTCAAACTGAACCCATTCTGAATTATCTGTATATTCCGTTTTTAATAATACCAAATAGTCTGATGATAATAATTTTTTAATGACATGAGATTGTTTATCAATTTTTCTATTATGTAATAGATCTATGTATATATTAAAACTAACTTTTTCTTTAATTTTCTCGTGTATCTTTTCTAAAAAATCCTTTGTTACTATTCCATCTCTAGTTGAATAACTAATAAATATATTTTTTTGTTTTTTTTGTTTCTTTTGTTTCCTTATTAATAAAATCACTATCATAAAAAATATGAAGATAAGGCATACATTAATAAATGTCATTTTAAGTATCACAAAAAATGTTATGAGGAAAATTATTCCATAAAGTATAAAATATAATATCATACTTGCATTAAATATTGATTTAATATAATCGGTGCCCTCAATGTAGATAGGATCTGATTCATCAGAGGCCAATATTTCTGATTTTATTTCAGATTGTATCTTCCGATTTTTCTTTTGATAAAAATAAGTGTTAGCATCTACAAGATGAAATAATATTGTGATCATGATACTAAAGATTAAGGATATGGATATAATATTATTATTTTTTATCGAGTTAGATATATCAAAAAATGGATAATACAAGTCTAAGCGGGATAAAAAAACACCATTAAAAACACCTAATGTAGTAATGCATAATTTTTTCATTTCAAATGAAAATTTACTGATTTCTAGTGTTGCTGCATGTAATTCTTTTATATCATTAAATAGAATTTTTTTCTTTTTTGATTTAATTTCATTGTTATCAACTAAAAATTATAAAAATTTTTCTAATTATAACTTAAAATCAATCTAAATCATCTGTTTTTTACTATAATAAATATCTGATATGCCTCATCCAACGAAAATCGTTGCTTATAGAAAAAATAATTGGCTAAAGAGTGTTTTTTATCACCATATATTGGCGAAGAAGGGCAGTGATATTTTTTATCCATCCAAGATACAAACTGCTCAACAGTTAAATCAAAAATCTTTTTATCAACTTCAAGCTAGTAATGATGATTATCATCTTTGCGAGAGCTACCTTTAACAATAGTGACTTTAGCATTGGGGTGTAAATCTAGGATAAGTTGCCCTAATAGAATTGAAGCACCTTGGCAACAATTTAATGGATAGGTACAGAAAAATGGCAAATCCATCCGCTCATGATATTGTTGAAAAATAGTGTGTAATAACTTAGCGACCTCAATATATTTTTTATTCATTGTACTCAGCCTTTACAAAATAATTTTGTACTTAAGGTAGCAAAGTTAAATTACAAGTGTGATTAATATAAATTGTTTAATTAACCCTACAAAACTAAAAATAAGAAAATAATGAATGAAATATACCCTACAAATTAATAAGGTAAGTGATAATTTAGGTGTTATTGTTACGCCACATAGGTTGGACAGAAGCAGCTGACTTAATCATTAAAGGTATGGAAGGCGCGATTGCCGCTAAGACCGTAACTTATGATTTCGAACGTCAGTTAGAAGGCGCTAAATTGCTGAAATGTAGCGAGTTTGGTGACGCGATTATCAAACATATGTAATTGTTGATTTGATAAATAGTTAACGGGAGCTTATTAGTTCCCGTTTATTTTTTGTACTATAAAAATCTTCCCCAAAATATCCCCAAAACTCTTCCCCAAAACTGTTCAATTAAACAGCAATAATTTGCCATTCTTTGCCTCTATCATCGTGGTATTTATCAGTCATATTTTGTGTTTTATGCCCCAATAATTTTTGCGTATTAATTCCTTGTTCTCTATAAAGTCGCTCAGATAAAGATCGCTGTTCATGGAAAGTAGGTGCCGTACCTTTTTCCCAAGTTAACCCACATTTATCTCGCGCTTTTTTAAATGTTGTGGTTAACGTATTTGGCGTGACTTGTTCGCTCGTCAAATTGGTGCGGGTGAAAGCACGGTGCGCACAGCAATAAAGCAGTTAGAAAAAGAAGGGTGGTTAATGAATTACCTGATGCCATATTGCGTCGTATTCTAAATTGGCCTGATAAACCTAAAGAGCGCAGGGTGCATGGCGGTTTTCCTGAAGCTGATATTGTTCCAAATGAAGTGACAGCACTATCAGCAATGAATGCGCGTTTAGGTGCTATAAAACCCGTTATTAATATGACTGTCGATCCTGAACCTCCAGCCTCATTTCTTCTTAAACCTAAAATGCGCCGTTGGGAGAATACCCAATGGCTTCAATGGGTAAAAACACAGCCTTGTTGTGTTTGCGGACAACAAGCTGATGATCCACATCATATCATCGGCCATGGTATGGGAGGCATGGGAACGAAAGCTCATGACTTATTCACTATTCCATTATGTCGTCAACATCATGATGAGTTACATCGTGATCCCAAGTTGTGGGAAGCCAATTATGGTAACCAAATCGAATTGTTATTTTCTTTTTTAAACCGTTCTTTAGGAATGGGAGCATTGGTTTAACGTGTATACGGCACGGGGAGTCTAAGTATGAGAGATATGCAGGAAGTTTTATCACGTTGGGGAGCGTGGTCAGCTAATGAGGGAAATAGTATCGATTACTCATCAATCGCCGCAGGTTTTAAAGGATTAATTCCAAGTTCAAGACGAAGCCGAGAGCAATGTTCAGATGATGATGGCTTAAAAATCAATAAAGCGGTATTACATTTAAAGGTAAATAATAGTTACTTGTTTCAGTTGGTTATTATGTACTATGTGAAGAATTATCCTTTGCGTTCAATGGCTTCAAAACTTGGCATTTCTCATAACGAAGTGGCTAAGCGATTGCAGACAGCAGAAGGATTTATTGAGGGGTGTTTATCGGTTGATAACGTAAAATTAGATATGGATAAAATAATTAGAAAACACCATATTTATAGTCTTGCGTAATTACAAAACACAATATACTGTGTTAATAATAGTTTTGATGTTATACCTCTTATCAATTAAAAACCTCGTGAGTATAGCGGGGTTGTATTTTTTATAGGTCTACTTAAGCTGATTTACTGCTAAAAAATAAAGTTTGCTATCTGCATTTTTCTATGGCTTAATAGCGTCACTGGTTTGGAAGTACAGACCTATTTATGTTAGTAAGTTTAAAGTTGTTCCCGTTTAGCGTTATCCTCGATACCTCTTCATTGTGAATTCCTTCTAATTAATTCCCATAAGTAAAAATACAAAACAAACCGCCTATGCCTTATGGCAAATTAAATAAATTAAAGGAAATTCTATGTCTAATACAATGACTGGTACAGTAAAATGGTTCGATGAAGGTAAAGGTTTTGGTTTTATTACTCCAGCTGATGGCAGCAAAGATGTATTCGTACATTTCTCTGCAATCCAAAGTGATAGCTTCAAAACATTAGCTGAAGGGCAACAAGTTTCATTCACCATGGAAAATGGTATGAAAGGCCCAGCAGCAGGCAACGTGGTGGCTCTCTAAAGGCGCTATTACTATTCGCCTCTATTTTAAATGCCCAAGGTGCAGCGGTTCACAATATAGAACATCACAATTCGATGTCACAGTGAACAATCCACACGGCGCAAAATGTATCTTTTGCAAAAGTGTGATGACAGCTCAAATGAGTTAAGCATTAAATAGTTGAATATACAAAACCTCGCTTCGGCGGGGTTTTTTGCTATCTACAATCTCATATTAGTTAAAGATAAAAAATTTAGATTTTAGGGCTTGAAAAATACTTGCTCGTTCATATTTATATTTTGGGTAAATAAGATACCGCCCATAATTCACTAAATACTGAAGGAGGAGTTATATGCCTAACATTAAACCTTTTTCATTATTCCCAACATTATCTGACAACTTAGTTTCAAACCGTTTTGATCAAATAGATCGCCTGTTTAGTCAGTTAACAGGCAGTAAGCCAATAGCATCACCTGTACAGACTTATAACCTGAAACAGATTGATGATAACCACTATGAACTGACAGTGAGTGTGCCTGGATATCAAGAAAATGACTTATCGGTTTCATTGAAAGGTAGTCGTTTATTGATTGAAGGGAAAAAAGAAGAAAAATCAGAAGAAGACAATGATAAATGGATCCACCGAGGCATATCTCAAGGGCAATTTACATTGCAATTTGACCTCGGTAAAAATGTTAAAATAGAAAAAGCTGATTTATCCAGTGGACTTCTGACTATTGCTATTGAGTATGAATTGCCTGAAGAAGAAAAACGGCAAACAATAGCGATAGAAAATAAAGATAAAAGCTAATTGGGTTAGATAACGTGAATAAGATTAAGGCTACGCATAATGTGTAGCCTTAATTTTTTTGTCAGAGCTTTAAATTGGATTAATTCAAATTTCGGCATGCAAAGAAAGTTTGTAAGCCGAGCTCAATTAGAGTAGGCGGTCTAATTTGAGAGAAAAATAGACGTTATCCAGATGGTTTGTGAGGACTGCTATGACGCCACCAGCATCTCGTATATTGGTTAGGAAAACATGCAACTTGGTACCGCTAAATACAGAGCCCCTTAACTCCGAGAATAAATATCGCTGAATAACTAAAACAAACGATATATATCTTGAAAAACGCCGTTCATATTGGGCTAAAATACGCAGTGACTTCTACCCTAGCTGATTCAAGATGTACAAAACGACTAATTCAGTATCACGAGCGTTTTACTTAACTATTGTATTAAAGTTTTCTGTAATGAGCTTCGGATTGAATTCACGTACGTCATATCGGGCAAATTCAGGATAATAGCAGTCTTCCTCCAGGATAGACTGTAATTCGTCCTTACTTCTTGTCTGAGCAAAAATAACACCTGCGTGAGCGTCAGTGTCAATATATGGCCCAAACATCAGAAATTTGCCATTATTAAAATATTTCTCCAGCCATCTTATGTGAACTGGAAACATTTCATTCTGAGTTTGTTCAGTTACATCAGAATTGACTGTGATATTAATTATAAACATTAATTTTCCTTATAAGTTATCAGGGCAAAATTGAACGAACTGAATCAGGCAATGTTACTTCTGATAGAATCAATCAAGCGAGCAGCATGTTCACGAGCAGAATATTTTTGTGCAGATATTTTTTCCTCCTCATCCCGACCAGCGTAACTTACTCCATTAGTATAAATAGCTTCCACATACTCCAGATTACATAGGGCTGCAGTGGTCTTAAACTGGATCAGATATTCTTCAATCGAGTGGCCAAAGAAACCAGATGTGGTGTAGGCCGCTTCCGATGCTCCAGTTGTAAAAGAAAGCAGAAGTTTTTTACCACCAAGTTTTGCCATTGATCCGTGTGCAAACCCATGAACAAATACTTCATCTACCCATAATTTCATAATGCCAGGTAGTGAATACCATGAAAAAGGGAACTGCCAGATAATCAGGTCGGCGTCTAATAATGCCTGCTGTTCGGCGAGAATATCAAACTGGTAAGTAGGATAAAGTTTATCGAGACAACGAATATTTACTTCCGGCAATACTCTTGCAACCTCATCAAGGATCGTGGCATTTGCCAAAGAGTCATTGAGATTCGGATGACCCGAAACAATAAGAATATTTTTCATTTGATTTTTACCTGTAATTCTCTGATTAAATACTGAAACCACCGTCTACGGCGATGTCAGAACCGGTGATGAAGCAAGCGTCATCTGATGCCAGATAGGCCACTACAGAAGCAATATCCCGTGGCAGTCCAAAGTGCCCGAGTGGTACTAGTTGTGTGACTCGATCCTTATGAGCTTGTGCAGCATCGTCTGAAAGTTCGGTTTTCTCATATATTTGTGTTTCAATCGGCCCCACTGCAACTGAGTTAACCCGTATTCCTTCTTGTGCTAGCTCTTTTGCCCAGACAAACGTCAGGGTTTTGAGAGCCGCTTTACTGGCGCAATAAACAGACATACCCGGAAGCGGGCGGTTTGCAACGGCAGAAGATATGTTGATTATGCAGCCTTTACTTTCTTTCAGAAGTGGTAATGCACGAGAGCTAAGATCTACTACTGCCCGTACATTTATATTGAATACATCATCAAATTCAGTCAGGGTCTGCTCAGAGAGTATTGTTATAGGAGCCATGCCTGCATTATTGATGAGAATATCAAGGCGGCCGAAGTTCTTTTTGATGAACTCCATAACACGAGACACATCTGAAGATTTGCCAACATCAGCCACAATCGTGGTGATTTTATTATGTGCGGAGGTGGCATCAACAAGGCTTGACTCAGATCGGCCAGTGATGATGACATTTGCACCTTCCTTGGCTAGAGTTAAGGCGATGCTCAGACCAATTCCAGCCCCGCCACCAGTAACCAACGCTGTTTTTCCATTGAAACGACTCATACAATAACTCTCTGTTTTAGGATAGATAGCCTAATATAGATAATTCGAGTACGGGCGAGTAGACTGTATTAATCACCAAAACTATTAACCAGAAGTTAATAATGGATAACGCAACTTACGGTCAACTGATTATCTTCCACATCATCGCCCGCGAAGGGAGCATCTCTGCTGCAGCACGAAAACTGAGCGTGACGACCCCTTCAGTCAGTAAATCACTGAGGCTTCTTGAAACTAAAACCGGAGTTCCTCTATTTACGCGCACTACACGGAGAATTAGTCTTACTGAAGCAGGAAGAAACCTGTTACTGAAAACAGAAGAGGCGATCGCCACATTAGACTTGGCGATGGAAGATATACAAAGCTTGGGTGAAATTCCTTCGGGACCAGTTCGGATCACACTTTCTCGCTTCGCATATCAGCTCATCGTAAAGCCCCGACTTGCTGAGTTCAATCTAGCTTATCCGGACATACAACTGGAATTATCCATTAACGATGGAGCAGTCAGTCTTGTTGAAGAGGGCTTCGATGTGGGTATTCGTTTTGGGGATACAGTCAGCGAAGGAATGGTCGTAAAAAAGATTCATCCCTCATTCAAAATGGGCCTTTATGCTTCAGAAACCTATATCAGACAATATGGTCTACCTAAACATCCAAGCGATCTCTCTGCCCATCGGCTAATTACCTATAGGTTTACCACCTCAAATCGTCTTTCACCTTTAACACTCATTGAAGAAGGTCTGTCCATAACACCTGAGATCACACCAGTGATGATATGTAATGATATTGATGCCGTATGCGATGCAGTCAGAGCTGGAATAGGTATAGGTCGTATATTTGAACCCCTGCATGCTGGTATGGTGGACTCTCAAGATTTTAAACCCATACTGCATGAATACTGGCCACTGTATCCGGCTGTTTATATTTACTATACGCAGAACACACAACGAGCGAAGCGAGTACAGGCAGTTATCAGCTTCTTTGACTATGCAAAAAAAAACGAGCAGGTATTATCGGCCAGCGATCAAATCTCGTTGGCCGAGTAACTGTGACATTCAATATCAATTTGCTCCAAAATATTTGATAGAAAAATAAAACTTTCTGGAAAAGTATATGCAGAAGAACGGTTTCTCTGTTTATAGTAAGGACAGGTCAGCTATTGGCACTGTGCGGACTATCTGATTAGATTTAGCCTTAAATCATAGTAATATTAGATCGAATCTGATCATATATCTCTAAATTATAAATATAAAAGAACTACCCAAAACAAAATAAAAAAATGCCGATACGCTAGGAGTCATATCGGCATATAAAATAAACGCAAGAAGCAATGTAAGTCATGTCGTACTAATTCGTATTAAACCTGTCAATTCGATACACATGTAATGATAATCATTCTCATTAATATATTCAACCCTAAATTCAATAAGGTTACTTTGTAACCTTTTCATCTACGCCGACCACAGAATCCACACCCACTTATACCGTTCACACAAGAGCTGTGAGTCGGCACCTTATTAACTAAAATAAATCGGTAAATGGTATGTCAAAAGAGATAAACGAATTACAGTTTAGTCTTCATTATGCTTCAGAAACAGACAGCGAAATGAATACTTCAGCTATTTTAACGGCGAATATCCATACGGCTGATGGAGAAACTCAACAACTCACACAACTAATTTGCACGACATCTCCTGAAGGGAAAAAGCAATATCGAATCGGTACACAAAAGATTAATGATGCAGGCGACCCATTGCTGGTGGCGGTTGAGTCTTATTGGCGCAAAAACACACAAGAAATCCGAAAACGTCTCCGCCTGAATTGATGGATTTTATGCCGATGTGAAAGAAGAAAATTACGGAAGAAGGGTGTGGGGTAATGTCACTGATAGTGTATTAGCTAATCGATAGCCCCACGTGAGTGGGGCTTAATCGTTAACCACCGCGAGACATTTTCTCAATTTTTTTATCCGTATTGTATTGAGAAAGGGCATAAACTGACCAGATAGCCGCAGGGATCCACCCAATTAAGGTGATTTGTAGGATAAGGCAGAAGATGCCAGCAAATGGGCGACCAATCGTGAAAAATTGTAACCAAGGTAGTAATAACGCCAGAATAAGTCTCATAAAACCCCCTCTATTATTAGAAATGTCAGTTTATCAATAATTAAACCAATAGCAAATAACAAGGAATATTGCATTTATTCAAGGTGAAAGTTTGCTTTTGTAGTGTTAATACTAAGGATTGAATTTACGGTGGGAGCATTAGGTAAATTAAATATTGATTTGACGCTGAATACGGCAAATTTCACAAATCAAGCATGTGATAAATTAGAAATGATGTCACAGAGTACAGATAAGAATATAATAGAAATCGTAAGTGAATCTAAACTCAGTTATGAAGGTTGCGAGTTTTTATTAACTCAATTGGAAATGGCAGGATTAATTTTAAGACAAAATAATTTTTATAAGCGAACAAGTAAGAAGGCTATTTAAATACTTTATGTTATAACAAAAGATATCAGTTTATATTTTTCTTGCATAAAAGATGAGTTTATACTTGATGAGTCGTAAATAAAGATAAGATTGAATAATATATTATTATGAATAAAAATTTAAGATAAAGTTTTTCGATTAATTGACGATATACATAATTACTTATCTTAAATTAGAGATTGGGCTTGTGAAAAAAAATATTACTATTATCACTACTGTTTAGTTCTTCTGTGTTTGCACAAAATGTCGATGTAGGGCAAGTCTGTAAAGCGTCTGCGGCAACCATGTTTGGTCGAGATCATAAGATTATGCAATTAGATACTATTGAAAACGGCATTGCTTATGTTCATTACATTCGTTCAGTCGATAACAGTCGCTGGGCTATTAAATGTAAACTAAACGGTGAAAAGGTCATTTGGGCATCAAACAATGCTGATAGTACGGGGCGATGGAGAGACGATCCTTTAGATAGTATTGTGAAATATTCTGTAAATGGCGGGGATATTACGATTTCTGAAATTTATAGTGATGGTTCTAAAACAGAAAAAACATATCCAATAAAAGAGCTATAAATTATTACCTGTTTTTGCACTCTTTTATGTTAAATATAAATACAAGTCAGAAGTTTGATAATTTCTGGCTTTTTTTTGCCTCAATAAAAGATGTAGATGCAATTATATAATAATGACTCAAAGGAATAAAATAAAAATCCTATGATGATGACTCGTGAGTTTTAATAGATTGTTACGAACATACAGGCAAAGACATTATTACAAAATGATTTTATTAATTATTTGATGGATATAAAAATTTACCTGTATCAAAGTCTAATTGGAAAGGCTCCCATCCTCCCGGAGGATCCCATTCACCAATGCCATTGATAATACCATTTTCTATGCTATCAATAATAACACCATCAATTGCACATCGCTCTGAGCGCCACTTAATTCCTTGGTAAATGTTTACTAAAAAAGTGTACGCAAAGGTGGTTACGATAAAATCAGAAGTAAGCTTATCTGAATGGATATTTGGTATTGAATATAAGTGGCCAACATAGTCATTCAAAGCAATACTTGATACACGATCTGTATTCACATCATAGAGATGGATATGTTGACCATGGAGGATAGCCACTACATTCTTATTTGTTTTAATTTCTTTGAAGCACTGCTCAAGAATGCATCCATCATCGTCACATACCGAATATATGTTAAGGATAAGTGATGGCTTATTATCCAAAGAAACTAGCACACTACAACTTAAATAAACACTATTAGATAGCTGATCGATTTCAACAGTATCTAAAAAAGGAAAACGAGTATGTTTATCTCTTTCAACAAATTCAGCAGTTATTTTCATAATTATCTCTGTACTCTATTGATAATTGATCCTCACCTGACTCTTTAAGTACATTATTTGATAAAAATATTTCTCGCATCATTGGTGTAATTTCCCAGCAATCACTTAGATCTTCATTATCAAAGCTACACCAATGAAAAATAGTATACGCATGTAGAGGGTATTCTTGCTGTAATAATGCGATAACTTCTGACTTATATTTATCAATATGGGTATCTTGTTCTTCTAGTGCCTGTAATATGAGCATCATTAATACAAATTTTTGGTCATCATCAGATAGTTTCTTATAATGTGAAATATATTTATCTATATCCTGAGGGTTCGAGACAATATAAGCCCAATCTTGCATCCAACGTTCATTGGGTAAATTCAAATCTGTGGCGAGTTGTTCGATTGCAACAGCAGTTTCATAACGTGGAGAAGGGGGATTATACATAGTAAGATCCTTATTGATTTTGTATCTCCAAGTAAAAAGTTATTGTAATAGTAGCAGTATAATTAAAAAATGATACTAATAAAGCTATGTTATATAGTGTTACCACTAACTCAGTGGAATAAAATCGTGTAAAATTAACTTTTGGTGTTATTAATAGTGTTGGTTGATGGTTTTTAAATTGAATATTTTAGGGTGGCATGGCTATTATATAATATAATTGTTGTTTTCTTCAAAATAAATAGATTGGGACTGGCATGAAAAAATATTCTTATTCTCAGTTATTCAGTTACACATTTGCAATTTTATTTATTATAACTGCATTCTTCTATTGGAAATTTGAGGTTAAAGAGTACGTTATAATTTCAAATATATCGATTAAAATAGCATTGGGGATCTCTGCTATTGGCTCGCTAGTCTGTTTTTTTTTCATATATAAGAAAGCAACTTTTAATAAGACAGTAAAAAATTTATTAATGTTTCCTTTAGCATTATTTATTATTATATTTATTAGTGAATATTTCATACTTTCTAGTATCGTTTATTTTACTGGTGGAGAGATAAGCAGTTATAAATCCAGTTACTTATACGTAGAAGGAAGCAGGTCATGTTCTGGTATAAAAGTGAATGATGAAAATGAAGGTGAAATAAAGGTTTGTGCTAAAATTGTTCACGGTAATATTTATGAAACTGGAAATGCCATAATTTTGAAGAAAACAAATGCTTTAGGTTTTGAGTTAATATCAGCAAAAACATACTAATATGAAACCACAATAGAAACCTCATTAAATAATGAGGTTTCTATTTGTTGATTTTATAAAATAGAAAATAAAATTATTAAAAGTTCATTCTAAATCCTACTGTTGCATATATTGGAGTTTCTATTTTATTACCGTTTTGATAGTTTATTTCAGTATAAAAAAGAGCATCATTACCTATATTTGTTGTCAAACCAACGCCGTACTTACCCACATTCCCAGCATAATGACTATCAAATGATATGTTATTAATCTCTACTGTATTATTTTTAATAAATTCACGAGATATTGCTGCTTTTATGTAAGGCTTAACATTGTGGTTTACAATCAGTAAATTACTCTCTAATGTGGCTCCAAATTCACCTTTTAAGCTATCAGCATCGTGGATATTTACTTTCATACCATTATCTAATACATAATGTGACTTACCAATATGAGAATAAAGGATCTGGTTATATGGTGTAAGTAGCAATTCATTTGAAATTTCAATAGGGTAGCCTATTTCTGTCGATGCTGTAACCGTATTTTGATTGTAACTTCCTTTAACTCTATTTCCTTCATTCATATTAGTGTTGATTTCATTATTAAGGTGATTCATCTTAAATAAAGAATCCACATAAAAACCTGAGTAATTAAGCCAAGTTAAATAGATACCACCGCCATAGCTATTAATATCACCATTATTAATATTTTCGGATTTGATCTTACTCTTAGTATAAGAAGTCATTAAACCAAATAGCAATTGATCATTATTTATGGCTATTTTCTTATCTATACCAATTTGCATTCCATTTAAATTAGAATGGAATTGACTATAGCCTTTATCGTTCAAATGAGAATTATCATTTAAGTAGCGAACCCATACACCGAGATCGTTATTATTCTCACGTAAGAAACCCATTCTTTGACGTAAAGTACTCGTCTCAATACTCAATATATGCTGTGGTGCTGAAGCCATATTAATAACGGCTTGAGCACTATTACTTAATATAGGCTGACTCACACTTGGCTGTTTAGAAGTATCAGGCTGTTTAGAAGTATCAGGCTGTTTAGAAGTATCAGGCTGTTTAGAAGTATCAGGCTGTTTAGAAGTATCAGGCTGTTTAGAGGTATCAGGCTGTTTAGAAGTATCAGGCTGTTTAGGAGTATCAGGCTGTTTAGGAGTATCAGGCTGTTTAGGAGTATCAGGCTGTTTAGGAGTATCAGGTTGTTTAGAGATATCCGATTCACCATCTTTTCCACCTACAAGATACCACTCTGTATGACCATCATTAGTTTTACTATTTAGCTTATATTTCCAAACACCAACTTCGACATTACCGCCTTTATTTAATAAATTAAAATCAGCATCACCACTATTTACATAAACTAATTGAACATTTTTAGGATCAGAGATCTCTTCTCCACTATCATTTATTTTTAATCCAAAATGTCCAGTTGCATGATCTGAAATATAAATATTATCGCTTAAACCATCGGCTAAGTGGCTACTTAAAATAAAAGTACCTTCACCTGTGAGTGTTTTTAATTCAAGTCGATTAAATTGCATGCCAGAAGCATAATGTTCCATTTCGAGTTGGCTACCAGCTTGCATCTTTAAATTGTTAATATGAGTGATTAATTCTGGGCCTGGTTTTTCTGGCCTCGGGGCATCACCATCATCACCATAATTTTCGTCCCATGAAGGTACAATATACGTTTTACCTGCTAGTGTTAAATTTTCTATAAATATTTTAGCTGAAGGAACAGGATCATTTTTGGATACATCAGTAGTTTCAGTATCAATGTTATCAATATATAATTCGGCATTTTTATCTATAAATAATTTGCCTATAGATGATGAACTTGCGTTCATATCAATATTACTCGTACCTGTTACTATAGTATCTTTAATCGTGGGAATACCCACATCTATTATACCATTAGCATACATACTAATATTGGCATCATCTTTAACAATTGTACCTATTGCTAGACTATCACCATACATTTGTAATATTGCTTCATTTTCAAGAGTAATATTTTGAATTTTGTGGTTTGTATCTATATAAAGATTTGTTTTATTACTATAAGTTGAATTAGATGTAATTTCATCATTAGAGAGACGAACGCCATTTATACTATTATCTTTGGCATAAACCGAACCAGTTAAGAAAGATAATATACTTATAGTAATAATATTTTTACTAAAATTTTTATTCAGTAGCATAAAAAATGACCTTTTTTATTTTTTTATTGTGTAATAACTATTAAATTATTCTTAATGATCATATTGTTTGCTTTATTTATCAATTTAAATAACCTTAAAAAAATATATTTAGAATATAATCTTTCTTAAGGTGAACTCTATTAAAGAAAAATATAATTATTTAATATATATAATAATATATCTTAGGTGGGTTATTTGACTTATGGTGTTTTTTATTTTAAAAGAAACACCATAAGATAAAGATAAGAGAGTAATATAATAGCTAGCTATTATATTTTAGGTGCTTTGTATACTAAGATAGCAGTAAATATAGCCCATAAGAAACTGATGACTTTAAACCATTTAGGATATTTTTTTTGTAGAGAAAACCAGCAAAAAATAAAAGGGACCCACAAAGTGGCAACGGCTAAAATGGCAAATTTTGTTTTATAAAACCTTTTTGCTTTGAATTCTTTTTTAACTCTTTTTTCAATTTCTTTACCATTTCTTTCTACTTCAGCTCTTTCACTATTCCATGATGGATATTTATTATCTAACCAGCGAGTTATACCAAATAATGAGGTGGTAATTCTATTCTTTGCATGTTGACTGGTGTCACCAGAATATTTAATTTCTTGAATAATTTGAAAAAATGATACGGTAAGCCTAAGAAATTCACCGTTTAATTTTTCAAAATGCAATGGTTTGTCAGAGTTAGGGTTTTTACTTTTTTTCTCTGATCTTTCAAAACAACCAATCATTGTAGAAACTTCATCAACAGCTTTATCTACAAATTTATTAAACTCTATTTTTTGAATTTCTTGTGGTGATGGGCCATCATCAGAAAGACTAATTCTGTATGTAGTTCCTAAACCAGGAAAAATTGAGTTTCTTTTTCTTACATCGGCTTTTACGGTTCTTTTAGGGTTTAGAAACATGAATGATACCTATCTATTTTTTAGTCATCATGAATATGTTAATGTTTTTCCTAGAAATAAACAACGAACTATATCGCAAATATCCTATCAATAGCGTGCAGCTACTCATCTTTAAATGATGATTTTGTAAAACCATGTAAGTCAGACCGTTCTGTTACTGTTTTATGCCAATATTTTCTCTTTTACAAATGGGGAATTATTATGTCTACAATGAAAACAGAAGTTATTGTTATTCGTTTAACGAAAAAAGAACGTGCATTATTGGATTCAATAAAAACAGCACCATTACTTGCAGATTGGATGAAAGAATTAGCACTTTCAAAATTACAAGAGCAAGGTAATTCATCTAATAAATAGTTACTAATGCCGACAAAAGGAATTTAGTCGGCATCATTATTTTATTGTTTATACTATAAAATAGAATAGTAACAGTAATAATAGATTATAGTTTATGCATGTTAAATTTTAAGGTAGTAAGTATGGATACTAATAAAACTGAAAATAAAGTGGTGGGAAAGAGAATATTAATGGCATTTTGGGTGGGAGGATTGGTTGTTGCCGGATTACTTATCTACAATGAACTAGGCTCACATTCTAATTCAGGTGGTTGGTCAAGCTTATCTAGAGCCATAACAGCGGCTTTTATTATTTTGGGTGCTGGGTTCTATTGTTTTATCTGTTTTCTTATTGCATTAAATGAATGGTTAGATAATCGTAAAAATGAATACGTTAATATAATGAGAGTTAAAATAGCCTTAATATTGCATGGCTTAGTTTCTATAGTTGTAGGGCTACTTGCTTCACCATTATTATTTAAATGATATTAGCTTAATGAAACAAGTTGAGATAGATGTGAACAAAAAAACAGCTATTGATTAATAACAGTCTGATGTATGTACTCGTTGAAACTGATTAAGTGACATGGGATTAAATAATTTTAGTCTTAAAAAACAGTTAAATAGGCTTGAATCTATTGTAATGAAAAATGATATCAATAACTATTGTTAATAAAAAAGCCCAATGTGGCGGCATTGGGCTTAGTGACTCGAATAGATGGGTATAAAAAAACTATTAGAGATCGCTATAAATGTAGTGAATTTTCATTTTATAAATTAACAATAAATGCTTTTTTTTTAGTAAAAAGTGCTTTTGTACCTTATGTCGTCCAGTTTTAAGACAAATTGACGTTTTTTCATTCTCTTTTGTCAATCAGGCTTTTGTAGATCCACTTGTTTTTTTACTTTTTGCTATGTGAATAGATGGGCGATGTTCTCTTTATCAATACTTGGTAGATAACGATAAGCTGATTATAATCAAGAATTAATAAACTCTTTTATCGAGTATTCCTTGTAAAATTGAAGATGTAACATGAATAAAAACAATAAATTATTTATTACAGAACAACAAAAAATAATGTGTGAAAAATATGATGTTTCACCTCAAGAACCTGAAGAAATGGTCGCGATTGCTCTAGATAACTTAAGTGGTAATCCTATTTATGGAACTCGTATAAAACAATCAGAAGGCGATACTATAAGTTGGTTTTTTTATTGTGAGAAATATTGTGCAAGAAATGATTTTTATCAACCATTACATACAGAACATTTGGAAGAACTGCTACCTGAAGTAATAAATTACCTTTATTTACCAGAAGGGTATAATTTTATTATTGATAGAGAAGGATATGAAGATGTTTGGTTTGAAGAGACAAATTAAATAAGTATTTATCATTATTTTATAATTTTTAGATTAAGTAGATTTACATTTTATATATATTCTTATGCATTGAAATTTATAACTATGTTAAGAGTACACTAATATAAAAATGTTAAGTTATTTTAAAAATTAAAAATATTAATTGATATTGGTCTTGTTTTTAACATAAAGACAATGACAGGCAGGTCGGTTTGGGTAAATATCATAAGAGCATTTAACTCACAATTAATAAGGAAGGTAGCTATTTATGTTTCCAGAATATCGTGATTTAATTTCAAAACTTCGCCAAACTGATCCTCATTTTCGTGCTCTTTTTGAACAACATAACGAACTTGACCATAAAATTGTTAGATTAGAGCATAAAGATAGAAGAGGATATGGTGAAGAAGTTGTTGAGCTAAAAAAACAAAAATTAAAACTGAAAGAGGAAATTCATCAAATCCTCAAAAATCCACCGGAAGAAGAGTGAGTAATAAAAAATAATTACTCTATAAATACATAAAGATGCAGAAACCATCCAACTAAAAAGGGATGGTTTTTCGTTTTTAGAAAAACAGTTTATTTTTTGAATAAAAAATTATATAAACCAAATGGTTTTATTTATAAAAAAGGCTACATTGTAGCCTTTTAACTGTCTAGGTTCTAAAAATAATAATGATAATTTAGTTATGTATTATGTCAAAACTCGTCTTTCCAAAGCACATCAAAATGATGTGAGTTTATTTTATAAACAGCTCTAACATTATCATTAATATAATGTTTATAAATATTTTCGTCAGAAAAATAAGTAGACACAGCTAACTCACATTCTGATGATATTTTTCGTGGTGCATCAATAATTTTTGAGGACAAATTATCTTGTTGGAGTTGTTGCTGAAGTTTTTTTACAGCATATTGTTCATGAAAAAGAAATAAGTAGTTATGCATCATTTTTGCTAATTCCATTATCTTTTGCTTTATTTACAGCATAGGTATAAATAGCAGCAACAATGACAGCAAACAATAAACCAATAACAACAACTAGTTTACCATTATCCGTAACACCAGCAGGACTTGAGGCATAAGAGAAGTTATGAGCAAAAGCGGCTCCTACTAACATACCCATGACGCTTACAGCAGCGTCTGAGTTACCTTGGCCAGCATTAGCTAGTTGTCGTAATGGGCAACCCGTAATGAGAACACCACATAAGCCTACAAGTACCATAGAGAGAAAATTCCATAGTCCATCGCTGTGGGCTATAGGTTGATTTACAAAACCAAGGTTAAACTTGCCTAAATAAAGATTACCTAAAAAAACAACAAGTGTTAATGCGATTACACCAAACGCCATATTATAGTTACGCGATAAAAATACATGCTTTGCCATTCCAATAAAGCAGAATCTTGTGCGCTGAATAATAAAACCAATAATAAGTCCTGCGATAATAGACATCCACACTGGCGCATGACTTGCTCCAGGACCTTTTACACTGGCGTTGAATATATCACTGTTCCATAAGAATAAAGCAAATAGGAATATACATATAATAGGTAGAATAAAACCTTCTATAGGGGATTGGCGATAATTTCTTGGGAGAGAAAATCCTTTTTTAACAAATAAGCTACCTATGCCGATCCCTATTATTAATCCAACTAATCCTATTACAGCATTTAAATCACCGGCACCGATACGAAGCACCATTCTTAATGGACACCCTAAAAACACTAAACAGCCAGCCATCATTAGAAAACCTAGTGTAAAACGAATAATAGGTGCAGAGCCTGCTTTTGATTGAAATTCTTTGAAGATAAGAGCTGCAACAAAAGAGCCAAGAATAAAACCGAATATTTCAGGGCGAAGATATTGAACTGTTTCGGTGTGATGTAAGCCCATACCTCCTGCGCTATCGCGAATAAAACAAGCTACACACACACCCATATTAGGTGGGTTTCCGTTAATGCCGAGAAGTAACGCGATAGCACCAATAACAAATCCAGATAGAATTAAAACCCATTTTATAGACATTAAATGCCTCCGTTGATGGGGGAGTCCCCCTGACTAATAGAACCTATTAAGTACGGGGCAACTATATATAAGAATAACGTATGATTCTTTTATATAGATCACGTCAAAATTAATAAAATAAATAATATTAATTTTTACAATTTAAGAGTGTTAATTTAATTGGCAATAAGTTAATTATTATTTAAATAACTTATTGCTAATAATGAAGGATGGAAGTTGACTTTTATAAGTCGGTTAATTTAATTATTTATCTCTTTTTTCCATTTTTTATATGCATTTGTAATTACTGGTGCAATTTTGTCATAATTATCCCATGAGTTTTCAACGTAATATGAAGATGAGAGCCCCTGAGCCAAAACACGCTCGAAATCTTCGAAATAGTTATTATTTTCTGATTCGTAATAATGTTGTGTGAAAGCGTATCCTTCATCGCCCAAGTCATCGCTAATAAATTTTTCGTCGCAAACTTGGATAAGAAATGCAAGACCATCCATTTCTCTTTTACGTATCATTTCTAACTCATCAATTGCATCTTCTTGTAGATCTTCACTTTCTAAATTGTTTTCAATAATCCAAGTCAAATAGAATCCTATATGTATACCCCCATTTTCAGGTGGTAGGTCATCAGGAAAATCACCATAAGCGTGCCAGTCGATTCTATCAATTGCCATTTTCTACCTATATTAATCAATAAAGGATATTTGATTATAGCGTATATTATCGATATATAAATAGTATTGTTGCTATAAAAATCAAATACTAGTAGGTAAGAATAATATATTAATTTAAGAATAATAAATCAATATGTTAAATAATTCTGAAAATAGCAGGCTAATTTCAATTATCATATTTTGATTTTATCTTTATTTTAATCATTATTAGATGATATTTTATTTTTTAATTAAGATAATACTTATCCCTCTTTTGTTTTTATTTGAGATAATGCTGACTTAAGAAAAATAATGGAAGTTACTTTCTAACTGTTAAAAATACTTAAAGGATATTTATGAAAAAGCTTATTCTAGCATTGGGTCTATTATCAATTTCTTCTATCGCTGTTTCTGCTGATTTATCTAAAGCATGTGAAGATTATTTTAAAGAAACTGACTCTTATGTTGAGTTAATGGCAAAAAACGATGCAACTAAAGCTCAAGCAGAAGCGATGAAAGCGCAATATGCTCAAGCTAAAGAACAATTTGCAGCATTGCCTAAAGATGTTCAAGAAAGTACTTGTAAACAAGCTTTAGATTCTTTAGAGCAAATGAAAAAAATGTCAGCAGGTCAATAAACTTTATTCTGTTGCTATAAAAAAGCCTTATAACTTTAATGGTTTTAAGGCTTTTTTCTTGAGTGAAAAATAAAAATGTTTCCTATATTATATTATTTTCTAATTCAAAATTAAGACTTGGTTAATTTTTATTTTCTTTCTACTTTTATTTATTTTTCTTACTTTAATTTTTATTTGTTTGATGTTAATTTAAAATTCTTTTTCTAAGAAAGAGTATTAATAATGAATATTGTAGTCTATATCGCAACAAGTTTAGATGGTTATATTGCTGATAAACAAGGTAATATTGATTGGCTTACCAGTATTGAAAATCCTGAAAATTTAGACTTTGGTTTTGCAGACTTTCTTAGTGGTATTGATGCGATTGTTATGGGAAGGACAACCTTTGAAACAATAATGGGGTTTGATATTGAATGGCCTTATGAGCAACCAGTTTTTATACTAAGTAATACGATTAAAGAATTACCAGTTTCATTGCCGGATAATGTAAGTATTTTATCAGGAAATGTCACTGAGATAATAAAAAAACTTAAAATCAATGGCTATAATAGAGTATATATTGATGGTGGAAAAACAGTACAAGGATTTATTAATGAAGGTTTTATTGATGAACTCATAATAACTAGAATACCTATTCTATTAGGTGAGGGCATACCGTTATTTATACCAAATGATAAAAGAATAGAGTTTACTCATCATAAAACAGAAATATATTTAGATTCTTTTGTTAAATCACATTATAAAAAAATTAATTAAAACTTATTTATTTTATTCGACGGGCATCTTATTGGTGCTTTTTTTATTTCTATATGAAAATAATTTAATATGGTTGGTTACTATGTATTTACATTAGGTATTATTTTCGTTTATTTATATTATTCGTGAATATGAGTGTTTTTTCTAATTCCTTTTATTTTGGTTAAGTCTTTTGTTTTCTCTATGTTTTTAACTAAATTATAGCTAAAATCATTCAATATCATCATTTTATGAGCTGATTTTTCTATTTTTATATTAATGGTTAAAATTATTTTGTTGATGAATCGATTTTGTGGAATAATCATTTCCTCCTATTTCTTATTGATATTTAATTTATGTATTACTTTTTATTTTTATTACTTTCTGTATTTATAACTTCTGGGTGTACCACTAATAAAACAACTCAAGTTAAATTAATTGAGACACATGCTGATAATCTCATTCCCGATAGTCACGAGGTAAATAATAACTTAGTTTTTATGTTGGGAAAGCAATCTCGCTTTGAAATGGAAGTGCAAGAAGAAAAACAAAGGCTTGGACAAGTTTTTAAAGTTGGTTTAAATGAAAAGAAACCATCAATAAACAATCAGTATTTAAACAATCAATATTTAAACAATAATAATTCAACATTAAAACCTATTCAAAAAATAAGCTTTACCATGCCAGTTCCTGAGACTATCTGGAATGAAAAAAAGCAAACAGTTGAATTCAAATGGAAACAAAAACCACATTATACTTTTGATGCCTACTAATACTTCAATAGCAATTTAAAATTTAATTTTTTATGGAAAAATTATGCGCATAGCAAGCACTTTATTATTATCTTTTCTATTACTTGGTTGTAGTACTGATAACGTTACTTTTAGTACGGGTAATTCAGGAAGTCATAGAATAGGCAGTCCAGTGTGTTCAACATTAGTTTGTGGTAAGAATACTCGAACACCAGGAGAGCAAAAAGCAATTAATGAAGCTGTTCATGAACAACAGCGAGCTATTATGCGAGGGGAAAAACCTGATTTACAGATTATGGCTTCTTATTAAAAATTAATACTATTATCTATGCCAGTAATGACTACTGGCTGATAATAATTTTTTAGATTTTATTAATAATAAAATTAGCTCTATTAGTTATTTCTATTTTAGGCAACTCTATTAAATTATAATTATATTTTTTATAAACAGCCATCATAGCTAAATAGGTTTCTTTAGCTTCTTTTTCTGTTTGTTTTCTTTCTTGATCTTGAGCATAGATTTCAGCCCAAGGTGGCGCAATAAACACGTTCGTTGAATAATGAAATAAAGTAATTGCTTTATCGAGGTGTTTGGGAATAGCTAAACCACATAGGAGTAAATATCCAGCAATATCAGGGATACCTCTATCATAGAAATAGGGCATTTTATTATTGCTTGCTTCATGCCATGAGCGTAATTCCCAAATTAGCATTGCTTGTGCGAAAGCGCTAGGATCTACCCACGGTAATGCATTTCCTTCAATAATACTCTGGTCTTGAATAATGGCTCTTCCTGCTTCTAAAGAGCAGGGATAGCCTCTATTTTTAAGTTCGTTTATTAGTGTGGTTTTCCCAGAGCCGGGGCCCCCAGTTAATATAATACGATGTGCTTTTTCAGGCATGATTATTCCTATGATTTTATATAATTAATGAAGAAAAAGAGAATAAAGATGATATGTAGGTAGGGGAGAGTTAACACGAGAATTATTAGAGATTAAATATACCTAAAAAATAGAACTTGAAAAAGTGCATTAGCATTAAATGTTAATATAAATCTTAACTGCTTTTATTTTATGAAAGATCAAGAAAATAGCGTAATAAATTACGCTATTTTTAGAAGAGGAAACTTAATGGCTAAATATTACGGGATACAAGGTTCTGGTGCATAGGTACTGCTTGGGAAAGCTTTAGGTAAATAACTACATTTTTTGATTGTTTCTTGTGCGCCTTCTTTTGATTCAAAAAGTGCAACACCAATTACACCTGTATTTCTTTTGTCACCTTGAGCATTATAATTTACATATCCTTCTTCAGGTGCGCCAAAGCGAAAAGCGGCAACTTGTTGCTGATTTTTTCTAAAACCTTCAACAAATAAAGTATCTCCAGGTCTTAATAAATAACCTCTATTTTGATAAGAGCCAGCAGTTCCACTGATAACATCTAAGCCATCAACAGTAATAACAGCTTCGTATATTATTTTATGGCTAGTGTTATGTAAGAAAATAATATATCGCTCATTCTGCTTTCCATACAATAAATATTGATCATTTTGCGTAAAGTATAATGGCATTATATTTCTGTTTTCAGTTAAAACTGATATCTGTAATGGACTTTTGCTAACCCGTGTAATTTTTGAGTAAGAGTTGGATGGAACACCACTTTGATAAAATATAGATGTTACCTGTGAAGGCGTTTCTGATAATCGATATGCTTCAACACTTTCAGTAACAGAAGGTAAACTTTCTCCCCATTTTGTTGAAAGAGCTCTATTTTCAGTTTGCTCATTAGCAACACTTAGGCTAGTGGGATAGTTTCTCTCAATTGTTGTACAGCCTGAGGTTAGTATTAAAATACTACTCAGTAATGAAAATGATGCGATGGTTTTGAATAAATTCATATTTTTGCTTTCCTTAGTATTTATACGAAATTCGTTTCTAAATTTTATTAATATTAAATTAGTGTTTACGTTTTAATTTGTCTCTCAGCTAATTCTTAGGGTAGTAATATTTAAAGGTAAATAGTCAAAATTTAGGATAGTTTGAAGTCAAATATTATGAATTTATAGATGAGCGAAATGAAGTGTATGAAAAGCAAAAATAGGATCTCTTTATTTTGAGTACTATTTTTCCTCTTATTTCCTTATTTAAGCATTTTATGCCAATGGCAGTATTGAATAGCAATTGAAAGAAGAAGAATTTGATTCTATTATAGAACGTATATGTTTTATTATGATTTGTATATAAGGATTGTCGTGGGTATTGTAAAAATTTCTGATGAATTACATGAGTACTTGCGAAAAGCAAGCAATGTGATGTCACGCTCTGTCAATGCTCAAGCAGAATTTTGGATAAAAATTGGCATTCAAGCAGAATTAAACCCAGAAAAAACGTTTCCAATGATTATTAATGAAATGCTGGAAAAAGAAGCCATCAAGCAAGAAGTAGAATAAGAGGAAAGAAGAATGGATAAAATAACGATTAAGACAGCTGATGAAATTGAATTAATGCGTGAATCAGGGCGTTTATTAGCAAAAGTTTTTACAATGCTTGATGATTTTATTGTACCCGGTGTTTCTACACTGGAAATTAACGATAAGGTTGATGATTTTATTGTCAATGAACTTCAATCTAGGCCAGCAAGTAAAGGCCAATATGGCTATGAATATGTGTTAAATACATCTATTAATGAAGTTGTTTGCCATGGTGTACCAAAATCAGATGAGCGCTTAAAAAGTAAAGATATTATTAATGTTGATATTACACTAGAAAAAAATGGATTTATTGCTGACTCTAGTAAAATGTATATTATGCCAGAGGCGTCTCCTATTGCACGAAAATTAGCAAAAACAACGTATCAAGCAATGTGGGAAGGTATTAAAGAAGTAAAACCAGGCGCGACATTAGGTGATATTGGTCATGCTATTCAAAGCTTTGCACAAAGTCATGGATATAGCGTAGTGAGAGAATACTGTGGGCATGGAATAGGAAGAGAAATGCATGAGGCGCCACAAGTACTACATTATGGTATTAGAGGGCAAGGCGTTGAATTAAAAGAAGGTATGACTTTTACGATTGAACCAATGATAAATCAAGGTGGCGCTAAAATAAAAACCAAAAAAGATGGTTGGACTGTTGTGACAAGAGATAAAAAGTTATCTGCTCAATCAGAGCATACTATTTTAGTCACAGCAACAGGGTATGAAGTACTCACTTTACGTCCGGAAGAAATATTACCATAATTGCTACTGTCTTATATTTATAGCCATTTTAAGAAAAAATGTTTTTTATAATCTAAAAAAATTGAATTTTTAATTAAAGTGGCTACTTAATATCCTTTATTTTTATTTTTATTTTTATTTTTATTTATATCAATAAATTAAGTCCTAAGCTCAATAGTTTTATAAATCTGAGTTGTAAATTATACTTTAAACACTATATTAATATTGATATTCATTAAGTATTTAACGAGTCATCATTAAATGATTGCAGGATGCGATTATTACCCTATAAAAAAATAAGGATGTTAATATGGAAAATATTTCAAGAACTTTAGAAGCGTGGGGATCATGGATTGCCAATGATCAAGATGCTATTAATTTATTGAATCACAATAAAAAAGAAGTTATTCCAGAGCGTATAAAACTGAGAAGAAAATGCACTCATCATAATGCAAATATTATCAATGATTTAATGAAAAGATTGATGATGCACAATAAAGAAGATTATCAGTTACTTATTAATTATTATGTTTTTGGTAAAACATTTATTCAGCTTGCAAAATATGATCAATGTTCGGATACGTATATTGGAAAAAAACTGAAAAAAGCAGAAGGTATGATTGAAGGTATGCTGGTTTTCTCTGTGCTTAATTAAGGCTATCAATAAAAAATTAAAACGGATTAAAATAATGCTTTACGATCGTAAAATAGAGATTATGCTAATAATACTTAGAACAAATAAGGTGTCAAAATGCGATGTTTACTATAATTTTTGCACTTCAAAGATTGTATTTTAAATATTGTATTCCATCTATTGCTTTAAGTATTGCTAATAGGATGTTTAGTAAATTAATTTAAATCCAAGGAGTGGAAAATATGTCAACTACATATCCAATTGTTTTAGTTCATGGTTTATCTGGTTTTGATGATATCGTCGGTTATCCTTATTTTTATGGTATCGCTGACGCATTAGAAAAAGATGGTCATAAAGTTTTCACCGCATCTCTTTCTGCATTTAACTCTAACGAAGTTCGTGGAGAACAACTTTGGGAATTTGTGCAAAAAGTTCTCAAAGAAACCAAAGCAAAAAAAGTAAATTTAATCGGTCATAGCCAAGGTCCATTAGCTTGTCGTTATGTTGCTGCAAAACATGCTAAAAACATCGCTTCTGTTACCTCTGTTAATGGTGTAAACCACGGATCAGAGATTGCGGATCTAGTGCGACGTATTATGCGCAAAGATAGTGTGCCTGAATATATTGCTGATGCAGTTATGAAAGCTATTGGTACTATTATTTCTACATTTTCAGGTAATCGTGGTAATCCACAAGATGCTATTGCTGCATTAGAAGCATTAACAACTGAAAATGTGATGGAATTTAATAAAAAGTATCCACAAGGGCTGCCAGCCATTCGTGGTGGTGAAGGTAAAGAAGTCGTAAATGGTGTTCATTACTATTCATTTGGTAGTTATATCCAAGGTCTGATTGCCGGCGAAAAAGGTAATTTATTGGACCCTACTCATGCTGCAATGCGTGTATTAAGTGCATTCTTTACTGAACGTGAAAATGACGGTTTGGTGGGTCGTACAAGTATGCGATTAGGTAAACTAATTAAAGATGATTATGCTGAAGATCATCTGGACATGGTAAACCAGGTTGCAGGTCTAGTAGGGCGTGGTGAAGATATTGTAGCTATTTATACCAACCATGCGAATTTCTTAGCAAGTAAAAAGCTGTAATTAGTCTGCATACTTGTTGTGAAATAATCTAGAATGAATGGCTCTAATTAATTTAGAGCCATTTTTGTTTTAATTATTGCTGGTTAATATCTTTATTAACACTGATAGAAATAGAATAGCCTAATAAATAGAGAGCTTGCTCTAGACTATCCACTTTTGAAGTTTGATTAATTTCGAGTAAGCGCTCTATTTGTGAACTTGTTAAATTCATCTTTCTTGCAAGATCGGATTTTTTTGTCTTTGTTTCTAACATCGCATTATGTAACGCAATTTTTAAACAGCTAATAAGAGGTAAGTAGACAATAAAATCACCAACTTGTGCTTTGGATGGCGTCGGAATAGGCAATTTACTCGCAACAAACTCCTCAAGACCTACATGCAAAATATCAGAGGCTTCTAGTTCAATATCGTCTTCTGTATAAGCAACAGCGTGTATATTATCAAAATCACGGTAGGTGATTTCGTAAGTTTCACTTTCTTCATCAAAATGAGCGACTGCTGGATAGCTGAACATAAATAACCTTTTATAAAGTTGAAAACCATATTTAAAATGAAATTACACAATATAATGTGTTTTCAAAATTCTTGTGTATAGTACTAAAGTGAAACTTTATTTATCTATTTGATATTAAATAGTATGTTAAAGATTAAAGCATATTTATCAAAAATTATCTTCATTTCTTGCTAATGTGAGAAAAAGTGAAGTAGATAGTATATCGCTTGTTAGTTGTTAGGTATTTTTAGAAAGGAGTTGTTTATGTATCCCGTTGATTTACATGCTCATACTATTGCTAGTACACATGCTTACAGTACAGTTAGTGAATATTTCCAACAAGCTAAAAAGCAGGGAATTCAATTATTTGCAATTACTGACCATGGCCCAGATATGGATGATGCACCTCATGAATGGCATTTTTCTAATTTACCGGTGATCCCTCGTATTATTGATGGTGTTGGTATTCTTTATGGTATAGAAGCGAATATTAAAAATATTAAAGGTGAAACAGATTGCAGTGAGAAAATGAGCAAGAAATTAGATATTGTGCTTGCTGGTTTTCATGATCCTGTAATGAGTTCATTAGGCCTTGTTGATAATACAAAAGCGTTAATTGCAACAATAGCAAGTGGCTGTATTCAAATGATCACACATCCAGGTAATCCTAAATATCCCATTGATATTGCTGAGGTTGCAAAAGCAGCCGCCACTTACAATGTTGCTTTAGAAATGAATAACTCATCATTTATTCATTCTCGAGTTGGAAGTGAGAAAAACTGCATAGAAATAGCGAAAGCAGTGCGTGATGCAGGAGGGTTAATTGCATTGGGTTCTGACTCACACATAGCTTCTTCACTAGGAAATTTTGATCGAGTATTAGAAGTATTAGCCCAAATAGACTTTCCGCATGAGCGTATACTGAATGTAACCCCAAGAAGGGTGTTAGATTTTTTAAAATCACACGGTAAAAAAGAGATCCCTGAATTTAGCCATTTTTAATATTGGTCTAAATCAGCAATAAGAAAGCTATCCTAAAATAAGATAGCTTTTATGCTGTGGGTAAACTTAATACTTACTGATGAAAAACAGTTAATTCTTGTTTTAATCTGTCAGATTGTGTTTGCAAAGAATCCAATGAACTGACTAATTCCCGTGTCATTGTTGAGTTAGCTTGTGTTGTTTGATCTAATTGATTTATTGCATCTTCAATTTGGGCAATACCATTACTTTGTTCATTTGTAGAAATAGAAATATCGTGGATCATTTCATTAATATTTTCAGTATGTTTAGAAATATCTACCATATTATCGTTTGCGTCAGCAGCAAGCTGAAAACACTGATTTATTTTTTTACTTGAATTAGCGACAAGTATTTTTATCTCTTTTGATGCTAAGTTACAGCTAATGGATAATTCTCTTACTTCTTTAGCAACAACAGCAAAGCCTTTTCCGTGTTCACCCACTCTTGCCGCTTCTACGGCAGCATTTAAAGCCAACAGGTTTGTTTGGAAAGCGATATTGTCAATCGTAGAGGTAATATCGTTAATTTGTTCAGAGAACGTGACAACTTCATGCATATTTTCAACAACGTTAGCGAGCATTTCATTACTTTGATGGATCATCGTATCTGTTTTTGTTACTAGCTCACATGATGTTTGTGTATTTTCTGCATGTTGTTTTGATGTCACACTTAATTGTCGTATTCCTGCTGAAGTTTCGAGTACAGCTGCTGATTGTTGTTCAACACGAATGGCAAGATTATTGTTCATAACAGCAATATCACTTAGTTCGGAATTAATAAGACCGGAACTGTGATTGATGTTATTGACGATCCGTTTTATCTGGTCTCGCATCTTTTGAATATTTGCAGTGAGAATATTTATTTCAAATAGGCCTTTTGTGGTGACATCGGTCGCCAATTCTCCATTACTAATATCCTCGATATTTTTCATTATCGCATTTAACGGTGAAATAAAGTTTTTTCGCAGTACGACTTGAACTAAGAAGGAGAAAATAACAATCAAAATTGAAATGACGATTAAGCTATAAATAATTTTATCGTACAGTAACTCACCTTCGCCCAATGAAGCCGTGTAGTAATTTTCTAGCTGTTGATGATAGTTGGTATAGGCTTGCTCAAAATTGTCTTGATAGGTTTGTGTTGGTTGATTTAAGTATTCGTATGTTTTGCCTTGTTCTAGAAAGGCTAAGAATTCAATTAATGCTGCATTAAGCTCAGTATATTTCTGCTCTAATTGTTGTATATAGGTTTGATTTTCAACATTATGGGGAAAACTATTGAAACTTTTCCACCCGTTTTCAACGAGTTGAAGTTTTTCTTTAGCTTGTTGTAATAATGAAGAGATATCTGTATTTGCGGTAGCCATTTTATTAATAATTAATAAGTGGCGAGAACTGGCTCTATTTAGAGTATTACGTGTTTGTAAGAGATTTTCCCAAGTATTATTTAATAGCGATTGTTCATGATAGATATTGTTTAGTGTGTTTAAGTTTCTCTTGTAATCATTGACTGAAGAGAGGAATAAAACACAAGCTAGACCAAGAAGTAAGATTAAAGAGCCTGTAATAAGCCAAACTAAAGTGGTTGTTTTTAAACTCGACATAGTCAAAGAGACGTTTGGCAAATAACGTTGTTTGAAGTTCTTAAACATGTAATGTTATTTCCTTTTTCATAAAAACATAACTGTGTAATTTATTGATTTTTAAGTTTTATTTTTACTTCCTGTAATTGGTATAGACAAAGAATTAAGAAAAAAATAAAAATATTTTTTTAGGTCACTCTTTGATTTAATGCCATATATCCTTTTGATTTTTTCAAATACTAAAAAATAGTATCGGCATTTTATAAATATTCTTTATGCTTATTTATTACTCTAATTAATAAATTTATTAAATGTATTTCTTGGTCTTGTAACGCTTTGATTTTCAATTAATTTATCTTAAATATTAAAAGTTAACGATAAATAATAAAAATGAGATAAAAGATATCATCTCAATAAATAAGTTTTAACTTGTTGATTTATTATTAGTTTTATGTGACTGATTAGCTTATTTTTAAACAATTAGATTTAAATAGTGTAAGTGTTTCTATTTATAAAATAAAAAGGTAATAATGATTAAAACAGCAATAAATTAAATTATTTTTTGTTAGTTTAAAAGAATAAATAAGAGAATCTAACGTTAAAAAGGGAGGGGAATAAAAAGATCACAGAAGAGAAAAAGTAAGAAAACAGACGAAATCACTATAAACGGAAGGTATATTACCCTCCCGTTTATAAATAAAGCTTACATCAATGATGATCCTAATGATGTGTGAAAATCTCACATAAGGTTAAGAATAAAAATAAGCTTTTAAAGCGAAATTCCTGAGAATGACATAAAACCAAGAGACATTAATCCTACCGTGATGAATGTGATCCCTAGCCCTCTCAATCCTTTGGGGATATCTGAATATTTCATTTTTTCACGTAAACCAGAGAGCGCGATAATCGCAAGTAGCCAACCTATGCCACACCCAGCACCATATATCACTGATTCAGTAAATGTGTAGTCACGTTCAACCATAAAAATGGTGGCACCAAAGATAGCGCAATGAATAGTCAATAAAGGCAAAAAGATCCCTAATGAATGATAAAGTGAAGGGATAAATTTATCTAAAAACATTTCTAAAATTTGAACTAATGCGGCTAAAACGCCAATAAAAGTGATATATCTAAGAAAGCTAAGATCAATACCTTCGACTATCGCGTCTTTCTTTAGAATGAAATGATAGATTAAATTATTGATAGGCGTAGCAATAATAAGTAAGGCAGTAACAGTAAGACCTAGTTTTAATGAGGTTTTTACTTCTTTAGAGACAGCAAGAAAAGTACACATTCCTAAAAAGAAACTTAATGCCATATTCTCAACAAAAGTTGCCTTAATAAAGATATTAAGGTAATTTTCAAGCATAACCCCTCCTATTAATATGTTTTTTTACTAATTCTAGTAAAAACAGTGCATTAATATAAGTGGTATTACAAAAATATCTTTAAAATTAGATCTAAATGACATTTTTTGACTAAGAAAGTGCTTCATTTGAGATAAGGAAAATAAAATTCTCAGATAAATATAATAAATATGGCATTCAAATAAATTTTCTATGCAACTCGTTATTTTTTTACTTTTTAGTGGATAAGGTAAAACAATGCTAGAAATAACAAAGCACCAATATCTATTGATAGAATATTGGTGCTCCGATTAGATAATTTTGATAATTTCTATGAAGATATCTACTGGGTAAAATTGTTTATGACTTGAGGTTATTTAACATTAGTGTTTTATAATTATTTTTCTCAAGATCTTTTTCTGTAAAGCCAAATTTTGCGGCTAAGTACTTTAATTGGTCAGCGTAGAGCGAGAGTTTGCTTTGGTCGTCCGTCATGATAGCAAATTCAGCAAATGAGCCTAGTTTATCTAATTTATCGATAGTGATATGAAACTCATCTAGAAAATAGATTTCTCTTGATTTTGTGTAATTGAGAATACAGTGGTAGCCAAGTGTGGTAAACATAGAGACTGTTTTTTCTGCATCTTCAATACGAACAGCTTCACATTGTGATAAATCAGGGCCTTTAACGATAAGAAGGTTTATTCCTGCGGGGAGCATTCTTCTTACACATAAACTGATAGTAGGAGCTGAAAATTTAGTATTATTATGCTCCATGTACCAATCTGTTTCTTGATTCTCTGGCGTAAATAATGTGGCACCTGATTTTTTTAGTTCGTTAATAAATTCTTGTGGATTTTGAAGGTGATATTTCAGTTCGGCTTCAAATTTACCTTGAAAGTGATCAGACATACGTTTTCCCTAATTTAGCGTTAATGCATTATAGCATTAGCAAAGTATCCTTCTGAGGTAAAAACGAACGTTTAGTGTTATTTCATTATTTTCTATTTTAAAAAATGATGATGAAGGATTAGATAGAAATATTTAAATAGAGTAATGGATAGAATGACTATGAAATAAGGAGAGGGGGATATAGTGTTATTAATAAAAGAAGGAATAAGAGAAAATAAAAGGGGCATTGCCCCTTTTATTTTTACAGAACACCTTCAAACGGGTTCCAGCTTTGATCATTTTTGGTTTCTTTCAAGTAATACGCATAATTGGCTGTTATAGCCCATAAAACGTTAATTGCGATACCAACAGCATTGATAACACCGTTATTTACAGGTAAAAAGCCAATAATAGTAAAAATAGCAATGTTAATAGCAAATAATGTTAATGCCTTGCGCCATAACCCTAAAATAAGAAAGTAAATAAAACCAAAGAAAAATGCCCAGATATTCATTCCGATAAGAATACGCTTACCAAAGGAAAGTGCTTTATAAGCAGCTTTATATTCTGGTGTTTTAGGTGAGCCATATTGATCAAAAAATGAAAAACGCTCTTGCCATTTTTCGGAAATTTCTTTATTCATTTTAATTCCTTTTACCTTGTTGATTAAATTTAGTCTTAATAGGAAAAGCATCTTTACATAATTTAACATTATGAACAATATAAATTTATTAAGGGAGGGTTAATATAGAAGATTATATAAAAAGCATTAAAGTAAATATGGTTTTAATCATTTTTTAATAATTATCTTATTGCTTCAGAATATATTTTTAATTACTACTCTTAAAAATAAGGGCGATAAAATAAAATATTATTTTGAATGAATTTTATGGTGAAAAGAATAAGAAATCTGGTTTATGACGAATACCAGATTTCTTATGGAGGCAGGTGATTAACGCACGACTAATACAGATGATTCTGCGTAACTGACCACGGAAGATGCAGTAGAACCTAGAAGATAAGTTTTCATACCAGGATTACGAGAACCAATGACAATCAGTTCTGCTTGAATTTTTTTTGCGGTTTCTAAAATTTTATCGCGAGGATTACCTATAGACACATAAAATTGAGTTGTACTATTGGGAATATCAATGTGCGATAAATTTTCTTTTAGCGTGGATAATGCAATTTCAATACGTTGTTTGTCACTTGCTAGTCTATCTTGGCCTGCGAATGCAAATCCGACAAAAGACTCATAACTTGGAATGACTGATAAAAAATGAATATTCAATTTGTCAGCGACAGACAATGCTTTTAGATGAGACACAACCTTGTCCAATAAACCAAGCTCTGTAAAATCAACGGGTACTAACACTGTTTTTGTCATAGTGGCTCCTAATTAACCTTTTATTATGATTAGGGCTTTAATATTAATTTTTTGTGCATACAAATATGAGTTACCTACTAATCTTATCAGTCAAAATGAAAAACTGCACAAAAATTGAAATTATTTTTATTTTTTGAGAGTTATGTATTTTTTTATATGAAAAAAAGTGAAAAAAACTGCTGTCTGAATCAATAAATGTGTAGCAATATCAAATAGAAGTTATAAAAAATGAGAAGTGATAAGAAGTAATAGAAAGGATACTTTTTTATAATAATGATCATCATAGATATCACTTTTTATATATTTATTGATATATGGTAAAGCTTGTTTTTGAATATTCTTTAATGGATTAAATATAATTTTTATTCAATGTTAATCTGAAGTTCCGGACCCTAAAGAAAAAATTAATAATTATAAAAACTAAAATCAAAATTTAAGCTTTAAATATTATATTGTTATTTTTCAATATGTTATGTTGTTTTTATTATAATGATTAAATATATTCTCATTCTTAATGATAATAAGTACTATTTAACATTAAAATAGAGAAAAGGCATATTACAAATGAGATTGGTTTTTATTTTTATTACAGTTAATTGATTGAAAAAAATAAACAAAAACTATATTTAAATAACTATATTTTTATTTTTAAGTGTGCATAATATCCATAATGTTAATTTTCATCGCAAAGGACGTAAAATATGTTACATCAAGATATGATCAATAAATTGAATGAACAGTTAAATTTAGAGTTTTATTCAGCAAATCTTTATTTGCAAATGAGTGCTTGGTGCGACGATAAAGGATTCGATGGTGCAGCTAAGTTTTTAAAAGCTCACTCACGTGAAGAAATGGAACATATGCACCGTTTATTTGATTACTTAAGCGATACAGGTGCTATGCCTTTACTTGGTGCGATTGAAGCTCCACCAGCTGAGTTCTCATCATTATCTGAGTTATTCGATAAAACTTACGAGCATGAAAAACATATTACATCTGAGATTAATAAATTAGCACATGTTGCAATGACAACTCAGGATTATTCAACGTTTAATTTCTTACAATGGTATGTTGCAGAACAGCATGAAGAAGAGAAATTATTTAAATCAATCCTAGATAAATTAGCAATGGTTGGTGACAGTGGTAAGGCTTTATTCTTGTTAGATAAAGATCTGAACACATTATCAACATCTGCACATGTTTAATTATTAATAAAGCGTTAGATTGCTTAAGTTAATAAATGAATTATTGCGCTCTGCTGTGAATGAATAGCAGGGCGTTTTTTTATTCTTCTGTATTACCTCCATTCTTATTCCTATTTTTTATCTCTTCCTCACTTTTATTTGCTCGTTTTTTATCCTAAAAATTCTTTTTGATTGTTATTTATACAGGGTGTTTATTTTACTTTTAGTTGTATTCGGTTATGTATTGAACTGTTTAGACTGTCAATATGGGTATTATATTTTTTCGAAGTGTAAAAATGGGTGATATTTGAAACAGAAACTGGTCTAAATAACATATATTTTGAGTGCTAGTTCACAACCTTTTATTTCTAATATCAAGAAGCGAAGATCTTGACGTAAATTTGCTATAAAATATTTCCATAAATAAAAAAATCACCTGTAATTTAAGAGGTTATTATGTCATTAAATACACTTAAGACATCTTGGGGTAAATTATCGGCTATCGCTGTTTTATTCCTTGGTATGTCATACCAACAAGCATTAGCACACGCACACTTAAAATCACAGTTACCTGCTGAAGGTGCTGCTATTGAACAATCTCAAGCGCCTAAGGTTATTACGCTAGACTTCTCTGAAGGTATTGAATTAGCCTTTAGCAAAATCAAAGTCACTAATAGTGATGGTAAAGAAATTACCGTAGGAAAATTGAGTTTAGACCCTGTTAACAATACTAAATTATTATTGCCTTTAGAAAGTGATTTAGCAGAAGGCAACTATTTGGTTAATTGGAACGTTGTTTCTGTTGATGGGCACAAGACAAAAGGTTCTTATCAATTTAGTGTAAAATAATGACACCTGAAGACGTTTATATTTTATGCCGTTTTTTCCATTTCGTGGCAGTCATGTTTATGTTCGGACTGAGCTTCTCGGCTGCCATTCTTGCAAAAGATAAATTCATTCCTCTTATTCAAGTTCGTTTGCGTCCTGCATTAGCCATTAGTACTGTCACTGTCTTTATTACGACTTATCTATGGATGGTTGTACAATCCGGTATTATGGGGGATGGATGGGAGGATGCTTGGTCATTTGAAATATGGAAAGCGGTATTAGGTACTTCGTTTGGTCAAGTTTGGCAATGGCAATTAGTTTTGGCAACCATTGCGTTAGCTGTTTTATTTATACACCAACGTTATATTCGTAACTTCTCTCTATTAATTGTTGCTTCAATTATGTTGATCTTACATGCATTTATTGGTCATGGTGCAATGTTTACAGGATCAGAAGCGATATTTTATAAAGTTAACCAAAGTATTCATCTTATTAGTGCCGCATATTGGTTTGGTGGTTTATGGCCATTTGTCGCTTGTTTGCAGTTTTTACGTAATAAAGACGAGCTTGCAGATGGGATGATCAAACCTATCATTGGTACAATGAAGCGATTTTCGCTTTTTGGTCATATTGCTGTTTTATTGGTTACTATTACCGGTATTATCAGTGCCGTTATGTTAATCCCGGGATGGCCAGCAGTACAATTATCATCTGAATATCAAAGTATGTTATGGCTTAAGATTAGCTTAGTGGTGTTAATGCTTGGTTTAGCCGTAATCAATCGTTATGTTTTAGTACCTCATATCCGTAAGAAAAATAATTTTCAATGGTTGCTAGTGAATAGTTGGCTTGAACTATTACTTGGGACAATGGTTATTTTTACTGTCGCCATCTTTGCGATTAACTCACCTGTATAGATTGTTATATAATCGAAAAAACCTAATTTCTTAAGTGAGATATCCACATGAAACGTTTTTTATTAGCGGGAATGTTAATGTTGTTTTCTTTTCAAGCATTCTCGGCAGCACCTATTTCAACGGTCAGCAAGCTTCAATTTGGTGACGATTGGCCATTTACACGAGAAGAGGTGATGCTTAATTGTCGTGCTGATGGCGCTTGGTTTGTGATTAATCCAGCAACACTGATGCAGTATCCACTTAATGAGATTGCAATGAAACAGATGGAAAGTGGAAAAGTAAAAGCACAGTTAATTGATGTTATTTTGCTGCCAGATCCGAATACACCTGAAAAGAAAAAATCAGTAGAAGTGATACAGAATGCGATTAAGTCGCTCTGTGAGAGCAATTAATCAAGTGATTAATAATATAACTAATAATTTTTTATTTTTATCGCATTGATTTAAATAGTAAAAATTATAAGCGAAGGTTTTTTGAATAGAAAATGGTGTGCTACTAGGTTGTTTACTGGATCTTTACATATTGTTAGCTAATATTTAACAGTAGGTTGTGAGATAGAAAAGTCTGAGTTAATCCTCGATTTTTGTTTATGCAGTAATCAGCAATTACTTTTTAGCGCACGGCTCGCAATGAGCCATTTCCCTAAGCCAGATAAATGATTTATCTGGCTTTTTTTATTTCGCTTTAGCATCTCGTTACGCCACTTTTAAGATCCAGTGGTGGTTATCTTTATCATAAGCATGACGATAAAGCAGAATATTTTTATCTTTCAGTTGAGCTGGAATACTTGTGTTTTCATCCCATCCATCTAATTGCATGCAAAACTCTTTGTCATAATCACATGGAATATGAATATAAGTTAATTGATTATCGGAAGAGTGTTTTAAAGTAATATCTTCAATTTCATAGCAAGCAATTTTTAACGTTGTCTTTTTCATAATAAAGCTCCGGTTTAAGCGATGTCGTGTTGTGTTCCGTTGTGTTTTGTTGGTGGCATTTATTTTAAAGAATGCTTTTTGACCAAACAAAATTAAGCATAGTATAAATGGAACCTATTTCCAAAATATTTTTTTGAAATAAAAAAAACGGATCATTTTTTGTGATCCGCTTTAAATAAATTATCTGAAATAGGGCAGAATTATCTAATTTTTAAGGCTTAGGTATTGCTGTTCCCCATTCATCCCAATCTTTGGGTTCCTTGTCATTTAAAATGAAATTCTGTTCCTGTTTGGCTTTCGCTTGTAATGGTGTGGAAGGTGGTGTTGCAAAAGTGATCCCACCACGTATAAATTGCTTGAATGTACCACTACGAATAACTCCGCCAGTTAAACCAAACGAGAAGTTATATCCTGATGAAAGCCAAAACTCTGTATTATTTCGAACAAGGTATTGGTATTTTTTACTAATACGGATGTGAATTAATACTCTGTCAGACATGTTTCCTAGTTCAAGACCAGTCACTGCACCGACCTCAAGACCACGATAGTAAATTGGCGTACCAATTTGTACTGAACCTGCCTCCGTGGCATTTAACACAAGATTTAATCCATCGAGATAGCGTGAGTCTGTAATGTTGGATGTTTGCAATTCAAATTGGCGATATACGCCACCATTGCCGGGTTCTGCTTTAATATAAGGTTGAATAAGTGAATCCAAGTTATCTAATCCTGATGCTGTTAATTCAGGAGTAACAACTGCAAAGCGGCTGCCAGATCTTGCAAAGGTTTTGACATAATCAGGGTAGAGAACGGCTGATACAGTTACCGCTTTTCTATCTGGCGAAAGGATTAATGATTCGACTTGCCCAATATCAATTCCTAAATAGCGAATAGGCATTCCTTCAGAGAGTTTACTTGCATCGTATGTTTTTAGCGTAATTTGTGCACCTATAGCTCGGGCACTAGTTTCTGATGGATAGAGTTTGTAACGTGAAACGTTATTATTGATATTTTCGAAGTTATCAAAACTGATTGCGCCTTTTAATGCGCGATTTAATGGCGTCGCTTCAACAGTTAATCCTGAGCCATTAACGGAGACTTTAGCGGCACCTTCAGTCCAGAAGACACTCTTTTCTGTGAGTAGATGACGATATTGTTTAGAAATATAAACATCAATATCAAAATCATTCATTAAAGGCCGAACATCAGTAATTTCGCCGACTTGAAATTGATGATAAAGAACCACTGAACCTTTTTGGATACCCGGAAGGCTTGAGGCTTTTAAAGTCAGTGTCACAGGTAATTCATTACCATTAATACTGGCTTTCGCAAAAAAGTCATTACGGTAAAGGCGATACTGTTCTTTAGGTGCCCCTTTAGTACCTTGAATAAGGTGAATACCTCCTTCAAGCCACTCTTGAGGTGTCGCACCTTGAACTTCAATACCATTTAGACCCATATTGACGTTGATTCGGCTATTGGCAACAAACTTACTATTTTCATAAATATAATGCTTATATTCAGGGGCAATAATTGCATCAAAGATAACGCCATCATCACTCATATTACGCTGAATGATTTGCCCAATAGTAATTCCTCTGAAAAGAATAGGTTGCCCCGCATCGACTCCCCAGCTTTCTTCACTGGTTAGAGAAATAATTAATCCATCTTCACCATATATTGCTTTGCCCGCATCGACAGAGGTGGCTGATTGCAAAACAAATTGCTGGTTTTCTTGTGCTGGAGGGCTATTTTCTGGTGAATCAAAAGCAATTGCGCCATTGATTAAAGCAGAAACGCTTTCCATTTTTACAGATACGCCACTTTTTAAATTGAAATTACCTTGAAAGCCAGATACGTTCCAGAAATGGCTATCTTGACGTATTAAGTGGGCATACTGTTTATCGATACTAAGTTCAATAAAAATACCCTGATTATCAGGGCGAATCGCATAGCTATACACTTTACCAACAGGAACTTGGCGATAATAAACCTGAGAATCAACATTGAGCGATCCCAGTTTATCTGCCGTCAAAGTGATTAATTGCTGATTTTTATCGATATTAGCTTGAGGGCGAACTTCTTGAGCAACAAATTTAAACTGCTTTTCGCCGTCACCCGGTAACATGCTGATATAGTTACCACCCACTAAAGCATCTAGCCCTGATACACCAGAAAGGCTGGCTTTAGGTGTAACTAGCCAAAATTGTGTGTTTTTGCGCAATGCGGTCGCGAGATCTTTGCGGATATCAGCCGTAACAATAACTCGACGTAAGTCATCGCTTAAAGTGACATCTTTAACAAGACCCACATCAACGCCTTGATAGCGAATAGGTGTTCTGCCAGAGACAATTCCTGATGCGGATTGAAAATCAATCGTGATTTGTACGCCTTTATCTTGCCAATGTTGGAAAAGCAACCAACTAGCAATAAAAATGGCGATAACAGGGAGTAGCCAAAATGTCGAAATTTTACGCTTGCGGCGTATTTGGGCTTGTGTGTCCTGAACGTCGTTTTCTTCTTGTTGCATAAGTATCCCATAGTAAACGACTATCCAACCATTCAACGGCAAGGATAGTAAGAATAACCGCAGTACCAAAATAAAAAGCCGCTGGTCCCATTGTAAAAGTCATCAGTTGATCTCGATTAATCAATGACATCATCAGCCCAATCACAAAGAGATCAAGCATTGACCATCGTCCTATCCAAGAGACAAAACGGTATAGTTTCATTCGTAGTAGAGGGTCAATACGAGAATTAAAATGAATGCTTAATAATAAGCCCAACATAATAATAATTTTGAAAAAAGGCACAAAAACACTGGCAATAAAAACGATAATCGCAATTGGTGTATTGCCTGAATTCACTAAGGAAAGTACGCCTGAAAAAATAGTGTCTTCACTGCGTTGACCATTTAAATAGAAGATAGAAATAGGCAATAAATTTGCAGGTATTAGTAAAATTATTGCTGAAATTAATGCCGCCCATGTTTTTTGTAAACTCATTGGTTGTCTTGGGGTATAACAAGATTTACAACGTGGACAGTGTGTTGATGGTGTTTTTTTAAAATGATAATGACAAGCATGGCAAGTTGCAGGGCTTTTTTCTATCTCTTTTTGTGGGTAAAAGCGTTGCCAAAGTTGGTCCATATTAATGTTAATTAGCATTAATAAGCTGAGTATCATTAAAGAAATAAAAGCAATTAAGCCATTGCCAATATAGACAGTTGCATAATCGCCTAATTTTATTGTTGCAACACCAAGTCCAATCAAATAGACATCTAGCATTACCCATTCTTTTAATTTCCCTAACATCAATAAGACCGGGCGAAGATTAAGGCGCAAGCGAGATCCTAAATGGAGATATAAAATAGCGATGGGGAGGCTAAGCGGTGCTGCAATAGCACAAAAGGCTACCATCGTTGCTGTAAGAGGAGAGCCTTGCTCCGACATCATGCGAATCCCGTCAAGTACATTCGCCGTTATCATTGTGCCTAATAGATGAATTTTAATTAGTGGTTGAGTAAATGCTATCGATGCCAAAATAAGCATTGTAATAGAGAGAATAAGTAGACGAGTTAATGACCAATATCGATAAGAGGCAAGTTTTGCTTGGCAACGAGGGCAATAAGCATCCTCTCCACGTTTTAATGCGAGAGGGAGTGTCACGAGGTGATCACACTCCTGACAGCGTATTGATTTTTTTTCCTTTGTTGCGATATTGTTCACTATGTTGCTCGTTAATTCGCCTAAGTTGGTTTTCTTAAGAGTTATCGTTTGATTAAGCTAAAAAAAAGTACCTATACTCAATGGTTCACAAGTTATCATTTTTATTATATTTATGCCTTTCATTTTACAATACTAAGTGTCTGATTTTTTTTGTGGGTGTTAAGGGAATATTATCGTTTTTTTACCCAATTCTTGAAAATGGAGTATTCAACCTCAAGATAAAATAGGCTAAATTACGAGTATGTTATCTATTTTAGTTACGCAAATAGGGTTTAATGATGCCAAAATCGCTTTTTTATCAGGAACTCACTGATAATTTGTCAGCCTTGTTGTCTGGTGAAAATGATCTTATCGCATCACTTGCTAATACCAGCGCTCTTCTTTACGAGAAGTTAGATACGATAAATTGGGTTGGGTTTTATCTTAATGATGGTGATTCATTAGTCCTTGGCCCATTTCAAGGCAAAATTGCTTGTGTCAGAATAGGTTTTGGGAAAGGAGTTTGCGGAACTGCATACTCTGAAAACAGAATTTTAAGAGTAAGTGACGTTCACCAATTTAGTGGCCATATTGCTTGTGACAGTGCAAGTCAGTCTGAAATTGTTCTACCTTTAGAAGTAAATGGACAAATTATCGGCGTTCTCGATATTGATAGTCCTATTTTTGATCGTTTTGATAAAAAAGATGAAAATGGGCTTAAAGCGTTGTGTGACGTGCTCTGCGAGCATTTAAAAACTTGTCATACAGCAAAATATTGTGAATTTTGTGTAAGTTAACAGGCGTTTGCCATAGAAATTGTTGGCAACACTATTATAATGTCGCTTGTTCATGCCTGCGCTGGTTGGCAAAACCGTTGTAATCAGGAAATTTCATGGAAAATCAACCTAAGTTGAATAGTAGTAAAGAAATCATCGCTTTTTTAGCTGAACGTTTCCCTAAGTGTTTTATCGCTGAGGGTGAAGCTCGCCCTTTGAAAGTTGGCATTTTTCAAGATCTTGTTGAAGATCTAAAAGATGAAACTCAACTGAGCAAAACACAGTTACGTTCGGCATTACGCTTGTATACCTCAAGTTGGCGCTACCTTTATGGAGTTAAAGAAGGGGCAAAACGTGTCGATTTGAATGGTAATGACTGCGGCGAACTGGAAGCTGAGCATATTGAACATGCTCGTACACAATTAGCAGAAGCTAAGGCGCGCGTTCAAGCTCAGAGAGCAGAACAACGTGCTAAGAAGCGCGAAGCTGAAGGTGATAAGGAGACCAGCAAACGTCCGGCAGCGAAAAAGCCAAATAATACGCGTCGTCAGCCACCTAAAGATGGTGAAAAACGGCAGCCTCGTCCTCAAAAAGCGACTCAAGCACCTCGTAAAGCACCACCACGCCAAAATACCGAAAAGTTAATTCCAGTGAAAGACACCTCAGTTCTTACTGTTGGTCAATCGCTGAAAGTTAACGTTGGTAGCAGCGTGATGGACGCGACAGTGCTAGAGATAGCGAAAGAGGGTGTACGTGTACAATTGCCTAACGGTTTGGCAATGAATGTACGCACGGAACATTTAAAGTTCTGATACGGAGGCCAACCAGAGCATGAACAAACTTTTAAATGTGGCTTTTGCAATCGGATTAACGTTAACAGGCACTTCTGTTGTGATGGCTGAAAAACCAGCCACTCCAGCAATGGTAACCATTGATCAGTTACCCGAATTAAAGCAAGAGCCACAACATTCTACTGTGAGCGAGCGAGTAACCTCTCGTTTTGAACGCTCTCATTATCGTCAGTTCTCGCTAGATGCGAGCTTTTCTGAAAAGATTTTTAATCGCTATCTTAATTTATTAGATTATAGCCACAATGTGTTGCTAGCATCAGATATTGCCCAGTTTGATAAAGAAAAAACCAAAGTAGGTGAGTATCTGAAAAAAGGTGAACTTCAGCCCCTTTATGATCTCTTTAATTTAGCGCAAAAAAGACGTTTTGAACGTTTTCAATATGCTCTAAACCGCCTAGATAAACCCATGGATTTAACTGGCCAAGATAAGTTTGAGTTAGACAGAACAAAAGCGCCATGGCCTCAAACTCAAGCTGAGCTAGATAAACTTTGGGATGAAAAAGTAAAATATGATTGGTTAACGCTGAAGCTATCTGAAAAAACAGATAGTGAAGTTAAAGAGACACTAACTAAGCGTTATAAAGCTGCGTTACGTCGTCAAACGCAAAGCCAAAGCGAAGATGTTTTTCAAGTCATTATGTCGGCATTTGCCCGCGAAATTGACCCTCATACAAGTTATCTATCACCAAGAAATACAGAAGCCTTTGACTCTGAAATGAGTCTTTCTTTAGAAGGTATTGGCGCTGTATTACAGATGGATGATGATTACCCAATGATCAACTCTATGGTAACCGGTGGTCCGGCTGCAAAAAGCAAAGAGTTGAAAGTTGGTGATAAAATTATTGCAGTAGGGCAACAAAATAAGCCAATGGTTGATGTTGTCGGCTGGCGACTTGATGATATTGTTGCGTTGATTAAAGGGCCAAAAGGTAGCCAAGTAAAATTAGAGGTTATTTCTGATGAGAAAGGTGCTAAACCAAGAACAATCACTTTAGTCAGAGAGCAAATCCGTTTAGAAGACAGAGCTGTTAAGCTGACTGAAAAAGTCATTAATGGTGATAAAGTTGCAATTTTGGATATTCCAAGCTTTTATGTTGGTTTAACCAATGATGTGAAAACACAGTTACAAAAAGTGGCGAAAGATAATGTTTCATCTTTAGTTATTGATTTACGTGGTAACGGCGGTGGAGCATTAACAGAGGCGATTTCACTTTCAGGATTATTTATTCCAAGTGGTCCTGTTGTGCAAGTCAGAGATAACAATGGTCGTGTACGACAAGATTTCGATAAAGATGATGTCGTTTATTATAAAGGACCGCTAGTTGTTATCGTAAATCGCTTTAGCGCTTCTGCCTCTGAAATTTTTGCTGCTGCAATGCAAGACTACGGACGAGCATTAATTGTAGGTGAGCAAACCTTCGGTAAAGGAACGGTTCAACAATATCGCCCATTAACCCGTGTTTATGATCAAATGCTAAGCCCAGATTGGCCTGGTTTAGGTTCAGTGCAATACACCATTCAAAAATTCTATCGAATTAATGGTGGTAGTACTCAGCTTAAAGGGGTAACACCTGATTTATTGTTACCAAGCTTTGATAGTGCTGAAATGGGTGAAAGTTTTGAAGATAACGCATTGCCTTGGGATAGTATTTCCCCTGCAAGCTATCAGCTATCTGAGTATTCAGACAAACTGAAAGCGGCGTTCGCACCATTAACTGAACAGCATGCTAAGCGCATTGCAAATGACCGAGAGTTTTCATACATCTTTGCTGATATTCAGCGTTATAACGATGCTAAAGCAAAAGGTGAAGATAAATTTGTTATCCTAAACTTCGCTGAAAGAGAGAAAGAAAACAAAGAGCTAGAAGCCATTAAATTAAACCGCATAAATGAGCGTTTTAAATTAGAGGGTAAGCCTGCGTTGAAATCACTCGATGATTTGCCTAAGGATTATGAAGGTCCAGATCCTTATTTAGATGAAACTGCTAAAATTGCAGTAGATCTCTCAAAAGTGCTTAAGCCTAAGAAATTATTAAATTAAGTTATCAGTTATAACTACAGATGCTTAAAGCAACCCCCCAATAGTTGGATAACCAATTGCTGGGGGGTTTTTATATTTATATTAATCGAGATATAAAATTGTCATTGCTAATCAATGTTTATCAGGCATTCCATCAAAAAACTTTTAAAAGAGCCAATAATATCTTTTTTGGGGGATCATTCATATTTTTAGTTATTTAGTATATTAAGTTACCAGTAATATAAATAATTATTAATAAATGGATATTTAAATTTTACTTTATGTAACTTAATTTTTAATTCGAAATATATCTTGAATAACTTTGTAAGCTATAAGAGAGAATACTAGGTTGATTTTTAGATAAGAAATAAACTTCTTTTCATATAAGTGGAATAAAAAGATAAAGTAGTTATTTATTGTGATTAAGATCTCATTTGATGGCATGTCTATTGCAATAAATGTAACATGTTGTGACAATGATCTCTTAAATTGACATAAGATTACTATAGTATACAGATTATGAAATATTTGCGTCATTTTTGATTATTGGCGCGTTAGCTAAAATCTTACCTAAATGATGAGTTATCTTTATTCTATGAGTTCAAAATGTATTTTTAGAGCAACATGTCATAACTGAAATATTATATTTTCAGAGTAAGGTTCTCTACGTAAGGGATCATGACTAGAGGCAAATAATCTACAATTTGCTTATAGGATTTTATTACGAAAAAATAAGTAAATATAAATATGGTGAGATATCCATATTGGATTTTTTATGCCAAAAAATGACTCTATTGCTTGAAATTGGTGCAACTATAAATTTAATCAAAGGTTATTTTTTAGCTAAATAAAGAAATGGTGCTTTATTAAACTTGCTGAATATAAATCAGTATAACTTAATTCAAATATTTATTAACCAGGTTGCATTAAGATGAAAGTAAAAAAATTAGTATTGTTTATGCTGTCTCCTTGTTTTTTAGCGGTAGGCGCTGCTAATGCTGCGAATTGGGAAAATTCAATTAAAGAAAGCGCATTTATTTCAGATTCAGAACTTGAGCTTTCTACAATTAATATGTGGAAATACTTAAAAACTGAAAACCGCTTTGATAAAAATGAGCAGCGTTACAGAAAACAAGTTGCTAATGCTTGGGGTCAAAACTTCCAAGCTGATTTCAAATCAGGTTATTTAGGTGGCATTCTAGGATTTGATGTCTCTTATTATGGTGGTATCAAATTAGGCGCAAGTAAAGACTTCGCCTCTCGTGCAATTTTATTTAATGATGATGGCGAAGCAAAAGGCTATAACAAAATTGGTCAGCGTTTTGCAAAAGTTAAATTCGATTTAGATCCTGTAATGATTAATGGTAAAGCAGGTTGGTTTACTCTGAAAAATACAGGTATCTTCTCTAACTCGCAACGTCTGTCATTAAACAGCTACAATGGTTATGCAACCAATACAGCACTGGGTGACTGGAACTTAGATTTACTGTTCCTTGACGGTAAAGTAATGCGTCGTGATAGCCCAAATATCGACAGAATGTATTTCAGTGATGGTAATGGCGTTAGACATAATATCGACCATGTCCTTACTGGTGGTATTAACTACAACTCTAAACCGTTAAAAGTATTTTATTTCTATGGTCAAGCGGATGATGTATTCCGTCAACACGGTTTAGAAGCAAAATATAAATTAACCTCAGATGTGACTATTGGTGGTGTTGTTTATTATCATGATTACGGTAGTGATGGTAAACGTACATTAAGTGATGCCAATAAAGGCAAACGTAACTTTGATAATGACGCATGGCACTTTGCAGGTACCATGGAATGGCGCATTCCAGAGTCACCATGGACAATTCGTACAGGTGTGACATATACCGATGCTGAAAAAGCTAATGGTGTTGGTCAATTCGCTCGTAACCCAATTGGTAATACTCGTGGACGCTTTAACTCACCAGCTTACGCAGATATTGACTATGTACGTGATGGTGAGGTTATGGGTGCGTTAGAAGCAGCATATAAAGTTAACGAGGAATTGTCTGTTGGTGCGCGTACTAACTATAGTGAATTCAGCTATTCTGGTGAAAGATTAAAACAAGGGCAGTTTGGTTTATTTAGTTATTGGAAGCCAACCAAAAATCTTTCTGTTTCCTTAAGCGGTGGTATCGGCTGGCACCACCAGCAAGAAAACGACTACACCACACCAAAACTTTATGATGGTCACTCACAACGAGCTCACTCATTATCAGGCTCTATGACAACTACATATCGTTTCAAAATGTAATTTATAGCGTTAACTGAGCTTATTGCTTATATCAGATGCACGACTTGCATACACGTTGTAAGTCGTGCATAAAAATACAGAGACAGTTACTCTACCGTTGTTCGCGTCGCGTGAGTTATGATTTTTTATGATAAACCCATTGCCACTATATTAAACGATACAAACCATTCCTGAGTAATCCCTTCAGTTTTACAAAACAGAAAAATCACATCATCTATTATTAATCCCACTTTATACTTAAGTTTTAAATGATGCCTAATATTAGGTGTTCACTGGCTATTTTTTTTATCAAAATGTAAAGTTATATCGTTTTTAATATTAAATAAGTTAAAAGGCTTGATAAAATCTAAAAAAGCCTTATTTATAAGACAGTTTTTGCAATGTGATAATTAGATAAAATAGGAACAGTATCAATATGATGAGAATTGCTTTATTCCTGTTAACAAACTTAGCCGTTATGTTTGTTTTTGGGATCATCTTATCTTTAACAGGTATACAAGGTCGTAGTGTTCAAGGCTTGATGATCATGGCGGGCTTATTTGGCTTTGGTGGTGCATTTATTTCACTATTAATGTCAAAATGGATGGCATTACGTTCAGTAGGTGGTCAAGTTATTGAAAACCCAACTTCAGAAGTAGAGCGCTGGTTATTAGATACAGTAAGACGCCAATCTGAACAAGTCGGTATTAAAATGCCACAAGTGGCAATTTATGATGCGCCTGATATTAATGCATTTGCAACAGGTGCTCGTCGTGATGCATCGCTGGTGGCTGTGAGTACCGGTTTGTTAGCCAGTATGAGCCGTGATGAAGCGGAAGCGGTTATTGCTCACGAAATTAGCCACGTTGCTAATGGTGATATGATAACCATGACCTTGCTACAAGGTGTTGTGAATACTTTCGTTATCTTTATTTCTCGTATCATTGCCCAATTCGTTGCCAACTTTATCTCTAATGATGAAGAGAGCGAAAATAGCAATGGAAACCCGTGGGTATATATGGGTGTTTCAATGGTTCTGGAAATTGTATTCGGTATTCTTGCCAGCATTATTACAATGTGGTTCTCACGTTATCGTGAGTTCCATGCAGATGCAGGCTCTGCAAAGCTTGTCGGTCGTGAGAAAATGATAGCTGCATTGCAACGTTTGAAAACAAGTTACGAGCCACAAGAAGAAAGTAGCATGATGGCTTTCTGTATTAATGGCCGTAATAAGTCATTCAGCGAGCTATTTTTATCTCACCCACCATTAGATAAGCGTATTGAAGCACTACGTAACGGTGAGTATCTGAAATAAGGTTGAAAGTCTAATCGCGAACTCTCAAATTAAAGCGCTCGATATGAAAGTATTGGGCGCTTTCTATTTATAAAGAACAGGATGTTTAATCTAAATATTCGCCAAAGTATATCGCCACTTTTTCTTCATCAATTTTTAGATTGCCTTTCCAGCCCGCCCACGGCATTTCCATATCAGAGCGGCCTTTTGTGTTATTAAGTTGATTTTCTGCAATGGTAATATCGCCGAAATTAGCCCAATGATCCAAAGATAATGGAATATAGGCATTAGGAATAACACCAATTAAGGCAAGTGAGTGCAAAACGCCTCGTTTGGTATATCTATCACCAGAAATTAATTTAGCCTCATTTAACCGCTTTTCAAATTTACCCGGTGTCTCATCTTCAGGTGCATTGCGCAATAATTGGAGTAATTGCTTGAAGATCTCTTTATCTGCTTGTGTTGGGCTAACAGGCGTGACGGTGAGTAGATGTTTTAAATTCAAGTAAGCATAAGAGGGATTGCCTGTATAAGAATTACCGTAATAGAGGCAATATTGAAAATAGCTGTCATTAATATGTTTTTGCTGATCACCATCACTACAAACCCAATAGCAGGCATATTGAGGCTTCTCTTCATAATCGTGTAATGGCAAATTTTGTAATTTATGAAAAGCCCCTAAAACAGAACGACCTCTGAGATAACTGCCACCGACACCCGCAATAAAAGCATTCAAGCAACGTTCTTGGGTGAGTAATGGATTATCCTTTAAGCTATTTAGTTTTGTAATAACATCAGCGTGATCAGCAAATCTTTCTATAATATTAGGTTGCCAATTGGCCTCAGATAACAAGTTTCGTTCTTTGTCTGAAAGAATATCAAGCTGATACAGTGAGACTTGGCGTTCAGGATCATATTGACTGTTTTCATATTTATAGAGTTTACGCAAAACGCGCATAATTTTTTGCACGATCTTTACCTTGTTATGTTTGTAGATTTTTTTATTGATATTGGTGAATGATATTAATAGAAGATATGTAACTTAATATAGATACAAAAAAAAGCCAGTTCAAAATGAACTGGCTTTATCAATAGAGGTAGATAAAGTTTATTTTACTGTAAGTTCAGTTTCTTCATCTTGGTTGAAGACAGCTTTATCGGTTTGTCCCATGATCTGGCTGGTGATTGTACCTGCTGTCATTGAGCCACTAACGTTTAATGCTGTACGTCCCATATCGATTAACGGCTCTACAGAGATTAACAGAGCAACTAATGTCACCGGTAAGCCCATTGCAGGTAAAACGATAAGAGCTGCAAATGTTGCACCACCACCCACACCAGCAACACCGGCAGAGCTAACAGTCACGATAGCAACTAAAGTTGCGATCCACATTGGATCTAATGGGTTAATGCCCACAGTAGGTGCAACCATAACGGCTAACATCGCAGGGTAAATACCCGCACAACCATTTTGACCAATAGTTGTACCAAAAGATGATGAGAAACTTGCAATAGATTCTGGCACACCAACACGCTTAATTTGTGTTTCAATATTTAGCGGAATACTTGCAGCACTTGAACGGCTTGTAAATGCAAATGCTAATAAAGGTCCCGCTTTTTTGAAGAATTTAATCGGGTTTAAACCTGTAAAGCTGACCAGTAAACCATGAACAACAAACATTAAGCCAATAGCAACATAAGAGGCGACAACAAAGCTTCCTAATTGAATGATGTCGTGCATATTTGAGCTTGCAACAACTTTGGTCATCAGAGCCATTACACCGTAAGGTGTTAACATCATAACAATACGAACTAGCTTCATGATCCATGATTGTAAGCAATCAATCGCGACTAAAACTTTCTCACCACGAGGCTGATCTTCTTTGAGTAATTTCAGTGCTGCCATACCTAAGAAAGTCGCAAAGATAACAACACTAATAATCGATGTTGAGCTTGCACCAGTTAAATCAGCAAATGGATTTTTAGGAATAAATGACAAAATAAGTTGTGGCATCGTTAAGTCAGAAACTTTGCCCATATAATTTTGTTCAAGCGCAATCAGGCGCTGTGCTTCTTGTTCACCTTGCACTAAGCCTTCTGCTGTTAAGCCAAATAAATTAGCAATAACAATACCGATTAAGGCAGAAATAGCTGTGGTGAATAATAGTGTGCCAATAGTGAGACCACTAATTTTTCCTAGTGATGATGCTTGATGCAAACGAGCTACGGCACTAAGAATAGAGGCAAAGACTAATGGCATAATGATCATTTGTAACAGTTGTACATAGCCATTACCCACGATATTAAACCAAAGAATAGATTCTTTAATAATAGGATCGTGTGAGTCATAGAATGCGTGCAGTGCTAGTCCAAAAGCAACACCAAAAACTAAACCAACAAGAACTTTCTTTGAAAGGCTCCACTGACGTTGACTTAATTTAGCCAAGATGAGTAATAGCACAACAAAGACGAGTACGTTAATGATTAACGGAAAATTCATCTTAACTCTCCAACGAGATCTTTATTTATATAATTTCGACGATTGTATGCGATATGAGTTCTTAGGTAATAAGAAAGGATATAACAGCACCAATTCGTTATATGGTAACAGGATTGTTAATAACTTTTTATAATTAATTATTATTTTATATAATCGTTTGGTTATAAAGACAAGGAAAGTAGGCACAAAAAGATGTAAGAATTTATAAATAGATAGAGAAACGTAGGGTTTTGTCAGGGGGTGTTAAAAATTAGTACGCTTATCGTGGTACATCTGTAACCAGTTGTTGACTTGCGAAGGTAGGGTAACAGTAAGGTGAGGAGGTAAAAAAAGCGCACCAACAAGGATCAAAACAGAGATAAATCTCTCGCCTTTTTTATTATTCTTTTTGCCTAAAATAGGTAATGCAAAACGCATTTTTAAAGGCCACAAGAAAGGAACGCCAGCGGGAGTTAACATATCGGCAATGAGATGGCTAAGATAGCCCAATAAAAGGGCATGGAAGATATCAGCAGAAATATCCCAACGTGATGAAACTTGGGTTTCCCACAAAATAGCTAAACCACAAAATGCAAGCAAGCTATGTGTAAAGCCTCTATGACCACAGAGTTTTGATAGAGGTAGAGAGATAATACGGAATAATCGCCCAAGAATAGAACCAGGGTGATCTAAGTCAGGTAGGAGTGAGCCTAATAAGACAGCAGGGATCATGTGAAACCAATCACCATGAGCAAGAGCTGGCGTTATTTCAAGTTTCTGCGCTAACACAAGTGTTGCTACAGAAAAAAGTAGATGTCCTTCTGCTGTCATTCCATGTCTGTTCGTTTGCTGTTCATTTATACAGTAATGAAGTATAAAAGGTTTTGACGATAACTAACAGACAAAAAAGATAAAAATTGCCTTAAATATTAAGGAATAACAGGAATATTTTATTTGATTGATTTAAAAATGATCGAATTTAGGATAAAAAACTGAAAAGTTAGATAAAGGCAAGTGGGCATTAAACGAAATGCACAAGTGGATGCCTTAAAGATAAAAAGAGTGAGGAGAGCTGTGAACATTAAAAATAGAATAAAAAGGATATCTTACAAAGCAGAATATCCTTTTTATTTATGGAAATTAGCCCAATAAATGCAGTTGCGTTAGTTCGTTGAGTGACGCAATTTTTACATCAGCTAAGCCCCATTGTTTATCATTAAATTGTTCTGTTGCTGGCACAACGATAGAGCGCATTCTTGCACCTTTACAAGCAATCATACCATTGCGAGAATCTTCTAATGAAACACAGTGGATAGGATCAAGATTAAGAGCTTTAGCTGCGTTTAGATAAACTTCTGGGTGAGGTTTGCTGTGTGGCAATTCATCAGCAGATACGACGGCAGAGAAGTAATGACGAATATTAAATAACTCAAGTACACGCTCAAGCATAAAGTCAGGAGATGCGGATGCCAGTGCAATTTTTAACCCTGATGATTTGCAAAGCTCTAAAGCATGCTCGACACCCGGTAATAGTGGCTTTGTTTCTTCGACCAATTTGACAACACGAGAAACCATTTTTTGTTTTGCTTCTTGTTTTGACAGGCCTTGCCAAGGTGATGCTCTATACCATAAATCAATGACTTCGTTTATTCTTAACCCAACCATATCGGGCATTGCCGATGCGAGGGATAAATCGACGCCTAATTCAGCAAAGACCTCATGTTCTGCTTGCTGCCAAAATGGTTCAGAGTCGATTAATAAACCATCCATATCAAATATTGCAGCTTCAATAGGGAATTTAAAAGACATGTTACTCTCCATAAATAAGGTCTATGTTGTCGAGTGGCGATTGTAGCAAGAGTTACAAAGAAAATCTTTTTAATCAGTTTCTTATTTATTGTGTAAAATAAATAGAGAGAATAGCTACTATTAATTTATTGTCGTATTAGCCGTTAATTAGACTACGATAAACAGATAAATATTGACGAATTCTACTAGTGAGGATGTGATGAGTTATCAATATGCAGGATTGTATGCCATTTTAAAGCGTGTACTTGGTTGGCTTATTTTTATTCCTGCCTTTATTTCGACAGCCGTATCATTGACAGGATTGGCTGCAATACAACGCCCAAGTGGTGATGGTGTAAATGCCGTAATTAATGACTTTTTTCGTGTATTAGCGGAAATGGTGCAATTTAATACACCTTTCTTAGATTTTTTCTGGCGAAATTCACCTATCCCCAATACACAAATGGGATTTAGCCAAGAAAATATCACTTTTTTTGTTATCTTTCTTTTTATGTTTATTGGCTTAGCATTTAGTGCATCAGGATTACGAATTTATCGCCAAGTGAAATATTTGAAGGAAAATATACAAGATCAGCTGATTATAGAGCGTGCAATGAAAAGTGGTGTGACGGCTGAGGAATTGCAACAAAATATCAAATTGCCTCGACATACTATCTTTACGCAAATTATGGTGCTTTATCTATCACCTCTAATTGTCATTGCAATCGGCTATTTTTTGATGAAATTCTTAGGATGGTAACACTGCTTTAAAGTGAACGAGGACGGTTCATTTATATTAACTAAAGGGAAAAATAAACCTCGCACAACTGAATCTGGCGAGGTTATATTTTTAGTTTATGTATTTTATCTCAGCACGACTTCACTCGTTTCCTATTAAGGTGTTGCTAATAGGTCATCAATTATTTTTCTGACTTCTAAATAATTTTCCTCTCCTCCAAATAGATTGCAACGGTTAAGGAAGAAATAGAGTTGGTAAATAGGCTGACGTGATAAAAACTTATCTGATAGTGGCCAAACACTTTGATAGCCATCGAAAATATTTGCAGGTACTGCTGTGCAAAGCGGTAACATCGCGATATCACACTCTCGATCTCCCCAATAACAAGCAGGATCGAACACCGTACCTTCTGATTGACCAATTGCAGCGCAGTTTTTAGGCCATAAGTTGCCGTGAAGCAAAGAGGGTTGTGGATTATGATCAGCAAGGCGATGATTGATGATTTGAGTGATCTCATCAATATCCCCAAAAATCATGCCTTTCTCAGAAGCCAGTTGTAACTGAAAGCCAATACGTTTTTCTGAATAAAAGTGATTCCAGCGTTTTTCCCAGCTATTGAGTTGAGGTGTTGTATCGATTTGGGTATCGAAATCAAAGCCATAGCTAGGTTGGTCTTCCCACTGATGTAGTCTTGCTAGTTGTTGTCCAAAACAGTAGGCGCTATGAGGTGTAAATGGTTGAACAGGCAAAAACTCAAGAAGCAGGAAGCTGGCATCTTTACTATTACCGATACCAAGAACCCGAGGAGTTCGAATTGTTTGGCTTTTTGCCAACATTTCGAGTTGTTCTGCCTCATTTTTAAAATTAGGCAGAAATTCACGCAAGTTGGATTTCACAAAAACAGGCGTATCACCATAATAAATTTTCCATGTGTGATGAATATCGCCACTAGAAAGGTGAATTTTTTCGTTTATCTTTGCTGAAAATCCTAAGTTTGATTCCAGTAAACGACCTATATTCTGCCACATACTTACACCTCGCAAAGTTGTTTACTTAGTAGACCCAAATAAAATAATAACGAGCGATGTTTATACTATGACAATAACACTTTAATTAAATCAATAAAGTATAAAGCTAAAAAACGGGATGATTATCCCGTTTTTGCTAAGATAAAGAATATTATCAGGCGTTAGCGGGTTTTGTTTGTCGCTTTATTTTTGCTAATTTAATCTGATTACAGAGTAGCGCAATAATAAAGAACACAGCTTGCGTTAGCACAATACATGGGCCTGTTGCTCCATCAATATGGAAACTAATAAATGTTCCTATAACGCTAGAGGCAACAGAAAATACAATTGCTAACATAATCATGCGTGAAAAACTGCGTGTTAATAAATACGCGGTGATCCCCGGTGAAATAAGCATGGCGACAACCAAAATAATCCCAACGGCTTGCATTGAGGCAACGATGGTTAATGCCAAAATAGACAGTAATCCATAGTGTAATAATGTGACGGGTAAACCAACAATTCTTGCTTGGTTTGGATCGAAGCAATAAAGCATAAAATCTTTTTGCTTAACCAGCATAATAGTGATGGTGATTGCACAGATAATACTAATTTGAGTTAATACATCCGGTGTAATGCCTAAAATATTACCAAATAAAATATGCATTAAATGTTGGTCGGTATCGACACTGGCAAAAATGACCAAACCTACTGCAAACATGCCAGAGAATACAATTCCCATCACGGTGTCTTCTTTAATACGGCTGTGATCTTTTAAATAACCTGTGGCGAAAGAACAAAATAGTCCAGAAAGAAATGCGCCTACAGTTAATGGAATTGCGGTGACGTAAGCAAGAACGACTCCAGGTAAAACGGCGTGAGAGATAGCATCCCCCATTAAAGACCAACCTTTTAATACCATATAACAAGATAAAATAGCGCAGGCGATACCTATAATAATGGCTGCAACAATAGCGCGTTGCATAAACGGATATTGAAAAGGTTCAATGAAAAACTCCATCAACTCATTCATAGTTCCACCTCTTCTTGTTTTGTTGATCCTTTATGTTGATGAGATTGTGTGATCAACTGTTGTGAACTCTGACGAGCACGACGGCGAGCAGCTAACATGCCGTGTTTAGGCGCAAATAAGAAAGCCAACAAAAAGAGAGATGTTTGCATTGTGACAATCACGCCACCTGTTGCACCATTAAAGAAATAGCTAAGATAAGCACCTACTGCACTTGTTATTGTGCCAATACAGATAGCAATAATTGCAAGTCGTTTAAATTGGTCTGTGAGTAAATAAGCTGTTGCTCCGGGTGTTACTACCATAGCAATAACAAGAATGGCACCAACAGTTTGAAGAGCTGCAACAGTACATGCGCTCAAAAGAGTAAAAAAGATAATTTTTAATTTTAGTGGCGATAAGCCGATTGATTTTGCATGAACTTCATCAAAGAAAACCACCAGCAAGTCTTTCCAGATACAAAATAAAACTAAGAAAGAGACACCTGTAATAATCACAACTTGCCATACATCTTCATCAGCAATACCTAAAATATTTCCAAGAATGATGGTCTGAACGTTGACGGCTGTCGGTTTAAGCGAAACCAGCAACAGACCAAAGGCAAAAAAAGTGGAGAAAATAAAGCCGATAACGGCATCTTCACGAAGGCGTGTGATATGACGAATAAATGTCATTGATAATGCAGCGAGCAAACCCGTAAAAAAGGCACCGACTGCATAAGGCAAACCTAATATATAAGCCCCTGCAACACCGGGAACAACTGAGTGGGAAAGGGCATCTCCCATTAACGACCAACCTTTCAAAATTAGATAGGATGAAAGAAAAGCGCAGACAGCACCCACTAAGGCACTTACCCAAATCGCTTTCACCATATAGTTATATTCAAAAGGTTGTAGGAGTAAATCTAGCATGGCTAATCTCCCTGTTTGCGCTGGCTTTGGTGCGCTGGAGTGTGTTCTTCTTGATGACCATAGAAGACGGCAGCACGTTCATCATCAGTAATGACAGTGAGTGAGCGTGGATCGTCATCATCATGAAGATCAGAACCCGATAGGCTGATGTGGCGTAATACACCACCGAATGCGTGTTCTAAGTTTTTCTGTGTAAATGTTGTTTCAGTTGGACCACTGTCTAACACGGTTCTATTGATCAAAATAACGTGGTCACAAAACTCAGGAACACTACCCAAGTTATGCGTTGAGACTAAAACTAAGTGGCCTTCTTCGCGTAAATTGCGTAAAAGCTCGATGATGGCATTTTCTGTTTTAACATCGACACCAGTAAACGGTTCATCAAGTAATAATACAGTACCTTCTTGAGCCATTGCTCGTGCTAAGAAAACACGTTTTTTCTGACCACCTGAAAGCTCACCAATTTGGCGATGTCCTAAACCTGACAAGCCAACGCGTTCTAATGATGCTGCAACAACTTCATGATCGCGTTTTGAAGGAATACGAAAAAAGCCCATTTTTCCATAACGTCCCATCATCACAACATCAGAAACGAGGACGGGAAAATTCCAGTCAACTTCTTCTGTTTGCGGAACATAGGCGATCATATTTTGTTTTAATGCCTGTTGGATAGGGTTATCGTTTAATGTCACTTTACCTTTAGAGGGCTTTACCAGCCCCATAATGGTTTTAAATAGTGTGGATTTACCACTGCCATTGATGCCCACTAGGGCACAAATAGTGCCGCCAGTGATAGAAAAGCTTGCATCAAAAATAGCCGTATGGCCGTTATTGTAAGTAACCGTGGCATTATCAACAGTTAATGTAGGATTAGCTTTTACATTGCTCATTGCCCAAATCCTTTCGCAATTGTATCTACTGTAATAGTAATTAAATCAATATAAGTAGGAACCTCACCACCTTCAGCGGAAAGTGAGTCAACATAAAGAACACCACCGTATTTTGCGCCAGTTTCTTTGCTGACTTGTTTTGCGGGTTTATCTGAAATTGTACTTTCGCTAAAGACAACAGGGATCTTGTGTTCTCTAACTGTATCAATCACATATTTAACCTGTTGTGGTGTGCCTTGTTCTTCGGCATTAATTGGCCATAAATAAACTTCTTTAAAGCCATAGTCATTGGTTAAATAGCTGAATGCACCTTCACTGGTTACTAACCAACGCTCTTCTTGTGGGATACGAGATAATCTTTCTCTTAATGGTGCATCAAGTTGTTTAATTTTTTCTGCGTAATTTGCCGCATTTTGATTATAAATAGCTGCATTATCGGGATCATGTTCAACAAGCGCTTTGCGAATATTTTCAATATAGATTAATGCATTATTCGGTGACATCCATGCGTGTGGATTAGGATTGTTTTTGTAAGCGCCTTCACTGATTGCCATTGGTGTGATGCCTTCAGTGACAACAACAGCAGGTACGTTACGTAATTCATTAAAAAAGCGTTCAAACCAACGTTCAAGGTTTAAACCATTCCATAAGATAAGATCTGCTTTTTGAGCTTTTACAATATCTTTAGGAGTGGGTTGGTAATCGTGAATTTCAGCGCCGGGTTTTGTGATTGATTCAACAATCGCAGCATCTCCAGCCACATTTTGAGCGATATCTTGAATAATAGTAAATGTGGTGACAACTTTTAGTTTATCTTTTGCTTGTGTAGGTGCTGTTAAAAATACGGATGCCATAAGGCATAAAGCCGTAAGTGAAAGTTTGTGTACAGAGCGAAATATATCCATATTATTATTGCCTTATAGTTGCAGAGTTATTTTCTCAATTGATAATGATTATCAATATCATTTCAAAAAAGTCAAGTTATCTCTGTGTAAAAAGCTTCATTTGATAACGACTAGAAATAAGATAACAACATGTATTCCAAGAAATGTTAAGTAGATTGTCGGTTTTTGTCACAAAAATTAACAATAGTTCGTAACTATTTGTGTGAGAGATTATTTTTATTATTAATAAAAGCTCATTTTTCTCATTAACTTGGTATTTATTATGCTTCTGTGTTTTTTATCGTTATTGATAAACGTCACTCTTACATTGTTATTATGCGTATTCATCGTTTGAGAAGATATCACCAAATTTACTGCAGATATTCCGATTCTAATTGAGGGATTTTTGAGGGATAGGGTAGATTTGAGATAAAACGCACACACTAGAAGTAGTAATAGATTGATTTATTTCTCGCGCTTTGCCATATTTTAGCATGCATTTTTATGTGAAAATAGAATAATATATCTACAACCCATTGATATATAAATATGTCTTGTACAACCCTTTATGCAAAAGGATAAAACGTGAAAGTAAAAATCATCTTTTCTTTGGCAATTTTGCTTCTTGCTGGTTGTGCTGATCATGCTCGTCAACCTATTCAAAAAGAAACATCACGCTTTTTAAGCCAAAAACCAGTGAATAACCGCGTTAATAATGCTTCAATCTCAACGGCACAATGGAAATCAACACCTTTTGATAATCATATACAACAAGCATCAAACCGTTACGATGTCGATGAAACATTAATTAAGGCGATTATCCAAGTTGAGTCAAACTTTAGACCTGAAGTTATTAGCAAATCAAATGCAGTTGGATTAATGCAAATTAAAGCATCGACTGCGGGAAGAGATGTTTACCAAAATAGGGGTAAGGCAGGGCAACCAACAACAGCTCAATTAAAAGATCCCGCTATTAATATCGATTTAGGTACAGCCTATATTCAATTATTAAGAGAACGCCACCTTGTTGGCATTGCCGATCCTGAAACACTTTATTACGCCACTATCCTTGCTTATGTGAATGGCGCTGGTGCTTTATTAAGAACATTTGATAAAGATAGAAATAATGCTATCGCTAAAATTAATTCAATGAGTGCGGATGATTTTTATCGTTATGTCGAAAAAAATCATCCGGCTTCTCAAGCGCCGCGCTATTTAGCAAAAGTGAGAGCGGCTTACCATGCGGGCGATAATTAATCTGGCAAATTAGCGGCTGCTTGAGCCTGTTTTAATAAAGCAGGCAAATCAGCAATAATTTCAAGAACACCGTTGATCATAAACTGAACGCCCATACAGATTAATAAAAATCCCATTACACGAGAAATAGCGTCAATACCACTGTGGCCTAAATACTTCATAATGCTGGTGGAGCCACGAAGTGATACCCAAACGATAACGCTAATTAAAAAGAAGGTTGTCACAGGGGCGATATATAATACCCATTGTGCAATATCAGTACGTGATGGGATTGACGCTGCTGTACTGATTATCATTGCAATTGTTCCGGGACCTGCTGTACTTGGCATTGCTAAAGGAACAAAGGCAATATTAGGCTCTTTGGGATTACGATGTGGATTGTTATCGTCTGAAATAGGATCGTCGACATTAGGTGTGTTTGGAAACAACATACTAAAGCCAATAAAGGCAACTATCATTCCGCCTGCAATACGAAGACCGGGGATAGAAATACCAAAGGTTGTCATTATGATCCGTCCCGCATAGAACGCGATGGTCATAATGAGGAAAATATATACACACGCCATTAACGATTGCTGATTACGTTGTTCCTTTGTCATATTGCCTGAAAGGCCAAGCCAAAGAGCAACAGTCGTTAATGGATTAGTTAAAGGCAAAAGCAAAATAAGACCAAGACCGATAGCCTGAAAAAACTGGTAAACAGAGTGCATGGAATATAAAAGCTCCCAATAACAGGTAATTAAGGAGTAATTATGATAACAAATTAAACGAGATAAAAGTTATTTTCTTCGTAATATTCTTAATGTGTATTAGTATTTTTTCATAAGCCATTCTAAGTGCACTTTTACCGCTCCCCAGTCATAATCAGTAATGCTATAAACGCAAGTATCTCTTTTTTGACCATCTGTTGTTAATCTATGATTACGCAAAATACCATCCAGCTTTGCACCAAGTCGCTCAATCGCTCTACGGCTAGTCTGATTTAATATATGAGTACGAAATTCAACAGCAATACATTGCAAGTCTTCTAAGGCATATTTAAGTAAAAGATATTTAGCTTCTGTGTTTATTCCTGTTCGTTGTACTTCTTTGGCATACCATGTTGAACCAATTTCTAATCTTGGTGTTTGATTATCAATATTCATAAAGGTTGTTATGCCGACCACACGGTTATCAGCTTTAGAAATAATGGAAAAAGGCAACATTAGCCCTTTTTGTTGTAACTGAAGCTTATGCTCAATATCGCGTTGTAATTCTGTTACTGAAGGAACGGTGGTATACCAAAGTTCATCGGGTCTATCTTTTTCAATTAGCTCATAAAGTTCGGAATAATGTTCCATGCTAAGAGGTACTAAACGTACAAGTTTTCCTTCCAGTGTTGTCCACTCTGTTATCTTTTTCATAATAAATATTCTCTGGGGTTGTTAATAACAATGCGTTTCTTAAGAATACTTTTTATACATAACAAATTTATGAATTGATATGGTTATTTAAACGGTTATTAAAAAGTAGGTAAAATTCAGAATGATGAAAATAGAGAAAAGAATGTGAGTGATTGTTTCTCAACAGAGAATGACTGCCTTACCACAGGTGAGCAAGCATAATGCGTGTTAATCTATAATCCAGTAATAGTGATATAACAGAAAACACAATAGATTGGTAAAAAGATGACAGATTTAATTGAATGGGATGATTTTTTACGTGTAGAAATGAGAGTAGGGACGATTATTAGTGCAGAAATAAATAAGAAAGCTAATAAACCTGCTTATGTTATGGAAGTCGATTTGGGCGAATTAGGTATAAAGCGTTCAAGTGCTCAAATTACGGTAAACTATACACCCGAAGAACTTGTCGGTCGTCGTATTTTATGTGTATGTAATTTCCCAGTTAAACGCATTGCAGGTATAAAATCTGAAGTTTTAATTACAGGGGCACCTGATGAAACGGGAGCAATTGTATTGGCTGAGTTTAACTTACCTTTACCAAATGGTTCTCGTCTGGCCTAAATAAGTATCTTGATAAGACACTCTTAAATAGTGATGTTCTGCTGAGTTTTGATATAGTAATTATTCAATAGCAGGATAGATATAAAGGAGTGTCTTTTGTTATTACCTCAATTGCATTTGCGATGTTATACACAAGAGACGGTATCTCATCAGCATGATAATTTATGGCAGATTATTTTTGGGCTTTCGGGTTCGATGGAAGTCAATTTCAATCGAGAAGACTTTCTGATTTCTAATCAAAACTGCTTGATTATCCCTCCAACCATTCATCATGCTTTTTCAGGCAATATAGATAATAAAAATCTTATTCTAGAACTTCCTGCAACCTCGCAATGGCAATTAAGTGAGAAAGGTGGGCAATTTGCATTGTCACCGGCAGCGATTGGGTTATTGGAATGGCTACATCAATATCCTCAACCCCCAGATCAATACTCCACGATCACGCGCTTATTACTCGCTCAAATGGAAATACAAAAAGGTTGGCGCGATAGTTTGGATGCTTGGCTAGTGAATAAATTACATACACCATTAACAACACATGATATTGCTTTAGCTTTTAATACATCAGCGAGTACATTACAGCGAAAAATGAAAGCAGAGGTGGGAGTGTCTGTGATGCAATATGTCACGCAACAGCGACTTAGCAAAGCCGCTGAATTATTAAAATACACATCAGTAAATATTGAAAATATAGCCCTAGCAGTTGGGTATGACTCGCACTCTGCATTTAGTCAGGCATTTCGCCAATACTTTAATAAAAGTCCTACTGAGTATCGACAGGATTAAGCCATTACACCACTTTATTTTCTGTCGAATAAACACGAGGACATAATTTATCGAAAACGAGCGTAAATAAATAGGTATAGATAAAGAAGAACACTAATATAGTGACTTCCATACTTATCGCTTTGATAAAACCTACATTATACCACCACATATAAAGTGGAATGGTAAAGAAGAATAGACCTAATTCAAAACTTATTGCATGGGTAAGTCGTACCATGACTGTGCGTTTTTTGATCCCTAATTTTGACTCAATTAATTCAAAGAAAGAATTAAAAATATAATTCCAAATCAGAGCAATAACAGAAACAGCGATTGCAACGGGAAGTGAATTATGTGATTGGCTTTGGCTTAATATTGCCAGTAAAACAGTGCTTAATAAAATGGCGAGAGTTTCAAAGGTAATAGCATAAACCAATTTACGAGGGCGGGGCTTTAGATAAAACACGTTATACACCTTTATGTTAACAATGAAAGTTCTGGCCCGCCCCAGAGAATGTTATTTTTAAAGCCACGGTTTCCGCTTGATTGGGACTGATGGTAATGAAATTAGTTATGAATTGCAAAGTGATAAGTATATTTTTGATACTTGGCACATCTACGATTACGGCTAAAATAATGAATATTATCTATGATAGAAAATATGAAGAAGAACATAGAATAATGAAAAACTCACACTATAATGTGATTATACAAATGAAGGGCAGATAGGAAAATAGTGAATATATTGTGTAGGTGTATTTACTTAATATAAAATAAGGATGCTTATGAGTGGTGAAATTGCTGTTTTCATAATGGCTGTCTTTTTTATTGCAATGGCCATTTTGTATTTAGCTCCCGTTTATTATTTTTTTGTTGTTATATCAGCATTAAAATATATCCAGCCTCCACTAAAAAAATCCATCTTGTTCTCTTTGATTTTAATATTAATTAATATATTTTTCTATTTTAATGCCACTTTAGTTTCAAAGGGAGAGCTTGCTCTTATTAAGAGCAATGATCCTCAATTTATTTTTCTAGGTCTATTATTTTTCTGTCTCCCATTTATTTATCTTCATATCGTCAGAAAAAGAGACCCTAAAATAGTGGGCTATTGGATAGCCTTCACATTGTCATTCTTAGCTTATAACTCATATTATTTTCCACAAAAAATGATGGGAGATAAAAAAGAGAGAGTTATTCAGCTGTTACAAAAAGGTGATTTAGAAGCATTGGATAAAGTTTGGAAAGGAAGTTGTCCTGATCCTTATAGCATTGAAGTGGAATTTTTTTATAACACAGATTTAATAAAAACATTTGATAAAAAATCACTCTGGTTTTTAACTGAGTGTGTAAAACAAAATAAGAAGACAGAATCTCTTTATTTATATTATAGACCGACTAACTATCCGCTGTTTGATAGAGAGTTTTCAATAGCAGAATGGAATGAAAATGTTGTCGATTTATTTATCGATAAAAAATTTTATAGCACTCTTACAGAAGAAGAGAAAAAGGAACTTGGTAATACCATAATACAAACTTTTCAAGAAGGATTAATGTATATAGGCACCTTTGATGATTATACGAAAAAGATTGATTATATTCTTCAACAACGCCCTGAATTTAAAAACTATATTATTTTTGATCGAAAAGAGTTTATATACGCATTAAGAAATCACCGATTACAATATGCTCAATACCTTAAAAAATATCTCGATAAGAATGATCCTTTTATTAAATTAGGTTTTGCAATCATTGAAGATGACATTAAATATATTGTTGATGAAGGAAAGAAAAAACCTGAACTCTTTACTCAAATTCTTATGGATACATCAGCATTATCCGCATCTGGTTGTGATAAAGGGGTTATGCCTTTTGATATAAACACCTTTATTTTTAGTAATGGAAGTAAGAACTTAATTTTAGCGATGTTGGATAATAATCTAGTAAATACAAGTAATTATCAATGCAATGGGTATAATTATTTGGCTGATGAACGTAGCAAAGAAAAAACCTGCTTTAGCTATTTACTTCGACATCTTGAATATAATTATGCCATCAAAAATATAGATGATAAAAAAGAGATAGAGAAAAGAGTATCGAGTCAATTAATACAATGTGATGAGTGAGGTTTTTTTGTCGTTTCCATTTCGTGTTTTCTTGGGGAAATATAGGCAGATAAATGTATAAATCTTTACTGTCTGTGATAATATCCCCCCTGAGTTGCGATAAGGCTCAGTGATGCTATGGATATTTATAAAATGAATATGCGTACATGACTGTGTGCAAACCTCGCGAGGTAAAGTGAGAACTTGTCGTAACGTACTGAATATAGATGAAATAAAAAGCTTACAAGTGATCTTGCGTATGGGTCACCACTGTAAATAAGGATTTTAAATGCCAATTATTACTCTTCCTGACGGAAGCCAACGTCAATTTGAAAATGCAGTTTCTGTCATGGATGTCGCTGCAGATATCGGTCCTGGACTTGCGAAAGCATGTATTGCAGGCCGTGTTAATGGTGAGCTGGTGGATGCTTGCGAATTAATCGAACATGATGCGAATCTGGCGATTATCACCGCAAAAGATGATGAAGGTCTTGAGATTATTCGTCACTCTTGTGCCCACTTACTGGGACATGCAATTAAACAATTATGGCCACACACCAAAATGGCGATTGGTCCTGTTATTGAAAATGGATTCTACTACGATGTGGATTTAGACCATTCTCTAACACAGGAAGATTTAGACACTCTAGAAAAACGCATGCTAGAGTTGGCGAAAACAGATTATGACGTTATTAAAAAACGCGTAAGCTGGGCTGAAGCTCGTGAAACATTTGTTTCTCGTGGTGAAGACTATAAAGTTGCTATTCTTGACGAAAACATTAGCCAAGACTCTCAACCAGGTCTTTATCATCACCAAGAATATGTTGATATGTGCCGTGGGCCACACGTTCCAAACATGCGTTTCTGTCATAACTTTAAATTACAGAAAATCGCAGGTGCATATTGGCGCGGTAACAGCGATAATAAAATGCTACAACGCATTTATGGTACAGCTTGGGCTGATAAGAAACAGTTAAAAGCTTACTTAGATCGCTTAGAAGAAGCAGCTAAACGTGACCACCGTAAAATTGGTAAACAGCTTGATTTATATCATATGCAAGAAGAAGCGCCGGGTATGGCTTTCTGGCATAATGATGGCTGGACTATTTTCCGTGAGTTAGAAACATTTGTACGTTGTAAATTAAAAGAATATGATTACCAAGAAGTAAAAGGTCCATTTATGATGGATCGTGTTCTTTGGGAAAAAACAGGTCACTGGGAAAACTACAAAGAAAACATGTTCACAACATCTTCAGAGAACCGTGAATATTGTATTAAACCAATGAACTGTCCAGGTCACGTACAAATCTTCAAACAAGGTTTACGTTCTTACCGTGATTTGCCATTACGTATGGCTGAATTCGGTAGTTGCCATCGTAATGAACCATCAGGTGCATTACATGGTTTAATGCGTGTTCGTGGCTTTACACAAGACGATGCGCATATCTTCTGTACTGAAGAACAAATTTTAAGTGAAGTAAATGACTGCATCAAATTGATTTATGATGTATATTCTACTTTCGGATTTGAAAAAATCGTTGTTAAGCTGTCTACTCGCCCAGAAAAACGTATCGGTGAAGATGCATTATGGGATGTTGCTGAAGCAGACTTAGCAAAAGCCTTAACTGATAACAATATTGAATTTGAATATCAGCCAGGCGAAGGGGCGTTTTATGGCCCTAAAATTGAATTTACACTTTACGATTGTTTAGATCGTGCATGGCAGTGTGGTACAGTACAATTAGACTTCTCACTACCAGGTCGTTTAGGCGCATCTTATGTTGCCGAAAACAACGAGCGTAAAGTACCTGTTATGTTACACCGAGCAGTGCTAGGATCCTTAGAACGTTTTATTGGTATTCTGACAGAAGAATACGCAGGATTCTTCCCAACTTGGTTAGCACCACAGCAGGTTGTCGTGATGAATATCACGGATGGACAGGCTGATTATGTACAAAAACTCGTCAAAGAATTGCAAGATGCCGGAATTCGTGCAAAAGCAGACTTGAGAAATGAGAAGATTGGCTTTAAAATTCGTGAACATACTTTACGTCGTGTTCCGTACATGCTTGTCTGTGGCGATAAAGAAGTTGAATCAGGCAAAGTGGCGGTTCGTACTCGTCGAGGAAAAGACCTTGGCAGTATCGACGTTAACGAATTTAAAGAAAAGCTTCTGCAAGAAATTAGAAGCAGAAGTCTTCATCAGTTGGAGGAATAAGGTATTAAAGGCGGAAAAAGAATTCAATCAACGCGTCAGAATCGCATCAATGGTGAGATTCGCGCTCATGAAGTTCGTTTAACAGGTTTAGATGGCGAACAGATTGGAGTTGTTAGTCTGAAAGAGGCTCTTGAGAAAGCCGAGGAAGCAGGTGCTGATTTAGTAGAAATTAGTCCTAATGCCGAGCCGCCGGTTTGTCGTATTATGGACTACGGCAAATTCCTCTATGAGAAAAGTAAGACTCTCAAAGAACAGAAAAAGAAACAAAAAGTTATTCAGGTTAAGGAAGTTAAATTCCGTCCTGGTACAGATGAAGGCGACTATCAGGTCAAACTACGCAACCTGATTCGTTTTCTTGAAGATGGCGATAAAGCCAAAGTCACACTGCGTTTCCGTGGTCGTGAAATGGCACACCAACAAATCGGTATGGAAATGCTTAACCGTATCCGTGAAGATTTGGATGAACTGGCTGCTGTTGAATCTTTCCCTAATAAGATTGAAGGGCGTCAGATGATCATGGTGTTAGCGCCGAAGAAGAAATAGTCGGGCAATTCAAGTAATAGCGTCAGCCTTTAGAGGCTGATTGCTATTCGCCTTATTATTTTATGTTATTAACAATGCGAAGTGGATTATAGAAATGCCAAAGATTAAAACAGTACGCGGCGCAGCTAAGCGCTTTAAAAAAACTGCTAGTGGTGGCTTCAAGCGCAAGCATGCTAACCTCCGTCACATTCTGACTAAAAAATCAACTAAGCGTAAACGTCATTTACGTCCAAAAGGCATGGTCTCTAAAGGAGATTTAGGTCTGGTCGTAGCTTGCTTACCATACGCATAAGTATCACTTTTTTAACAGAATATAGACATTTAGGAGTTTAATATGGCTCGTGCTAAACGTGGTGTTATCGCCCGTGCTCGTCACAAGAAAATTTTAAAGCAAGCTAAAGGTTATTACGGTGCACGTTCACGTGTATATCGTGTAGCTTTCCAGGCTGTAATCAAAGCTGGTCAATATGCGTACCGTGACCGTCGTCAGAAAAAACGTCAGTTCCGTCAGCTGTGGATCGCGCGTATCAACGCAGCAGCTCGTCAGAACGGTATGTCTTATAGCCGTTTCATCAATGGTCTGAAAAAAGCATCCATTGAAATCGACCGTAAGATTCTGGCTGACATCGCTGTATTCGACAAAGTAGCATTCGCTGCTTTAGTTGAAAAAGCGAAAGGTGCTCTGGCTTAATTATTTATTAAGCAATGGAAGAGGGAGTTTTCTCCCTCTTTTATTTTGTCTAAATTTGTGGCTTAATGATATAAATTCAATAAGTTAATATTTTAAGAGACATTATCAATGTTAAATATCGCTTTTTTCCGTTTCTTTTTTTACTTTAGCGCCTAATTCAAGGGGGCTTTTGCGCGTAAGAAAAGAAACGAAAAGTAGCGCCTGAGCCTCCAATATGGAGGCTTTTTTGTTTTCAGATCCCAATACTGGGTTAGAAACCAAAAAGGGCAATTTTATTCGTCATCATTGATAACAACTAATAGACCTCATCAGGTCAAAGGAAGAGGAAACGATGCCACATCTCGCTGAACTCGTTGCTCAAGCTAAAGCAGCTATCGAAGAGGCACAGGATGTTGCTGCGCTGGATTCGGTTCGTGTTGAATACTTGGGGAAAAAAGGTCATTTAACGCTTCAGATGTCCACGCTGCGCGACTTACCCGCGGAAGATCGTCCAGCTGCAGGGGCTGTCATTAATCAGGCTAAACAAGAGGTTCAGCAAGCGCTGAATACTCGTAAAGATTATCTTGAATCAGCATTATTAAACGAACGTTTATCTGCTGAGAAAATCGATGTATCTTTGCCTGGTCGCCGTATTGAAAACGGTGGTCTACACCCAGTAACTCGTACAATTGAACGTATTGAAACTTTCTTTGGCGAATTAGGGTTTTCTGTAGAATCTGGCCCTGAAATTGAAGATGATTATCACAACTTTGATGCGTTGAATATTCCTGCACATCACCCAGCAAGAGCTGACCACGATACTTTCTGGTTTGATGCAAAACGTTTACTGCGTACACAAACATCAGGTGTGCAAATTCGTACCATGCAAGATAAGCAGCCACCTATTCGCATCATCGCACCAGGTCGCGTATATCGTAATGACTACGATCAGACTCACACACCAATGTTCCACCAAATTGAAGGCTTAATTGTTGATAAAGACATTAGCTTTACCAATTTAAAAGGAACACTACACGATTTCCTGAAAAACTTTTTTGAAGAAGATATGGAAATTCGTTTCCGTCCTTCTTATTTCCCATTCACAGAGCCTTCAGCAGAAGTCGATGTAATGGGTAAGAATGGCAAATGGTTAGAAGTGTTGGGTTGCGGTATGGTTCACCCAAATGTATTACGTAATGTAGGTATCGATCCTGAAGTTTATTCAGGTTTTGCGTTCGGTATGGGTATGGAACGTCTGACTATGTTACGTTACGGTGTCACTGACTTGCGTTCATTCTTCGAAAACGATCTTCGTTTCCTCAAACAGTTTAAATAAGGTGGGATTATCTCATGAAATTCAGTGAACTTTGGTTACGTGAGTGGGTAAACCCAGCGATTAGTAGCGAAGCGCTTTCTGAACAACTGACAATGGCTGGCCTTGAAGTTGACGGTGTTGAAGCTGTTGCCGGCGATTTTCACGGTGTGTTTGTAGGTGAAGTTGTTGAGTGTGGACAACACCCTAATGCCGATAAATTACGTGTAACGAAAGTTAACGTAGGCGGTGATAGATTACTCGATATCGTTTGTGGTGCACCTAACTGCCGTCAAGGTCTAAAAGTTGCGGTCGCAACAGTTGGTGCTGTATTACCAGGCGATTTCAAAATTAAAGCAGCAAAACTGCGTGGCGAACCTTCTGAAGGTATGCTGTGCTCATTTTCTGAATTAGCTATTTCAGAAAATCATGAAGGTATTATTGAATTACCTGCTGATGCACCTATTGGCATGGATATTCGTGAATACTTAAAATTAAATGATAATGCGATTGAAATTAGCATTACACCAAACCGTGCAGATTGCTTAGGTATTTTAGGTGTTGCTCGTGATATCGCTGTTATCAACAAAATGGAATGCCAAGTACCTGATATGTCGCCTGTTGCGGCAACTTCATCAGCAACATTCCCTGTCCGTGTTGAAGCACCAGAAGCATGTCCACGTTATTTAGGTCGTGTTTTCACCAATATGAATGTGAAAGCAAAAACACCTTTATGGATGCAAGAAAAGTTACGCCGTGGTGGCATTCGTTCTATTGACCCAATTGTTGATATTACCAACTTAATTCTACTTGAAATGGGTCAACCGCTACACGCATTCGATCTTGATCGCGTTGAAGGTGCTGTTGTTGTTCGTATGGGTAAAGATGGTGAGAAACTGACTTTACTTGATGGCAATGAAATCACATTAAAAGATGATGTATTAGTTATTGCTGACGAAAAACAAGCATTGGGTATGGCAGGTATTTTCGGTGGTGAATCATCAGGTGTTAATGAAGATACGAAAAATGTCTTCTTAGAGTGTGCATTCTTCTCTCCATTATCCATCACAGGCCGCGCACGTCGTTATGGCTTACATACTGATGCTTCTCATCGTTTTGAGCGTGGCGTTGATTCTGAGCTGCAATACAACGCAATTGAGCGTGCAACTAAATTACTGCTAGAAATTTGTGGTGGTGAAGTTGGTGAAGTGATTGATGTAACCAATAAAGCACATTTACCAAATATTGCACCAGTCAAACTAACACGTAAAAAATTAGACCGTTTATTAGGTCACGTGATTGATGATGCACAAGTTCTGGACTCATTAACTCGCTTAGGTTTCAAAGTTTCTGTTGAAAATGACGGCTGGTTAGCAACAGTTCCTTCATGGCGTTTCGATGTTCAAATCGAAGAAGATCTAATTGAAGAAGTTGCTCGTATTTATGGCTACAACAATATTCCAGATGTGCCATTACGCGCTGATTTAGTGATGACCAATCATCGCGAAGCAAACTTATCATTAAAACGCGTTAAAACAATGCTAGTAGATAATGGCTTCCAAGAAGCAATTACTTATAGTTTTGTTGATCCTAAGATCCAATCTTTATTACATCCAAATGAAGAAGCATTAATTCTGCCTAATCCAATTTCAGCGGATATGTCAGCAATGAGACTGTCTCTATTAACCGGATTATTGACTACAACTGTATATAATCAGAACCGTCAACAATCTAGAGTTAGGTTATTTGAAGCAGGTCTGCGTTTTGTTCCTGATAATCAAGCAGAATATGGAATACGTCAGGAACTTATGTTAGCTGGTGTGATCGCGGGCAACCGTTATGAAGAACATTGGAATTTAGATAAGCAAACTGTTGATTTCTTTGATTTGAAAGGTAATATTGAATCAATTCTGGAATTGACAGGCCAGCTAGATGAAATTACATTTAAACCAGCTAGTCATTCAGCACTTCATCCGGGACAAAGTGCTGGGATTTATCTGAGAAATGAATATATTGGCTGTATTGGCGTTGTTCATCCAGAGCTTGAACGTAAACTTGACTTAAACGGTCGTACGGTAGTATTCGAAATACGTTGGAATGCAATTGCAAATCGCAGTTTACCACAAGCAAAAGCAATTTCTCGTTACCCTTCGAATCGTAGAGATATCGCTGTAGTTGTTCCGAATGATGTTGCTGCAGAAGATATTTTAGCCGAATGTAAGAAAGTTGGCGGAAATCAAATAGTTGGCATAAACTTATTTGACGTGTATTGTGGTAAGGGAGTAGCAGAGGGCTATAAAAGCCTCGCTATTAGCATAATCTTGCAGGATATCGAGCATACACTGGAAGAAGATGAGATTGCTGCAACAGTAAGTCACTGTGTAGCAGCATTGAAACAGCGATTCCAAGCATCCTTGAGGGACTAGACCTATGGCGCTTACAAAAGCTGAAATGGCAGAAAATCTGTTTGAAAAACTTGGTGTTAGCAAACGCGATGCAAAAGACCTTGTAGAATCCTTTTTTGAGGAAGTGCGTCGTTCTCTTGAAAATGGGGAACAGGTGAAGCTGTCTGGATTCGGAAACTTTGACCTACGTGATAAAAATCAGCGCCCAGGTCGTAATCCGAAAACTGGGGAAGACATTCCTATTACAGCTCGCCGTGTTGTTACTTTCCGCCCAGGACAAAAGTTAAAAAGCCGGGTTGAAAGCGCAACACCAAAAGAATAAGATTTAAAAACATCCAAAACGGCTTTCTTTGAAAGCCGTTTTTTTATCACTTTTATCTGTATCTGATTTTGATGATAGCCGTATTGGGGTGTTTATATTTATCAATATAGACTGAATGGATATTTCTATTTAGATGGAATGTTTTTATTGTCTAATTACCTTTCCTCTTTATTCTCATTTCTTATTTTGACTCTTCCTTTTTATCTCTTATTTACATCAATACTGTGATAGTTAATCCTAGTTTTTTTCTTCATTATTAGAGATGGGCTTGCATGTTCTCAATTTAGTTTTTCATCATTGAATGCGAACATGTTATGTTGCTAAAAAATGACTTTATAAATAAAAATAGTAAGAACCGTTGTTGCATGGATAGGGAACGAAATGAATAAAGAAGTTAATCCTCTGATTAAATTTACCAAGAGACAACGCATTGACGACAGAAAAAAACTGTTTCTAATGGCATTAGTATTATGTTTCTTATTTATTTTTTCCCTCTCTGTCGGTGAGATTTCGTTATTCCCACATCAATGGTTAACAGATGATGCCTATTTATTTGTTTGGCAGATCCGTTTACCGAGAATACTTGCTGTCGTGACTGTTGGTGCAAGTTTGGCAATTGCGGGCGCTATTATGCAGGCTCTGTTCCAAAATCCACTTGCAGAGCCCGGGTTATTAGGAGTAAGCAGTGGTGCGGGAGTGTGTGTTGTATTACTTATTGTTTTACAAATAGGTTTAAGCTATTGGTTAATAAGCAGTGCGGCGATATTTGGTGCATTAGGAATTACTATTTTATTAATGTTTTTTACTCGAATTAAAAAGCTGTCTAATGCTCAGTTATTATTAATTGGTGTGGCATTAGGCGTTATGGCGAGTGCAATAATGACTTGGTTGGTTTATTTCAGTTCGGCTTTGGATTTAAGGCAATTAATGTATTGGCTGATGGGGAGTTTTAGCGGTATTGATTGGCGTCATCAAATCTTATTTTGGGCTCTTATGCCTATTCTCTTGATCCTTATTCTACAAGCTGATGTTCTTAATTATTTATCTTTAGGTTCATTTAGAGCAAAACAATTAGGCATATCCGTTAATCAATGGCGAAATTGGTTTATTTTAGCCGTTGGGTTATTGATAGGGCTGAGCGTTGCTTTAGCGGGGGCTATCAGTTTTGTAGGGCTTGTTGTACCGCATTTATTAAGATTATCTGGGCTAACCCATTATAAAACGTTACTACCCGCGTGTGCGCTTGCTGGTGGCGTATTGTTATTGCTTGCTGATCTGCTATCTCGCTTGATTTTAAATGGTGCAGAAGTTCCGATAGGTGTGATTACAGCAACACTTGGTGCACCTTTATTTATTTGGTTATTGGCAACCAAAGAGATGGGGCGTTTGTAATATGGCGTTACTTAAACTTAATAATTTAAGTGTTGATGATCGACTTAACGCATTTACAGAGCAAGTAAGTTATGGCGAACGTATCCACTTAATTGGTGCTAATGGCGCAGGAAAAAGTACGCTTTTAATGGCGATAGCAGGAGAGTTTTCGTTTAGTGGAGAAATCATTCTAAACGAAACTTCAATAAGACATTATAAATATGATGATCTTTCTAGAATGCAGAGCATTGTTATACAACAATTGGAAGCTTTGTCATTTATGTCTGTTTTTCATTATCTCTCGCTATATCACAAATTGTCGAAAATGGATATTCAGCAGTTAAATATGCTGTTAAATGATTTTAAAATTGACAAGTTATTGTCAAAAAATATTCATCATTTATCGGGAGGCGAATGGCAGAGGATCAGAATTGTTGGCGCATTTATCCAATTATGGTCAAGTTATGATTTAAAAGGGAAATTAATGTTACTTGATGAACCAACTAATAATTTAGATGTCGTACAGTTGGCGATTTTGGACAAGTGGGTTGATAAGTTTTGCCAACAAGGTGGCGCTGTTATTATGAGTACGCATAATTTGAATCATTCCCATCAAAAAGCAGACAGAGTTTGGCTCATAAAAAATGGATATTTGGTTAATTCTGGCGCATCTGCACTCTTATTGGACGAAAAATTATTATCAACTACATTTAATACAAATATCAAGTGCATCAATGATGTTGATCATATTGATTGGCAGGTTTTGCAATAATATGACTGTTGTTAAGCTTATCCCCAAGTAATTATTAAGGTTTTTTTAATGTTTTCTTAATAAGACGGATGCCGGTGAACAATAGTTTGTATATAATTGTTTTTTATTCATTCATTAATTAGGCTACATTTTTATGAGTCACTTCCTTCCTTTCTCTCGCCCTGCGATTGGCGATGAAGAAATCAAAGCCGTTGAGGATGTACTGCGTTCAGGTTGGATTACAACAGGCCCTCAAAATCATCAATTAGAGCAAGATTTTTGTGAAAAATTTGGTAGCAAACACGCTATCGCAATTTGCTCTGCCACTGCGGGTATGCATGTTGTTTTAATGGCGATGGGAATTGGCGCTGGTGATGAAGTTATCACACCATCACAAACTTGGGTTTCAACGATGAATATCATTACGTTACTTGGTGCAAAGCCTGTAATGATTGATGTTGACCGTGATACTTTGATGGTGAGTGCAGAAGATGTCAAAAAAGCGATTACACCTAGAACAAAAGCAATTATTCCGGTTCATTATGCCGGTGCACCTTGCGATCTTGATGCCTTAAGAAAGGTTGCAGAAGAGGCGGGAATTCCTCTGATTGAAGATGCTGCACATGCTATTGGTACTCGCTATAAAAATGAATGGATTGGTGAAAAAGGAACCTCTATTTTCTCTTTCCACGCAATTAAGAACGTAACTTGTGCAGAGGGCGGATTGGTTGTTACTGATAATGACGAATTAGCTAATAGAGTACGTTGCTTAAAATTCCATGGTTTAGGGGTTGATGCCTTTGATAGACAAATTCAAGGTCGTAAGCCTCAAGCAGAAGTTGTTGAACCTGGCTACAAATACAACTTATCTGATATTCACGCAGCGATTGCTGTGGTGCAATTAGGGCGTTTAGATGAAATGAATGCTAAACGTACTGAATTAGTTGCACTGTATCGTGAAAAGCTCAAAGACTCTCCATTAGAAATGCTGAGTGTCCCTGAATATTCACATTTGCATGCAAATCACCTATTTATGGTGAGAGTCGATAAAAATGCCTGTGGCATCGATCGTGATGCCTTTATGGAGAAATTGAAGCAAAAAGACATTGGTACAGGGCTTCATTTCCGTGCTGCGCACACACAAAAATATTATCGTGAGCGCTATCCTGCTTTATCCCTTCCTCAATCAGAATGGAACTCTGCAACGTTATGCTCGCTGCCGCTGTTTCCTGATATGAGTAATGAAGATGTTATTCGCGTTGTAGATGCGATCAATGAAATTCTTTCGGAGCATATTTAAGTGTCAACATTTGATGAAATCAAGAAAGTATCGGTTGTAATCCCCGTTTATAACGAGGAAGAGAGCCTTCCTCAGCTTTTAGAACGTACAATTAAGAGCTGTAAACAATTAAAACAAGAATATGAACTGATCCTTGTTGATGATGGTAGTAGTGACAATTCAGCTAAGATGTTGGAAGAAGCGGCTGCAATTGAAGAAAATCACGTTATTGCAATTATTTTAAACCGTAATTACGGTCAACACTCCGCAATTATGGCGGGTTTTAATCAGGCTGATGGTGATTTAGTGATCACATTGGATGCTGATTTACAAAACCCACCTGAAGAGATCCCAAGACTTGTCTCGACGGCTGAAGAAGGGTATGACGTTGTCGGGACTCGCCGGCGTAATCGTCAAGATTCATGGTTTCGCAAAACTGCTTCAAAAATGATCAACTCAATGATCACTAAAGCAACGGGTCGCTCTATGGGAGACTACGGTTGCATGTTACGTGCTTATCGTCGCCACATTGTTGAAGCGATGTTACAGTGTCACGAAAGAAGTACGTTTATTCCCATTCTTGCGAACACATTCGCTCGTCGTACTATTGAAATCGATGTTGCTCACGCAGAGCGTGAATATGGCGATTCAAAATACAGCTTTTTAAAGCTTATTAATTTAATGTACGACCTATTAACTTGTCTTACCACAGCGCCATTACGTTTATTAAGCATTGTCGGCAGTGTTATCGCTGTTTCTGGCTTTGTTTTAGCATTACTTCTTATTGTTTTGCGTATTATTTTCGGTGCAATGTGGGCCGCTGAAGGTGTATTCACGCTTTTCGCAATCTTATTTATGTTTATCGGTGCGCAGTTCGTTGCAATGGGCTTATTAGGTGAATATATAGGCCGGATTTATAATGATGTAAGAGCGCGTCCTCGGTATTTTATCCAAAAAGTGGTTGGCGTTAATAAACCCAACGAAGATCAGGAAAAAGACTAATGAAAGCAATAGTATTTGCCTATCACGATATTGGCTGTGTTGGTTTAAAAGCACTTGAAAAAGCAGGTTATGATATTCAGGCTGTATTTACCCACACTGACGATCCTAATGAAAATCATTTCTTCTCATCTGTTGCTCGCGTGAGTGCAGAAATGGGATTGACAGTATTTGCACCTGAAAATGTCAATCACCCATTGTGGATTGAACGTATTCGTGAAATGAAACCTGATGTCATTTTTTCTTTCTATTATCGTCACATGTTAAGTGATGAGATCCTGAATTTGGCACCTAAAGGCGCATTTAATTTACACGGCTCTTTATTACCAAAATACCGTGGTCGCGCACCAATTAACTGGGCGATTGTGAATGGTGAAACAGAAACGGGTGTTACTCTGCATAAAATGACAGCGAAAGCTGATGCGGGTGATATCGTAGCTCAAGAAAAAGTTATTATCGCAGATAATGATACCTCTCTGATTTTACATGAAAAAGTAAGAGAAGCTGCTGATAAGTTACTTTCTAGCGCATTACCACATATTGCATCAGGTGATTATTCAACAACTGCACAAGATGAAAGCCAAGCAACGTATTTTGGCCGTCGTTGCGCTGATGATGGTTTAATCGATTGGAATGCAGATGCAAAAACAGTTCACAACTTAGTGCGTGCTGTTACAGAACCATACCCAGGTGCATTTACTTTCTTGGGTGAACGTAAAATGATTATCTGGCGTTCACGCGCTGTTGCTGATAATCAAGGAAAACGTCCGGGTACTGTTATTTCAACAGAGCCTTTAGTGATTGCGTGTGCGAAAGGTGCAATTGAAGTTGTTACTGGTCAAAGTGAAAATGGTCTTTATGTTCAAGGAAGTCGTTTAGCGGCTGAAATGGGTATTGTGACTGATGTTCTCGTTGGACCAAAAGCAACTGCACAAGTTAAACGTCGCAAACGTGTTCTGATTTTAGGTGTGAATGGCTTTATTGGTAACCATCTAACAGAACGTCTATTAAAAGATGATAACTATGATATCTATGGTATGGATATCGGTTCTTCTGCAATTGAACGCTTTATTGGAAATCCACGTTTCCACTTTATTGAAGGTGACGTGAGTATTCATACAGAATGGATTGAATACCATATTAAAAAATGTGACGTTATTCTGCCATTAGTTGCTATTGCAACACCTATTGAATATACCCGTAATCCATTACGTGTATTTGAATTAGACTTTGAAGAAAACTTAAAAATTGTACGTTATTGTGTTAAATATAATAAACGTATTATTTTCCCATCCACATCAGAAGTTTATGGTATGTGTGATGATAAAGAATTTGACGAAGATAATTCACGTCTGATTGTTGGTCCAATCAATAAACAACGTTGGATTTACTCTGTATCTAAACAGTTATTAGACCGAGTTATTTGGGCTTATGGTGCCAAAGAAGGTCTGAAATTTACGTTGTTCCGTCCATTTAACTGGATGGGTCCTCGTTTAGATAACTTAAATTCAGCGCGTATCGGTAGCTCTCGTGCAATCACACAATTAATTCTGAACTTAGTTGAAGGTTCACCAATTAAATTGGTTGATGGTGGTGAGCAAAAACGTTGTTTCACTGACATCAATGACGGTATTGAAGCTTTATTCCGTATTATTGAAAACCGTGATAACAAATGTGATGGTCAAATTATTAATATCGGTAACCCAACTAACGAAGCAAGTATTCGCGAATTAGCAGAAATGCTGTTAGATTGCTTCGAAAAACATGAGTTACGTGGTCATTTCCCTCCATTTGCAGGCTTCAAGAAAATTGAAAGTAGCAGTTACTATGGTAAAGGCTACCAAGATGTTGAACACCGTAAGCCAAGCATTAAAAATGCAGAGCGTTTATTGGATTGGAAACCAAGTATTGAAACTCGCCAAACAGTAGAAGAAACATTAGATTTCTTCTTACGTGGTGCAGTTGAAGAATTAGGCACTAAATAGGAATAAATAATGAAGAAAGTTGGTTTGAGAGTTGATGTGGATACTTATCAAGGAACGAAACAAGGTATTCCACAACTGCTGGATGTATTTGCCAGACATAACATTCACGCCAGCTTCTTCTTTAGTGTTGGTCCAGATAATATGGGGCGTCATTTATGGCGCCTTTTAAAGCCAAAATTTTTATGGAAAATGCTGAGATCGAATGCGGCATCACTTTATGGCTTAGATATTTTATTAGCAGGAACAGCATGGCCGGGCAAAAAAATTGCTAAAAATTTAGGTTATTTGATGAAAGAAGCCCAAGATGCGGGACATGAAGTTGGCTTGCATTCATGGGATCATCAAGGTTGGCAGGCAAAAGTCGGGCGTTGGTCAACAGAAGAATTAATGCAACAAGTTCGTTTAGGTGTTGAAGCACTGGAAAAAGCACTTGAAAACCCTGTAAAATGTTCGGCAGTTGCTGGATGGCGAGCAGATGAACGCGTATTAACAGTTAAAGAAACTTTTCAATTCGATTACAATAGCGATTGTCGAGGAACGCATCCTTTTAGACCTATTTTAGAAAATGGTTCTATCGGTACGGTGCAAATTCCAGTAACATTACCAACTTATGATGAAGTGGTTGGTACAAAGGTAAAGGATGAAGATTTTAATCAATTTATTATTGATGAAATCAAAAAAGACAGTGGAATACCTGTTTATACTATCCACACCGAAGTTGAAGGAATGTCAAAAGCCGCTCAATTTGAGCAGTTACTGGCAATGATTGCAAATGAAGGCATCGAATTCTGTCCGTTAAGCGATTTATTACCACAAGATAAAGAAACGCTTCCGATGGGTAAAGTTGTTCGATCTGACTTTCCAGGTCGAGAAGGCTGGTTAGGGTGCCAACAAGAGGTCTAACGAAACTATGTTGAATAACCGGGCGAGTAAAATCGGGGCCATCCTCTTGGCTCTTTTTTTTGTTCTTACCTACTTATTTCCATTGAACAGCCGGTTATTATGGCAACCAGATGAAACCCGTTATGCGGAAATTAGCCGTGAAATGGTGGTGAGCGGGAACTGGATTGTTCCTCATATGCTCGATATTCGCTATTTTGAGAAACCCGTAGCAGGTTATTGGATCAATAATGTTAGCCAATTAATTTTTGGTCATACCAACTTTGCTGTGCGTTTTGGCTCTGTTATTTCTATTCTCTTAAGCACATTACTTGTCTATTTATTGGCAAGAATGATGTGGCGTAACCGCCAAGTCGCTTTTGTTTCTAGTTTAATCTATTTGTCCATGTTCTTAGTGTTTAGCGTAGGCACTTACAGTGTATTAGATCCTATGTTGGCACTTTGGGTTACCGCCAGTATGGTTTGCTGTTTTTGGGCACTTAAAGCCACCACAGTCAAAACACGAATATTGGCGTGGATAACATTAGGGCTTGCCTGTGGTATGGCATTTATGACCAAAGGATTTTTAGCATTAGCTATTCCGGTCATTGTCATGATACCTATCACACTGTATCAAAAACAATTTACGCAAATGTTGCTCTATGGCTTACTTGCCGTATTTAGTGCAGCATTAATCAGTTTGCCGTGGGCATTAGCTGTGGCAAAAGCAGAACCTGATTATTGGCATTACTTCTTCTGGGTTGAACATATTCAGCGTTTTTCGGGTGAAGATGCTCAGCATAGTTCTCCATTTTGGTACTATATCCCCGTTGTTTTATTAGGTGTGATCCCTTGGCTTGGACTACTCCCAGGCGCATTAATGGGAGCTTGGAAGAAAAGACGTAAACGTCCGGAATTATTCTTCTTATTATGCTGGTTTGTTGTTCCGTTCTTATTTTTTAGTATTGCGAAAGGTAAGTTACCGACTTATATGTTGCCATTTATGGCACCACTAGCAATGTTAATGGCGAAATATGGCGTAGATTGTGCCCGCAAATTTAGAATGAAAGCGCTACGTATTAACGGTTATATTAATATCTTTATTGGTGTTGCTGTTGTTATCGCTATTTTAGTTATCCAACTCGCTTCTTCAAAACCTATTTATATGCCATATGAATGGTCTAAATGGGTATTAGCTATAGTGGCATTCTCATTATGGGGCATTATTGGTTATCTTTGCTCTACACTTAATGGAAAACACTGGTTATGGGCGGCGTCTTGTTCATTAGGCGTAAGCTTATGTATCGGCCAAGCAATACCGAATAGCAGCGTAGATAGCAAATTACCTCAAGAGTTTATTCGCCAAAATATAGAGACGTTAAACACAAGCAAATACATTGTGAGTAATAGTGTAGGTATTGGCGCGGGATTAGCGTGGGAATTACAACGTAGCGATATCTATCTTTATGAAAGAACTGGCGAATTAACTTATGGTGTTGAAGAGTATCCAGATTCTCAGCATAAATTAATTAAACCTGACAATTTTGCTCAGTGGTTAGAAGAAGCAAGAAAGGAAGGTCGTGTTTCAGTTGTTATTACGTTTAAAGATCCTAAGAAATTAGCACAATTGCCAAGGCCTGAAGAGTTGGTGACAAACCATCGAGTTGCTATTTTAACTTATGAGAAGCGTAATTAATGTCATTTGTTTTATTGCTAATCGTGAGTTTTTTGACCTGCATAGGACAGGTGTGTCAAAAACAAGCGGTGGTTAGTTGGCAGAGTGACTCATTAACAAAAGCCAGAAAAACAATTTTCTGGCTTTTTGTTGCCATTGCAATGCTTGGTTTGGGGATGCTTTTTTGGTTACGGTTATTACAAATTCTTCCGCTAAGTATTGCTTATCCTATGTTAAGCATCAATTTTATTGTGGTGACATTAATTGGTCAGTTTGTTTATAAAGAGCCTGTTAATGTGAAACATTGGATTGGTATCGCGTCAATTATGGTTGGCATTGTATTAATGAGTATGCAAGCATGAAAGGCTATTTATGGGCAATTGGAAGCGCGCTATTAGTGACAGTCGCTCAATTGTTGTTAAAGTTTGGCATGTCTGAACTACCGGAGCTACAGCTAGAAAAACAATGGTTTGATTTCACATGGTTATGGGCAAATATAACGCCACTTGCTATCGTGTTTGCTGGTCTTGTAGGCTATGTCCTTTCTATGGTTTGCTGGCTATTCACTTTGCGCACCATTCCTTTAAATAAAGCCTATCCCCTGATCAGTTTGAGCTATGTGTTTGTTTATATTCTTGCGGTGATGTTACCTTGGTTTCAAGAAACACCATCATGGACAAAAACAGCAGGTGTGGCGTTTATCATGGTCGGTGTTTGGTTAATAAGCCAAAAAACGAAAGAGACACAATCACACTAACTTAATGATTATAAAATTTATTTTCTGATCCTTGTTGTTAATTGTGCGATTTATTCTACTAATCATCACTCATTCATCTTCAATAACTTGTTTTTGCTTAAAAAAGCAGATAGATTTTAAAATCTATGGTAACAATAATGGTGGATATAATGAGAAAGTCTGTTTTCTATCCTTTCTTACTCTGTATTATTCTACTGGCTGGGTGTTCATCTAGCCCGTCGAAGCGTATTCCACCAGCACCCCCCTTAAAGACACAACTTTCCGATCCTATCATGGTGATAGTGCAATTGAAGTCGCAACTTGAGCAATGGTATGGTACGCCATATAGCTATGGTGGAATGACACCTTCTGGCATTGATTGCTCAGGTTTTGTGTATAAAACCTACAGTGATCGTTTTGATATAAAACTTCCACGAATGACCATTGATCAAACCAAATATGGTACACAAATCAGTAAAAGTGATTTAATGCCGGGTGATTTGGTTTTCTTCAAAACTGGCGGTGGTGAGAATGGGCTTCATGTCGGTATTTATGATACTGATAATACATTTATCCACGCATCAACTAGCAAAGGGGTAACTCGTTCATCCCTTGATAATGTCTATTGGAAAAAAACATTTTGGCAAGCTCGCCGATTGTAGTTTCGTGCCATTTAACAGCCTAATATATTGAGAGTTATGCTATCTTATACCTTATTTTCTTCATATAGGTATTCCTTATGTCAGGCAAATTGCGTCTGTTAATTTCCGAGTCTTATGATCCTTGGTTTAACCTTGCTGTTGAAGAGTGTATTTTTAGACAAATGCCCGCTGATCAACGTGTGCTTTTCCTTTGGCGTAACGATAATACGGTGGTTATTGGTCGGGCACAAAATCCGTGGAAAGAGTGTAATACTCGTAAAATGGATGAAGATGGTGTGAAATTAGCCCGTCGCTCAAGTGGTGGTGGTGCAGTTTTTCATGATCTTGGTAATACCTGTTTTACCTTTATGGCGGGAAAGCCAGAGTATAATAAAACGATATCAACACAAATTATTCTTGATGGATTATTAAAGGCAGGCATTAACGCTACGGCGTCAGGGCGTAACGATTTAGTGGTTCCCCAAGATGATGGTGAAAGAAAGGTTTCAGGTTCAGCCTATAAAGAGACTAAAGATCGTGGTTTCCATCATGGTACATTATTAATAAATGCTAACTTATCTAGATTAGCTAATTATCTAAATCCAGATCCGAAAAAACTCCAAGCTAAAGGGATCACTTCTGTACGCTCCCGAGTAGCTAATTTAGTCGAACTCAAACCGGATATTACCCATGAAAAACTCTGTGAAACTATCACTGAAAGCTTTTTTGAATACTATGGTGAGCGAGTAGAAGCAGAGATTATATCACCACAAAAACTACCTGATTTACCTGGTTTTGAGGAAACATTCGCTAAGCAAAGTAGTTGGGAATGGAATTTTGGGCAAGCTCCTGCATTTTCACATCTTTTAGATAACCGTTTTAAATGGGGTGGTGTTGAGCTGCATTTTGATATTGAGCGTGGCAATGTTATTAGAAGCCAAATATATACAGATAGTTTAGATCCCGCACCATTAGAAGCATTATCCGAGATGTTGGTAGGGCAGCGTTATACACCTGAGTCTCTAAAAGGGCTTATTGAGCAACTTATTATGCTTTATCCTAATAATAAAATAGAGCTTAATGAGCTTCAAGAATGGCTTGTTGCAGCGATAGCGTAATTTTTATCAATACTAGAGAATAATAAAAAACAAAAACCAGCTAAAAGAGCTGGTTTTTTTCATGAAGAATAATGTGATGTGAAATTGATTAGTGATTTTCACATGACATAAAGCAATGAGTATCTGGCATTTTGCCATTTTCTCTAAATTTAGCGGGTGTAGTATTGAAATGCTTTTTAAAGATACGTGTAAATGTTGCTTGAGAGCTAAAGCCATACATTAAAGCGATATCTAAAATAGACATATCTTTTTCTTGTAATGATTTAGCCGCTTCTAATAAGCGACGTTTACGAACATATTCGCCTAATGTGCAACCTTTAAAATCTTTAAAAATGCGTTGCAAGTGCCACTTCGAGTAGCCGCTTTTGTTTGCAATCGTATCGATTTTTATACCTTCGTTACGTTGTAACTGGGTTTCTAACCATTTCAGAATATCATTAACGACATTTTCAGCCATAAAACCTCCCACAAAAATGGTGGGGACACAGTGCCCAAGTAAATAGAATAGTAACGTATGTTATTTATAATCTATTTTAAGCATGGGGAGAATAACAGGTAGGCAAAAAGTGCTTTTCGTGATTGATAATCATTATCACAACGATAGGTAAAGCTTATATAGCTCAAGTAAGCTTCAGTTTATTGAATCTTTATGATTAAAAATGTTATTTTGTATGACTTTTACTTTGTTGAATTTATTGATTTATTTTTTCAACTTAATAGCTCTGTTATACCTTTTATTTTTAGCTTTGTTATGTTTTTTTGTGCGAAATAGAAGCTAATCATTGATTAAGATGCATTTTAAAGTCAATTTATTTAACTAAGTGTTGAAAAAATAAAATAAGATTTATTAATCAATTGGTGTGGGGTTATCTTCATTATTTTATTTTCAATTGATCAGTTTATTGAGAATAAATTTACTAATTCACCCCTTAAAAATAAAGCTAAGAGGTGATTTAGTAAAAATAACCGTGGTTCACATTTTTTAAGGACGTAGAAAGACTTGAGGATATAAATGTTCTGGATGAGAATTAACACTCACATCCGCGCCATACCATTTTTGAATATTCTCCGTTGTTAGTACATTGTGTGGCGTACCTTCACAAACTAACTTTCCTTGATGCAGTAATAAAATTCTATCAGCATAAAGAGACGCCAAATTAAGATCATGCAAAACACAACACACCATAAGATTTTGTGTTTTTGCTAATTGCTTTAATAAACGTAAGCTATGTTGCTGGTGGTAAAGATCAAGTGCGGAGGTTGGCTCATCAAGGAATAAGACAGCTTCTTGTGGCATAGGGTGCCATAATTGCGCTAGAACTCTAGCAAGCTGTACTCGCTGTTGCTCACCGCCCGATAATTGGCGATAGTCTCTATCCTTAAATTTTAAACAGTCCGTTTGAAGCAGTGCAGTCTCAATCGCAATTTTCTTATGTTGCTGTCCATGGGGAGTTCTTCCCATAGCAACCACTTCTTCTACTGAAAATGAAAATGAAAGCTGACTGTTTTGTCGCATAACGGCGCGGTTTTGTGCTAATTGTTGGCTATTCCATTGTGAATAGGATTTTTGTTTAAAATAACACTGACCTTGCGTTGGTGTTGTATAGCCTGTTAATAAGCGCAATAGTGATGATTTTCCTGCACCATTAGGACCAATAATGGTAACCAATTCCCCTGCATTAAGTGAAAGTGACACATCATCAATAATGGTTTTGTTGCCAATTTGGTATGTTAAATTATTTCCATAGAGCAATGGCGTATTTTGTTTTTCAATCATGACATTCTTCCTGCGGGTTGTCGTAAGATCAGCCAAAGGAAATAAGGGCCACCAATTAATCCAGTAATGAGCCCCACAGGGATTTCAGCTGGAGATACCAGCGTTCGTGATAATGTGTCAGCAGCGAGTAACAGTGTTGCACCACCTAAAATGGTGGCAGGTAATAGCCATACATGATTACTACCAATACGCATACGAATAAGGTGTGGAACGACAAGCCCAATAAATCCAATAACACCACTCAGTGCAACAGCACAACCAATTAAGATGGCGCTAAGAAGTAACAAAATAAACTTAGTTCTTCTTACATTTAGTCCTAAGTAATGCGCTTCTTCATCACCAAGTTGTAATAGATTTAATTTATGGCTTTGCCAACATGCCAAAATACTGACGGGAATGATCACAAGGGTAGCAATAGATAAGGTTTTCCAGTCAATCTGGCTTAATGAACCCATCATCCAAAGAGAAAATTGACGTAATTGTTGGTCAGTGCTGATGTAACTTAATACACCAATAAAGGACATACAAAGTGCATTGATAGCGATACCAGCAAGCAATAACCGCGCTAAATTGCCATCACTCAATTGATGTAATGAGAAAATAATCATAGCCACAATTAAACCACCAACAAAGGCGGCGACAATGTGGCTGTAGAATGCAAAGGCTGGCGAAAAAGAGAACGGTAGAATAATAACGATAGCAACCATTAGTGCTGCACCGCTACTAATACCCAGTAAACCGGGATCAGCTAATGAATTTCTAAATAACCCCTGCATTATTGCGCCGGATATTGCTAAAGCGCCTCCAACAAGAATGGCTAATAATACGCGAGGTAAACGGATATCTAGCCAAATTTGCCATTCCATATCATCAAAAGAGCTATTCCATAATGTATGAAACGAAAGGGCCAATGCACCGCTATTCACAGAAATTAATGTAACAGTAGTGAGCAAAAAGAGTAAGACTAGAATACTCACCCACGGTGAACGAAAACGAGACATTATTGCTCCAACGCTTGACGAATTTGATGCATGACTTCTGGTGTTGAAAGGGTAAAGCCTAATAAACCCATATCATCAACAACAACATAATGCTTATTTTTACCCGCAGGTGTGTATTTTATACCGGGTAATTCCCATAGCTTTTCAATTCCACCAATGCCTTTAATACCTTCTTTGGTTACAAGCAAAATATCAGGTTGGCTTGCAATAACACCTTCTTGAGAAAGTGGGCGATAGCTTGTAAATCCTTGCATGGCATTTTTACCACCAACCAGTGAAATAATGGTATCTGCGGCAGTATCTTGACCAGCTGCCATTGGAATAACACCACCATGACTCATGATATAAATGACTTTCTTATCGATAGGAGAGGTTGAAATTTGCTTGATAGAGAGAGCGAGTTTCTCTTTTAGTTGATTGCCTTCTTGTTCTTTATTTAACACAGTCGCAATGGTGTCTATTTTTTCATTAATGGCTTCTAATGAATGTGTACCTGTAATTGTTTTCACAGCGACTCCGGCTTCTTTAATACGGCGTAATGCCAAAGAAGGGCGAGCTAATTCGCTGGTAATGATCAATGTTGGTTTGACAGATAAGATCCCTTCAGGATTTAGCATGCGCATATAACCTACATCAGGAAGTGTTTTCACTTGTTCAGGAACTAAGCTGGTACTGTCTCTTGCAATAATCTGCTCGCCTGCACCTAATGCGAAAACAATTTCTGTAATATCACCACCAATAGTAACGATGCGTTCATTGGCTGAAGTGATGAAAGACATTACGCTACACAGGATCAAAAGAAGCCATTTTTTCATTAAATCATTCTCCGATTAGGCGATTTTAGTGAGAGTATTCACTTGTTCACGCCATTGTAGTTGCTCGGCAGTACCTTCAGTACGTTGTCCATAGAGTTGAGCAATTTGCTGCCCCTTGCTATCAAAGATCTCAAGGCTAGTAACAAACCCATCTTGAGTTGGTTTGCGTGTTACCCAACTTTCTGCAATTTCACTTTCAATTAAATGAAGTGTAAAAGCAGGATTGAAAACGTTGATCCAAACTTGCTCGCTATTTTCAAATTGATGAGGAACTAGGCGGTCAATTTGGCCTGTGAAAATTTGTACACAGCCACGGCTACCGACAAATATCATGATCTCGTTTTGTGCTTCTTTTGCGAGTTCTAACAAGGTTTTCAGTGCGTTATTATCGACTTGATAAGCAAGATCGTCAGGAACCGCTTTGAATGCTTGTTGACGACTTAAGTTATTTTCTTTTAGTAATTTGAAGAATTGGTGAACATCAGTCATTGAACGCCATTGTTGTTCAAGTTGTTCCGCTAATTCATTACTAACAGGCGTGCTTGAGTAGGGTTCAACAGGTGTGATATCGAGAATTGGGTTTTCTTCCAATAAGAATGATTGAATAAGTGCATCCCATTCATCCATATTCGTGTTATCTGTTGCATAGACTTTATGTAATGCATCACCATGCATATCAAAGAATTGAATGCTATAACGCGTCCCTTTTGATGTTTCTTCGGTAAGTGCAAAAATGCTTGACCAATAAGCAAAGAAAAAACGTAAATCCATTGCTCGTGGATTTAAAATTAAACCAGCGTGATCGCTAAAACGGGCATTTGTGTATTCACCAAGATGTTCATGAACAGCAATATCATTACGAGTAATTGCTTTGACTTCACCTACTTTACTTAATGCTTTTAATAATTCTTGTACATCATTGCGTAGGCGTTTTGCATCATGTCCTACACGAGCATGAGTGAGTTCAGCTTCACTGACATTTAAGTAAGAAGCGAGATCACGCGCATATGGCGCTTTTTTGTCCGCTTTAGCTTGCAGGTAGCTCTCATAAAGAGGTTTATTCACAGAAACTCCTATTATATCGTTGATTTTATTGTTAATTACCATTGATAGCTCACAAGTACTTTTGCATTTCGGCCTTCTTGAGGAATACCTGCAGAAGAATAATAAGTTTTATCAAATGCGTTACTCAGTACAAATGAGGTTGTTAGCCCCTTAAGTGAGGCATCACCTTCATAACGAAGGTAAAAATCGTTAACGCCATAACCCGCTTGTTGGCGATTAGTTGGGCGATTAAAACGGTCATGGTTGGTGAAGTCCGTTTTTTTGGTGAATTGACCAACCCAACCCACAGAAAAATCAGTACTTGGTACAGGAACATCAAAGCGGCTGGTTAATGTATCTGGCTCAATTGAGGTAATTGAGGCATTAGTCGCATTATCTTTTCCTTTGGTATGGTTGTAGGCTAAATCCCAATTAAAGAATTTTGATTGGTAACTCATAGATACATCCCATCCCCAAATAGTTGCTCTTGAAATATTTGTTGATTGTGTATATCCCTGAAAAATAGCGACATCTGCATCAATATAATCTTTTGCGCGAGTATTGAAATGGGCAGCTTTAATTTTCAGATTATCATTATTAGATAATAAGTCGTCGAATTGAAAACCGAATCCGTATTCAGTTGTTGAATTGGTTTCGGGCTTTAAATTAGGATTTGGGCGCCAATAGTTTGTTGGCGCGCCGGGGAAAGGTGCATCAAAATGTTTTGCATCGTTATACATCTCACCTAAAGTTGGTGCTCTAAACGCTTGTGAGTAAGAGGTATAAAGCATTGACCAATCAGTTGGTGTGATACTGATTGCTCCTTTTGATGACCATTTATCCGCAGTAATATCATCATAACGATCGTTTTGGCTTTTATATTTGTCAAAACGCGTTCCTAAAATTAAGGAGACAGGTAAATCACGTAAAGTGACTTCATCTTGTACCCAACCTGACATAAAGCGGATATCAGCTTGTGGGAAGCTTTCAGCATTTTGGCTTGGTGACTGTTTTTGTTTATAAACCTCGCCACCATAAGTTAACCCATGTGATGCAAAGCTGTATGTTCCTACTTGTGAGCGGTTTTCGAGTTTTACGCCATAGGTTTTTTGTTCTCGACCTTCAAATCCTTTTTGTATCGTTTTGGCATTGATATCAACTTCACTGTAATAAGCCTGTGTTTTCAAATTAATCCATTGTGAATCTGAAGGATCAAATTGATAGGTTAACTGAACATCTTTTTGTGTTGTGGTGCGATCCGTTTCTACATTTGCAAGTGTAGGATTTGAGGGAACTTGGGGATTTTTGGGTTGATTTGTATTGTTATGATAATAGCGGAATTGTCCACTTAACGTGTTGCTATCATCAATTAACCAGCGGCCTTTAGAAAGAAGATTAATAATGGTTTCGTCATTTTGAGCACGATATCCGCCACCATAGCGGGTATCGCCTTTGTCGCGAGCTGATAATGCAACAAGTCCATCAAGGTTATCGTGTCTACCAAAAGCAGTAACACCTAAACCTTGGCTATGTTGAGCGGTATTACCAAGGCCAGTAACACGTACGCCACCTTGTTCGTTTTTTGAAAGTAGATCGCTCGCATCAACAGTATCGTAAGCGATAACACCGCCAAGAGCTCCACTACCATATAAAAGAGCTGAAGGCCCACGGATAACTTCAACTTGTTTTATAAGTAAAGGATCGACAAAAATACTGTCGATATGACCGGTATCTGTTCCTTGGCGCACGCCATCTACAAGTGTCAGTATTCCATTTTTACTGTATCCACGCATACTGATGGTTTCACCATTAGTACGACCTGCACCCGAAATAGAAATTCCGGGTACATGACGAAGTAATTCAGAAGCACTTCCTGCGGTTTCTGACAACGCATTGTTATTTTTTATAACCGTTGACATCATGGGTAATGTAAAGCTATCGCGTTCATTACCTGTCGCATAAACAGTAAGTACCTCTGATTTTCTTCCCTCATTAGTTTGTGTTTTCTCTTGTGCAGACACACAAGCAGAAGAGACAGCAACCGCTAGCAAACTAAATTTAATCAATAAAGATGACTGAGACATGCAGATGGATCTCCGTTATTTAATGGGCTGTTAAACAGCCCTTTGTTATGTAAATCATTGCTCCTCATCTACCAGCGATAACTGACGGACATTTTGATATTTCTACCTTCTTGTGGCACACCTAATGCCGAGAAATATTCTCGATTAAAGGCATTAGTGAGTACCAATGCAGCTTGAATATCTTTATTTTTTTGAGATTGATAACTGATTGAGAAATCGTGAATGCTATAGCCCGGATATTGAGCAATAAGCTCTTGCATTCGATTTGTTGTTTTACCTTTTACGTGAGGTGCTCTTCCTTTATGCGTGCCTTTATTTTCTGTTGCACTGGCAAATTTTCCTGACCATCCTAAGGAGAGAGGAGTTTTAGCAATAGGAAGTTGAATGAAGGTTGTGAATACTTCAGGGCGAACAGGCGAAATAGTTTCATTCGTAGTTAATTCAAGGGTTTGAGTGCGGTTATAACCGAACCCAATAGAAATTAATGGATGTGAATAGCGTAAGCCGAGATCAACACCCTCGATAAGTGCTTGAGGAATATTAATGGCTTGCAGATGAAGTTTTTTCGTTAATACACGAGCATCCCAAATATCATACGTAATATAGTCTATCGCTTTCGTATCAAAATAAGCTGCATTCAGAGAAAATTCATCATCAGATGCTAATAGATGTGAAAAAGTCAGTTTTCCACCATATTCCCAAGTACGATTTTTTTCAGGGCTAAGATTAGGATTAGGTATCCAAAATCCTTTTGCAGTACGACCAAAAATAGCGGGTATTTCAAAATGAAGAGAGTCGTTAAACATTTCATTTAGCGTTGGTACTCTCATATTGGTTGAATATGAGGTATAGAGCTGTAACCATTGTGTTGGTGTAAAGGTTAGTGCAATATTTTTACTAATATCGCTTTCACTTGTTTGATGAAAATCGGGTTTATGCTGTTTAAAATCCTCTAAAAGCGAATTTAGCTCACTTTGAGGTTTATTTTTATAATAGTGATAACGTAAACCTGTTGTTAATGCTAAAGGTAAATGTGGTGTTGATAGCTGGCTTTCTATCCAACCAGCAACATAAACCATTTTTGCGAGAGGAAAGTTTTTTGCCGCTTGATTAGAAACCATTTTTTGTTGATAAGCTTCTGAACCTAAAATGATTTTTTGATTTAATTTATCTGAATAGGAAAATTGAGAGCTATTCTCAAATTTTAGCCCATAAGTTAATTGTGTCCGATCTTCATTTCTACCTATTTTCCCTTGTTGGTTTTTTCTACGTTGATAATCAGAAAGGGAAGTATCGGTTAAGAATATTTGATTAATATTGAATTGTGAATAATACAAGTGACTGGTTAAATTAACCCAACTTTGTGTTTCAGGCTCGTAATGATAAGTGACAGAATAATTTTTCTGTTCAGATTTGCGTTCAACTTGGTTACTTTCATTCTTACCAAATCCGCCCATGCGATGTAAAACTTCTCGCTGAGTGCCTTTATTCTCATAATGTCGTGCTGAAAAAATGAAAGTTTGGTTTTCAGTTGGGTAAAGATAAGCTTTAGCAAAAAAGTTGTTAATATGTTCGTGGTTTTCGAGTTTATCACCATTCGCTAAGCGAATAGGGCCGCGTTGGCGCTGACTGTAAGCAAATAAACCTTCGGCAATATCGTGTCGCCCTGCAATAATCCCCCCATAAGTGAAGTGCTTATCTGCGGATGAAAGCGAGGTAAATAATTTAGCACTGAGTTTTTCATCTATTTTCAATAAGCTGCGAGGATCAAGCGTTTGAAACGAAACAACACCGCCCATTGCCCCATTACCGTGTAATACAGGGGATGAACCATGTTTTATATCAATGCGTTTCACTAATGAAGGATCAAGAAAAATACCACCTAAGTTGTTGATAGTATTTTCTAAAGGTTGCTCGATACCATCGACTAAGATCTTAACGCCTTTTTGGTCGTAGCCACGCATAAGGATGTTTGCGCCATTCGTAACACCTGTTCCTGATAGGGTTGCACCAGCCACTTTATTTAGCATTTCACCAGTAGTTGATGCGGTTTGTGCTTGAGGTGTCGAACTATCAAGAATGGAATGAAAATCGTGATTTGTTTTATCAATGGAATGACCGACAACTGTAAGAGAGTCCATCTCTGTATTGTCTGATTGTGCAGAGGCAATAGGGGTGTACAGCAAACAAAGAGCTGTTGCTATACCTGAATATTTGAAATGTTTTTTCAGCATACACATACCATAAATGTCCATAAAAAATCCTTGTATATGGAGTTATTTAGCTGGCTGCCTAGCTGAGGAGGTAGGTGGCTTGCAAGTTATTGTCAAAAATGATTATTTAGTCAGGATTAATTTTCCCGCCTTTGTTTGGCGCAGTTGATACAACTCTCCGTTATGTTGAATGTAAACCACGCCATCTTTACCCAATAACTCAATGCTATTGATTGATTGAATTATTGAAGAATGAGAATTCTGTTTAGTTAAAGAACTATCCAAATTATTAGCTTTTTTATTCATAATACACTAAGAGTAATAAGCGTTATCATTATGATAATCATTATCGTTAACAAAAGTGTTTAGACAAGCTTTTTTTAACGTAAACAGATAAATTTAAGTCATATTGTGAATAACTAAACGCTATACGATGAAAATTAAAACAATGGAATAAAAGAGACTTATATTTTTCTCAAAATATAACGCCAATAGGGGGGAGTTTAGATGAAAGTAGAAGAAAGAATAAAAGGGGTAAAAATTACCCCTTAATAAATAAGCTTATTGAAATCGACTCTCAATGGCTTGTGCTAATAATTCAAGAAGTTGTTCTGTATCATTCCAACTTAAACAAGGATCAGTGATCGATTGTCCATAATTAAGCGGTTTATTTTGTACGACTTTTTGTGAGCCTTCTTGTAAAAAGCTCTCAGCCATCACACCTACAATCGCTTGTGAGCCATCTTTAATTTGCTGACCAACATTTCTGGCTACTTCTAATTGGCGACGATGAATTTTTTCACAGTTGCCATGACTAAAATCGATAATAAGATACTCTGGTAAATCCACTTGCTTTAGTGCATCAACCGCATCAGCGATATCGCTTGCGTGATAATTCGGCTTTTTACCTCCACGCATAATAATATGACCATAAGGATTACCACTGGTTTGGTAAATCGTCATACGGCCATTTTTATCAGGTGATAAGAAAGTATGACCTACACGAGAAGCGCGAATAGCATCAATGGCAATACGAGTATTACCATCAGTGCCATTTTTAAAACCCACAGGGCAAGAGAGTGCTGAAGCCATTTCACGATGAACTTGGCTTTCAGTTGTTCTTGCACCAATAGCCCCCCAACTAATTAAATCAGCAATATATTGGCCTGTGACCATATCGAGAAATTCAGTTGCAGTGGGCAAACCTAACGCATTTATTTCAATTAGTAGCTTTCTCGCAAGGCGAATACCTTCGTTGACATTGCATGAGTTATCAAGGAAAGGATCAGAGATTAAGCCTTTCCAGCCAATGACTGTACGTGGCTTTTCAAAGTAGGTTCTCATGACAATTTCTAAGCGCTCATGATAACGTTCTTTTAGCTGATTAAGCTTAGTCGCGTACTCTTTGGCGGCTTTAGGATCATGAATAGAGCAAGGCCCTACAATCACTAATAGTCGTTTGTCTTCGCCAGTAAGGATCGCTTCAATTCGTTTACGTGCTGATGTGATATTTTGGATTATCTCATCAGAAATGGGGAACTCTTTTGCTAAGGTTTCTGGTGTTACCAGACTGTCTAGCACCTTAGTCCGTAGTTCGTCTGTCTTTAACATAATTCATCTCAATAAATATACAGGGTAAATCTACCCAGTGATTAAGATCACAATAAACGAAATTCAGCTAATTTCAACAGCGTTCACAGAGAAAAACGAATAAAAAAGTCACCAGAAAGAGTTAAAACATTCTTCTCGCTAAACCCATAGAATCAATTACCTTGGTTGAAATTTCTTCAACAGAATAATTCGTGGTGTTGAGATAAGGAATATTGTTTTTTCTAAAAAGGGCTTCCACTTCAGCTAATTCAATTCTGCATTGGCGAATCGAGGCATAACGGCTATTTTCGCGACGTTCACCTCGAATAGCAGCAAGACGTTCTGGCGCAATGGTTAAGCCAAATAATTTATGTTGATACTCTTTTAATTCAGCGGGAAGTTTTAAGAAATCCATATCATCCGCAGTAAAAGGATAGTTGGCGGCTTGAATACCAAATTGCATTGCCAAATAGAGGCTGGTGGGCGTTTTTCCACAACGAGAAACACCAATTAAGATCACTTGAGCTTGGTCGAGATTTCGTAATGATATGCCATCATCATGGGAAAGGGTGTATTCGATTGCAGCAATACGAGCATCGTATTTACTAAGGTTTTTTTCGGTTAATCCATGAGTTTTGTTTAATTTTGGCGATGCTTGAATGCCCACTTCTTTTTCAAGTGGTATTACGAGGGATTGCACAATATCCTGACAAAAACCTTCACTGCTATTTATTATCTGTTTAACTTCAGGGCTGATAATAGAATAAAAGACAAGAGGCTTAGCACCACTCTTTTTATAAATTTCGGAGATTTTCTGTTTTATTTCTTCAGCTCTTTCCACAGTAGAAACAAAAGGTAATGTATAACTTTTCATTTTTAATGGAAATTGAGAAAGTACCGCATGGCCTAATACTTCTGCTGTAATCGCTGTACCATCAGAGATAAAAAAGACTGTTCTATCAATGGGTTCATTATTATCACAATTAATAGAATTCAAGCTTAATATCATAACGCTCACCTTTTTTTAGCTGAATTAGCAAATCAAACAATATTATCTAAAGCATTTTTAGTGATTATAAAGGATAAAAAAATAAAGTTTTCTGGTTGATCGATTCACCTTTCTATATTCAGCATCACATTGTGATACGCTTATTTACGTTGTCGTTTTGACAGCGGGTTTTTCTTTTTTTCTCTCTCTCATAATTGTTTAAAAAAGGATTGTTCTCAATGTCCAGCAATAGCCTCACCCCGTGCAATGTGCTTTGGTATAACCAATTAGGTATGAATGACGTTGATCGTGTTGGTGGGAAAAATGCTTCCCTCGGTGAAATGATCACAAACCTAGCGGAACTGGGTGTTTCTGTTCCTAATGGGTTTGCTACCACAGCGCAAGCGTTTAATGATTTTCTGGAACAGAGCGGTATCAATCAGCGTATTTATGAATTACTTGATAGCGTTGATGTTGATGATGTTAATCAACTGGCTCAAGCAGGTAATCAAATTCGCCAGTGGGTAATTGATACACCTTTTACGCCTCAGTTTGAAAAAGATATTCGCGATGCTTATCTCACATTAAGTGAAGGTGAATCTGAAGCTTCATTTGCCGTTCGTTCATCTGCGACTGCAGAAGATATGCCTGATGCTTCTTTTGCCGGTCAACAAGAGACGTTTTTAAACGTTCAAGGTATTGATGCCATACTCGTTGCAATCAAACACGTATTTGCCTCGTTATTTAACGATCGCGCAATCTCTTATCGTGTTCACCAAGGTTATGATCACCGTGGTGTTGCATTATCTGCGGGTGTTCAACGTATGGTACGTTCTGATCTTGCTTCTTCAGGTGTGATGTTTACCATCGATACTGAATCTGGCTTTGATCAAGTTGTCTTTATTACATCAGCTTATGGTTTAGGTGAAATGGTTGTACAGGGTGCTGTTAACCCAGATGAGTTTTATGTACACAAGCCAACTTTAGCAAAAGGTCTACCTTCTATTGTGCGTCGTAATCTTGGATCTAAAAAGATCCAAATGGTTTACGCAGACAGTGTTGAACATGGTAAACAAGTCCGTATCGAAGATACGCCAGAGTCACTGCGCAATCGTTTCTCTTTGACTGATCATGAAGTTCAAGAGCTGGCTAAACAAGCTGTATTGATTGAACGCCACTATGGTCGTCCAATGGATATCGAATGGGCTAAAGATGGACATAATGGTCGTTTATACATCGTTCAGGCTCGCCCAGAAACAGTTCGTTCTAACCAACAAGTTATGGAGCGCTATCAATTAAATGAAAGTGGCTCTGTTATTATTGAAGGCCGTGCTATTGGTCATCGTATTGGTACGGGTGCCGTCAAAGTTATCCATAACTTAAGTGAAATGGATAGAATTGAAGCGGGTGATGTGCTGGTTACTGACATGACAGACCCAGATTGGGAACCTATCATGAAGAAAGCTTCTGCGATTGTAACTAATCGTGGTGGTAGAACTTGTCACGCAGCTATTATTGCTCGTGAATTAGGTATTCCAGCTGTTGTAGGTTGTGGTGATGCAACAGAATGTATTGCTGAAGGACAAGTTGTAACTGTTTCTTGTGCTGAAGGTGATACAGGATTTGTTTACGATGGAAAACTGGATTTCTCTATTCAGAGCTCCGCAATCGATAATATGCCTGAATTAGGGCTCAAAATCATGATGAACGTCGGCAATCCTGATCGTGCATTCGATTTTGCAGGCTTACCAAATGATGGTGTCGGTCTTGCACGTTTGGAATTTATTATTAACCGCATGATTGGTGTGCATCCTCGAGCATTACTAGAGTATGACGACCAAACTGAAGCACTGAAAGCTGAAATCAATGAAATGATGGCAGGCTATGAATCTCCAGTTGAGTATTACATTAGTAAGTTAACGGAAGGGATTGCAACATTAGCAGCGGCATTCTGGCCTAAACGCGTTATTGTCCGCTTATCTGACTTTAAATCTAATGAATACGCCAACTTAGTGGGTGGCGATCGTTATGAGCCAGATGAAGAAAACCCAATGTTAGGATTCCGTGGTGCGGGTCGTTATGTTTCTGACGATTTCCGTCGCTGTTTCTCGCTTGAGTGTGAGGCGGTAAAACGTGTTCGTAATGATATGGGTTTAGAAAACGTTGAAGTTATGATCCCATTTGTTCGTACTGTACGCCAAGCTGAAGAAGTTATTGACGAATTAGCGGCAAATGGTTTGAAACGTGGTGAGAATGGCTTAAAAGTCATTATGATGTGTGAAATTCCATCAAATGCCTTATTAGCTGATAAATTCTTAGAACACTTTGATGGTTTCTCTATCGGCTCTAACGATATGACCCAATTAACATTAGGTCTTGACCGAGATTCAGGTGTGGTTTCTGCACTGTTTGATGAACGCAATGATGCAGTGAAAGCATTGTTATCAATGGCTATCCAAGCCGCTAAACGTAATGGAAAATATGTGGGTATTTGTGGTCAGGGACCTTCTGATCATGAAGATTTCGCACAATGGCTAATGGAAGAGGGAATTGATAGTTTATCTTTAAACCCAGATACTGTAATTAAAACTTGGGTAAAATTAGCACAATAGAATTAATATCATCGCTATAAATAAAAGCTCACAATATAATGTGAGCTTTTTTTATACAATTATTAAATAATAGGCAAAAAAAAAGCCTATCATGGGCTGACAGGCAAAGACTACACACAGCAATATTTTATATTCTTTAATCTCGCCAATTAATCTATTAATATGAAAGGCGAAATTATTAATTCGATGAAACATTTGTTTCGTTGATATTTATATTAAGAGAAATGCGTTAATTATGCTCTAAGAATTATCTCAATAAAAAGAATATAGGCTTATTTGAAAGTGAATATAACTTGCTGGTAACAAACAGGTTTAAAAAAATGTAATTTGTTTCAAATTGTAAGTTTTAATATAAAAATATAATGGTTTATTCCTAAATTGATAATCTTTATTAAACTTTGCTCTGTTATTTTTAGAGCATGTAAGTAGCTACACTTACATGCTCCATTATTATTTATTCTTTTTCGATAAAGTTTTTATTCATAAATTCTACTGTTTCAGTTAAATCAGGATTAGGTTTTGGTACTTCATTAATCCATGCATTTAATAAGCTATGTGCAACAGCAAGAACAACAGGACCAATAAATAACCCAATCATACCTAATGTTAAAATCCCACCAATAACACCAGTAAGAATTAATACCATAGGCAAATCAGCGCCCATCTTGATTAAATAAGGTCGTAATACACCATCCATTGTCGCAACCGCGCCACCCCAAATCACCATAACAATGCCCCAAGTGGTATCACCTGTCCAAAATAGCCATAAAATGGAAGGGATCAATACTAATAAAGGACCTATTTGAGCAAGGCAGCAAATAAACATAATAACGGTTAATACAGTAGCATAAGGTACGCCAGACACTGCGAGACCGATACCACCAACAATCGCTTGAATTAAGGCGGTTAAAACCACGCCTAATGCGACAGCGCGAATAGACATGGATGCAAGTAAGATTGCAGCATCACCACGCTGACCAGCTAAACGAATGGCAAAATGGCGTAACCAAGATACGACATTTTCGCCTTGTAAAAACAGTAAGCCAGAAAATAACAACATCACACCCAAATGTAAGGCAAATCGACCAATATTTAATGCTTGAGCAAAAAACCAGTTTGCAGCTTGTCCGACATAAGGTTGGATTTTTGAGATTAACGCGTTACCGCCAGAGACAAGGATAGAATGCCATGTATCATAAAGCTTGCTCCCTATCATTGGGATATCGTTAAGCCATAATAGTTGAGGTGGCTGAATACTCGAAGGTGATTTTGCTAATTCTATTAAAGGCGCACTATTATCAATAACACTACTAATTAATAAGATAATAGGGATAACGAAGATCAGTAATATCAAAATCATCATTATCATAGTTGATAGCCAACGATATTTTACCCGTTTTTCAATAATAAGAAGTAAAGGCCACGTTGCAACAACAATCATTCCAGCCCAAATGAAACCCACAATAAAGGGATTTAGTATCCAAAAACTGGCGATAATAAAAAAAGAAATAAAAAGAACTGTGAATAAAACTTTGGGTATATCTGTATGGATCTGCGGTTTTTCCATGGTTTTAAATCCCTACACGAATAAAAATGCTAGAAGCAGATGAATAAACATTGCAAATATCACGTTGTTTATATCACTACGCAATTTGCCAGAATTGTATGATAAGGTGAACAGGTATCGGTCTGAAAGTACAAAATGAGGCAAAGTACCTCTTAGCATACATTTCAACATCTAAAATTAAGCAATGTGGACTATTAGATTAAAGAGCTATAACAAATGATCCCACGTATATCGCAAGCACCGCAAGTCAGTGAACTCACAACAGAATTTCTTGATACTCTTCTAAAAAACGGTTTCACCGGTGATATCTCCAGCAGTTACGCTGACAGACTCACTATGGCAACAGATAATAGTATTTACCAGTTATTGCCACAGGCTGTTGTTTTTCCTCGCTCAACAGCTGATGTAACTATTATTGCTCGCTTAGTTGATGAACCTCGATTTCATTCACTCTCTCTGACTCCTAGAGGGGGCGGTACAGGCACCAATGGCCAAGCATTAACGGATGGTATTGTGGTTGATTTATCTCGCTATATGAAGCGTATTATCGAGATAAATCCGCAGGAGCGTTGGGTAAAAGTGGAAGCAGGGGTAATAAAAGATGAGTTAAACCTCTTTTTAAAACCTTATGGCTTTTTTTTCGCACCAGAGCTATCTACCAGTAATCGCGCTACATTAGGTGGAATGATTAACACTGATGCCTCAGGGCAAGGTTCAATGGTTTATGGTAAAACCTCTGATCACGTTCTTGGTGTTAGAGCAGTTTTGCTAGGTGGTGAACTACTTGAAACACGAGCTATGGATACGGCACTAGCCGAAAATATTGCCCAAGAAAGTTCAGCAATGGGTAAAGTTTATCGTACCGTTTTATCTCGTTGCAAAGAACAACGAAAGCTTATTCTTGAAAAATTCCCTAAGTTAAATCGCTTTTTAACAGGGTATGATTTGCGTCATGTCTTTAGTGATGATATGAAACGATTTGATTTAACGAGAATTTTAACTGGCTCTGAAGGAACACTCGCTTTTATTACTGAAGCGACACTGGATATCACGCCAATTCCCAAACAGCGCAGTTTAGTCAATGTAAAATACGATTCGTTTGACTCAGCATTACGCAATGCGCCTTTTTTAGTTAAAGCGAATGCACTTTCTGTTGAAACGGTTGATTCAAAAGTATTAAATCTCGCCCGTGAAGATATCGTGTGGCACTCCGTGAAAGAGCTGATCACAGATATACCCGATAAAGATATGCAAGGACTTAATATTGTTGAATTTGCGGGTGATGATGAAAATCTTATTGCTTCACAAGTTGCATCATTATGCCAGCGCTTAGATTCATTAATGAAAGAAGGTCAGGGCGGTGTTATCGGTTATCAAGTCTGTGAAGATTTGGCGGACATTAACCGTATTTATGCCATGCGTAAAAAAGCGGTTGGTTTATTAGGTAACGCCAAAGGACAAGCAAAGCCAATTCCTTTTGTAGAAGATACCTGTGTGCCACCAGAACATCTTGCTGATTATATTACCGAATTTAGAGCATTACTTGATAGTCATCAGCTCAATTATGGCATGTTTGGACATGTTGATGCCGGTGTGTTGCACGTAAGACCTGCTCTTGATATGTGTGATCCACAACAAGAATTATTGATGAAATCTATCTCAGACGACATTGTCACGTTAACAGCCAAATATGGTGGGTTACTCTGGGGTGAACATGGAAAAGGCTTTAGAGCGCAATACAGCCCCGAATTTTTCGGTGAAACGCTTTATCATGAACTGCGTCAAATCAAAACGGTGTTCGATCCTCGAAATAGACTGAATCCTGGGAAGATATGTCCTCCATTAGAGGTCGATGAACCCATGAAGCAAGTTGACACCATCAAGCGAGGCACTTTTGATCGCACAATCCCTTTGTCTGTGCGTCAAGATTTCAAAGGTGCACTGGATTGTAATGGTAATGGGCTTTGCTTTAACTTTGATGCCAAAAGTCCAATGTGTCCTTCAATGAAAATCAGCGGACAACGCATTCATTCACCTAAAGGACGAGCCGCACTTGTAAGAGAGTGGTTACGCTTATTAACAGAGCAAGGCGTTAGCCCAAAACAACTTGAATCTAGCCTTGAAAATAATAAACCTAGTTTAAGAGGTTTAATTGAGAAAACACGTAATACATGGAAAGCCAAACGTGGCGAATATGACTTTTCTCATGAAGTGAAAGCGGCTATGAATGGTTGCTTGGCTTGTAAAGCCTGTTCAACGCAATGCCCGATTAAAATTGATGTGCCATCGTTTCGTTCTAAGTTTACTGAACTTTATCACCAGCGTTATTTGCGCCCGTTAAAAGATCATATTGTCGCGAATGTTGAATTAACAACGCCGATTATGGCGAAAGCCCCCGGGTTCTTTAACTTTTTTATGAAGCAACCGTTGGTGCAATCATTAAGTAAACACACGATAGGAATGGTTGATTTACCTTTATTGTCATCACCTACATTAAAACAGCAATTGGCTGGGCACAAAGCGTTAGATATGACGCTAGAAGACTTAGAGCGTTTATCTGAAAAGCAACGAAGTCATCATGTACTGGTGGTGCAAGATCCGTTTACCAGCTATTACGATGCAAAAGTGGTTGCCGATTTTATCAAACTAATTGAAAAAATTGGATTTAAACCTGTTTTGCTGCCATTTTCGCCTAATGGGAAAGCGCAGCATATTAAAGGTTTTTTACAGCAATTTAGTAAAACGGCACAAAAAACGTCAACCATGCTTAATCGTGTTGCAAAATTAGATATTCCAATGGTGGGAGTTGATCCTGCATTAGTGCTTTGTTATCGCGATGAATATCGTGAAATACTGGGTGATAAGCGTGGGGATTTTAATGTTCAACTTGTTCATGAATGGCTAAGTAAATTAGTATCTGAGCCAATAGCAGTTCGCGATGATGCTGAAAAATGGTATCTTTTTGGGCACTGTACAGAAGTGACGGCGCTACCACAAAGTATGAAACAGTGGCAGTCTATTTTCCAACGTTATGGGCAGCAACTCGAATTTGTGAGCACTGGATGTTGTGGAATGGCAGGTACTTATGGACATGAGCTAAATAATTATGAAAACTCGTTGGGTATTTATCAACTCTCATGGGGTAATGCATTAAAAACATTACCAACAATGCGTTGTTTAAGCACCGGTTACTCTTGTCGTAGTCAAGTGAAACGTATTGATAATATTGAGCTAAAACACCCACTACAGGCACTTTTGGAGATTATGCCATGATATGGAAACGTGAAACGACAATTGAGTATCTTAATCATATTGGACAAAACAATATGATGAGCCATTTGGGCATTGAGTTAACATGTATTGGTGATGATTATCTTGAAGGAACAATGCCTGTTGATCACCGAACTAAGCAACCTTTAGGGCTTTTACATGGTGGTGCTTCTGTTGTTTTAGCTGAAACATTGGGCTCTGTTGCGGGTTATCTTTGTACTGAAGGTGAACAAAAAATTGTCGGGCTAGAAATCAATGCGAATCATATTCGTTCAGCGAGAGAAGGCAAGGTAAGAGGTGTATGCAAACCGATTCATTTAGGACGTTCACACCAAGTCTGGTCAATAGAAATCTTTGATGATGAAGATCGTCAAGTGTGTATTTCTAGATTAACGACATCTGTTATTTCTTAAAGAATAAAAAAGACAAACGCACAGAGTGAAATACTCGCTTTGTGCGTTTTTTGTGTTTATAGATAATGTCAAAAAAATAAAAATAGAGAGAGAAAATAGAATTACTTCTTTATTTAGATTTTATTTTTAATGATAATCATTATCTTCATAATAAAAGATAAGACGATCAATAATGTTTACTATTTCTAAATTTAACACCACAGTATTATTAATTGCAGGTTTATTAATCAGTGGGTGCGATAATAATTCTACCACTGAAACGAGTAATGATATAAGTCATATTCCGGTACAAACTGTTTCTGGTTTTAATATGGCTTATCCCACTTCGTTTTCCATGAGCAGAGAAGATACTGAAAATTATTTTAAATCATTACCAGATAATATTCAGGATGTCACAACGGAAATGATGGTTTATAAATCAGAACCTATTTGTGATTTAACAGAAGTTCGTCTGGTTTATTTTAAAATGATCGATGCAATGAGTTACGATGTAGATGCAGGGGCGCAAGGTATTGTAGATAATATCGCCATCATAGATGGCATGAATGAAATATCTACATCGATAAAACCATTAACTATTCCAAATGTGGAAAGTCGACATGTCTTTTTTGAAGGGAAATATGCAAAAGAGAACGTGAGTTATGAAGGTATTTTAGCGGCTGATCTTAAAACGAATCGAGTATGGCAATTGCAATTGATCAGCAACTTCAATAGCCAATCGGACAAACAAAAAAACAGCCAAATTCTTGAATGTACAAACAAATATATTCAAACCATCACTATTAATAAATAACATCAAAGAGCACACAAACCAATAAGAGGCCATCATATAAGTGGTGCTATCTTATTCCTCATCAAAAGCATAAAAATGAATGTGAATAGGCTCAATAAGTGAGATGTAAAAGCACATTTTTATGCTTTTTTCTCTAAATTTCAGTGATAACATATAAAGTGTATTTATTTTGCAACTTATGTGCGTATTGTGCGAAATATAAGAAAAATTAAAAGTTTTATTTTTTAGAATGAAAAAATATAAAAGTGTTATATTACATTGCGTTAACATGTATTGTTAACAAAATGAGTGCAAAAAAAGAACAAAAAATACACATTTACGGAATATCCTTTCAAAAGACATGGTTGAAGTGATAAGGGTTATCATTACCATTAGTGTCAGGAAAGATATCAATCTCCTTTCGAAATGAGGTCAGAAATGACAAACAACGTTGAAACTTTTTCTCTTAATGACACAGCTTGGCAAGGCATTGTATTAACAGATAATGCGGCGAAGCATATCTGCCATTTGGTTGAGAAAAACCCTGAAAAACAAGGGCTTTCCTTAAGTATCAAACCCTCCGGTTGTACAGGGTATGGTTATGTTATTGAACTCGCTACTGCCCCAAATGATGATGATCTTGTTTATGAACATAATGGTGCAAAACTCTTTGTTTCATTAAAAGCAATGCCATTTATCGATGGGTTGGTTGTTGATTATGTTCGTGAAGGACTTAATCAAATGTTTAAATTTAATAATCCTAAAGCTCAAAACGTCTGCGGATGTGGTGAGAGCTTCGGGGTATAACATAGTGAAGTCAGATTATGTCTCAGAGCAATGTTGAAATTGGTGATGAAGTTCAGGGATGGCTAAGCGATCACCACTATAAAGAAGGTTTTTATACCGATATCTCAACCGACACCTTAGAAAAAGGATTAAATGAAGCGGTTGTACGTGCAATATCGGCAAAAAGAAACGAACCAGAGTGGATGCTGGAATTTCGTTTAGATGCTTATCGCCATTGGTTAGAAATGGAAGAGCCACATTGGCTAAAAGCAGATTATCCATCGCTTAATTATCAAGATTATAGCTATTACTCAGCACCATCTTGTAGTTCATGTTGTGCTAACGGTAGTTGTGCTGGTGGCACAAATGAAGCTGTTACGAGCGATAAACAAGCTGCGCAGGATTATTTAACCAAAGAAGTTGAAGATGCCTTTAACCAACTTGGAGTGCCTGTAAGAGAAGGGCAAGCCGTTGCTGTTGATGCTATTTTTGACTCTGTTTCTGTTTCAACAACATATCGTGAAGAGCTTGCTGAACATGGCATTATTTTTTGTTCATTTAGCGAGGCTATTCAAGAATACCCTGATTTAGTGCGCCAATATTTAGGCACCGTTGTCTCAAGCCATGATAATTACTTTGCTGCGCTGAATGCTGCGGTCGCATCTGATGGTACCTTTGTCTATATTCCCAAAGGGGTTCGTTGCCCAATGGAGTTATCGACTTATTTCCGTATTAATGCGGCTCAAACTGGTCAATTCGAACGAACAATTCTGGTTGCTGATGAAGGCAGTTATGTTAGTTATATCGAAGGTTGTTCAGCACCTGTTCGTGATAGCTATCAGCTTCATGCTGCTGTGGTTGAAGTCATTATCCATAAAGATGCTGAAGTAAAATATTCTACTGTGCAAAACTGGTTCTCTGGTGGCGACAGTGAAGGCGGTATCCTTAACTTTGTGACTAAGCGCGCTATTTGTGAAGGCGAAAACGCAAAAATGTCATGGACGCAATCAGAGACAGGATCTGCAATCACATGGAAATACCCAAGTGTGATTTTAAAAGGGGATAATTCTACCGCTGAATTTTTCTCGGTTGCTTTAACGAATGGCAACCAACAAGCAGATACGGGGACTAAGATGATCCATATCGGCAAAAATACCAAATCAACCATTATCTCTAAAGGTATTTCTGCGGGTAAAAGTCAAAACAGTTACCGTGGGCTCGTAAAAGTACTTCCTGGAGCACAAAATGCTCGTAACTTTACCCAGTGTGACTCCATGTTAATTGGTACACAGTGCGGTGCGCATACTTTCCCTTATGTTGAGGTAATGAACAACTCAGCACAGCTTGAGCACGAAGCGACAACGTCACGTATTGGTGAAGATCAGTTGTTCTATTGTCGCCAGCGTGGATTAAGTGAAGATGATGCAATCTCAATGATTGTAAACGGATTTTGTAAAGATGTGTTCTCAGAATTACCGCTGGAATTTGCTGTGGAAGCACAAAAATTATTAGCAATCAGCTTAGAGCATAGCGTCGGTTAACTATTAACCAAATTCTGAGTATAAAGATACCGAAGGCATATATTATGTTAGATATTAGAAATTTACATGTCAGTGTTGAAGGCAACGAGATCCTCAAAGGATTAGATTTGCAGGTTCGTGCAGGTGAAGTTCACGCAATTATGGGACCAAATGGCTCAGGTAAAAGTACGCTATCTGCAACGCTTGCTGGTCGTGATGAATATGAAGTTGATGAAGGTTCGATTACCTTTAAAAATAAAGATTTATTGGAATTAGAACCGGAAGATCGCGCAGGTGAAGGCATCTTTATGGCATTTCAATATCCTGTTGAAATACCCGGTGTCAGCAATCAGTTTTTCTTACAATCTTCTGTAAATGCAGTGAGAGAATATCGTGGTCAAGAGCCGTTAGATCGCTTTGATTTTGAAGATTTTATTGAAGATAAAATCAAATTACTGGATATGCCACAAGATTTGTTAACACGCTCTGTCAACGTGGGATTTTCTGGTGGTGAGAAAAAACGTAACGATATTTTGCAAATGGCTGCGTTAGAGCCTGAATTATGTATTTTAGATGAAACAGACTCGGGTCTTGATATCGACGCATTAAAAATCGTTTCTAATGGTGTTAATAGTTTACGTGATGGTAAACGTGCCTTCATCGTTGTAACACACTACCAACGTATTCTTGATTATATTAAACCTGATTTTGTGCATGTGCTTTATCAGGGGAAAATCATTAAATCAGGTGATTTTTCATTGGCGCAAAAATTGGAGGAACAAGGTTATGGCTGGCTTATTGACCCTCAATGAAAAGCGTGAAAAACAGCGCCAAGTTGAACTGCGTAATCAACAAGCATTAAAAATGTTTTCAGCGTTATATCATCAACGTAAAGGTGACGATAATCTCAACGCTCGCAATCATTGGTTGCAAGTTGAGAAAGTAGGTTTCCCTACTTACCGCCATGAAGATTGGCATTATACGCCATTAGAAGAAACACTAAGCCAGTGCTATCAACAGTTGCCACCTTTTGATGTACAAAGTTTAATGGCTAAACATGCATTATCTTTTGATTGCTACCGTATTGTTATGGTGAATGGCACATTTTCACCGATAGAAAGTAGTAAAGATTTTGGTCCTTATCAAGTTACTTTACTTGATAATCAAAGTGAATTACCTAAAGCGGTAAATGGTGAAATCTTCCTGCATTTAGTTGAAAGTTTAGCGCCACATCCATTGCTTATTACCCTGAAAAACGGTGTTATTGCGGATAAGCCACTCTATATCCTCAATATTACTCAAGGTGATCAAAGCACAGAGGTAAATAGTGCAAATTATCGTTTTCACCTTGATGTCGGTGCGAATACTCAGATGCAAGTGGTAGAACACTATATCAGCAGTGATAGTGAAAACCGTCATTTTACAGGTGCAAGATTAACCGCAACGATTGGCGATAATGCCTCTTTTAACCATATCAAATTAAGTTTTGAAAATGGAGTAAGTCAGCATTTTGCCCATAACGATCTGACGATAGGCCGCGATGCTCGTGTCAACAGTTACGCTTTCTTATTAGGCGCTAAACTTAGTCGTCATCACACGAGTTCTGCACTAAAGGGTGAAAATACAGAGCTTTCAATGAATAGCGTTGTATTACCTAAAGCTGGAGAGATTGCGGATACTCGTACATGGCTAGTTCATGGCGAGAAAAATTGCCAGAGTCGTCAACTGCATAAAAGTATTGCGATGGATGCAGGGAAAGCCGTATTTAACGGTATGATCACGGTGACACCTCAAGCATTAAAAACAGATGGTCAAATGACTAATAACAATCTGTTGTTGGGTGAAAAAGCGCAAATCGATACCAAACCACAACTTGAAATCTATGCCGATGATGTGAAATGTAGTCATGGTGCTACTGTGGGACGAATTGATGATGAGCAGCTGTTTTATCTGCGTTCACGAGGTATTTCCTTAAGTGACGCACGTAAAATGATCATCCATGCATTTGCGGCTGAATTAACTGAATCGCTAGAAAATAGTGTGATCAAAGCGCAGGTATTAGAAAGAATTAATCAGCGCTTATTAGAGGTATAAAATAAGGCATTATGACGCATTCCATTGAAAAAGCGCGAGATGATTTTCCAATTCTTTCACAGCAAGTGAAAGGAAAACCACTGGTTTATCTCGACAGTGCCGCAAGTGCTCAGAAACCGGCTTGCGTCATTGAACATGAAAAACAATTTGCCTTAACACAATATGCCGCGGTTCATCGCGGCATTCATACATTAAGTGCAAATGCGACAACGTTAGTTGAAAATGTCCGTAAAAAAGCCTGTGATTTTTTAGGTGCCAATAGCGAAGAAGAGATAATTTTTGTTAAAGGAACAACCGAAGGGATCAACCTTATAGCGAACGTTTATAGCCAACGATTTTTAAATGATGGTGACAATATCATCATCACTGAAATGGAACATCACGCAAATATTGTTCCATGGTATATGTTGGCAAAACAGTATGGCTTTAATGTTCGTGTGTTACCGCTATTACAAGACGGTACACTCGATTTGTCTCAATTACCCCATTTAATCGATGAACGAACTAAATTACTCAGTCTCACACATCAATCAAATGTATTGGGCACAGTGAATCCAGTCGCTCAAATTATTGGTGATGCTCGTCAATATGCTATTGAACAAGGTGGTGAATTACATATATTGGTTGATGGTGCTCAAAGTGCAATGCATCAAACAATTAATGTTTCACAACTTGATTGCGATTTTTTTGTTTGTAGTGGACATAAGCTTTATGGACCTACTGGTATTGGCGTATTGTATGGCAAGAAAGCAATACTGGATGAATTACCGCCGTGGGAAGGCGGTGGTGCAATGATAAAGCATGTTCATATAAATGGTGATATTACTTACGCTGATGCGCCTTGGCGTTTTGAAGCAGGGACACCCAATATTATGGGGATGATTGGCTTAGGTGCAGCATTAGATTATCTTTCAAATTTAGGCATGAATAATATTGCGGAATATGAAAATAGTATAATGAAGTACGCACAAGAGCAGCTACAAAAAGTAAAATCATTAACGCTGTATGGCAATGATTCTCGCCAAGGAGTGATAGCGTTTAATTTAGGCAAACACCATGCTTATGATGTTGGGGCATTTCTTGATAATTATGGTATTGCTATTCGTACAGGGCATCATTGTGCGATGCCAATTATGGATTATTATCAAGTTCCTGCGATGTGTCGCGCATCTCTTGGGTTGTATACCAATAAAAACGATATAGATGCACTGGTTAATGCGCTATTGCGTGTCGAAATGCTATTAGGTTAAAGATTAAAATAAAGAGGTTATTCATGGCAGTTGCTAATTTGCCAGATGAAGCAAAATTATTACGCAATTTTTCTCGTTGTCAGGATTGGGAGCAACGTTACCTTTATATGATGGAGTTAGGTGAGCGTCTTCCTGTTTTAACAGATGAACAACGTATTTCAGCTAACTTTATTGAAGGTTGCCAAAGCCAAGTTTGGATCGCTGTTTCTCTTAATGAGAGTAAACAGTTAGTGTTGGCTGGCGATAGTGATGCAGGTATTGTAAAAGGCCTCGTTGCCTTAGTGATTATCTTATTTCAAGGTAAAACTATCGAACAAGCATTAGAGACAGATATCAAACATTACTTTTCATCATTAGCACTAGAAAGCCACTTAACACCTTCTCGTACGCAAGGTTTGCATGCGATGGTTACGACACTTATTAAGCGTTTTTCAGAATACGCTGTAGCATAAATGTTACCTGATCCCGCATTAATGTTCTAAACTGACTTATTATATGAAAGCATAACAATGATAATGTTATCATCATAATAGTCAGTTTATTTTATTTCTAACACACGGGATAAACGATGAAAAAATGGTTAACTCTCTTAGGGGTATCGCTGTTAGGGATGAGTAGTCACTTATCTTACGCGACAGAATATCTACTACCTGCTGATGGCCAGCGTATTATTGGTGAAAATTTTTCATATATAGTTCCCGATGATAAACGCTCATTAGAGGCTATTGCGTCCGAATACCAAGTGGGATTGCTCAATATGATGGAAGCGAATCCTGGTATTGATCCTCTTTTGCCTGATGCAGGTAAAACTTTAACAATCCCATTGCAGATGATTTTGCCTGATACTCTACATAAAGGTATTGTTATCAACCTTGCTGAATTACGCCTTTATTATTATCCAAAAGAGGGAGGAACTGTTGATGTTTACCCGATTGGTATTGGTCAATTAGGGCGAGAAACACCGGAGATGGTGACATCGATTTCTCAATTAATTAAAGATCCCACTTGGACACCAACGGCGAATATTCGCAAAAATTATGCGGCTAAAGGGATCACGCTACCAGCTGTCGTTCCTGCTGGTCCTGAAAACCCAATGGGGGCATATGCCTTAAGATTGGCACATAGTCGAGGTGAATACCTTATTCATGGTACTAATGCTGATTTTGGTATTGGCTTAAGAGTGAGTTCAGGTTGTATTCGTTTACGCCCAAATGATATTGAGACCTTATTCAACGTGGTGCCTAAAGGTAGCCGAGTCCAGGTTATCAATAAACCGATTAAATTTACTGAAACTGCAGACGGCAGACAGTTTATTGAAGTTCATCAACCACTATCACGTAATGAAGATGACGATCCGCAAACCATGCCTCTTACATTTACAAAGCAATTTAATGCTTGGTATGAAAGTGGCAAGGTTAATAAAGATAAAGCAGATGCAGAGCTGATTCGACGTTCGGGTATACCTGTTGATGTGACAGCATATTAATCTTTATAAAATATAATGAGCTAAAAAAACAAAGCCCTAACAATGTTAGGGCTTTGTGATTAATGCTTACCTAAAGCTGTTTTCAGCTTATCGGTGAGTCAAATTACTTTTTATAAGTAGTGACTTGGTTATCTAAACGCTGATTTGCACGAGCTGCTTCGTCGTAAGCTGATTTAGCTTCAGCGCGAGCAGATTGTACATCACCACTTAGTTGCTGAACTTGAGTATTCAGGCGGCTTACATCAGAAGAGATTTGATCTAATTGTGCATTATTACTAGAAGAACAACCTGCTAATAAGCCTGAAGCCAGAATTACCGCACCTAGTACAAGTTTCGCTTTCATAGTTACAACCTCTATTATTAGTTTGTGTAAAGGAACAAGTAGCATTTATATGAAACCATTAATAAGTATGGCACACATATAGGAAAATGCTGGATTTATTCGTAATAAGTGTATCTTGCGTTTCCTATAACAATAGGAAAAATAACACTTATATTGTAAATTTTCAGCACAATAAATGCGTGTTTTCTCACAAAAGTTCATTATTAGTAAAAATCCTAATCATTAAAAAGTGATTTAATGACTAAAAATCACACAATTTGACATTGGTGATTTACTCGTAACCTGATTGATTAATAGACATAAATAGATAAAAAAAGAGATAGAAACAGGAATGGAAAGTAATCTAAAAAGGAATAGTGGAAAATGGGAAAGAGAAAATTTTTTGGAAACACATAAAGAAAACGCCACTCAATGAGTGGCGTTTGACGTATTCGCGTTGTATAAAATTACAGAACGTGAACAGATGAAGTATTTGTAGTACCGCTATCAACCAGTGCACCGGTAACCATAACAACACGCTCACCAGCATGCGCTAAACCACTTGCTAATGCAGCTTCTTTACCGATACGGTAGAAGTCGTCAGTAGAAGAGATTTCTTTAACTAATTGAGTGGTTACACCTTTAACTAGCAGTAACTGACGAGCTGTTTCTTCGTTGTTTGTTAATGCTAAGATTGGTGCTGTTGGGAAATATTTACGGATAGAACGAGCTGATTTACCACCGAAAGTTGCAACAACAATCAGAGGTGCATCTAAGTTTTCAGCCATTTCAACCGCACCGCGACAAACTGCTTCAGTTACGCGTAATTTTGCAGCTGTTTGTTTGTAATCAAGACGAGATTGCATGATACGATCTGTACGATCACAGATAGTTGCCATGATAGTCACAGCTTCTACTGGGTATTTACCTTTCGCACTTTCGCCTGACAACATAACAGCATCAGTACCATCTAAGATAGCATTCGCAACGTCACCCGCTTCAGCACGAGTAGGGCGTGGGTTTTTGATCATTGAATCTAACATTTGCGTTGCAGTGATAACCACTTTACGCGCAGCGTTACATTTTTCGATCATCATTTTTTGTGCGAAGATAACTTCTTCAACTGGGATCTCAACACCTAAGTCGCCACGAGCAACCATGATACCGTCAGATGCTTCTAAGATCTCATCAAAATTGTTTAAACCTTCTTGGTTTTCAATTTTTGAGATGATCATGATGTTTTCGCCGCCGTGCGCATTTAAGTGAGCACGCATTTCCTCAACGTCAGAACGTTTACGAATAAATGATGCAGCAACGAAATCAACGCCTTGCTCGCAACCAAAGATAAGATCTTGTTTATCTTTTTCAGCTAATGCAGGTAAACCGATAGAAACGCCAGGTAAGTTAACACCTTTGTTTTCACCTAAGTCACCGTTGTTTAAAACTTCACAAACAACTTCTTTATCAGTTACAGCAGTGACTTTCATGCCGATAAGACCATCATCAACTAAAACGGTGTTACCAACAGTTAAGTCTTTAGCGAAACCTTCGTAAGTTACAGCAACGCGGTCTTTGTTACCCACAACAGTTTTGTCTGTAGTGAAAGTGAATGTTTGACCAGCAACTAAAGCGACATCATTACCACCTTCTAATTTGATGGTACGGATTTCTGGGCCTTTAGTATCTAATAAGATAGCGGCTTTTTTGCCTGTTTTAGCGCAAACATTACGCAGATTTTTGATACGGTTGCCATGCTCTTCATAGTCACCGTGAGAGAAGTTTAGACGCATAACGTTCATGCCTGCGTCCAGTAATTGATTCAGTTTTTCTTCAGATTCGGTTTTTGGTCCGATGGTGCAAACAATTTTTGTCTTTTTCATGGCAGTCTATTTAATGGTTGTATTGTAATGGATGAATAAGGATTAATGTCGCCGTTTTCTATTAACAGTATCAACGGTGCAAAACAGGGTGTACAAACTCATCTCTCATAGATAAGTTGCGCAACATGTTAATGGTTCAGCAACATCATAAAAATCTTGTCACTATTTTGTATCAAAGGTTGGCAGACATCTTACATTATAGTCTATCACGATTCATTTGTTCTGTTTTCTAAAGATGCCCGTAAATCAATACGCTGAAACCTTTCAACAAAATTATGTTTCGTATTATAGAGGTTAATTTCTATGAAGAAAATCGAAAAAAGGTAAATTTAAGTGATGTGATCAAAATACGGAGCTGACTGCTTGTTTTTTAAACACTTTGTTGCGCAATAAAATATTGCAAGCTAGATTAATTATTTTGTAGGGTAGGTAAGAAGAATAAAAATAAGAAAATAGAGAAAGAGAAATGGTGCGTCCAAGTGGACTCGAACCACCGACCCCCACCATGTCAAGGTGGTGCTCTAACCAACTGAGCTATGGACGCACTGTATTGAGATGTTATCGAAAAATAAATGGTGCGTCCAAGTGGACTCGAACCACCGACCCCCACCATGTCAAGGTGGTGCTCTAACCAACTGAGCTATGGACGCATTATCTATTAGGTGACAACGGGGACGAATATTAACGAGATGATTCGATTCTGGCAAGAGGAAAAACACAAATTTATATTCAACTGCTCGTATTTAAAGCTATTTGTTGATATTTGTGTCATTCCTTTGCCTAAATAACCGTTTCTGTTTAACGCTCTGAGCGTAATAGTACCACTTCATCAGATTGGCGTTGTATCCACCAAATGCGGGAACCCATCATAATTGCTGAGGCAGTTAAACCTAAAATAAAGCCAATCCAGAAACCAGCAGGTCCCATCGCTTCAACAAAGTAATTAGTACGCCCTAATATATAACCAGAAGGTAGCCCAATTACCCAGTAGGCAATAAAGGTAATAAAGAAGATAGAACGAGTATCTTTATAACCTCGTAATACACCTGAGCCAATAACTTGCACAGAATCTGATAACTGATAAAGCGCAGCGAATAACATAAGATGGGAAGCTAACGTCACCACTTCAATATTATCGTTATACATTAACGCGATTTTTTCTCTGAAGATAATAGAGAAAATCGCGGTACAACTTGCTAACATTAGCCCAACAGCAAGTGCTGTAATGGCTGAAATACGCGCTTGCTCTGTAGAGCGTTGCCCTAAGTTATGACCGACACGGATTGTTGCTGCTATTCCCAATGAAAGAGGGAACATAAACATTAGTGAGCTAAAGTTAAGTGCTATCTGATGACTGGCAACCGCAGTAACACCTAAAGGTGAAACTAATAATGCAACAACGGCAAATAGTGTTACCTCAAAGAATAAGGCTAAGCCAACAGGTAATCCTAAAAATGTAATACGTTTTATCGTGTGGAAATCAGGACTGACTAAACGTTTCTTTGGCATAACATCACGTTGTGTCGGTGCTCGACGCACGTAATAACGCATCATTAAGAACATCGCCCAGAAAACAGAAGCCGTTGCAACACCACAACCAATACCCCCTAATTGTGGTGCGCCAAATTTACCGTAAATAAAGGCGTAGTTGACAGGGATATTAATTAATAGGCCAACAAAACCAATTATCATGCCAGGTTTTGTTTTAGATAATCCCTCACATTGACTTCTCAGTACCTGATAGTAAAGGCAACCAGGTGCACCCCACATAATGGCATGAATAAATCCAATGGCCTTTTCGGCTAATTCGGGTTCTATATCATGTTGCGCTTCAATAATAAAACGGCTGTTATAAAGAATAGCAATTACCATGATTGATAAGAAAGTGGCGAGCCAAAAACCTTGCTGCGTACGATTAGCAATGTGTTTTCGTTGTCCTGAACCATTTAATTGAGCAACGATTGGGGTTAATGCCATTAATATACCTTGGCCTAATAAAATCGTTGGTAACCAAATAGACGTACCTACTGCCACCGCCGACATTTCTGTGGCATTTACAGCACCCGCCATGACAGTATCAACGACACCCATTGCTGTCTGGGAAAATTGCGCGATGATAACGGGGATACCGAGAGCAAGTAAGCTACGCGCTTCTCTTATGTACTTCTGCACGCATACACCTTTATTTATTATAAGAAAACGAAAGGAAAGGAAGAGAACAAACGTCGTATTGTTAAAATGACGTAAAGAGATCCTCAAGACCGCTTATTCTAATGATAAAAGTTTAATTAGCAACGAAAGAAGTTTAGCTTTTCAAGCACAGGATTTTGATAATTTATTAGGTGTTTTTACGCTATATTTAACGGCAATCATCGACAAGGAATAAATACGATAATTGTTCCTTTGTATTAATACGAGCTATGTTATCCTTAATAGCATAAGCCTAAATTGAGTTTACCAGTTTATCGATCCAAGGAGATGTAAGATGTTTACAGGTATTGTTCAGGGAAAAGGGCGGGTTATTGCTATCGAAGATAAAGGCGATTTTCGTACCCATATCATTGAATTACCCAAAGAGTTAGTCGGCAATTTAGAAACAGGTGCTTCTGTTGCAAATAATGGTTGCTGTTTAACGGTCACTAAAATTGAAGGTACACATATTAGCTTTGATCTAGTGAAAGAGACATTACGTTTAACTAACCTTGGTGAATTAAAAGTCGGTTCTGAAGTGAATATTGAACGTGCGGCTAAATACGGTGATGAAATAGGCGGGCATGTGATGTCTGGTCATATTGTCACAACTGCCGAAGTTGCCAAAATTATAACATCAGAAAATAATTTACAAATTTGGTTTCGTATCTTTGATAAAGCATTAATGAAGTATATTTTACACAAAGGTTTTATTGGTATTGATGGAATAAGCCTAACTGTGGGCGATGTGGTTAATAACCGTTTTTGTGTCCATTTAATTCCTGAAACGCGCGATAGAACGACATTAGGTCGCAAACGCCTTGGTGATAAAGTCAATATTGAACTTGATCCTCAAACTCAAGCGATTGTTGATACAGTAGAGCGCGTTATGGCGCAACAAGCACAGCAACAAGCTTTATTAGCAGCACAACAAAATGAAAATGAAGAACAAGCTTCACATAATTAATAATTAATGTTGTTGCTCTTAAAAGATAATCAAAGAAAAAGCCAGTTTATCAATCAAACTGGCTTTTCTCTTTTTATAAAAAGAATAATTAGCGAGGGATTTGTAAACCGCCAATATGACCTTTAGGGCTTAGGACAATTTGCCATAACTGAATATCTCTGGCACGAAATGCACCCGCACAGGCATTAAGATAATAACTAAACATACGTTTAAAGCGTGGCGTGTAATTAGATTCAATATCTGGCCAATAGGCTAAAAAACGCTGATACCATGCCATTAGTGTTTTATCGTAATCAGCCCCAAAGTTATGCCAATCTTCCATTACAAATTTACTGTCCATTGCATGAGCAATTTTTTGAATAGACGGTAAACATCCATTAGGAAAGATATATTTGCTTATCCAGCTATCTACATTTACTTTGTCGCGGTTAGAACCTATGGTGTGCAATAAAAACAGACCATCTTCCTTTAAATTACGACGAACCACATCAAAATAAGTGGCATAATTTTTAGGTCCTACATGCTCAAACATACCCACTGAAACTATGCGATCAAACTTTTCATGTAAATCACGATAGTCTTCTAAAATAATATTAACATCAAGTCCTTGGCATCGGGCTTGTGCAAGTTTTTGCTGTTCAACAGAAATAGTGACTCCCGTTACAGAAACGCCAAAATGTTTGGCTGCATAGCCTGCAAGTCCACCCCAACCGCAGCCGATGTCTAATAAGGTCATCCCCGGTTTTAAATCTAATTTTCGGCAAATTAAATCTAATTTATGTTCTTGAGCTTGAGTTAAATTATCTGCATTTTTCCAGTAACCACAGGAATATTGCATATTAGGATCAAGCATGGCAGTAAATAGATCATTACCAAGGTCGTAATGCTCTTTACCTACCATCCATGCACGTTTTTGTGTTTGCAGATTAAAAAGGCGGGCTGTCGCAATCTTGAAAATATCGCGTAGGTTTTGTGGGAGCTTATTTTCAAGACCAGCACGTAAAACTTTATGAAAGAATATATCTAATCGTTCACAATCCCACCAACCATCCATATAACTTTCGCCGAGACCTAATGAGCCTTGCTGTAATACTCTTTTATAAAAATTTTGATTATGAACCTGAATATCATAAGGTTCTGAGCCATTAACTCGAATATCAGCATGAGCTAACAGTTCTATTGCGATCTTTTTATAAGGATCGTTGGAGGTCTTTCGGCCTTCTTCTACACAAGATGTACTCATATACTCTCCGCGTAAACTAAGCGGGTTTTGAGACATAAAGCTAAGAAAGGATGTGTGCAGATTGACAGTATTAAAATGGTATTGTGTTCAGTCTGAATTGAACGAATAGAATTAATAAGACAACTAATCTGACATAATCAGCGAATAATCTGTTTAATGTCTCAAAATCCGAAAGAAAAATAAATAAAACGCTATTACAGCGTATAGGTAAGTATAGAGATGTAGAATGTTTTTCTCTAGAAAAGAAAAAGGCCATTTTTTATAAAACGGCCTTTTTAAGATGATTCTTAAAAGAAGGGGCTCGATTATTCTGCGGTTTGAACTGTGTGTTTGGTAACAGATTTATTACGCTGAATAAAGTAACCAACTGCCATTGGGATTGCTGTTAACGCCATAATTGCCGTGGTGTTAATCAAAGGTTGTTGGCTGATAAATGCAGAGACAATAAAACTTGCTAAGCTGCAAAGACCTAGTTGAAGCGCATTTTGTAACGCAGCAGCTTTACCACTGATTTCAGGATAAGCGGATAAAGCATTAGATACTGCGATTGGATAAGAAGCACCATTCATTGCAGCCATAATACAGAACGGAATTAAAATAGTTGTTAATGTTGGTTCAGTAAATTTAGCAACAAGGTATAACGCAGTCATACTGACAGCATAACCAATTAATAACAGTGGCAGCAGTGTTTTACCTGTCATTTTTGACAGTAAAATACGACAACCATAACCACCCACCATAAATGCAATAGTTTGTGGAATATAACTTAAACCGATATCCTGAGGAGAGTAGCCCATCTTTTCAAGAATAATTGGTGAGCCAGCTAGCCAAGCAAAGAAACCTGCACTACAAGAAGCGTAAACTAATACGTTACCTGTGTAGAGAGGGGATTTTAGTAAAGTCATAAATGATGCTGAAGATTGGTTTGCATCTGTAACTGATTTTTGTTTAATGTTTTTTAGCATTAATGTCGGTAACATTAGAACTAATGTTACTGCCATTAACAGCATAAAAATCATACGCCAGCCACCGTGATCTAATAGCGATGCGCCGATTAAAGGCGCAAGTGCTGGTGATAATGCAACTAGTGGCATAATTAAAGCAAAAACGTGCTGAGCGCGAGATTCATCAAAACGGTCGATGACAAGAGCTTGCCAAATAACAGCAGCAGAGCAGACGCCGAAAGCTTGTAGGAAGCGCATAGCAAGCAAGCCAGTTGCACTTTCAACCCACAGCATACCAAGGCAGCCTAAAGAGAAAAGGCTTAAACCAATAAGAAGAATAGGTTTACGACCTACTTTGTCAGAAAGCGGTCCCCAAAGTAACTGAGCAACAGCAAAACCAAATAAAAAGATACTTAAGCTATTACTAATAGCACCTTCGCTGATAGAGAGTTCACGCTGCATCATACCAAATGCAGGTAAGTACATATCAATAGCTAAATAACCTAGCATACTCAAACCAGCTAGGTACACCATAAAGCTCATAGGTGTTTTTGATTGTGTGGATGTTTTAGAATTCATTTTATTTTCTATGCTATGTGATGTAGAACATTTTATGTATTGTAACTAAGACCTATTTTACTTGTGAAACGGGAATATTTGGTTAATGCTGTGAAAAATTTTCAAAGGAATAAACTCTATGTGGTCAGAATACTCTTTAGAAGTTGTTGATGCAGTCGCAAGAACAGGAAGTTTTAGCTCGGCTGCTCAAGAATTGCACAGAGTGCCATCCGCCGTTAGTTACACAGTTCGGCAATTAGAGGAATGGCTTGCCGTTCCTTTGTTTGAGCGTCGTCATCGTGATGTAGAATTAACCGACGCAGGTAAAATTTTCATCAAAGAAGCACGATCTGTTATCAAAAAAATGAATGACACTCGACATCTTTGTCAACAAGTTTCTAATGGATGGCGCGGTCAATTTAGTATAGCAGTTGATGGCATTGTTAAACCTGAAAGAACACAACAACTTATTCTCGATTTCTACCGCCATTTTCCGGATATAGAACTGTATGTCTACCCTGAAGTGTTTAATGGCGTATGGGACTCCTTAGTTAATGGTCGTGTTGATTTAGCCATTGGTGCAACAAGGGCCTCGCCAATCGGTGAACGTTATAGCTTTAGAGATATGGGATTTATGCCTTGGCGCTGTGTTTGCCATGTTGATCACCCTTTAGCGAAAGCACAACATCCATTAACGGATGATGAAATGCGGCCTTATCCAAGTTTATGTTTAGAGGATACCTCACGCAGTTTACCAAAGCGTGACACTTGGGCGCTAAATAATCAGCGCAGAATGGTTGTACCGACATGGGATATGGGGCTTGAATGTTTGTTAGCGGGATTATGCGTTGGAATGGTGCCTTGGCACCGTGCTGAACCTTTAATTGAACAAGGTAAGCTGGTGACTTTACAACTGGCACAACCATTGCCAGACAGCCCATGCTGCCTGACGTGGGTCGATAAAAGTGAATCGCCCGCTTTGACATGGTTGTTAGATTATCTTGGAGATAGCCAAACCTTAAATGAGGAATGGCTTCGCTAGAAATCAGATAGCTAAATAAATATGAATTAGCGACGGTAGTCGATAAAAGGACCGTCAGCAACTGAACGGCGCTCAACTAATCGTGGATGAACTTCGATTGTTTGGGCGTCTTCGCGTTTATTGACGATACGATCAAGGAGCATCGATAATGCCATTTGACCTAGACGTTCTTTTGGCTGGTGGACGGTTGTTAGTGCAGGCGTAAAATAACGTGCATTACGAATATTGTCATAGCCAACAATAGAAATATCAAAAGGAACACGCAGACCAAGTTCATCTGCGGCACAAATTGCGCCCATCGCCATAACATCACCTCCACAAAAAACAGCAGTAGGGCGATGTTTTTGGTTTAGCATTTGGTACATAGCTTTATAACCAGATTCTGGCTCGAAGTCGCCTTGTACAATCCATTCGTCTTTGACTGTGATTTTTGCTTCTTCCATGGCTTTTAAGAAACCTTGTAAGCGACCACCACCTGTATTACGTTCTAATGGACCAGGGATAATACCAATATCACGATGACCGCGTTCAATAAGGTAACGACCTGCAATATAACCACCATGGAATGCGTTATCGATAATGGTATCTGTAAAGTCGCCACGTGCCTTACCCCAATCCATGACAACCATTGGAATATTACGATAGCCCTCTAAAAGAGTAAGAAGGTGATCGGGATATTCAGAACACATGACTAATAATCCATCAACACGTTTTTGTGCCAGCATCGCTAAATAGGCTTTTTGTTTATCGAGGTTATTATGTGAATTACATAAAATCAGTGTGTAGCCTTTGCTGTAACAACTATTTTCAACAGCTTCAATCACTTCAGCAAAGTAAGGAGCTTCACTGGACGTGGCTAACAGGCCAATAGATTTGGTGTGATTGACTTTTAAACTACGCGCAACGGCACTAGGCGAATAATTTAATTCTTTTATAGCGGCCCAAACTGCTGCCCGTGTGTTCTCAGCAACAAAACGTGTTTTGTTGATCACATGAGAAACAGTCGTGGTTGATACGCCTGCGCGTTTTGCCACGTCTTTTATTGTTGCCATGGTGTGGAAAACTCCTGACCTTCATTGGTCTCTTTTATCTAATTTTATGGTTTAACTGCCAGTATAGTCATACATAGGGCAAACACTGGCAATAATTTAGCGATTAGCTGTGAATTTTGTATGATCTAGCTCAAAAGTGAAAGTATTAATCAATGTTATAAATTGTGCACTGGTCGCTATTTTAGCAAATTTTGATATGTGATAATAATTAACCATGACAAGGTTATGGTTAAAAATGTGTATTATAATCATTTTGAGGGAGAAATAGATGGATACGGATCTGAAATTTGGTTTGAGTACAGCAGTAGCAGCGCTTGTTATGATCGTTTTATTTTCTACTATGATGTTCTAATCACTGCTTTATAGAATATCCGATCAATTTAAATAATAGATTATCGAATATCTGAATATAACAAAGGGCTCAAGGCCCTTTGTTATTTTGTCACCAAAAATGAATCTCAATCACTCACCTTTGATTATCAAGCTCAATTAAGCAAGGTTAGCTTCAACAAATGACCAGTTAACCAGTGCCCAGAACTCTTCTAAATATTTAACGCGCGCATTACGGTAGTCGATGTAGTAAGCATGTTCCCATACGTCTACTGTTAACAGTGGTTTGTCTGCACCTGAAACTGGAGTTGCAGCATTAGAGGTGTTAACAATTGCAACTGAACCGTCAGCTTTTTTCACTAACCAAGTCCAACCTGAACCGAAGTTTTTAGCTGCTGCATCATTAAATTGCTTTTTGAACTCTTCAAAAGAGCCAAATGCTTTGTTGATAGCATCAGCAATTTTACCTGTTGGTGCGCCACCTGCATTTGGTGCTAAGCAGTTCCAGTAGAAAGTGTGGTTCCATACTTGAGCAGCATTATTAAAGATACCGCCATCAGTAGATTTGATGATTTCTTCTAAAGATTTGCTTTCTAAATCAGTGCCTTTAACCAGATTATTTAAATTGGTTACATAGGTTTGGTGGTGTTTGCCGTAGTGATATTCTAAAGTTTCTTTAGAGATGTGTGGCTCAAGAGCATCTAACGCATAAGGTAATTTTGGTAATTCGAAAGACATTGCGTACTCCTTTAAACTATCTATTTCGGGTTTTGTGCCTGAAATCATTCAATCAAAATCATTTGAATTGATAGAATGAGGCAAATGAATCACTAAGTTGTTACTATTTTGCTAATTATTTTAACAAAAATCCGCTGAAATAACAGCTAAATATCTTTTATCTATAGTTATAAGCCATATAGATTAATTATACTCATAAGAGTATATCCCTCTTGCCTGTACGTAAAGTAGCAAAAGCGCATTTATAATGAGAGAAGCAAAAAAGGAGAGAGTAAATTTTATTCTATTAATATGATTTAATAGCGTCACCTAATTTGGATGGATTGGGGTAAGAGACTACAATTGATACATCGTAACAAATTTATTCTCAAAGGAATGCACAAATATGAAAAAAATATTTATAGCTATTAGCATGATAATATTTTTATCTGGGTTTGGATTTAAAAGTAATGAACCTTTGAGATTAGATTTTGGAAGATCAATTGATGATATTCCTTTTATAAAAAATGGCGTGTGTGAAACAAAAGAAGATATTATCACTTGTTTTTTTAATAATGAGCCTCCGTTTGAGAAAGACTCTGATAGAAATGCATTAAAATTTTATAAGGGTAAGTTAATCGGCGTAAATCTATCCTATTTTGGTGGCAATGACATCGACTCTGTTTGTGATATTTTAGCTCAGAAAATGAAAAATATTTATCCTTTAGTTAAGGATAAAAAAGCATTGTTAGCTTCGGTAAATAACTGCAAGGAATTAGAGATAATCGAATATGAGTCATTAAGTGAGAATAAAACATTTGTATTTTCTGAAATAGAGAATATTGAGGCTAAAGAAGGGAACATAGAAATAATGTATTCACATAAGCCTTATTATTTATATATTTATCGTAGTAGCGATATTTTAGATTGAATTTACGCAAATAGAGTGTAGGAGTTAAAATGAGTTATAATATTGCACTATTTGATTTTCCTATTCCGAATGATTTTGAAAAAGCGTGTGAATACTTTGAAAAATATGAAGATGAAGATATTCAGGAATTAAGCCCATCAATGTTGCATTTTTATCAAGAAATTTCTCATCTATATCCGTGCCTTTGCGAATTACCCGATGATGAAATAGATGATAGTGTGTGGTGTGATGGGCCTTTAATTAATAACTTTATGACCAAAATCCCAGTTATTGGTTTTGTTTACTCTAAAGTAGATGAATCTCTTCCTGTTGTTATTGAATTAGCAAATAAAATGGGAATTTCAGTCCTTGATTGGCAGCAAGGAACGGTATTTAATGCTAAACAATAAAAATAGTATTTGAGATGGTATAAGGGTTAACTTAAATTTGTCGACAATAGTTTAAGTTTTTTCAATGGAGTGATAAAAGCATGCACGGAAGTATTATTTTCAAGTATTTTTCTATGAAACGATTAGTCCAGAGTCTATTTCTACTTATTTTTTGTAGTGTGCTAAATGGCTGTGGCATGTTCTATGGCATTGCATGTAGTACCAGTATTTTATTGACACCGTCAGAATCGCAAGAAAAAATCTATATGCCGGAAGCTATTGTTAATCAAAATTATGATCAACAGGTTGAAATTGGCGTATTTTCTGGTTTAGCACCATATTATATTGTGGAAAACCCAGAATGGGTTACTGTGACATTAATGGTGAAAAATAAAGATGGGGAGTGGCTTTCTCTTATTACACATGAAGATTGGCAAAAGCATGTCATACGCCAAGAAGAGCGTCCTATCATTTTTGCTCGTTTACAGAGAACAGCACCTAAAAGTGGCAATGTACGGATAAAAATAAAAGCCACAGTAGGGCGTACTATGTGTGGTACAACGGACCCTGTTTTCGCTTTACAAGTTAAAGTGAGAAAAGAATAAAGTTATCCGTGATACTTAAATATATTTATTTTAATTAGGTGAAGATTACCTAATAAGACTCGTCCATTTTATCTTATCTATAAATACTCTAACTTACTAAAATCTAATACTATATATAAATATTAGATTTTAGTATTGTTTGTATAGAATAATTTAACGGAATATGATTTTCAGATCACTTGCTTACCCTGTAATAAGCGTATACATCATTTTCACTACGACTAAGAATAGGAATAATGCAAATATTTGGCGAACTCTAGGGATCGGTAGGCGATAAGCAACTTTTACACCGACAGGTGCGAAGAGTACGCTAGTAATGCTTATTCCAATAAAGGCAGGTAAATAGATAAAGCCGAAGTAATAGTCATCAATATTCGTTTGATTCCAACCATAGATAATCCCCATGATTGTGCCTATGGAAGCAATGATGACACCAATCATTGAAGAGGTTGCAATACATTTACGTGTATTAAATCCCCAATGGCTTAAAAGAGGAATAGTGATAGTACCGCCAGCAATACCGATAAAGCTGGATATAAAACCAATTAAAGAGCCGCCACTTGTTAACGCTGTTTTTGAAACAATAGGATCTTTCACATTTTCAATGCGTTCTGCTTCTTTCTTTTTAGTTAATAATCCATAGATGGTATATACCATGAAAATACAGAACACGATTTGCAATATCGTATTTGACATTTTTTGTACCAGAAATGTCCCCACAAGCATGCCAATGATGGTACCAATAGATAATAAAGGAAATTGCTGCCATAAAATGGCTTTATGTTTGTTATGGGAATACGCTGAAGATGCTGTGGAAAATATAATGACAGAGAATGAGGTAGATAAGGCAATTTTCATCACCATATCTGTTGGAATAGCTTGTTGACTGACTACATACATCACCACCGGAACAATGATTGCACCGCCTCCTATGCCAAGTAGACCAGCAAAAAAGCCAGTGATACATCCTACTAAAAGAAACAGCAAAATCATGTCCATAGTTAATTCTCATCAGGGTTTATAACAAACTCATTTATATACATTATATCCTTTTAAGAAGGTAGCGTTTTATCTTAATGTATAGATTATGAAATTTAATGTGTTGATTTTGATATGAAAATTGTTATTTCTTTTCTTGCTACTTTTTTAATATGAAGGAATATATAGCTAAATATAATTCAAATAAAGAAATAAATTAAATATTTAATCTTGGATTTTATAATAAATTATATTTTTAAACTATAAGCTAAAAATAATTATATTAATTTTATAGGGATAATAAATCGGAATATGACTAGCTTATTTTTATTTATTTATGGAAGCCTAGGGTGGCAAGATTTTTCTTATTTAAAATAAGATAACGAAAAGTTATAGTACTATTTTTTCATGTTCTATACTTTTAGATCAAAATATTAAGCTATTTAGAAAGAGTCATACATTTATCCATAATGTTGGCGAGGGCGTTGTTTTATTTAATTAAAATAGATTCTTATCTTATTGGATTTATATTTTATCTATCTTTTTTTGACTTTATAAAGGAATTTGTATGAAGAAGACGGTGTTATTACTATCTATAATCACATTATTATCAGGGTGTAAAATAAACGAGGCAATTCGTTCTGTTAATAGTGCTGTAAACCAAATAGTTCCATCGATGGAATCTCCAGTCACTGAAGCGACTTATGCAGGAATATGTAAGGACTTTAGTGATAATGAGATTGCTGCAAAGAAAAAATGGAGAGGGAAGTGGGTTATTTTAGAGGGAAGAGTGACCACTATCGCAAGTTTAGAAGAAGTAGTCAGATACGACCTCTATAAACCAACACCACCGAAAGTTGTTGCTATTTCATTTAATAATAAAGCCAGTGCTTCATATACTTTAAAACCAAGTGAAGAAGATAATGTTCTTAAAATTAAGAAAGGACAAACTGCAAAAATAAAAGGTGAGATAAGCGATATTACTGATGCATTGGGTTGTTTGATCCTTTTAGAAAACGGAACCATACAGTAATAAGTTACTTAAATTGAACCAATCAATTCGAGCATTGACGATTTTCTTAATTGAAATGCTCTCAGCCTCTTAATTGAGGCTTTTTATTTTTCTTAACGTTTTAGTCAGTGATTGTTTCGGTAGTAAGAGATAAAATAATAAGATAAAACATACTCATAAACATCTGTAACGTATTGATTTATTTTTTATGTTTTATTGTATATTTTCTCATCAATAATACTGTGGTTTAGTACCAACCTATTGTTTTATATCGATAACTAAACTTATATAGAGGTTTCTAATATAAAGTGGTATTCTTCTTTCATGTTTTCCCCTATAAAGCATATCGAATATAAAAGGCTGTAAGGACTTACAAATGACGACTATTGAAAAAATTGAACGCCAGATCAATGAAAACCCAATTATTTTATACATGAAAGGTTCTCCAAAATTACCAAGTTGTGGTTTTTCTGCTCAGGCAGTTCAAGCTATCTCTGCTTGTGGTGAGCGTTTTGCGTATGTTGATATCCTGCAAAACCCAGATATTCGTGCAGAATTACCAAAATATGCACACTGGCCAACTTTCCCACAATTATGGGTAGATGGTGAATTAGTCGGTGGATGTGACATCATTTTAGAAATGTATCAGCGCGGTGAGTTACAGAAGTTATTAAAAGAGACTGCTGATAAGTATCGTGGTGAAGAAGAAGCACAGTAATTAAATTTTATCGTTTCGGTATTGAAACGTATAAAAATAGTGAGATCTTCAATAAAAAAGCCAGTTCAATCATTGAACTGGCTTTTTTCTGTTATTCATAAATGTGCCTGAGACACCATGACTTTAAGGTGTAGGTAATGGCCATCCACCAAGCTTTTTCCAGCGGTTAACTAATTCACAAAAAAGTAATGATGTACGATTTGTATCGTATAACGCGCCATGCGCTAATTTGCTATCAAAGGGAATGCCAGCAGTGATACAGGCTTTAGCCAAAATTGTCTGCCCTAATACTAATCCACTTAAAGCCGCTGTATCAAAGGTGGCAAAAGGGTGAAAAGGGTTACGTTTTAATCCGGCACGCTCAGCCGCAGCCATTACAAAGCTGTGATCAAAATTTGCATTATGCGCCACAATAATGGCGCGATTACAGTCTGCATCTTTCATTCCTTTACGTACCATTTTAAAAATGGCATGAAAGGCTTCATATTCACTGACTGCACCACGTAAAGGATTGGTTGGATCAATACCTGTAAATTCTAAGGCTGCCGGCTCTAGATTAGCCCCTTCAAAGGGTTCGACATGAAAATGTAATGTGTTGTCCGGTTTTAGCCAACCTTGTTCATCCATTTTTAATGTAATAGCGGCGATTTCAAGTAAACCGTCTGTTTTCGCATTAAATCCACCTGTTTCAACATCAATGACAACAGGGTAGTAACCCCGAAAACGGTTACAAAGCTTATTGGGATTATTTATATCAGGCATTAAGTTGTACTTATCCGACAAAAATAGAATATCGGAAATTGATAATCAGTAAGGCCAGAAAGATAAACATGTTATCTTTCTGGTTTTAATAAAAATTAGTTACCTAGAGCGTGACTTGCACTTTTGTTTTCGATGAGCTCGATTTTGTATCCATCAGGATCTTCAACAAAAGCAATAATTGTTGAGCCACCTTTTACTGGACCAGCATCACGGGTAACATTACCGCCAGCTTGACGAATGGCTTCACAGGTTGCAGCAACATCATCAACACCTAATGCTACATGCCCAAAAGCAGTTCCCATTTCGTAGCTATTTACACCCCAGTTATAGGTTAACTCAATAACCGCACCTGTGCTTTCATCACCATAACCAACAAAAGCTAACGAGTATTTATATTCCTCATTCTCGCTAGTGCGTAGAAGTTGCATACCTAAAACCTTGGTATAAAAGTCGATAGAACGTTGTAAATCGCCCACTCGGATCATGGTATGAAGTACTCGCATATAAACCTCTTGTGTTTTTTTAATGATTAAACCCTACAGATAAACTGATGGCGGAGTACTATAACGCGTTAAAGCCCTAAAGTTCAATTTTACTACGCCTTTAACAGTTCAATAAATCATGTTGTGCAGATAATATCTCTATTAACTATACTCTATTGTAACAAACAATAGGGAGGGAAAATCAAATGCAAGAACAATTAGAATTTTTTGATATTCCTAGTCCTTGTATTGGACGTTGCGAAATGAATGCGCAAGGATATTGCGTGGGGTGCTATCGCAGCCGTCAAGAGCGGTTTAATTGGTCAACAATGAATCAACATGAGAAAAGGAATATATTACGACTTTGTCAGCAACGTTATTTAAGATCATTAAAAAAAATGGGTTCCGCAATTGAAAAAGAGAATGATCAACTCAATTTATTTTAAATATTCCACTTATTTTTTAATATTAAAATAATAATTAACTATCTTTTTAATTCATTATTGTTATTTATTGTAGTTATGTGGTTTATTATTTTTTCTTTATTAATATAAAGTTATAACTTTAAAGTATTATTCTGGTTATTTGTTTTTTAACTGATTGATAATATTGCTATTTTTTTGTTTTTTAGTGTTGGGTTTAAAATAATAATAATTATTATGTAAAAAAATATAGATTAGTTTTTATAACAAGGTTATTCTTTATGGACTTTCGTTGCTAGAAAGAAATGGTTTAATTATATCTGGAAAATAATTACTTATCTAATAAATAGGATTATAACTATATTAGTTATTAAAGGTAATGTTTTAATTAAAAAGAATAGGTAAATATTGTATTAAAAATGAATATCTAAACTTTGTAATAAGTTGACTGAAAATGCTAATTAAGGAGAGATAAGTGGAATCAACATTAGGAGCTGATTTAGCGCGTTTAGTTCGATTATGGCGTGCTTTAATTGATCATCGTCTCAAACCATTAAAATTAACCCAAACCCATTGGGTTACTTTGTATAATATCAGCCAATTACCTCCAGAGCAGTCACAAATCCAATTGGCAAAAGCAATAGGAATCGAGCAACCGTCTTTAGTGAGAACCTTAGATCAACTGGAAGAAAAAAAACTGATTTGTCGGCATACATGTGCAAATGATCGCAGAGCAAAACGTATAAAATTAACAAAAGAATCTGAGCCTTTTATTAATGAGGTTTATACCGTTATAGAAAAAACGAGACGAGAAATATTAGGTGGTATCCAACTAGAAGAAATCGAAAGGTTAATAGGTACAATCAAAAAATTAGAAAAAAATATAAATAGGCTAAATGACTAATAATTTCAAATTTAATATATATTCTATTTAAATGATATAAATTATATGGTGATAACTATACTCTAAATAATTCAGTACTCAGCTAGATAACAAGTGAATGAGTCACTGGAAAATATAAAACATATAACTGGTGTGAGTAAGCTATGTCAACAACACTGAAACTTGAAATATGACGCGTATATAAAGTAATCATTATATAGTTTGAATTGTAATAGCTAGATTATATATTTGCTCTCTCTTAAAGTTACTTATTATTGAGCCATAAAATAAAACAGGCAACTTTAGTGTTGCCTGTTTTTTGTTGCTAATTGCTAATTATTAGCGAGGAGAAACAGTTAAGTTATTTCCGTTACCGATAACGGCAACACGTTGACCTTGACTATAAACAGTATTATCTGCTTTTTGAACGATAGCGACAGTTCTACCACTATCTAAACGAACTTCAATTTGAACACCCTTAGTGGTGTTTAATGCGCCTTGTGCTTGTTGTCCTGCCATACCACCAGCAATTGCACCAGCAGCTGTTGCAAGGTTACGGCCTGTACCACCACCTACTGTGTTACCTAACATACCGCCGAGAACGGCACCACCAATCGCACCTAAAATATTCTCATCGCTACCTGCTTGAATATTCACTGCGCGCACAGAAACCACTGTACCATAAGTAATATTTTGAGCTTGTTTTGCTTGGCTTGCGGTGTAAGTGTCACCGGATAGTGAATTTGTATTCACACAACCAGTAAGTACAGTCATTGTAAAAAGACCAATAAGTAAATGCTTAAACATAGTTACTCCTAAAGAAAACCTGAGGTGAATTGCCCAGATTATACCAATGTTATCTAGTATCAGTTATAGCTCGTTTTTTGCATATGTCGACACTGATTTTAATAATATATAGCTTACTATATAGTAAAGGCCGATAGTAAAAACAGAAGAGATTTCTGAAAAAAGAGAATATAACATTATATGTTAAAAATTTGCATCATCTTGATTATAAGGAAAAGAACATGATAGCAGGGCGGTACATTGGCGTGATGTCTGGCACAAGCTTAGATGGTGTTGATGTTGTATTAGCTGCAATCAATAATAAGTTCGTTGCACAACAAGAAAATCACTTTCTGCCTTATCCACAAAATCTACGCCAACGAATTTTAGCTATTTGCCAAGGGCAATCTACTACCTTGCATGAAATCGGCCTATTAGATGCGCAATTGGGTGAACTTTATGCACAAGCAATTATAGAGTTACTCGCAAAAGTAAAACTTAGTGCGAGTGATATTACGGCGATAGGGTGTCATGGACAAACCGTTTGGCATGAGCCAGAAAGTGATATGCCATTTACTATGCAAATTGGTGACAATAACCGTGTTGCTGCCTTAACAGGAATTACGACGGTTGGTGATTTTCGTCGCAGAGATATTGCTTACGGCGGACAAGGTGCACCTTTAGTACCTGCTTTTCATCTTGCTGTATTAGGGCATTCTGTTGAAAAACGTATTATTTTAAATATTGGGGGTATCGCCAATATTTCATTGTTATTACCTGGTGTTGCAGTTAAAGGCTACGATACAGGCCCTGGAAATATGCTATTAGATAGTTGGAATTGGGTCCATAACCAAACACCTTATGATGATAATGGTAAATGGGCTGCTACTGGCACTGTAAATCCAACTCTATTGAAAGATATGCTTTCGGATACTTATTTTTCACGTTCAGCACCTAAAAGTACAGGGCGAGAATATTTCAATACACAATGGTTAAATTACCATTTAGCAAGAGTACCTAATGTTTTTCCTGAAGATGTACAAGCAACTCTAGTTGAATTAACCGCGATAAGTATTGTGCAACAGATCCAACTAAACGGTGGATGTGAACGTTTACTCGTTTGTGGTGGTGGGGCACGAAATGGGCAAATTATGCATCGTTTAGCTTCACTATTACCGGGCACAGAAGTCACGACAACGGATAAATATGGTTTAAGTGGCGATGATATGGAAGCGTTGGCATTTGCTTGGTTAGCTGCGCGTACTATTGCAAATGAATCAGGGAATTTGCCTTCTGTAACAGGGGCATCAAGAGAAACCGTTTTAGGGGCGATTTACCCTACAAATCCTCGTTAAGCGTGATATGCTGAACGCAGTTTCTCAAAAGAGAGAGTGAAAAATGACAGAACTTGATTTTATTGATGTTGCTGATTTGCGCCGTGAATATATGAACGGTGGACTACGACGTCATGAATTAACTGAACAGCCATTAGTTTTGTTTGAAAAGTGGCTAAAACAGGCTTGTGAAGCGCGTTTGAGTGATCCTACTGCAATGTGTGTCGCAACAGTTGATGAAAATGGGCAACCTTACCAACGTATCGTGTTATTAAAACACTTCGATGAACATGGTTTAGTCTTTTACACCAACTTGGGCAGTCGCAAGGCGAGTCATTTAGAGCACAATCAACGAGTCAGTTTATTATTTCCTTGGTATCCCTTAGAAAGACAAGTTTGCTTTTTAGGGAAAGCAGAAAAACTTTCTCCTATTGAAGTGATTAAATATTTCCATAGCCGCCCTAAAGATAGTCAAATTGCGGCTTGGGCTTCTCAACAGTCTTCTCGCATTTCCGCAAGAGGCGTGTTAGAAAGTAAGTTTTTGGAATTAAAACAGAAATTCCAAAATGGAGAAGTGCCATTACCGAGTTTCTGGGGTGGATATCGTGTGACATTTGATTCTGTTGAATTTTGGCAAGGACGAGAAAATCGTCTGCACGATCGCTTTATCTACCAAAAATCACCACAAGGATGGGACATTGAGCGATTAGCACCTTAATAGTGTGTTAATAAATTTGCCTCAAAAAGTCTTTTTCTACTGGTACTTAATGTAGTGGCGCTTTATGCTATACCACTTATGTTTCACTTATATTTTAAATAGACAAAAAACAATAAACCGATGGAGTCATTGATGTCTAGCAAGAACCTAATCACACAATTGCAGGAGCGTGGGCTAATCGCTCAGGTCACGGATGAGGCAGCTTTAGTAGAGCGTTTGGAGCAAGGTCCTATCGCTCTCTATTGTGGCTTCGATCCTACCGCTGATAGCCTGCACTTGGGGCATTTGGTTCCTTTGCTGTGTTTAAAACGATTCCAACTAGCCGGGCATAAGCCTGTGGCGTTGGTGGGTGGTGCAACGGGTCTAATTGGTGATCCTAGTTTTAAAGCCACCGAGCGCAAACTGAATACCCAAGATACTGTTCACGAATGGGTAGAAAAAATTCGTAAACAAGTGTCACCTTTCTTAGATTTCAACAGTGGTGAAAACAGTGCGGAATTAGCAAACAACTATGACTGGTTTGGTCAAATGGATGTGCTGACATTCCTGCGTGATATCGGTAAACACTTCTCTGTGAACCAAATGATCAACAAAGAAGCGGTTAAACAACGTTTAAACCGTGATGATGTGGGGATCTCTTTTACTGAATTCGCCTATAACCTATTACAAGCTTATGACTTTGCGTCATTAAATACACATTTAGGTGTTGAATTACAAATCGGTGGCTCTGATCAGTGGGGTAATATCACTTCAGGTATCGATTTAACCCGTCGTTTCAATCAGAAACAAGTATTTGGTATGACCGTACCATTAATTACTAAATCTGATGGAACTAAATTCGGTAAGACAGAAGGCGGTGCGGTTTGGTTAGATCCTAAGAAAACCAGCCCATACAAATTCTACCAGTTCTGGATCAATACGGCAGATGCTGACGTTTATCGCTTCTTGAAATTCTTCACATTTATGAGCATTGAAGAAATTAATGCACTTGAAGAAGAAGATAAAAACAGCGGTCAAGCGCCTCGTGCTCAACGTGTATTAGCAGAACTCGTTACGGGTTTAGTTCATGGTGAAGAGGGTTTAATCGCCGCTAAACGTATTACAGAAAGCTTATTCTCTGGTGCAATTGCAGACTTAACACAAGCTGACCTTGAACAATTAGCACAAGACGGTATGCCAACAATTGAGTTAGAAAAAGGCAGTGATTTGCAACAAGCACTGGTTAACGCAGAATTAGTTCCTTCTCGTGGTCAGGCTCGTACAATGATTGGCTCTAACGCAGTTTCAATTAATGGCGAAAAACAAGATAATCCTGAATACGTCTTTGAAGAAAAAGATTTCTTATTTGGTCATTACTCCATTTTACGTCGCGGTAAAAAACATTACTGCCTCGTTATCTGGAAATAATTGACAGTAAAGGGCAGCCGGTGAGTTGCCCTTTTTCTTAATAACAATAAATAAACGTATATACCTCGCCTATGATGATAAAGCTTGGGTGTTGTGTGTATTCACAATAATCGGTTTATGTCATGAAAAATATACTCTCTATTCAGTCACATGTTGTTTTCGGTCATGCAGGTAACAGTGCCTCTGAGTTTCCAATGCGTCGTATGGGGGTGAATGTTTGGCCTCTAAATACAGTGCAATTTTCAAACCACACGCAATATCCAGAAAAATGGACAGGCTGTGTGATGTCAGCAGAGCATATTACTGAGATTGTTGATGGTATTGCCGCAATCGGTAAACTCTCACAATGTGATGCAGTACTAAGTGGTTATTTAGGATCGGCTGAACAAGGTTTGCGTATTGTTGATATCGTTAAAAAAGTAAAACAAGCAAATCCTAATGCATGGTATTTTTGTGATCCTGTAATGGGACATCCTGAAAAAGGGTGTATTGTTCCTCCTGCTGTTTCAGGTGTGCTATGTGAAGAAGCATTACCTATCAGTGATATCATTGCGCCTAATTTATTAGAACTTGAAACATTAAGTGGTGGCAAAGCTCTTCATAATGTTGATGAGTGTGTAAATGCTGCCCGTGAATTGTGTAAACAAGGTCCTAAGGTTGTATTAGTAAAACACTTGTCACGTGCTGGATATCGTCATGACCGCTTTGAAATGCTGTTAGTAACCGCAGAACATAGCTGGCATGTTAGTCGTCCATTAGTCGATTTTGGTGAGCGTCAGCCTGTGGGTGTCGGTGATTTAACAAGTGGTTTAATGCTGGTGGATTTACTCAAAGGTGTTGAATTACAAACCGCATTAGAACACGTCGCTGCGGCAGTTTATGAAGTGATGCTAAAAACGAAAGAGATGAATGAGTACGAATTGCAACTCGTTGCTGCTCAAGATCAAATGGTGCATCCAACGCATAGATTCTGTGCAACACAGATAGATTAATTGCAATAAAACACATTTAATTCAAATAAGAACGGAGACTTAATAGTTTCCGTTTTTTAGTATGTTTTCTATATTTTTGAAATCAATAGCATAATCATTAAGCACAATGCCTTTAAACGTTACCAACTTATTAAAGAATTCTTGTGCATGCTGTGCCATTGTTTTTATTAGCAGATCTTTTTTAATAAAAGCTTTTTGGGGTTCGTTAGCAGTGATAGTAATAAGCACATTGTCATTGATAGGCTGAAATTTTATTTCAATAGGTTGGTCAGGAAAATTTGTTTTAAATTCTTGGTTTTCATTTATTTTAACTAAACCTTCAACTAGATAGCTCCATAATTGGTCAACACAGTCCCACATGCCTATATCGATTATTTTGATATTATAAATAGATAATTCTATGGCACCTTCAATATAGAAAGTATTTTTTAATAAACTATTATAATTATCGATATTAATAAAATTATCTTCTATTTTTAAATAAGTTGAAATTTGGATCATGTTATATCCTATTATTCTAGTAACGTAATTTCCCTGAGTACTTTTAAGTATAGATATGAAAGGGCATTACTTTAGATAACCACATTTATTGCCTGTGTGTTTAAAAAAGAATAGCCCAAGTAAATTGATTTTACTTGAGCTATTTAAATTTAAAAGGATCAAAGATTACTCTTTAATTAATCCTTCAGTGACCAGTGCGCTATGCACATTAGGACGTTGTGCAATACGTTTTAAGTAATCTTGTAGATGTGTTAAATCAGTTAAATCTAAACCAACATGCGGTGCCCTTTGGCTTAATGTAAATAAATAGGCATCAATAACCGTAAAATGCTCACCACATGCACATTTTTGTTTGCTCAATACATCATTAATATAAGCAAATTTACTTTTTAATTTAGTTTTAACGACAGGTACATAGCTTTCAGGTGTATCTGGTGAAAATAGTGGGCCATAGCCTTTATGCACTTCACTCGCGAGAAAGTTTAACCACTCAATTTGATGGTAACGTTCTAGTGATTTTGGTGGTGCAATTAAATTTCTATCCGGTTTTAAGTCTGCAAGGTATTGAACAATTGCAACACCTTCAGTCAAAATATCACCATTATCTAATTGAAGGACAGGGACTTGGCCTTTTGGATTGATGGTTAGAAAATCTTTCCCCGATTCTGTTTTTTTAGCGCGCAAATCGATGCGCTCTATTGAAAAATCTAAACCTGTTTCACGTAAAACGATATGAGGGGAAAGCGAGCAACTACCTGGCGTGTAGTACAATTTCATGTTGAATAGCTCCCTATCAATAAGGTGGTGAATTAACTTACAGATATCAGAATATCTTCACTAATATAAGATGATAAAAGGTTCTAAGAAATTAGCAAACTCAAATGATGCGAATAAAAAAGGCTTTTGTAAATCTGTGAACAAGGCTGTTAATTGATGAAAATATACGAAATAAATACTCCTTATATTTATAACATATAAGGAGCATTTAATTATAACTCTTCAAATGAAGGTAAGAATGAAATATCAAGGTAATAAATTTTGGGGTTCTTTTTATCAACGTAGACTGTAACCAGCTCTCTATTAATATAAGGTGTGGGATCAAAGAAGATATAACTGCTCTTATAACGAATTAATCGATTGTTTAGTGTATCGTGATAATCAGCGATAATTTGATAGGGAGATCGATGATTAAAACTGATATTACTGTTAATAATAATTTCAGATATCTTTACATTAATAGGCATTCCATCACGTTTTAATCGTTGATCCCTTGTGGCTCTTCTTTTGATAAAATACAAAGGGATAAGCCCAGTTGATGCAAATACTAATCCAAAAATACTTAATATAGTACCCGCGCCATATAAGCCCAAAAAGTTGTTAATAGTTGCTCTTTGTGGATCATTTGGAAGATAAATAACATTAATCTTTTCACCAAGATAAAAGCGGGACTGACTACCACCTTCTGGTGAACGAAACGTTATTTCTCTATTATCTTCAGTATTAAACTGAATAATAGGGTGATAAAAATAGTCACCATCAGAAGATTTACTCACACTTTGGTCAATAACAACGCCTGTTGTTTCTATTCCATTCCTTACTACATTTATTTCAGATTTAATAACAAATAAAGCTACAATAAAAATAATCGCACCAATAAGAGCAAAAATATAAAACAGAAATTTAAATTTCTTCATACATTAAATCCTTTTATTAATATGTGATTATTTTATCGAGAATATAAAGAAAAGATTATAGGAATAAACTAAAAAACAAAAGTGAAATTTATCTAAAGCGTAGCATTATTAAAAATGATAGGGAGAAGGGAGATATTAGATAAAAACTCGATATTTAATGAAGTTAAGAGTAAAAAAAAGTAGAAATAACATAAAAAAACCAGCCTTAACAATGAGGCTGGTTTCTATTATTTATAGAATTGAATTATTTCAGTTCTAATTCATTCATTGCAGCGATGCTGAAACCACCATCTACGTGAACGATTTCACCTGTAATACCACCAGATAAGTCAGAACATAAGAATGCTGCTGTATTACCTACATCTTCGGTTGTTACAGTGCGACGCAGAGGAGTGACTGACTCGCAATGGCTTAACATTTTACGGAAATCTTTGATACCAGATGCCGCTAATGTACGGATTGGCCCAGCAGAGATACCGTTAACACGAATACCTTCAGGACCCATAGCATTTGCCATATAACGAACGTTAGCTTCTAAAGAAGCTTTAGCCAGACCCATAACGTTATAGTTAGGGATTGCACGTTCAGCACCTAAATAAGTTAGAGTTAACAGCGCTGAATTTGGATTTAGCATTGCACGGCTTGCTTTCGCCATAGCAACAAAGCTGTATGCACTGATGTCGTGAGCAATTTTAAAGCCTTCACGAGTTACTGCATTAACGTAGTCGCCATCTAATTGGTCAGCAGGAGCAAAACCGATAGAGTGAACAAAACCATCATATTTTGGCCAAACTTTTGCAAGTTCTGCATACATAGTATCGATGCTTTCGTCTTTTGACACATCACACTCTAATACGATATTTGAGTCTAATGATGCTGCAAATTCTTCAACGCGTGGTTTCAGTTTTTCATTTTGGTAAGTAAATGCAAGTTCTGCACCTTGGTCACGCATAGCTTTGGCAATACCATAAGCAATTGATAATTTACTAGCAACACCAGTAATAAGAATGCGTTTGCCGGTCATAAAGCCCATAGCTGTATCCTTGTTTTTTCGTAAATCGCGATAATAACATCATTCACAGTTTTATTTATCTGTTAGGTTATCACGCTTATTGTTAATAAACGTGGCTGATTCTACCACGACATTTGTAAATTTGTTTAATTTCCCTAGCACCTCCGAGGAGTTAAGGGAAAAGGGTGAAATAATGTGCAATCAACATTATGCCTATATTGTTTACACTTAAGTTAAATCTTGACGCCAAGCTTCTGCTGTTAAGGCTTCACCAAAGTGACTTGCGACTAATCTTCGAGTGACTTCATGTAATGGCGATGCAAGAACTTCTGCTGTATTGCCACGTTCAACGACTTCACCATTATCCATCACAATAATTTTATCGCTAATATGTTTTGTCATGCCTAAGTTTTGTGTCACATAAATATAGGCAATATCATGAGTCTCTTGCAGTTCTAACATCAAGTTTATAATTTGAGAGCGTAAAGACATATCCAGTGAAGCTATTGCCTCATCGGCAATAATAACTTGAGGTTGTAATATCAATGCTCGTGCAAGCGCAATTCGTTGGCGCTGACCTGATGCAAACATATGAGGATAATAGTTAGCATGTTCAGGTAAGAGGCCGACTTGGCGTAATGTTTGATAAATTCGTTTCTCACGCTCAATCGCACTTAAGTCTGTATTTAGGCGTAAAGGGATCTCTAATGTTTGACCGATACGTTGGCGCGGATTTAATGAGTTAGTGGGATCTTGAAATATCATTCTAATTCGCTGACTACGATAAGGGTAATCACCAAAAGTGAGTTGATGTCCATTAATAAAAATATCACCACCCGTAGGCTCAGTCACACCTGACAACATTCTCGCGAGTGTAGATTTTCCTGAACCATTAGCGCCAATAATGGCTAAAGTTTGTTTGGGTTCTAGCGTAAAACTGACAGGTTTTACGGCTTCCAACTGTTGACGCCGAAATAATCCAGTACGATAGCGAAATGTTTTTGATAGGTTTTTCACCTCAAGTAGTTTATCGAACATCAGTTGGCTCCACATTTAATGGAAAATGACAAGCCACGGCATGGTTTTTAAATAAACGTAACCGAGGTGCTTCAATACATTGTCGCTGTGCATAAGGGCAACGAGGCCCTAAACGGCAACCCACGGGTAAATGCTCAAGTGAGGGAATTGCACCGGGTAATGTATTTAAACGACTCTTATGTGCCAATGAGTTAGTAAAGTCAGGAATAGAACGGATCAACGCTTGAGTATAAGGATGATAAGGTGTGACTAACAACTCGTCAGGGGATGCTGTTTCGACAGTTTGCCCACAATACATAACCGTAATTTTATTCGCCAATTTGCTCATCCATTGCAAATCATGGCTAATCAACAAGATGGTCATATTGTTATTTTGATTGAGTCGAGTCAGTAAACGAAAGATTTGGGTTTGTGTTGCCGGCTCCATTGCATTAGTGGGTTCATCCGCAATCAGCAATCGGGGTTGATTTGCAATAGCAATGGCAATCATCACTTTTTGGCATTCACCTTCCGTTAATTCATAAGGGTAACTGCGCATAATGTCTTTATGATCTTTAATACCCACACGGTGCAATAGTTCAATTGCGCGGCGTTTTCGCCAATGAAAGCGTTGCCACCAATGCCCTTTAAAAGTCCAACCGGGAATTGCCTGTATAAGTTGTTGCTCAATTTTTGTGGCAGGATCAAGACAAGATTGTGGCTCTTGGAAAATCATTGAGACATTATGACCAATGACACGACGTCGCGCTCTTGGTGATAATTTAAGTAAGTCGATATCATCAAAACGGAAGCGGTCGGCTGTTACGCTGATATTATCTTTCGTAACGCCACAAATCGCTTTTGCAATTAGACTTTTACCTGATCCTGATTCGCCAACAAGGCCTCTCACTTCACCTTCATTTAAGGTAATCGAAACACGATCTACCGCTTTTACTGGGCCATCGGGTGTCATAAATTCAATGGTTAAATTGCGTATATCTAATAAAGGCATTATTCAACTCCCTCATTTATTGCACGCTGTAAACCATCACCTAAAAGGTTCACCAGTAAAACGCTTATCATAATCGTGGCGCCCGGAATTAAAACTGTCCAAGGAGCTACATAAATTAACTCTAATGAATCACCTAACATCGCTCCCCATTCGGGTGAAGGAAGTTGAGCACCTAAATTGAGAAAACCTAATGCTGTAATATCAAGAATAGCAATTGAGAATGCGCGTGTTAATTCAGAAACCAATACAGGCGTGATATTAGGCAGTACGGTGTACCATAAAATGGAAATGTTTGATGCACCATCAAGTCGAGAAGCAATAACATACTCTTTGTTTAATTCATCATTAACAGCAGAGTAAATCATTCTGACTAAACGAGGTAACAGCGCCAACCAAATCGCTATCATGGCATGACCAAGACTTGTTCCTACAAAAGCCACAACAATAATAGCAAGCAGTAGGGATGGAATTGATAACAAAGTGTCTAATATATGATTAAGAACGGCGGATTTTAAGCCGTGGGTCATGCCTGCAAAACAGCCGATAATTAACCCCATCAGTGTTGCTGCAAAAGTGACAATAAATGCACCACCAAAGGTCATGCTTGTACCAATTAAAATTCGGCTAAATACATCGCGTCCTAAATCATCTGTGCCAAAGAAATAGGAGACATTGCCGTTTTGATACCAAGACGGTGGCGTTAGTTGATGACCAAAAAACTGTTGGTCGAGCGCATAAGGCGCAATATAAGGGCCTATAATACTGAGCGCTAAGAGAAAAAGAACGCCATAAAACCCTACCATTGAGATAACGTCTTTAGAAAAACATTGCCAAATCACCGCTGCAGGTGTGGGTGTTTTTTTCTCTTTATAAAATTGGCTATCTAAAGGCATATCCCACCTTGTGTTTCATTGGGTTGCTCATTGCGCCCACAATATCGGATAAGACGTTGACGATAATGACCATTGAACCCACCAACATTACGCCAGCTGAAATAGCAGAGTAATCCTGTTGGCGGATAGCTGTGACTAACCAACGACCTAGTCCTGGCCAGTTAAATACAATTTCTGTCACCATAGTGAGTGTAAGCATGGTGGAAAACTGTAAGCCTAATTTAGGGATGATAGGGGGTAAAGCATTATGAAGAATATGACGACGAATAATTGTAAAACGTGAGAGACCTCGAGTTGCGGCTGCCTTCACGTAGTTCTCTGACATAATTTCTTCCGTACTGTTTCGCATTAATCGAATAACTTCAGTGGTTGGTGCAATAGCCAGAGTTATTACGGGTAAAATTAGATGTTGTAATACGTTAATGATCATTTGTTGGCGATAAGGTGAATCAGATAACCATGCATCCACTAATGCAATACCAGTAATAGGTTGCAAGTTATAAAGCAAATCAATACGACCTGAAACAGGCAGCCAACCTAATTTTAATGAGAAGAAAAGAGTTAACAGCAATGCAAGTCCAAATACAGGGACAGAAAAACCTAAGAGTGCGAAGTTACTGATAATAATATCAGCGGATTTATTACGCCAAACCCCCGCAATAATACCAGCAGGAATACCTACAATAAGGGCAAAAAGAAAGGCTAATGTACAAAGCTCCATGGTCGCTGGAAGTGCTTCCACTAATTGTGCTTTGATGGGCTCACCATTGATAGAGGAAATACCAAAATCAAAGTGGATCATATTATGGGCATAAAAAAAGTAGGCGTCAGTGAGTGATGCACCACTTAACGGGGCATTGGGCGTGTAATAGCTTAGGCTAAAGCTCACTAGCGACAAAAAGAACAGTGTCACAAGTAATAAAAGTAATCGACGTATTGAATAAATAATCATGGATTATTTTATAGCCTCTTTCTTGTGATTTTGTTCGTCTACTTCTGCCTCTCGATAAACACCAGCAAAAGACGCATTACCAAAGGTACTTAATACCAACCCTTTAATATCATAACGATATGCTTGCATACGTAAAGAGTTAGCTAAAGGTAACACAGGTAACTCTTGAGCAAGAACATCCTGAACTTCATGATAATAATCCATTCTTGAAGCAAGTTGCTGACTATAAAGCGCTTTTTTTAAAATATCATCAAAACTAGGTAAACACCAATGACTCAAGTTAGTTTGTGAGCCAATTGCCGCACAGCTAAAAAGAGGACGGAAAAAACTATCGGGATCGTTACTGTCAGTTGACCAACCAGATAGGGTCATATCATGGGTGCGATCCATCATACTCGTTTCTTGATATCGACCTTCAATAGGCCGAATATTCATTTGAATGCCGACTTGCGCTAAGTCTGCTTGAATAAGTTCAGCCATCTTTAATGGACTTGGGTTATAAGATTGTGAAGCGCTAGGTACCCAGAGATTTAATTTCAGTCCATCAAGCCCTAGCTCTTTAAGAATTTGTTTTGATTTCTCAGGATTATACTCTGTAATTTTTGCTCGATTATCATAAGCCCAAGATGCGCGAGGAAGCACGGATGCCGCTGTTTCAGCTGTACCATAATAAATAGATTCCATTAAACGTTCATTATTAATGGCATAAGCAATAGCTTGACGAACTTTAAGATCATTGAGTGGTGGTTTACTGGTGTTAAAGGCTAAATAAGCGATATTCATACCAGAACGTAAGGTTAATCTTAGTCGCGGATCGTCACGTAAGACTTTTAATTGGCTTGCTGCCGGATAGGCTAGAACATCGCATTCACCAGTGAGTAATTTAGATATACGACCCGTACCACCTGCACCCATATCAATAACAACCTGTTGCATCTTTGGTTGGCCTTTCCAGTAATCTTTATTTCTAAATAAACGAACGAATTGCCCCGGTTGATATTCATCTAGAAAGAAAGGGCCTGTTCCTACTGGTTTCCAATCAAGTAGTGTTTGATCGCCTGATTTTTCTAAATTCTGTGCGTATTCAGCAGAAAGAATAGGGGCGTAATGTGTTGCTAAATGCCATAGAAAAGAGGCGTCAGGCTCTTTTAAGCTAAATTCGACTGTGTATTGGCCTAGTCTTTTTATCGATTGGATATTATTGGCAAAACTTAAGCTGTCAAAATAGGGATATTTACCGCCATTAACTTGATTGAAAGGATTTTGTGGATTAATCATCCTTTCAAAACTGAAAATAACATCATCCGCGGTAAGTTTTCGTGTGGGTGTAAACCAAGATGTTTGTTGAAAAGAGACATTTTTACGTAAATAAAAGCGGTAGGTTGCGCCATTATCTAATGTTTCCCATCGAGCTGCGATTTCAGGGATCAAGCGATAAGTGTAAGGGTCAACATCTAAAAGACGGTCATAAAGCTGTGCAGCCAGAGGATCAATAATTAATCCACTACTTGATAATTGTGGATTAAAGGTATTTACACTGCCATCAACACAATAAACAAAGCCATTTTGATTAATTGGAGTTGGCTCAAGCGTTACAGATGGCGCTTGTGTTTTGGGTGCTACATCCGCGATACAAGTTGCACTTGTAAAGGTAAGTAGCAAAGTACCAATAAATAAAATAGGGCGCATAAATAATGTCTTTTAGAGAAACGATTTTGCTATTGTAACTTAAAAAACTTTCTATCCCCAAATAGTCAAAAAAACAAAGTGAGAAAAATTCTCAATAAAATGCTTTACAAATGCTAATGATAAAGATTATCATCCGTATTGTCCTTCGGCGGTAAGAGGTTTTCCGCAGAGGGCACGACATTGCTCACATTGCTTCCAGTATTTTTTTACTAGCCAGCTCGGGTGCTGGCTTTTTTTTTGTCTATTGTTTACAAAATTCTCTAGCGATTAAAAAACTAAATTTATCAATATATTAAGTTATTATTTGATGTTTTTTAATTAGCCCTCTAAATTGATCGTAGCTTAGTGATAATTTTTCAGCCGCCTCTTTCTGGTTATATAAACTCTCTTTTAATGCATCATTAACTAATTTTTTTTCTACATCATTTTGCCATTGGCGTAAATCCAACGGTAATGTAGGCATTGAAAAATTTTCTTTAGATGATTTTTTTAATATGGGCGTTTTGGGTGTTTGAAGGCCAGCAAAGGGATCAATAATAATATTATTAAGTACACTATCACTGGTTCCATGACGATAAACTGAGCGCTCAACAACATTTTTTAGCTCACGAATATTACCGGGCCACGAATAATCTAAAAGCACTTGGCGCGCACTATCACTAAAACCAGGAAAGAAGGGTAAACCTAACTCTTGGCACATTGAGATAGCGAAATTTTCAGCAAGCAACATAATATCGGCACGTCGTTCTCTTAATGGTGGAAGCCTAATCACATCAAACGCTAACCTATCAAGTAAATCTGCACGAAATTTACCTTCTTCCGCCATTGCGGGTAAATCGGCATTTGTCGCGCAAATAAGCCTCACATCAACATGTAGAGATTGACTGCCTCCAACACGCTCTAAATGACCATACTCAATAACGCGCAAGAGCTTTTCTTGTACAAGCATGGGTGCGGTCGCCAGTTCATCAAGAAAAAGAGAACCTCCATCGGCACGTTCAAAGCGCCCTTGATGACGATTTTTAGCGCCCGTAAAAGCACCTGCTTCATGACCAAACAGTTCAGAATCAAGTAAATTATCATTAAGTGCAGAGCAGTTGATTGAAATAAAAGGCCCTTGCCACCAAGGAGCAAGGTAGTGTAATCGATGAGCGATCAACTCTTTACCTGTACCTCTTTCACCAATAATTAATACAGGCTTTTTTAATTGAGCAAGCGCTGAGGTTTGTTCTAATACATCAATAAATTGACTATCAATGCCGATTATTGTCTCTAAATTCTCATTCATTGGTTAAACTCACCATATTGAGGTATTTTTTGCCAGTTTATCAGGTGTTCGAAAAATAGGCGAACAATATAAATCACCAATTATTAATAGGTTAAGTGAATTCTAAAAGTTGGCACGCAAATTGTATTAACTAAAGTATGCCGGCGTTACGACAGTACGCCATTATTGAAATAACTTTACGTCACTAATTAGCATAGCTATTAAGGATAACATCATGGGTATATTTTCACGTTTTGCTGACATTATTAATGCCAATATCGCTTCTTTATTAGATAAAGCGGAAGATCCTGAAAAAATGATCCGCTTAATGATCCAAGAAATGGAAGATATGTTAGTTGAGATCCGTACAACTTCAGCACGTACTTTAGCTGAAAAGAAAGGATTAGAACGCCGTATCGAACAAGCTGAAAAACAGATGAAAGATTGGCAGGATAAAGCAGAGCTGGCTCTTATTAAGGAAAAAGAAGATTTAGCTCGTGCGGCATTAATCGAAAAACAGCGTGTAGCATCAGTTAATGACACATTGAAACACGAACTAATTATTATTGATGAAACGCTAACTCGTTTAAAAGGTGAAATTAGCGAGTTAGAAAACAAACTGACTGAAACACGCGCAAAACAGCAGTCTTTAGTTGTGCGTCATCAAGCAGCAAACTCATCTCGCCAAGTTCGCCGTCAATTAGACAGTGGCAAAATGGATGCAGCAATGGCGCGTTTTGAGCAGTTTGAACGCCGTATTGATCATATGGAAGGTGAAGCTCAAAGTTACGGGTTAGGTAAAGAGAAATCATTAGACCAACAGTTTGCTGAATTAAAAGCTGATGACGAAATTAGCGCGCAATTAGCGGCATTAAAAGCTAAAATCAATATCAATAAAGAGTAACAGCAAGCGTAATAACCATCTTATAAAGGATATGTAATGGGCTATATATTTCTGGGAATACCACTGACCATTTTTATTTTGTTTATTCTCCCTATTTGGCTGTGGTTGCATTACAACAGTCAGAAAGGTGGAGGCAATGTTCAGCTAACCCAACAAGAAATGCAGCGACTGAGCGCGCTGGTGGATAAGGCTCAGCAAATGCAGGAGCGCATTAAGACATTAGAACAAATACTTGATGCAGAACATCCTAACTGGAGGCAATCATAATGACGATGCAGAGCAAACAATTGTATCGCTTGCCACAAGAGGGCGTGATCCGTGGCGTATGCGCAGGCCTAGCCCATTATTTTAATATTCCTGTTTTACTTGTCAGGGTTATTGCGGTGATTGCGCTGTTTGCTGGCTTTTTTGGTTTAACTATTATTGCTTATCTTGTCTTAAGTTTCTTTATGGAGCCTGCTCCTGCTAATTACCTGCAAGGTGAAGATCAGCAAGAGAGCTTAAAAGAAATTCTAAGCGGAGTAGATAATCAATTGATGCAAGGTGAAAAACGTTTACAACAAATGGAACGTTATATTACCTCTTCTACTTATCAGTTAAATAAACGCTTTCGAGATTTGTAATATTTTTGCCATTTAATCTGATAAGACGCTCCATTTTAGGAGCGTCTTTCTTTCAATCTGTTTATCTTTTCAACGCTTGTATTGTGAAAGAGTAAAATTTCTGATTGAGGAGCATATTGTGAATTCCAATCAAGTATTTATTTCCTTAAAAACAAATAAACTCGCCCAATTAGCCAAAAAAGGGTTAACATTTGGGTTAATGTTATTCACTTTATTTGGGCCAGCAGCAATCACAGGCGGTATATTAAAACGAGTAAGTAGCAAACCGTTACGTTGGCTGGTTCTATTGATAGCTGAACCTATTATCAAAGCAGGCTTTAATAAGCTATCGCGTCAAGTGTCTTGGGAGAAACATGAAACGCCTACAAAATGAACTTACAGCTTTTATTAATCGTGGTGTTGATAGACATCTTCGTTTAGCCGTAACAGGATTAAGCCGAAGTGGCAAAACAGCATTTATTACCTCGTTAGTTAATCAACTTATTAACGTGCACACAGGTGCGCGTTTACCACTGTTTTCGGCTGCACGAAATAAGCAACTACTAGGTGTAAAACGTATTCCTCAACACAATTTAAACATTCCTCGTTTTACCTATGATGAGGGAATGGAATCTCTTTATCATACGCCTCCAAGTTGGCCTGTTCCTACAAAAGGGGTTAGCGAAATTCGTTTACAGCTTCGTTATCGTTCTAATGAATCTTTAACACGTTTTATAAAAGAGACATCTTCACTTTATTTAGAAATTGTTGATTATCCCGGTGAGTGGTTATTAGATTTACCTATGCTCGAACAAGACTATTTTGAATGGTCAGAGCAAATAAATAAGGTTAATCGCCAAAGAACATCACCAGAACAAAATTGGCAATTACTTCTTAAAAAGTGTGATCCCTTTGCACCAGCTGATGAAACGTTATTAGCCGATATTGCCTCTGCTTACACTGACTATTTATTAGCATGTAAAAAAGAAGGGCTTCATTTTATTCAACCAGGACGTTTTGTATTGCCGGGTGAATTAGCGGGAGCACCTGTTTTGCAGTTTTTCCCTTGGGCTGATTTACAAAAATACGATATCGCTAAATTAAAGAATGCTGATAAGCGTACTAATATTGGTATGCTAAAACAGCGTTATGAATATTATGGACAGCATGTTGTGAAAGGCTTTTATCGTGATCATTTCCAAGGATTTGATAGGCAAATTGTTTTGGTTGATTGCCTACAACCTTTAAATCAAGGTGCGGATGTTTTTAATGATATGCGCCAAGCATTAACACAATTAATGCGCAGTTTTCATTATGGAAAAAGAACCTTACTTAGACGTTTATTTTCACCTTGTATCGATAAACTTCTATTTGCAGCCACAAAAGCTGACCATATTACTGTTGATCAACATGAAAATTTAGTGTCATTGCTCCAACAGCTTATCCAAGATGCCAAACAAAATGCCATTTTTGAAGGGATCAGCATTGATTGCATGGGGCTTGCTTCTATTGCAGCGACTGAAAGTGGGATTGTTGATCATCATGGTGAAAAAATTCCAGCATTAAAAGGTTTCCGTTTAAGCGATAACAAACCGTTGGTGTATTTCCCCGGTGAAGTTCCTAAGCGATTACCTGAAAAAGCATTTTGGGAAAAACAAGGGTTTAGTTTCGAATCTTTTAGACCACAGCAAATATCAAGAGATAGTGCGGTTCCTCATATTCGTATGGATAGTGCAATGGAATTCTTGTTAGGGGATAAATTAAAATGAATGAGCCATTAAAATCACGAATTGATTTTAAAGAGCCCATACTTCAAGACGAAGTCATCTTGAAAAAAGGTGTTGGCTTTAATGAAAATGAGCAATTTTTGCCTATTGATCCACAGTTAGATGAAGAGAATGAAGGGCAATTAGAAGGTGATGTTCAATCAATTTTAAAACCGAAAAAAAGTGTCTGGAAACGGTTATTAACGATTGCGAGTACTATTTTAGGGATTAGTGTTATTGCTCAAACTGGGCAATGGATTTATGATTCATGGATAAATTCTGACTGGATTGCGTTGGGTGCAGCCAGTGCAGGAGGGTTAATTGTTGTTGCTGGAATAGGCTCAGTTATAACAGAGTGGCGTCGTATTTATCGTTTACGTCAACGCGCAGATGAAAGAGATAAAGCAAAAGAATTACTTTATAGCCATGCAATGGGGAACGGTCGACCATTTTGCGAAAAACTCGCTAAACAAGCGGGTATTGGCTCTCAACATCCGGCATTAATTCGTTGGCAAAGTGCATTACATGACACTCATAATGATAAAGAGGTATTAGAACTTTATAGCCAACTTGTTCAACCTATTTTAGATAAACAAGCAAGAGCTGAAATTAGCCGTTCTGCTGCTGAATCAACTTTAATGATCGCAGTTAGTCCGCTGGCGATGGTTGATATGGCTTTTATTGGTTGGCGTAATATTCGTTTAATTAATCGCATAGCGGAAATTTATGGTATCGAATTAGGCTACTATAGTCGTTTAAAACTCTTTCGCCTTGTTCTGGTTAATATTGCATTTGCGGGTGCGACAGAACTCGTTAGAGAAGTTGGAATGGACTGGCTTTCACAAGATCTTGCCGCACGATTATCAACAAGAGCAGCACAAGGTATTGGAGCTGGTTTATTAACGGCACGTTTAGGAATAAAAGCAATGGAATTATGCCGTCCTTTACCGTGGATTGATGATAATAAACCTAAGTTAGGCGATTTTAGAAAAGAGCTAATAGGAAAATTAAAAAATACAATTGGTGGCAAGAGAAAGGAATAAATTATTATTTTTACCTTTAAGTCATTTTAAATAAAAGCCGCAGAAGACATTCTGCGGCTTTTTTGTATAAAAACTGGCAAAAGTATTATTTATATAAAATAACCATAATGAAGGAAGTAATAAGATATTATTTTAAAATAAGGCATTAAATAATATAAAGTGTGTTTATTATTTTATTGGTAATGTGCTTATTGTTTCAATAAGAAACTATCGTGATAAAAAATTTTAAAAAGAGTAAGTTCTTATGATGAAAAAGAGTTTTGTAACTAATTGTATTTTAAGGTGAATGCCTACTCATATAGTGAAATATTTGTAATTTTAATCATAATATTCCTTTTTTGAAAGAAAATAGTCTTGAGTTTAGTATGATAAATAGCGTTAAATATCACCGCGAAAACGTACCACAGAGCTATTTTCTCAATATATTTTCAAATGTCTAATTTGTAAGCGATTTGCTATTTAATAAATAGAGAGGTTTTTTATTTATAAAAAATAGAAAAGTGGTTAATAAATAATCCTTCTAACTAGGTTAAAATATGAAAGAAATACAAATGTCAGTAATAAAGAAACTCTCTAAACAAAGACGTCAGCTCTATTTGAGTTCGGCATTTAATGTCTCAAATATCGATAACCAACTCAGTATTTTAATCCCTATTCTTAGTGAGACGATTAGCGAGATTAAAAAGAGACAATACCAAAAGCAACCTAAGTCATTTCAAATAAAAGAAACATCTCAATTTTTTGAATATCTGACTGAGGCGGATAAGAAAGAAAAGGCAATAAACGCATTAGAGTATCTGCTTTTTTGTTTTGATAATGGATGTAAAACTATCAAAAAGGTGATCCGTCGAGAATTAAGCCCTTTAGTAAAGGATGTCGAATATCTTATCGATTTTGAACTAAAAAAAATAATAAAACCCTCTTCATTTTCGTTATTCGGCTTTTTTAAAGCATAAATAATCTTGGTTAAAAATCAGGAGATTAATTTAGTTGTGTAAAAATAAATGCTAGTGGTGTCAACCTTTGCTGACAAGCCTCTTTATTTCGTTGATATTTATGTATAATATCTAGAATTAGTTCAGGGTCACTCAGTATTAAGAAGGTTTATAATGCGTTTAGAGGTCACTTGTGAAGATCGCATCGGGTTAACCCGTGAATTATTAGATCTGCTGGTATTAAAAAATATTGATTTACGTGGAATCGAAATATTCCCAATAGGTCTTATTTACCTGAATTTTTCACAGATTGATTTTGATATTTTTCAACCGTTGATGGCGGAAATACGTCGAATAAATGGTGTTATTGATGTACGTACAGTTGCATTTATGCCATCAGAGCAAGAACATCGTGCAATTTGGACATTATTAGAATCTGTCCCTGTTCCTGTTTTTTCTATTGATACCAAAGGCAAAGTTAAGTTACTTAACCCTGCGACGAGACAGCTTTTTGGTTTATCTTCAGATGATCACTCTGAGAAAACATTTAATCAATTTATTCCTAATTTTAATATTCATCGTTTTTTAGAACAAAAAGAGCACTTTATTCAAATGGTGCCTATTACTGTGAAAAAACAGAATTTTGAAATGGAAATAGTCCCAATTAAACTGACAGACGATAACCAATATAATCATTGTGTTGGGGCTTTTGTTTTACTGAAACATCATGAAGTTATTTATGATCGCTCTAAAGTAGTGGCTAATGATCAAAGTGGATTTGACCAAATTATTGCCGTAACACCTAAAATGAAGCAGCTTATTGCTCGTGCAAAGAAAATGGCAATAATGAATGATCCATTGTTGTTAGTGGGCGAAACAGGCACAGGAAAGGATTTATTAGCAAAAGCCTGCCATTTACTAAGTAACCGTTTAAGGTATCCATTTCTTGGCTTAAATTGCGCGTCAATGCCTGATGATGTTGTTGAAAGCGAGTTATTTGGCTATGCAGCGGGCGCTTATCCTAATGCGATTGAAGGAAAAAAGGGCTTTTTTGAGCAAGCTAATGGTGGCACTGTTTTACTTGATGAAATCGGTGAAATGTCACCGCAAATGCAGATTAAACTTCTACGTTTTTTAAATGACGGAACGTTCCGCAGAGTGGGTGAAGAAGAAGAAGTTAATGTCGATGTGAGAATTATTTGTGCTACTCAGAAAAACTTGTGGGAATTAGTGCAAAAGGGATTATTTAGAGAAGATCTCTATTACCGCTTGAACGTATTAACACTAACATTACCGCCATTAAGAGAAAGAAGGGACGATATAATTCCGTTGGCAACTCATTTTATTAATCAGTACTGCCAAGAACAAAATATGGGTGTACCGTCCATTTCTACCGACTTTTCAAATTATTTAATGCAATATTCTTGGCCGGGTAATATTCGCCAATTACGGAATACTGTTTACCAAGCAATGGCTCAATTAACCGGAAATACATTGCGCGTTCAAGATATTACGGTACCTGAGCACACGGATGAAACATTATTTGATGAGAACCTATTAGAAGGCTCGTTAGATGAAATGACAAAACGCTTTGAAGCTTCGATTTTGACGCGTTTATACCGTGATTACCCTAGTACACGTAAATTAGCAAAACGCTTAGGTATTTCTCATACTGCTATTGCGAATAAGCTAAGAGAATATAATCTTACGAATAAAAAGAGTGAGAAGTCTGAAGATTAATTGAGTAGTAAGATGAGTAGTAAGATGAGTAGTAAGATTTTGTGCATAATAAAAATAGACGAGCATAATGCCCGTCTATTTTTTTATCTGTATTATTTCAATGCTTTTAATGCATCATCATAATTTGGTTCAGTTGTGATTTCATCAACCAACTGGGTGTAGATAACAGTGTTATTTTCATCTAAAACAATCACTGCACGGCTCGTTAATCCAGCTAATGGGCCTGATGCAATTGAAACACCATAGTTTTCTTTGAATTCAGCACCACGCATTGTAGATAATGTCACAACGTTATCTAAGCCTTCCGCACCACAAAAACGTGCTTGAGCAAAAGGCAAATCAGCTGAAATACATAAAACAACGGTGTTATTTAATTCATTTGCAACTTTATTAAATTGGCGAACACTTGCAGCACAAACACCAGTATCTACACTTGGGAAAATGTTTAGAACTTTACGTTTACCTGCAAAATTCGCTAAAGAAACATCATTAAGATCTTTACCAACAAGAGAGAAATCTGCAGCTTTTTGACCTACTGCTGGGAAATTACCCGCAAGTGCCACTGCATTTCCTTGTAAAGTAACTTGATGTGCCATTGTTGTTCTCCTTTATTAGTTGTTAGACTAACTGTTATTAATACTCATTATTAACGATAATTCTCGTTAATGCTTAACCATTATTAAAATTTGCCACTATTGGCATACTCACCACTAAAAACATAAAAATTTATAAAATATTTGTAATCAGTGATTGTGCCTTTTTATCAGGCTCTTATAATTGTGCAGTTCATTCTCATACAGATTACAGGACGAAACAGACATGCGCAAAATATTCGTCATCTCATGTGCACTTGTCGTTCAAGGATTACTCACATCGCAGGTAAATGCGGCAGTAGTCCCCGCAGGAACGATACTCGATAAAAAACAAGAAGTGGTTCGACATTTAAAAGATGAACCTGCATCACTCGATCCTATTAATGCAGTAGGGTTAACAGAAGCTCAAGTGCAACGTGATTTGTTTGAAGGGTTGACGATAGAAGATGAGTATGGACGCCCGATTCCGGGAGTTGCTCAAAGTTGGCGCACAGAAGATAATCGCGTGTGGATCTTCACTTTACGTGATAATGCGAAATGGTCCAATGGTGAAAAGGTAACAGCAACAGATTTTGTCTATAGTTGGCAAAGGCTAGTTGATCCTAAAAACCTTTCACCTTTTGCATGGTATGCATCACTTGCATCGATTGAAAATGCACAAAAGATTATTGATGGAAAATTAAAACCAACATCATTAGGTGTAGAAGCGATTGATGAAAAAACACTAAAAGTCACGTTAGAACGCCCAGTTTCTTATTTTCCAAATTTGACGACTAATTTTTCGTTATATCCTGTACCTCATCATAGTATTGAAAAATATGGTGCTGAGTGGGTTAAAGTTGGTAATTTAGTGGGAAATGGGGCTTTTGTTTTAAAAGACAGAGTGGTTAACGAGAAGATTGTATTAACGCCAAATCCTTATTATTGGGATCATAAAAATACAGTATTGACTAAAGTTACTTTTGTGCCTATTAATCATGAATCACATGCGACTAAACGTTATTTAGCCGGTGATATTGATATTACAGAGTCATTCCCGAAAAATTTATATCATAAATTAATGAAAGATATTCCTAATGAGGTTTATATTCCTGACCAGTTGGGGACTTATTATTATGCTTTTAATACTCAATCAGGGCCAACAAAAGATATTCGTGTACGTAAAGCGTTAGCGATGGCGATAGATAGAAAAATTATCACTGATAAAGTATTAGGAACAGGGGAGAAATCAGCAAACCGTTTTACACCTGATGTAACGGCAGGCTTTACCCCAGAACCTACAATTTATGATGAATACAATCAAGATGAATTAGATAGTCAGGCTAAGATCTTGTTAGCGGCTGCTGGATATGGTCCTCATAATCCATTAACACTCTCATTGCTATACAATAATTCAGAGAATCATCAGAAAATTGCTATTGCAGTTGCTTCTATGTGGAAGAAAAAGTTAGGAGTAAAAGTCGAATTACGTAATCAGGAATGGAAAACATATATTGATAGCCGAAATTCGGGGGATTTTGATGTTATAAGGGCATCATGGATTGGTGACTATAATGAGCCTTCTACTTTTTTAAGCTTATTAGGTTCTAAACACACTGGTAATATCCCTAAATATCAGAATAAGCAATATGATGAAGTGTTAACCTTGTCTGGTATGGCTATTGATGCAAATGAGAGGAATAGTTTGTATAACCGTGCTGAGCAAATAATTGCTGAAGATGCACCAATAGCACCTATTTATCAATATACAAATGGACGATTAATAAAGCCTTGGCTAAAAGGTTATCCAATTAAAAATCCAGAAGATGTTGCATATAGCCATACGCTTTATATTCTGAAGCATTAAGGTAGAAGCTAAATTAAAACCTTAAAATGATGCCTCAAAGTCAAAATCTACTTTGGGGCATTTTTATTTTAGTTACAAATAGAAAATGTAAAGAAATTATGATTTATACGTTGATATGTATCAATAAGAAGAAAACTAAAGAGGTCTAAAAAATAGAAGAGAGTATAAATAAAAAAGAACCCCTTTAAAAAAAGGGGCGTAGCAAAATAAAGCAGGATGACTTATCGTCCGGATATAAATTATATTTTTAAGGCTTTCTTTGCACGCTTTTTATTGTATCTAACTGTTACAGTGATTAATAAAATATTTATAACAAAAAAAATCCCTCTGTTATAAAAACAGAAGGAGACTCAAAAGGAATAAACATTGCAAGTGATATGTTAATACATTTTTATGGTATTGTTTTGACCAATTGTGCAATGTGCTTGATGTTAAATATTATGTCTTATTTTATTTATAGATATAAATACTTAATTATAATAAAAACTAATATATTTATCATGGTATTTGAGTACTTTAAACGTAGAACTATCTATTCGCTTTTCTTTATTATTAAATAAAGTTATTGATTATCAGTAGTTATTAGAAAACCGTTTAAAAATGAAATCCTAGAGATAATTGTACAACACTTAATTCAAGATGCCGCTTGTTTGCTGTGGTATCAGAGTAAAGATAGCCCAAGCTAAATGAGATATCTCTAACAGGATTATAATCGATGCCAATTTGACCAATTACACTTGTTGAATTTACAATGTGGGAATCTGTTGTATTTATTTGGGGATGATATTTATCTTCCTGATATTTTAATTTATTAGGACCCATTTGAGCATAAACAGAAATTTCAGGTGTTATTCTATAAGTTGGACCGATTAATAGACCTGTAGTTTTTGTTCGGTATTTTATTGTTGACGGTGTGGTAAAACGAGGATCAATAAAATATTCTTTACGATCTGTGTTTAAATGCAGTAGGGAAATTAATATTCCCCAAGTATTTTCTGTTTCATATCGATAACTGATTATCTCTCCTTTTGCGGTGTCGCCTTTTATTTTGCCGTAAATATAACCAGCAGAGAGGGTGTGTGTTTTATCATAGGCATGTAATGTAGAAGAATAAGATAAAGCTAAGGTAATTAAAATAAGGGCTAATTTATTCATTGTAGAGTTTCTATGTTGATGTGTAGAACGTTATTTTTAGTAAAATAAATGTTGATTTCAATATTAATTGATTGAAATTACTCTTAAAAAAAGTTCGCGTGCTTATTCTTAAACTCAATAAAAATAAAACTATTATAAATAGCTAATAATTAATTAATATAAATTTTATTAATTATTTTAGATGATGGTGTAATGAGATGTCATTATTTAAATAAAAGGGAGTGGAAATTGAGCGTAATAGGTGAAAATACTCACAATAAGTTTTAATACCTATTGTGAGCTAGATTTTGGCGTGACTTTCTATTTCTTATCTACAACTTCAATCAGTGTATATTTCACACTTGGTGCATCTGCTGGAGGATTAGGAATATCTGTAACATTAACTTTCAATGTGTATTCAGTGCCTGCTTTATATTCAAAACCATCAATGTTTTGATAGAACAGAGACCATTCGCCTGAAGGTAACTCTTTTACCTTCATACACTTCATTGGTGCGACACCTACACAATCATATAGTTGTGAATCCACTAGAAGCGTTTTTGTTGTCCCTGTAGACGGCGTTGTATTTGCACTTTCAGTTGAAGTTGCGTCATTGCATCCAGCCAAAAGTAAAAATAAAGGAATAGCGATAAATTTTTTCATATTGATGACCTTATTTTTAGGGTGCAATAAATGTATTAAAGAATATTTAGTATACACCAGACAGATAATTATTATAAATTACAACAGGTAACTTTTTTTTCTATAAATAAAATAAGTTACCTGTTGTTATTCTAGGTGTTAATATCCTAACGTAACTATTAGTATCCAATTTAGTGTAATAATCCTAAAGTGATAAAGATAAATAGAAGTTTGGGATGAATTAAACAAAAGTAGCGTTGATATACAGCTAACTAGAAAAAAGTATAGAATAACAGTTCAAAACATAGCGTTATAAAATGAAGGTAGATTAATCATATTTGACAGTTGAGCATTGAATTCAAGTATTGCCTTTAAAGCAAAAGTTATGGAGGAAGCTAAGTGAAAACAGTTAATGACTCTGTTATACAAGATGCAGATGCTATTTATACAGCACAACTTGATGGGCATGGAGGAGCAACAGAAATCACAACGGAGACTGTTGCAACAAATGAAAATCCATATTGGGTGCATTTAGATTATCGCAAACCACAAAGTGCTCAATGGATACAAGAGACAGAATTACTTCCACCTATTGCTAAAGATATATTGCTTGCAGAGAACGTCAGACCAAAAGCACAGCGTATCGGTGAAGGTATCATTATCAATTTGCAAACAATTAATAATAATCCTAATGATAGACCTGATGAGCTTGTTGCTTTTAGAATTTATATTAACAGTCAAACAATCGTTTCAAGCCGTCACCGCCAAGTTAATTCGGTGGATTCTGTTATTCATACTTTAGAACTGGGTAATGGACCTGAAAATAGTGGCGATTGGCTAATTACTATGGCTGATGCTGTGACCGATGAAATAGGCGAATTTGTTGAGACTTTGCATGACCAATTAATTGAACTTGAAGATATGATCCTCGAACAACAAATACCCGCAAGAGGTGAACTCGCATTATTAAGAAAACAATTGATTGTTTTACGTCGCTATATGGCTCCGCAACGAGATGTATTTTCGAGACTTTCTATCGAAAAACTACCGTGGATGAGTGATAGTGATAGAGTCACGATGTTGGAAATCTCAGAAAGACTTTCTCGACGTTTAGAGGATTTGGACAGTAGTATTTCTCGTACGGCAGTGATTGCTGATGAAATAACATCAATGATGGCTGATGCGATGAATAGACGTACTTATACTATGTCACTAATGGCGATGTTATTTTTACCAACAACATTTTTAACAGGGCTATTTGGTGTCAATTTAGGTGGAATACCCGGAAATGAATTTCCTTATGGTTTTACCATCTTCTGTTTATCTCTCTTTATTTTGATTGTGATTGTTACTTGGTGGTTAAAGCGTAGTAGATGGTTGTAAATTTTCAGCAAATTAATCGTAACTAAATGGATTTAAAAAAGAATTCTCTAACCCTGTTTGAGATATATCAATTTTTTAAAATAGAACATCTGGCATTATAACTCTCGCAGGTGAATACAACGTTGAGCGATGAACGTTGTGCTCCATAATTGTAGTTTTTCTCATATTGAGTTCTTAATACAGAATAATTGACCATTATTACACCGATGTTTCTTAACATCGGTTTTTTTTTGCTTAAATTTATTATTGGCTATTATTTAGTCATAAAAATCCTAAGCCCCGAATGCAAGGCTTAGGAGATAGTGCACTATTTCACTTCAACAATATCGAGTTTATTTTGGCTAAAGTCAGGACGTTCATCATCTTCTTCTTGGAACATCACTGGAACGGCTGGAATATCGTCTTTATCAAAAGCTAAATCGCCACCATTAATGACTTCATCACCATGTTTGATATTCACAAAATCAAATAATTGAGTATCACATAAATGTGATCGGACAATATTTTGTGTTGCTCTAAACATAGTTTCAATACGACCAGGATAACGTTTATCCCAATCTCTTAGCATCTCTTTAATCACTTGGCGCTGAAGGTTAGGTTGTGAGCCACAAAGATTGCATGGAATAATTGGGAATTGTTTAGCTTGTGCGAAACGCTCAATATCTTTTTCACGAGCATAAGCAAGAGGACGAATAACAATTTGTTTGCCATCGTCACTCATTAATTTAGGTGGCATACCTTTAAGTTTGCCACCATAGAACATATTTAAAAATAATGTTTCTAAAATATCATCACGATGGTGGCCTAAAGCAATTTTAGTTGCACCAACTTCTGTTGCTGTGCGATATAAAATACCACGACGTAAACGTGAGCATAAAGAGCAGGTTGTTTTACCTTCAGGAATAATATCTTTAACGATCCCATAGGTATTCTCTTCAACAATTTTATATTCCACACCAAGTTCATTTAAATACTCAGGTAAAATGTGCTCAGGGAATCCGGGTTGTTTTTGGTCTAAATTGACTGCAATAAGTGAAAAGTTAATTGGCGCACTTTTTTGCAGATTCATTAAGATAGAAAGTAGCGTGTAGCTATCTTTACCACCAGAAAGGCAGACCATGATTTTGTCGCCATCTTCAATCATATTAAAGTCAGCGATAGCTTGCCCAACATCACGGCGTAAGCGTTTTTGTAGTTTGTTGAAATTATACTGCTCTTTTGGGATGCTCATTTTTTACGGTTCTATATCGTTGCTGATTATTCTGTAACTTGCTAACCAAGGCTTTGTTCTTCGCTGTTTTGATACCTTAACAACATGATAAATCAATAAAATATCTTATAGGCTCAAATGATAAGTTGTGTGAAAAACAAAGTTATTTATGGCAAGAAAATTGATAAGTCGACAATGATACCAGATGGTAGGGTGGTTTCGATATAGATAACTACAGTTAAGCGCTTTCAAGGTGGTAAAAAGTAAGAAGTAATAGCCTTATATAAACTGAATAAGGCTATTAAATTTTTTGTGTCACGTAGCGATTATTAATAGGTATATGTCTTAATAAGGCATCGTTGGTAGTTCACGTAGAATAGAGTTTTTTCTACGTTCAGCAGTTAATTGTGACAATTCATTGTCGGAGACAAAAATTAAGGCATCTTGAGGACAAAATTCAACACAAGCAGGGCCTTGCTCTCTATGATTGCATAAATCACATTTAACGATATCAATTTGAAATTGCTGGCCAAGATCTAAACAAGAAGTCGGTGCTGAATGCGCTTTTTTCTCAAGCTCAATGGCTCCAAATGGGCAAGCTAAAAGACAAGCTCTACACCCAATACAATTTTCAGGGTGCGTTTCGACAAAGTTTTCACCACGCACTAATGCTTTTGTCTGGCAAGCTTGGGCACAAGGCGCATCTTCACATTGATGGCAAACAGAAGCTGTAAATTGATGCATTAATTTAATAATGTGGATCCTAGGATGAAAATTCTTTTTATTGAGAAAATCATTTCCATCTTTTTCTGATGTATGACCGACCGAACAAACAACCTCACATGTCTTACAGCCAATACATTTTTTAGAGTCAATAACAATTTGGCTATTCATCTCAATACCTACTTATAGGGCTATATACTTTATAATATATCGATGAATAACTTGTTTTAGTAATATTAATCAAATTTATATCGAATAAATAAGGTTAAATAATAACAATAAAATAAAAAATAGTTTTTTAAGCTGAAATCAAATGAGAATGAATAGTATTTAATAAGATGATAAGAATAAAATCTTATAAATATACGTAAATAAACGTAGCTGAAAAAACGGCAATCTTATTTAGATTGCCATTTCTTTAATTGGTATCTGTTATTAAAACTTATGATGTTAATGTCGCTAATTTAGTCGCAAATCCCATAAAGAAAAGCCCGATAACACCATTACCTAGTTTAGCGATATTTTTACGCGAGCCGAAGAAGCGAGCAAGGGCTACACCACCAAATATCAGAAAAGAAAGATAGATAAAACTAAAGGCTTCAAGCATGGAAGCGAGGATTAAATAAGATAATCCCGTATGTGCATAATTAAAATCGATAAACTGCACAAAAAATGAGATATAAAATAAAATCGCTTTAGGATTGGTCATACTTAATGTAAGCGCTTTTCTAAAAACGTGTTTCTGTACGGTTGTTGTTTGTTCTGAATGCACTTTTTTGGAGAAAAAAGTGGCATGGATAATTTTTATTCCCAAATAGAGAAGATAAAAAGCGCCTAAAAAGCGAACAATAGTAAAAAGTAAAGGAGAGGCTTTTATTACCGATGCAACACCAATAAAGGCGAGAAAAATTAAAATAGCATCACCTAAGAAAACACCAAATGCAGCACGATATCCATCGCGAACACCGCCTGATGCGCTTGTTTTTAGCACATAGAGTGTATTGGGGCCAGGAACAAGAATAATAAAAAACATGCCTGCAAGGTATGTCCAGATATTGAGTACACCAAATTGTTCAAGCCACACGTTAACCCCCAATCCTACTTTCTCTGTATTACTTAATGAATTGCTATTATATAAAGAGAATCCACATTATTTAAACGCATATTTTTACTCATATAGAAGATAAATGTTTGATGCTTACTGCTTTCTGACCAAAACAGTACTTCTTTACCACTTCAATAGATTACTGCACTGTTTTGCCTTTGTTTTCAAAATTGGTTCACGATTAAAAAAATGATAGGGTTTCAAATAGAAAGATAAAATATTACAAAGGCAAATTATGGCTTTTTTTATGTAAAGACGGTAGATCTCTTAAATTAACTAGACTATATTTATCTGTGTTTTTATACAGTATTTTGTCGATCAATTAGGGTAAGGGAAATGCGATGTTAAAAGTGATTGCTGAAGATTTTATTAAAACAGAAGCGATAGAAATTGTTTTACCTCTTTATCGTGAACTTGTTGAAGCGACTAAGAAAGAGCCTCTTTGTATTAGTTACAATCTATATGTTGATGAAAAAGATCCTGGTCACTTTGTTTTTATTGAACAGTGGCCTGATCATGCTGCACTTGATGTGCATTGTGCTAGTGAACATTTTCAGCGATTAGTCCCTATGATTAATGCATATACAAGAGCAGAGCCTAAATTTTTACTTATGGCAGATGCTTTTGATGAAAAACAAAAGTAATAAAAGTTAGCTCATTTATAGTGAGTACATTAGATAATAAGAAGTAAAACAAGAGAGAAGGTGATGTTAGCGAAGTATATATCTCAAATTGTAAACCAAGAAGATAGCTATCAAGTTTTAAGTACCCAGAATTTTTTAGATAACTTAACAGAAATAACCAGAGCAACTCATACTTGGTTATTTTCTGATGGTGTCATTTTGAAATGTACAGAAGAGATAGAAACAGAACACTATGATAATGACGCTCAATGTCCTGAACATTGGATCACTTGGGAAATTGTCGAATCAAATAACAAACCTATCTCTCCTTGTAGAAAAGAATTTTTTAATTTATGTCAGCAAGATTTTTGGTTAAAAATGCAACTTGCTAATAATATATAAACATAAAATAAATTTTACTCTAGGTCTGTTTTATCTCTAGATTAATATACATTTCTATTGAGTCTATATATGGAAAATTTAAAGAGCAATCAAGAATATTTAGATAAAACTTTCACTAAACTTGATATTAATGAATTAGCACTTAGCAATGTTATTTTTGAGGAATGTGAATTTCATCAGTGTAATTTTTTATCTGCTGAGCTATTACATTGCAAGTTTGTACATTGCTTATTTGAACAGTGTAATTTAAGTTTAGCTAATTTTCCTAATACTCGATTTTCTAATACTGAATTTGTCGGATGCAAACTTGTTGGTATTGACTGGACAAAAGCGCATTGGCCAAAATTCGATCTTTATTCCCAACTCAGTTTTAAGAATAGCATCTTAAGCGGATGTAACTTTTTTGGATTAAAACTGAGTGAATCTATTTTTGAAGAGTGTAGATTACATGATGTGGATTTTAGAAATGCGGAGCTTCAAAGATCACTTATGATTGGTTCTGACTTTTCTAATAGTTTGTTTATGCAAACAAATTTAGAAGGGGTTGATTTTACTCATTCGCATTCTTTTGATATTGATATTCGGCAAAATAAAATGACGAAAGCAATTTTTTCTAAAATAGAAGCACTTGATTTACTCAAATATCTTGATATTAAATTGAGTGATTAATCGTCATGGAGAATTAAGCAATATTTAGCTTTAGGTTATTGTGCAGCGTAATTATTTGAATTATTTAAAATAAAAATTATATTGTATTAATAATAAAATATATTTACCTTGGTTGGTAATTAAATTTTTTACGTTTAATAAATAAAAAATATCAATAATGGATAGAAAACAAAAAATCCAATGGAAATTAAAATCAGTCTTTTTTCATAACGTTATAGCCTTAATATTTCCTTAATAATAGCGAAAAATAAGGTAAGTTTGTTGTTGAGGCAGATGCTCTTTTAATTATCAATTTAATCATAAGAATTTCTTTATAAAAATTAGTTAGTAACGTATTATTTATAGATAAATTTTATTGAGTATCAAACTCAATTTAATAAGAGAGCTAAATTCTAATTTAGTTCCATTTGTCTATCCTTTTGCTTTTATATAGAGAATAAAGATGAATCGTAATTTATTTATTTCAGCTTCACTATTAGCTATTTCTACGCTTTCTTTTAATGCACAAGCAGCATTAGATAATACTTTATCAGTAGGTTATGCTCAAAGCTCAATTAAAGTGGGTGATAATAAAATAGACGATAACCCTAAAGGGATTAACTTTAAGTATAACCATGAGTTTGATAATGATTGGGGTGTTATTGGATCATTGACGTACACAAAATTAACTTATAATTATTATAGTCGTTGGGGAAAAGTTGGTTCAACTGAAATTGATTATGCTTCATTAACCGCAGGGCCTAGCTATCGTTTTAATGACTATTTTAGCGCGTATGGTTTAATTGGTTTTGGACACGTTAGTCAAGAAGATAAATATTATTATGTTAATAATGAATATAGTAAAACATCCATGGCTTATGGGTTAGGTTTACAAATTAATCCAATCCCAAACGTGGCAATTGATACATCTTATGAATATTCAAAATTTGATAATGCAAAATTTGGCACTTGGGTATTAGGTGTTGGTTACCGTTTCTAATATTAAGCTAATAAATAATTTTTTTAAGAGGTCACGTTATGTGACCTTTTTTCTTTAGAGGAATATAAACTCTAATCGCTATATTTTGGATTTTGACTTATCAAAACTTATTTAATATACACAATATGTGTATTTTTTATTCGAGTGGCTTGACTGTCAATAAAAGATCTTTAAGATGCCATATTTTATGGAGAGGAACGAATGCTAACTATAATAAAAGCAGAGCCTTTGCACTATGATGAAATGATTGCAGTTTGGGGATCATCAGTTAGAGCTACACATACATTTCTATCTGAAGATATCATCTTGTCGCTTAAAAAAGATATTGTAGAACAGTATTTCCCTATGCTTAATACCTATATTGCGATAGATGATAATAATGTTATTCACGGGATCTTAGGTACAGCAGAAAATAAGTTAGAAATGCTTTTTGTCGACGCAAATTCTAGAGGGCATGGGTGTGGTAAATTGCTTACAACTTTCGCGATAAATACCCTGCATGTTGATGAATTAGATGTAAATGAACAAAATCCTCAAGCAATTGGCTTTTATTTTTATATTGGATTTGAGCAAATAGGGCGTTCTGAATTAGATGGACAAGGCAATCCTTTCCCGTTGCTACATTTAAAATTAAATAAAAATAAGTATAAATACTAAATGAAGAAATATTAAAGATGAAAAATAGGGAGAAAAGTAAAAAAACTCTCTATTTATCTTATGTAAATAATAATTATCCACTTAAATTTGATTTATATCGTAATAATTTCCCTGCTTTAATGAAATAATTTTTTCATAATTAAATAAATTTAACACAATAGTGGCATGGTTATGAAAAAAAACTTAATTGTTATTTTATCTTTATTTTTATCGTTATCTTTACTGCCTGCTTGTTCTGAATCACAAGAAAATAAAGTTATTGAATATTGTATGAATACATTAAATGTCTACAGTAATGTGAGCAAAGATCAATGTTTATGTTTTTATAATGAAGCGAGTGGTAAATTTTCTTCAACTGAAATAGATAGAATGGTCAAATCACCACCCATAAAGCAAGACAGTACACTCACAAGAGAAGGCACAATGTTTTTAACTATTGCTCATTCATCTAAATGCTTTGAGTAGCAGTTATTACGCGTAATAAGTGACTATAATTTAATAAAGAATAAATAGTAAATTAAGTTACTTATACTGAAGATCATTGCCTCAAAAAGCAAATACCACAAAATTGATAAACCTATCTCTATAAATTGAATATATTATTACTGTTTTTATATACAGTTGGTTGTGGGTTTATCTTTATTGTGAATTGTGAGGAAATTATGTCAAAGCTTCGCTTATCTTACCCAAAACTCAGTCCTAAAGCTTATGCTGGTTTAATTCAATGTAAAACCGCGCTAGAAGGTAGTTCATTGGATATAACGTTGATTGAGCTTGTCTATTTAAGAGTGTCTCAAATTAATGGCTGCGCTTTTTGTTTGGAGATGCATAATAACTCATTGCGTAATCATGGTGTTGCTCAAAATAAGTTAGATGCACTAAATGGTTGGCAAGTGAGTGAACGTTTTACTGATAAAGAGCAAGCTGCATTATTATGGGCAGAGGCAGTCAGTAATATTTCAGCAAAAAGCACTGATGATAATATTTATCAGCAGGTTAAAACGTATTTTACAGATACAGAAATGAGTGATCTGACATTGGCAATTGGGTTAATGAATGCCTTTAATCGTATTGCTGTGAGTTTGCGTCAGTAATGAGTATTATCTACACAAATTATATATCATTAAATAATGATAAAGAGAAAAGCGCTGATGGAGCGCTTTTAATTTTTTAGGCTGAATTTTTACCAAAGATATTGCATAAAGGGTAAATAAGAAAAAATTAAAGCAATAAGTATAAATAAGATACGAAATAACGTTTTTTGTGTTTTTATTGTGGCGTAAAGCATTACGATAATAATAGCTACGCAGATATACCAGTAAAATGCACCAAAGAAAGCTAAGGTAAAGATAGCATCAATGATAAAGTTACTTTCACTCATTTTATTTCGCGCTGAAATAAAAAATCACCCGCTAAAATATAAGCAGGTGAAGATAAAAGTGATTATGATTTCCAAATAATATGGAACATAGGTTGTAACGGATCTCGACTAATTAGGACTCGACCAAAAATATCATCTATATCGGATTCATCGTCTGGAGCGAGGCCAATAATTACTTCGCTAAAACGGGCAGATGTGACAGGCAGACCAACAATAAATTGCCAATCATTACCTAATGGAACCACTTCAGCTGCGCCTCTTTCTTCAAATTGCAGGTTAAACAATAATTGGTCTGCAACATCCAAATTGTCCGCTGCTTGGGCTAAAAATAGATCATAAGCTTGTTCTAAAGCATCGTCTTCACTGATTAAGGTTGGTTCATTCATGGTAATGCCTGTCTATTGTTCCAATAATTATCGCGTTATTTGTATCGCATTTTTACTAATTTAGCACGGTTATCTGTTGCTAGTTTTTAGTAGTCTTTTGATTATAACATTTCTGTTATAGCAGAGGACTAAAGAAATAACAGATACGCTCTAATACACGATTTAAGAATGGTCGTTTTTCCCATTCATCCATGGTTAATTCTGTCGATCGGGCAATATAATCGTATTGGACAATGCTTAAATCACTACCAAAGCCTTCATCATCAATGACAACAGTAATTTCAAAGTTTAACCATAAGCTACGCATATCAAGGTTAACTGAACCTACCATGCTGAGCTGCCCATCAACCATCACGCTTTTGGTATGTAATAAACCATCTTCAAACTGAAAGACTTTTACACCTGCTTCAAGCATTTCTGTAAAAAATGCTCGGCTTGCCCAACGTACAAGGAATGAATCATTGCTACGAGGAACGATAATACTCACATTAACACCTCGCATTGCAGCGGTTGAGATTGCATGGGCAAGATCATCGCTAGGTACAAAATAAGGTGTTGTCAGTACTAATTCTTTTCTTGCAGAGTAAATGGCTGTAATAAGTGATTGTTGAATTAGCTCATCAGGAAAACCTGGTCCTGAGGCGATGACTTGTGTTGTATGGCCGCTTTCTTGTTCACAAGGCATAATATTATCATCAGGAGGAGGTGGTAAATGGCGTTCACCGGTTTCCATTTCCCAGTCAAAGGCATAAATCATACCTAATGTGGTCGAGACAGGGCCTTCCATTCTGACCATAATATCAATCCATTGACCTACACCGGAATCTTGCTTGAAATAACGAGGATCAACCATATTCATACTTCCTGTGTAGGAAATATAATTATCAATTAATACGATTTTTCGATGTTGGCGCAAATCCATGCGACGTAAGAAGAAACGGAATAAATTAACATGCAGTGATTCAACAAATTCAATACCGGCGGCTCTCATTACATCTGGGCCGTTAGTACGGAAAAAATTCCAACTACCCGCAGAGTCAACCATGACTCGGCATTTTACACCTCGTTTAGCGGCTCTAATTAAGGCGTCGGTTACTTCATCGACTAAACCACCTGATTGCCAAATATAGAAAACCATTTCAATATTATCACGGGCATTATTAATATCGCGTGTAATTGAATTAAGCGAATCTTCACAGGTGGTTAAAAGTTCAATCTTGTTACCTTTAACACCTTTAATACCTTGGCGTTTAGCCGTTAATTGGAAAAGAGGCGTAGCAACATCGCTCGTGCTTGTCGCAAAGATATGCTTACATTTTCTCAAGTCTTCAAGCCACGCAACAACAGAAGGCCACATCTGCTTAGCATGTTCAACACGTCGCTTTCCTAGGTGTAATTCACCAAAAGCAAAATACGCAATAACCCCGACTAATGGTAGGATGTAGATGATCAATAGCCATGTCATTGTTGATGTAACAGGTCGTCGGTGCATTAAGACACGAAATGTGACCCCCGCAATTAATAGCCAATAGAAGAAAAAGGTTAGCCAACTTAATACAGTATAAAATGTTGTCATAGTAGAGCTATTTTCCGTTGAAAATGAATTGCATGGATAAGCTAAAGGCAATTTACTAAAAATAGTTCATTATTTTTGTTATTTGCCGAATGTTGTTATTAAATCAGGATTATTATCTCTGTCAAATCTCTTTCTTAAAAGATAAGCATTAAATAAGCAATAAGATACAACTCTTTATTCATTTTTTCTTTGTGAGAAATGCTCAAATAATGGATGAAATTCAAGCAAATCATAAATCACCTCTTGGATCACAAAATGAACGTCTTATAATAGTCCACTTATTCGAAAAAATAGGTGCTGATAGCATGAGACACAGTAGGACTGAAGTAGCTCGTTGGCGTATGATGAGACAAGCTATACGTAAACGACGTCGATGGTTAGAAGGACAATCTCGTCGTAATTTCCGAATTTATAAACTGCGTAAACTTGATACTTCTAGAAAACATAGAGCACTTTTATTTGTACAACACATAGAATGGAACTCATAATTTCACTTTTTAGCGGCTAATATCAATCATTTTACTAAACGTTATTGAATATGATTGCTATTTGCATTTAAACTAGGGGCATATTTTTTCTTTAGGTGAAATAAGATCAGTTATGCGTTGGAAGCTTTGGGTACTCATATCACTTTGTCTACATGCCTCACTTGTTGCGGCTGCGATGTTATATGTTGTAGAAGATAAGCCAGTTACACCTGAGCCTATCTCTATACAGATGTTAGCATTTGCAGCAGATGAGCCTGCTGGCGAACCAGAACCTGTGGTTGAAGAAGTTACTCCTCCAGAACCTGAGCCGGTTGTTGAACCTGAGCCTGAGCCAGAACCTATTCCTGATGTAAAACCTATTATTGAAAAACCAATAGAGAAAAAACCAGAACCAAAGCCGAAACCTAAGCCAAAACCTGTGGACAAACCGAAACCGCCTGTTGAGCGACCACAACCTTTAGTTGTTAATAAAGGTAATGATCTCAAAAATCTTAACCCGACAGCAAAGCCAAGTGATAAAGGCGATGAAAAACCGGTTGCAGTGGCAAGTAGTGGTGAAGGTAAAGTGCCGAATGTAGTACGCCAAGGTTTACCTGAATATCCATCACGAGCACGAGCTGTGGGGATGGAAGGTTCAATTAAAGTTCGTTTTGATGTTGATGCTGATGGAAGAGTTGATAATGTAGAAATTATTTCTGCTGATCCCAAAAACGTGTTTGAGCGCGAAGTAAAAAGAGCAATGCGCCAATGGCGTTATGAAAAAATTCCTTATAAAGGAAAAGTGGTTCTGATTGAATTCAAAATGACAGGGATCTCAGCAAGCTGATTTTTATCAATTAGGCAGTTAAATAAAGCAATATCACTATTTGATACCAGATAAATAAAAGGCACTTTAATAAGTGCCTTTTTTAGTTTCAATTTTTAATGCTTTCACGCTATTCGTTGTAATCGAATTGTCGTAATGGTGTTTTATTCCATTGTACTTGTTAGCGTGAAATGTGCTTTACCTTCAGGTAAGCGACGAGCAGAATTGTTCTCATCAACGGCAACGTAGGTAAATACTGCCTCTGTTGCACGATAACGTTGACCAACAGGCTCTGTGGCGACTTTCTTAACCCAGACTTCAATATTAACAGTAATTGAAGAGTTACCTGTTTTTAAGCAACGCGCATAGCAACAAACGACATCGCCAACAGCGACAGGTTTAAGAAAGGTAATGCCCGTTACGCTTACAGTAACGACACGACCTAAAGCAATTTCTTTCGCTAAAATTGCACCACCGATGTCCATTTGAGACATTAACCAGCCACCGAAAATATCACCATTGGCGTTAGTATCAGCAGGCATGGCAAGGGTACGTAAAACGAGCTCACCATTAGGCAAAGATTGTTGTTCAGTCATGGGATATAAAGTATCTGTAAATAATGTTGAAACTTACTCGTCATACTTTAAGCTGTAGCGTTGTTGACTGCACTCATTCGCACTAGTCACATACTTATGTATGCTCCTAGCGACTCATTCGCTTGCCGCCTAACTACAACTTAAATTATTTAGAGTACCTACTAGCCATACTCAAACAAGAGTATCTACTGGCTATACTCAAGTAAGAGTATCTACTGGCTATACTCAAATAAGAATATCTACTAGCCATACTCAAATAAGAGTATCTACTGGTTATACTCAAATAAGAGTATCTACTAGCCATACTCAAATAAGAGTATCTACTAGCCATACTCAAACAAGAGTATCTACTGGCTATACTCAAATAAGAGTATCTACTAGCCATACTCAAACAAGAGTATCTACTGGCTATACTCAAGTAAGAGTATCTACTGGCTATACTCAAATAAGAATATCTACTGGCCATACTCAAATAAGAGTATCTACTGGTTATACTCTAATAGTTGCACTTGAGGTATTTAGAGCACACATCTCCCAATAAAATAAAAATGATTATTCAGATTTTGAATGAGCATCGTGTGATGTCGGTTTAGATGCTTGTTTTGCCATATCATCTGATAATTCGTGTTCACTATTTTTTGTGGCTTCGTCTTCAGTTTGTTCTTCTGGTAAACGGTTATTCCAGATATAAACCACACTGGCGATAGTAAAGGCAAAGGTCAAAATAGTTAAGCCAAAGACTTTAAAATTAACCCAAGTCTCTTCCGCCAAAGAAAATGCCACATAAATATTACCAAGAGCACAAGCAAAAAAGAAAATCACCCATGCAATATTGAGTTTCTTCCAATTTGCAGGTGGCATTGCAAGCTCTTTACCTAACATTCTTTCCATTAGCGTTTTTGGCGTAAATAACTGCATTCCAATTAAAACGATGGCAAAAATGGCATAAATAGCCGTCACTTTCCATTTAATAAAATCGGCAGAATGGAAGAATATAGTTAATGAGCCAAAAATAGTGACCACAATGGCGGTAATGAGCGGCGCTTTCTCAACTTTATGGAAAATAAGCCATGTCAAGCCGACTGAGATCCACGTCGCGATAATTAATGCACCTGAAGCATAGAAAATATCTTGCCATTTATAGAAGATAAAAAATACTAATAGTGGAGCAAAATCAAGTAATTGCTTAAGCCAGCCATTTTTCATAACAGATAGGAACCTATGGTAATTAAATTCATAAACTTGGCTATTCTAATGCAAAGCGACAGAAAATGGGTAAACAATTGCATATCTTTAACGACATAGTGTTAATTTATACAAAAAACGTTATTTTTATCTGAAATAACTCAATGAAAAATCAACGTAATTGCATTTATGTAAAATTAAAACGCAAGCTTGAGTTATGAAAGAGGATTTAAATATTGCACTAGTATATGATTCATTAACTCATCATTATCTCCCGCCACTTTTTGATGAATGCATAAATAAAAAAGTATTTCTGATAAGAGGAAATCAATGAACGGAAAAAGAATAATAAAATGGATGCCAGGATTAGGCTTACTGTTTAATTATAAGCGTGATTATTTTGGCTATGACTTAAAAGCAGGGCTTTCTGTTGCTGCCGTTGCATTGCCAGTCGCAATTGCTTATACCGAATTATTAGGGATTAATCCGATTGTTGGATTATATGCCTGTATTTTCCCCATGATCATTTATGCATTATTTGGTACTTCTCGCCAATTAATTACGGGGCCTGATGCTGCAACGTGCGCCGTTATTGCAGCGGTTGTTATTCCATTATCTGCGGGTGATGAAAATACACGATGGCAACTTGCAATTATCATGACGGCAATGACGGGTTTTTGGTGTATTTTAGCCAGCCACTTTCGATTGGGGGCTTTTACTGATTTTCTGTCTCGCCCGATCCTTCAAGGACTATTAAATGGTGTTGCGATCACCATTATGGTGGGACAAATTAGTAAAGTATTTGGTTTTGACACTTCTCCAGATCATTTAATTGAAAAATTAATTGAAGTCCCGTTTCGCTTAATGGATGCACATCTACCTACAGTATTGATGTCAGGGATAACACTCGCCTTATTATTGGGTATTCGTTATTTTCGTAGCCGATGGCCAGCACCATTAATCGCCATGGTTGTGATGACTTATCTTAGCTGGCAATTTGATTTAGCAAGCTTTGGTATTGCTATCGTAGATAAAGATGCAGGAAATGTTGATTTGTTTTTACCTGTTGTATCCATGACAGGATTTCATCCGGGTGTCTTGAGAGAATTGTTAGTTCCATCTATAAACTTGGCAGTTATTAGCTTCGTGAGTTTTATGATGACCGCCCGCAGTTTTGCCAGCAAAAATGGTTATGATGTCGATGCAGACCAAGAATTAAAAGCATTAGGTATTGCTAATATTGCGGCAGCGCTTTCTCAAGGATTTGCTGTAAGTGCAGCAAGTAGTCGTACCGCAGTCAATGATTCTGTTGGTGGTAAAACACAATTAGTTTCTATTATTGCAGCTCTGGTTATTTTACTCGTTCTGTTATTTATGACCGATTTTCTTGCCTATATTCCATTATCTTCACTAGGAATTGTGTTGATCGTATCTTCATGGTCATTGCTGAGCATTCGTCATATTTGGTCTTATCGTAAACGTAATAAACAAGCATTTACATTGGCATCATTCACCTTATTAGCCGTGTTATTAGCAGGGCTGATTAACGGTATTGGTTTTGCAGTTTTATTAGGTTTATTACAATTCTTGCGCATTGTTTTTCGACCAAGTGATCAACTATTGGGTGTTGATGAACAGGGTATGGTTCATTCAATGAATAAGGATAATGGTATTGAGCCTATCGATGGTTTAATGATGTATCGTTTTAATTCACCGCTAACTTATTTTAATGTGGGTTATTTTAAAAAGCGGGTACTTCAACTTGTTGATAGCGCGCCTCAACGACCAGCATGGTTAGCCGTGGATGCAGCTGTAAGCTTTACCTATGACGATGTCAGCGTGTTTGCTGCTATTGATGAACTAATACGGGAACTGCGAATAAAAGGCGTGAAATTGGTTTTAGCAGGGCGCAGAACAGAATTAAATCGCTGGATTGAACGTAACAGAATTTCACTAAATGAAGATGACTTAATTATCGCCCCTGATCTCTATTTTGTGATCCGACTGTATCAAAGCCGACAGCAAATCAAAGAAAAACAGAAAGAAGCACGAAAAGAGGCACTAAAGCAAGAAGCTGAAAGCCAAGAAACCGAGAATAACGAAGACGCGATATTAGACGTACCGATAGAGAGCCATACATCAACACCTTAAGTATTTTGGTTAAGTTTTACGAGTAGTGATGAATAAAAAGCAAAATCCCGTGATAAGTTGTTAGCTTATACACGGGATTTTTTTATTGGTCAATTTTGTAGGTCGCTATGTGTTGAATAAACTAGCGTGTTTGTTGTGTTGTGTATTTGTTTTCAACCAACATAAACAAACGAAATAGGTAGATAATCAGCCAAGCTGAAGCCATATTTTTCAGAAAATAGAATAAGAAGTTATGGACAAGATCAGGTAGTTGAATTGTAAGATTGCTCACAAAGCCAATACCAAACTGCAATAAGATCCAAATACCTAAAGCAGGAATAAGGGAGCCAGACTCACTAAACCCAATCTTCCAACCTAAACGTATTGCACTTCCCATATTTTGTTGGCGCACTAAGACAACGGGCGCTAATGCAAAACCAATTAGCAAAATGATGCCAGGAATAATCATCACCATAAAACCTGCGCTAATTAAAATAGAGCACAGAACAATCAGTAAAAACATTTTTGGTAAGCGAGGTAAACAGGCGTTAAATGTTTGACCTAGGGTGACATTGTGACCTGTAGAGATCGCCATAGTGAACATCAATAAGGTTAGAACTAAGATGCTTTGCTGTAGTGTTTCAAATGCATATAGTGATAACACTTTTTTGGCGATACCCACGACACTGTTTGACATTGCTTCTAATTCAGCAGGAGAAGTAGAAGAAAGCTGTGTATTTTTAAAATTAGCCACAAATTCAATCATCAATTGGTATTCTTGAGGATTAGGGCCAATTAAGACATGAACTATCGCTAAAACAACAGCAAGGATAGCGGAAAGAGTAACAATGCTACGTCGTTCATTCTTATAAAAATTCAGACTGTCTCGGTAGATTGTGCGTGCCGTGGTAGGCATGAAACTGCTCCTATAAAAATAGACTGTGTCAATGCGCGCTATTGTACCTTCTACAACAGCAAAAAGGGATATTTTCTCTTACTTCTCTTATTTAGTTTTTTCTTGATGGCAATAATCAAAATATCCCTCAGTATTTAAAATAAAACAAACATCACTTTAACATAAAAATAACTTTATTTTTAAATATATCTTTTTAGGATGTTTTTTATTCAAAAAATATTACTAAGAATAAATTTAATTATAAGAAAAAATTGTATTAATGAGTAATTTGATGTGGATCAATTATAAATAATCGCATTGATAAATAATAAAAAGAGAAATAACACTTTCTGCAAAAATAATTCCAAAGTTGTGATCGGTATTAGATCATAATTATTGATAAATGGTTATATTTTTAGCGGAGATTTTACTTATTACAGGAATGGGTTAAATAATGAAAAAACTTTCTGCGCTTATTTTAGCGGCTGCAACTCTTGCGCCTTCTATTTCTTTCGCTCACCAAGCGGGTGATTTTTTATTCCGTGCGGGTACTGCAACTGTTCGTCCAAATGCAGGCTCTGATGCAATATTAGGTGGCGACCATTTTGAAGTAAATAATAATACTCAATTAGGTTTAACCTTTGGGTATATGATCACCGATAATATCGGCGTTGAATTATTAGCAGCTACACCATTTGAGCATAAAATCGCATTAACTGGTGTTGGCGAAATTGCAAAAGTTAAACATTTACCACCAACATTAATGGCGCAATACTACTTCGGTAATGCAGAAGATAAATTACGTCCTTATTTAGGTGCAGGTCTTAACTTTACCACGTTCTTTGATGAGAAATTCAATAATAACCCAGCTGTTGATGGTTTAGGTTTAAATGGACTTGATCTTAAGGATTCATGGGGCTTTGCAGCACAAGCAGGTTTAGATTATAACCTCGATAAAAACTGGATGCTGAATGCTTCTGTTTGGTGGATGAACATCGAAACAAAAGCAAGATTCAACAGTGAAGTTGCTAATAAAGACTTTGACGTAAAAACACGTTTAGACCCATTTGTATTTATGTTTGGTGTGGGTTACCGTTTCTAATTATTCTTTCTTTAAAAGAATATCTCATAATGAAAAGCGAAGATTATCTTCGCTTTTTTTTGTTTTTTAAATTCGAATAAAGCCTTTCACTTTTAGATTATATAAAGTCTCTAGTTTATTGTTGAATACACTATTTATGGGTAATTAAAAATAGAGATAAATAGAAAAAGATGTATTTTAAATAAAACATTTAATATTAAAATAATAAGAAAGATGTATTTTATATATATCTTTTATTTACACCATCTTAATAAGATAAGAAAGAGTATTTTTCTTTATTAAAGACTAACGAGCTTTTAATAAAGAAAGGAGAGTATTAAATAGATGTATTTAAAATGCATCTTTAATTTGATTTTAGTAAAAGTGCTTTATCTATCAAGAGATAGAAAGAAATAAAAGAAGAATAAAAAGGGTTTAAGATAGGGCATATTTATAAAAACATGAAGATTAAATTTCAATCAGTAAATGATTAGTTATTCTTTTGTATTGCTCTTTTTATGAACGGTTATTAAGGCTAGGAAAAAATAACCTTTTTTTAATCTATTGGCGTTTTTTATAAAAATTGATCTGCTTTATGATAAAAGTGAATGCCAAGAGTGAAATACTTGGCAAAAAAAGACCACCGAAATGGTGGTCTAAAAAGTAAGGCTAAAGGAAGACTAGAATAAAGAGGGGATCAGCGAATAACCATTGAGTTGATAACGCCTTTTACACCAGTAACTTTGCGTGTTGCTTCAATGGCTCGATTAGCATCCGCTTGAGAAGAGACAAAACCACTTAGTTGAACTTTACCCTTAAATGTCTCGACGCTAATTTGTGTTGAATTAAGATTTTTTTCACCTATTAGTGCGGTCTTAACTTTGGTGGTGATCACGGAGTCATCAAAATAACCCCCTGTACCTTCTGATGTTGCAGTAGGTGAACATGCAGATAAGGTAAACGCCATAAGTAACGCTGCCATAACAGCGGATATTTTTGCCCATAGTTTCATCATCAAACTCCTTTTAATCACATTATTGATTGAGAATTTCTGAAAGAAAAATATAAAGCGCTTTATAAAGTATGTGCAAAAAAACAAAATTTTGCCAAATTTTTATCAGTACAGTTCAAGTCTCTTGAAATAAGTGAATAGGGAACATTGCACCATTTTATGCGGGTTAAGCAGCAAAATAGGTAATAAAAAGCGTGAGTTAATTAGTGTGGATTTCAGAGTAATCCGCTTAGAAAAATAGCAAGCTATCCTTCTAAAGCGGATCAAATAGGAAGGTTAGGCAATGGTTGCCGCTTTCATTTCTTTAACAAATTGAGTGAGCGCTTTAAGCATGATATCTGGCTGGTGTAGGTTTTTCTCAATAATTTGAACAACCGCTGAGCCTGAAATTGCGCCAGCCGCGCCATTTGCAATCGCTTCTTTCACTTGTTTAGGCTCTGAAATTCCAAATCCTTGTAATGCCGGAGGAGCATTATAGGTTTTTAGTTTGTCAGTAAGATGTGTCAGTGATTGTTCTGCACGTTTATCCGTTCCTGTTACACCAGCTCTTGATAACAAATAGGTATAACCTTTACCTGATGCCGCTAATTCTTGTAAAAGTTCATCGTCAGCATTAGGTGGGCAAATAAAAATAGGGCTGATATTGGTGCGTTGCGCTGCTTCACGGAACTCTTTTGATTCACGCAGAGGTACATCACCAATTAAGACGGAATCCACACCGGCTTGTTCGCATTTACCATAAAAATTATCAATACCATTACTAAAAACAAGGTTGGCATAAACCAATAGACCAATAGGAATATTAGGATGTTTTTTACGTACGCTTGCTAAAAGTGCAAAGCAATCAGTAGGAGTTACACCTACATTCAGTGCTCGTAAATTAGCACCTTGAATGGTAGGGCCATCAGCAAGTGGATCGGAAAATGGAATACCAATCTCTAATGCATCTGCGCCACCTTCAATTAATGCATCAATTATTTGTAATGACAGCTCAGGAGAAGGATCACCTAATGTGACAAAAGGAACGAATGCGCCTTGCTGTTTTTGTGCTAATGCTTCAAAGCATACTTGATAACGGCTCATTAGATTTCTCCTCTTGCTGCTAAAATATCGTTTACAGTAAAAATATCTTTATCGCCACGACCGGATAAGTTCACGATTAATAACTGTTCTTTGTCAGGATTTTGTGCAATTAATTTCAGTGCATAAGCCAATGCATGAGAAGATTCTAAAGCTGGAATAATCCCTTCACGGCGAGAAAGTGCTTTAAATGCTTCAATGGCTTCATCATCGGTAACAGAAACATAATCCGCACGACCAATACTATTTAAATGTGCGTGCTGAGGTCCGACAGATGGGAAATCAAGACCTGCTGAAATTGAATATGACTCTTCAATTTGTCCTTCATCTGTCTGCATAATTGGGGATTTCATGCCAAAATAGATCCCTAATTTACCATGTTTCAGTGGGGCACCATGTTCACCGGTTTCAATACCTTTACCCGCAGGTTCAACACCAATCAATTGCACTGAAGTTTCTGGAATAAAGGAAGCAAATAAACCGATAGCATTAGAGCCACCGCCAATACAAGCGATAGCGGCATCAGGTAGACGGCCTTCACGCTCTAGAATTTGTGCTTTGGCTTCATCACCAATCATGCGTTGAAATTCACGAACAATTGTTGGATAAGGGTGAGGACCCGCTGCTGTTCCTAACAAGTAGTGAGCGCGGTCGTAACAACCAGACCAGTCACGTAATGCCTCATTACAGGCATCTTTTAAGGTAGATGAACCACTATGAACAGGAATAACCTCTGCACCCATTAAGCGCATACGAAATACGTTAGGTGATTGACGTTCGACGTCTTTTGCACCCATATAGATACGACATTTCATATTAAGCAGTGCGCAGGCTAAAGCGGTTGCAACTCCGTGTTGACCAGCACCTGTTTCTGCAATAATTTCTGTTTTACCCATACGTTTTGCTAGCAAGGCCTGACCTAGTACTTGGTTAGTTTTATGAGCGCCACCATGTAGTAAATCTTCACGTTTTAGATATAAACGAGTTCGAGTGCCTTCTGTTAAATTACGGCAAAGTGTTAATGCCGTTGGTCTGCCCGCATAATTTTTTAATAAATCTTGGAATTCTTGCTGAAATGACGGATCGTTTTGTGCATCAATAAAAGCTTGTTCGAGTTGATCCAATGCAGGAATTAAGATTTCAGGTACATATTGGCCACCAAATTCGCCAAAGTAGGGGTTAAGTTTTCTCATTGTGATGTCATCCTGTTTAAAATTTTATCTTTGTGAAATTTAGTTTAGCTGTAATTGTGCAAATACTTGGTTCAGACGTTGCGTATCTTTTATGCCAGGAGCCGATTCTACTCCAGAGTTAAAATCAAGCCCGATACAGCCTGTTTTAACCGCATCTAAACAGTTTTCACTGTTAAGACCACCTGCAAGTAATGCTTTTTCACGTAATGTATTAGGAATTTTTTGCCAATTAAACGTTGTTCCTGTGCCACCTGTTCCGTTATCAAGTACATATTTATTAACGAGTGCAACGGGGTGAATATCAGCATGGTTTGCCATATTTATCGCTTGCCAAATTTCACAATTAGGTTGGATTTTCTGGTGAAGTTGCTCAATAAATTGCGCATCTTCTTGTCCATGTAATTGAATGGCAGATAAATTAAGTTTTTCGGCATAGTCGCAAATAAGCTCAATAGGTTGATTTTGAAACACGCCCACAAACGCTAAGGGAGCTTGTGCTATTAACTCTTTTGCTTGTGACAATGTCACCTTACGCGGAGATTTTTCTGCGAAAATCAACCCTGCATAATAAGCACCTGCTTGATAAACCGCTTTTACATCTTGTGTACGAGTTAACCCGCACACTTTATGCTTTCCCAAAACTAGTGCTCTCACTGCTTGGTCGATATTGTCTTGTGACATTAAAGCACTGCCTACCAGAAAACCATTAGCATATTGGCTTAGCTCTTGAACTTGCTGGTGGGTATGAATACCTGACTCACTGATCACGATTGCATCTTTGGGCAATCCTTGGCTTAACTGCTGGGTACGAGCTAAATCGATAGAGAGATCACGCAAATCACGATTGTTAATACCGATGACTTTGGCATTAAGATTGATGGCACGCTGACGCTCTTCTTCTGTGCTTACTTCGGTTAATACACCCATATTTAATTGATGAGCAACGGCTGATAGCGCACGATATTGCTCATCATCTAAGACAGAAAGCATTAATAAAATGGCATCTGCTTGATAAAAACGCGCTAAATAGATTTGGTATTCATCAATAATAAAGTCTTTACACAAAACGGGTTGATGAACCGCTTGGCTGACTTGACGTAAATAATCAAAGCTCCCTTGGAAATATTTTTCATCAGTTAATACAGAAATAGCAGCTGCATAAGGCTGATAAATTTTTGCAATCGTCGCAGGATCAAAATCAGCACGAATTAAACCTTTTGAGGGTGATGCTTTTTTACACTCTAAAATAAAAACAGTATTAGGCTGAGTTAATGCCTGATAAAACGAACGTGTTGATGGCACTATTTGTTGCACAAATTCTGATAATGGTTGGTTTGTTTTACGTGCAATCAGATATTCAGCTTTATCTTTTACAATGGCGTTTAATACAGTCATGCTCTTATCCTCTTGCTGCTAATGCAGTTACACGATTTATTGCTTTACCGCTATAAATGGCGTGCATAGCAACTTCAGTATTCATTTTTAAATCCTCTTGCCCATGTAAACGCATTAATAAAGCGACATTAGCGGCGACAGATTCGGTATGTGCTCTTTTTCCTTCTCCTTGTAGTAAGTCTGCCAATAATTGACGATTTACTTCAGGTGTACCACCTTCTAGATCAGTAATGGCACAAGGGCGAAGACCAAAATCACTTGGTGTGAGTTCATAACGTGTAATTTCGCCATTACGTAATTCAGCGACTTGGGTAGGCGCATGTAGTGAAACTTCATCCATTCCGCCACTGTGAACAACAGCAGCACGCTCATAACCTAAAACTTTTAATGTATCTGCGATAGGCATCAATAACTCTGGGCTATATACACCAATTAACGCTAATGGTGGGCGAGCAGGGTTAATCAGAGGACCTAACACATTAAATAATGTGCGTGTTTTTAGTTGTTGGCGAACAGGGGCGGCAAAACGAAAACCGCTATGATATTGAGGTGCAAATAAAAAGCATAAACCCACTTCATCCAGTAATTGGCGTGCATCATCAGCACTTCTGTCTAAAGGGATACCAAATGCCGCTAATAAGTCGGAAGATCCCGAGCGACTAGATACGCTACGATTACCGTGTTTCGCCACTTTGATACCAACTTCAGCCGCAACAAATGCGCTTGCTGTTGAAATATTAATGCTGTTGGCACCATCTCCCCCAGTGCCGACAATATCGCAAAAGGTGTAATCAGGGCGAGGAAAAGGTTGTGCATTTTCAAGTAATGCACGCGCTGCGCCAGCGATTTCTTGAGGATGTTCACCACGCATTTTCATGCTGATCAAAACTGCCGCTAATTGTGATTCCGTTAACTCGCCGCGAATAATGGCGCTAAACAGTGTTTGGCTTTCTTCTAATGTTAACTGTTGTGCGCTAAATAATTTATTGAAGATAGTTTCCATTTTATGCGTCTCCTTTAGGAGTTAATGCCCATGCGATTGTTTGTTCTAAAAGTTGTGCGCCTTTTGTGGTTAAAATTGATTCTGGGTGAAACTGAAAACCACAAGTTTTATGTTGACGGTGACGCACCGCCATAACAGTGTTATCGCACCAAGCATTAATAATGAGTTGTTCTGGAACTTGTTCTCCTGAAAGCGAATGATAACGAGCAACGGGTAAAGGGTTAGGCAAATTCACAAACATTTCGCTATTATCGTGCTCAGCTAATGTCGCTTTGCCGTGTAAGATCTCTCCACATGAAGAAACTTTGCCGCCGTAGGCCTCAATAATGGCTTGATGACCTAAGCAAATACCAATCACAGGTAATGTGCCTAATACACGTTTTAGCAATTCAGGCATACAACCTGCTTGTGAAGGTGCCCCTGGTCCCGGAGATAACAGTAAAATCGGGTTATCGAGTTCACGTAGTTTTTGTTCAATAAAATCGGCAGTGACGCTATTGCGATAAATCACAACGTTATTGCCAAGGCTACGCAGTTGATCAACAAGGTTATAAGTAAATGAGTCGATATTATCGAGCAGTAAGATAGTCGCCATTAGCAAGCCTCCTGCAGTTGTGTATCTGTATGAGCTTGTAAAATAGCGTTGATTACTGCTTGTGATTTATTGCGTGTTTCTTCAGCTTCCATTTGAGGATCTGAATCAAGCACAATCCCAGCACCGACTTGAATAGTGGCAATATTATTTTCAACATAAGCAGAGCGAATAACTATGCAAGTATCAAAATCACCTGCACCAGTAAAATAGCCGATGGCACCACCGTAACTACCTCGTTTTGTTTTTTCATAACGAGCAATTAGTTGCATTGCACTGACTTTAGGTGCGCCCGATAACGTTCCCATATTCATACAGGCTTGATAAGCATGGAAAATATCTAAGTCATCACGTAGTTTGCCTACGACTCTTGAAACTAAGTGCATTACAAAAGCGTAACGGTCAACTTTTGTTAATTCTGCGACATAACGGCTGCCTGCTTGGCAAATACGTGCCAAATCATTACGCGCCAGATCGACTAACATTAAATGTTCAGAAAGCTCTTTCGTATCAGTGCGCATTTCAAGTTCAATTCGACTGTCTAAATCTGCATTAATCGAACCATCTGCATTACGTCCTCTTGGGCGAGTTCCTGCAATTGGGTAGATTTCAATTTGTCGATCGCTTGTTTGATATTTCAATGCGCTTTCTGGTGATGCACCAAATACTGTGAATAAGGCATCTTGCATATAGAACAAATAAGGGCTTGGGTTTTTCTCTTTCAACACTTGATAAGCGGCAAGTGGTGAAGGGCAAGCAACTTGAAAGCGACGTGATGGAACAACTTGGAAAATATCACCACGACGAATATAGGTTTTCATTGCCTCAACAATATCGCCATAACCTTTATCATCCATATTGCCTTGTATTGTTGACTCTGCTGCTGTTAAAGCGCGGCGAATAGGGTGTTTTAATGGTTGTTTTGCCAGCGAAATTAATTCGGTTTGTCGCGCAGTGAGGCGGTGGCACTCAGCTTTATCGTCAGTAAACGCAATGGAAATTAACTGACTATCTTTATTTTGGTGGTCGATCACGATTAATTGTTCTGCCAAATAAAAGCAGTAGTCAGGACATGAAAAAACAGTGTCTAACTCAGGAATAGGTTCAAATCCACTGACTAAATCGTAAGCAAATAAACCGCCAACAAAAATAGCATTAGCATCTTTAGTGTCTTTATTAGCAAGAAAGAAACGTAACGCATCAAATACGCTGGCTGATTTTAATTTACTTTCTTCATCAATATCTTGTACAGGTGATGAAAAAGTAAAAACACACTGTTTATCGCTCTCTTGTGTTAAGAAAGCTTTTTCTTTTAGTGCGATTTTTAATGCAGGTAATAAAGCTTGTCCATTAACGCTTAATGCATCAATAGTGACTTGATTTTTTACTGCACTGATACGCAATGCGCTATCAACAATTAACAAACTTTTTAAGTTTGCTTTGGTGTCAACTTGTGCAGATTCTAACAATAATGTGTGATGCTTGTTTTCACATAATGTATTGAAAAGTAAAGCGGGTTCGCTGTGGTAAGGCAGTGGCGTTGCCTTGGTGTTAAATGAGAATGCAAGTGATGTATTCATTATTATCGCTCTATATTATTTTTTACTAACCGTTTTTAATGCATAAAAAAACCCGCGTAGGCGGGTTTTAGATATCACTGACGTAAAGCCGGAGATCAAACCGCCCATAAAAGAGTATTGCGCCACCAAAGAGCGATAAGATGTTGATTGGTATTCATAAGATCTCCTTACAGCTAACGACAGATAATAAGTTAATAGACTAGCTCGTGTTGTGTACTAGTAAACTGGATTGCGTTAGGTTCGTCAAGTACTTTATGGCATACTCTTTAAAAATTATTATCTTGCTAAGATGAAAAGGGAGAAGCGATGACCGAAGTGCTATCTGATTTAAGAGTGATTTATGATTTGCACAGCCACACTACCGCGTCAGATGGCGAGCTTTCACCAGAAGAATTGGTTGATAGAGCGATAGAGCGTCAGATTAATGTCTTAGCGATTACCGATCACGATACAACGGCGGCGATTACTCCTGCTAATGATTATATTGCAGAAAAAAATCTGCCTCTTACCCTGATATCAGGTGTCGAAATATCGACTTTGTGGGAGAATATAGAAATCCATATTGTTGGATTGAATATTGATATCAACCATAACGCAATGAAGGCGCTCCTTTCGTCACAAAGCCAATGTCGTGAAACACGTGCGATAATGATAGGTGAGCGATTAGAAAAAGCAGGTATTGCAAATGCATTTGAAGGGGCAAAAGCCTTAGCGCATGGTGGACAAGTTACACGAGGTCATTTTGCCCGTTTTCTCGTGAATGAAGGGCATGTAGCCTCGGTTAATAAAGTGTTTAAACGTTATTTAGCGAAAGGTAAAACTGGCTATGTACCACCACAGTGGTGTTCAATAGGTGACGCTGTCACGGCAATTCATAAAGCTGGTGGGGTCGCAGTATTAGCGCATCCGGGACGATATGGTCTATCCTCTAAATGGTTAAAACGATTAACGCTTTATTTTAAACAACTCGGTGGTGACGCAATCGAAGTGGCACAATGCCAACAACCACCACAAGAACGGGAACAACACGCGGCATTAGCGCAACTTTATGGGTTAAAAGCTTCGTTAGGTTCTGATTTTCATCGCCCTTGCTCGTGGATAGAATTGGGGCGTAATTTATGGTTACCCAGTGGCGTCGAACCCGTTTGGTCGCTATGGCAAGAGTAACATTAGAAATTCGTTGAGGGATGTATGAGCCAACTTTTTTATATTCACCCTGATAATCCGCAGGCTCGTTTAATTGAACAAAGTGCTGATATTTTACGCAAAGGCGGTGTGGTGATTTATCCAACAGACTCTGGCTATGCTATTGGCTGTTGTTTAGAAAATAAAGATGCAATGACGCGAATTTGTCGTATTCGCCAATTAGATAAAAACCACAATTTCACACTGATGTGCCGTGATTTGTCCGAAATCGCTAACTACGCTTATGTTGATAATGTGGTATTTCGCTTAATAAAAAATAATACCCCAGGTAATTACACCTTTATCTTAAAAGCAACTAAAGATGTACCAAAGCGCTTGATGAATGATAAACGTAAAACTATAGGTTTGCGTGTTCCTTCTAACCCAATTGCTCTGGCATTGTTAGAAAATATTGGTGAGCCATTAATGTCAACAAGCCTAATTTTACCAGGCAATGATTTTGCAGAATCTGATCCGGAAGAAATCGAAGATTTATTAAGCAAACAAGTTGATTTGGTGATACACGGTGGTTACTTAGGGCAAAAACCGACAACGGTCATTGATTTAACGGAAGATACCCCAGTTATCGTGCGTGAAGGTACGGGTGATATTACGCCATTTCAGTAAGTGATTTGGTTGATTAAACTAAATTGGGAGTAAATGACTCGATAGTGAAGAAATTTATCACGAGATAAAGAGATAAAAGGTGAAGGGATCTATCGCTTGTGTTAAATTTATACATTGCGATAAAAATCATGGTGTCTGTTTTTGAAATCGGTTATACCAACGCGCATTTTAAGCGCTAAGCACAGTAACTTGATAAGCAGACAAATGGTTAAGCTGTCATTATAGTTTTGCCAACATCGTTTTATCGGCACTATTTATCACAATGTTGATGTGAAAAATCATCAACATTGTTCACTATTGAATCAATAAGCCTGTGTTTATTTCTTATTTTAATAAACATGGGTTATTTTTATTTAATTGATTTTTAAAAAATAATTCTATTTTTATGACGCCTGTGAAGGCGACACATGAGGTTGTTTCATGAGCGATAAATCGCAACGCACTGAAAAATTACAAAAAATCCTTGCTCGTTCTGGTCACGGTTCTCGCCGTGAAATTGAAGGTTATCTTCAAGAAGGACGTATCAGCATTGATGGCACAAAAGCGAAATTAGGTGATCGTATTGATGTCACCACTACAGCAAAAATCCGCTTAGATGGCCGCATTCTAAATATTCGTGAAGCACAAAAAGATGTTTGTCGTGTGCTTGCTTATTACAAGCCTGAAGGTGAACTGTGTACTCGCAGTGATCCACAAGGTCGCCCGACTGTTTTCCAACGCCTTCCTCGCCTTAACAGTGCTCGCTGGATTGCAGTGGGTCGTCTTGATGTAAATACCAGTGGATTACTGTTATTTACAACAGATGGTGAATTAGCTAACCGTTTAATGCACCCTAGCCGTGAAGTTGAGCGTGAATACGCAGTACGTGTTTTTGGTGAAATTGATGATGCCAAAATTCGTCAGTTAACACGTGGTGTACAATTAGAAGATGGTCCTGCTTCATTCCGCTCTGTTTCTTATCGTGGTGGTGAAGGGATTAACCAATGGTATAACGTTTCTCTTACCGAAGGACGTAACCGTGAAGTTCGTCGTATGTGGGAAGCGGTTGGTGTACAAGTTAGCCGCCTTATTCGTGTTCGTTATGGTGATATTGATTTACCGAAAGGCTTACCACGTGGTGGTTGGGTTGAACTTGGATTAGATCAAATCAACTATTTACGTCAGTTAGTTGAATTAAACGACGAAACAGTAACAAAAGTTGCAGTAGAAAAAGATCAGCGTCGCATCAAGGCGAATCAGATCCGTCGTGCTGTTAAGCGTCATACTAAGGTTTCAGCACGTACTTCAACATCACCTGCTAAAAGAGCGTCAAGCCGTCGCCAGTCGGCAGGAAACAAAAAGTAATTAGCGAATAATTATTTATTATTTTAAATTAAAATATCATTTTTCATAAAGAAGCACCCATTGAATAGGGTGCTTCTTTTTTTTGATAGCTTTCTTTTTTCTATAAATGAAACTATGATGCACGGATTAATGAGATGAGAAGTCATTTTTATTAAAATAATATTTTATTTGTATATTTTACGATAAGGTATACGCGATATATGCATCGTTCTTTTTATTTAACAACAATGTTATGTGCGACTACTCTTACTACGGGTTGTGAGCCAACGATTAATTCAAACTCACAGTCTGGCGTGTTTTATATTAGTAACAATAAAACAACACCGTTAGTCTTTCAAATTGATAATAACTCTTTTTGGCTTAATACCGGTGAAGTGAAAGAAATAAAATTAGAAAATGGGAAGCATGTATTAGTTGATGCTGATGGAGAGAAGAAAACCTTTATGATTTATCCTGGTAATCATGGCGGGATAATTAATCCATCTAGGGAAATCTACTATAGTTTTACTTCTATTTTTTCTCCTAAAGAAGACAGTGAGCATTTGTACTTAACAATGCGTTCCGTTTGGATTGATGGCCAGCTTGTACATGGTGCTATTAATAGCTCTGATGCTATGTTTATTGATAATAATGTTTTCCGCTGTGAAATCCCATTAAATGAACCTATCCCAACTTATTTACCTGATTGGAGTAATAAGGGCGTGGTAAATGTATTAACTAAGTGTTTTTCCCAATCTGAATTTCAAGATTTTATATCAAGAAAGCCATATGGTATTCATGTTTATTCAGGACGTAATTTATTAGAAGCTCATAAAGAAAAAGATAAATACAATTGGATAAATGATGAAAATACGCGAACAGATGATTTTATTCCGACATTGAGTCATATTGAGTTTAATAATGGTGAAATGCTGAAAGAAGCTAAAAGTATTTATAAAGTAACCAATTCCTATTTAGCTTCACGTGATCCGAATGAAAAGCAAAATTACTATAATGAATATCATTTCCATATAATGGCAATGGCTGTAGTTTATAGCCAGCAAATACAGAATGATATATTCGATGATAAAGACGCTTACTTTAAACTGATAAATGAAACAGGGCGTATATTTGGTGCTGGTATATTAAGTGAGCCCGCTTTAATATAAATAATTATTCATTTTTATATAATTGAAAAGGTGATAAGGGATTATTACCAATCTATGCCTTTTTGTGCTTTTATTCCGCTATCAAAAGCATGTTTAATAGGACGCATTTCTGTCACAGTATCTGCTAACTCGATTAATTTTCTATGGCAGCCTCTTCCAGTGATAATGACATTTTGATGAGAAGGACGAGAGCTAATAGCTGAAATAACCTCATCTAATGGCAAATAGTTAAAGCTAATCATATAGGTAATTTCATCGAGAATAACAAGGTCATATTCTGGATTATTAAGCAGTTTGAGTGCATATTGCCAAGTATTTAAACAAGCGGCTGTATCTGCACTTTTATCTTGCGTTTCCCAAGTGAATCCCGTTTCCATCACATAGAAAGGTACGCCAAATTGTTCCAGTAGGTTACGTTCACCGTTTTCCCAAGTTCCTTTAATAAATTGCACAACACCGACCTTTTTTTGATGACCTACTGCACGGGTCGCTGTACCCATAGCTGCGGTTGTTTTTCCTTTACCATTACCAGTAAAAATCATCACAATACCCTGTTCTCGTTGAGCTTGCTCAATTCGGGTATCTACTTTTTCTTTTAAACGTTGTTGACGTTTTTGGTGTTGTGCATCATTCATTGGACTACCTCAAACTTAGATTATGTTATTCAGCAGGACCTGCTTTGCGACCAGGTTGTGCATCTAAAGATTGTCCTTTTACATCAATACTGTCATCACTCATCAAATAGAGATATAACGGCATCAAATCTTTAGGTGTTTTTAGTTTTTGTGAATTTTCATCAGGGAATGCACTCGCTCTCATTGCTGTACGAGTACCACCAGGATTGATGCAGTTAATACGTAAAGTACTTTCGTTATATTCTTCATTCAGTACCTGCATAAAGCCTTCTGTTGCGAATTTAGATACAGAGTAAGCTCCCCAACCATAACGACCTTGGCGACCCACACTGGATGTCGTGAGGATAAGACTCGCATGAGGCGCTTTAAGCATCAATGGCAACAGAGCTTTTGTGAGCATAAATGTCGCATTAACGTTGACTTGCATAACGTCATGCCAAAGGTTGCTTGGTTGATTAATGATAGGCTCAACAACACCTAATAAACCGGCATTTTGTAATACGCCATCAAGATGAGGGAAGCGTTTAACGAGAGTATCCGCAAATTGCTGAAAATCGTTCTCTGTCGCTGTAAGTAGATCAAGTGGATATAACATAGGTTGTTGACCACCTGAAGTGATGATCTCTTCTTGAACATCCTCAAGTTTTGATAGAGTACGGCCTAATAAGATAAGTGTTGCGCCGTATTGCGCATAAGTTAGTGCGGCTTCTTTTCCTATGCCATCACCGGCACCCGTTACTAGAATAATTTTATCTTTTAGCACGCTATGATCGGGTTGATATTGCAACATATTGATATCCTGTCTAGTAAAAAGTAAATAAAGTGTAACGTCTTATTTGTCTAGCGACCAGTTTAGTCTGATTTTTTGTTTACAATTTATGGCTGTTTTCTTTATGGTATTAAACATAATCATGCCTTTGTTGCTGGCGCTAAAGCAGAATTTCGTTAAACTAGGCGTATTGGTTTGAGTCAGTGTTATTAACCTTAAAAAGAGGTCTTTGTGGAGTATATTTTGCAATATGGGCTGTTTTTAGCAGAAATTGTCACTGTTGTTGTGGCGATTATCGCTATCGTGTTGTTTTTCGTCGTGATTGGAAATAAAAAGCAAAATCGTAAAGGAACATTAAAAGTTACTGATCTTGCTGAAGCCTATGAAGAAAAACAGCGCGTTATGCAACAAGCGAAAATGGACGATGCTGAATTAAAAGTTTGGTATAAAGCGTTTAAAAAACAGCAGAAAAAAGAGAATAAACAGAGTAAAAACAATGCAAAAGAAGGTAAAAAAGGCGTTGTGAAACCTTGTTTATATGTGCTTGATTTTAACGGTAGTATGGATGCCCATGAAGTGGGTGCATTACGTGAAGAAATCAGTGCCATTCTTTCTGTTGCACAATCGGGTGATAAAGTATTACTGCGTTTAGAAAGTCCGGGTGGCATGGTTCATGGTTATGGATTAGCAGCAGCTCAGTTAACACGTTTAAAAGAAAAGGGCATTAAACTGACTGCGGTTGTCGATAAAGTGGCTGCCAGCGGAGGATATATGATGGCATGTGTAGCAGATAAAATTGTTGCTGCACCATTTGCGATTATTGGCTCGATTGGTGTTGTAGCCCAAATCCCTAATATTCACCGTTTACTCAAGAAAAATGATATTGATGTTGAGTTACATACTGCTGGCGAATATAAACGCACATTGACCTTATTAGGCGAAAATACCGAAGAAGGACGTGAGAAATTTAAGCAAGATTTAAATGAAACACATCTGTTATTTAAATCATTTGTGCATAAATATCGCCCTCAACTTGATATTGATAGTGTTGCAACTGGTGAGTATTGGTATGGTTCAGAAGCACTAAACAGAGGCTTAATTGATGAAGTTGGTGTGAGTGATGATTGGTTGATCAATCATATTAATGATTTTGAAGTCCTCTCGGTTCAATATGTTACCAAGAAGAAAATGGTCGAACGTGTTACAGGCGGTGCAATGGAAAGCATTGATAAACTAATGATGCGTTGGGTACAGAGAAGTAAAAAACCGCTGCTATAACCCAATAAGTACGCCATAAATGATATCAGCAATAGGGTTATTGCTGATATCATCTTTCCTGACCTATCACTAATCCCAACTCTTTCCAATAAATATTCTAATCTTTTATTTTAAAAGCTTTTATTTCGATAAGACAAAAAAAAGCCAGTGAAAAATTCACTGGCAATCAAAGAAATAATTGATATTGCTTATAACAACAACAGGGTAAATATTTCCTCTTTCTAGGAGGCTTCAATATAGCCGCAAATAGAAAATAAAAATAATTGATATTACTGATTGTATTGATAGGTAAGTGTAATCGTGAGTTGAGATGTGACAGAAAATCCGCATTACGTTCGAGTTGAATTTTTATTCTTTATTTTTGTTTAATTATGCCAGTTATTGATATCTGAATGAATGCAATAACTGGCAAGCAAAGTCTCTTTTTTGTTATTGATAAAGAGTAAATCAATTTACTTTAGTGATTAAACAAAAATAATCACGAAGGTTATTTATTCTAAATGGTATTTATCAGATAACACATGAGCTAAATGCTTAAACATATTGAATGCCGCTGTGCTTTTTGCAGTAGGTAAACCTTGCTCATCTAAAAAAAATTCGCCTTTAAATACGAGGACATTACCTTTCTGTTCAACCGAATCAGCACGCATGCCGTGTATATAATCTTCATGTTCACATATGATTTTATTCGCTTTTTCAAGTAGCATCTCTGTTGTAATCGGTGTAGTTTGTGTTGACATAATATGTGCTCCTTAGAAAAATAATTTGTTGCGCCTCACTTTTTATCAGGTAGAGTGTGGCATTTTTAAAAGCTTAGCTACTCTATATGTAGCAAACAATGATTTGCCTGTACCCGATCAAAGCGATGAGGTGATTAAAATACCTCAAAAAAAGTCACGAGTTTTGAGCTCGAACAAAAGCTTTGAATAAAAACAGGTTGATATATTGCAAAACTAACGCAATATAAAAAAGAGATTTTAAACATTTTTTTAGTTGAGGGTATTAAACGATACCGTCATAACAAAGTTTAATTAGGTAAAGGTAATTATGGGTAAAGCTCTTGTTATCGTGGAGTCCCCGGCTAAAGCCAAAACGATCAATAAATATCTTGGCAATGACTACGTAGTTAAATCTAGCGTGGGTCACATTCGTGATTTGCCAAAGAGTGGTTCTGGCAGCCAGAAGAGCGAAAACTCATCCGCCACGAAAGGCGTGAAAAAAGTTAAAAAGGATGAGAAATCAGCCTTAGTCAGCCGTATGGGAGTTGATCCCTATAATGGATGGAATGCGAATTATCAAATTCTACCCGGCAAAGAAAAAGTTGTGGCTGAACTAAAAGCATTGGCTGAGAAAGCTGATCATGTCTATCTCGCAACGGACCTTGACCGCGAAGGAGAAGCTATCGCGTGGCATTTACGCGAAGTTATCGGCGGTGATGATGAACGGTTTAGTCGAGTGGTTTTTAACGAAATCACTAAAAATGCCATTACACAAGCTTTCCAAACTCCGGGTGAGTTAAATATAGATCGCGTTAACGCGCAACAAGCACGTCGCTTTATGGATCGTGTTGTGGGCTATATGGTTTCGCCTTTACTTTGGAAAAAAGTTGCTCGCGGATTATCTGCGGGTCGAGTGCAATCAGTTGCTGTGCGTCTTTTAGTTGAACGTGAGCGTGAAATTAAAGCCTTTGTTCCTGAAGAATATTGGCAATTACATGCATCGCTGTTAACGCCTGATGAACAGCCATTGCGTATGGAAGTCACGCATTATAATGACAAAGCCTTCAACCCTGTTTCATCTGATGAGACTCAGGTTGCGGTTAAAGCATTACAGAATACGACCTTCACGGTAAAAGATCGTGAAGATAGACCAACATCCAGCAAGCCAAGCGCACCGCTTATCACATCAACCTTACAGCAAGCGGCAAGTACGCGTTTAAGCTTTGGTGTGAAAAAGACAATGATGCTAGCTCAGCGCCTTTATGAAGCAGGTTATATAACCTATATGCGTACTGACTCGACTAACTTAAGTCAGGATGCAATTCAAATGGCGCGTGATTATATCAATGAGAATTTTGGTGCCAAGTATTTGCCGAAAGAGCCAAACGTTTATTCGAGCAAAGAAAACTCTCAAGAAGCGCACGAAGCTATCCGTCCTTCTGACATCAACGTTATCGCAGAATCTTTAAAAGATATGGATAACGATGCCAAACGTTTATATCAACTGATTTGGAATCAATTTGTTGCTTGTCAAATGACACCAGCAAAATACGATTCGACCACATTAACAGTCGAATCAGGTGATTATAAACTACGTGCTAAAGGTCGTACTTTACGTTTTGCAGGTTGGACGAAAGTCATGCCAGCGATGCGTAATAAAGATGAAGATAAAACCTTACCAGCCGTTGATGTAGGGGCAAAACTGGCTTTAGCTGAGTTAGAACCCACTCAACACTTTACTAAGCCACCAGCACGTTTTAGCGAAGCGACTTTAGTTAAAGAATTAGAAAAACGCGGTATCGGTCGTCCTTCAACATATGCATCTATCATCTCCACTATTCAAGATCGTGGTTATGTGAAAGTTGAAAACCGTCGTTTTTATGCAGAAAAAATGGGTGAAATTGTAACCGATCGCTTAGAAGAGAATTTTAGCGATTTAATGAATTACGATTTTACTGCGCAAATGGAAGATCACCTCGACCATGTTGCTAATAATGAAGAAAATTGGAAAGCGGTATTAGATGCATTCTTCACCGATTTTAGTCAGCAATTAGATGTCGCTGAAAAAGATCCTGAAGAGGGCGGAATGCGACCAAATCCAATGGTTATTACGTCAATTGAGTGTCCAACTTGTTCTCGACATATGGGAATTAGAACGGCGACAACAGGCGTATTCTTAGGATGTTCAGGCTATGCATTACCGCCTAAAGAGCGTTGTAAGCAAACCATTAACCTTATCCCTGAAGATGAATTATTAAATATTCTTGAAGGGGAAGATGCAGAAACTAACGCATTACGTGCTCGTCGTCGTTGCCCGAAATGTGGTACTGCAATGGACAGTTACCTGATTGATACTCATCGCAAATTACATGTTTGTGGTAATAACCCTGCATGTGATGGTTATGAAGTTGAAGAAGGTGAATTCCGCTTAAAAGGTTATGAAGGTCCAGTTATTGAGTGCGATAAATGTGGATCTGAAATGCACCTGAAAATGGGGCGTTTTGGTAAATACATGGGTTGTACAAATGATGATTGTAAAAACACCCGTAAGATCTTAAAAAGCGGTGAAATTGCACCACCGAAGGAAGATCCCGTTCCACTTCCTGAATTGCTATGCGAAAAATCAGACGCTTACTTTGTCTTACGAGACGGGGCTGCGGGTGTCTTCTTGGCTGCAAACACGTTCCCTAAATCAAGAGAAACGCGGGCGCCAAAAGTAGAAGAGCTGGTTCGCTTTAAAGACCGTTTAGCAGAGAAGATGCGCTATTTAGCAGAAGCTCCGGTGACTGATCCTGAAGGAAACCCAACGATTGTGCGTTTTAGTCGTAAAACAAAACAGCAATATGTTTCTTCAGAGAAAGACGGTAAGGCAACAGGTTGGTCTGCGTTTTATGTCGATGGAAAATGGGTTGAAAAAACCAAATAACATTGGCATTGCGTGATACATAAAAAAGCGACTAATGAGAGTTAGTCGCTTTTTTGTATTAAGAAGGTATGCTAATTAAATACACTGAAACAGTATTAATGGTTAATTTCTATTTGTCTGATATTTTACCTTGCTAATAATAAGACGGAGATACTATGAAACTGATGCCTTTGTTACTATCTGGCTTACTCTTTACTTCTGTGGCAAGTGCTGCAACGTTAGATGTGACATTAAAAGAAGCCTTACCGACAGGTGATGGCAACGATATTGGTGTTGTCACTATCACTGAAACTGATTATGGGCTGTTATTTACGCCAAAACTCACTGGATTAACTCCGGGTATTCATGGTTTTCATATTCATGCTAATGGTTCTTGTGAGCCGGATATGAAAGATGGCAAACCTGTACCTGCTTTAAAAGCAGGTGGTCATTTAGATCCTGAAAAAGTCGGTGTTCACTTGGGGCCTTATAATAAAGATGGGCATTTAGGTGATTTACCAGGATTAGTTGTCAATGATAAAGGTGTTGCTGATTACGCAGTATTAGCGCCAAAACTCACTAAGCTTGAGCAAGTGAAAGACAAAGCAATTATGGTACATGTGGGTGGCGATAACTATTCTGATGATCCTGCTGCTCTTGGCGGTGGTGGTGCAAGAATGGCGTGTGGTGTGATTAAATAATTTAGTGCCAATATTATGAAATAAAAGCTGACAAATAACGTCGGCTTTTTTTATGCTTGTTTATAGCTTATAACTATTCGATATAACAAAATCTAAATAACGCTATTAATTACGTTAGACCGAAATGAAATAAGTGATATAGTGGTTATATATTACATCTTTATTATTCTTTTTAGTTATATGAATATAAATAGAATAACGGAATAATAAGTCTTTTGTTGAAGGGATAGCCTCTCCATGAAATTACAACAGTTGCGTTATATCGTTGAAGTGGTGAATAACGATTTAAATGTTTCAACCACGGCAGAGCGTTTGTATACATCTCAACCGGGAATAAGTAAACAAATTCGCATGTTAGAAGATGAACTAGGTATACAAATATTTTCTCGCAGTGGTAAGCATCTAACGCATGTGACACCTGCGGGTGAAGAAATTGTAAGGCTGTCTAGAGAAATCTTATCAAAAACAGAAGCTATTCGATCTGCTGCCGGTGAACACACTTATCCAGATAGAGGCTCATTATCAATTGCAACAACTCATACGCAAGCTCGTTATGTATTACCCCCAGTAATAAAAGGTTTTATTGAGCGCTATCCTGATGTTTCACTGCATATGAACCAAGGATCGCCAACACAAATTGCTGAAGATGTATGCAGAGGTAAAAGTGATTTTGCTATCGCGACAGAATCACTGCATCTCTATAACGATTTAGTGATGTTACCTTGCTATCGTTGGAACCGTATTGTAGTGGTTTCAAAAGATCATCCACTGGCACAAAAACGAGAAGTAACGTTAAAAGAGCTTGCGGGCTACGATATCGTCACCTATACCCAAGGTTTTACTGGGCGTTCTGATCTTGATGATGCTTTCGGTAAAGTAGGGTTAAAACCTAAAATCGTTTTCACTGCAACCGATGCGGATGTCATTAAAACTTATGTGAGGCTGCATTTAGGTATTGGTGTGATTGCCAGTATGGCATTTGATCCTGTACTTGATAGCGATTTAGTCGCGATTGATATGCGTGATAAATTTAGTTATAGCACCACTAAAATTGCATTCCGTCGTAGTGGTTTCTTACGTGGTTATATGTATGATTTTATGTGGCGTTTTGCTCCTCATCTTACACGTAATTTGATTGAACAAGCGGTTGCATTGCGAACTAACGAAGAAATTGAAGAGTTATTTAAAGATATCGAATTACCTTTAGTGTAATACTGAAAGGCGGGTGATCCCCGCCTTCAAGCGTGTTCATAAACCTAATTTCTGCTATTACTCATTTCAAATAAAAGTCCCCACTAAAAAAAGCATCTGATTTGGCAATACTTAACTGACGATACTTATTTAAAAAATCATAAAATTGCTGATTAATTAGCGGATCATCAAGTGCGCTAGCATCAAATACAGAGGTAATAGTGGTATACTCTAAAGAGAGGGTAAATTTACGACCTATACAACTAGCGAGTAGCATTTTCGCTGATTGATAAGAAAAACGTAGACTCAAAATTTTCAGCTTTGGTACAAAAATAAGATGATTATTATGATTGAGTATCTCCGTGATCCCCGCAATAGTTATCGTTTGATAGCTATCTAATGATTTTCGTAAACCGACTTCTATTTTTTGTCCTTGGGTACGTAAAAAATCAATAAATTCTCCAAGTGCGGGTGATGTGGCATTGATTGCAGCGCCTAGTAATAACTGAATAAATGCTTGAGCAACGGAAAAATCAAAGGTTTGCTTATGAAGTTTTTTTGTTTCGATTTTATTGTGCCCTAGAAGGGGCAAATGGTTGAGGGTATCTAACCAATGTTCGGGGCGATAATAGGCTTCATTATCCTCTTTTTTTAATGCAGCAAGATGGTTTGCCATAATAGAAATGAGTCCAATTTGAATATTTTTAAGTTGTGACATTCTTTCTATTTCGGAAGGCTCAAAAGGTTTTGGTGATGCGATGATAAATTGTACTAAACCTTCGGCATCTTTTATATTTTGAGAATGTAATGCATTCATCGATAAGGTTTGCGGAAAAGGCGGTGTAACAGGCTCCGCAAAATAGCGATCGGCATTCATAATATTTTTTAGTAAATCAGATTGTTTGTTATTCATAAATATTATCCTTACACAGTTATACCTCTCCCATTAAAGTCTAATTAAGTGAAAATTCAGAGACTAAAATTTATTAACATCATGACAGCCATAACATTGTGTTAACAAATTGTGTGGTCTTTAAGCGAAATTCAACGTTATATGATATGTTTAATAAATAACCTTACCTATTTTGATAGTTTAAACATGCTGTCAGTATAAAAATAAGAAGGAGAAGCTATGTCGTTACGTTTGAAAAAAGAGAGCCATTCCACGCTCTTAGTCGGATCTCAAGAATATGAGTACTACCGTCTTTCAGAAATTGCCCGCCAATTAGGCGATATTACCCGTCTTCCTAAGTCTCTGAAGGTGTTACTAGAAAACTTAGTGCGTTATCTCGACAATGAAACTGTTGTTGAAGAGGATATTAAGGCGTTAGTTGAGTGGCAAAAAACAGCACATGCATCACGTGAAATTGCTTATCGACCTGCAAGGGTGCTTATGCAAGATTTTACCGGTGTGCCTGCGGTCGTTGATTTAGCCGCTATGCGTGAAGCAGTGAAATCTTTGGGTGGGAAGGTGGATAAAGTCAATCCACTATCACCTGTTGATTTAGTTATTGACCACTCTGTTATGGTTGATGAATATGCCAGTAAAAATGCGTTTGCTGAAAACGTGGAAATTGAAATGGAGCGTAACTATGAACGTTACCTTTTCTTACGTTGGGGGCAGCAATCCTTTGAACGCTTTCGTGTCGTGCCACCGGGTACCGGAATTTGCCATCAGGTAAACCTTGAGTACTTAGGCAAAGCTATTTGGTCTGAAGTGCAAAATGGGCGTCATGTGGCTTATCCTGACACCTTAGTTGGCACAGATTCTCATACCACAATGATTAACGGTCTTGGTGTTCTAGGTTGGGGTGTAGGAGGCATTGAAGCAGAAGCCGCAATGTTAGGTCAACCTATCTCCATGTTAATTCCTGATGTTGTTGGCTTTAAACTAACAGGAAAATTACGCGAAGGGATCACCGCAACTGATCTGGTTTTAACCGTCACACAGATGTTACGCGCTCATGGTGTGGTGGGTAAATTTGTAGAATTCTACGGAGATGGTCTAGCGTCATTACCTTTAGCTGATCGTGCAACAATAGCTAATATGTCACCAGAGTATGGTGCGACCTGTGGATTCTTCCCGATAGATGATATCACTCTTGATTATTTGCGTTTAACAGGACGTGAAGAACAGGAAATAGCACTAGTTGAAGCTTACAGCAAAGAGCAAGGTTTATGGCGACATACAGGTGATGAGCCTATCTTTACGTCAACTTTATCGTTAGATATGGGAACCGTTGAAGCAAGCCTCGCTGGGCCTAAACGTCCTCAAGATAGAGTTAATCTACCGAGTGTACCAAAAGCATTTAAAGCAGCAGTAGAGCTTGAAACTAATAAGAAACCACTGTCACACTTCCCTCAAGTAAAAATTGATGATTATCCTGCGTTTGAATTAACTGATGGTGCTGTCGTTATTGCGGCGATCACATCATGTACCAACACATCAAACCCTAATGTTTTAATGGCAGCCGGATTATTGGCTAAAAATGCGGTAGAAAAAGGATTACAGCGTAAACCTTGGGTTAAGTCTTCTTTGGCTCCGGGCTCTAAAGTGGTCACAGATTATCTTAATCTAGCAGGATTAACCCCTTATCTTGATGAGTTAGGGTTTAATCTTGTGGGATATGGTTGCACAACATGTATTGGTAACTCTGGGCCTTTATTAGCACCGATTGAAAGTGCAATTAAGGATAATGACTTAACTATTGCGGCTGTGTTATCCGGTAACCGTAACTTTGAAGGTCGAATACACCCCTTAGTGAAAACCAACTGGTTAGCATCACCGCCTTTAGTGGTTGCTTATGCTTTATCAGGCAATATGAATATCGATCTCACTAAAGAGCCATTAGGTAAAGATAAACAGGGCAATCCCGTCTATTTAAAAGATATTTGGCCTGATAGTAAAGCGATTGCTGATGCTGTTGAGAAAGTTAAAACAGAAATGTTCCATAAAGAGTACTCCGCTGTGTTTGAAGGTGATGCGACATGGAAATCACTGAAAACACAAGATACACCTGTCTATGATTGGCAACCAGATTCTACCTATATTCGACATCCGCCTTTCTTTGAAGGAATGTCAAAAACGCCTGCTCCAATTAAAGATATTCATCAAGCCAGCATTTTGGCTATTTTGGGTGATTCAGTGACAACTGATCATATCTCGCCTGCGGGTAATATTAAGGCGGATAGTCCAGCGGGGCGTTATTTGCGTGAGCACGGTGTTGAGCCGAAAGATTTTAACTCTTATGGCTCAAGACGCGGTAATCATGAAGTTATGATGCGAGGTACATTTGCCAATATTCGTATTCGTAACGAAATGGTGCCGGGAGTAGAAGGTGGTTTTACCAAGCATATTCCAACGGGAGAAACACTGGCTATTTACGATGCCTCAATGCGTTACCAACAAGAAAATACGCCATTGGCGATTATTGCTGGTAGTGAATATGGTTCAGGCTCTAGCCGAGATTGGGCGGCAAAAGGAACACGTTTATTAGGTGTGCGAGTCGTTATTGCAGGCTCTTTTGAGCGTATTCACCGTTCTAACTTGATTGGTATGGGGGTTTTACCTTTAGAATTTCCTAAAGGAGTAACTCGTCAAACATTAGGTTTAAAAGGTGATGAGAAAATTGAGATCACAGGGCTTAATGCATTAACACCGAGCCAAGATGTCGCAGTTAATATTACTTTCGCAGATAATCACACTGAAACTATTATGGCGCGTTGTCGTATTGATACTCAAACTGAATTAGCCTATTTCCAACACGGTGGCATATTGCATTATGTTATTCGTAATATGCTTTAATTAGGTTTAGCTGTAATCAAACGCCTCATTATAAAAATGGGGTGTTTTTGTTTTTATGGAATATTATTTATCAGGTTGAATGAATTTATTTTTATAATTCAATGTGAAAATAATTTAATATTCCTATTATTTAATTTATAGCTAATTGAAAATAAATTTTAAATAAAATGACTTTGCTTTTATTTTATTGTTATTATTTGTTTTGAACTTAACTTTAAATATAGAATAATTAGAAATGGAATATTTAACTATGTTTAATCATATATATGGAATTGTCGGTATTTGTGGTACTTTAGTTGCATTAATAACAAGCTTTATGCAAGACAAAGAGCTTGCTCAATGGATCTTTGTTTGTTCTGGATGGTTGGCTGCATTATTTGTTGGGTATTTTAATTATATTTTTTTTAAAAGGTTAAGTTTACAACTCACTAATCTTATTGAAAAAAATAATATAATATCAAATGAATTAACTAATGTTGAGTATCAAAGGAAAAATATAGAAAGTATTGCTACATATTTAGCATCACAAAATAATCCTATGCGAACCACAGCAATACCTCGAGATAATTAATAATAAATTTAGGAGTCAATCTTGTCTAAAATACAATTCGAAAACTACAATTATTACCCTACATTAAGAACAAGAGGAGCCGAAATATTAGGTTTGGAAAAATTAAGTGATGAAAATAAGAAGAAAATATTACCAATAATAACATTAGGAAAATGGCCTCGTTCTGATGATATTAAAACATCAATGAATAAAACAATAGAATCAGTTAATGGTAATCAATTTATTGTTGATGTAACACAAGAAGTAAAACATCATTGTGAATCAAGTCTAGAATTATTATCTCATCAGCAAAATTTTAAGAAATGGATAGATTTTTGTTCTCAATATGAAAAAATCATTCCAACAGTTCAAATAACCGAGTTAGCCAAACTTCGTGATATTGTAATGCAAGCAAAGATCCTAGAATCACAATATGGTTATATCGCTTTTAGGATCAAGAATATACATACGGATGTTAACCGTGTGATTAGTTCGCTTGTCGCATTAGATAAGCCTCAAAATGCAATAATATTTATTGATTTAGGCTATATCAGAGAAAGTTTTCCTGCGGCTGTTATAGCGACTATCAATGCGATTAATCAAATTAGAACTGAAATACCTGAGGCGATTATTAGTATTTTGACAACTAGTTTTCCAAGTTCAGTTATACGTTTTTGTCATGAAAATAAGCAAAGCGGTTTTATAGATGTAATGGAACGCGACTTTCATCAATCTATTGGAGGACAGTCTGTTGCTATTTATGGTGATCATGGCTCTATTCATTCTGTTGTTTATGATGATGTAATGGGGCGCTATATTCCTCGTATAGATATCGCTTTAGATGATGCTTGGTATTTTGAAAGAAGACCTGATGCTAAAGATGCGAATGGCTATATAGATGCTGCAAAATCTATATTAAAAGAGTACCCTTCGTATGAAAGTGATCCATCTTGGGGTGCTGAAATGATACGAAATGCTGCAAGTGGTAATGTAACTGGAATGGGAAGTCCTGCTAAATGGATTGCGGTAAGAGTAAATCTACATTTATCTAAACAGATAGAGCGTTGTGAAATGGATAATTATGATGCTTATGATCTTGATATAATTTAAATAAAGGAGGACTAGTCCTCCTTTATAACATATCTTTTTATTACCTTAGGTGGAATATCTTTTTTCGAACAGCCAAATTTTTCTGATATTTTTTTTGTATCTATAAAATGAAAATCAGTGGTTGGTTCTGTATCAACTTGCTTTAAAGCGAGTTTGTTTTTTTTAGGTTGATTTTGTTTTTTTCTACTTAATAAATCTAAATGTTTTGTTGTTATTTTTTTGTCTTTATTGAGTAAAGCTAAATATTTATTTGATGTTGATAAATAACGTTTTTTTACGGAGTTGATAGCATGACTTCTAATAATATTAAGCGGAAGTGTTTCAATAATAATTTCTAATTGCTGACGAGAACATGCTGGTGGAATAGCAATATCGTGTTCTTTTAATAAATTTTTTATTTCTTCTTTTAATAAGAAATCACAATAGACTAATTTATCTTGAATTATTCGTTGGTTACCTTTTTGAATAATTTTAAAATCAATATGTTGTTCAGTAGATATAAACTCTATGATTTCAATATCAGAGTTTTCCATTTCTTGGATTTCTATTGTGAAACGAGGTGAACATACCACCGTGACTTTTTCAAAGCGGGAAGAAAAAGTTGATAACTGTCCTTCAAGTCTTTTTAATGAGTCAAAGTCACTCTTTATTTCAAAGGCATGTAAATTTCCATTGGCGACGGCTAAATCAGCGCGTCTTGTCCAGTTAGCAACAACCATCTCATTGATAATGGTTGCATCGTTTAGGTGCCCATTTATATATAACCAATTAATGAGGGCTATCTTAACTTCTTGTTCTCTCAATGGAATAGACATTTGAAACTCATAAAAACGTGAATTTTAAGTATTATAACAATTTAAGATAAAGGTGTAACTTATTATTTTATAAATGTATTTTCTACAAAAAATTATTTTTGAATTAATAATAGTAAGCTAAGTATTAAAAAAGAGAGGTTATTAAAAACACCTCTCTTTAAAAAATTAGAACTTCTATCACCAGCCCTGAATTGCACCACCATTAAAAATGGTTTCGGCGGCTGTTGCAACTTCAGGTGATTGGTAAGCCTTAATAAAATCCCGCACATTATCAGCGTTTTTGTTATCTTCTCTTGTCACAATAATATTGGTGTAAGGAGAGTTTTTATCTTCAATAAAAATACTGTCCTTAGTAGGAGATAAATTAATTTGCTGGATGTAAGTTGTACTGATAATAGCGACAGTCACTTTAGGATCGTTTAAAACCCGTGGTAATTGTGCGCCTTCTAGCTCCATAATTTTAAGCTTAAGTGGATTATCAATAATGTCGATAGCTGTAGGCAATAAACCACTGTTTGGTTTTAACGTAATCAGCTTTTCTTTATCTAATAACAGTAATGCTCGACCTAAATTGGTGGGATCGTTAGGAACTGCGATGGTATCGCCTAATTTTAACTCCGAAGGATGCTTAATTTTTGTTGAATAGCCCGCCATAGGAAAAACAAAGGTATTACCAACAGCCACTAAATTGTAACCACGAGATTGATTATCTTGGGCAAGAAAAGGGCGATGTTGAAAAACATTGGCATCAAGTTCTTTATTTGCTGTGGGATCGTTAGGTAACAAAGAACCACTGAAACTTACCAATTCAACCTCTAAGCCATATTTTTCTTTGGCGACTTTTTTGGCAACTTCAGCCACATCTTGTTCAGCACCATTAATCACACCAACCTTGATTGAATAGCTGTTTTTATCGCTATTATCACAGCCAGTTAATAACGTTCCTGCTAATAATAGCGCGCTGAAAATCCTACCAGAAAAATGTAATGGCATAATGCATTCCTATCAAAATTTATTTATTAATAAATAACTTAGAATCAGATGGATAGTCAATGAAATCGCATATGACAAATTTTCACATGATATAATTGAATGATGAAAGAGCGATAAAAAAGAACAAGATATAAACAAAGAAAATAGATAAAGAATGAATTTACAAGGTAATAGAATAAAAACCATAAATAAAAAATCCGAGCAACTTAGGCTCGGATTTGAAAATAATTAATGCTGTGCTGTTACTTATTATTGCGCTTTCTTAAATAAAAGATGACCCATTTTATCGGCTTTAGTATCAAGATAATGCGCATTGCTTGGATTACGTCCGACGATCAATGGCACTCGCTCGAGAACATTAATGCCTGCGGCTTTCATGATTTCAATTTTCTTCGGATTATTGGTTAATAATCGAACTTCATGAACACCTAATAGGTTATACATATCAGCACAAAGGGTAAAATCACGTTCGTCTGCTTTAAAACCTAACTCGAGGTTCGCTTCAACGGTATCTAATCCTTTATCTTGTAATGCATAAGCGCGTATTTTATTTAGTAATCCAATATTGCGGCCTTCTTGGCGATGATAAAGTAATACGCCACGACCGGCTTTGCTGATTTGTGAAAGCGCAGCTTCAAGTTGGAAACCACAATCACAACGCAAACTAAATAAAGCATCACCCGTTAAGCATTCTGAATGAATACGAGATAATACGGGCTCTGAGCCTGAAATATCGCCATAGACAAGGGCGACATGATCTTTTCCTGTTGCGATTTCTTCAAAACCGACCATTAAAAACTCACCAAAAGGAGTTGGTAGTTTTGCTTCTGCGATACGTCTTAATTTCATTATTTTTGACTCATAATTTCAGGTGAAACTCTCGTTCAATATTATATACTTCATAATGAGAACAAAGAGAAATAAAACACTGAAATATTTCCATGTCTGATAGGCAAGGAAATTGGGTAACACACACTTATAAATTCACACCTATACAAATTATCAGATTTTAAGCCTTATTGCATAATGATTTATTGCTAAACTATCATCGATTATACTAATTACCTTTAAGCATGAACGAAAGACAACATTCGTATTAAAGAAGAGGCAATATATTGAATAAGCAAATAACAAAGTTGATTCTATTGGGCTGTGTGTTGCTCTTAATCATACCGAGTGTTGTGTTGATATTGGGTTGGAAATGGCAACCTACCGACCACCCTTTAGGCGGTATAAGTACATTATGGATAGCAGATAGTGCAGCAAAACCTTGGGGCGCTGTGACGATTATTGTTTTGTTAGCATTGCTCTTTATGGTTTTAAAATTGAAGCGTAACCATTTTATTCAATTAGCAGTGATAATTATTGCTACATTATCTATTGGGCAATTAATTAAGGTCGCGGTTAAAAACACAGTAAAAGAGCCTCGTCCTTATGTTGTTTGGGTTAGTAAAAATCTGCACATTAGCTCTGAAGCTTTTTATCAAGTTTCAAGACCAGAGCGAGAACAATTACTTCAAAATGGATTAGCCAACTCACCAGTGATCCCTGAATGGCAACTTAAACATTGGAAAGCAGAAACGGGTTATGCTTTCCCATCGGGTCATAGCTTATTCTCTGCCACACTCGCATTATTTGTTTTTGTCCTTTTTATGTTGCGTCGTCATTATTTTTTAGCGTCATTCGGGTTATTATGGGGAATTGATGTCACGGTAGGGCGTATTGTATTAGGAATGCACTGGGCATCTGATGTGATTGTCGGTATTCTTATCAGCACAATGCTGGTTTGGTGTGCATTTAAGGTGATTGAGCGACGTTTATTGCTCAAATCCTGACGATAGCCCTTATTTTTGAGATACAGAATGTCTTTTTCGATATTTATGTGAAAAAATATACGAAAATCAGATGATTCTAAGAAATGACTTTCTTTGTGCGCAGTGAAAATGCTACCTTTATCTGTCTACTAAAGAAAAGAGAATAAAAAAGGAAATAATGTGAAAAAAGTCCTACTTTTTATTTTGGTTATTCTTGTTCTTGCCATCGTGGTGATAGCCATGACTTTAGGCACAAATAACGATCAGGTAGTCACATTTAATTACCTTATTGCTCAAGGTGAATATCGTATTTCTACCTTGTTAGCAGCTCTGTTTGGTGTGGGCTTTGTACTTGGCTGGATTGTAAGTGGTGTTTTTTATTTACGTGCACGCTTATCACTAGGCCGAGCAAAACGTAAGATTAAACGTCTTGAAAGCGCCCAAACAAAACAAGAAAACCAAGAAAGTCGCCCAACGGTTGCTTCTGCTACGAAATAAGGACGATAGCTGATGCTAGAATTGCTGTTTCTGTTATTACCTGTCGCTGCGGCTTACGGCTGGTATATGGGGCGTCGTGGCGCTCAACAGGATAAACAGCAGAACGCCGATCGCCTGTCACGTGAGTATGTGGCGGGTGTTAACTTCTTACTTTCTGATCAACAAGATAAAGCTGTTGATCTTTTCCTCGAAATGCTTAAAGAAGATAGCTCTGCTTTTGAAGCCCATCTTACTTTAGGTAATCTTTTCCGCTCTCGTGGCGAAGTCGAACGAGCTATTCGTATCCACCAATCGTTAATGGAGAGTGCTGCACTTTCTTTTGATCAGCGTCTACTTGCTGTTCAACAGCTAGGTCGTGACTATGTGGCGGCAGGTGTTTACGATCGTGCTGAAAATATGTTTCAGCAACTTATTGATGAACAAGAATTTCGCCAAAGTGCGCTACAATCTTTGCTTGCTATTTACCAATTAACCAGTGATTGGGGAAAAGCCATAGAAACGGCTGAAAAATTGGTGAAATTAGGTCAGCATGAATTAAAAGAACAAATTTCACATTTTTATTGTGAATTAGCTCTCCAAGAAATGAGCAGTGATAACCTTGATAGTGCGCTGAATTTGTTACAAAAAGCAGGGCAAATGGACCCTCTCTGTGCGCGTGTTTCAATTATGTATGGTCGTATCTATATTGCTCGTGATGATAAACAAAAAGCCATTGATGTTTTAATGAAAGTGATTGAGCAAGATAAAGAGATGGTCAGTGAAACCTTACCTATGCTTTTTGAGTGTTTCCAATCTCAAGGTGATACTTCTCGTTGGGAAACTTATTTACGTCAATGTGTGGATAGTAATTGTGGTGCGATTGCTGAGCTTTACCTTGCTGATATTATTGAAACGAAAGAAGGTATTGAAGCGGCGCAGTTATACATTAATCGTCAATTAGAGCGTCATCCAACCATGCGTTTGTTCTATCGTTTAATGCGTTACCATTTAGCAGAAGCGGAAGAAGGACGTGCCAAAGAGAGCCTTATCTTATTGCGCTATATGGTTGGTGAGCAAATTCGCACAAAACCAGATTATCGTTGCCATAAATGTGGTTTTACCTCTCATGCATTATATTGGCATTGTCCATCCTGTCGTTCATGGGATACCGTTAAACCTATTCGCGGTTTAGATGGTCAGTGACGATGTCACTTTTTTAATAGTCTCTTTATAAATAAAGGCCCTAAAATGTCATTTCATTGTGATAAAAAATCGCCCGAGCTTACCTGCGCGCCCGTTATTGTGGCACTAGACTATGAAGACCAAAAAAGTGCATTAGATTTTGCACAGCGTATCGATCCCTCATCTTGTCGTTTAAAAATTGGTAAAGAGATGTTTACCCGTTTTGGACCTCAATTTGTCACTCAGTTACAAAAAGAAGGGTTTGATATTTTCTTAGATTTGAAATTCCATGATATTCCCAATACCGTTGCAAGAGCTGTTGCCGCTGCCGCTGATTTAGGTGTATGGATGGTTAATGTACATGCAAGTGGCGGAAGTCGCATGATGCGTGCTGCCAAAGAGAGCCTTACAGCCTTTGGTAAAGATGCGCCACTTTTAACGGCAGTAACTGTACTTACCAGTATGGATCAATCCGATTTAATTGAATTGGGAATAACATTGACACCTGCAGAACAAGCTGAACGTTTAGCGTTACTAACAAAATCTTGTGGTCTTGATGGTGTTGTCTGCTCTGCACATGAAGCAACGCGTTTTAAACAAGTTTGTGGTGATGATTTCCTATTAGTCACTCCGGGTATTCGCCCGGCAGGAAGTGATGTTGGCGATCAGCGTCGCGTAATGACACCAGAGCAAGCCATTACCGCAGGTGTTGATTATATGGTGATTGGTCGTCCTATCACACGTAGTGATAATCCTCTAGAAACACTGCAACAAATTAATCGTTCTATACAAGGTATGTAATTTAACATGGATAATAACTCTCGTTTGGTTTATTCCACAGATGCGGGTCGCATTAAAGAAGAAGAACAAAAGCCTGTGCGTCCTGCCGGTGATGGTATTGTGCGTATTCAGCGCCAAACTAGTGGACGCAAAGGCAAAGGTGTTTGCGTTGTTTCAGGTATCGATCTGGATGATGCAGAGTTAGCCAAACTGGCGGCTGAGCTGAAGAAAAAATGTGGTTGTGGTGGTAGTGTAAAAGACGGCTTAATTGAGATCCAAGGTGATAAACGTGATTTAATTAAATCGCTGTTAGAAGCCAAAGGAATGAAAGTTAAACTCGCTGGTGGCTGATTTATTTAGTTAGATAGCAACAAAACTAATCATAGTGCGCTGATTTTCCATTGAGATTAGCGCATTTTTTATTGTCACATTTTTTATTTTCACATAAGAGATGTCTTTTTAAAGGTATTTTATGAAAGCGTATTTGATGGTTGTTGCACTGTTATATTCTTCTGCGCTTTTTGCAGAAACTAAGGCAGAAAATAAGACTGAGAACATGGTTGTTCATGATAAATACTGCTCTTCGCCAGAGCAAACAATGGATGAGGTCTTTGAAAGTGGGGCACTAACCTATTGTGTTTATTCAGGTCTTTCAATTGCAGATGCCTATAAAAAATATGTCAGTGAGCATGATGAAGATTATCTTGTAAAAACCATTAAGGTGAATAATAACATCCAAAAAGAGTATACGAAAGATGATGTTTCTGTTGATTATAAATGGGAAAGTCCAAAGAAATTGATGATAGAACAACAGTTTTCAGGTGGCTTTACGGAATTTTTATTAGAAGAAGATAAGAAAGGCACTAAAATCACGATCACGGGACATCCCGATTAATTGTTAGTAAAACAGAAAACAGCGAAGTTCATAAGTAAGATGATAGGTGACAATGTCACCTATTTTTTTGCATTTCATTCTATTCTTTCTCATCTATTTTTAGATATTTCACTGGTACTGAAAGTGTTAACCAAACACCATTATCAGCCTGATAAAACTCAAAGCCTTCACTAAACATTTTTTCACTATCCACCGTTAAAACAATGGCTTTTCCATGACGATCACCGACATTCACGGCTGTTTTATGATCTTGTGAAAGGTGAACATATTGACGACCATTAGGAATTAAACCTTGCTTAAAAATACTGTCGATAAAGCGAGTTGCTGTACCGTGAAAAAGTATTTTTGGGGGAGTAATTGCTTGGTAATCAATTGTGGTTTTAAGCGAGTGACCTTGAACTGCACGAATAAAAAGTCCGTCTTCTGAGATAGCAAAACGCTTTTTATCATTGGTTTCTACAACGTCTTTAATTAACTCAAGAGTTAGCGCTGTTCCATTTTTCTGTGCTAATGGGATCAATTTTGATATTTCTCCCCATCCTTGGTCATCTAACGTTAAACCGATACTTTCAGGGGCGTGACGTAAGATATAACTTAAAAAACGACTAACTTGTACTTTGTCTTTCATTGATTTAATCCATTTATTAATTATTAAATTTATGATGCAAGAGAAAATACCTATGCAACATAAAAACATTTCCTTTCTTTTTAATGTTCATTTTTATCACTAGTTTGACTAGAAATTAAAGACATAAAAAAAGCTGATAGCTCAAAATGAACTATCAGCCTTATTGTATACCGATTTAAGTCCTATTAGATAGGACGAGCGACGATATTACGAGTTTCCAGTTTTACATCTTCAATACGAACAGGAATAACATCATTGAGTTTATACGCGGTTTCGCCTTTCACAATAACAGTGCCTGTCTCTTGGCTACATTGGATTTCGTCACGTACAGCATGTAAGAATGGTGCAGGAATAAAGGCAACAGCACCATTTTCAACTAGACGAACACGAACACCACCACGGGTAATATCGATAATTTCTGCATTAAATGGTGTTTCAGTACCAGCAAAAGGTTTTAAGAAACGTGCATATAACCAATCACCCACGTCACGTTCAGCCATACGGTTAGCACGGCGACGCTCTGCAATACGAATGCCATCTTCTTCTTGCGGTTTTTCAGCGCTTTCTTTGCTAATAATCGCTTTTAGCAAACGGTGATTTAAAATATCACTGTATTTACGAATTGGTGAAGTCCATGTCGCGTAAGCTTCTAACCCTAAGCCAAAGTGAGGGCCTGGCTCTGCTTTGATTTCAGCAAAGTTCTGGAAGCGACGAATACGGCTATCGAGGAATTGATTTGGCTGATTATCAAGTTCACGACGTAATTGACAGAAACCTTCAAGGGTTAACAAACTTTCAGATGTGGTTTCAATACCGTTATCTTTTAAGGTTTGTACAACTTGATCGATATAAAGTGGATCAAAGCCTGTATGAACATTGTAAACGCCAAAACCTAAGTTTTTCGCCAGTACTTTTGCTGCACAGATATTGGCGGTGATCATCGCCTCTTCAACAATGCGGTTTGCGATACGGCGTTTTTCTGCCACGATATCTAAAACATTACCGCCTTCATCAAGAATAAAACGATAATCAGGGCGTTCTTTAAAGACCAGAGCATGTTTTTCACGCCATTCATGACGTTTTTCACTCATCTCTTTTAATAACATTACTTGCTCATGAACCATTTCATTTTCAGGTTGCCATTGTGAGTTTTCACCTTCTAACCAATCTGAAATGTTGTCATAAACCAGCTTAGCTTTTGATTCTACCCATGCAGAGTAGAAGTGAATATCTTCAAGCAGAGCGCCATCTTCAGTGATGCTGACTTGGCAAACTAATGCAGGGCGTTTTTCATTAGGACGTAATGAGCAGATGTTATCTGACAGCTCACGAGGCAACATTGGGATATTGAAGCCCGGTAGATAATTAGTCAGCGCGCGTTGTGCCGCAATTTTATCTAATTCACTATTTGGCAGAATATAAGCCGTTGGATCGGCGATTGCGATAAACAGCGTCAATTGACCGTTCTCTTCTTTACGAATAAAGAGCGCGTCATCCATATCTTCTGTTGATGCACTATCAATAGTGACAAAGGAGAGAGAAGTCAGATCTTCACGAGGCAAAGTATCATGTAATGTCAGCGCTTCGTTACCCATTTCAGGCGCATCACGCTCAAGCTGATGACGCATTAAGGTCACCCACCAAGGCGCAAAGTGATCATCTTTATCAGTAATATAATCTGTTATTTCTGCCTGAAAACCTTTATCACCTTTATTAAGTGGGTGACGACGCATTACAGCAACAGCCCAATCTTGATCAACAAAGCTATGTGTTAAGCCTTGAGCAGGACGGCAAGGAATAGCGTCTTTTAAAAGAGGATGGTCTGGAATTATCCACAGACGGTTATCACCTTCTTTTTTCTGAATACGACCGACAAAACGCGTTAAGAAAGGTTCGACTAATTCTTCGGGTTCAACCGACTCTTTATCGCCGTTTGTATGAACGGCAGCAATAACTCGGTCGCCGTGCATCACTTTTTTCATTTGCGGAGGGGGGATAAAATAGCTTTTCTGACCATCAACTTCAAGGAAGCCAAAGCCTTTATCTGTTCCCTTTACAAGGCCTTCCACGCGCGGTGTCTGGGCATGGAGTTGCTGTTTTAGCTGTGCAAGCAGCGGATTGTCTTGAAACATATTTTTCCGGAAAGTCGGCAGTTTTAATAATAAAAAGTGGGCAATAGTTTTATTCGATTGTGTGTAGTGACGCAAGCAATATTGCATCATAAAAACAGACAAATCGGTAAAAAATTATTCAGGATCTGTTTTTTCTTTAAATTCACAAAGATCTTCAATAATACAAGAGCCACACCGTGGTTTTCGTGCAATACAGGTATAACGACCATGAAGAATAAGCCAATGGTGACAATCAACTTTAAATTCTGCCGGAACAACCTTTAATAGTTTCTGTTCAACTTCATTGACATTTTTACCTGGGGCGAAACCTGTGCGATTACTCACTCTAAAGATATGCGTATCGACAGCGATTGTTGGCCAGCCAAATGCGGTGTTTAAAACGACATTTGCTGTTTTGCGACCGACGCCAGGTAAGGCTTCTAGGGCTTCTCTGTTTTCAGGAACTTCGCTGTTATGTTTATCGACTAAGATTTGACACGTCTTAATCACATTTTCAGCTTTAGTATTATATAGACCAATGGTTTTAATGTATTTCTTAAGACCATCGATACCTAAAGTTAGTATCGCCTGTGGTGTATTGGCAACAGGGTAAAGCTTAGCTGTTGCCTTATTAACACTCACATCGGTGGCTTGTGCAGAGAGTAATACGGAGATCAATAGTTCAAACGGAGAGTCAAATTTTAGCTCTGTCGTTGGTTGCGGATTGTCATCGCGCAACCGAGTTAGAATTTCAATACGTTTTGCTTGATTCATTATGCTCACAAATTAATTTTTAACGATATGACTACCACAGCCTTGTTCTTTTTCGTAAGTTTTAGTTGTCGAAGCGCTGCGCTTTTTCTGTCTTTCATCAATTAGGTATTTTGCTGCTAACATAAAGCCTAAGCCGATAAAAGCACCCGGTGGCAAAATAGCAAGTAAGAAGGGTGAGTCTAAATGTACTATCTCAACTCTTAATACTTGTGCCCATTCACCTAATAGTAAATCAGCCCCGTCAAATAATGTACCGTTACCTAATACTTCACGTATAGCACCTAAAACAAAGAGCGCCGCAGTTGCACCTAATCCCATCGCTAGACCATCAATAGCAGAAGGAAAAACTTCATTCTTAGCCGCAAAAGCTTCAGCACGACCAATAACAATACAGTTAGTGACGATCAATGGAATGAAGATCCCTAAAGATTGGTATAAGCCATAGGCGTATGCGTTGATCAGTAATTGCACAGCACTGACGACTGACGCAATTATCATAACATAAATTGGGATACGAATTTCAGAGGGAACCCAATGACGTAAGCTAGAAACGGCAACATTTGTGCAAAATAGGACTAATGTGGTCGCAATACCGAGACCCAAGGCATTTGTTGCGGTTGAGGAAACCGCAAGTAAAGGGCACAACCCAAGTAATTGCACTAAAGCTGAGTTGTTTTTCCATAACCCTTGAGAAAAGAGCTCTTTAATTGAGTTCATATTAATTTGCCTCGCAGACAGAGAGTGTATCCAGTTTCTCTGGTAAAGATTGTATTAACCATGCAGTACGCTTTGATGAGTTGACGACAGCACGAGGGGTGATCGTCGCACCCGTAAATTGATCAAAATCTCCGCCATCTTTTTTTACTGCCCAGTGCTGATCGTTTTCACTGGAAATGAATCTATTACTCAGTGTCGTGATCCAATCCGAAATACGTGTTTCAATTTTATCACCCAGCCCCGGTGTTTCATTATGAGCAGTAACACGCACACCAAGGACATTTCCTTTAAAGTCGGCACCGACAAGAAGCTCAATGGCACCTGAATATCCATCGGGTGCCGTAGATTCCAATGCAGCAGCGACGGGTTTACCGTCTAAACGGGCAACATAAAGTTTATGGGGCTTGGTATTACCTAACTCTGGTGCTGTAAGAAGATAGCAATCTTTAGAAAGCGAATTGTTATACATTGCTTTAGGGATCACTTGATCCAATAATTTTTGTTTCTCTAAGGCAACTTGCTCTGCAATGGTATCTGCTGTGAGGTGATAGACCACGGCGGTTAAACCCGTAGTACAAGCAGCAAAGATAGCTAATGTGAGTCCATGGCGTTTTAAGATTTCGATCATCATTTTCTCCTTTGCATTAATGCCCGTAAACACGAGGGCGTGTATAGCTATCAATAAGAGGTACAGCGATATTGGCAAGTAATACAGAGAAAGCAACGGCATCTGGATATCCGCCATAAACACGGATAACCCAAACTAATAAACCAATCATCCCTGCATAAATTAAACGACCTTTAGGCGTTGTTGAGGCGCTAACTGGATCAGTGGCAATAAAAAATGCCCCTAACATGGTCGCTCCAGAGAAAATTTGTAATAGCGGTTGTGAGTAACGTGTAGGATCAATGCCCCAGCTAATAACCGAGCATAGTGCTAATACAGAAATCATCGCAACAGGAATATGCCAACTAATAATGCGTTTATAAAGCAAAATTAATCCACCCACTAAATAAGCTACATTCACCCATTGCCAGCCAATACCTGCAAATTCACCTTGTAAAATAGGTGTCGCTAACACTTCATCAATAGAGTGAGTGAGTAAGCCCGTTTTAAAACTATCAAGAGGTGTTGCTTGTGTAATGCCATCAACAGAGCGTCTTAAATCTTCAAGCGTTAAGCCAGATGATGTATGTCCCGTAAAGAAGATACTTAAACTATCCATTACATTGTAAGAGACAGCTTGTAATTCAACAGGGGGCATCCATGATGTCATTTGTACTGGGAATGAGATCAGTAAAACCACATAACCTACCATTGCTGGATTAAATGGATTTTGTCCTAAGCCGCCATAAATATGTTTTGCGATAACAATGGCTACAAAAGTACCTAACACAATGATCCACCACGGCGCTAGAGGTGGAATACTAATGGCGAGTAATACGCCAGTCAGCAGTGCAGAGTTGTCTTTCAGATACAGTAAAGGATCTTCTTTTTTGAGCTTTACACAGAGTGTTTCAGTGACAAGTGCTACGATAATAGCTAACACAATTTGGTAAATAGTTCCTAGGCCAAAAAAATAGATCTGGCTTAAGATCCCCGGCAGTGCTGCTAATGTTACCCATAGCATAACTTGGCTGGTGGACTGTTGATTATGCGTAAAAGGTGAACTCGCAATTTTTAATTTACTATTGTTATTTTGTATTGGTCTGAATTTCATCTGTGATTAATCCAAGGTAACTTCTTCTTTAGCTCGACGTTGTTCGGCTTCTTTTTTCGCTTTTACTCTAGCAATGGCAGCAGCGACAGCAGCTTTGCGCGGATCGACTTCTTCCACTTCAGCGTTTTGAGCAGGGGCTTCATCAGTTGTTGTTTCTACTTGAGCTTGTTGAGCTTCTTTTTTCGCTTTTACTCTGGCAATAGCGGCAGCAACTGCAGCTTTGCGCGGATCGACTTCTTCCACTTCATCATTTTGAGTAGGGGCTTCATCGATTGTTGTTTCCGCTGGAGCTTGTTGAGCCTCTTTCTTTGCTTTTACTCTGGCAATGGCAGCAGCGACAGCAGCTTTACGCGGATCGACTTCTTCCGCTTCAGCGTTTTGAGCAGGCGTTTCTACAGTTGATGATGCTTCAGAAGCTTGCTGTGCTTTCTTAGCTTTAACACGAGCCAATGCGGCGGCAACGGCAGCTTTGCGTGGATCGACTTCTTCTGCTTCAGCGTTTTTAGCCTGCGTTTCTACAGTTGAAGATGTTTCAGAAGCTTGCTGTGCTTTTTTAGCTTTAACACGTGCCAATGCAGCGGCAACGGCAGCTTTGCGTGGATCAGCATCTTCGCTCTCACTCGCTATATTCTCACTTGAGGTTTCTAGTGCTTTTTGCTGTGCTAATTTAGCCGCTTGTTTTGCTCTGACTTCCTCTTTACGTTTTTTACGTGCGGCAATCGCGGCTGCGTTATCTGGCTCTTCACCCGCTTTAACAGAAATAATTTTGCCAATACTTTGTTTCGCTTTTACGCGAGAAAGTGCAGATTGAACTTCACCGTGATCTTCATCATCAAGTTTAACTGCGGCACGTTGATGTCTAGCTTCACGCTCAAGTTTTTCGCGTTCCATACGTATTTTTTTCGCTTCAAAACGTGCTTTTGCCTCAGCCGCACGTTTTGCTTCCGCATCTATTTCACGTATTTCTGCTTTTTCTTGGCGATAGTATTGAACTAGCGGAATATTACTAGGGCAAACAAATGCACATGCACCGCATTCAATACAATCAAATAAATTATGCTGTTGTGCTTTCTCATGCTCTTTACCTTTACTAAACCAGTAAAGTTGTTGAGGTAATAAACCACTAGGGCAAGCATCAACACAATGACCACAACGGATACAGGCTTCTTCAAGATTATCTGTATCCATCTCTTCGACTGAAGGGATAAGTAGGCAGTTGGTTATCTTAACAACAGGGGCATTTAAGTCTGGTAGGGTAAAGCCCATTAATGGTCCACCCATAATCACCATTTGTTCAGAGCCTGCAACAAAACCAGCTTGTTTTAGCAATGAGTAAATAGGTGTACCTAAACGAGCCCAAAAGTTACCCGGTGTTTTAGCGCCATTACCTGTAACCGTGACAACACGTTCAATTAATGGCTCATCATCAATAATGGCACGTTTGATGGCGACAACCGTACCTACGTTTTGCATCAAGACGCCAATATCAGATGAACGTCCTCCTGATGGAACTTCTTTACCAGTTAAGATCTTGGTCAGTTGTTTAGCACCACCTGATGGATATTTGGTTGGGATAACACGAATAAAAATACGTTTCTCATCAGGTACAGCATTTAAGGCATTTTTTAATGACTCAATGGCTTCAGGCTTATTATCCTCAATACCAATTAACACTTCATCTGGAGACAGAAGGTGAATTAAGACCTGACACCCAGCAATCACTTCATCAGCATGTTCTTGCATTAAGCGATCGTCTGCTGTGATATAAGGTTCACACTCTGCTGCATTGATGATGAGTGTTTTAACGAGGTCGCCACCACCTTTTAATTTTGACGCAGTTGGGAATCCCGCGCCCCCTAATCCTGCAATACCTGCTTCATGGATACGGTTAAGTAACGTATCTCTACTTTCTGATTGGTAATTGATGATAGGGGATTTCTCTCGCCATTCGTCTTTACCATCAGATTGAATTCTTACCGCAATTTCAGGTAATCCAGAAGGATGAGCACTTGGAAATGGTTCTATTGCCGTAACTGTACCAGAGATAGAAGCATGTACAGGTAATGTTCTGCCAACCCCTTTTGTTAATGGTTGACCTTTTAATACATGCTCACCTACGCTGACACAAAGTTGACCCGGTACACCTAAGTGCTGATGAATAGGAATAATCACTTCATCAGGTAATTGCGCGATACGCATTGGTGTACGACTTGACTGTAATTTCATTTCAGGAGGATGAATACCGCCTTTAAAATCCCAGATTTTATCTTTTTTAAATAACGAAAAGAGATTAAACATGAGCGTTATCCTCCGTCTTTAATGACGGTTCATCTTCAGGTGTTTCTTCTGGCTCTGCTGGAATATTTTTTACTGGGATTGTATTTAAATCCCATTTCCAATTTGAGGTTGTGACTTTGACAGGAACCAAGGTTATACAATCAGTAGGGCAAGGAGGCACACATAAGTCACATCCAGTACATAAGTCTTCAATAACGGTGTGCATAGCACGTGTGGCACCCACAATGGCATCAACAGGGCACGCTTGAATACACTTAGTACATCCTATGCAATTATCTTCATCAATTAAGGCGACTTTTCTAATTGGATTTAATGCTTCTTCGTCACCATCAAGCGGTTGAGGATCAACGCCCATCAATTCAGCTATTTTTAACATCACTTGTTCGCCACCCGGCGCACAACGGTTAATCATCTCACCATTGTTTGCGACTGCATCCGCATAAGGACGACACCCAGGATGACCACATTGTCCGCATTGGCTTTGCGGTAATATTGCGTCAATTTTTTCGACAATAGGATCTTCTTCCACTTTAAAACGGCGCGCGGAATATCCCAAAATTAGCCCAAAGATAAGACCTAGCGCACCAAGTACGCCAATTGCTATCCATAAAGAATTCATTACAGTTTCACCAAACCACTAAAACCCATAAAGGCGAGAGACATTAAACCTGCGGTAATTAAACCAATTGAAGCACCTTTAAATGGTGCGGGTACATTGGCGACGGCTAAGCGTTCTCTAATAGCGGCAAATAATACCATTACAAGAGAAAAACCAATGGCTGCACCAAAACCATAAACGGCAGATTGCATAAATGTGTGGGCTTGATTGATATTTAATAATGCCACACCTAATACAGCGCAGTTTGTGGTAATTAAAGGTAAGAAGATCCCTAATAAACGATAGAGTGTCGGGCTTGTTTTTCTTACGACCATTTCAGTGAATTGTACAACTACTGCAATAACTAAAATAAAGCTCAGTGTGCGTAAATAAAGTAAGTCCAAAGGAACTAAAATAAAATTATCCATCAGCCAAGAACTAATCGAGGCGAGAGTCATAACAAAGGTTGTCGCAAATCCCATACCAATCGCGGTTTCTAATTTTTTTGATACACCCATAAATGGGCATAAACCAAGGAATTTGACGAGTACAAAGTTATTCACCAATACGGTGCCGACGAATAGAAGCAAGTAATCAGTCATTGTTATGCCAAAATTGTTAAACAGAGAAACAAAAAGCCTCCTGAAATAAAGAGGCTAAACAAGCGTATATAATATCAAGGGTAAAGGCGTGAAGTTATCGAACTTGTGTGAAAGTTTCACGAACACGTTTAGAGTACTTGATATAAGGCACAAAGCAGACAGTCGAGAATACAGACCATAGAAGGGATTGTAATGCCGTTTGGTCGTCAACAGGTGCAAAACCAAAACTCTTAATTGCTAATAGTAAGTTGATTAGCAACCAAAAAATGAACAGACGTGGAAAGTTTTTAGCGCGATAAAAAAATTGTCTTAGTAGATAAAGCGTAAAGCTAAACATTACCCACGTTGTTAACGCAGAGAGATACCAACTTGATATCAAATGAAATGGAAGCTGGTGGAGGATCGAAAAGTCTGAAAAATATTTAATAATATACAGAACAGACATCAACCCAGAACCAATCACTGACAAGATCATATAAGCCAATGGCGCAAGCAACCACCCTGTAATAGGCGCTTTTCCTGAAAGGTTATTCTGCGTGTTTGCTTTGAGATCAAATTTCATTAATTAATTATTCCTACTCGTATGTATAGAACTAAACGGGATATTATCACAAACTTTGTTATTATTTATTTAGCTACAAAAGTGAAAGTGATTTTTGTTAATAAAAAAGCATATAAAAATAGGATAGGGTTATGGCAATTAAACTCAATGTTGGGATTATCGGATATGGCTATGCAAGTAAAACCTTTCATGCTCCGCTAATAACAACAACCGAAGGTTTAAATCTTAGTGCAATTTCAAGCTCTGATGAAAATAAGGTTAAACAAGATTTTCCTCACATTACCGTTTATGCAGACCCCCAAGCACTTATTAATGATCCCTCAATAGACTTAATCATTATTCCAACGCCGAATAATACTCACTATTCACTGGCTTCACAGGCTCTAGAAAAAGGTAAACATGTTATTGTTGATAAACCGTTTACATTGACACTGGAAGAAGCTGAAAAATTAACTCAGCAAGCAACAGATGCCGGTAAACTCCTCTCTGTTTTTCATAATCGTCGTTGGGATTCTGGTTTCTTAACCGTTAAAAAACTTTTAGCTGATAAAACACTCGGTGATATCAGTGCCTATGAAGCGCATTTTGATCGTTTCCGTCCAACAGTTCGCCAACGTTGGCGAGAAGATGCAGGAATTGGCGGTGGGCTTTGGTACGATCTCGCGCCTCATGTTCTTGATCAAGCGGTTTGCCTATTTGGTGAGCCTAAAGCAATTACTGCGGATATTGCTCAATTACGTCCTAATGCAAAAAATGCCGATTACTTTCATGCATTACTAGAATATGACAATCTTAGAGTCGTTCTTCATGCTTCTATGTTAGTTGCGTCTCCAACACCTATTTTTGCTATTCATGGGACAAAAGGTAGCTATGTTAAATATGGTTTAGATACCCAAGAAGACGCCTTAAAAGCCGGTTATCTCCCTAATCAAACTTATAATTGGGGAATGGATAGTCAAGATGGTGAATTAACAACACTGTCAGAGTCTGGTGAATTAGAAACAACCACACTCACTACACTTTCTGGTGATTATCCTGCTTATTATCAACAAATTTATCGTGCAATTACATTGGGTGAAGAAAACCCCGTCACGCCAATACAAGCAACAGCCATTATGCGTTTGATTGAAGCTGGCGAAATTTCTAATCGTTTAAAACAAACCATTACGCTATAAGTAAAAGGGAGCGCTAAATCTAATGTCTTGGTGGCAAAAACTAAAACTTGATCCTTTTCTCATGATTATGATTTGTGTGGTGACGCTGGCAACGCTGCTACCCGCACAAGGCGATATTAAAGTCCTGTTCCAATATCTTACGACCGGTGCAATAGCACTGCTGTTCTTCTTGCATGGAGCGAAACTTTCTAGAGAGGCGATACTTGCCGGACTTGGGCATTGGCGTTTACATCTTACTGTATTTGCCAGTACCTTTATTCTTTTCCCTATTTTGGGGCTAGGGTTACAAGTTATTGTGCCTGAATGGATGTCACCAACTGTCTATATGGGTTTTTTATATCTTTGTGCATTACCTGCGACGGTTCAATCTGCCATTGCCTTTACTTCTGTGGCTGGGGGAAATGTAGCGGCTGCTATTTGTAGTGCATCTGCATCCAGTATTCTTGGTGTTTTCCTTTCACCGGTATTAGTCGGTTTTTTAATGCAAACGCAAGGTTCTGCGGAAGATTTCGACACGGCAGGGGCTATTCAATCAATCTTACTGCAACTGATGGTACCTTTTATTATTGGCCATTTATCTCGACCTTTAATTGGTCGTTGGGTTGATAAACATAAAAAATTAGTTAATAGAACGGATCGTTCCTCTATTTTGCTGGTGGTTTATGTGGCATTTAGTGAAGCAGTTGTTGAAGGGATCTGGCATAAAATTGACGGTTGGTCGCTATTAACGATTGCAGTAGTGAGCTGTATTTTGTTAGCAATTGTCATTTTTGTGAACGTATACAGTGCTAGACTGCTTGGTTTTAATAAAGAAGATGAGATAACCATTGTTTTTTGTGGTTCTAAAAAGAGCTTAGCAAATGGTGTACCTATGGCGAATGTGTTATTTCCTGCGGCGACGGTTGGAGTAATGTTACTACCATTAATGATATTCCATCAGATCCAATTAATGGTTTGTGCTGTGTTAGCACAGCGCTATGCTAATCAAGCTAAAAAGAAATAACGTATTTAAGCTGGTGGATAATTAATAATATTAATCAGATATTGATAATTAGATAAATAAGAAAAAGCATCGATTTAATTTTTTATCGGTGCTTTTTTTATTTGTTATAAAGGTCATTATTCTCGTTATGGTCACTATTTTCTTTTTTATCTGTTAACGAAGGTTGTTGAGATTTAAAGGGAAGTGGTAAGCCGAATACAAGATAAATTAAGAAAACAAAACCCATATTTAAATAGTCGGATTTATTATTTTTTACATCAATTTTTAATTCACAATCGATGGGTTCTAGCTGATCGTTAATATTATACTTGCCTTGGTAAAGCTCATTAAGCATTGCTTGCGCTTGTTCAAATTCTTTATAGTTAACCAGTAGTTTTACGCCGCCAGTAGCTTGAGCATACACTTGGTTATTCCAAACAATATTTTCATCTAAAAGAATAGCATCAATGCCTTCTGACTGAAGAAAGCCAGCCTCAATAGAGGCTTCAAGTGGAGATAGATATTGTGCTAATAATCTATATTGACCTCTTGTCGGGTGAATATTCCACATAGCTTTTCCTTAATAATAAGTAACCCCTCGAAAATTAATTTTAGTCTAAGAGTCATTAATAATTCCATCTATTTTCAATAAATATAAAAAAACCATCTGATTAACAGATGGTTTTAATCATAAAGCTATTAAATATTAACGTGAACTGACTTTCTTAATTAATGCATCACGTTCAGCTTGGCTAATAAATGCCATTTTTAAGCCATTAATCTGTGTCTGGCGAATTTGCTCTGGTGTTAATCCAGCCGCTGGTGCTGCAACATTATATTCGTGTTTTAGTTCAATGCCTTCAACCGCAGGATCGTCGGTATTAAGAGAGGCAATAATGCCATGCTCTAAAAATGTTTTTAAAGGATGCTCTGCTAACGAATTGATAGTACTGGTTTGAATATTCGATGTTAAGCAAGATTCAATACCAATTTGATGCTCGGCGAGATAGTCCATTAAACGAGGATCTTCAATAGCTTTAACACCATGACCAATACGGCTTGCACCTAATTCTTTAATCGCATGCCAAATGCTTTCTGCACCCGCAGCTTCACCTGCGTGAACAGTAATATTCCAGCCAGTATCACGAGCACGATTAAAATGGGGCTGGAATAAATGGCCAGGGAAACCTAATTCATCACCCGCTAAATCAAGCGCAGTAATTTTATCTTGATGTTTTAGCAAGCCATTAAGTTCTTGTTGGCAGGCATTTTCACCAAAGGTACGGCTTAAAATACCGATTAAACGAATGTCTACATCGTGAGATTGCAATGCACTCTGTACGCCATCAACAATAGCTTCCACGACACCTTCGACAGGGAGTTGATGTTTCATTGCCATATAATAAGGAGAAAAGCGCAGTTCAGCGTAATCAATACCCGCATTAACCACATCTACCACGTTTTCATAAGCAACACGACGACATGCATCTAAGTCTGCTAAAACCGCCACACCCCAATCCAATTTTTGTAAAAAGCTAACAAGACTTGGCTCATTCTTTGTGATTTGCACATGAGGGCGCAAAGCTTCTAATTCATAAGCCGGCAGTGCAATATTATGCTGTTTTGCTAACTCTAAAATGGTTTGAGGACGGATATTACCATCTAAATGGCGATGTAAATCGGTTAAAGGCAACTGTGTGTCAATCACGTGTTATTTTCCTTTTAATAGAAATAATGAAAATCTATCGTTTATAGTGATTTTCTTATAATCGGTAAGTTATAAAATAGTTGCGGGTTATTATGACTGATTTTTATTTTATTCACTAACAAATAAACATAAATTGGTTATTTCTGAAGCTAAAAACGACTATTTTTCTCAGTTTTAAGTTAAAAAGTAAAAAATAAAAAATAGGGCTGTCTATTTATTAACTACAATATTCAATGTAATTGACGTGTATTATCAAACTAACTGATACATTGATTTTAATCTAAAAATAGAAGTGTCATTATAATTGAAATATCCTATCAATTGTTTTGATAGATCTATAAAAGATAGATGAACAGAAAAAACAGTCAAGATATCGATTTTTTTTACTTCATTATTCAATAGATTACCTATTTTATATTTTTTATTAGCTGAAACATTTAAAATGTTTTCTCATAAAACATAATATTAAAATTTAGTTATATTTAAATTCATTTAGCTTTAATTAAATAAAATTAAAATAAACAATAAAACATCCATGTTATTAAATAAGTGATAAAGAAAATGGAATTAAAGCCATAATACTTTCTCGTTAAATGAAACTATTTAATTGAATGAAGTCATTTAATTATGATTTTTTAATACAAACCTATTGTTTAAAATTAAGGCTAATAATTATGAATGAGAATTCTGATTTAAATTTTGAAAAAAGAAATAATAAAATTAAAAATTTGCTGGCTTCAAGCTTACGTCCCCCTTCATCAGAAAATAATCTTACTTATGGTTCACAAGTTGTCACTGGCGATGGGACAATTGCGTTGGATTTAGTTGTTGTTATTGATACAAGTGGTTCAATGTCTGATGAATCCTCTGATTTAAGCAAAGAAGTTGATGCTGCAATACAAGAGGCATCAGAAAAATGCCCATCAAAACTTCGGGTAACATTTTTAGGTATAGAAGGTACATGGGATGACACTAAATTTGATCAATCAGCCAGTGATTATTTAAAAGCATTGGGTGTTCCTGAAAATCGTTTACAGGCAAGAAAACCCTTTAAAGAGGCTGACGGTCGTGATCATGCGGGTAATAAAGAGGATTTATGCCGTGCGGTGATTGATTTAAGTAAGTACTTTGATTGGCGTGATGGTGCGCGTCGTGCCATTTTTGTATTGGGCGATGAAGGTATGGAAGGTGGCGGCGGTGTATTGACCAACGCAGCAAAGATAAAAAATGATGAAGCGATTGCCGTTGCTCAGCACGAAAAAGTGAAAGTGTATACCTACCAAGGCACGCCTGACGATAAAATGACTAATTTAGATCGCTTCCCAAGTGTTGCTGATAGAGACAATATCACAAAAGAGTATGTACGCTTAGCGAAGAAAACAGGAGGGCGTTCTTATATCTACACAACAGGTATTGCTAAGTTTTCATTAGTATTGCAAGAGATCCTCTGTGATAGCTTAACACCGCCTAATATTCCTAAACCTCATGAGAAAGATACCAATTGTAGCCACGTCTGTGAGCAATTAACCTCGATTATTTCAACTGTAAATACACTTGCTGGAATAATTAACAAAACCATTGATTCTTGCTGTAAAGATGAATGGAAAAATCACCATACTCCCGCTAAAGATTGTGATTGTTAATTAAAGATAGAATAAAAAAACACCCCAGAGCTATTCACAATGGGGTGTTCTATTTACGTTTCTAATAGAAATTTAATTAATGAGCTTATTCTGCTGGTTGCTGCTCAGGAATTAAGATTTCTTGCTCTTCGATAATCGCTGGATCTTCAGTCATCTCTTCTTGATAACCTTCTTCTGAATAATCAGAATCATCGTAATCGTAAGATGATGCGCCCATACCGAATAACATAGCTGCTAAACCTAACATTTGAGGAGCTTGAGTCACATCCATAAACTCATCAAAAGTATAGGTTTTACCATTCATAGTAAATTTATCAGCAGCATAGTTCAGTTTCATGCTTAATGCTTTACCATCTTGAGCAAGTAACATCAGTGGTAATGCATCTTTCTCATCTTGAGAAATTTGGTTGATATTTTGTTGTAACTCAGTTTTTAACTGCTCAACGTCAGCAGCCGTTGCTACTTCGATCTCTTTTTTCTCTGTATCTGTTAATGCGGTTTCTTGGTAACGAGCTGCATCAAGATATTGAGTGGTGTTACGGAATTCAGCTAACATAGGAAGAGATAAATCAACATTGAAATCAATGTTTTTAAACAGATAGTTAAATAACTCTGCTGGTGATTTCTCTTGGTTTTCTAATACTTTAACGTTAAAAGCATTTAGGTCTAAGTTAAAGGTTAACTTACTTGCACCACTTTTATTTGTTAAAGACGCTTCATCAATACGGAAAACTAAGCCTTTCTCCAGAACATCACGAACGGCTTGTTCAACCATTTCTGAATTATCGAAATGATTTTTATTCCATGGTAATAATGAGTTGTTATAAACTTTGGTTAATAACAACATGGCATCTGGATCAGCTTTATCTATTGAATAGCCAAATTTGCCTGCACCAAATTCTAGTCCCGCAACATTCAGTGACTTAAAGTAATAAGTTTGAGAGATATTAAAGAGTTTATCTTTGATATCACTTTTTGTTGTTAAAGAAAAATCTTTCAGTGAGAAATCAGATGCTTTGTCTTTGCTAGTATGTGCAATTTCAGCAAAGCTTAATAACTGCTCATTAAATAAATATTGATCGTTATTAACTTTAGTTCCAGCGACAGAACCTGCAATATTTTTAATTGTGAAAGTTTCTTCACCATCTTTAGTCACAACAACTTGATCACCTTTTACGGCGGTAGTGAAGTTGGTTGCAGTTTTATCTGATGAGAATTCAATTGTTAATGGTGTTGTTTTAACTGTGCCACCGTTTTCAGCGAAATCGATAGGATTTAGTTTAGCTTCACCTGATACTGCACCATCAAAAGCCAAAGATGTATGCATATCAAAAAGAGATTTATCTTTAGTCAGCTTGAATAATTCTTTAGTTGTATCATTGTTGACCAATGTATTATTCATCGCTGCTAATTTTGGTGCTAAATTAAATTTAGCCAGATCAGAAAGAGGGAATGGACCGTGATCGATATCAGTAGTAAAGATAATTTCTTCTACTTTTTTATCCTGGTCTTCAACGACTTCACTAGCATCTTTTGAAATCACGACAGCAAAGTCTGCATTAGAGGTGAATACCCCTTTTTTATAGTCACGAATTTCAAGTTTAATATCAGCGCCAAATTGTGCATTTTTAGCAAGTTGCGCTAACTGGACATTAGCTAGTTTCGTTTCTTCCTGTAAGCGACTTTCAATTTTGCTGCCCATGTACCACGACGCACCAGTCCAAACAACACCCAATGCGACGATAACACCAACAGCGACAAGCGATTTCTTCATAATTCTAGTCCATCCTCTGTGTACATCTGGCGATGTACGTTATAAAGGCTGTTTTGTAACCCTTAAACAACCCGATAAATTGGTGATAAATTTTACTAAATTTAAATATAGATAATCCACATATATACATCGCCACCTATATTAACTGTAAATATAGATTTAGTGGAATAAAATCGCAATCAGAACTTACTTATTTACTCGCTAACATAATGAGTTTAAAGCAAAATGAATATGATTTATAAGATAAATTAAATAAGCACCAAAAACGTCTTTTTTCTTACTCATTTTTAGATTTAGACAATATTTAATTGTGATGTGATTCTATTTATGATGAATAATAAAGGCTCATAATAAGTGTGGATATAAATATGAAAGCTTAAATAATAAGATTGGCAATAAAATAAGATTGCTAACCGTACTTTCCCAAAAAAATCAACAGATTTCATTCTGTTATAAATTTCATAAGCTCGCTTTAGCTCTCATATTTATTATTCTGTTTATGGCATGATACTGGTATCCGAGTTATTTACTAGAAAGTGATTCGGAATTAATCAATTATTCTGTGTACTTAAGGAGATTGAAATGGCAGCCACTCGCATTGAAAAAGACTCAATGGGGCAAATCGAAGTACCTGCTGACCAGTTATGGGGAGCTCAAACGCAGCGTTCTCTTGAACACTTCCGTATTTCAGTTGAAAAAATGCCTGTTGCACTTATCCATGCGCTTGCTATCACGAAGAAAGCAGCCGCTGGTGTTAACATGGATTTAGGTTTATTACCAAAAGAGCGTGCTGATGCAATTATCGCAGCTGCAGATGAAGTGCTTGCAGGTAAACACCCAACTGAATTCCCATTAGCAATCTGGCAGACCGGTTCTGGCACTCAATCAAACATGAATATGAATGAAGTGTTAGCTAACCGTGGTAGTGAGATACTTGGTGGTATCCGTGGCATGGAACGCAAAATCCATCCGAATGATGATGTTAACAAAAGTCAGAGTTCAAATGATGTGTTCCCAACTGCCATGCATGTCGCTGCTGTTATTGCATTACGTCAGGATTTACTGCCAGAATTAAAATCACTGCTGAAAGTATTCAAAGAGAAAGCAGAAGCTTTCCATGACATCGTTAAAATTGGTCGTACTCACCTGCAAGATGCGACACCACTGACATTAGGTCAAGAAATCTCCGGTTGGGCTGCTATGCTTGAGCACAGCATCAAACATATCGATGATTCAGTTCCTCATGTTTGTGAATTAGCGCTAGGTGGTACAGCCGTGGGTACGGGGTTAAATACCCATCCAGAATATGCTGTTCGTGTTGCTAAACGTATTGCTGAATTATCAGGTCAGCCTTTTGTAACGGCTCCTAATAAATTTGAAGCATTAGCAACTTGTGATGCATTAGTTCATTCACATGGTGCATTAAAAGGTTTAGCTGCTTCATTAATGAAGATTGCTAACGATGTGCGTTGGTTAGCTTCTGGCCCTCGTTGTGGTATTGGCGAAATCGCTATCCCAGAAAACGAACCAGGTAGTTCAATCATGCCAGGTAAAGTTAACCCAACACAATGTGAAGCATTAACGATGTTATGTGCTCAAGTAATGGGTAATGATGTTGCTATTAATATTGGTGGCGCATCAGGTAACTTTGAACTGAACGTTTATCGTCCAATGATCATCGATAACTTCTTACAATCAGTCCGTTTACTGGCTGATGGTATGCGTAGTTTCAATGAGCATTGTGCAATTGGTATTGAGCCAAACCGTGAGCGTATCAATAAACTACTGCATGAATCATTAATGCTAGTTACTGCGTTAAATACTCATATCGGTTACGATAAAGCCGCTGAAATCGCGAAAAAAGCGCATAAAGAAGGTTTAACGCTAAAAGAATCCGCATTGAAACTGAACTACCTAACATCGGAAGAGTTCGATAGCTGGGTGCGTCCAGAAGATATGGTTGGTAGCATGAAAAAATAAGTGTTAAATACACTTATTTAACCGATATTAAATCCCGCTATTATAGCGGGATTTTTAGATCATATAGGAAAAATAATGACTGAAGAAATTACCTTTACCGCGACAGAAGTTAATTGCTATGTGGAAGATGATGTCACCATTATTGGAATAGGGGATGATGCCGTTTCTCCTGATCATTTCATTATTCTTTCAAGATTTGATGAAGAAGATGAAGATATCGATAATTCGATTGGTTTAATGACTCATTTATCTGATGTTGAAGCCATTAATACGCTCGAAAAAATCACGCTTGATCGAAAAAATATTGTTCTTGCATTAAAAAACAATGTGGTAATAACAATCCATTTAGATATTGAAGACAATCACTTTGTTCAGCTCAATGATTATCTTCTACAAATCCTTCAAGGAAGCTCAATTAAACTTATTGAAAAATAAGACATTATCTATTTTTCAATATACAAATGCATTCTTGGAATAATTAATTGCAGCTTTTTAGCTTTAGGGCGATGACGAATTTGAATATTATCGGCATCATAATTAGGAAGTTCGCCAATAATAGGTTTAAAGTCGCTCTCTTTATCAATATAGAAAGCTAATAAAGGCAAGGGACACGCATATTGCACTTGTTTTTGAAGTTCTGAATACCAAACACGAGCAATAGGTTGCACTTTGACAGGACGCTTTATTTTTAGTTTTGCATTTTCAGGTAATTGTGAAAGGGTAATGATCTCTTTATCAATACGCTCTGCCCATTGTTCACTAGTATAAGGTGGCACTGCGCGATTGGCTTCGCGACTTTTTTCTAATTGAGCCAAAACATCGTTACGCGTTAAATTCTTAATAATATTCTTATTCGCCCAACCAAAACGCACAGTATCCGGATCAGACAAAAGGGTGAGGGTACGATAAGCATTCAGCGTAATTAAACCTTTTAGCTGATTATGGACAAAATCAAAACGCTCTTCCTTCGATATGCCAGACTCTTTAGTGACAATATTGGAAAGCTGTTTTTTTAATAAATTAATTTTCTCAACATGTTCTTTTACAGACTTAAAAGTTTGATTATCTGTACTAAAGCAGAGTACACCGGGTAAACGAATAGCGCGTTTACTACTGATGTGTGGGGCATTGTCATAAATAAAGAGATTCGCCATTAGCTTTAAAGCGAGATCTCTGGCTTCCTCATCATAATAGGGTGACACTGTAACGTGAACAACCTCATCATGTTCTTCTTCTTTGCTAACTTCAGGCAATTCAAATACTGCTGATGGCAATAACACTAGATTTCTCAACACATCAGTTAGCGTTTTAATTTCGTTTTCTAATTGTTGGAAGCAGAGATTGAATTGCTCAATTAAATCATATCGACTCATCTTAATATCCTTATTTAGTTACAACATACAACTAGCCTTTGTTTAAAACAATACATTAGCTTCAGTGGAAAGTACATCGCTTAACAGAGAAAAATGCCAAAAACACGGTATACTGTTTATTTATACAGTATACCGTAAAAAGGGCATATTTTGATGATGTTTTTCCTAAAAGAGAGTTATTTGATGGCTTTTAAATCAATAGCAGCCTGTTTTTCACTCGATTGTATTAACGGTTTATGAATAACATCACAATCTGGTTTTGTTGGTGGGCAGGATTCTGTGAATGCACTTGAGAGAGAGGTAAAAAAGAGAAACAGCAGGGTAATAGATAATTTTATGATAGGCATAATCGTTGTTCCTTCTTAAAGAATAAGCCTATACCTTAAGAAAGGAGTGCAAAATCGACAATATTAAACCGTGTTAATCCGCTTTTGCACTTTATCAATTATCAATAAATTTACTGGGCAACTTTGTTTAAATGCAGGGCTATCAATAAGGCTGCTAACATTAAAAGGGCAATAAATAGTCCTACACCAAGCCAGCCAAAACTCACCCAGAACAGACCACCCACTGTACCTGCAAGGCTAGAGCCAGCATAGTAAGTAAAGAGATAAAGTGAAGAGGCTTGAGCACGTCCTCGTTTAGCGCGACGACCAACCCAGCTACTTGCAACAGCATGTGCAGCAAAGAAACCTGTCGTTAATATAAGCATCCCAATAAATATAACGGGCAAAGATTCAATCAAAGTAATCAATATACCGATTAACATCATTGAAATTCCAGCAATAAAGACTTTACCTAATCCATATTTAGTCGTTAATAAGCCCGCTTTGGATGCGCTATAAGTACCACTTAAATAGACGATAGAAATCAGTCCCACAGTAGTTTGACTTAATGAATAGGGTGCATCTAATAAACGATAGCCAATATAGTTAAACAAAGTGACAAACCCGCCCATCAATAAACCACCTTCAATAAATAACAAAGGCAGTCCTTTATCTCTAAAATGCAATTTAGTGGTAATAAGAAGATTACGCGGTTTTAATGCTGTTGGTCTAAAGTGCTGTGAAGCAGGTAATATCTTCCAGAAAGTAATCGCAGCAAAAAGGGCAAAAATACCGAGAATAACAACGGATAAACGCCAAGAATAATAATCACTTAATACCCCAGTAATAACGCGCCCGCTCATTCCTCCAATAGAGTTACCACTAATATATAAACCCATTGATAACGCAAGGTAAGCAGGATGAATCTCTTCACTTAAATACGTCATTGCCACTGCGGCTACGCCACTTAATGAAAGTCCAACTAAAGCCCGTGTAATTAGAATACCTGTCCAGCTATTCATAGTTGCACTTAATAATGTAAAAAATGCAGCACAAAACAGCGCAATAACCATGACATTTTTACGACCAAAAGCGTCTGACAGCGGGCCTGTAATTAATAATCCACACGCCATTAAAGCAGTTGAAAGCGAGAGCGCTAGACTACTGGTTGCAGGGCTGACAGAAAACTCGTTAGATAACACGGGTAATATGGGTTGCACAAAATAGAGTAAGGCAAATGTCGCTAAACCGACCATGAAAAATGACACTGTCACTTTTATATACAGTGCATCATCACGCTGAATATAGTGCTTAGGGTTAGATTGGTGATGAGCAGGCTTTTCTATACTTGATGTATTGTCTGAAATATCAGTGCCTAAGCTCATACTTTTACTGTCTATTTCGTGAGTATCCATATTGATTAAACTTCCATTACTTAAATTTGATTTATGTCAATGTTAGAAATATTTGATTTTTTTGTCTAATATATTAATCATTAGAAATAAGACTTTTAAAGTATCAATGACGATATGAGAGAAATATGAATATTGAACTTAGGCATTTACGTTACTTTATTGCTGTAGCAGAAGAGCTTCACTTTGGTAAAGCAGCAGAAAGATTAAATATTTCTCAGCCTCCTTTAAGCCAACAAATACAAGCGCTTGAAGGTGAAATAGGCGCTAGGCTATTAGAACGAACTAACCGTTCAGTTTCGTTAACACCCGCAGGACAAATGTTTTTAAAAGAGTCCTACCAAATTATGGCGCAGGTCAACGCAGCCGCAACGCGTGCCGCTAGAATGGAAAAAGGTGAATTAGGTGAAATTTCAATTGGTTTTACCTCAACGACACCTTTTATGCATTTAGTCACCTTGAGTTTGCGACAGTTTAGAGAAAATTACCCTGAAGTCGGTATTCATATGCATCAAATGAATACAAAACAACAGATATCACCGTTACTGACAGGACGTATTGATCTGGGGATCATGCGAAACACGACGCTACCCGAAAATTTGCACCACCAGCTATTGTTTCGTGAGCCATTTATCTTAGCGGTTTATGAAGGGCATCCTTTACTTGCTTACAAAGAAACGGGCGTCAATATTCAAGATATTGGACAATATCCTTTTGTTTTCTTTGAAAGAGATGTCGGTACGGCACTTTATGATGAGATTATTCAACTGCTTAGTTTGTCAGGAATTACGCCAACTATTGCACAAGAAGCGGGCGAAGCTATGACGATTTTAGGGCTAGTTGCAGCAGGGCTTGGTATTTCCATTGTGACAAAATCATTTACGCGAATGAAAGTCGATGGGGTGCATTATCTGCATTTTGCAAATTCTCAGGCGTTCTCTGAAGTTTGGTTAGTTTCTCATAATAAGCGAGCTATTCCAGCGGCAGCGAATCGATTAACGCAATTACTATTAAAAAATATCTTAGATCACCAAAAATCTTGATTTATCTGTGTTTTTGATCACGCTTTTTATGTAAGTATTGTACAATTATCACAAATTGACGACATAATCGGTAATGAATTATTTGGAGCCTCGAATTAATTATGGCTCCTTAATTAAGGATGCATTCAATGGGGAACCAACCTAGCCACATCGATCACGTAAAACAATTTAATCTTGGCACAGTCTTTCGCTTGATTGATGAACATGGTCCCATTTCTCGTATTTCACTGTCAAAAAAGGCAGAGCTTGCGCCAGCAAGTATTACTAAGATCACCCGAGAATTAGTTGAAGCACACCTTATTCATGAAACAGAGTTCCCAGATGTGGGATTTCGTGGCAGACCTGCGGTCGGATTAAAATTAGAAAGCCAAGGCTGGCAATTTCTCTGTATCCGCGTCAATAAAGGTAGCTTGCTTTTTAGTTTAAGAGAATTAGATAGCAAACTGGTTACTGAAGATACGTTCGATTTCCCCAAAGAATACAGTGATGATTTTCTTAATCACTTTTTAGTTGCAATTGATAAATTTTTCGAGCGTTATCAATCTCATGTTGAAAGATTAACGGCAATTAGCATTACAATGAATGCCATTGTTGATCCCATTAGTGGCGTTATTTACAGCTCACCTTATTATGATATTAAAGACATTCCACTTGCCGATAAAATCCATGAAAAAGCAGGTGTTTCTGTATTTCTACAACATAGCGTAACAGCATGGACAATGGCAGAATCTTTATATGGTGCAGCAAAAAGCAATTCAGACGTTCTGCAAATTGTTATCGATGATATTGTTGGTGCTGGCGTGATAAGTAATGGAAAAACATTACACTCTAACAGTCATAGCGCTGTTGAAATTGGACATACTAAAGTTATCGACTCTCAAAATAGTTGTTATTGCGGGGCGAAAGGGTGTTTAGAAACAGAAATTGCTATTCCTCAATTAATTAAGAAAGCCCAATTATTAGCTCAAGAAGATCCCACTTCGTTGCTGAACAAATATCCTATTACTGTTGAAACATTGTGTGATGCAATATTAGTTGGTGATAAAGCAGCGCTTGAAATTGTTAATTTAGTTGCTCAGCGATTAGGTTTTATTTTGGCTGTCATGATTAATATCTTTAATCCACAAAAAATATTAATTGGCTCACCGCTTTGTCGAGCCAAATCTATTCTTTTTCCTTTGATCTTGAACCAAGTTCAACATCACGTTATGCCACGTTATGCGCAGTCTTTAATTATTGAAGAAACAGAGTTAAGAAACAAAGGAACATTGCCTGCGGCTTCGCTTGTAAAAGAAGCTCTCTACAATGGCTCTTTGTTAATTGAGTTGATGCAAGGCTAGATTAAGTGAAAAAATCGTAACAAAAGTGTTTTTCAAGCGTAAATCTGTCAATTGATCATTAACGAATTCTCTATTTTCGACCAATTAACTAAAAAATTGAGCTATCTCAAGCCACCAGAAACAGTGTTACCCTAAACTCTAATCTCTGTCATTTTTTATGAACCTGATTTATCTGTCATAACGGAAGTAAATTATATGTTAACACGCTTTTTTGTTACGGGGACAGATACCAACGTGGGTAAAACTGTTGTAACCCGAGCACTTCTTCAGTCATTAAATCGTGGCGGGTCAACGGCAGTGGGTTATAAGCCTATTGCAACAGAATTACATGAAACGGCTGATGGTGAGCGTAATCGTGACGCTATGATTATTCATAATTCATCGCCAGTTGAAGTTCGCTACGACGAAATTAATCCTATTTTGCTTGATAATTGTTATGTTAGCGAAAATGAAATTGATTTTAATAAGATTTCAAATGAGCTAGATAATTTAAGTAAAAAAGCAGAGTGTGTTGTTATTGAGGGTAATGGCGGTTGGCGTTATCTGCTCGATGATAATACCTTTTATTCTGATTGGGTGGTAAAAGAACAAATTCCAGTTGTTTTGGTTGTCGGTATTCAACCAGGCTGTGTTAATCACTCAATATTAACAGCACAATCTATTATCAACGATGGTGTAAAACTAGTAGGTTGGGTTGCGAACAGAATAAATCCAGGATTACCTTATTACGCGAAAATTGTGGAAAGGCTGTCTCAGCATATTCCTGCACCGCTGATTGGTGAAATCCCGTATTTATTACGTCCTGAAGAACGTGATCTCTCTTGTTACCTCGATTTAAGTCAGTTGGAAATCGCTGTACCTGCTTAAGAGAGAATATAAATAAGTAACGAAGTGGATTGCTATCTGTTTTTAAACGATACCAAACTTGTTACTTTTAAACGCCTGATGAGTAAACTCATTGGGTGTTTCTGTTTTTTCTGATTTCGCGTCAAGTATAACTAATGATAAAAATAACACACAAAATTGAAGCTAAATAAGATAGAACAAACCAGATAAAATGCAGATAAATCAGAAGAATAGTCATTGATAAACAGTGGCAAAGAAAAAGGGCGCTAATATTGCGCCCTTTTTTAATCACTAGATTTTATCAACTACAGATTAATGACGAGTATAGATGATTTTCTTACTGTCATTTTCGCAAGTTCCGACAACTTTACCATCTGCTTGTGCAACTTGGTCGTTTTCAACCACAGTTAAAGTAAAGTTAGCGGCTGGCACACCATTATTAACGATTTTTTGTTGAATAGATTCAACGACTTCATCACATCCCGCATTCGCGGCTAAAGGTGCAAACGCAACCAGAGTGGCCATTACTGCAAATACATATTTTTTCATATCATTCTCTCCTTGTTTTATGGAGTAAAACATCACTGTTTTACACGACTTTCTTACGGATTAACAGGGCGGCCAGTATTACTGTCTAAACAACGACGCGTTTCAGGCTCCCAATATGCGTAGACATTCGCACTTTTCAGACAAGCATCTCGCTCATCAATGGCTTTATCTACTTTATTAAATTCAATTTTTTCTCGCTGATTAACTTGGGTACGAAGCTCGCGCTTTTGATCCCAGTCTTCTTTCATTTGTCGAGCTTGTTCTTTATCTAAGACATTGTCATAGCCATCGCCATTAATGGTTACATTAGTTGAAGCGGCAACAGAAGAAAAAGAAGACACTGATAAACCAAGAAATAAGGAGAACACCATGGTTCTGATGACTTGTTTCTTAGTTAGTGTGTTTATCATGGTTGCTATCCTCTAAAGTTATGTAGCTATTGCTCTCAATGACTATTATATCTTAATAATTATAGCTGATACCTTAATAAAAAATGCGTTTTCAGTGTGTTTAGTTTTGACGATGAACACTTAATCCTGCAAATGACTGACTCACCGGCATCATTTCTAATGTATTGATATTCACATGAGCAGGTAAGGTTGCTGTCCAATATACCGCTTCTGCTACATCTTCAGGCGTTAATGCATTTGCATTGGCATAGGTTTGTTCAACTTTATCACTATCACCTTTAAAACGAACTAATGAGAACTCTGTACCCCCAACAAGACCCGGTTCAATATCGGTTACACGGACTTTTTTACCTTGGAGATCAGCACGTAATCCTAAACTAAATTGTTTAACAAACGCTTTAGTGGCACCATAAACATTACCGCCCATATAAGGCCAAGAGGCGGCTGTTGAACTGATATTAATAACATGACCTTTATTTCTTTCAACCATAAAAGGAAGAATAGCGCGGGTAACATGAACCAGACCTTTATTATTTGTCTCGATCATCGTATCCCAGTCATCAAGGTTAGCTTTATCGGCGGTATTTAAACCTAAGGCTAAGCCTGCATTATTGACTAACACATCAATTTCACGCCATTTTTCAGGTAGTTGAGTGTAAATCTCACTGACTGCTTTTTTATCTGTAACATCTAACTGTAACGGATAAAATTGTTCACCCAGCTCTTTATGTAAGTTATTAAGTTTATCCAAACGACGAGCTGTACCAATAACTTTGTGTCCATGGCTGATAAAATGACGAGCAATGGCTTCACCAAAGCCAGCGGAAGCACCCGTGATAAAAATAATCATTTAATTACCCTCGATAGTTATAATAATTGAAAGTAAAAGGCTATCACTAAAAAGAGTCAAGTTTAAAAATTGGCTTTGTGATAAATCAGGCTAAAAAACAGATGCTTTTCCTATATGAAAGATTTTTATCTTTAATCGTAACCTGTATTTTTGTTTTTAACTGATAGAACAAGAGGTAGTTATTTCGTTGTTTTCTATTAAAAACAAGGAAGGTAAAAATCAAGCTTAGTATCACGGTAAAACAAATAAACTCAGTAAGAACATAGTGATAATAACAATGATGCTACCAATTACAGCAATCGCCAGTGTGGGTGATAAAAGAAAACAGAAGTAACACAAAATAAAGGTCACAACGATATGAATTAAATCGCTAAATGACTTATATAAAACCACGATGGTTTTTTTTAATTGAGAGAGAAACGATTTGTTCATGTCACACCAAAATAAATGCAGATTATCTTATTGCGACTCGTTGCTAGACTGAGTCAAAAAAAATATAAACTCAGTCTAGCAGAATAAGAAAAGAGCGGTTATTTTTTACCAACTTGATGACCAATAACGCCACCTAAGACACCGCCACCAATGGTGCCTAATGCGCTACCATCAGTTAAAATAGCGCCACCGATAGCACCTGCACCGGCTCCAATTGCTGTATTACGGTCGCGTTTTGTCATGCTAGAACAGCCGGCAAGTGAAAAAAGCAGAACAGAAGCGACACACATTGTTCCAATCTTTTTTAACGTGATATTCATTTTTATAAACTCCAATATAAAGGACAATGTAAAAATAAACCTATCGAATTTATACTAGGATCGGAATATTCGGGAACAACGGGGAGAAAACTCTTAAAATGAGTGATTGCTCATAACATACATTTTAAATGCATTTAATCAAAATAAATTTTATTATCTATATTATTATTTGATGCTCAGAAGAAAAGCATCAATGTATTATGTCATTTATATGAGTTAACGTAACAATATGATATTGATAAATAAACTAAAAACACTCTCTTCACAATTTGCATCGGGTTATTTTGGTGTTGTATTAGGGATGATTGGTACGGGAATGGCATGGCGCTATGCAGCAAAAGAGCATAACTATCCGCCTTATATCGGTGAAATATTTATTGGTGTAGGTTGCTTGGTTTGGTTAACACTTACGCTATTTTTACTGAGTAAATGGCTATTTCATCGACAAGCCATTCTTGATGAAATTAAACATCCGGTTGCCAGTGGATTTACTAGTTTATTTCCGGCAACGACAGTCTTAGTCTCGATAGGGCTAAGCCCATATTTACCGTTATTTTCTCTGATACTGTTTAGTATTGGAGCAATTGCTCAACTTGGGTATTCCAGTTGGTTGATTGGTTATCAATGGAAGGGCGAATATCCAAAAATGGCGACGACACCGGTCTTATATTTACCCACAGTTGCGAACAACTTTATTTGTACCATGGCATGTGGTGCATTGGGTTTTAATGATCTGGGGGTTTTATTTTTTGGCGCTGGCGTATTTTCTTGGTTAAGTCTAGAACCCGCTATTTTAAAAAGAATACGTAGTGAGGGATTAATGGATGAGAAATCACGGCTATCATTTGGTATTCAATTAGCACCCGCTTTAGTTGCTTGTAGTGCTTATTTGGCAATCAATGACAATCACATCGATTTCTTCGCTAAAATGTTATTAGGCTATGGGCTTTTACAACTTCTATTTATGGTGAGATTAATTCCTTGGTTTGTTAAACAGCCGTTTTCATTACCTTTTTGGAGTTTCTCTTTTGGTGTATCTGCGTTAGCAAAAGCCTCATTAAATATGAGTATGACATCTAATAGTCATTTTATGCAGTTACTCTCAACAGCACTATTTATCTTCGCTAATTTAATTATCTTATTACTGATTTGGCATTCATTATTATGGGTTTTTAAAGGACTAAAACAATTATGTTGCCCATCTAAAGCACTCTAATGAACATAGAAAAAAGAGAGCCTAAACAAAATTATTTAGGCTCTCTTTACTTTAAGTCGAAAGATAATTTAATAAAATATCAAAATACTGCAATAGGTGAGAATTAAATTCTAATTGGCTTTCTGCTTAAAATAGCCACCGTATTACCAATAAACATGGCTGAGTAATATAAAGGAACATAAATCAAACCAAGTGCAATCATCATAACACCAATAGATAACATCAATGCCACAGTGGGATCTGGTGATGTTAATTCTAAAAAACCTTTATCTAATCCGGTTAAAAATACCTTTTCTTGTAATTTTGCATATAACCATGATCCACCAACAAGAACTGCACCAAACCAAAAACTTAGCCAACATAACGCCGAAGTAAAAGACATCATATTATTTTTCATTATTTGTTTTCCTTGTCAAATTAAGCACACAATGAGTTATGGTTTTTTTATAAAGATAAGCTTTTAAATTATAGCGATAAATTAAAATAGATAAATACACATATAGGTAAATGACGACATTAATATTTAAAGAATGCGATATTATTAATTATCTATTTATTTTTAAATTTCTTATTACATATATCCACACATAAAGAAATATCGTTAATAACAATCACTTTTGAAGATAATTCACGATGGTTATTAAAAAAAGCATCTAAACGTTTATCATATTGCTTTGAAAAGCGAAGAAGTTCCCACGTATTCACTAATGTTTCTTTAGGTAATTGACGTTTAATTCTATTTATAAATAGGCGTTTTATTAAGTAATTAACACGTTTCCAATAAGGAATATCTATCCTAAAAATAACCGTACAGTCATTAAGAAAGGGTAATAAACGTTTGTCATAAGCACCTTCAACGATCCATTTATCTGTTTCTTTAATAGCATTAACCTGAGATGTTATAAAATCCTCACTATTTTTATGGAATTCATCCCCAGTCATATCCCAATAAATGGCATCAAACGGATATACAGGTAAAGACAACGTAGTTGCAAGTTGCTTAGATAATGTCGTTTTTCCTGCTCCAGAAGGGCCCATAATACAAATCTTCATTTCTTTTTCAATAAGTTGCTTTAAGATAAGAATAGTATAAAAGGAAATAGAGCTAATAACGATGAAAAGAAAGTTAATTAAAAGAAATAAACGTTGGCTGATGGAAAAATATCATCTTTCACAACAACTATTTGCACCACTATCGGTTCTTTTAAAAGAAAATGAATTAGAGTCACAAGCAAATCGATATTACCGCTTATGGCGGCGTGGTTTAATCAAAGAAGATTGGAGCCATGCCACTTTTGATACTGGTGTTGCAACAGTACCTCAACTACGAGTTGATGGACGTGTTATTTATCACGAGAGAGTTTTTAACAAAGAATTCGTGCCATTAGAATACCAAGATCAATGGAAAGCATTTTGAAATTTAAAAAGCCAGCAGAGTCAGAATAAATCTAATTTATTGTTTATTATTAATGGCTTAAAAAATAAAAGGGTGAAAAAATAAGTTTTGGTTAAATATGGATAAAATAAAACAGCAATACCACCAGCAACAGCAAGCTTTCGTTGATGACATACAAAAGGGCATTGCTTTAAAGCGAGGTTTACCAGTATTAAGGGAATTACTTTTATCCTATAAATACAATGGAATGACTCAAGATATAATGCGAGATTGTTTAAACCAATTACGAGCTATTGAGGATGAAGACACTATTTTAGACTTACTCGATTTTGTCGAAGGTTTTTGTTCCTTAGATTGGAAAATATATCCCTGAAAACTGAAAAAAATTACTGGTAGATTTTCAAAAAATTCCCGCTTCTATCCTCGAAAATGCATTAAATATTCTTAATTTTGATAAGGCTGAGTCATTTTTTTATTCTCTAACTTTATCGGAAGCCGCATTGAGAGCTTGCGTGAAACGTGTGATTTCATCTTCGCTAAATTGGCTAATAAAGTAGTCTTTAATGACGCCTTGATAGATGATCCACATCTCTTTTCTTAATGCTTTACCTTTTTCTGTGATGGTTGCAAATGCTGCACGGCGATCATCATCAGAACGAGTGCGTATCACGAGTTGTTCCTTTTCCAATCTATCGATCATTCGCGTTAAATTATAACGCTCAATAACGACAACATCTGCAAGCTCATGCATACGTCGAGTTCCATTGACGCCGCTTTCTAAACCCCAAAGAATGTCATACCATGCATAAACAGGTAATTTGGCTTCAGCTAATTTTGCCTCAATCTTTCTAATAATAAGCTTATGAGCTTTAACAAAAGAAAACCAGAGATCAGGTTGTTTGTTGTTCATCTTATTGTTTTTCCAATTAAGGGAATTATTTGCAATTGCAATTATAAAAGGATGGCGTTATTTTTCCATGGTTATGGTTGTCATAATTTTAGTAAATGTATGAGTTGCTATAATTAGATGTGATGTTTTGAATTATATTTTTTGATCTGATAAATAAAATAGCCTATTGCCAGTGGAATAATAAATGGAATAATTAGGATAATGTAAAATATTATCCCACCTCTAGCTCCTGGACTATTAATATATTCATTAAAGGTATATTTTGAAAAATAGTGGAGCAATATATTATCACTGCATCTTTTAGCAAATGGAAATAACGGAGCACAAAGGCAAGCGTAAACAATAATTAAAATAAATTTATCTCCATGATCACTTAATACATAAATTAAAGGGATAAAAATAAAGAGGCTAAGTAGTAGCTTTCCTAAAAAATCCCAACTTTTAACAAAAAGACGAATAGGGTGATTTTTTCTTTTTATCAATATGTTATGGCGTGTTATTTTTTCTTTGGTATAATTTTTACCACTTCTACTCATTGAATTTCCCTGTAAAAGAAAATAAAACAGTCGTTAATTTATCTCTTATTATAAACATAATGTACATATATTTTTATATATTAATGAGTTAAATATATAGGCTAGTAGAAACAGATAAAACATCATTAAAAAACCCGCCAACAGAAAACATAGCTGACGGGTATTTTTCAGAAAATTAGAATGCTTGACGGAAAATTTCAATGATCTCTTTTTCATTACCTTTACGAGGATTAGAGAATGCATTACCGTCTTTAAGCGCCATTTCTGCCATATATGGGAAATCAGACTCTTTCACACCTAATTCACCCAAATGTTGCGGAATACCAATATCCGCAGATAGGCGAGCGATAGCAGCAATAGCGCGCTCTGCTGCATCCATCACTGATAATCCTGTGATATTTTCACCCATAAATTCAGCAATATCTGCAAATTTTTCTGGATTAGCAATCAGGTTATAACGCAGTACATGTGGTAATAGCACCGCATTAGCTACGCCATGAGGCATATCATATAAACCACCTAATTGGTGAGCCATTGCATGAACGTAACCAAGGTTAGCGTTATTAAATGCCATTCCTGCTAAAAGTGAAGCATAAGCCATATTTTCACGGGCTTTCAGATTTGTCCCCAAAGCTACGGCTTGACGCAAGTTACGAGAAATTAAACGGATTGCTTGAATAGCTGAAGCATCAGTGACGGGGTTAGCATCTTTAGAAATATAAGCTTCAACTGCGTGAGTTAATGCATCCATACCGGTTGCAGCAGTCAGTCCTGCTGGTTTGCCAATCATTAACAGTGGGTCGTTAATAGAAACAGAAGGGAGGTTACGCCAGCTTACAATAACAAATTTAACTTTAGTTTTGGTATTGGTCAGAACACAGTGGCGAGTGACTTCACTGGCTGTACCCGCAGTTGTATTCACTGCAATAATTGGTGGAAGTGGATTTGTTAGTGTTTCAATACCTGCATAATTATAAAGATCGCCTTCATGAGTTGCTGCAATACCGATACCTTTACCACAGTCATGTGGGCTACCGCCACCTACTGTAATTATCATGTCGCACTGTTCTTTGCGGAACATTGCAAGACCTTCAAGCACATTCGTGTCTTTTGGATTAGGTTCAGTACCGTCAAATACGACAACATCAATACCCGCTTCTTTTAGATAACCAATAGTTTTATCTACAGCGCCATCTTTTATTGCTCGTAGACCTTTATCCGTTACCAGCAGGGCTTTTTTACCACCCAATAATTTGCAACGTTCGCCAACAACAGAGATAGCACCTGGACCAAAAAAGTTAACATTCGGTACCAAGTAATCAAACATACGATAGCTCATGATAAACCTTCCAATATCAGATTATTATTCAGATAAATTAAAGTATTAGAGCATTCTCACCCCATTGGTTATTAAGTCAAGGTAGTAACCAATCAATAAGGTGAATCGATTCATTTAACTTTGGTTCATTTGATATAAGTCAATGGGATATGCTTTCTTTAAAGGGCGAAAGGTTGAGCCAATCTTTATTGGAGATCTTCGATATATTAGCAAAAAAAGGAATATAGGACGCAATATTGGGAATTTTAAGCTATTACAAAGTGATTCGAGGTAGAAAGTAAAAGGAGGGGGAAACGATAAAATAAAACACCCGCAAGCAGGTGTTTTACCATGTAATGTCAGGTAGCTACGATTTATTCGTCGAAGTACCAATATCCTTGATTGATAAATTCTGTTAATTCTGCAACAAAGGCTGAGTTCATCAGAGCTTCACCAAGTTCATCTGCTCCAACTTCCGTAAATTGGCACAGTGCATTTGCTCCCTTCGTTTCTTTGGTAGTCCAAGCCTCTGTATTCACAAAGAAATTATCTTCAATGCGTAGGACTCGCAGTCCGCTCAATCGGATCAATTTTTCACCATCATTCAGTGCATTCAATACTTCTTCTGGCTGATATGGCGGTTCAGCGGGAGCGATATCCAACTCATGACGTGGCGTAGTTGCAAAACGACCTAACCATTGTTCAAAATCATCGGGCTTGTTGATCATTTCAATCATCATGGCACGCAGGCGTTCAACTTCATGAGCTTCCATTCTTCCTGCATTGTCGCGTACAGTCAGGTTAGGATCGCTATAATTTATCCCGCCCAGATCTTGCTCCAGTGCGTAGTCTGCAAAACTACTCAGCAAATCACGGCCATTAGGTCCGCGAAAGCCGACAGAATAGTTCATGGTATCTTCGAAGGTGAAGCCATCGTGTGGGAATCCCGGCGGAATATACAGAATATCTCCCGGCGCCATTTCCACATCAATAATTGGCTCAAATGGATCAACATGCAGTAATGCTGGGTGCGGGCAGAACTGGCGCATTGGCAGGGCATCACCGACACGCCAGCGACGACGTCCCATTCCTTGAATGATAAAAACATCATAGTTATCAATATGTGGCCCAACACCGCCTCCGGGTACTGAATAGGAGATCATCAGATCATCAAGGCGCCATTCAGGTAATACACGGAACGGTTTCACTAACTCAGCTGACGGCATATGCCAATGGTTGACAGCCTGTACCAGTAGTGACCATCCTTCTTCGCCTAATCCGCTATAGTCTTCAAACGGACCATGACTTGCCTGCCATTTGTTGTCAGTTAAGCTGACAAGACGGCTGTCGATTTCCGGCTCCATCGCCAAACCAGCCAGTTCATCTGGTGTGATAGGATCGACAAAATTAGGAAATGCATTTTTCAATACAACAGGTTTTTTTTGCCAGTATTTTTCTAAAAATTCAGGCCAGTTAAGATTCAATTTGTTAACCATGTGACCACATCTGTGTAAATAAATAAGTGGGTAATTATAGAAGTAATACACGGCAATATTTTTGTTTGGCGTCAAATGCCAGTCAATAACATGGATAGGAATAATATCTACGATGGGAGTTTGATATGGAAAATGGCAATATAAAGGGAGATTGGGGAGGGGATTTTACTTCTCTCACAGAGATTTTAATGCTTATCTAGCTTCAATACTTAGAGAAAACGCTTATAAAAATAAGAAGATATAACCAATTGATTTAAAAGTATTAAAACAAGGCTCGTTATTTTTAATTTTGTGATTTTCTTCTTTTTCTTATTTATTATAAAGTTAATAGAGTCTAGTTTATTTCTTATTAACTCTTGCCATATTTAATCGATATTTCTACGGAGCGCTAGCCATAATATGTCTTTATACTTAGAAGAAAAAATAGAACTAATCGAAAGTTACATTAAAGATCCATCCGATAATAACTTCTATGACACATTTTCGGATCGTTACGACATTATTATGGTCGTTGATTGGAGAGAGATGGATGAAGACATCATTAGCTATTGTGAGCAAATAATAAATACAAAAAGCTTATCTGTAGAATTAGATGATTGTGATAATAAACAAGGATTTACTTTAACGATTTATTATAAAGATAAATCGCTGATTGTACCTTATCAAGGCGATGGTGCTGATCGTGATACCACATTATTAGCGCTAAATGAGATTTTACAGCCTGATTATGAGATCCGTTTTTGTGTTGAATCTAACGGTAGCGATACACTTGTTTTTATGCCATTACCGAAATTACTTTGGCAACAACTAGAAGATAAATATCCAGATCAAGTAGCGAAATTATTTGAAAAATTCGCATCAAACTCTGAGTTTTTTGGTTGTTAATATTAAAGTAAAGTATTTTTAATTTCTGAACATAAAGAGTAAGTACGGATACCAGACAAGAAGAAAAGGTGGCTCGGAGGTAATTTATGGCAACGCTAAATATAAAAGCGACTTTTCAGTGTGATATTGAAACATTATGGCGAGTGATTACATCGACAGAAAATTATCAATGGCGAAGTGATTTACGCAGTATTGAAGTGATAAATGATCATAAATTTATTGAACACACCAAAGATGGTTATTCGACCATCTTTACGGTAACAGCTAAAGTACCATATCAACGATGGGAGTTTGATATGGAAAATGAAAACATCAAAGGCCATTGGATGGGTGTTTTTACTTCTGATAATGGAATTACTGAAATCGACTTTACAGAAGTCGTGATATCCAAAAAGATATTCTTAAAACCTTTAGTAAAGTGGTATCTGAAGAAAAGACAAAAAACCTATATTCAAGACCTAGAAAAAGCATTGGCGAATAAGCCTTAAGTTAAGAATGTATCAACATAATCAACCAGCCTAAAACAGAGATTTCAGTGCCTATCCGTATTTAGATACCAAGGTTCGCATAATGTATATTATGTTAAATGAAGTATATAACCAACAACTTGATAATACGGAGCCTTTTCCTAGTATGTAGCAGCCCTATTAATACTCATTAACTCTCGATAATGAGCTATCATTAAAAGAATAAGTTTCAAGTATGTATTATAAATGCCGAAATAAAGAATATTTATTTAAGTGTGATCGTGTTATCACCTTACTAGTCGGATTCGTTTAATTCTATTATAAATGCTCTAAAAACTGCAAAAATCACGCCAGTGTCAGTTCTTTCCTATATTCGCTCTAATTACCCTGCTTTACGCTAACATTATATTTAATGTGAAAATAAATATTTGTAAACGGAAATTAAGTATTTTTATTTATACTATGCGAGGATGAATATGAGAATTGTACTTTCTTTAATATTGAGTTCAGTACTCTTGCTCTCTGGTTGTTCTGCCTTCCTTTTTAGCCTAGGCAGCAATCCAGAAATGACACTGAGTAATATTAAATTGATGGAAAATACAACAAAACTGCGAGTGCCAGCTATACCACCAGGAACAAAAGATGGTGAATATTTACGTTATTATCCTGGGGGACAAATTAAATATAAGTCATGGGTAACTAAAGGCTGTTATGATCGTTACGTTAATGCTTATTATGAAAATGGTAAGCTACAAATGATCATACCACTGAAGAATTGTGAAGTTAACGGTGTGGTGAAAAGTTATCAGACTAATGGTAATATATACAGTGAAATAGCTATGCGTAATGGCTTACCGTATGGTGCCTTCAGATATTATCATAATACACCTAAAAATAATGTTAATTTGCAGGGACATATAGAGAATGGCGCACTTATTGGTGTCATAACTCAATATGATGAAAACGGAAAAGTTATTAATAAAGGTCAAGTGTTAGATGGTAAGGTTAAAATCTTAAAATAACCTGATGTGAATTACCGGCTTTTGTTATTTATGAAAGCCGGTTTTTATTTTATTTTTCAAATACGTTTTATCTCTTTTCTATATTAAAGTATTGAGCCAACGCTTTATAACCTTTCTCGCTGATAGTCACTTCTCTATATCCTTGATGTCGTGTTAACCACGCTTGCGTTTCTGCGTAATTAAGAAAAACAGCACCAATTTGTCCGCCTAAATGAAAACGACGTTCACTCCAATCTAAACATGGGCAGCAAATATTACGAGGATGCTTTGCTTGAAATTCAATTCCCATATTTTTAAATCGCTCAAGACCTAGCGCTGTAATCGCACGACCGTCCTCAGTTATCCATTTTTGCTGACAAAGTGAATGGTAAATATCAACAGCAACCTCACCTGCTAAATGATTATAACAAGTTCGTGCCTTCCTTAAGTTTTTGGGTGTTGTGATTTTAGCTTGCGAAATATGGTCGGTTGAAAAGCTCATTAAATTTTCAATCACGTTGGCAATTTCATCGTTAGCTAATCGGAAATAACGGTATTTACCTTGGGATATGACAGAAATAAGGCGACTACTGAGTAGCTTTGATAAATGGCTACTTGCGGTAGAGGCAGAAATATCAGCCACAATACCCAGCTCAGTGGCTGTCCACGCCCTTCCATCCATTAATGCACAGAGTATTTTGACTCTGGAAATATCAGATATTGCTGCACCCACAGCAGCTATTGCTGACTCTACAGTATGTTGATATTCCGATTTCATCTCTGATTTAGCCATTTAAAAATTAAGCCCTTTGATAGCATGTCATTAATGGGGAAATAACGTTATTGTAGCAAGTTATCGAGCTTATTTAATTACAGACTTTCTGCATCAAATGAATATTCACGCGCCAAAGAAGCAATGCTAATTTTGTAAAAATCGAAAATAGACTCTCGACCTTCTTGTTGCGCACTTTTATGTAAAATATTTTTCTTCCATTGCAAAACAGCTTCTTCATTTTCCCACCAAGAAAGTGATAATAATTTTCCTTCGGTTGATAAACTTTGAAACCGCTCTATTGAAATAAATCCCTCAACATCTGTTAGTAATGGCTTTAAATCAGCTGCTAAAGATAAATAACGATCCTGTTTTCCTGATTTAATTTTGACTTCAAATATCACGGCAATCATTAGTGCTCTCCTTTAATTGGGTGATAGTGAGTGTATTAATAAAAAAGGTAAAACACTTCGATAATCATTGAAATGAGCGCAATTATCTATTTTAAAAGCAAACTTAGTGTATTTATTCGCCCATTATTCCAATCAAAATGCACTAAACGCCCTGTTTTATCGAAAAAATACCATTGATTAAATTCACTTCGGTATTGAGGCGCTAAGTTTGTTGGCCATTTAAGTTCAAAGGTGCAGTGATTTTGATTGTTATATAAACGAAACACCGTTAGCTCATCTTCTTGCCAATAAATTAACGTGGCTGTTCTTTTTATTAAATGAAGTGAATGTTGTTCTTCAATAGATTGAGTATTAGGTAGTTGTAAGCGTTGCGTATAGTGAGCGTTAGCGGAGGTTAACACGCACTTATCATGCTTTACGCCATAGTATGAGTTAGACATAAGATCATATTTTAATTCCTCATTTAAATGATGAGGTAGGCTTTCTCGTTGAGTTAACCGACGTTCAGGTAAAACATATGACCAGCGCTCTTTCGGTTCACTATTAATTAGCCAATGTTCATCGTCATTGTGGCGAAGGATCTCGATAACATCGCCATTCAAGGCATCTACATTCCAAACAATTTTAAAGTCACTTTTAGTATCAACAACCTGTACCGTATTATTAATGGCAATAGTCCAAAAAATACCATCAAAAATACGAGTAAAAACAGTGCATTTCAATGTACCAAGTTCTTGAATGGACTGCGTTGTAATTGCTAATGAATTAATTTGGAAATAATCGCCTCTTGGTGCTAATAATAAAGCGCTTTGGTGATTTTCTGCGATAACAATATGATAAGTTGGCGTTAAATTATGCCAAAGTTTTTTCCCGGCTTTATCGGTTAATAACACCCCAGATTCACCCAGCGCGATAAGATATCGGTGATCATTTAAGGCAACCACATCATAAATAGCGTAAAGCCCTTGTTCTGGAATAGCTGCCGAAATAAAGTGATTTTGTGCATCTAAGGCATAACGCTTAGCCTCTGGAATATCACTATAAGGCATATCTGTTTTTAATAGTTTATTGGTACTTTTATGAATAAGTTGGCTAATTTCTTTTTTTTCTAGCACAGAATTCGCACTATATTGATCAACAATAATGGGTCGAATAAGTTGATTAATTAGTTGTTCTGTGAATTTAGTCTGCTTAGGTAGTGCTAATAGCTCTCTTACTAAAATGGCGCGTTGAATAGTTGCAAGTGGATCGTTACATACTTTTTTAATATCATCTTGATATAAATGAAAAGTGTCAGGTAATAAAAATATTGATTTTACAAGACTACGTAGGCTTAATTCTCCACCAGCTTGATAGGCAATTTCTAACCAATGTTTGGCTTTATTACGACTTATTTCATTGTTTAATTGCCAGATAATATCGATAGCTTGTAAATAATCTTCACAGTCAACCAGATATTCAGCCCACTCTTCACGCATTTTATCTGCAATATCAGGATGTTTTTCTTGTAACTGTAATACGACGTAGGAAAAAGCATTGTGTAGGCGAGCATAAATAACAGCAGAATCAATATCGCCCGCTAAGCAATATAAACGAATAATACGATCAGGTCGCATTCCCCACATACGTGCCAGTTCTGCTGCGTGTTGATAGCGTTGAAAGCTTTCTAAATAACTCAGTGCTTCTTCTTTTTCTTGTAACAATTCAGCGAGAACAAACAGTGCTTCTTCATTACAACCAGCTTTATCTAGCTTTATAAATTGTTGGCGATAAAGTTGTTTTAAATAATTTTGCAGTTCATCCCCAAGATAAAGACTTTTATGCCCTTGTTGATCGGCTGATATTTCCAGTTTATTTCGCCCTTTTAATCTCCCTAAATAAGGTGAAGGCGTTGTTTCTTGGTTTTCTTGATATTGACTAAGCGGAATACCATGACGCAACGCTTGATCGACATTACCATCTTCAAACATTTTCATCATTTTATTAATATAATCCGCTTGTTGCTTACTCATCATAGAGGCTAATCCGCTTTTAATTGAAAGCTTATTTAGCCAATGCTGCCACGGTGATAATTGAGATATCGTTTTAGATGAAGAGTGTATAGTTTCACGATTTTGGGGCGTCAGAAATTTATTAATGATTTTCTGAGTCAGTGATAATGACGCTTTTGCATGAGGTGCTTGTGTTTGAGATGACGACGAAGCGTTTTCAAATACAGTTTTTATAAATTGCTTTTGTTGATCTGCCGCCGGTGGAATATTGTCACCAATAATTGTTCTAATATTTTTCTCTTCTGACAATGCTTGAGGTTTTATCTCATATAGACTGGCGTAGTTATCAGTTTCTTCAAAATGAATTTCTTTAATATCAAGATAATCAGCAAGTGATAGAGGTTCAGCTTGTGAAAATAGAAGCGTTGTTACAACACCACTACGAACTAAAGCAAAATCTGCATAAGGCAGTTTTTTTATCTCATCATTATCTAGAGGTGCTGTGCTATAAAGGCGACCGTAACGAATTAAAGGCCATCCCTCAATAGATGAGCAATTCACCGTTTTATTTTCAGTAAAACAGAGAACATCCCCTTGTTCGAATCGATAAATACGACAATTAGCTTGCCAATATTTTATTAAATAAGTCAGCCGTTGAGTCTCGTTAAACCAGTCATTCGGTAGCCATAAACCTTCAATTTGACGATATCCCAATAACATTGGATGACGAATATAATCGTTATGCATTTTGGGTGTCACCTTCTTGTTCAATGGTATACAGATTTAGGCGTAATTGTTTTTGGTATACATCATAAACAACGACTTGAGCGTGATCCGTTAATGCAGCAAATAGGCCTTTAGATGGGCTAAATGAGTAACGCGTAAACGGATTATCTGCACGATATAAGATTTCTATCTCGCCTTTTGAATAACTGGCAATGTTTCGTTTGTTAGGGCTGATCATCAAAATATTTAAGGTGGTTAAATCTTTTTCTATAGAGCCATCGAGTGTTGGATAAAAAAGCCCTATTCCTTGCCATCCTTGAGGTAAATCTATTTGATAGCCATAAACCTCATCAATTTCCATATTATAAACATGCCAATTTTGTCTATTTGCGCCTAATGAAATGGCACAAGAGATTGATTTAGAGCCATTGGTATATTTATGGTGATAGGCAAATAATACAGCTCTTTGATAGGAAATAAATTGAGTAAAATAGAGTCGATGTTGGTATTTCTTTTGAGAAAAGTTTGCACCCGTGACCATTTGGACCAATTCACTACTGTCATTGAGATAAATATACACAAGTAAGTTGTCTGCTATTTTCTCTATGCCAAGGACTTTCTCTTCAACGATTTTAAAGCCGTTTTTTTCTTCAGCATAAACATTGGATGAGAAAGCGACTAGCCGTCTTGCTCTATCATGAACAAATAAGCTGGAATATTCCTTATTCGATAAATAAGCACTGGCAAGAGTATTACCCCGTCCAATACCTGCTGAAAACTCTTCATCAGAAGGTCGAGGTATATAAGAGAGTTTGGGTAATTGCCAAAAGTAGAGGCCATTGTTATTGGAAAGTAATGCGCCTACCTTTTTTCCGTGACACTGTAACGCTAAAATAGCATAACCATCAGGATATATTTGGTATACAAACGGCTTTTTAAGCAGGCTGTCTTGATTCGATCTATTGAGCGGTGGAATTTTAATAACCACTAACCCAGGTTTACCTAATAAAGTGACCCCCACCGCGCTACCATGAAATGAGATAACGGGTGAAAACATCAGTGATATTTTGTGTTCATGTTGATGCGTATTTTGCGCTGACGACGGTCTTAATTGCCCTTTTAATATTTGTGAACTTAGTGCTCTAGGCGGTGTTGGCAAGACGATATGGCGTTGAAAATGAGGCGTGCGAATTTTGACATCAATCGTTTTATTGAAACAATCATCTGCCGTTAATTCGATATGATGGCTTGATGCAATCTGTTTCAATATAAGTTGTTTCAATATAGGTTGTTGATGAGCGCCTGTAACTAACCAAATCTCACCGTTTTGCACATCAAGATCTTCTGCAATAACGTTTTGCCAATGCGCGATATTTTCTTTTAAAACAGGCGAATAAGTTCGTCGTGTCAATAATTCGCGTAGATCATTTATGGTGTTTAACGGCATTAATGGAATGATTGATTGCAACGTTCCCCACATTAATGTGCAACCCGCTTTTTCTGCCCGTTGCGCCAATATAATAAGCATTGCAATATGCACTAAGCGACATTCACCCAGTTGCGAAATACCGGTATCAAAAAGCACAGTGATCTGATTTAAAGATTGTTGAGATTTATAGTTTGGTGCCAAAAAGAGATGTTCTGCATTAATGGCACGCCTCATAAATTCATCAGGTACTTCATCAGCCATTAACCATTCACTAAGTAACAGGTTTTGATAATTTCCTTTACGCTGTATTTGCCCTATACCATCTTGTTCAGGTAAACCACCGAGTTGTTTTCCCTGTACAGGACCTAATACACGACTCAGACGTTGTAATAGATCAGAAAAGGCAGGAATTAATTCGGGATCTAACCAGCTAAGCCAAGTTTGCCAAGGTTGTAGCGCTTCGGGTAACGAGGTGGATTGTGTTGTGGGTAATGACATGATGATAAACCGATCCTTGTATCACATTATATTTCACTCAAAACACAATTGGGTGAGTGTATCCCGTAGCCTTGGTGTTAACGTCCACTGATTATCTAAAGGGATCACCGTTTGAGGTGATGGTAAAAGTAATAGTGGTTGGCGCTTAAAATGCTGCACTAAGGCTTGCTCCACCAGCCCATTAGGTAATAAAAGCTGTTGATGTATAGGGAGCCATAATTTTGCTGTTTGAGTAGATGGTGCAATCAGCGTTATATTTTCAGCCCAAGGTAAATCAGCCTTTTTCCCTAACACAATAAGCCGATGTTGACTAGTGATCACCTTTAACCGTTGTTGCTGAACATCAGGCAAATGAATAATGCGCTCAATAAGCTGTTTAGCCGTTATACCTGTTGCAAATACCCCTTGTGGTTTAGGGGGCGTTGCATTAGGTTGCCAAGTCAGTGGGAATGTTAGGCTCATAATAAGTGACTAAACTGTATCGCTAACTGTGTGCGTAATATAGCAAGCTCTTCACTTAACATCTCTGTCGAGAAGTTAGCATCTATTTCTCGTAACGTCAGTTCAATATCCGCTTTAGATACAGGCTCTGCATTTAGAACATCTGTTGCTCTTTCAATTAAGCGATTCATACGAGATTGAGGTTGTAATGTCGCCTCTTCTACGGAACTGAATAGTCGAGAATTCATTGAAAGTGAGAGTTCTTGTCGTAAGATTTCGCGTCCTTGTTGCTGAGTATCTTCAGTAGGCAGTACATACAGTAAAGGCCAGAGATCTTGCTCTGTCGCAATCTCTCGATTATTAAGAACAGTCGCAGCAGCAATAAGACGCTGAACACGAACAATACGTCTATCTGAAAGCGTGATCCCTGCATTTCTTAATGAGCGCACGGCATTAGCAAGTAACGGTCTAACTTGTGTTAAATCGACATTTTTAACCGCAAGGTGTAATTCATCCAATTGAGCAATATCGAGCTGAGCTGAAAGTTGAGTCAGGCTTGAAGCCCATCCGCCTTCGAGCATAGCTTCTAATTGGTGATCGGGTACAGGATCAATAAAAAGATGAATAAGAAAGCGATCAGAGAATGCAGCAAGGTTAGGATCATCAGGCAAGCTATTAGCAGCACCAATACACACTTTTAATGGGCTAATAATATCGGTATGACCACGTTTAAATCGACGCTCATTTAAAATACCCAATAAGGTATTTAAAATTGCAGTCGAACCCAGAAAAACCTCATCAAGAAAAACAATATCCGCTTCAGGTAACATTCCTGTGATATCGGTTTCGACTTTACCTTCTTTTAGTTTTTTGAGATCAACGGCACCAAATAACTCTGAAGGTTCGGTAAAACGCCCCAAAAGGTATTCAAAATAACGCCCGCCCAATGTTTGAGAAATTCTGCGGACAACGGCACTTTTCGCTGTACCTGGAGGGCCGATAACAAGCAAATGTTCATGAGCAACTGCGGCTAAAACAACCAGTTCAGCAAGCTGCTCGCGTCCAATCATACCTTGTGTTGAGTGTTGTATTGCTTTGCGAATATTATCGATAATTCCATTTATATTTGATGTCATATGTTTACGCACAAATTAAGAGTTTAACGGCGAGATACCTGCATTATGTAAGTTTTTATTTTCTGACTCAACTCCTCAATTAATGGAAAGTATTAATTTTATTAACGCTCTTTTCTTCTTTCTGTTGCAATATCAAATGCCAAACTTCTTAAATTAGGTGAATGATTTATTAATGCGCGATGTGTTGATGCTTGGCTAATAAAGGCAAAGCTTTCGCCCCAAGGATGTTGATAGCGATCACGTACAATAGGCGCACGCCAATATTGTAATAACCCCTCTAAAGGAAGGTGGTCGTCACCGACTGTTAATGTTTGAGCCGCTAATTGCGGAAACTCACGTTTAATATCTTTGGCTTGTAAATACCAGCGATCTCTACCATAAATGGCGGCTTTTAACGTGATATTGTTATCACTCAAATACCATACTTGTGGCACAGTTTGTTCATCTGCGTTAATTCCTGAAACCGCATCAGTAAAGCGTTTAGCGCATTGTAGGTTCTGTGCTAATGCCTCCCTTACTCGCAGATTCTGTGCTGAACTGATTGAGGTTTTATAAGGGCCTAAGCGATAGTGCTCCCAACATGCTTCATCATAGATATCAAAATCACTTAACGCTCTGCCGTAGCTATCTATTACCACAGGATCAGGTGGCAATAATTGGTATACAAAAGGACAGCCACAAACATCATCAGAGGAAAACCCATAAAGATAGCGGCTTCCTGCGTAATAACCCGTTTCCATCATGGATAATGCTTGAAATGTACCGTGCCAAGGTGGACCAAAAGCGTACCATTTAGCCACTAATGCTCTATTTTCTGGCGTGGTATGGCGTAACCAATAGCGTATTGCGAGATTAGATGCAGATTGTGCAATAAAAATAAAAGGCTGGTTCTCACCAAAAATAGTTTTCAGCCGATTAACTTCTCTATCAATAGCATCCACCAGCAATCGATGATCAGCTCGCCAGTCATGGGCAAGGAAAAACAGATCTTGCCCTTCGCGATAACCTAATGCTGTTTCAAGCACATCTTTAAGCTCTTGAGTGACAAGTGTGCTCACTAAATAAGGAACAATCGAAAATGCGTGCAATTGCTCGGTGGCTAATACGCGAGGTGAATGCTGAGCGTTGGGATGTTCATATTCATAATCACTTTTTGTAAAAACACTACGATGATCACCCCAAATAAAGGCCTGTTTTTGTCTATCAAAAAGCTTAGTTCCTAAAATTCCTGGTAAATAAATAATAGGAAGATTCGGTATTTTATCATCTAGTTTCGCTTTACGAATTTGAGCCGCAATAAGCTGAGCACGTATTAATGACCATCCTCTATTAAGTGGCATATTTTTAGCGTCCTTTTAATGGAATAAGCGTGATCGGCACATTTTCGCTACCAAGATGCGTTTTTTCGGCTTCAGTAACAGGAAAATGAGCGCGATCGTAAACCTCAAACAGCTGGCAAGGTTCATTTTGGTGATGATAAAGACGAATACCCTCTGCTTTAGGGCTACTTTTCGACAACATAAAGCGATGACAACTATTGGTGCTTATTGGACCAACAGGCTCTCCCTGTCGAGTGATAAATTGATAATAAATTGGCGAGTCATTTTTTTGTTCAATATGACATGCCTGAACAGGACCACGGAAAGGATGTGTAATACAGATAAAATCATCAGGGATATGTTCTGATAATTTGTCGGTGTTAGATCCAGCCCAAGGTAAAATAATGGAAGGCTGAAAATGACAGCGAGGACACTGCCCATTTTCTAAGTGAGATTGTGCAATTAACCCACTGCGTTTCACTAACAAGGTGTGACACTCTGGGCAATAAGAGTTTGCGCTGTCTGTATCAAACACATTCCCCACATAAACATAGCGCATACCTTCATTTAAGGCTTGCTGACGAGCTTGTTCAAGAAAAGGAATCGATGTACGTTCAACGTGGCGATATTGGTAATCAGGATGGAAACGAACATAGTGCAACGGAATATCTGCATCGAGATACTTAAGCATCCAATCCGTGACTTTCTTCGCTTCTTCCAGTGAGTCATTACGTCCTGTCACACATAAGTTAGAGACTTCAAGGTGCGGGCTATTTGTCGATTTACGCGCATCATAAACTTGTTTAATACCATCAAGAACAGGCTGTAATCGCCCTCCTGTATGTTTACGATAAAAACTATCTTGCATTGATTTTAATGAAATACTAAAGATATCCATTACACCTAGTAATTCATCAATCCCTTTTTCGCTGATATAAAACGCACTTTTATAGAGATTTTTTAAGCCATGTTCACGGGCGAGTTTCGCCGTATCCATAACAAATTCATGCCAAACAATCGGATCGTTATAAGTCCACGATAAAACACGGATATTATGTTTTAACGCATAATTGACCACATCTTCAGGACTGTAATAAGCGACGTTACTATCTTGCACATAACGAGCTTGGCTTGTACTCCAATTTTGGCAAAAATCACAACGTAACATACAGCCAATATTACCTAACGATAAAATACGTTCACCGGGTGCATAATGGTAAACCGCTTCGGTTTCTATCGATTCTTGTGTCATAGGCACCGATTTACCGTAGTTTAGCGTCACTAAACTGCCATTTTCATTGCGTCTTAACTTACAAGTACCTGTACGACCTAAGTTAATTTTACATGCTCGCGGGCAAAGCTCACACTGAATGCGATCGTTTGAAATAGGATGCCATAGGCGTGCAGGATGCCCTGTTTGTTGCCATAGCTTCATTCTTGCCATGTGTCATTCCTTTTTATCATTACAATGATGGTTATTTTCACAAAGAGGCAAAACGGTTTTTTGTCGGGTTCCTGTTTGCCAATATTCCAATACATGACGCAGTTTCCAGTAAAAAGGATTTCCCTTTGCTGGGGTGTTGATTAAATAGTGGCATTCGCCTTGCGGGGTTAAATGGGCGATCAATTTAAAACCGGGACCAAAGGTATAAGGCTTAGTTTTAATGGTGTCGCTATTACCTATCTGGGATTGCGTTAAGAAATCAGCATTCTGCCTTGTGGCATGAATGGTTTCTCGATTACCGCCTTGATAAGGATAACGACCAGTTAATAGACGATTAAGCCACAATGGTTTTTTGATACTATGCTGAAATTCAACGTAAGGACGTTCCATTTTCTGACTGGCAATTAATGCGCTGGCATAGGTTTCACGAATTAATGTAGAAATCGCATCTTGTTCAAACTGCCAATCTTGAAGATGGTGTTGCAGAATATTGAGAATGCTCCAGCGACAACTTGGCCAGAAATCCGTATACAGTGCGCGTGATCCTCTTTTTAGCACCTTTCCTAAGACTCTATCTGTAAGATGCTGTATCCATACATCAAAAAGCCGTGATGCATTGAGTTGTTGAGTATCACAATCCCATTGAGAAAGCATTTTATCTTCAGGTATATAAGGTAATAAAAAAGCGAGCGCTTTTTGAGCAAACAGATCTTTTTTATCATCTTGCATCTGACGAAAAGTTTCAAAAGTATGCTTTTGAGTTTGCTGAATAAGTTGCTCAATACGTAAAGCCCTTGTTGGTGGATGCCAACGATTAGATAACGCCGGTTTCCCATCAAAGAGCGAGGTACTGTATTGATTAGCGTAAAGGACATACCCGCGCTCAGGATTATATTCGGCGGGTAAATCATCGAAAGGAACATAACCTTGCCACTGATGTAATGGCTCCGTCAAACTGAGCACTAAGCTGCCTAATTCGCTATGGCGCTTAGGAATATATCCCATACTTTGTAAGCCAATATCGCCGTGAATATCTGCATATCCCACCATCATTGGGGAATTTTTCACATGTCTTAAGGCTTCTCTAAATGATGTCCAGTTATGGCATTTTGCGAGCTGATAAAAAGTAATATCGCCACTTGGATTATCTAATGCCGGCCAGCGTAAAAATAAACCATAGCCGGCTTTTTCAGACATTAATCGACCTTGTGAATAATCATAAGTCACAAAAGTATGTTGACGTTTTGAGGTTAAGCCAATGGTGTGAGTCCTTTTTGTTAATGGCTCCCATCCTTGTGTGGTTTCGACCTTTTCGTTTTCTAAATCAATGCGTCCCCAATATAAATCTTGGTTATCCGCCATAATGCCGACCATTCCCCAAGCTGCATGAGTATTGCGTCCCACAATAATGCCCGGTGAACCGGGAAAATGTGACCCCATCACACTTAAGCCTTCTTTACTCTCTAAACGGCATAACAGATTAAAACTTGGGTTAACATGCCCCATATGGGGATCGGCAGCTAACATCGGTTTGCCAGATGCAGTAAGCGAACCATTGACAGCAATTACGTTAGAGCCGGTATCTGGCGATGCTAAACCTAAGTGTTGTAAGCCTTTTAATCCCTCTTTAAACGCTGCAATGACCTCTGGATAATATTCACCCTGTTCATCTAAAGGAAATGGTGGGATTTGCTCTCCCTCAAGGCTAAAGGTAGATAAAAGTTGCTGATGTTGAGATGGTGTCAGTCGATTAGCTAAACGAGTGTGAAATAATTCATATTGCCATGCTGAATTAATAAAATATTTCAGTTGCCCTAACAGATAGCTGTCTGTTGTGGTAAATAATTCAGGCTTGTAACGTAGTAATAAACACTCTATTGGGCGAATTTTTAGATCTTTTATAGCTTGGTTAATACCTGCAATATACGCGGTAATATGTTGAAATTGAGTCGCTTGCCAGCTATCTGGCGATGCATTTTTATCGTCAAGCTCTGCCATTTTTGCGAGTTCAACCAAGCCTAGCCGACGTTGGAAAATATCTGTTCTAAGCGCACCGTTTCCCATCACTTCACTTAAGCGACCGCTCGCGACTCGACGTGATAAATCAAGTTGCCACAAACGTAAATAGGCTGCGCCATAACCTTGCCCATAAAAAACCGCATTATCTGTATCACCTTTGATACTTAGCAGTTGCTCTGTTTCTAGTGACAATGTCACGTTTCCCCATTGCGAAGTGAGCGTCCTTGGCTTCATTTGGGCTCCTTATTCATCAATGTGTATTGGTTAGCAATACTTTGGGCATAATCCTTAAAGTCATTTAATGGTTCACCTGCTGTCCATCCTAATAGCTGTTCTGCTTTAGAAGATGAATAGGTATAAGTGCTTCCATCCATAATACGTAGTGCTTCACAAGAAAGTGGCATGGAGAAACCGAGCAAGGCGAGCTTATCCATCAACCATGCTAAAGGTCTTAAACTACTGCGATTTTTTATCGGTAATGGCGCAGTTTTTTGTATTTCGCTGAGTAGTGTGAAAATTTCAGGCATAGAGAAAACATCACCAGTAAACAGCACTGTTTCTTGAGATTTATCTAAGGCAAGTAAGCGTAATAAGCCATCACATAATTTCTCTACATGGCAGAGTTGAAAAGTACTGTTTGTACTGACTTGAAACGGAATTTTTTTATTGAAAAAAGCAGATAACGTTTGTGCCAAAACGCTATTGTCACCTTGACCAAATACACCACCACAAATTGCAATTTTAATCGGCATTCCTTGTTGCTGGTGGCGTTCGACTAATACGTGGGCAACTTGCTTTGTTTCTTCATAATAACTGCGAAAATAGCCATTATGGCGATGAGTTTCATCAAGCAATACCCCTTGCGTTTCGCCTAATGCAGCGGTGGTACTGGTATATAAAATCTGAGGAATTTGCGCTCTTTTGGCTTCATTTAGCAAATTCAATGTGCCAGTGACATTGGTTTGATACATCTTTTGATGTTCAGAACGACTAGGTGCAACTCCCACTCGATAATCAGCAGCTAAATGAATAATAATATCTTGCCCAATAAGTGCTTCACGATATGTATCAGGTTGGAGTAAATCCCCTTTTATCACTTTTACATCCGCTGGCAATACAGGGCGATTAGGATAAATTTTATGGGGATCACGACACAATACCGTTAATTCATCGCCAAGCTCTGCAAGCTTAGGTAATAAATAAGAGCCTATAAATCCATTCGCACCAGTGATAAATATTTTCCGTTTATTCAATGTGATTACCCTTCCTGATTAATAAAAAACACCAGTGTGGCTAACATAAAAAAGCCATCATGCGTTGCAGTCATTGGGCGAGAATGCATCGAGCCAATTGGACAATAGCGAGTGAAGTTATATTGTTGTGGTGAAATTGACGAAAGTGAGCCGTGATAGCCCAATGTTTGTAAGCGTGCAAACCACTGCTTTTGAGCTAACTGCAAATGATGCGCTACGGAACCGACGATCAATTGAAAACCAATATTAAGCCAATATTGAGGTGCAAATTGAGTGTGGTAAGTGATCCCCCAGCCTGAATTTGCATCATAAAGTGTGGGTTTTTCATTATTGAGTAAGTCACGAGACAATGAATATTCGTGTACTTGTGCCATTTGTTGAAGCTTTACTGTTTCTGGCAATGGAGATAATGAAGGTAATGCAATAGAAAGTTGCTGATAAAGCTGTTGGGCGCAGTTTTCATTCTCTAATAAGATAAAACGGGGTGAGCTACAAACTTGCTGTCTAAATAAACAAACATCTTTTAAAATAAGGGAAATATCAGGCAATGAATGACCTAAAATAGCCATTGCACTTATTTTTGGCCCTAACTCAATTAATTTAATTTGTGCTGGCACTACCTTGCGATAATGCTGAATAAGCGCATCACTCCCCGCCAATAAAATAGCTTCAACTCCGTTAAGAACAAGCTCATCATTTTGATTTTCACTCGACCAATCAAGAATTTCACACTCATTTTCATTTAAACCTAAATAAGCACGTAAAAGATAAAGCCATTGAGTGGATAATCGCGCTTTTATTCGGATAGGACTACCAATTAAATAGCCCGCAAGTAGTGCTTCTAATGTACCTAGGGGATCTTTTTCTGATACCACAATTAATAGTTTATTCGGTGCTCGCCAGCATTTGCCCCCCAATTCATTAGCCACTTTTTGCTCTAATATGTCGCTATAAGCCCACTGTGTTAAACGGCTAAGGCAGAATGCTTGCGTCAAGGGATCATCAGAGAATAGCCAATTCTCATTAAGGCAGTGTATTAAACACTGTTTAATGTTTGCTAAACGAACGTGTATTGCTTCTGTCATTTTACCTGCGCCGCACAAGTGCCCTCTGGTGAAGTCGCTCTGCCGATATAGTGAATATAGGGTAATGGATGACCACAAGCGCATTGTGTGCCCCATAAACCTAAGTCTTGGGTTAATAGGCGCTGAGAAGCTAATGAATCAAAAAAAGGATTTTCAAGTTGGATAAAGCCTACTTTCCTTTCTGGTGCTCGATCACCTGTTTCATCAAAAATGGCAAAACGAGAGTAAGCAGGAATGTGGAAATGACCTTCACTGCAACTAATGTAGTGTAAAGGATGCTCTGTCATGCCATAAATATCACGAATATCGACATTGGGAGCATGTAAGGTTTCTTTTAATCCTTGAATAATATCTGGGCGTTCAAGTTGTTTTGTCATCCCTTTCCATCCACCACCTGTTAACCCTTTAATCGGTGATAACAGAGTGAATGCATCAGGACGACTTAAGCATAAATGTTCAAAGAAAAGGGTTAGCCCAAGAATGTAGATAGGCGCAGGATCATTCGCCCAACGTTGCAATGTAGACCATGCTAATTTTGTATCAAACTGACCGTGTTCTGACACAGTAAAAACCAGCTCTTTAATGGGAGCACATTGGGTGAATTTTAAGAAAGCTGTCGCAAAACCAGCATGATCGCCAGATTGAGGATCAGGAGACAACATTAGAAAACGAGCGGGAGTGGTTGATATTAAACCGTTGTGATAGAAAATCTGCGTCATTGCAGTTTCAATGCGCTTTAGGCTGACATCATCAAAGAAAACTTGTGTCTTTCCTTGTTGTCCTGTTCCTGAACTGTTTAGCCAAATACCGTTACGATGTGTGGGTGTGGCTAAATCCATAGTTTTAAATAAATTAACAGGAATAACTGGTTGAGGCATTTTTTGCCATAATGATTGATAGTTAGCATTATTTTGGCGATGCCAGTTATCAGCTTCATTCATAGATGCAGTAAAAAGTGCATCATCAAAACTATCAACAGCATAAGGTTGGGCAAGATTAACTAAATTATCCATCTCATAACGCTGTTCTTCAGACATGTTGTATCCTTACATTGATAAGGGCTATATCAACATAGTCATCAATTATTCTTACTTATTGAATGTAATTATTCTTAAAACAGGAAGGATGTGATTAGATTTCACCATTCTTATGTTTTATATCACATTGTTTTATCTAGATTGAATAATCGCAATCTGACAAATAAGTGTTTCTGCTTAAAAATAAAGAAAACACCTTAAAAATAAAGGTGTTCTCTTTGATGGTTATTATGTGTAGTTCACTATTTTGCGTGAACGTAGCAGAGCTTATCCATTAGCTTTTTACGAACGTCATTTGCAATAAAACTGGCATTAAGAGCATCGATATTGCATTGCTGAAAATCTTTTTCGCTCCAACCAAAAGTATCATGTAATAACTGATACTCTTTATTTAACGAAGTATTGGCAACTGTTCGTGCATCAGTATTAATATTTAATTTAACGCCCTGCTTTTTTAGCTGATTAACGGGGTGTTGGTCTATTTGCTCATAGATATTGCAGATAATATTACAACTTGGGCAAACCTCTAATAATATATTTTGAGATTTAAGCCTGTTAACGACTTTATTATCTTCAATACTTCTAACACCATGACCAATTCGAGTAACATGCAGTTTATCCAATGTTTCAGTAACGCTTTCAGCGCCTTTTGCTTCCCCTGCATGAGCAATTAAATTCCCTCCTGATTTTTTAACATAATCAAAAGCAGCAATATGATTATCTAAAGAAAAACGCGCTTCATCAGCCGCTAAATCAAGTGCAACAACACCTTTATTCAGATATTCGACAACTAATTTGGCGGTTTGTAGACTCTCTAACGCACTAAAATGACGCAATGTGCATAAGATCAATCCTGCTTTAATATCATATTTTTGAGATGCTTCATTCATAGCTGAAATAACAACTTCAACAACGTCTTTATCTGTTAAGCCCTGTTTTGTGTGTAATAACGGGGCAAATCGGATTTCAGCATAAATAACATTGTCTGCTTTCAACTGATAAAATAGATCGTCAACGGCCAGTGTAATTGCGGATTTAGTCTGCAAAATATCAATTTGTGGCGTGACTTTACTTAAAAAATCGCCCAAATCAAAACAGGGTTTATGAGCAACAAATTGCTGATTAAACTTATCAAAGCTTATTGTTGGATCTAGCTGTTTAATATAAAAATAGCTTAAGCAGGTATCTAAATGCACATGAAGCTCGACTTTAGGTAATAAGCTGGGATTGAATGTCATTAATATAGTCTCTAAATATTAGGAATATCATGATAGTAATCACCTCCACCAGCCTAAAAAAGGACATATGTCCTTTTTTGAAAAGTATGCTATTTTCGATAATAAATTGAAGCTTAATTGCGAAAGGAAAATAAAAGTGAAAATAGTTAATGACGAAAAAAAACGTAACGCTTTTATTTTAATGCATCAACTTGATACTTATTTATCTGATGTATTGTTGTCTTCTATGCGATTAATGGAAGTGAAAACGGGAGAATATTTAATAACGCAAAATAGCCAAGCAACACATTTATACTGTCTAGTGGAAGGAAAATTACAGATTGAACGCTATGAAATAAACGGTGAGCATGTGGTTTTTTCTTTTGAACAAGCTTTCTGTGTTATTGGTGATTTAGAACTGTTTTCAGCTAAAGATGAAATGGTGTTTAGCACCGTACAAGCCTTAGTTCCTTCCTATTTATTAGCGTTACCTCTTTCCATTGTCAGACAAAAAGCATTGCAAGATACTAATTTTCTCACCTTTATTTGCCAGCAATTAAGCCAAAAACTTTATCAAACGTCATTAAAACACGCTCAATCACCCTATTCTTCAGAATTTAAATTACGTCGATATTTATTTTTTAAAGCACAACAAGAAGGACTCTCTTTTCAATTAGAAAAAAGAGACTCATTAGCGGCAATGCTTGGGATCTCAACCAGACAATTAAACCGCGCTTTAGCGCATTTAGTCAGTATTAAGGCGATTAAACTAAAGAGTAAATCGATAACGGTGTTGGACTGTGAATGTTTGTCTCGTATTGATAACTCTATCGAATAAATTGTAGATGAGTGATATTTAAATTAAATCAATAAATTACATCACCCTTATCTTGTTCATTTTTTTTGTTCCCTTAAAGCAAATGTTTTAAATAGTAATGAAATAAACTTAAGCTACAATTTAAAAAACCTGCTGAAATAAATATAAAAACTTACCTTCTTATTTTTAATTTTTTTAAAAAGAAATAGTTATCTGTATTGCTAATAAAGCGCGGTACGCTCACGCCTTTTATTTAATAAAGGGGTAATTCCTTTCAAATAGGAAATCAAAAATCATGAATAAAACTTTCGCGACTGAAATATTTATCAATGGTGAGATCCATACTCTTGATAAAGAAAATCCTATCGCCCAAGCGATAGCTGTCTATCAAGGTAAATTTCTTTTTATTGGCTCCAATGATGAAGCGATGCAGTTCCAAAATGCAGAAACAAAAATCATTGATCTAAAAAATCACATTATTATTCCTGGTCTTAATGACTCACATCTTCATCTGATCCGTGGTGGATTAAATTATAACCTTGAATTACGTTGGGAAGGCGTACCCTCTCTTTCTATTGCCCTTGATATGTTAAAGGCACAAGCCCAAGTAACGCCATCACCGCAATGGGTGCGTGTTGTTGGTGGTTGGAGCGAGTTTCAATTTGCCGAGCGCCGTATGCCAACGCTAGACGAGATTAATGCGGTCTCACCAGATACTCCCGTTTTTGTATTACACCTTTATGACAGCGCATTGCTAAACAAAGCAGCTCTGCGTGCGATTGGTTATACCAAAGAGACTCCAAATCCACCGGGTGGTAAAATTCAACGTGATGAACATGGCAATCCTACTGGATTATTGATAGCAAAACCCAACGCCATGTTGCTCTATTCTGCATTAGCAAAAGGTCCTAAATTACCCCTTGAGTATCAAGTGAATTCAACCCGTCAATTTATGAAAGAGTTGAATCGTCTTGGTGTAACGAGTGCTATTGATGCGGGAGGCGGTTTTCAAAATTATCCTGAAGATTATCAAGTCGTTGATGAGCTCGCCAAGAATAACCAATTAACCATACGCATTGCATATAATTTGTTTACCCAAAGACCTAAACAAGAGTTTGAAGATTTCCAACAATGGACATCAATGGTATCACCCGGTGATGGCAGTGATTTTTATCGTCATAACGGTGCAGGTGAAATGTTGGTTTTTTCTGCGGCTGATTTTGAGGACTTCTTACAGCCAAGGCCTGATCTTCCCGAAAATATGGAAGCTGAATTAGAAAAAGTGATCCGCCATTTAGTCGAACATCGCTGGCCATTTCGTTTACATGCCACTTATAACGAATCTATTAGCCGTATGTTAGATGTCTTTGAAAAAGTAAATAAAGATATTCCTTTCAATGGATTACATTGGTTTTTTGATCATGCTGAAACCATTAGTGAGAAAAATATTGAACGCGTAAAAGCGCTTGGTGGTGGATTAGCTATTCAACATCGTATGGCGTTTCAAGGTGAATATTTTGCACAACGTTATGGTACAAAGGCACTGAAACAAACACCGCCCGTCGCCAAAATGCTAAGTGCACAAGTACCTGTTGGATTAGGTACAGATGCAACTCGTGTTGCTAGTTACAATCCGTGGACTGCACTTTATTGGTTAGTTTCGGGGCGTACTGTGGGTGGTCTGCAAATGTATGACGGCGATAATTGTTTAGACAGAGATACAGCGCTTATGCTGTGGACGATGGGAAGTTCATGGTTCTCCAATGAACAAGGCAAAAAAGGTCAAATTAAAGCAGGTCAACTTGCCGATTTTGTCGCCCTTTCTGCTGATTATTTTCGAGTACCTGAAAATGAGATCAAAACGATTGAATCACGTTTAACCGTTGTGGATGGCAAGATAGTGTATGCAAATGGTGATTTTTCATCGTTAACACCGCCTTCTATTCCTGTATTACCCGATTGGTCGCCTGTCATTAAAGTACCGGGTCATTACTCCTACTTGCAACAAGAGACAAAAACAGCGGTATTAAATCAGCTACATCAATGCTGTGGTGCTTGCCATGTTCATGGGCATCAACATGATATTGCTCGCCAATCATCCATTCCTATTTCAGATGATAATGCATTTTGGGGCGCTTTAGGCTGTTCTTGCTTTGCATTCTAATTTTTATGATAACGATGGTCGGTAATTATTTACCGACCATCTCAAACAAAGAGAGATAAGACTATGGCAACGCAACATGCTTCTGCGTGGTCGCCCTTACGTAATCGTATTTTTTTCGTATTATGGATGGCAACGCTATTTTCTAATATTGGTACTTGGATGAATGATGTGGGTGCTGGTTGGTTGATGACTAACCTAAGCCCTGATCCTGTTATGATTGCAGCTATTCAAGCCATGACCACATTACCTGTTTTCTTATTAGCACTCCCAGCAGGAGCAATTGCTGATATTTTCGATAAACGAAAACTGCTTATTTTCGTCAATATTTTAATGCTCTGTGCTGCCTCATTATTAGCTGTTTTGGTTTATTTTGATGTTATTAGCATTGGCTGGTTATTATTAATTACCTTTGTTTTAGGCTCTGGCGCAGCGTTTTTAGGCCCTGCATGGCAGGCTATTGTGCCAAGTATTGTCGAGCCTCATGAATTAAAATCAGGCATTGCCTTAAACAGTATGGGAATTAATATCAGCCGAGCGATAGGCCCCGCACTAGCAGGTATTTTGATTTCTCAAGTCGGTCTTTATTTACCGTTTTTACTTAATGCTTTGAGCTTTATCGCCATTATTCTTGCTGTCTGGTGGTGGGAAGGCGAGAAAAAAGAAGAGGAAAAACTACCTGCCGAATCGGTTGTAGCCGCGATGATCTCAGGTTTACGCTATGCACGTTATAGTCCGGCATTAATAAAAACGATTATAAGAGCAGCCAGCTTTTTTATTTTTGCGAGTGCTTATTGGGCTATGTTACCGCTAGTCGCTCGTGTCTCACTGCACGGTGATGCGACATTATATGGTTTATTAACGACTAGTATTGGTATTGGTGCAGTGGTTGGTGCATTTAGTTTATCAACATTACGTGAAAAATTGAGTACCAGTACGCTGATCGCTATTGGCACGATAGGTACTGCATTGGTGCTATTTATTTTCGCGAGTGCGACTTCAAAATATTTAGCTATTTTCGCCAGCATGCTCGCTGGATTTAGCTGGATAATCACTCTTTCCACATTAATGGTTTCAGCACAAACAGCATTGCCTAATTGGGTTCGTGCGAGAGGTTTGGCACTCTATTTAACCGTATTTTCTGGTTCAATGGCGTTAGGCTCTCTTGTTTGGGGACAAATTGCTTCACATACTTCAGTGACGATAGCTTTGCTGTGCGCAACGGTTGGGATTATTTTAGTTTGGTTATGTGTTTTGCGTGTCAAATTGGAACATGACAACATCAACTTACAGCATTCAGAGCACTTTATTCTTGATGATGGGTTTATTGAAATCACAGCGGATAAAGGCCCTGTGTTAATTACCGTAAATTATCAAATTGAGGCAATCTATCGTGAGCAATTTCTGCGTTTGATGGAACAGTTTAAAACTGTTCGTTTAAGAGATGGAGGTTATTCATGGGGGCTTTTTGTTTCATCTGATGCCATTACGGAAAACAACGTTCAAACTTATATGGAAACGTTTATGGTGGCTTCGTGGGCTGAGCATCTTCGTCAACATAATCGTGCGACAATGGATGATAAACAGTTGCAACAACAATTAGATAAAATAATTATCAATAAAAAAGTGATACACTCTTTTTCCGCTTTTTCGCGTAAGAAGTAATTAATATTAACCAAGCCATTAAACTTATTAACTTAATTTAATGGCTTGGCTTCATAAACGTTTTATTGATAAACAATTTCAAGATCTAATGTGGCATTTGCTATTCCGGGGAAAACGTCCTTCTCCATTTGCTTATAATAACCTCTAAAATTCAAAGTCACTTCACCCTCATTTTTTGTAGCACTAACAACAGTATTACGTTTATTTAATTCTAATGTCGTCCAATTACTGCCATTAACGCTGTACTGTGTTTCAACACCGACACCTTTTATACAGGGAAAACATTAGAAGAGTTTAAAGCTAAAGTGATGAGAGAAATCCCTGCTTCTGGATATCAATTTGCTTATAGTTTTCCAAAACAAACAAATGGGAATCGTCTACGTCGCTGGTTTAATGGCACGGAAGTGGAAATGCAGGATGTGAACATCGAATTTAAAGGCCCTACTGATCTTCGGATCACGCTAAGGCATACTGACGATGACAAATGGGAAATCTTTTATATTACGAGCCATGCGGGATAACAACGCATCATCTCTATTTTATTCAGCCCATTTTATTGCCACTCTTACGGCTTTCTTGTACTCTGCATCGCTTCTTCTATTTCATTGTAGGTAAAAATAGTAATGACCGGACACGTTTCTAAAGATCCTTTGCATGGCGTTACTCTCGAAATGCAAATAAATGCGCTGGTGGCTAAATATGGCTGGGCTAAATTAGGTCAACTTATCAAGATTAACTGCTTTAGAAGCGATCCTAGCGTGAAATCAAGTTTAAAATTTTTGCGCAGAACCCCTTGGGCACGCGCTGAAGTGGAAGCGCTCTATCTTGATTCTCTTGAAGCTGATATTGATGATGTGATTGAAGTTATCGACCACCCAGATTGTGATCCTTGGGCGAATAGCCGTAGAAAGTAAAATTCAATTAATTATAAATATGATGTGGAATATATTGGTATTCACTCATCCCTAAACTCTTTTGGCGTCATACCAAATTCTTTTTTAAAGATAGAGTAAAAATATTGCAATGACGGATAGCCACACATCACTGATATTTCTTGGATTGCAAGGGTTGTCGTGGCTAATAAATTTTGAGCGCGCTTGAGTTTCTCTTCATAAATAACGGTATGAATTGTCTTACCGATCTCCTTTTTAAACCGTTGCTCTAAATTAGAACGCGACATATTAACCGCATCTAAAACTTGCTCTGTTTTTATCCCTTTACAGGCATTGTAATAAATATAATGCATAGCCTGCACAACGGTAGGATCGTTAAATGAGTGAAAATCCGTTGAGCGACGTTCGACTATTTTAACAGGGGGAACTAATATTCTTTGCTGTTTATCTGTTACATGCCCTTCTAGGGTTTGATGTAATAACTTTGCGGCTAAATATCCCATTTGTCGTGAACCTTGCACAACAGAAGATAATGCAATACGAGATAAATAACGTGTCATATCTTCATCATCAATACCAATAATGCTTATTTCTTCAGGCACATTAATATTTAAATTATCGCAAACTTGCAGTAAATGCCGTGCCCTTGCATCGGTGACCGCAATAATCCCAGTTTGAGGTGGTAAAGTTTGTATCCAATCAGATAAACGATTTTGTGCGTGCTGCCAATTCTCTTGCGTAATATCCATACCGTTATAGACAATACCCGGATACTTTTCGCTGGTAACTAATTGTCGGAATGCATACTCTCGTTCATTAGACCAATGAGGATGATCTTTTGCTGGTAAGCCATAAAAAGCAAAGTGTTTAAGCCCTTTTTGTTTTAAATGCAAAAAGGCTTGTTGAACTAACTCATAATTATCAGTGGCGATATAAGGAACGGGGGGATAATTTTCTTCTCGATGATAAGAGCCGCCGACACCAATAACGGTTAATGGTGATTGGCTTAAATGCTTAGCAATAATCGGATCATCAAAATCAGCAATGATACCATCACAAACCCAATGGTTTATATTATCAAGCCGAGTACGGAAATCTTCTTCAATAAATACATCCCAATGGCACTGTGATGCCTGAAGATATTCTCCAACACCCTCAACCACTTGTCGGTCATAGACTTTATTAGCGTTGAATAACAGCACAATACGAAAGTATTTATCTTTTTTCATTTTACTCTACCTAATTACCCAGCTAGGCATTAAACCACAGCTTTAATTTTGCTAGAACTTGCTTTCATCGCTATGTGATTACTATCACACAAGCCAAATTTCGTAATAGCAAAGTAAAAAATAGGAATAACCAATGTTAATAACAACGAGTATTTTGTTTTTAAACACGGTTGCCGAGGAGATTTTTCATGTATCAGAATAACTTTAATAAATTAATTTCTAGGCAAAATACCTATAGCGCAAAATGGTGTAATAGTAACGCCAATGTTATCCCGTTATCTGTTGCAGATATGGATATTCCTGCGCCTGATTTTATTATTAATGCATTGACTCAATTTAATCTCAAAGGAATTTATGGCTATACCGACCTTAGCCATGATTGGAATAACGTTGCTGTAAATTGGTTTAAAACGCAATATCAGTGGGTTGTTGAGCCTGAATCTATTGTTTTTTGCCCTCGTATTATTCAAGCAGTCTCGCTTTATATTCAAAACTTCACACGTGTTGGTGATAAAGTCACAACCTTATCACCGGCTTATCATCCTATTAGTAATGCAGTTTGTGTCAATCAACGTGAACTATTAGAAAGCCCGCTGATTTATCGTGACGGCTATTATGAAATTGATTTTGATGACTTAGAAAGTAAGTTTAAACAGTCTGTCTGCTTTATTTTACTATCGCCACATAACCCAACAGGTACGGTATGGCAAAAAAGTGATCTATTAAAAATAGCGGAACTTGCACAGAAATATCAGGTTTTTATTATTTCTGATGATGTACATGCAGATTTTGTTTTTGATGGAGCAACGTATCACCCTATTTCATCAGTAAATAGTTATGTAAAACAACACTCTTTTATTTGTACTTCTCCAGCTAAAACATTCAATTTAGCCGGACTCGAAGTCGCTAATATCGTTATTGCCAATCCTGAATATCGTGAAAAATTCAAACAATGCTTAATTGCTGCGGGTATTCATAATCCTGGTTATTTCTCAGTTCCCGCTTTTTTGCAAGCTTACACCTTACAAGGCCAACAATGGGTTGGTGAATTAAAAACGTACCTTGCTGATAACCGACGTTGGGTAAAAGAACAATGTGAACGTTACTTTCCTGATTGGGTTATCACTCAAAGTCATGGCACCTACATGCTATGGATTAACTACCAAAAAATGCAGTTATCTGAAGAACAACTAAAACATTGGTTTGTTTCATTAGCTGAAGTGGAAATGAGTTGGGGGCGTGGTTTTGGTGCGGTTGGGGATGGTTTTTTCCGCATTAATATCGCGACACCTCGTTCAATATTAGAAACCGTTTTCACTCGGCTTATTCGTACCTTACCTCACGCCAGTTTGGAATAAATTACAATGAAAACGCAAACGATAAACAGCCCGAGAACACCGACATTACTCGAATCACTCTTTCCAATATTCACCATGGTGGTGCTATTAGGAGGAGGCTACGCCGCTTTTGATTTACCACCAGAGCCTTTGATGGTGCTGTCTACGGTTGTAGCTGCGCTATTAGTAAAGCGATTAGGTTATCGCTATGACGAGATCTTAACGGCAATCTCACAAAAAATTGCTAAAACCATGCCAGCATTGCTGATTTTAATCAGTGTAGGCTTGTTAATCGGCACATGGATGATTGGTGGCACTATTCCATTGATGATCTATTACGGCTTAAAAATGATCAGCCCAGAAATGCTTTATGTTACGGCATTATTGGTTACATCATTAGTGTCGGTCTGTACAGGAACTTCATGGGGTTCGGCAGGAACTATCGGTGTTGCCTTTATGGGTGTTGCGGTTGGTATGGATGCAAACCTTGCTGCAACAGCCGGTGCCGTAGTTGCAGGTGCCTATTTTGGTGACAAACTTTCACCGCTATCAGGTGATACTAACCTTGCCGCAATGGCTGCAAGGATAGACCTCTATCAACATATTTGGCACTTACTTTACACCACACTGCCTTCGCTGATTTTAACCGCGATTGTGATGACGGTTTATGGCATGAACGGTGATTTAGCAGGACAAGGTGTGCCAGAAAAAGTGACATTAATTACCAATGGTCTTGAGAGTGTTTATAACTTTAATCTAATCCTTCTCATTCCTGTATTAGTGATTTTATATGGTTCAGTCACGAAAAAACCGACTATCCCAGTGATGTTAGCCTCTGCCGCCATTGCGATGTTTAATGCTTATCTTATTCAAGGTTTTGGATTACATGACATCGTAAAAAGTGCTGTTGATGGCTTTAATGTCTCAATGATCCAAGGAAAAGAAGTTCCTGAGTTATTAGGTAACTTATTAAATCGTGGTGGTATGAACTCAATGATGAGCACCCTGCTTATCTGTTTCTGCGCCCTTTCTTTTGCGGGTACTTTATCGTTAAGTGGCGCATTAGAAGTGATTGTCCATGCATTGTTAAAAATGGTTCACTCAACCGGTTCAATGATCTTAGCCACAATTGCTTGCGGGCTAACTATGATTGGCGTGACCTGTAATGGACAAATCTCAATCCTTATTCCTATCGAAATGTTACGCGGTGCCTATATCGAACGAGGCTTACACCCTAAAAATCTAGCCCGTACCGTAGAAGACTCCGCCACTATCTTTGAACCCATTTTACCGTGGACAGCCGCAGGCGCTTATATGGCAGGTACGTTAGGTGTTGCAACCTTAAGTTACTTACCTTGGGCTGTATTGTGCTGGAGTGGCATCTTCTTTGCCATGCTGTGGGGTTTCACGGGCTTTGGCATTGCCAAATTAACACCAGAAGAGCAGGAAGAGATGACTGCTGAGCTTGAATCACATTCAGAATTACAACTTGATACTAAATAAGGACGGTTCCATGTCTTACTTTGATAAAATTCAACAAATTCAATATGAAGGCACAACGAGCGATAACCCATTAGCGTTTCGTTACTATAATCCAGATGAGATTATTTTAGGTAAACGGATGGAAGATCACCTAAGATTTGCCGCTTGCTATTGGCATAACTTTTGCTGGAATGGTTCTGATATGTTCGGTATCGGTACTTTTGATAGACCGTGGCAAACACCAGGCGAAGCATTAGAGCAAGCAAAACGCAAAGCAGATGTTGCCTTTGAATTCTTTCATAAGCTCAATGTTCCTTTCTACTGTTTTCATGATGTCGATGTTATTTCTGAAGGCAATAACATTAATGAATATATCTCTAATATGGCGGCGATCACCGATGTATTAGCGAAAAAACAAGAAGAAACCAACGTTAAGCTATTATGGGGAACCGCAAACTGTTTTACCAATCCTCGTTATGGTGCAGGTGCAGCAACTAACCCTGATCCTGATGTTTTTGCATGGGCAGCGACACAAGTTTGTGAAGCGATGAAAGCGACAAAAGCGCTGGGTGGCGAAAACTATGTATTATGGGGTGGGCGCGAAGGCTATGAAACCCTGCTAAATACAGACTTACGCCAAGAAAGAGAGCAAATTGGTCGCTTTATGCAGATGGTTGTTGAGCACAAACATAAAATTGGTTTCCAAGGCACATTACTGATTGAACCAAAACCACAAGAGCCGACAAAACATCAATACGATTACGATACTGCGACTGTTTATGGTTTCTTAAAACAGTTTGGTCTTGAAAAAGAAGTCAAAGTAAACATTGAAGCCAACCACGCAACATTAGCGGGACATAGTTTCCATCATGAAATTGCGACAGCCATTGCGTTAGGCATTTTAGGCTCTGTTGATGCTAACCGTGGCGATCCACAATTAGGTTGGGATACAGACCAATTCCCAAATAGCGTAGAAGAAAATGCGCTAGTAATGTATGAAATTCTTAAATCAGGTGGATTTACAACAGGCGGTTTAAACTTTGATGCTAAAGTTCGTCGTCAAAGCAATGATAAATATGACCTTTTCTACGGGCATATTTCAGGAATGGATACAATGGCAATGGCATTACGCATTGCAGCGAGAATGATCCAAGATGGTGGTCTTGATAAATTTACGGCGCAACGTTATTCAGGCTGGAGTGCAGAGTTAGGTCAAAATATCTTACAAGGTAAATTAAGCCTTGAAGAGGTGGCAAAATATGCCCAAAGCAATACCTTAGCGCCACAATTACAAAGTGGACGCCAAGAAATGCTAGAAAGTTTAGTGAATCGCTATATTTTTGGCTAATTGCATAAACGTAATAAACACAGCGGGTTTTCCGCTGTGTTTATTAATTAGATACAGGTCATGGGGTAACTTTATGTATTTAGGGCTAGATTTAGGCACTTCAAGCGTTAAAGCGATCATCATGAATGAGCAAGGCGACGTTATCGCCAGTCATTCTGTTTCTTTAGCAATATCACGCCCTCACCCTCAATGGTCAGAACAAGATCCCCTGCAATGGTGGCAAGCAACGGAAGAAGCCATTCTTCAACTTGGATGCAGTTATCCAATGGATCAAATTGAGGCGATTGGGTTAAGCGGACAAATGCATGGTGCCGTTTTGCTTGATGCTCACCAAGCTGTGCTACGCCCTGCAATCTTATGGAACGATGGCCGTAGTTTTAAGCAGTGTCAGGCACTTGAGGCGCAATATCCCCAGTTTAAAAAAATTACGGGTAACTTAGTAATGCCCGGCTTTACTGCGCCAAAACTACAATGGGTTGCTGAAAATGAGCCTGAAATTTTTCAACGTATTGCGCATGTTTTATTACCTAAAGATTTTTTACGTTGGAAGATGAGCGGTAATTTCGCCAGTGATATGTCAGATTCAGCGGGTACGCTTTGGTTAGATATGCAAAAGCGAGATTGGAGTGATGAGCTTTTAAATGCCACAGGGTTAACGCGTCGTCAAATGCCTACGTTGTTTGAAGGCAATCAAATAACGGGCTATCTATTGGCAGATATCGCTAAAAAATGGCAGATGAAACAAGTGCCTATTATTGCGGGTGGTGGCGATAATGCAGCGGGTGCAATTGGTGTCGGCGTTTATCAGCCGGGTCAAGCGATGCTCTCTTTAGGTACTTCAGGTGTTTATTTTGTTGTTAGCGAAAAATTTCTCCAAAATAGTGACAATGCAGTCCACAGTTTTTGTCATGCATTACCTAATACTTGGCATTTAATGTCTGTGATGCTCAGTGCAGCATCGTGCCTTGATTGGGTGTGTCAATTGACAGGAATTGAGAGTGTGAGTGCGATGTTTGAAGAGATTGAGCACGCCACTTTTGCTGATAGCCCCCTCCTATTTTTACCTTATCTATCAGGCGAACGGACGCCTTATAACAACCCTAATGCGAAAGGTGTCTTTTGGGGGTTAACCCATGAACATCAACGTGCTGATTTATGCCTAGCTGTTCTTGAAGGCGTGAGTTTTGCGTTACGACAAGGGATTGAAGTTGCTGAAAATGCAGGTCAATTAGCTAATAACATTACGTTAATTGGTGGTGGTGCAAGAAGTGAATATTGGCGACAACTGCTTGCAGATATTACAGGAAAGACTCTCGATTATCGCCAAGGTGGTGATGTTGGCCCTGCACTTGGCGCAGCAAGGCTGGCACAATTAGCAGTAAACCCTGCTCATTCATCACGAGTTGTTCTTTCTCAGCCTAAGCTTGAAAAACGCCATACACCAAATTTAGAAAAACATAAAACATACGAAAAAAAATATCATGCCTTTAAAAAGTTATATTCATTAATTGATACGATGGAAATATAACTATATTGCGTCAATATCAGGGTATTATTTAAAACCACTCAATTAAGGGTGGTTTTATTTTTTACTTACGGTTGTAAGATAAGATGCACTATGTGATCTCTCTATATTGAAAACATAATAGATAAGAAGGCAAAATGAAAAAATTAGGTTTAGTTATCATCGGAGTATCATTGCTAACGGGTTGTATGACTAAATCTCTATGGAACAATAACCCTGTTTCAGATTTTACTTATCATTATGAAGAAGAATATAAAGATGTAATTACTGAAGTCGTTAAATTGGAATTAAAAGAAGATAAAGAGCCATTAGTTATACGAGATGGTAGCGCTATTTCACTTAGAGGGATGTCACTAGCGAGTAAAACCCGAATTTATAATATCTCTTATGGTGATTACCCATTAAAAGTTATCTATAAATATATGCCAAAAATGAAATTTAGCGCCAAAATAGCATCTCAAGGTGCCGTTCCTTTTGAAATTCAAAATAGACACGTTAATAAAGGCGACAGTGTTTTAGCTTCTGATATTCAAGGTGTTTTCTTATTTTTAATCAATCCTGAAGTAAAGCTACTGGAAAGTGAAATAAAAGAGCTCGAACAGGCTCATTTTAAAAAAGAGTGCAAAGCACAAGATGGTAGCTTGCAGTGGTGTATTGATTTTTGGATCAATGCCAATGTTTTCGAACGTAACCAAACGAGATATGTGGTTATCGTAGAAAAAGTGTTACCGAAACCGATTAATATTGCTCTTTATGATTTAAAAGGCACACCAAAAACGAATGTCGGAAATTTAGTAGGTAATACAATAGGTACACCGGTATTTATTATTGGTGATGTATTATTGGCTCCATTAGGCGCTTTATTGGGTGTTGTTGTTCAGAGTGCAGGGAATTAATTGCTTAGCCCGGATAAATAAATATATCAGGGCTAATTAAAAAATTAACGATATCCGCTACGATGGTTTTTAGCTGACCAACTATAGGTTTCATCACTAGGAGCTAGTTTTTGTTTTTTCTTGAGGGCTTGTGCTTTTTTGGCGGCTTTTTCAACTTCGAGGGAGATTTCGGTAATAATGGAGTCTTTGACTTTATTCATTTCGGCATTGGTTAATTCACGCCCTAATTTCTTTCTCTCTTGACCTATCCTGGTTTTTACTCGCATTTGTTGGGCATCTGTCATCTCTTGGAGTGTCAATTTCTTCATTCTTTTACCCTACCTATGTTGAGAGAGGAGTAATCAATATAACATTATTAATGCGCCTCTCCAGCATTATATTTAGATTTAAGGTAATTAAATTCTGATTATATTGAAAATGCATTACACACGTAATAAGCGTGTAATGCATAAAATTAAGAGATAAGTTTAAACAGAAAATTTAAACTAATTGAAGAAATGCTGTTTTAAACCCATCGATATCTTGTTGTGTTGTTGCCCAAGAAGTACAAAGACGTAAGCAACTCAAGTTAGGATCTTCAAGTAATACACGATGAAAAACAAACTGTTGTGTTAATTTTTCCGCAATCGTGTTTGGTAAAATAACAAAAACTTGGTTAGATTCAGGTGGCGCTAAAAATTCAAAACCTTGCGCAGTAAAGAATTCGGTTAATTGTGATGCCATTTCATTAAGATGTTTGCCTAATTTAAAATAGAGATCATCTTTAAATAAAGCTTCAAACTGCGCACCTAATAACCAACCTTTCGCTTGTAATCCACCCTTTTGTTTTAAGCTAAAACGAAAATCAGATTTTAGTGCGGGATGACAAATCACTAGCGTTTCAGCTGACATTGCACCGATTTTAGTGCCACCAATATAAAATGCATCAGTTAAGCTGGCGATATCTTCAATAGTCAGATCACTTTGTGCAGACATTAATCCTGCCGCTAAACGAGCACCATCAAGGTATAACCATAAATTATGTTCGTTACAGAAGTGACGTAGCGCTTGCAATTCTGATTTGCGATAAACTGTACCAATTTCTGTGGCATTCGTTATATAAACAAGTTTAGGTTGAACCCAATGTTCATCATTATGCTCAGCAAGAATAGGTTTTAATAACTCGGGTGTTAATTTTCCATCAGCGGAAAATGTTGTGATGACTTTATGCCCTGTTGCTTCAATTGCGCCTGTTTCATGTGTAGCAATATGTCCAGTACTGACAGAAATAACAGCTTGGTGTGGACGTAAAAAATGAGAAATAGCGGTTAAATTAGTGATAGTACCACCATTAAAAAAGTGAATATCCGCATCTGGTTGTTGAATTCGCTGTTTTATTGATTGAGCAGCTTGATGACAAAGCTTATCCATGCCATATCCATCATAGCGTTGCCCCACTGTATCAGTGATTGCCTTCATGACCGCAGGATGTGCAATTTCATTATAATCATTTTGGAAGCGGTACATGTGTTCTCCTGTCGAAAGTTGTGTTTTTATCGTGTTTTATAAAGCAAAACGCTCTACATCTAATCAATACAAAGATTGGATGTAAAGCGCTTTAATATATTGAAAAAATCAGCTATTTAAAACCGATTATTTAATGCTCATTATTTAAAGCAGACCTCGCCCCAACGCGCCAAACCAGCAGTAACCGATCCAAAGTCATTACCTTTAACAATTGGAATATTAGGCAATTGTTGTTCAATGGCTTGGCATAGGATAGGTGAACGCGCAGAGCCACCTGTCATAAAGACCGCATCGGGTTTTATTCCCCCTTGCTGAACCACATCATTAACTAATTCAATCATTTTGCTTTTTGGTGATTCAATAGATTCAACCATCTGATCGCGTTCGATAGTTAATTCTAAGGTTTCACTTAATAAAGCGATATTAGCAATATATTCAGGAGAGTCTGATAAAGCGATTTTAGCTTCTTCAGCACGCCTAACAATGCTATAGCCTAATGTTTCATTGTAGACTTCAATAAGACGCGTTATTTTTTCAGGCTCTTTTGCATCCCGTCTTAGCTGATTTAATACAGCAAGGTTTTGACGAGAATAAAAATCTTTTTGTGCTTCAACATTATTAATCGCAATAGGGTCCCAGAACTGTTTCAGAGGTAATTTAATACCTGAAGACGTTAATCCGGTCATGCCAAATAAGGGCATAAGCTGTTTAAAAGCAAGGTAAATATCAAGATCGTTACCACCAACACGTTGTCCACTATGGGCAAGTAATGTATTTGAACGATCAGTTTTGCCTTTATAACTTGGACCCATTTGAATTAATGAGCAGTCAGTAGTACCACCACCAATATCAACGACTAATACGGTTTGGTCTTTAGTTAACGTTGACTCATATTCAAGCCCCGCAGCAACAGGTTCAAATTCAAACATAATATTCTTAAAGCCCGCTCTTTTAGCGGCACGAATAAGAATACTTTCAGCTTGTCTATTTGAAGCATCGCCACCTAACCCATTAAAGTTAATCGGTTTGCCAATAACGGTATCAGTAATCGCTTCTCGTGTACTTTTTTCTGCCTGGTGCTTAATATTTGCCATCATGGCGCAAACTAAATCTTCAAAGAAGCTAATTTGTATATCATGTAGACCAGAAGCACCTAAAAAGGATTTAGGTGATTTAACGTAATAGACATCGCGAGGATCACGTAGATATAAACTTAGTGCAGATTGTCCGAAAAGAATATCTTCAGGAACTAATTCAATATCTTCTTCTCGATTAAACGCAATCGACTTTCTTAGTAATTGTTCGCCAACTTCACTGGATGGTTTAATATTTAAATGGCGAAATAAATGCTCAGAAACAGATTCACGGGTTGGCGCACAAAGGGTTGATGGAATATACACATCATTACCTTCTAAAGGCAAAAGAGTGGGTTTCCCCTCTTTCATAATTGCAACAGAACAGTTCGATGTTCCATAGTCAAAGCCAATAAACATTCAGCCTCCCCAATAGACTTCATTAAAAAAAGACTGAGCACTCTACATCAAGCTTTTTGCAATTACCACCAGATTATGAGGTTTAAAAGAGAGAACAATCCCTTAAAGCCGTAATAAAAATTGTTGGATTAATCGCTGTTTTTTAGCACATTTGTTCCCTATTAAATTCAATATGCAAAGGGAAAATAGGTAAGATAACTAAGCCAATTTATTAGATATTTTTTATGGAGAAATAAATGAACACAATTCACTTATGCATAGTAGGAATTTCAGGTTATGAAGGGCCAGATTTTATTTTAGGTGCTTTTGACAATGAAGATATTGCTGAAAAAGCAAAAACGACATTTATTAGAGAGAATCAAAGCGATGACAACCAAGTTAAAGTACTCGCTGAACAAGATCGATGGATAGAAGTCGAAGATGTGAAATTAGACAGTTTTAGCTGTGATATTCCCCTTTCAGATTTTTATTACCTAGTTTCACGTTTTAGTGAGAGGTTTGGTCAGATCTATCGTGATATTGAAGCGATTTTTGATAACTATGAAAATGCGCTCGTTAAATTAGAACAACTCGAAAAAGAGTATGATGAATCTGATGCCTCATTCCCTGAATATTTTGCAATTGAGAAGCTACAAGCCAATCAAATTAATGCTAAAACCGTAACGCAGTGGCTAGCAGATGACTTTTTCGGCGATGATAAGCGTTTATTGTAATTATTTTCTTTCGATATTGCGTTGATAGTCACTATTGGCACCGAATTGCTCTTTTAAGAAATCAACAAATAGCGTTATTTTGCGCGGAAGATTTTTTTTGTCAGGATAAACTGCATAAATAAAGTGCTCAGGCAAATCGAAGTGCGTCAATATAGGGATAAGTTTTTTATCTGTATTTGATAAGGCTGTTTGAGTAATAAAATGAGGGAGTAAAGCAATACCTATTCCCTGTAAAACCGCTTGTAATAATGCTTCACTATTATTGGCACGATAACTACCTTTAGGAATATGGCTATATTTTTTACCTCTTTGATAAAAAATCCACTCCATACCAGCTTGATATAATGAATACGATAAGCAATTGTGATCTTTTAGCTCAGAAACTTGCATGGGTTCACCATATTTATCAAGATATTCTGAAGAAGCGTAAAGCTGGCTATAACAAGGTGATATTTGACGCGCTATTAATGAGGAATCGGGTAATTCACCAATTCTAATTGCAAGATCGTACCCTTCTGCTACTAAATCTGTGACTTTGTCATCAAATAAAAGTTGTACATCAAGCTCTGGATACTTCTGCATAAATAAAGGCATTACTTTAGCAAGATGTAACGTACCAAATGACATGGGCGCTGAAATTTTAATCCTACCTTTGGCTTTATCGCTAAATTGTGAAACCGCCTCTTCTGCCATTACCGCTAACTTATAAGACTCTCGAATATAGTTAATATAAACAATGCCTTCTTCAGTTAAACTGACACTTCTTGTTGTTCTATGAAATAGGCGTATACCTAGCTTCTCTTCAACACCTTGAATAGCTTTGCTGACTGCTGATTTTGTTATATTCAATGTTTTGGCAGCTTTGGTAATACTCAAATACTCAGCCACTGCAATTAGAATGGGAAAAACGTTCATATCATTCATATTGTCAACCTAAAGTAAACAGTGTGTTTTCTTGCCTGTATTGTTGAAAAGGAATATTTTAAGTCCACACAAAAAATGATTTATATAGACTTAATATTATGAATAACAAGTATATTCTCTCTCTTGTTGCGGTTTTTTCTGGCATTTTACTTTCATTAATGATTATGAGTAATAGTTACTTAGCCAGTTTTACAACGCCATTAACCGCATCATGGATAACACACGGTATAGGGACTTTTTTCTCTTTAATTATATACATTTTATATTTAAGAAAGAATCAACTTACTAAGAAAAACAATAACAAAATAAAAATCCTATGGTATTTGGGGGGCATCCCCGGGGCATTTACAGTGTTATTAGCTGCAATTACAGTAAATAGTCCATTATCGCTCTCTGGTAGTATTATTTTAATGATAACAGGGCAAATTCTTTTTAGCGTTATTGTTGATGCTATGGGATGGTTTGGGATTGAAAAAAGAAAAATCACCCTACGCGATTTATTTATGTGCTTTTTACTTATTTCTGGTAGCGCATTATTAATTATAGGTAGATAACTAATGAGTATTTTTATTTTAATTGCATTATTTAATGGGGTTTGTATTGTAACAAGCCGTACTTTAAATGGTAAGTTAGCACAAAATAGTAATGCTTTTTATAGCTCTTTAATCAATCACTTAGTCGGTTTCATATTTTTAACTATCTTTGTTTTATGGATAAAAGATTACCACTCTATTGAACTATCAACGATCCCTTTAATTGCCTTTGCTGGTGGTATTATTGGCGCATTATTCGTTGTCATTAATAGTTATGTTTTACCGCTATTGGGCGTTATGTTAACGTCTGTTTTAGCTATTTGCGGACAAATGATCTCAAGTCTAGTTATTGATATACTCGGTGGTATTGAAAGTAATAACCTACTATTTCAAATAATAGGTGTTTTGCTGATTATTGGTGGTGTGTTAATAAAATTCACTAAGCAATCTAAATAAAAAATAAAGGGAGATTTAAAACCCCCTTCTATTTTTTGGCAATAAATTCATTATTGAGAGCAGACATAAAGTAATTTTTATCACAACTCATCGTTATTGTTAGATCGGGTTTTAATCCGCCTAAATAGCAGTCAACTGAATCGGTAAATAAATGAAATAAACACCCTACTGCAATGGCTTTTAATTTCCAAGAGGGTAAAAACCATATACCTAAGTAAACCAAAGCAGCCCAAACAGTATGTAATGGATGAAAACCTACGCTACAACGGTTGGGATCAAAAATAGGTGTTGCTAACAAATGGTCAATATCAATGGCCATTGTTCCTATCATAAGAAGTGAGGCTATCTTCCAATTCTTACCCCAGAAAAGATAGCCTAATAAAATAGGTGCTAAAAAGTGTAAACTGTAATGTAAAAGCGTTCTAAAAATCTCGAATATCACTTAAGCCTCTCAATAATAGCTACTTTTAATGTTATATTTTTAAAAATAGTATCCTGCTTTTTTGAGTTTTATTCACGAATTTCTTCGCCATTGGCTTTTAGAATAAGCTTCATCATCCAATGTTTTTCAGACCATCCATAAAAAATAAGATGTGATGCTTTATCATCATAATTATAGTCATTTGGTGTATTTATTACGGTCATTAGCCCATTCCAAATTGGCATAAATAGTGTTTTAAAATATTGAGATTGGGTATCAATATAATTTTCTGCCCATAAGATAAATTGTTGCAATTCTTCTTGTGATAAATAAGAAAGGTAAAAAATACATTGTCGCCATGCGTAAGCCGCATTTTTTATTGTGATTAGTGATGCGTGATAACCACGATAAGGAGCCTGTAAATAGCGATTGATAACTTGTAGGCATTGTTTACACATATCAAGCAAGAATGGCTTTAATTTGTCAGCAAGACCAATACTATTAAAAATAGTACTAAGATTATGGGTTGTTAATATGTAGGACTGTTCAAGTATTCCCCCATTTATTGCAGGAGAATAAGAGCCAAATTTCTCATTTGTTCTATCTTCGCACCATTTTAAGATCACTCGGGATGTTGCATAAGGGTCTCCCCCTTGTGTATTTGCAGACGATAAAGCCGTGAGCAACTCGTGTTTTAATAGTAAATAATCAATTCTATAATATTGTGAATACAGACTGTAAGGTAAAACGGAATCAGCATTTTTTACCAATATATTAGCGATTTTCTTACTAAACATTCCCATAAAAATGTCTGCAGCAAGTTCTTCACTCCATTTAATACTTGGATCTATTTGAGAAGTCAGTGAGTTTAATTCTTGTAATAAAGGATTAGGTAGCTGCGTATGTGGAAAATAACGAAAATTTAATAACAGAAACTCATTTAATACTTCCGTAAAGATAGTTTTGTTGGAAATCTGTTTTGTACGAAACTTATCAATAATGGCAACCCACGGGAGCTCTTCTAATTGTACTTGATGTTGTAAATCTAATAGTAATAAAGAGCGGCGTTGTTTAAATGCTCGATAGTTTTTTTCGTAAAGATGGCGTAATGGAATATCTAACAGACTATTAGCACGTAAACCCGCTGTAATTTGAGGAATAATATTGCTTAGAGCTTCTGAAGATGTGATTAACTTTTGCTCAATAAGTTGGCTGGCTGTGGTATTAAAACTACGCATTGTTTTATACGTAATTATACTTGGTATGGGATAATCTTCCGTTAAGCTAAATTGTTTTGCTTCACTTTCAGAAATAGCTTCTGTGGCAATTTCTTTATCATCAAAACCATTATTAATATCTAAGCTATCAAGTCGGTTTAAAACGACTCGACTTAATGTGTAATGTAATGGTGCCTGAACATCATCTTGTTTTATTTTTTGTTTTTTATCGCTTTTTTCTGAATTTGGCTCGCCATATTTCTCGATATGACGTTGTAATAAAACACGAATACCCTGTGCTTGATGAAGGTCTAATTCATTTTTCTCAAGCGATAATTGCTCAATAGCAATACGCAATTTTGCAAAGTCGCCTTTATTTTTTATAGGTTTATTGCAAAGGAAATATTGTTTACGTAGTTGGAAATACTCAGCAAGAAGATCTTTTGCCGATTGTCTCCATAAAGGTGTAATTATATAACTTGATGACTTATCAACAATCTCTGAAAGTAACGCTACCATTTTCACTTTAAAAGGATGCCAAATAGTCACGGCTTCTTTTTGAGCTAATACTCGTTTATTGGGTTTTATTCTTTTAAGATCGTAAATTGTCATAGCAAGCTCTTGCACTCTTACTGTACTGCTAGAAATTACAGGCTGTTCGACAATATGAGGGTAAAATCTTAATACTGAAAACCAAGGTGAAATAATATCAAGCAAGTCTCTTGCATAAACTTGAGCTTTATTTCTGATCAACCATGCAACAGTGAGCAAAACGCTCTCTTCAGGAACGGTAATAAGATAGTTTTCATTATCTAAACATTTATTAAGAACATTCATTCCTTCATCAGTTAAATAGTAGCTATTTAACGCTAATCGCTGATTTTCAGGCGAGGTTTTTATTTGCAGTTTATCTAATAGGTGCTGCTCTTCAGGTGTTATTTCTCCACCCGCTAACCAATTACCTGTCGCGAATCCACCTTTTATAACTTCAAGCGTGATCCATGCTGGTGTATTTTCGAATGGTGTTCGGCTGCCATAATTGGCTTGTCCTTGCAGTATTTGGTGTAAGACGGCTTCCCATTGTTGAACTTTGTTGTTATTTATCTCGGGTTGGCTTAGCGTTTTAGCCAATTGCGATTGTGCGTAAGAAAGTCCAACAGGTAATAGGTTTTGTTTATCAGCCATGATATTCACCAAATAAAGAGAGGTATTCGAGATGGTTTTTGATTGCTTTGAAAGAAGACAAGCAATAGAAATTATGATTAATGAGGGATCCAGAAGCAGGAGTTGAACCTGCGCCCTTTCGGTCCGAAGCCAAATGCTCTACCACTGAGCTATTCTGGAATACGTTGTGATTATAAGTGATAAACAAAAAATATCATCTAAATTGTCTTCACAATGATTAAAAAAGTGAAAAATACGCACCTAAATAAAACAATATGATGATAGTATCTGTTGAATATATAACGGTTTTATAAAGGATTAAAAATGAAACCACTCGCACAATCAAATTTATCATGGCTTTCGTTGCCATTTTATTTTTCTGATTGTAAAGGTTCTGAAGCTGGAACATTAATGACAGATGGACATTTATTAAAGTTTATCTTAAGGGATGTTCTATTTAGTGGGACTTCATTTAACTTACTTTTATTTCCTGAAATTAAGAAAGAAAAAGTGATGGGATTATTTGATATAGATGAATTTGACTCTGTACAAGGTGTTTTTAGTCTCGAATATCCAATAACGATCGTGGAAGCAGGATTAGAGAAAATTGCACCTATTATTTTGCAATTTGATTATACAAACGATAAAAATGATATCTCTTATTTATTTAATTATCATGGTGTTAGCTATAAATCTGAGGGGTTGTTTTCTTTTGTTGAAAATGCACTTATTGATTTACGACAGCGATTACCTAATCGTTGCCAAATTAATTGTTGTTTATCTTGCAAATATTCAAGCTACCACCCCGTAGGTAATAATGATTTTGGTGATTTAACATGTTTTAAATATGCCAAAAATGCGCTTTCATTCGTTAAGGATAAATGCTCATTATTAGATGTATGGGATAATATATATCAAGAAAATCAACTTTCTCAGGTACAAGAAACGTTTATTTGTTCTGAATTCATTCATTGTAGTGAAGAAGATTGGTTATATAAGTGCTATTAATCTTATATAAATATTGTTGTGTTCTTCGCTAGATTAAAGTCTTATTAAAATAAATATCCTATCTTAACCTGAATTTAAGGAATGGATATTACCTCAGCATTACATTGTTCCCTATTATTTTTAGGGAAATAAAGATTTATGAAAAAACTTCTATTGAAGATAACATTTGTTTTCTTCAGTTGTTTTCTGACATCGGTTATTCATGCCGAAGAAAATGAAAATATCATTAAACTAAGTGTAACAGAGCCTAAAATTGATCGTTATGTAGAGGTTCTTAATATACCGGGTATTTTTGTTGCTAAAAATGAAATTTCTATTGGTTCACCATTACAACAACAGATGGTGACAGCGGTCTTTGTTGAAGAAGGACAATGGGTAGAAAAAAATCAGCTACTAGCAACATTAGAATCACCTCTTCAAACAGCCGCAGTGATGCAGTTAAAAGCAGAAACCGAAAAAGCCACGGCTTATATACAACAGCAAAAAGTGTTAGCGGAACAGGCACAAAAAGAATTAACTCGTTTAAGCGCTTTGGCTAATAAAGGGGTTATTTCTGCCAATGATTTTGAAAAAGCTAAATCAGAAACATTGGCTAAAAAAGCAGAATTAGAAGCCATTCGTGCAGAATTACGCCAATTAAATGCGCAACTAGCAAGGGAACAAAGCCAAGAAGATAAATCTAAAATTATTGCCCCAGTCGCCGGTGTTATTAGCGAACGTCATGCAATGAATGGCACACTTTCTGACAATGCTTTGTTATTTAAAATTATTGAAAATAATGAAATAGAGTTTGAAGCTAATGCGCATTTATCTGAGCTATCACAAATTAATCATTCATCAGATGTAAAAGTCAAAGATTACACAAATAAAGAACTATCTGGTGTGATCCGCTTTATTTCTTCAAAAATAGACACCTATTCTCAGCTAGGAAAAATTAGAGTTTCATTAACAGATAAACATAATCATCGTATTGGTGAAATGGGTGTCATGGTTTATACCCAACAGCCACAACAAAGAATGACACTTCCGTATAGTGCAATCAGAACCGAAGCTAATGGCATTCGGAATATCTTTATTGTTAATCATGATAGAAGAATTGAAATTCAATCTGTTGATATTGGTGGCGTTTATAATGGGCGAGTAGAAATATTAAGCCCATTATCTACTGATATTAAGGTTGTGGCTTATGCTCAAGCTTTTTTATCTCAAGGTGATCTTGTAGTTCCAATGAAGGATATTCAATGAAATTACAATTATCTTCATGGGCGATAACCAAACCAATTCCAACCATTGTTATCTTTTTGGTACTGACTATTGCGGGTATTTTTTCATTTGTTCAATTACCTGTTACGGCAAATCCGGTTATTACATTCCCTATTGTGACCGTCACAATTACACAGGATGGCTCATCGCCCACTGAATTGGAAAATGCAGTAACAAAGCGTGTTGAACGAGCTGTTTCTGGTATTCCGGGTATTCGTCATATTACTTCTTCAATTAGTGAAGGTACTTCTTCAACGGTTATTGAGTTTGACTTAAATATTGATGCTTATATAGCAACGAACGATGTCCGTGAACAAATTGTGCAAATTAGAGGTGAGCTACCTCAAACTATTGATGAGCCTTTAATTAGTCGTGTAGATATTGAAGGTGGTGCCATTTTACGTTATATGGTTTCTTCCTCAACGATGTCGCTGACTGATTTATCATGGTATGTCGATGATACAATTAGTAAACAACTCGTAATGGTTTCGGGAGTACAAAAAATAAGGCGCTTAGGTGATGTTGAGCGCGTTATTCGTGTTGAACCTGATGCACAAAAATTAGCAGCATTACAGCTCCCTATTACAACTATTAATGAACTTTTACGAGGTGTTCACCAGAATTCAGCGGGAGGAAGTACCAAATATAATACACTGCAACATACCATCCGTGTTTTAGGTGAAAAACAGAGTGTTGAGGAAATTAAAAATATTCTATTGCCTACTGATAATGGGCAATGGATCAAATTAGGTGAAGTCGCCAATATTTATGATGGGCAAAAATCAACTAAATCTATTTCTCAACTTAACGGCAATGACGGTGTCGGATTTGCGATATATAGAACAAAAGGTTCTAGTGATACGGTCGTTGCTGACAATGTCGAAAAAGTATTGGCACAACTAAGAGCAACTAACCCAGATATTAATATTGAGCTCATTTCATCAACAGTAAAATACACCGAATCGAGCTATCATTTAACGATTAAAACGTTAATTGAAGGGGCTTTCTTAACTGTTATTATCGTTTTATTTTTCTTAAAAAGCTGGAGAGCAACATTAATTGCCGCAATTGCACTCCCTTTGTCCATATTACCCACATTCCTTGTTTTGCTGTTTTTTGACTATAGTTTAAACAGTATTACGTTATTAGCATTAACACTTGTTATAGGTATTTTAGTGGATGATGCTATTGTCGAAATTGAAAATATTCAAAAGTATATTGAACGTGGTGAAAGGCCCTATATTTCTGCATTAAAAGCATCTGATGCTATTGGGTTTGCGATAGTGGCTATTACCTTAACAATTGTGGCTGTATTTCTTCCTGTTAGTTTTATGGGAGGATTTGTCGGTAAATATTTTATTCCTTTTGGTATCACGGTATCTGCGGCAGTGTTGTCTTCTTTGCTGGTTGCTCGCCTAGTAACTCCGCTAATGGCTGCTTATATTCTGCTGCCTAAGACAAAAAGCAAAGAACACAAAATACCTCGTTGGATTGGTAAATATACTTATTTTCTATCACTAACCTTAAAACACCGAAAACTCGCTTTATCCATTGCACTCAGTTTTTTAATTGGATCAATGGCAGCCATTCGTTTATTACCCGTCGGTTTTATGCCTGAAGGTGATATTAGTATTAGCCAAATTAGTGTTGAATTACCACCTGGTTCTCCAGTGGAGCAGACACAAAAAGAGATTAATCAGTTAACTCGTTTATTAAAAGAAAGAACGGAGATTAAGTCTGTTTATACTATTGCCGGTATTGCTGATGACTCTGATGGTATCGCTCAACATAAAGGCGAAATAATTCTTACTTTATCTGAGCCTAATGAGCGTGTTTTATCACAAAAAGAGTTTGAGCAAGAAGTGACAACGCTCTTTAATCAGCGCGCAGATATTAAGTTTTCATTTAGTAACAGCAGTGGTAATAAAGAGTTTTCACTCGTTTTTAGTGGAAATGATGCTGAAGAACTGGATAGAGAAATACAAAAATTAACCGATAAAATAGCAAAACTTCCAGGATTTAATAATATCCAAGTTGTTAAGCCATTACTGCGTAAAGAGCTTATTGTTACACCGAAGCTAGATAATTTAGGTCGTACTGGAATAAATGTCGAAGAGATTGCGAATACATTACGGATTGCCACAATGGGAGAGGCAAATTCTCGTAGTGCTAAATTTAACCTACCCGATAGACAGTTAGCTGTTCAAGTTATTTTGCCTGAATATCAACAAGATAATATTGAGCTACTCAATAATCTCTATGTAAATAGTGCTGGACAACAACCCGTTCCGATTAAAACAATGGCTAAAATAGACTCAGGAGATGGTCCTTCGCAAATTGAGCGAATTAACCGTCAAAGAAAAATAGCGATTGAAGGTAATCTTGATGGCATTAGTTTGGGTGAAGCAATCGAAACAGTAATGGCGCTACCTGAATATCAACAATTACCACATACCGTGTCACAAGTTGAATACGGTGACACAGAATATATGCACGATATGCTGATGCGTTTTGGTTCAACAATGGTTTTTAGCATACTGCTTGTTCTCGCGATATTAATTGTATTGTTTAAAGATTTTATGCAACCAGTAACTATTTTGGTCGCATTACCCTTTTCTATTGGTGGCGCTATTATTGCTTTAGTCTTATATGGTACGATGATTGATCTACCTGTGATTATTGGTATTCTTATGCTTATGGGGATTGTCACTAAAAATTCGATATTATTAGTTGAATTTATTCTTGAAAAAGAGCGAGCTGGGCTAAGTCGTGAAAAAGCAATTTTAGAGGCAGGTCAAGAGCGTGTTAGACCGATTATTATGACCACGTTTGCAATGATTGCAGGAATGATCCCTCTTGTTCTAACGACAGGTGCAGATGCGGGTTTCAGAGGACCTATGGCGATCGCGGTTATTGGCGGATTAATCAGTTCAACATTATTAAGCCTATTATTTGTACCTGTTATCTACACCTTTATGGATGATTTTAAGCACAAATTATTACCGGTATTAGCCAAATTAACGTCGGTGACACAGGAAGATAGAAATATTAAGCAGTGGTAACCATGCCATTGTGACAAATTAAAAATACGCCACAGAAAATACTCGCTGTGGTATATTTTTTTGTTCTAGAAAAAATCATTCTGTTAGAAATAACACACTATAATTTAATAAAAATATACGATCAGAGCGTGTCATAATATGTTCTTAAGAGTATAGTAGTCAATCTTTCAGCTAGACTAGATATAACAATTTTTATTATGGAATCAGCGTTTTCTGCTCAAAATATTCGACATATTCTTGCTAATAACACACCTATTATTGATGTGCGTGCGCCTATTGAATTTAATCAAGGCTCAATCCCTAATGCGATTAATTTACCTTTAATGAATGATGAAGAGCGTGCTGCTGTGGGAACTTGTTATAAACAACAAGGCTCACAAAAAGCGGTTGATTTAGGGCATCAATTGGTTAGTGGTGAAATTCGTGATAACCGTATCGCAGCTTGGCGAGAAGCTTGTGAGCAATTTCCAAATGGTTATATTTGCTGTGCTCGTGGAGGAATGCGTTCTCATATCGTTCAGCAATGGCTTAAAGAGATCGGTATAGATTATCCATTAATTGAAGGTGGATATAAGGCGCTAAGACAGACTGTTATTGAAATGACCAATGAATTAGTTCAACGCCCTATTATCTTAATTGGTGGATGTACCGGTAATGGAAAAACGACTTTAGTGCGTTCATTACCAGAGGGTATTGATCTTGAAGGTATTGCGCACCATCGAGGTTCATCTTTTGGTCGTACAGTAGAAGCTCAATTTCCTCAAGCGACATTTGAAAACCATCTTGGTGTTGAAATGTTGAAAAAATCATCGAAATATACGCGATGGGTGCTTGAGGATGAAGGTCGTGCTATTGGAGCGAATGGATTACCTGAATGTTTGCGAGCAAAAATGGTTGATGCTTCAATAGTTGTTGTGGATGATCCCTTAGAGCGACGCATAGAACGTTTGAAAGCAGAGTATTTTGATCGTATGACGCACGATTATCTGGAAGCGTATGGCGAAGAAAAAGGTTGGCAAGCTTACAGTGATTACTTGCATCATGGTTTATTTGCTATCCGCCGTCGATTGGGCTCTCAAAGAGCAATGGAATTAACCCAGTTGCTAGATAATGCCCTAGAAATTCAGAAAAAAGAGTCTAACACAGAAGCACATTTTTCTTGGTTAACCCCTTTACTTAAAGAATATTACGATCCTATGTATCGTTATCAATTAAGCAAAAAGGAAGATAAGATTATTTACCAAGGAAATTATGAAGAAGTCATGCAGTGGTTTAAAAACTAATAAATAGCTCAGATTTTCTGTATTAAATACAACGTATAACAAAGAAAAGCCCCGTAAGTTTATATATTACGGGGCTTTTCTTTGTTTACTGGACCCAAATTTTAGTTCGATATAACCAGACTCCTAAGATTATCATTAAACCAAAGAAAAAAGGCACCGCTAAAGAGAGTTCAAGGAAAATAAACCGATTAATGTTAATTCCCTGCCCTTTATTTGAGAATTGTAAAGCTAAAGGTAAAGCACATAATCCAGACAGAAAGCCAATCCCAATTAAGCGATATAACTTAATACGGTTCTCTTTTTGTGTTGGCGCGTCTTGTTTGCGCTGGTATTGAATATATTTCCAACATAAATAAAGCAACCCTAATACAGAGCCTAAATGTTGTAATAATTTATAGATAGCAATCTCTTGGCTATCGGTCATTCCTTGTAGTAATTGTGCTTGTAGTACAGAAAAAAATCTGACGGCGGTTCCTGTTTCGTGAGTAAAAGAATCCCATACAATATGAGTTACCGCGCCAATATACAAGGATAAAACAAATAAGCTTAATGCTCGAATATTGGGTTTTATTGGTTCATATAAGGGGATCGGCGATACGCACTTTAATGGCTCCCGTAGTAAATAATTTAGAATAAAAACCAGTAGGCAAAAAGGAAATGCAGTATAAAACCAGCCCAATAAATCATGTGCCGTTGTCGCTGATTGATATAGGCCAAAAGAATAGAGTAAATCAGGTGAAGTACTTCCTACAATTAATGCAGGTAAACTAAGGCTTTTTCCTATTCGGGACTGCTTTATGGGGAAAACAATAGAAGGATGTGAAAAAGTCCACGGCATAGGAATATCTCTATAATATGAAGATGAATAACAAAAATTAGTATGAGTATATCAGTAGATTAGCTAGGCTTTATCTGATATCACAACGATTATTAAGATTAAATTAGCTCATTGTCATTAATACAAAAATGCCACTAATGGTGAGAACATTAATGGCGTTAGATGATGGGGGTTATTGATTTTTACACACTATTTTTTTGCAGAGATATCAACAATTCGTTCTTCTTTCGGCATGTTGATAGTAACTTTTTGCTTAATATATTCAATTACTGCCGTAGCTGCGCTGGTATTAGGAATATCTTTAGCATTTCTACCCTGAGTGAAGGCTGCAAAACCATCTCCGCCTCTCGCTAAGAATGAATTAGCAATAATTGGATAGTAAGTATTATCTTCAACACGTTTTCCATTGATAGAAACTGAGACAACACGTTCGTTTACAGGTTTAGTACTGTCATATTTCATTTCAAAACCACTAGATGCCTGCAATACACCATTAGTTAAATTTGCAGAGTGGTTCATTAAATCCCGTAAGTCTTTACCGCTCAATTCCATGTAAGTTAAATCATCTGGGAATGGGAACATACTAATAATATCCCCAATCGTAATATCTCCTTTATGGATCTCGTTACGAATACCACCACTATTAACAAAAGCAACTTGTGCCCGATTATCTGTAACTAAAAAAGCATCAGTAATTAAATTACCAATTTCAGAAGACTCACCATAAGAACGCGTTAGTTCATTCTGAGTATTGCCAATTTTTTGTTGTGCAATTTCATCTAATTTTTTAGTCCATGTTTCTATTTTTTTCTGTGTATCCGGATCAGGCTTGTGCTCATCAGCAAAGATATTAACTAACTCGCCTTTATAGTTATCAATTTTTTTAGTTTTGTCGTTTATATCTAACACCAATTTTCCAACGTTAATGCCATAAGCATCCGTAGAAACAATCAACGTGTCGTTTACTTTAATAGGTTCTGGAGTACCCACATGAGCATGGCCAGTAATTAAAATATCTAGCCCTTTTACTTGTTGTGCTAATTCAATATCTTTTTGTAGCATACGAGCGACATCTGCCGAGCCGAAACTGGATTGTCTTGCTGGAACGCCTTCATGAACGAGTAATACGGTTATATCAACTTTCCCTTTCAGTTCATTAAGATATTTATTAAGGTATTCAACTTCATCTCTTGCTTCAACACCCTCTCGTTTATCTTTATTAACCGTGTCATAGAAAGCAAATTTACCATGCAGTCCAATTACACCAAACTTTACGCCTTCTTTTTCTACTATAATATACGGTTTATCCCAGACAGCTTTGCCGTTATCTTCATAGAAAACATTGCCTAAAAGTACAGGGAATGTTGCTTTTTTTAGTTGAGTCACCATGTTTTCTACACCGTGGTCGAATTCATGATTACCTACGGAAGCTGCATCAAAAGACATCTCGTTCATGATATCGATGATGGCCTCACCTTGGGTCAAAGTACTTAAATAAGGTCCTGTAAAATAATCTCCGGCATCAAGAAATAAAACACCCGGGTTATTTTTTTTAGCATCTTTAACAATGGTTGCAATATTTGCAAACCCACCAACTAATCTATCCTTACTAACATAAGGTGCTTTAAAAGGAACAGCATTCGCGTGTAAATCGTTAGTATGATAAATAGTAATTTCTTGAGCGAATACGGAAGAGCTTCCTAATAAAGCGCCAATTAACAGAGGTAATATAAGAACGGGCTTATTCATAATAATATCCTGTAATAATAAAAATACTGAAATAACCTGGTTGATATTCGGTATTTAGTTAATATCACCTGACTTGTTAAAAGTATGATGATTATCACATTGCGTTAGCATTACACGTAGTTGAATTATGTTATTATCATTTTGTGTTGGTTTTTTGTGATAAGAACTGATGAAAACAGTAAAAGAAATTAATGTTAATGTATGTAAAACAGAGGGTTGTGAGCATTTCTCTGAAGTTGTAGAAAATGCCTATGTGATCCCGTCTTTTAAATTAGGTTTTCCTGCCGTTTATTGCAATTGTTGTGGCGGTAGTAGCGTATTAATTAATAATGAAGATATAAAGGCATTATTAAATCCTTATATTGATTTTTTTAATTTAAATATTAATGAGCAATGCCCAAATTGTGATTCATCAGCAAAAATACTTTATGGAAAAACGGGGAAAGGAACGGTACGCTATCAATGTAAACAGTGTAATACGGTTTTTTCTCTTAAAAACAACATAGATTTAAAGTCTCTTAATAATCAAATAATAGAACTTCTTATTTTACAATCGCAAACGCCTACTTATATTATTAAGAATTTAAACATTACCCCTGCACTATTTTATAGAAAACTATCTGCTATCGAAAAGATAATGGAAATAAAAGCAAGGCAATATGAAAAGTTATTAGATAAAAATAAAACTTATGATTTGCAAACAAACGTATTTACGTTGAGTTGTCGTAACAACACAAAAAAAGGCTTTTCAAATGAACTTTTTGGAATGGTAACCTGTTGTTCTAAAACAGGCTATATTTTTCTTCCAAGTGTTAATTGGAGTGAAATATTAGTTAGCCCTGACAGTCAATATCATAATAATACTAAAAAAGAGACATTAGATAATACTCAAGGTGTATTACTCGATAATATTATCATGCGATATGAGCAAATAAACAGTAGAAAAAGTTTTGGTCAAATTCAATACACGGAAAAGATTTGTTCTGAACATATTATTGAGCCTGTAGTTTTATCTCATTTTCACTTTCTTAAACTAAAGTTTATTTTACCAATAAGTATTAAACATCATTTTATTTATCATGATAGCTTTATCCGTGGTGGGTGTATGGTTGCCTACGGTAAAGAAATAAAACAAAAAATGTCTAACCTTTATTATGTGGTTTCAAAAGGATCACGCCTAACATCAGATTTTAATTATAAAGGAAGTTATACACTGGGCTGGTGGAATAACAAATGGTATGAGTTTGTATCTCAAGATAATCAAGAGTTATTCTATCTATGTAATTTAGGGTTAAATAAAACAGATGATGTTAGTTTTTATACTAAAATATCCCCTTCTCTTGATTACAGCCATCTATTTATTCAATCATTTAAAGAAAAATTTCCTGATGTATTTTTGAAAACCTTATCGCCTAGTACAGTAAAGTTATTATTATCTATTTATAGTTTTTACTATAATTATTGCCTTACCAATGAAAGTGGAACGCCAGCACAAAGAATGGAACTAATAAAAGAAAAGATAACGATAAAATCACTGTTTAATTAAAATAAAAATACCTTATCATTACCGTTTGATCTCGAAAAGTATAATCGGATATTTCCAAAATGGAAATTAAAGATTGCTTTTTTGTCATTAGGTTTCAGTTTCTTTGACGACTAGAATGCCTCTTCATCAGAATAATTGAGGTGGCTGGATGACAAAATATATCCTTTTTAGCTTTTGTTTAGTGTTGATTTATCCTCTTGGTGTGGACTTACATTTAACGGGTTTAACAGCAATTGCAAATGATTTAAACGCGTCAGAAGTGACATTACATCAAGCTTTCTCAATTTATTTAATGGGCATGGTTTCATCCATGTTAATTGCAGGATGGTGTAGTGATAATTTAGGGCGTAAACCTGTTGTATTGCTTGGAACCGTTATTTTCTTATTGGCATCATTTGGTGCTGGAGTTTCGGTAACGGAAAATAACTTTTTGATCGCACGCTTCTTCCAAGGTATTGGGGCTGGATTTTGTTATGTTGTTACTTTTGCGATATTACGAGATACATTAGCTGAAAAACAACGCGCTAAAGTTCTTTCTATGATAAATGGCATTACTTGTATTATTCCAGTATTAGCGCCTGTTTTTTATATCGCTATCGTATACCACCCTATTTCTAACGTAAATAAAATATTTTTATATTTTCCCTTTTATAAATAATGTGTCTTATTGTGCTATCTAAATCTTCTCTTAATCTTTCTTTAATTTTATCGCAGATAATAAACAATGAGTTTTTATTAAAATGCGATTTAGTGATTTAAAAAGAGAATATGATGGATATCAGTTTAAAACGTATCACTTCAGATAATTATGAAGAAATTAGCTTGCTTGAAGTGGAAGAATATCAAGAAGACTATATTGCTTCTAATATGTGGTCTTTAGTTGAGGCGGCTTATAACGAAAACTATGTCGTCAGAGGTATTTATTTATCAGATAAACCAGTTGGCTTTTTTATGTGGGTAAAAGAAAACTCGCATAAAATTGCTATCTGGCGTTTTATGATAGATAAAGCACACCAAAATAAAGGATTAGGCAGAAATGCCCTTCAGCTTGCTTTAAATGAAATTAAACAAGATAAAGAAATCAATGAAATTGAGATCTGTTATAACCCATTAAATCCAGTGGCTAAAACATTCTATGCCTCTTTTGGTTTTGAAGAGATAGGTATGGATAAAAATGGGGATGATATGTTAGCAGTAATAAGAGTAACATAATGAAAAATATAAAAAATAATAGCAAGCAAGAACAGATAGAACAGTTATTGAGCCCTATTTCAGAGAATACGCCGGGCATTATTATACAGGCTCGTTTTGATGATGGTGTTATATATCAAGCTCAAAAAGGTCTTGCGAATATATCTAAAAATCAATTAATTGATGAAAATAGTGTCTTTAATTTGGCTTCTGTTTCAAAGCAGTTTACCGCTTTTTCTATATTACTTCTGGCTAAAGATGGAAAGTTATCACTTGATGATTCAATTCTTATTTATTTGCCGGAGTTAGGTGACTATGCCAAAGCGATCACAATTAACGATTTAGTTTCCCATACCAGTGGATTAATTGATTATATGGAATTAGCGTTTGAGCGAGGTGTTTCTTACACAACGCAACTTACGCCAGAAGAAAGTTTTGCTGATATTGTAAAGCAAACAGAGACTTACTACCCTATTGGCAGTAAATTTGAATATAACAATACTGGATATTTTTTACTTTCTCAGATCATTGAGCGAGTAACTCAACAACCATTTTCAGTTTTTGCTCAAGAGCGTATCTTTGCGCCATTACAAATGAACGATACGTTTATTGTTGAAGAATATCCTACAATAAATCCTATTGTGTCTGGATATGCGGAAAATGAGCAAGGAAACTATGAGTTATCAGAAAGTCCTTGGACACATACTGGAGATGGTGCAGTACATTCAAGTGTGAACGATTTAATGAAATGGGGTGAAAACTTTAGTACTGCAAAAGTGGGCGGTGCTGAGCTTATTGCGAAAATGACACAACCTTTTCCTAATTCTACGTGTGAAGGTAAGCCGATAATTGATTATGAAGCTTATGGATTTGGCCTTTTTATTAATCATACTCTGGGTGAAATAAGTTTTGAACATTCGGGGGGCTGGATGGGAACTTCAACCTATTTTATGCGTTTCCCGCAATCTAAACTCACTATCACCGTTCTATCTAATCGTGAAAACTATGATATTGATTTACTTGCAGCTAAAGCCGCAAAAATTTTGCTTAATTAGTTGGTAAAAATAGAGAAAATGAAAAAATAGCTCTTATTTAAAATAGAAAAAGGTGCAATTGCACCCTCTTCTATTTTGTTTTTTAAATGTAGATAAGAGAAATTATAATCCCATAATTTGTCTATTCTTAGGATAAGAAAGAGTATAATTTAATGGTAATGATTTTTCCTCTTTGGCACCTAATGTGATATCCCATTTAATTTCGCCAGTATCTTTATCAAGTACACCATCTTTATAAACGGCATCAGCTACATTGATATTGTTTTCTTGGCTAAGTGGTAGTTGATCGTAAATAGTGACTTTTACAGGAGAGTTATAAGTATTTCTTACTTTAATGGTATAACTCTCTTTTTGTTCAATCGTTGTACCAATAAAAATAGGCTCTTTTCTTATTTTCTCATTGTTAATACGGCTAATTTGAATATTTTTATCTATTCCAAATGGAATGCTAAGTAACTCTGTTAATTCGTTGGTATTAATATAACTATTACCAACAAAGCTATTCATATAGTAGATATTCGCACGACCATTAAGTAAATTTAAGTTTTCCCAATCTTTAACTTCAGCTTGTAAATAAACTTCTTCAACTAATTTAGGCGTTGTTAAATAGCGATAATCCGCAACAACTTCTTTTTGATTAATCACTAATGTATTAGGCTCTGTGCTATTTTTTAAGGTGTAAGGTAACGCGATAGCATGGCTTAAATTGATACCATTATTATTGGTTGTTACGTAACGAGTCACGCCTTTACTTAGTCGCTCTCTTGGTGCCATGCTTTCCCTTTCACTCATTTCTTCTAACACTGGAGCTGGCATAGCCATCCTCATGTCCATATTGGATTGTTTAAATTTCGAAGTGTTATTATAAAGAGATAAATACCAAGGTGATAATGTTGGTGCAGTGATATTAAGTGATGGATTAGTAGATGTTAAAACCAGTTTTACTTTATCCCAATTTAAGCCTGTATTTTGAATAACATCCGCTTTATAGGTGAGTAATATTGGCTTATCCATTCCTTGGCTTCGGATATCATAAGCAGGTGACCATCCAGCATCTGGCGTTATATAAGAAATACGCATTTTGCTGGTTAGATTTTTTGACGTGCCTAAAGATAAAACAATTTGTGTTTTCTCTTGCGCAATAATTGGCATATCAATTTCTAATTGTCGGTTTAACTCTTCTAATTGTTCTGTTAATTCAGCAATTTCTTCACGCGCCATTTTTTGCTGATTTAGAATAGATGTCATTTTTTGGCTAATAAAATCAAATTTTTGTGATGAGTGTTCTAATGACTGAGTTTCACCATAACCAAAAAATGATTGGTCTTTTAATAAAGTAATTTGTTCATCACCCACATTAATATTGATGTTTAATACTTCAATTCGCTTATTAATGTCTTTCTGTTTTTCCATCAATACTGCAATGTTAGAAGGGTAACTAGGAGCAATAGGAATTTTTTTAACGTTAATAGTATTAATAATCACATCTTCATTATCAATGCTAATTGATAGGCTTCTAGGATCAATATTGTTTGCAACATTAGATAAAACAATTTCACTCTGCCCCGCAGGTAAGTTGAGAGTGACGTTATTTTCAAGTTCAGCACCCCGTAAAAAAATCGTTGCTTGGTTGAGTTTTATATCATAATTAAGCGGTTTAGTAGGTTCTACTGAATTGATTTCATTAGCAAAAACACTAGTTGCACTAATAATAGATAATGTAATAAGCGATAGCGTTAATTTATTGGGTTTAATCATCATTTTTATTCTATCCGTAGTTGATGAGCAGTATTGGTGAGAACTGCAAAATAGAGATGCACTGTTGCACAAGTATATTTAGATAGTATTGCATCTCTAATAAATTTGATAACAGAATAAACTTAAAATCTGATAGTTACGAAGTGGAAAAAACAGATAAAACAGTGTGTTAGCATTTTTAATTAAATGAATATTTAAATAATAAGGATTATCTTAATGATGGTGCAATATTTAGCTTTTATTAGCTTTATATCGTCTTGTTTAGATAAAAATAAGCAGAAAAGATTAATATACTCTAGCAATAAAAAAGGCAGTTTAAAAATAAACTGCCTAGGATAAAGATATTTTTATCGAATCTTATTTAACAATTTCACCGCTGTCGATAACGGTTTTACGTACTTTATCTGAGAAATCTTGTGCTTCTTTAATAATGGCTTTTTCATCAACGGTTAATAGTTGGCGATCTTCCATTAAGATCTTTCCATCAACAATGGTGTGGCGAACATTACTGCCATTTGCGCCATACACTAATGCTGCATAAGGGCTATACATTGGCACCATATTAGGCGATTTAGTATCAACAACGATAATATCAGCAAGTTTGCCTGATTCTAAAGATCCCAGTTTATCTTCCATATGTAATACTTTAGCCGAACCCATTGTTGCCAGTTCTACAACGGTTAATGGTGGCATAGCAGCACGATCTTTGTTCTCTAATTTATGGATTTTACCTACAAGATTTAGCTCATTCATGGTCGTTAGCGTATTACTCGACATTGGACCATCAGTCCCTAAGCCCACACGAACACCCTTTTCTAACATCGCGACGACAGGCGCTACACCTTTTGCTGATTTAGTATTTGCACTGATATTATGAGCAACACCAACATCATATTTTTTCAGTAAATCAATATCTTTATCATCAACCATAATTGCGTGAGCTGCGATAACTTTATTATTTAGCGCTCCGATATCTGCCATATATTGAACTGGACTTTTACCACCAGTACGTTTAGCGATTTCTTCTTGTTCACGGTCAGTTTCAGCCAAATGGATCATAACAGGAACATCAAGTTCTATTGATAATTTAGCAATCTTCTGAAGGTTTTCTGTGGTATTTGTGTAAGGAGCATGTGGTGCAAATGCTGGGATAATACGAGGGTGATCTTTATATTCTTTAATAAAGTTTACTGCGTATTGGATACCTTCTTCTGGTGTTTTCGCATCTGCAACTGGGAAATTAATAACAGATTCTCCTAATACTGCGCGATTACCCATTTTATCGACAGTTTTAGCGACTTCATCTTCGAAGTAATACATATCAACGTAAGTTGTTACGCCACCCTTTACCATTTCGATATTTGCAAGTTCGGCACCTACTCTGACCATTTCGCGAGAAACCATTTTGCTTTCGAGTGGGAAAATATAGCGATGAAGTCTGTCTGGTACATCATCGGCTAATGAACGAAATACCGTCATCGAACCATGCGTATGGGTATTAATTAAACCCGGCATCACAATATCACCCTCAACATCTAACACTTTGTTGGCTTGATATTCTTTTGAAAGCTCAGGACCACCAACGGCAATAATTTTATTTTCTTTTACGACAACAGTACCCTGTTCAATGATTTTATTTTGCTGATCCATAGTTAGAACAGTACCGTCAACTATCATCAAATCAGCCTGTTTTGCCGCGTAACTAGAAAAGGAGACCGCCATAACAGCCAAAGCAAGCATAGATTTAGAAAATGACATCATTACCTCTCGTCTTGATGGGAAAATTTCCCTAAGATTATAAGTAAATTCATCGGCTTTTGATATCAACCAAAAGTGAATGAGATCACCGAATAAATAATTAATCGAAGTTATTATCGCATTCGCGGTCTAAATTTCTTGCAGTTAGTCTTATCAATCAAGGAGCGGTTTAATGAGTAAAACGTTACAACCGGGTGAAAATACATCACTCAACGAAAATAAAGGACAAGTTAAAGTCTCTCATGCAGTAGGCGATAATCTTGATATTAATCTGACTGCGTTTTTAGTAACAGATTCAGGAAAAGTCGTTAATGATGATGATATGGTTTTCTTTAATGCTCCTCATCATGCTTCTGGTGCAGCTTCGTTTATTTCACCGATAACTCAAGGCTCAACAGTTATTCATAGTATTGACTTTGATTTTTCTCGTTTGCCCGCAAATATTACCAAAATAGCAATTACATTAACGCAAGATGGCAGTGCTGGCGGTTTCGCTGTTGTTAATCAATTAAAAGCACAAGTGCTGATAAATCATGAAGTTATTGAGTTAGCGCCTAGCCAGTTTTCACAAGAAACAGGTATCATCGTTTTAGAGCTTTATGTTCGAAATGGTCAGAATAAAGTCCGTTCTGTGTGGCAAGGTTTTGCTTCTGGACTTGCGGGCTTATGTAACCTTTACGGTGTTGAAGTTGAAGAGCCTGCTCCTGTTGTTACACCACCACCTGCTCCCGTAAATATACAAAAAAGCGTAGTGAAACTGACTAAACCAGATAGTAGTCATCGTGTTTCATTGCTAAAAGGTAATGATGCGCCTAAGCGTATTTTAGTCAGTGCAACATGGATAGATAATGGAGATGGAAAAGATAATGATGATTTAGATCTTCGTGTGGGAATTTTACGCCCGAATGGTCAAATGTCGATTATTCAAGCGCCAGATAAAAGCGGTGCTTTTAATTCTGATCCTTTTGTTTTCCATACCGGTGATGTGGTGAGTGTGAGTCAAGAACAACCCGGTTGCGAAACCATTGAGATTAATCCCGCTATTTCCCAATTAATGGGCGGTAAAGTCGCGTTAGTTTGTAGTGTTTACTCTGCGATTAGTAACGGTTGTGTTTCTGTTGCCTCATTAAAACCAACAATGCGTATGGAATATGGCAATCAAGTAGTTGAATGTTCTTGCGAGTATAAGAAAGGCTTTTTCAATAATATGATTTATACCTATGTGATTGGTATTATTGAAATTGATCAAGATAGCATTACATTAAAACCATCAGGTGTAACATCAAGAGCAGGTAGTGAAGCGACACCTTGGTTAACACGTAATGGTAATGAGCTTAAATTAACAATGGATGGCCCCCATGTTTTTAAAGGGAAGAAACCCAGTATTTTAGGCACTAAACGTTATGTCTGATCTCATTATAAAAAAGAAATAATCTAAAGTTTATCTTAAAGAAAAACGGGCAATAATATCTATGCCCGTTTATTTATTAAAAGCATTTATTGCTGATTAAATTAAGCGCGCTTTTTTTGTTGTAAAAACCACTTATCTAATTCATTGGCAAAAAGTTGACGGTCGCGTTGGCTTAAACTTGCAGGACCTCCAGTTTGAATACCGCTTGCTCTCATTGTATCCATAAAATCACGTATATTTAGACGTTCCCGAATAGTTGCTTCAGTATAACGTTCGCCTCTTGGATTTAGAGCGACTGCACCCTTTTCTATGACTTCGGCTGCTAATGGAATATCAGCGGTAATAACCAAGTCATCTTTATTAGTACGGCGAACAATTTCGTTATCAGCAACGTCAAACCCAGCAGAAACTTGTAATGTACGTAAAAAAGGCGATGCGGGCACGATTAATCGTTGATTAGCAACAAAAGTAATAATCACTTTTTCTCTATCTGCTGCACGATATAACACTTCTTTGATTACTTTTGGACATGCATCAGCATCAACCCATATAGGCATAACAACACTCTCTTGATTATTCGGTATTAAACAGTCGGTATTAAATGGTCTGTATTTGTGGCGTTTAAAATAACACATTAATCCTAACTAAGTGACTGAAGCTTTGCTCTTTCTCGTTTTTCTGACTGTTGATTAGCCCAGATACTAATTAATATCACGATCATGCCTAGAATTTGTAAACTCGTTAATTGTTGTCCTAACAATGCCCAACCTAAAATAACCGCGCTTAGTGGGCTTAAAAAGCCTAATGAAGCCACAGAGCTTGGTCCCAATAATGCTAATCCTCTAAACCAGAAAATATAGGTTAATGCTCCACCGATTAAGGTTAAATAAGCCAAGCCTAAAAGATTAATTCCTGTAAATGAAGGTAATGCGGGTTCAAAAAATAACGCAAAAGGTAATAATACAGCGCCACCAGCGGTTAATTGCCAAGCTGTAAACGTTAAAGGTGTAACAGGCGGTTGCCAACGACGACTTAATACAGTACCTGTCGCCATAGAAAATGCACCGCCTAATCCTGCAATTATTCCTATAGGATCAAGCGCTGCATTCGGTGTCAATATCAGTATTGCCACACCAAAAATACCGCCTAATGCGGCTGAAATAGACAACCATGACAACCGAGTTTGTAATAACCATCGAGATAAAAATAAGACAATTAAAGGCTGAACGGCACCCACTGTTGCAGCGACACCACCAGGTAAACGATAGGCTGAAATAAATAATAGCCACCAGAACAGAGAGAAATTTAAAATCCCCAAAATAATGACACGCAACCACCATATACCTTGTGGCAGTTGTCTCATGATAATTAGTAATAAAATTCCTGCGGGTAATGCTCGTAATGCAGCTAACGTCATGGGAACATTAGCGGGCAACATTTCCGTTGTCACAATATAAGTGCTCCCCCATACAATAGGAGCTAATGCCGTTAGTAGTAATGTTGTGTATCGATTCATAAAATCACTCGTTTAGTTGTTACCATACTAATTTATCTTGAGGTCAAGATAAATTGATAATACCTTGACGTCAAGATAAATAATTGACATTATGAATGCATGGACAGAATAGATAAAATTACTAAACAATGGCAGCGTGAGCGCCCTGATCTTGATATTAGTCCGATGGGATTAATCGGTCGATTGGGGAATATAACTTTGCATCTTTCGCGCGAAATGGAGAAAGTTTTCTCTCAATTTGGCTTAAATACGTCAAGTTTTGATGTTCTTGCTACACTACGACGTGCAGGAGATCCTTATACCCTCTCTCCTGGTGAGATGTTATCAACACTGATGGTTACATCAGGCACGATGACAAATCGTATTGATCAATTAGAAAAAGCAGGTTGGGTTATTCGTAAAGTTAATCCAGAAGATGGGCGTGGTTTTTTAGTCTCGCTAACACCTGAAGGTCTGGAATTAATCAACCAAGTAATAGAAGCACACGTTGAAAATCAAAAACGTTTAGTCTCAGGTTTATCACAACAAGAACAACAAGCATTAAACCAATTGCTTAAAGTTTTTCTTAACACATTAGAATAGTATTTTATCCGCTTTTATTTTCTTCCATTTAACCTAACTCTCTCGATAATGAAGGTAAGAATATAAACCGAGTGTCTTTACTTACCTTTTTTCACTACTTGCTTAAAAACCCTTCTATTTGTGTTATTTCTGTTTACTTAAGCAGCTAATATGCATGAAATCACACTTTTACTTTGATTTAAATCAAAGATGCATTCTATTTACCATTTTGTGGTTGATGAATGCCAAAACTTAAATTATAAAGCGAATGATAATAATTATTGATCTCATTAGGATTCGCATTATGTGTATTCAATTTAAGTCTTGCTTCGTATTATCTGCTTTAACACTCTCACTCTCTCAATATGCTATTGCTGATAATGTTTCGCCTAAAGAAGAAACACTGGTTGTTACTACAACACGTAGCGCATCTTCGTTATGGAATAGCCCTGCTACCATTCAAGTTATCGATAAAGAAACATTAACTCAGTCAACATCTTCTTCTATTGCAGACCAATTACGTGATATCCCCGGTGTTGAAGTCACGGATAATAGCCTTGCTGGCCGTAAACAGATCCGCATTCGTGGAGAAGCATCATCACGCGTACTTTTGTTAGTTGATGGACAAGAAGTAACCTATCAACGAGGTGGTCAAAACTTTGGTGCTGGTATTTTAATAGATGAATCTGCATTAGAGCGCATTGAAGTGGTTAAAGGCCCCTATTCTGTACTTTATGGCTCACAAGCTATTGGCGGTGTAGTGAATTTAATTACTCAAAAAGGTGGCGATAAGCCTTTTGGGGGAAATGTCAAAGTCGTTTATGACTCAGCCACGATGGGCTGGCGAGAGTCTGCGTTAATTTCAGGTACTGTCGGTGATTTTGAATATCGCCTTAATGGAAGTTATGCCGATCATGGCGACAGATATACGCCTGATGGGCGTTTACCTAATACGCATTTTAGAAATAACGGTCAAGGTGCATGGTTAGGCTATAAAGTGGATAAACATAAATTTGGCCTTTCACTTGATCGCTATAATTTATCGACGCAATCTTATTACGCGGATGAAGGAAAGTATCAAGAGTTTAGCGTTAAAGTGCCTAAACTTGAGCGTGAAAAAGTCGGTTTATTTTATGACTATGAGATTGATGCAGATTATTTCAAAAAACTTCATATTGATGCTTACACACAGCGTATAGAGCGAAAATTTGAAAACCGCGTGGGTGTTGTTACACCAACAGGCAGTCCAATGATTGGTAATTTGACGGTTAAAAACAGAACCCAATCAGAAGATACGCAGAATACTTATGGTATGACTATGCAGGCAAACTTTACGTTACCTGCAAATAATGAGTTAATTTTAGGTGCGCAATATCAACAAGATAAAGTAAAACAAACCTCTGTTGGTCAAACATCTTCAAATAGTACAACAGGCTTCCCTCCTGCCGTAAATTACGAAAAACAATCTCTGTTACATAATCGTAGTCAGCAAACTAATGTGTCTGTTTTTGCCCAAAATGATTGGAAAATAGCAGAGGATTGGTCATGGACAATGGGTGCCAGACAATATTGGTTGAAATCAGAATTACAAGATGGTGATGAAACTGTTCATCATAATAAGACAGGAACAAGTTATAAGACATTAGGCTCTGATCCTGTAAGAGATAACGCTTTTATTGTGTCATCTAATGTGCGTTATTCTGGATTTAAAGATACAGAATTACGTCTCGCGTTTGCACAAGGTTATGTTTTCCCAACGCTGGTTCAGCAATTTATGAACACGACTGCTGGCGGTGCGGTGACTTACGGTAATCGAGATCTTGAAGCTGAACACTCTAATAATGTGGAATTTGGTGCGCGTTATAAAGGAAATAACTGGTATATCGACAGCGCGATTTATTATTCTGAAGCCAAAGATTACATCACATCTATTGCCTGTGCTGGCGAATCGATTTGCGAAGGAAATAGCAAAACAGGACGAGCAGATTATTTCTATTATGACAATATCGATCGCGCTAAAACCTATGGTATGGAAGTGATGGCTCAATACCAAGGCTGGTCAATTACGCCTTATGTTTCTGCCAATGTGATGCGCCGCCAATTTATTGGTTCAACATTGAAAACATGGGATACCGGCGAACCTACATTAACGACTCGTTTTGGTGCTAAACATTTATTATTGCTCAATAATATGAATTTAATGTCAGATTTGTATTTAAGAGCAGCAACAAAAGCGAAAGATCATAGCAACCCAGAAAATAAACAGCACTATGCTGGTTGGACAACGGTTAACCTTTCACTGAGTACAGAATTTGGCAATAACGATCAATATCGTATCAACTTTGATTTAAATAATATTTTGAATAAGCGTTATCAAACGGCCCATGAATCTATCCCTGCTACGGGTATTAATGCTGCAGTTGGTCTGACATGGGCATTTTAATTATGAAAAAAATAGCGATCGTACTCAGCTTGTTATTGTTACCTTTTAACTTAATGGCAAAAGATAACGAAGATAGTGAGCGTTGGGTTATTGCCGGTGGCTCTATTACAGAATTAGTTTATGCCATAGGTGCTGGTAATAAGGTTGTTGGTGTTGATGAAACGACGTCTTATCCTGAACAAACGCAAACATTACCTCATATCGGATACTGGAAGCAGCTAAGTACAGAAGGCATTTTGTCTTTACGCCCTTCTACTTTTGTAACTTGGGATGATGCTGAACCTAAAATGGTACTGCGCCAGCTGGCACAGCATAATGTAAAGGTGATTTCCTTACCAAGAACACCCGCCACATTTGAATTAATGCTTAAAAATATTCGTACCTTAGCGATTTCATTAGATAAACAAAAGGAAGCAGAAGCATTAATTGGTTCTCTTCAATCTCGTTTAGCCGTGATCAACGCTAAAAATAGTCAAATTAAGCAAAAAGTGAAAGTGATGTTCTTTCTTTCACCTGGTGGTGGAATTCCTCAAGTTGCGGGAAAAACCAGTGTTGCGGATGCCATTCTTCATTTAGCCGGCGGCGAGAATATTGCTACGCATGAGAACTATCGTATTTATAGTGCAGAGGCGATTATTGCTGCCAATCCAGAATTAATTGTTATTACAACGCAGAGTCAGAAAAACCAAACCGGTGGATTAAGAGCCTCTGAAGGGCTTGCTTCTGTGCCCGGTGTTTCAATGACTCAAGCATGGAAAACCCAACGTATTATTGAAATTGATCAATCCCTTATTTTGGGAATGGGACCTCGTATTGTGGATGCCGTGGAGTTATTGCATCAGCAGTTTTATCCCGCTGATCCTGTTAATGATAAATAAGTAGGAATGATTTAATAATGAAAGAATCAGTCGCAACACATAGCACGCAATCTTCAACTGAAATCGATCTTACTCCCCATTTTGCACTTGAGGGTGATAGCCCTTTTCGCGATAGACATGCCACCATGCCGTGGAGAGGCTCTGTACCTATTGCAAAAGAAGAGCAACAATCAACATGGCAAGCTTTATTAGAAAGTAAAACACCTGCATGTAAACGTTTGTTGTATATCCACATTCCTTTTTGTGCAACTCATTGTACATTTTGTGGTTTTTATCAAAATAACTACCACGAAGAAGCCTGTACACGCTATACCGACGCATTATTGCGTGAGATATCGGCTGAATCAGATAGCTTACTTTATCAGTCTGCACCAATTCATGCCGTTTATTTTGGTGGTGGAACCCCTTCTGCATTATCAGCAAAAGATCTCTATCGTGTGATCACACATTTACGCCAATCACTTCCTTTAGCACCCGATTGTGAAATTACGATTGAAGGTCGCGTTTTAAATTTTGATGATAATCGAATTGATGCTTGTTTAGATGCAGGTGCAAACCGTTTTTCTATTGGTATTCAAACCTTTAATAGCAAAATTCGTAAACGAATGGCAAGAACATCAACGGGTGAAGAAGCCGCTAATTTTATGAAAGGACTCTGCTTACGTGATAGAGCTGCTGTGGTGTGTGATCTGTTATTCGGATTGCCGGGACAAAATGCGATGAATTGGCAAGAAGATCTCACTATTGCCCACGATATTGGTTTAGATGGTGTCGATCTGTATGCATTGAATTTACTTCCTAATACACCATTAGGTAAAGCGGTTGAAAATCAGCGGATCACTGTGCCAACGCCGATAGAACGGCGTGCGCTATATCTTCAAGGCTGTGATTTTATGGAGAATGTAGGTTGGCGTCAGATCAGCAATAGCCATTGGGCTAGAACAACCCGCGAACGTAATCTCTATAATTTATTAATTAAACAAGGTGCGGATTGCCTTGCCTTTGGCTCTGGTGCTGGTGGTTCGGTTAATGGTTATTCATGGATGATTGAGCGTTCACTGGATAGCTATTATCAAAAAATCACAGATAACCAAAAACCTTTAATGATGATGAGTCGTACAACTGACAGTGGTTTTCGTTGGCGTCATGAATTACAAGCTGGCATTGAGTGCGGGCGTGTTGATTTAGCTAAATTAAGTCCGCAAGCGACTCTGCTCTCCCCTTTATTAAATCAATGGTATCAAGCAGGCCTTGTTGAAGATGATTTTCTTTGTATGAAACTCACCAATGAAGGTCGGTTTTGGGCAAGTAATTTGCTGACATCCTTACAACAATTAATTTTGCAATTAAATACACCTCGCTAATTTTATTACCCTAAATATTAATTAAAAGATGGAAATAACATCATGAATATAGAGCTACAACAATTTTTAATGACCGAGCCTGATGGAACGCTAGAAACTATCGCTACGCAATTTGATACAACCTTGTTAGAAGTTGTGAGACATTTGCCATCACGCTCATTAATGAGTGGTGAGCAATTCGATACAGTGTGGGATAACGTGATGAAATGGGGTAATGTCACCACACTTGTGCATACTCAAGATGTTATCTTAGAATTTAGCGGCGAATTACCGAGTGGTTTTCATCGCCATGGCTATTTTAACTTACGTGGTAAAAAAGGAATGACAGGCCATATTAAAGCCGAAAATTGCCAATATATTGCGATGATCGAGCGTAAATTTATGGGTATGGATACCGCCTCTATCTTATTTTTCAATCAAGAAGGTGTTGCAATGTTTAAGATTTTCCTTGGCAGAGATGAGCATCGTCAATTATTGCCAGAGCAATTATCAGCCTTCCGTCAATTAGCACAACAATTAAATAAGGAATAATTGCTCGTGAAAACATGGGTTATTTTTGGCGCTGGCGGTAAAGGTGTTGGCGCACATATTGCAGATATTGGTGTTACACAACAACGCCCTATTGTGGCTTTAGTTCGTTCCGAAGAAGCGGCTAGCCGTTTAGAAGAAAAAGGGATCAAAACTGTTATTGGTGATGCGATTGATGCTAAAGCTGTTGAAGCTGTTTTAACATTAGCAGGAAAAGAAGCCGATATTGTTTCCACAATGGGGGGTGAAAATGATTATCTCGCTCATCGAACTGTCATTGATACTGCGGAGAAAATGGGTTTTCAACGTATGTTAATGGTCTCTTCTTTAGGATGTGGTGATAGTTGGGTTGCTTTATCAGACAGGGCAAAAGCGGCATTTGGTCAAGCCGTAAGAGAAAAATCATTGGCCGAAGTGTGGTTGCAAACTAGCCGTTTTGATTATGCAATAGTAAGACCGGGTGGATTACTTAATGGTGAAGAAACGGGCAAGGCTCAGCTTTATCAATATGAAGAGACGCATGGTTTAGTTAATCGTCGAGATGTTGCACGTTTAGTGACTCAGCTTCTTGAGGCTGATCTTCTAGATGACCAAGTTTATGCTGTGGTTGAACCAGGTTTAGTACCTTCCAAGTAATTACTAAGTGGTTACCAAGTCGTTGCGTGCGCAGTGAATATATTACGTTTCAAGTTAAGCTTACAACTAAGAGATAGCGAATTGACGTTATCTCTTTTTTCTTACTTTAGTTATGGGCAAAAACTCACAATATGATGAGTTTTTATCTTACAGCTAAAATTCCTTAACAGTCATTCGTCACTTTACTGTCTTAATAGGGGTAACTTGTGGCATAATGCCGCCCCATTACCTTTTGTCATTCACTAATAATGAGTATTCGTCTTGTTAATCAGCAATAATATCACTATGCAGTTTGGCTCAAAGCCACTGTTTGAAAACATTTCTGTCAAATTCGGTGGCGGAAATCGCTATGGTTTAATCGGTGCCAACGGTAGCGGTAAATCAACCTTTATGAAAATTTTAGGTGGCGATTTAGTGCCAAGTAGCGGCAACGTATTCCTCGATCCTAATGAACGTCTTGGTAAACTAAAACAAGACCAGTTCGCTTATGAAGAGTTTACTGTGCTTGATACCGTGATTATGGGTCACACTGAACTTTGGGAAGTGAAGCAAGAGCGTGAACGCATCTATAGCTTACCTGAAATGAGCGAAGAAGATGGTTTACGTGTTGCCGATCTTGAAGTGAAATTTGGTGAAATGGACGGTTACACCGTTGAATCCCGTGCTGGCGAATTATTGCTAAACGTAGGTATTCCATTAGAACAACATAATGGCCCTATGAGTGAAGTGGCTCCGGGTTGGAAATTACGTGTGTTACTTGCACAAGCCCTGTTCGCTGATCCAGATATTCTGTTACTGGATGAACCGACGAACAACTTGGATATTGATACCATTCGTTGGCTTGAGCAAACGCTAAATGAACGTAACAGTACCATGATCATTATTTCCCATGACCGTCACTTCCTAAATATGGTATGTACGCACATGGCTGACTTAGACTATGGTGCGCTTGCGGTTCATCCCGGTAACTATGATGAATATATGTTTGCTGCAACTCAAGCGCGTGAACGTTTATTAGCGGATAATGCGAAGAAAAAAGCACAGATTAGTGAATTACAATCTTTCGTAAGTCGCTTTAGTGCTAATGCCTCTAAATCACGCCAAGCAACCTCTCGTGCTAAGCAAATTGAGAAAATTCAATTAGCTGAAGTTAAAGCATCTAGTCGCCAAAACCCATTCATTCGCTTTGAACAAGAGAAAAAATTATTCCGTAATGCGCTTGAAGTGGAAAATATCTCTAAAGGCTATGATGATAATGCCCCGCTGTTTAAAGATGTCAATATGATGCTTGAAGTGGGCGAAAAAGTTGCCATTTTAGGTAACAACGGCGTGGGTAAATCGACAATGATCAAAACATTAGTCGGTGAATTAACACCTGATACTGGTCGTTTAAAATGGTCTGAAAACTCAAACATTGGCTATTATGCACAAGATCATGCAACTGATTTTGAAGTCAATATGACGGTGTTTGATTGGATGAGCTTATGGATGAAACCAGAAGACGACGAGCAATCTGTACGTAGCGTATTAGGTCGTTTACTGTTCTCTCAAGATGATTTGAAAAAATCAGTTCAAGTTTTATCGGGTGGTGAAAAAGGTAGAATGTTATTTGGTAAGCTAATGATGCAAAAACCAAACATTCTGATTATGGATGAACCAACTAACCACTTAGATATGGAATCTATCGAATCACTGAATATGGCATTAGAACTTTATCAAGGTACTTTGATTTTTGTTTCTCATGACCGTGAATTCGTTAGTTCATTAGCAAACCGTATTATTGAAATAACACCTGAAAAAGTGACTAATTTCCAAGGAACTTATGATGAGTTCCTTGCGAAGAAAGGTGTCACACTTTAATTTCGTTATAACAAAATTAGAGTAATAAATAGTTAAAGGCTCGATATTATTTATCAAGCCTTTTTTATTGCATTTTCTAGATATCTACCCATCTACTGAGCTAATTCTGATTTTTTATTATTCATATATTCATATATTCATATATTCATATATTCATAGATAACTTTATGTTTAAAGATAATGAATGTTTTATTTTGATCCGAAAATAAAGAGATACCATCATTTTTATAGCTTTTTTCTATTTTTTCACACAATAAAACTCTATTGTTAGCATTCTTACTCGTTGCAATTTTAGTTATAGAGGATATTAACGCTTCTTTTTTATCTGGATTGAAAGTAGATAAATTATCTATTAAACTTGGCATCCTATTTTGAGCCGTTAAATTAATAGCCAGCAATTGTTCATTAATAAATTTTCTTATTTCACCTACATAGTAATCATTTGATTTTAATTTATCTAAGTCTTTTAATATTAAATTAAACATATAGCTATTATAATCTATATCGTGACTAAATTTATTACCAAGTAATGTTAGTTTAATATTTTTAAAAGTATCAATAACCAAATCAATATTAACCTTATTCATTAACGATATTTCTAATAGCCAAGTTTGTGTTTCTTTATCCAATTCAGATATCTTATGATAGATATCATTATTGAGATTATGTTTTGTTGATATTTTTTTCTTACCTGATTTATCGATTAAATAGAATTCTATTTCATTATTTTTTACTGAAAAATCCAATGGGTTATTAGGGTTTTTAGCATCAATTTTTAAGCAATGTTTAAATTCTCTAAATATTGACATTTTCTTTAAAAGTGTATTTTCCTTATTTAAAAACAAATCAAAAAAATGTTCATCCACTTTTCTTCCAGGCATGTTTTTTTTCAAGAATGTAAGTGCTTCATTTAAATTAATTAGTTCATTATAATGTTTATTGTTTTTATCATTCACAATGGAATATAGATATCTTAAATCCATTTTATCTTTACTATCGACAGCCTTCTTATTAAGAAGCATTTTTAATATATATTGATCTCGCCGATTTTCACTGCAATTATCACGTATATTATTATATATAAAATTAAAGTTTTTAATTAACTCATCATAGTATTTTATATATATATTAGCATTGATGTTATCAATATTATTAGTGTCTTTATAATTAATGTTGTGATATAAATATTTTTTTATTAAGTCTGAATGTATAGGTAATTTTTCTCGGCTTGATTCTTTCTCTATTTCAGAAAAAATAATTAACTTATAATAATTATCATTGGGCAATTTTATTTAAAAACGTTGGATTTGTGCTTGTTTTTAATTCGGTTATTTTTATTTTTTTTCCATATTTATTTTCAGTAAATAATTTTATTGAGTTATTATTGAAGGTTATACCTATTTCAGAAGGTATTATATATGTAAGGTTATCGATCAACTTAATTAATTCATTGATATTTTTTGGTTTAAAATCCAGATTTGAAAAATCCTCTTTTATACCAGAACTTAATAATGTCTCTCTGGTTTCATTTTTTATTAAATCTAAAATACTAATATTTTTTTGATGTTTTAATTTTTCAATTAAATGGTTTTTAATTTCCTTTGACTTTTCATATCGTTCAGTTTGATCTAATAGTTCTTTATTTTCATTAAAAATTACTGGTGGTAATTGCTCTTTTATAAGGTTAATTAAACTATATTTTTTTATAATGTTGGCTAATTTCAATTCTACTGTGTCATCTTTAATTTCCAATGAAATATATTGATTATAACTTTCTTTTATTATTTTTTTAAATAAGTAGAAGTCCTGTATTTTTTCTGCAATAGATTTTCGGTTTTTCTTGTCTTCTGAAAAAATATTATTTATTAATTTTTTAATATTAACATCACTATTTTCTTTAAATAAAAAATTGAGTGATTCAGAATCATTTATAGTTGTAGGCTTATTCTTATTTAAATCTCCAAAAATGGTAAATAGACACTCTTGCTTTATTTTTTCAATAATAGACATGATGTCTTCGTTATTATTTAAAATGTTATTTTTATTTATATTTTCTATAACGCTATTAATCAACGCATTATTTTTTTCTAAAGGTATATTTTTATCTGTTATTTCTTTATTATCTATGTTATTAATAATCTCAAAAATAAGATCTCCTAAGTTAAATTTCAACTTAACTTCGTTCTCAATAGAGAACAAGATACTATCATTTTCAAAATTGACATTAAAATAAAATTTGTAATTCTCCCCTGTCATTTCAATTAATTTGCTAAAAGCAGTAAGCCTATTTAAAATAATGCTGTCTTCTTTATAAAAAACATTATGTATTAATATTAATGCATTATTTATTTCACCCTTTCTAAAAAAATCTGTAATTTTATTTTTTAATGACATTATATCCTGTGGGCTTTTATCACTAGAAAGTTTATTCATTCTTTTATCGCTTATATTGGCTCCAGCTATCGGTATATTTATCATTTTTATCTCTTATAGCAGTGTATATTATGCATAAATTATTCTCATGCCATGAAAACTTATATAAAAATACACACATTATTTTCCCTCAGAATTAATATAAAATTTATATACTCTAAATAAAAATGATTATCATTTATATTGACTGACAGTCGGTCATTGGTGTATGTTACTGACCACGAGTCAATCATGGTTTATTTTCATTTTTGGGATCATTATGTTGCTACTACCTCAATCGACACATTATCCAAATAAGCAATTAAAAAATTATTGGAAATGTGGCTACTCTTTTGTTTTACCTACATTAATTTCATTAAGTGTGATATCGCCCTCTTTTGCTTCAGAAAATATTGAAAAAATAATTGTCACTTCAGCGCAAAACTCTCAGTCTGATGCACAACCTTATGGCTATATTGCGAAAAAACAGACAATAGCCACTAAAAGTGATGCCACTTTATTAGAAACACCACAAATGGTTTCTGTTGTTAATCGTGCTCAATTAGATAACTTACCCTCTGAATCTATTAGTCAGGCATTGCGTTATAGCTCAGGTGTTGTGAGTGAAAAGTTTGGTGCTTTTGGTAGTGGGATTGATTATTCGAAAATGCGAGGATTTGATGCAGATTACTATTTAGATGGTTTGAGAATGCTCGGTAATAGTGGTATTTGGGCACCACAAGTTGATAGTTGGAGTTTAGAAAATTTAGAGGCTGTACATGGTCCTGCGTCTGCTTTATATGGACAAGGTGGCGCAGGTGGTGTGATTAATATGACATCACGTCGCCCTTCAGCCCAAACGCAACATCAAGTGCAACTGCAAGCTGGCAATAATAAAAACCATGGTATTAAATTTGATACTACATCAGCAATCAATGAGGATGAAACATGGTTATATCGTGTTTCAGGGTTAGCGCTTGAACAAGAGTCTCAAATCCCCTCTTCTCGTCAAACACGTTTTCTTATCTCACCAGCTATTACATGGAAACCGAATGATGCACTGAGTTGGACACTATTGGGTCAATATCAAAAAGAGCCTCGTCTGGGTTATTACAATACGTTACCTGCTCAAGCTTTAGGTTTGTTACCGAATCCTAATGGTAAAGTTGATCCTAATCGAAATTATAATAATCAAAGCCACGATAACTCACATCGCAAACAACAGTCGTTAACTTCATTATTTGAATATGAACTGACACCTCAGTGGCAATTTAAACAAAATACCCGCTTTATGAAGGTTGATACTGAAATTAGTCGTGATTATACCCGCGGATTTTTACCCGGTGATCGTCTATTAACGGCGGTTTATCAAGAAGCACCGAGTAAATCAGAAACGTGGGTAACAGATACTCAATTGATAGGGAAAATAGCAACATGGGATATCAATCATACGGTTATGACAGGTTTTGATTATCAACATGGCTATATGACAAAAGATTGGTGGGGCTCTCAAACAGTCAGCTTTGATCCTTGGGCATCGCATCATAAACCTGATTTTGAGCCTTATCCAGTTTCACGCACTTCAACAAAACAACAATTTGATCGCTATGGATACTATTTGCAAGATCACTTGCGCTGGCAGCAATGGAATTTACTGCTGAGTGGACGTTATGATTCAGCTGATTTAGATACACATAATCAAATTTCAGGTGTGACAAATTCAAGCCATAACACGGCATGGAGTCATCGTGTTGGTTTAAGTTACCAATTTAATAATGGATTCTCACCTTGGATAAGTACATCAGATAGCTTTGATCCTGTATTGGGTACAGATGCAGATGGAAAAGCGTTTATTCCAATGAAATCAAAACAGTATGAAGCCGGCATCAAGTATCAAAATCCTGAATTAACACAACTCGTTAGTGTTGCTGTTTATCAATTAACTCAAGAAAATGTCACAACACATAATCCGAGAAATCCCGATTATTATCAACAATCTGGGGAAATTCGTTCTCGTGGGCTCGAGTTCGAAAGTAAATTAGCGTTAACACCACAAGTGAATATGATGCTCAATTATGCTTATCTGCATAATATTGTGACATCGACTAGTGATCCGACAACGTTAAATAAACACCCTGTTCAAGTACCTACTCATACGGGTTCTGCATGGATAGATTACCGTTTTCAGCAGCCTTATTTAGAAGGCGCATTATTAGGTGCTGGTGTTCGCTATTTAGGTTCAACTTACGGTGATAATACAAATACGTTTAAAGTACCCGCAGTATGGTTAGGTGATATGAGCTTCCGCTACCAATTATCGTCAATTAACCGTGAATTACAGGGATTAGAGTTAGGATTAACTGTCAGTAATATCACAAATAAATCCTATGTTGCGAGTTGTACCAGCTCAACTTATTGTAGTATTGGTACAGATCGCGTGGTTCTTGGTGTATTAAATTACTATTTTTAGGAAATGAACATGGATAATTATCGACGTTCATTACTAAAAGGTGCCAGTGCATTCTCTTTATTACTAGCGAGCCATTTTCCTGTTTATGCAAGATCCAGACAGAGAGAAATCGTTGATATTTTGGGAAGAGAAATTGTATTACCCCAAGAATTAACACGTATTTATGTGGCAGATAGTGGGTTATTTTTACTTTATGCTTCATTAAATGAAGGCGCTCTTTATGAGCGTCTTATCGCTATGCCTTCTGCTTTTCGTACCGCAGATTTAAGTTTATATCATCAATACACTCGAGCATTTCCTCAATTATTGGCATTACCTGAATTTACCGCTATGTCGAGTGGACACTTTAATAGTGAAAAGCTTATCGCGTTGAAACCTGATGTCATTATTGTTGCGGTTGGTACTTATCGCGCGATCAGTGTTAATGGTGTGCTGGATTTATTAACGAAAGCAAATATTTCTGTCGTCGTGTTTGATTTAAGCATCGATCCACTTAATAACACTCCAATTAGTACATCTATTATGGGAAATATGCTTGGTAATATCCAACAGAGCCAAGCAATGAACCAATTTCGTGAAAAACAACTCAGTTATATTTCTCAGCAATTAGGAAAAAAAACATTTAAACGCCCCACAGTGTTATTTGAACGAGCCGCAGGCTTTACACCAGAGTGTTGTCTTTCATATGGCAATGGCAGTATGGGACAAATGCTACAAAATGCGGGGGGTGAAAATTTAGGATCGGAATATATAAAAAGTACTTATGGCCTTCTGAATCAAGAAACGGTGATTTACTCTAAACCCGATAAAATCTTTTTAACAGGCGCGGATTGGAGTGGTTATAACCCTTCTGGTGATTGGATTAATTTAGGACCTGGTGCAAATTTAGAGTTAGCAAAACAGCAACTTGCAAATTTAATGCAACGCCTTGCTTATAAAACACTTGATGCGGTTAAAAACAAACAAGTGTACGCCATTTGGCACTCTTTTTATGACAGCCCTTTTGGTTTTATTGCTATTTTGCAAATGGCGAAATGGCTACATCCCGAACGTTTTTCTCACCTTGATGCAGACGCTATTTTCCATGAATACCATACCCAATTTTTGCCAGTAAAATGGGAAACCGGTTATTGGGTGACATTACTTGATGAAGATAAGGAATAATCATGTTTGATATCTATTCACCCGACCCTTTACGGATAAAAGTTGAGACACAATCGGCAGGAAAAAGAACTATTTTGTATTCTGCAAAAGGTCAGCCGAATTATATGTATGTAATGCCCCGTTTTCGATTAAACGAGGTATTGGATTATCTTGATAATACTATTCACCCTGCTTTTATTGTAAATGGAAAAATTAAGGATGCTTTTTTCTATGCGTGTTATCCCGCTTCATTACATCAAAGTGAATTATTAAGTTTACCCAATCAAAAACCAGCCAGTCAGTTAGATTTGTTAAGCTTTCAACAGTGTGCTCAACAGACAGGAAAAGGATTTCATTTAAGTACTCATGCTGAATGGGCAGCGCTGATGTTGTGGTGTCGTCATCACAATATGGTTGAAGATGGGAATACAGACTATGGACGTAGTTTTCTACATCCAGAGCAATGTGCTAATCGAGTGGATGGCAAAGATGCTGGCGACACCGATTTTATTACTGGTGATCCAACTACAATAACATCACCACAGTGGCCGAATTGGTATCATGATAATAGCTTATTTGGTATTAGTGATTTATGTGGAAATCTCTGGGAATGGCAAAGTGGAATGCAATTAAATGCCGGAGAAATACAGATAATTAAAGATAATGACGCTGTATTTTGTGGTGATCCAATAATAACTGAACAATGGCATTCAATAGCATTATTAACAGGTAAGTTATTGCCTATCAATCATATTAATAGCGCAAAATACGATGCACCCTCTGATTATTGTGAGGGAAATGCAGGCACGCCTATTTTATCTACGTCAATAAAACACTATAACGGTGCGCCAGCAGATAATAGTTATCCCGCAGGATTAATGGATGGTGATTTTAACGCAATAACGACGGTTGATAATCTTGAAGTACCTACGTTATTTAAAGCATTAGGATTATATCCAGCAATAAACCAGCGAGATCACGATCAGGTTTATTTACGAAATTATGGTCAACGCTCTTTAATGCGAGGTGGAGCTTGGTATTCACAACAAGTAGCAGGAATGCGGACTTTATGTTTAAGTCATAATGCACTACATCGCAGCACTTCTGTCGGTGGACGCCTATCTTGGATTGACATAAGCAGTTAATTAACCCAAAAAGTTATCATTTATAGACATTTTTGCATAAATTAATTTACCTTAGTATACATTATGTGAATAATAGCGTTAATAGTAATCATTATTATTCGGTGACTCATTGTGATTAATTTTTATGCATTTAAATTGAAACCGGTGGCATTACTCTGTTCTGCCACCCTTCCTTTTATTTTGACTACACAGGCTTTTGCAGAAGAAAAAGCAAAAACGGAACAAGTCGAGAAGCTTGTCGTTAGTGCTCAAGCGCTAAAAGTAAATACCAGTTTGCAAGAAACGCCTAAATCCGTTTCTGTCATTTCCCAAAAAGATCTCGAAACACATGCTCCTCAAAAACTTGATGAAGCTTTACGTTATACCTCTGGTGTTGTTTCTCAGCCCTTTGGTGCCGATAACGATACTGATTGGCTTCGTGTGCGAGGTTTTGAAGCGGCAACTTATTTAGATAACAGTCGCCTTTTCCGTGATGGTTATTACACATGGCTACTTGAGCCTTATGGTTTTGAACAGATTGAAGTGGTAAAAGGTGCATCAGCTGTATTATTTGGTGAATCTACACCCGGTGGTGCGGTTAACGTCGTACAAAAGAAACCCAGCTTTAAACCTCAAAATGAAGTATTTCTTGAGGTCGGAAATAATGATCAGCGTGGTTTAGGCTTTGATGTTTCAAGTACAACTGATGATAAACGAGTGCGTTATCGTCTTGTTGGCTTAATGAAAAAATCAGATGGGGAATTATCTCACACGGATAGTGAGCGGATTTATCTTGCACCAAGTGTAGCGATTAATCTAACTGACGATACATCACTGACCTTTATGGCGACCTACCTGCATGATGACGGTACACCGACTAATCCTTTCTTCCCTGCTGCCGGTACGTTAATTTCATCTCCTTTTGGTAAAATTAAACCGTCAACTAACTTAGGTGAACCAGGATACGATAAATATAAACGTACTCAAATTTCAGCGGGTTATTTATTAGAAAGTAACATCAACGATGTTTGGCGTTTTTCTCAACGTTTAAACTATGGCTATAACGATCTGTTATTGCGTAGTGTCTATGCATTCCCTAATTCAGATATTACGGCAACAGAAATTAGTCGTGGTATTGTTTTCCGTGATGGTAAAAACCAAAGTATCTCTTTTGATAATAACGTTGTCGGTGAATGGGATACGGATAATTTCGAACATACCTTATTAGCGGGTGCTGAATTGCAATATCACCAAACCAAAGGTGATGAGCAAGATAATTACAGCTTTGGTACGATTAATCCGTGGAACCCTATTTATGGCAAGTATACCCCGCTTAATCCTGCTGATAACATCAATCGTACCATTGATAAAACTCAATATAGCCTTTACTCACAGTATCAAACCAAATTTGATAGCCGCTGGGTCGCAATGGCGGGTGTACGTCAAGATTGGGTGAAAACAGAAAATAAGGCACAAGTAAAAAATGAGGATAAATCACGCACTGATAGTGAATTTAGCCTTAATGCAGGATTAATGTACCTAGCAGATAACGGTCTATCTCCTTATGTGAGCTATTCCGAGTCCTTTGAGGTGATGAGTACTATCGATCCTGCAACTAAAGATCTATATAAACCATTAAAAGGTGACCAAATTGAAGCAGGAATAAAATATACACCTGATTTTATGGATGGTTACTTTAATATTGCTTGGTTTGATATCACACAGAAGAATGCGCTTGTTGCAAACCCAACGACTTTTGTTTCAACACAAACTGGTAAAGTGACATCAAAGGGTGTTGAAGTAACAAGTGAAATGCAATTAACGGAACGTTTAGCGTTAAAAGCCAATTACACCTATACCGATATGCAAACTGATGACACCGGTAATAAAGGTAAACAACAAGCGGGTTTAATTCCTAAACATACGGCATCAGCTTGGGGTAGTTACACTATTCCAATTACGGGAACCCAAGATTTAACGTTAGGAACAGGTGTGCGTTATTTAGGTAAATCTAAAGATAATCCTAAGAGCAGTGATTTAACCGTACCTAGTGCAACATTATGGGATATGGCTGCAATCTATAATTTCAATAAACAGTGGCAATTACAGTTAAATATCAACAATATTCTTGATAAAGAATATCTCTCTGGTTGTGATTATTACTGTTATTACGGGCAATCTCGTTCTGTTTTATTGAATGCTAAATATCGTTGGTAATTTTCTTTATTATTCCGCCTTTTGTTGTTAACCATACAATAAAAGGCGGAATATCATTTTATAAATGAGTGACCATGTTTGAACTCTCAAATATTCAAATGGATCGCGGTGGACGTACTATTCTATCAATTCCCTCACTGCGTATTTCAGATCTAGGATTAACCATTGTGCTTGGTCATAATGGCTCAGGTAAATCGACTTTAGTCAATTTGTTATCCGGTCAGCAAGCGCCAGATAGTGGATCTATTACACTAAATAACAGCAATATCTCACATTATAAGCCCCGTGATCTGGCTAAACAGATAGCCTTTCTCCCCCAAAAACTTCCTGCTTCTGCGGGATTAACTGTCAGAGAATTAGTGCGTTTAGGACGCTTTCCTTGGCGTGGAACATTAGGCCGTTGGAATAAAAAAGATGACGAAATTATCACCATAGCGATGGAAAAAGCAGGAGTTTTGCCCTTTGCAGACACACTTGCTGATGATTTATCGGGTGGCGAACGCCAACGAGCTTGGGTTGCAATGTTACTCGCTCAGCAATCACCTATTTTAATTTTAGATGAACCAACATCAGCACTAGATATACATCATCAATATCAACTAATGGAATTGTTGAGTGAGTTAAACCAAACTCAGCATGTTGGTATTATCGTTATTTTGCATGATATTAACCTCGCCTTGCGTTATGCCACTCATATTATCGCGCTTAAAAAAGGTGAAATTGCATTTGAAGGTGAAGCATCATTACTTTTTGATGATGAGCGACTTTCTGCACTTTATGAAACACCAATAAAGCTGATTGAGCACCCTGATAATCAAGGTTCACAACAACATAAGGTAGCGGTGGTATGCGTGTAATATTACAAAAAGTAGTTAAATCACTATTTTTTTGTCTGACTATTTTATTTATTACTCCCATTGTTAATGCTGCGCCAAATAACAACAAAATACCGCAACGGATTATTGTTTTAGATTGGGATTTATTGGAACAAATATTAACGCTGGATGTTATTCCCGTAGGTGCGACTGAAATTGCTGGGTATAACCAATGGGTAGCTCATCCTATAGCCTCAAATTCTATTGAAGAAGTGGGTATGCGGGCAGAGCCTAATTTAGAGAAAATGGCATCGTTAAAGCCAGATCTTATTTTAGCGTCTAGCTCACAACAAGATTTATTGCCTGTATTACAAACCATTGCTCCTGTTGTATATTTACCTAATTTTTCTCGCCAAGATAATGCAGCTCCCGTTGCTTTAGCGCATTTTAATACCCTAGCCTCCCTTTTGGGAAAAGAAACGCTTGCCCAACAAAAATTAGCTGAGATGGAAAGTACTTTTGCACAATTAAAAGAAAAACTACAACAGGCATTTATTACGTTGCCAGAAGTAGAAGTGATCCGTTTTTCTACATTAACGTCCGTCTTTTTATACACAGAAAACTCAACAACTGAATATGTCGTTAATAAGCTGGGATTGAAATCGACAATATCATTACCTCCTCAACCTTGGGGAATTGATCAGCGAAGAATGAATGTATTACAGCAGATTAAACAAGGCTATGTTCTTTATATGTTGCCATTCCCGGATGAAAGTAAACTGCAAAAATCTGTGTTATGGCAAGCAATGCCGTTTGTTCAGAATGGGCACTTTCATTCAGTGAAACCTGTATGGAATTATGGAGGAGTAACATCGTTAACGTTAATGGCAGAAGCAATTACCGAAAGTTTATTAGATATGGCACCGAATAATGAAAATTAAGCAATATACTTTCTATTTTTTGGCGATCATCTTATTAAGCATTATCAGCTTACAAATTGATAATTCTCTTTCATTATCTCGCCAATGGTATTTATTGGGAAATTCAGAAATACACGCTCCATTTGCTGATGTTTTTTTTATTCATGCACAATTACCACGTTTAGCAATGACTCTGCTTATTGGGGGGATCTTCGGGGTTGTTGGTAGTTTAATGCAGCAATTAACGCAAAATAACCTGACATCGCCCTTAACATTAGGAACTTCATCAGGCGCTTGGTTAGCTTTAGTTATTGTTAATATCTGGTTCACCGATTGGGTTGCGGATCACAGTGCATTAGCTGCGACAATGGGCGCTTTATTTGCGTTTGGTCTTGTGATTATTATTGCTGGTATTCGCAATATGACCGGATTACCTCTTGTTGTTTCCGGTATGGTGGTGAATATATTATTAGGTGCTATTGCAACCGCATTAGTGACGTTAAATTCTCAATTCGCTCAAAATATATTTATGTGGGGAGCCGGAGATTTAGCTCAAGATGGTTGGGATACTTTTTTTTGGTTATTACCTCGAATTGCACCTATTTTACTCATTTTTATTTTTGCACCTCGTATTCTCACACTATTACGTTTAGGTCATGAAGGCGCAACGGCTCGAGGGCTGTCTGTTTTACCTGCATTTGCCTTTTTTATCATATTAAGTACTTGGTTAGTTTCTGTCTCTATTACCGTTGTTGGGGTTATTAGTTTTATCGGATTACTTGCACCTAATATTGTTAGAACCTTAGGCGCAAGAACTGCTCGCCAAGAACTTATTGCAAGTGGCCTAATGGGAATATGTTTATTGCTTCTTACGGATAGCTTGGCGATATGGATTGGTCAGTGGCTTAATACCGTTATTCCAAGTGGTGTTACCGCGGCTGCAATTGGCGCACCTGCATTAATTTGGTTTAGTCGCAAGAAAATGTTAGCTCAAGATCAACTTTCGATTTCAATTAATTCTCAGGCTAAAACAGTATCAAAATATACCGTGATAGGAATATTTGTATTATTAATACTCGGATTAGCCCTTACTCTGTTCATTCATATTAATGAACAACAATGGTTCTGGGAAATGCCTTCTGTTTATCAATGGGCATTACGATCGCCACGTTTATTGGCTGCATTATTTGCAGGTGTCGCGCTAGCGATTGCTGGTGTTATTTTACAACGTTTAATTTATAACCCATTAGCTAGCCCAGATATTTTAGGTGTTTCATCAGGTGCTACTTTCGCATTGGTTTTTTCAAGCTTAATTTTAGGGAGTGTATTACAAACATCACAGTGGGGAGTTGCTCTATTAGGCAGCTGCGTTGTTATGATTACTTTATTAATCTTAGGTAGAAAGCACCAATATGCACCCGCTAGCTTAATATTAACGGGTATTGCATTAACCGCGAGTTTAGAAGCCTTTATTCAATTTTTCTTAGCTAAAGGCTCTTTAAGTAGCTATAAAATACTGTTGTGGTTATCTGGTTCGACTTATCGGGTTAACAGTGAACAGGCTCTCTATTTTGCATTCGCGGTCACATTGATTGTGGGAAGTGTTTTTTTATTAACGCGCTGGCTTGCTTTAATATCAATTGGTCGAGGTTTTGCTTCAGCTCGTGGATTACATACAGAGCGTGCCAGTATTATTTTATTAATCATTGTATCGTTGTTATGTGCCTTAGTAACTTCAACCGTCGGCCCTATTGCCTTTATTGGCTTAGTCGCTCCTCATATGGCGGTATTACTTGGCGCTCAAAAAATCAAATCGCAATTAATTGTTTCAGGGTTAATTGGTGGAACCTTAATGGTTTGGGCTGATTGGCTTGGACAAATATTTATTTATCCTGCACAAATTGCGGCAGGAACTTTAGTGGCGATTTTAGGCGGTAGCTATTTCCTTTGCTTAATGCTGTTAAATCGCAGTCGCTGATTTGAAAAGCCTAAGATATCGGCACTAATTTTTGCTGATATTCTTAGGCTTTGAACGTTATTAATTACGCATAGTTTTTACTGTTTTTATTGCTTTTATGATTAATACGTTGAAAACCTAAAAATGCAATTAACATCACTAAAGCACTCGCTCCAATCGCAATCCATACGCCAGATTGAACACCAGAATAATCAACAAGTTGTCCTGTTAATGTTGCACCAATTGCTGTACCTACATTTAATCCTGCAAGTAACCATGTCATTCCCTCTGTAAGCTGATTTTCGGGTACACTCTTTTCAATAAGTGACATTGTCACGATTATCATAGGCGCAAAGAAGATCCCTGAAATTAATACGACTAAACTTAAGCTATAAATAGAGCTTACAAAAACAAGAGGTAAAATAGTGAGGAATGTTGCGATGCCACCTAGGTATATAGAAATGGCTTTAGAGCCTGAGATCCAACGTATTATTATGCGAGATTCACGCGCTGTATTAAGTGATAAGCTGACGGAATTACCCACTCATTGTGTAATATCTATGAGTAATATGATTGATGAACTTATCGAGAATAAAATACTTGTAGAGACGGACCCAAAAATGTTGGCCCTATTTATATATGGCAGTTTAGAAGCCACTGCTTTATGGATAGCAAATAGTCTTGATGGTAAGGCTCAACTAGAACAAGCTAAATCAACATTAGATACTTTATTAAATAGCCTACGTATTTCGGTAAAATAAATAAAATATAGCGAGGATCATTAAGAAGTCCTCGCTTGTACCTATTTCATTTTTTACTTATTAAATTTTATTCAAATCAGAGATTATGTTATTTGCCATATCGCTTTTCCTTGCCATTGTTTTTCAATAAAATCAAGAAAATAGCGTACTTTAGGGGATAAATGGCGCTTAGACGGATAAACGGCACAAATCGGCGCAAGACTAATTGTATGCTCTAATAAAATAGGCACTAATTTGCCGGATTTAATAGATTCACCCACTAAAAACTCACCAAGTTGACATATTCCATAACCCGATAATGCCATATCTAAAATGGCTTCTGTATTATCTAAGCGTAATTTTCCTTTAACGGGAAGCGTAAATTCTTTTTGATGAGTTTGATATTTCCAAGGCACTGTTGTTCCTTGGTGAGAAAAAGTAATTAATTGATGTTGTAATAATGCATTAGGAGATTGAGGTGTATCATTTCGTTCAAAATAATTAGGAGATGCGCAGGTTACTAAACGATGAGGTGCTAATACTTTACGCATAAGTCGACTGTCATCATTACCACCAATGCGAATAGCTAAATCAATGCCGTTTTTAACTAAATCAGTGTATTCATCCGAAAAAGTAATTTCAGCATCTAACTCTCGCCATTGCGTTAAATAAGTTTGTAATAACGGTAAAATATAGCGCCGCCCAAAGGCGATAGGTAAATCAATGCGTAAACACCCTCTCGGATTTTCATTAAGTTTATCAAGAGCAGCACCCGCTTCTTCAATTTCATTTAAGATAAGTTGTGCATGTTGATAAAATAATTCACCTTCAGCTGTTAGACTAATACTGCGTGTAGTTCGATGGAACAAACGCAAACTGAGTCGCTCTTCTAAACGCGCAATGCATTTTCCTACCGCTGAGCGAGACATCTCTAAATTTTCTGCTGCAAGGGTAAAACTCAATAAATCTGCCACTCGAATAAAAATAGTAAGATCAGAAATATTATCAAAAGGCATTGTGAGTTTATTATTTGCCACTTTTATTCCCCAATGTTGTGACTTTAACGGTGTTTATCTCCAATATAGCGACAGATAGACTAAAACGCGATAAATAAAAAGTGAGTAAATGGAGCCTCAATGGATAATATCGCGTCAGTATCACAGAAAACAAATAGCAGTCATCGTCATTGGTGGGCTGTTATTGCATTAAGTCTTGCCACTTTCTCTGTAGTTACCACAGAAATGTTGCCAGTGGGTTTATTAAATCCCATTAGGGATAGTTTTAGTATATCTACGGGAATATCTGGTTTTATGATTGTTATTCCCGCCATTATTGCCGCCTTTTTTTCACCCATTGTTGTTATTGGTGCCGGTAAACGAGATCGTAAAAAGATACTTTTATTTTTAGCTCTGCTTTTAGTTATCGCCAATATTATTTCAGCTTATTCAACGACCATCGTTCAGTTATTAATTGCCAGAGCTATTGTTGGTTTTTGTATTGGGGGAATTTGGGCTTTTGCCGGTGGTTTAGCATTAAGATTAGTACCAGAAAAATCCGTTGCTTTGGCGACTTCGCTTATTTTTGGTGGTGTAGCTGCGGCATCGGTATTAGGTATTCCTATGGGCGTTTTTATTGGTGAATATCTAGGTTGGCGTGGTGCTTTTATTGTTATGGGGTTATTTTCATTCACAGTATTAGTATTAATGTTTATTTGTTTACCTTCATTACCCGGTTCAACATCTTCTCTCTCTAAAGCCTTCTTTGCACAGTTTAAAAATACACAGCTAGTTTTAGGATTATTAGTCACACTCTTTCTCGTGTGTGCTCATTTTATGGTGTTTACTTATGTTCGCCCATTACTCCAAACCACAACTACGCTGTCAAACAACACATTGGCATTACTTTTATTTGCATATGGCATTAGCGGGATCATCGGTAATTTTATCTTTGGTATTCAATCAGCAAAAAGACTCAACATTGCAGTTTCAGTTATTATCATTGGCATATTAAGCGTCTTTTTAGGTTTTTTATTTTGGGTATCATCTCCAATAATGGCGATTACGGTTATGTTAATTTGGGGATTAATGTATGGCGGCGTTTCAGTCGCACTAATGACATGGATCATGACAGCAGCTCCTAAAGGAATTGAACTAGGAAGTTCTGCTTATATTGCAATTTTTAATTTAGCCATTGCGTTAGGTGCTTATTTAGGCGGCTTAAGCGTTGATAATTATGGATTAAACTCAGTATTACTTATTGCTGTATTGTTTATTGCATCCGCTTTATTGTGTGTTTTTTCATCAAGATATGCGAAGTGTTCAGCTAAATAACAAACTCAAGTTTGCCATAAATAAAAGGGTAATAATTATTACCCTTTTCTCTTTTAGATACACAACAATGTGACACTGTCACGATAAGCTTTAGTCTATTTTAGTAACTGAGTAAATTGCTGATATAGCATATTACCTAATGTTTTTGCAGTATATTCATCGCTATGACCTAAATTATCAACAGCGGCATGCATACCATGATAAATCAATGTACTGGTTAATTCTGGTTGTGTAACGTGCCAGGTTTTATTTTCCGTACCTGAAATTAACAGTGATTGAATTTGCTGTAATGCTCTATTTTCATGAATATTACTGCTTTGATGAAAAACTTGATGAAAAAGCATATCGTGTAACTCTTGTTTTTCAACATAAGCAATAACGCTGATTTCACACCATTGTTTTAATTTTTCACGATGATCTTGTTGTGAGCAGGCATTCATTGCGTTATCTATTTTATTTAAATACCAATCCATATAACGTGTTCTAAGCGCATCAAGAACATCTGTTTTGGCAGAAAAATAGTGATAATACGTCCCTTTCGCTACCCCTGCTTTTTTTACAATATCGCTAACGGTTGTGGCATCAAAACCTTTATCGAGAAATAACGTTTCTGCTGCATTCATTAACTCTTCTAAACGAACCTCTGCGGGTTTTGTTCTCGGCTTATCTGTTGTTTGTTCTTCTAATGACATTGCTTATCTCCCTCAAAGTCGCGTGTAAAGAGTACTCTATATTAAAGCGACTCACAATGATGATAAATGAAACTCATTATCAATAACAATTGACCGACGGTCGGTCGAGTATTATTATGCCAGTATTATTCATCATTAAGGCAATAAAGCTTATGACTTATTTAAAACGACTGTCACTTATCTGTGCCATTTGTTTAGGCACTTTTATGGCAACTCTTGATATTAGTATCGTCAATGTGGCTCTACCAACCATTCAAAATGATATTCATGCTGATATGGCAACATTGCAGTGGATTGTTGATGCTTATGCTCTTTGTCTATCAGCCTGTATTTTGTCATCAGGGCCTTTAAGTGATCGCTTTGGACGAAAAAAAGTGTGGCTATGGGGCGTGATTATTTTTACGTTAGGTTCAGTAATTTGTGCGATTGCACAGCAACATGAAATATTAATTCTTGGACGTATTATTCAGGGTATTGCCGCTGCTGCACTTATTCCGGGTGCATTGTCTTTAATTACTCATGCTTTTCCTATTGATATTGAACGAGTTCGTATCATCGGAATTTGGTCTTCCGTTAGTGCATTATCACTCATTATTGGTCCTATTTTAGGCGGGGTTTTAGTTCATGCGAGTGGTTGGGCGAGTATATTTCTTATTAATATTCCTATTGGGATTATTACTGTTTTATTAGGTTGGTATGGATTAAGTGAAAGTGCCGATCCTGAAAATGTTGCTTTAGATCCCTTCGGTCAATTAACCAGTATGTTGGGATTAGGATTGCTGACTTATGGCTTAATTGAAGCTGGCTCTGTGGGGTGGACACATTATAGAACAGTATCAACACTGATTGCGGGTGTTATATTTCTTACCCTTTTCTTAATGATAGAAAAACGTGTTGAACGTCCATTATTACCACTGGCTTTATTTAAAGATCGCACGTTCTTTCAATATAATCTCTCTTCTTTTACCTTGGGTTTTGCCACATATAGTAATGTCTTTTTTATCGCTTTCTTTCTGCAAAAAGCACAAGGATGGAGTGCATTAGAAACAGGTTGGAGAATGGCACCAGAATTTATTGCAATGGCACTATTTTCCATGTCTTTTGGACGACTCTCTTCTTATTTCTCAGTTAGAAAATTGATGATCTGTGGTTTCTTATTTATCGCGATTTCTTCTTGTTTATTAGCGACATTAGCAACCAATAGCCACTATGGAATAACTGGAAGCTACCTCTTTGTATTAGGTGCCGGAATGGGGTTATCAACGCCAGCAATAGGTGCTTTAGTGATGAAAAGCGTACCATCATCTCGCTCTGGTATGGCGTCAGCCACGATGAATGCATTAAGACAAACTGGCATGACAATGGGAATTGCTTTATTAGGTACATTGATGGTGCAACAAGCAATCCATTATATGGTTATTCAAAGTCAGGTATTGGGAATATCTGTAAACTATATCGATATTGTCAGTTTAGTGACTGAAAATACGACAAATAATTTAGACAAAGGATTTGTCACTTTGTTACCTGAGGCATTTAATTCGGGATTTGCTTATGCGATTGCAACCGCGGGGATCTCATGTTTTGTGACACTATTTATTGTGCTCTTTCCTGTTAAAGCAAAACATAATGCACTTACTCAACAGATCACAGATTAATATTTATAAACGCTGAGCTAGAAACTCAAGAAAAGACTCAATATTGCGTGAAAGCGAGCTACGAGTTGCATATATTGCCACTAAATTAATTGTTGCGGGTTGTTGAGGAAATTCAATAGCCCGTAATTTTCCCGCTTCAATCATATCAAGACAGCAATGTTCAGCTAAAATAGCAAATCCCAATCCTTTTAATACCGCAGATTTTGCCAATATGGCGCTGTTTACTCGGTAATTGCTATTAATGGTTATTCTGATTGGTTTTTTATTTTCATCCATAAATATCCAAGGTTGCCCTTCTAGTGCGCTTAAACTAGAAATACAAGGCAATTTACTTAATTGTTCAATATGTGTGGGTATTCCTGTTTTTTCTAATAATTCATTAGATGCCACGACAATACTGCGCCATGATTTAATTAAGCGAGAGTGATAACTACTGTCCGCTAAATTTCCACGATGAAAAGTTAATAGCAAATCAATATCATCATCGATGATATTTCTTGGCATTAATTGGGTATCACATTGAATAAGTAAATTAGGATGAAGTACAGCAAAATCAGCCAAAATATCACCAAGTAGTTCACTACCATATTCACTCGGAATAGTTAAACGAAAAGTGCCCGTTAATGGCCCATTACTGGTGATATTGCTTACAACATTATCCAACTCGATTAAGGTTTTATTTCCTTGCTGATAGAGTGTTTTGCCTTGTTCAGTAAGGCGCATCTTTCGAGTTGTTCTGTCAATAAGTTTACAGTTGAGCTGCTGTTCAAGCTGTTTAATTGCTCGACTGATATTTGAGGTAGGCATAGATAATAGCCGAGCCGCGGCTGCAAATTGCCCTTGCTCTGCTACAGCAGAAAAAATACGTAATAAATTAAGATCAATTTGCATAAATAATTCACTGCCTACTGCATTTCTATTATTCAAGATAGGCAGTGTATCATTCATTCTCTTTTCTCTCGTTAATAATTAACAGTAACCATGAGACATGAGTTTTTGATAACGTTTATCTAAAAGTTCTTCGGTTGAGTAGCTTTTTAATAATGCTAAATCAGTTAATAACTGTTGCTTAAGAAATTCTGCAGCTTGTTGGTGATCACGATGGGCTCCACCTAATGGTTCGGGAATAATGGCATCGATAATACCTAATGCTTGTAATTTAGGTGCGGTCATTCCCATAGTTTCTGCCGCAATTGGCGCTTTATCAGAACTTTTCCATAAAATAGAAGCACACCCTTCTGGTGAAATTGCCGCATAAGTACTGTATTGCAACATATTAACTTTATCACCAACACCAATTGCTAACGCACCGCCAGAGAATCCTTCACCCGTAATAGTGCAAATAATCGGTGTTTTTAATCGCGACATTTCAAGAATGTTACGAGCAATAGCTTCTGCTTGTCCGCGCTCTTCAGCACCGACACCAGGATAAGCGCCCGCAGAATCAATAAAAATAATGACAGGTAGATGAAAGCGCTCTGCCATTTTCATTAAACGTAATGCTTTTCTGTAACCTTCTGGTGATGGCATACCAAAATTGCGAAGAATTTTCTCTTTTGTATCACGACCTTTTTGTTGCCCGATCACCATGACTGGCATTTTGTCTAAACGCGCTAAACCTGCAACAATCGCTTTATCATCAGCATAAGCTCTATCACCCGCCAATTCCTGAAAATCAGTAAAAATCGCTTTAAGATAGTCAAGGGTATATGGGCGCATAGGATGACGAGCGAGTTGCACAATTTCCCAAGCACCTAAATCAGTAAAAATAGATTTTGTCAGCGAAAGGCTTTTCTGCCTTAAACGTGCAATCTCTTCATCTAAATTAATACCTGTTGGTTCATCTTGAGATTGCTTAAAGGTAAGCAATGCATCTATTTTTTCGTCTAATTCAACAATAGGTTTTTCAAATTCAAGATGAATAAAAGACATAACGACCTCAGATTTAGTGCAGTAAATAAAACAGTTATTGATTCAGTCTAGAAAAAATAAGAAGGTGGTGATAGAGATAAATTTGATAAATACTATTATCAAAAATGGGATAATTAAACATTACAACGAGATCAGTAAGAAAAAATACAAGCTCAAAAAGAGCTTTTTCTCTGACTTTAAGCTATACAGAAATTACTAAGTCATGTATTAATATACAGTGCGAATTTGTTCTTTTTTCACCCGTAAAAATCGCGCGAATAATAAAACACTCCATAAAATACAAATAATTAGAAAAAAATAATATGTTCTCAAAAAAAACACGATCAACAACTGCACTGCTATTTTCATCACTTCTTCTTACGATAGGAAGAGGTGCAACATTACCGTTTATGGCGATCTATTTATCGCGGGAGTATCAATTACCGGTTGATGATATTGGCATTGCTATGTCTATTGCATTAACGACGGGTATTTTTTTCAGCCTGGGCTTTGGGATGCTTGCTGATAAATTTGAGAAAAAACGTTATATGCTACTATCTATTATAACGTTTATCTTTGGTTTTGCCGCAATACCAATGGTTCATAGCACTGTTTTAGTGGTTATCTTTTTCTCGGTGATTAACTGCTCTTATTTAGTATTTTCAACTGTGTTAAAGGCCTATTTTTCTGAAACTTTATCGGTTTCAGCGAAACCTAAAATATTCTCTCTAAACTATACCTTTATTAATATGGGGTGGACGGTTGGTCCGCCTATTGGCACCTTATTATTAATGTACGGAACTCAATTACCCTTCTGGCTTGCTGCTATTTCTGCCAGTATCCCACTTTTTATGATCCAGTTATTTGTTCAGCGTTCTAAAGCAATAAATGTTGGTGAAGAAAATAGTGTGAAATGGGAACCGAAAATAATGCTAAAAGACAGAGCATTAAGTTGGTTTGTGCTCTCGACTTTTTTCGGTACATTAACATTTGGCTCTTTTGCGTCATGTATTTCGCAATATATTTTAGTGGTTTACGATGCAAAATTAGCAGAGTCGGTTATTGCGGTTGTATTACCTGTAAACGCTGCCATTGTCGTCTCTCTACAATATATTGTCGGTAAACATGTTACAGCCGAAAGACTACGTAAATTAATGACGCTTGGTACGCTATTTTTTATGATGGGCTTACTTGGTTTTATGTTTGCAGGCAACAATTTAATCTTTTGGGCATTAGCTATCGCTGTATTTACCTTGGGTGAATTAATTTATGCACCTGGTGAGTATATGATGATTGATAACATTGCACCGTTAGGGATGAAAGCAAGTTATTTTTCGGCTCAGTCATTAGGTTGGTTAGGTGCAGCACTTAACCCATTAGCCAGTGGTTTTATTCTGACTTCATTCCCTCCTATTTCTTTATTTGCGATTTTAATGGTAATTTGCGGTCTTGCTTGGTTTTGTATGATCCAAGGAATGAATGTAAGTCAAAAAAAGAGCCGTAGCACTGTAATATAGCACTGTAATTTTGGTGACTAATTAACATAAACAAAAAAGACATCCAATGGATGTCTTTTTTATATGGAATTCTTTTGCGAGTAGTTCGCTACTGCTAATTAATAAGGTTATTTAGATGTTCTTTTTAGTATGGTTTCAATGCTAATGGGGAAAAAGTCATTCACATCGACACCGACATTAATTGCGTTTTTTCCTAAAACATCTAAACGTTTACGTTGAGAGGGATCTTTTTGTGAATTATGAACATGGCCATATAAATGAATAGAATCACGGAAAAAACCTGCCCATTCCAATATAGGGTAATGAAACATCACAATTTTTCTTTTTTTATAATCCAACTCAAAATAATCTTTTACCCATTCAAAAACAGATGCATCAAATTCAGGATCGTCTAGAAATTTGTCGTGATTTCCGCGGATAAGGTACTTTTTACCCCTTAATCGGCGCAAGATTTGATTAGCATCTCGCCCTGTTCCTCGATAAAGAAAATCACCTAAAATGTAGATTTCGTCATTATCAGAGACGTAAGCATTCCAATTATGAATTAAAGTATCATTCATATGGCTAACACTATTGAATGGACGATCACAAAGATTGAGGATGTTTGAATGGCAAAAATGTGTATCAGAAGTAAAATAAATCATAGTAAATTCTTAATAAGTAATAAAAACCTTAACCTTAAGAAAATATTTTCCCTCGGTCTGTATAGTGATATTTTTTCAAAATAATTTCCTCCTTTAGTTAAATATTAAACAATAAGCACAATATCATCTGTTTTATTGTCGTTGATGTTGTTTGCGGTAACCAGATAAAGAATTACCTGTTTCTCTTTTAAAGTATCGGCATAAATAAGAGGGATCATCAAAATGAAGTTTTATTGATAACTCATTTACCGAAAGCGAAGTGTGCATTAATAATGCTTTTATTTCAAGGGTAACTTGACGATTAATCAAGGTCTTAGGTGCATCATTAAAAAATTGCTTTGTTATTTGTGATAAATAAAACGGTGTGATATTAAGCTTATTTGCATAAAAAGCCACCTCTCTATGCTCTAAACAATGTTTTCCAATCAATTCCCAAAATTGCCAACAAAGCTTTTCTTTACGGCTGAATTCTTTTTTTGCGATAGAAAAATGTGTGGGTATTGATTCAGTAATAGCAAAAAAGAGATTTTGTAAGTGATTTTTTAACATCAATTTTCTGTGTTCAGAATAACTGTTATCTATATATTTTAGTTGTTGAGTCCATCTATTTAAGGCTTCATATTGCTCTTTTTCTGGGTGGCAAACAGGATTTTCATGGAGAAAAGCAAATAAAGTATTAGAAAGAGAATAAGCAATTTCTGAGGCAAAAGATTTATCGAGAAAACAATAAAATAAGCGAAAGTTTGCCGATTTCTGACTCAAAACTGTCATCATATCATCGCCTAATATAAGAATATCATTCGCTTTTAACGCTTGCTTTTGAAAACCTATATTAATTATTGCTCTGCCTTCTAAACAAATCATAACCACAATATAGGAGAGTGGTAGAGGGTAACCGGTTTCATTCGTCATATTACTTTCACCTATCATGGCATGTTGTGATGACGCATTAAGTTGTGACAACACTTGACTCAACATAATCAAATACCCCTTTTAATTATTCTCTAGTATTTTTCTGTTTTTATATTTGACGATATTGAACTTAATAACAACCATTTCCTTTTGTTTAGTTGTCAAAAGTACCGATTTTACCTCTTTTATGACATTCGGTTCTTTATTTCTTTTCTTTAAAATACACACATCTTAAAGACATAAGATAAATTGCAGAATATTTAAAAATTAAGAGAAGTTATTGAAATGAAAACATTAAAAACAGAAAGACTTGTATTGCGCCCTTGGAAACGTTCTGATGCGTCAAGTTTGTATCAATATGCAAAAGATGAACGTGTTGGTCCAATTGCAGGTTGGCCTGTACATAAAAGTGTTGAAGAAAGTGCCGAAATTATTCGTACTATATTTATGCGCGACGAAGTTTACGCCGTTACGCTAATTAATGATGATCAAGCTATTGGTTTGGTTGGATTATCTTTCGCAAATGAGAGTAATTTCCCAATTGGAGATAATGATGCTGAAGTCTCTTATTGGATTGGTGTTCCATTTTGGGGTAAAGGTTTAATACCTGAAGCTGTAAAAGAAATTAGTCGGCATAGTTTTGAAACACTGGAATTAGATAATTTATGGTGTGGTTACTTCGCTGATAATGAGAAATCTCAAAAAGCACAAGAAAAATGTGGATTTAAATTTCATCACGTTATTGAAGAGCAATACGCAGAATTTTTAGATGAAGTGAAAGTTGAAAATATTTGCCGCTTAACTAAAGATGAATGGGTTGAGATCCAAAAACAGACCTATTAAAACAAAAACACCAGACTGTGAAATTCACATTATCTGGTGTTTTTTAATATTAATACGACTATTTAATTAAGCACTTGCTAATGCTTGGGATAAATCAGCAATTAAATCTTGTGGATTTTCGATACCAATAGATAAACGAATTGTCGTGTCTTGAATACCAATGCTATGTCGTAATGTCATTGGTACACCTGAATGCGTTGTTGAACCCGGATGGCAAGCTAGAGATTCTGTTCCCCCCAGACTTACTGCAAGTTTAAAAATTTTCATTGCATTAAGAAAACGGAAAGCTTCACTTTCTCCGCCCACAATATCAAAAGAAAAAGTGGAGCCTGCACCTGTGCATTGTTTGGCAAAAACCTGAGCTTCAACAGAATTTTTATCCGCAAAAGGTAAATAGTGAATTGCTTTTACTTTTTCATGGTCACGCAGAAATTCTGCAACTAATAACGCATTCTGATTGGCTTTTTCCATTCTAATTTGTAACGTTTCTAAAGAGCGACCTAGCATCCAGCAAGAATGTGGATCAAGTTGTGTCCCTATTGCTCCTCTTAATAATCTGATTTGATTAATAAGTTCACGAGAGCCCATTGCAGCACCTGCAACTAAATCTGAATGTCCACCCACATATTTAGTTAAAGAGTAAACTGAAATATCAGCGCCTTGTTCTATTGGATGCTGATATACAGGACCAAGCAATGTGTTATCACAAACGATAATAGGACGATAGCCTTGTGTTTTTTCTAATTGATCAGCAACGTTTTTTAATGCTTCAATATCTACTAAGGAATTAGTTGGGTTTGCAGGAGTTTCTGCAAAAATAACGGACACACGCCCTTTTTGACGGGCGTTATCTGCTTGTTCTTGAATAAGTGAAAGGTTAAGTCCATCAGTAAATGGTGTTGCTTGAATACCAAATTTAGCCAGTGTTTTGGCTATTAAAGTCTCGGTTCCGCCATAAAGTGGCTGTGAGTGCAAAATAACATCACCAGGCTGTGTTAATGCCATTAATGTTGTTGTGATTGCGGACATTCCTGACGAAAATAATACGCAAGATTGTGTATTTTCATAAACAGCTAGTCTGTCTTCAACAATTTCACTATTAGGCTGATTAAAGCGAGAATAAACCAAACCTGCTTTTTCGCCTTCAGGCAAAGGTTTTCTACCACTTACGGTATCAAAAAAGGCTTTACCCTCTTCAGCGCTTTTAAAAATAAAGGTAGATGTTAAAAATACAGGTGGTTTAACTGAACCTTCAGAGAGTAATGGATCATAGCCATAACTCATCATTAGTGTTTCTGGGGATAGTTTATGCTCGCCGATATATTGTTTTTTCAGTTGAGAGTCAGTCATTTTTTTATTTCTTATGTTTAATGAAGGATCTTTATCATACTGAAAAAAATTCATGTTGTTAGAATGTTTTATATAGAATAAAAACCAGTAGTTATATAAACATAATGAATTCAAGTATAAAAATAACTTTAAATAAAAAGTTCTATTAATTGAGCAGTATTTAATCAAGGTAATTTGACTAAATAAAAGTTGATTATTCTAGTTAAAAAAGGAAAAAACAGGATGAACTTAAAGATAAAAAGAATAAATGTCTCTTTTTACCTTTAAGTTAAGGAATATTACCAAGCTCTGACTGCATCACCTTTATACATTTCTTTGAATTTTAACTCTATTTGTCTTGAATGCAGAACTGAAATCAGCTTTTTTATATTTTCATCATTTTTGTTATCTTCACGCGTAACGATAACATTAGCATAAGGTGAGTTTTTATTTTCTAAGATCAACCCGTCACGAGTCGCAATTAGTCCCACTTGAGATGAAAAGTTATTGTTGATTATAGCCATTGTGACACTTGGATCATTTAATGCTTCAGTGAGCTTAGGTGTATCGACTTCAACAAAAGTAATTTCTTTTGGATTATAGATAATATCGTCTACTGTTGGTGTGAAACCAACATTATCGCTAAGAGTAATAAGATGATTTTCTGCTAGTAATAAAAGTGCACGCCCTTTCATACTAACTTCATTTGAAATTGCAACGACATCACCAGGCTTTAATTCATTTATATCGCTAATTTTTTTAGAGTATGCGGCTAAAGGAAAGATATACGTTTTACTGGCAATATGAAATTGGTAGCCATGCTCTTTCATTTGAGATTGAAGATAAGGAATGGATTGAAACGCATTCGCATCAACTTCTTTATCGTTCAATGCCTTATTAGGCTGAACATAATCATTGAAAGCAACAATCTCAACATCTAACCCTTCAGTTAATTTCGCTAAACGAATAACTTCATCCCAAATCACTTGATCAGGCCCTGTATTAATTGCCACTTTTACTCTATGTGTATCTTCTTGTGAGCAAGATACAGTAAATAGTGATATTGAGGCTAGAAGTAAACCTGTAATAATTTCCTTCATATCTCCCTCTTAAACAGACTTCGATAAAACAGCGCCATAAAAATCATTTTGATTAAGAAATATCCTAACAGTAGATTAATAACAAGGAACAAGAAATGATACAAGTACCCAATGCATATAAAGAAAAGAATATTGTTTATATTTTTACAATACATTGTTTTATAAAACAAAAAAATGACACATCATATTATGATGTGTTTGTTATTTAATTGTAGATTTATTCATTAACAATTGTGTTTATGCAATTATCAGAATACGCATCTTCAACGCTAAGGTAGGATGATTCAGTTACACAATAGTTATTAAATTGCCATTTAAACTGAATTTCATCACCTCTCTTATTTTCTAAAATAGAATAACTGGAGAAACGAATTGGTGTGAGTTTTTGTAAGTTGTTTCCTACTTTTTCTGCACTTAACAAAACAACGTGGTCTTTTCTCTCAATGAATTTGAAATCAGAGATGGTGATATCTGTACCTTTAATCTTATTGTTATAAAGACTCAAAGCGTTAGCATATATGGACGGAACAATATAAACCTTTTGATCACTTCCTTTGATATAAACAGTTGTCATATCAACAGATGTTGAATCGTTTAATGGTCGTATAGACTTAACAACGACATCAGGAACACCATCACCATTAAAATCGATAAGATTTACTCCATATTCGAGTTTAATATCTGCTGATGCTGAAGCAAATGGTAGCGATAAAAAAAGTAATCCTAGCCCAATTTTTAATATCTTATTCATTGTATTCATTTCTTTTTTTGCTTATTACTTGTGCATCAGACTACTTTGTAGCATTGATTAGTCAAGGCATTTTATGTTTCAAAATAATACAAAATTTACAATTGTATCATCTATAAATTATTTTCATGCTAATAACTATACTTATTTGATTATTATAAAAAGAATATATTTTTAATATTTATATTTTTTAGATTTAATATTTAGCTTTAATATAGAGCAATATAATTTTTAAGATCGCTAATTCTTTCTTTTGTTTTATCTTTTAAGCAACTGCTATATACCATTGGTGCCAAACTACCACCTTGATAATAGTCTGCTTCATATTGGCAAGAGAGATCTCTAAAATTAATCCAAACCAACTGTGCTTGCTTAAGTTGATCTTTTCGACCACCATCTAATTTGGCATAATATTGCTGATAAATACGGTTAAGTTCTTCATCTTTTTGCTGAAAATCTTGATATACACATTGATTAATTTCAGTTTGAGTCGCCGCATTTCGACAATCAAAATTATCTGCTTGTAAATGTATAGACCAAAATAGTATACCGCCAGATATCGCACCGAATAAGATAAGTTTTTTCATCACACCGTCCATTTTTGATTAAAAATATCGCTAAAGATATTTACTTCATTCCTTTACCACTTAATTTAAAAGATAAAAACAAAGTAATTTCTTTATCAGTTTAGCAATATTTCTTATATGACAATTACGTGAAAACAACACAAAAGCATTCTATTTTAGATAATTAAATTTAGATAACAACATTTAACCTTGAGTAATTGTACTGATATTTCATTTAAAGAAAATATTTATTTAATACAAATTTAAAAAAATGATAACTCAATATCTTTTTTCTTTAACAATAAATGCCATTTACAAAAAAATTAAGCAAAATAATAGTCAAATTCTCTTGTTTATTTTTTTCGTACTGAAACAGTATTATTAAAAATATCTAATTAATTTTACTTTAATAAGCAACTCATCTTACCAGTTTCTATTTAAGTGAATTTTAATAAAATCACTTAAATTAATTAGACTAAATAGTCTAATTAGTACATATTATATAAATGTGGTCATAAATGGTTTATTTATAATACTCACGGGTCTGTACCCATCGTGGATTTTTCAAGCTATGAAAAAAGGTTTCAAATCAATTTGGTTTTATTCAGGGCTTATTACACTTATTTTTGTGATTATCATTAGTTGTGGTCAGTATTCTGATTTTGAATTGGATGATCATGCATCAGTGATAACACCGATTAATTTTGTTTCTAAAACAGATACTTTATCTGGAACCTTAATTTTACCGGATCAGAACAACATAAAAGCTGTCGCTATTTTTGTTCATGGCGATGGCGCTCAAGATCGCTTTTCTAACAGTGGATATTTGCCATTAATTAATAGCTTGTTGGATGCTGGTATTGGTGTGTATACATGGGATAAAGCTGGTGTGGGCGAAAGCCAAGGAAATTGGTTGCTTCAATCTATGCAAGATAGAGCAGATGAAGCACAAATAGCCTTACAGGTTATTCAAGACAAATTTATAAATACAGATATTAAAATTGGTTATTTAGGATTTTCACAGGCTGGATGGGTTATCCCTATTGCAGCTACGCATTCTAAACCTGATTTTTCCGTTATTATCGGTGGCGCTGTAAATTGGCGAGCTCAAGGTGCTTATTATCACCAAGTACGTTTAAAAGCCGACAATATTGGTGATAAGGAAATTACTCGAAGAGTATCAGAGCAACTACAACAAGATGATCGTGTATTTGGTGTTAATGGTAGTCATGATATTTCAACGCAGGAAGATATGTCTGATGATCGCTTCTATTTTGTTATTCAAAACTATTTAAGTGATTCATCTAAAGATTTACCTGATATGAATGGACGAGTACTGGCTATGTTTGGTGAGTTAGATCTTAATGTAGATGCACCAAAAAATGCATGTTTATATAAAACCTTATTAGGAAATCATGTAGATAAAACAGTCACCCTATTCCCTAATGCCTCTCATGGCTTATTAAAAGCACCTTTTTTTAACTATCAATTAGAGAATCAATGGCCTTGGTGGAAACAGATGCTTTTTATTTATCAAGGGCGAGATAGCTATTCCTCAGATGCTTTAAATTACTTAACATCGTGGATCACTGAAGATGGGATAATATCTTCTCATTATGTTGATTTTAAATGTGAAAGTATCGATACAAATTTAAAATGAAATGTAGATAATGCCTAAATGAGAACAACTCTTTAGGCGTTAAAGTGTGAGAAATTTGAAAATTGCATTATAAATCAATTTGATATTCAATAATCTCTCGAATTTTCTTTAATGCATCACGCAATAAGTTAATATCAATTGAAGCTAATGCAATACGAATTGCATGAGGAATATTGGTTGTTGTGGCATAAGGCTCAGCGGTCGCAACAGATATTTGTAATTGATGTAATGAAGCTACGATTTTATCCGCTCTAACATCTTCAGGTAAAGAGATCCATAAAAAATAGGAAGTTGGATGATGAATATAAGAAAGCCCTTCAAATATTTCACTCACTATTTTTTGTCGTTGCTGTGCATCTTTACGTAATAAACATTCTAGCTTATCAACAACTCCCTCTTTCACCCATTGGCAGACAATTGAAGTCATCAATGCAGGTGTATTCCATGTCGTCACTCTCATTGATCTCTCTAAAGATGAAATAGTATTTGTTGGAGCAACAATAAAACCGACTCTTAACCCGGATGCTATATTTTTAGAAAATCCTGAAATGTAAAATGTAATATCTGGTGCTAAGGCAACAATTGCAGGTGGTGCTTTTTTAACTAAAAAAGCATAGGTCGCGTCTTCAATTATCATAAAATGGTATTTTCTCGCCAAAGCAATTAATTGTTGTCGCTGTTTTAGTGTTAATACCCATCCCATTGGATTATGAAGTGTAGGAATGCAATAAAGTGCGCGTATTGCCCTTTTTTTACATAGATCTTCCAGTTTATCTAAATCTGTTCCCGACGGTGTTATGGGAATAGGTAATATTTCCAAATGATGAGCGAGTGCTGCTAATTTAAATCCGGGATAACTTAATGCATCTACTGCAACAACATCCCCCGGTTTAAAAGTACTTAATAATGTAATCGCAATACCTTGTTGTGCGCCGTTAGTAATAATAATATTTTCAGGTTCAACCGTGATTTCTTTATTTTTAAGATATTGAGAAATCACTATTTTATCGTGTAATTTGCCACTGTGTGGCTGATAGCGAAGTAATGATTCAATTTCACCTGATGTTGCTAATCTTTTTAGCTCGGTACGCAATAATTCAGCTTGAATAGGCAATGAGGGATAATTGAAATTAAGATCCAACATATCTGCTGCCGTAGGATTTTCTATTCCATGATTTATCGGAAGCGACAACTCACGAACAAAAGTCCCTCTTCCCGTTTCACCAATGATCAAACCCATACTTTCTAACTCAGCGTATACACGACTTGCCGTTGCGAGAGACATTTTATGCTCTGTGGCTAAATGTCGATGTGTTGGTAAACGTGTACCCGGTAGTAATTTTCCTATACGGATCTCGTTCGCCAATTTATCAACTAAAGATTTATAACGAGGTTGAACCATTGAGATTGTATCCATGACAATTATTTGATTGTCATAATTGTGTTCCATAAGATGGAGCTCGGCAAGTTACATCGTAGATACAAGTTTTATATAAATAGGTTTTTATATATCTGTTGCTATTGCGAAAACTGTAATTAATTGTTTTTTATTAAAATTTATCATAATAAAAATGGAAAATCGTATGCAGCAAATTAATCAAAAAGAGCGAACAAATGGCTGGGTAAATGGATTTATAGGTATGTTGATTTTTAGTGGATCTTTACCCGCAACAAAAGCAGCTGTATTAGGTTTTGATCCTTTATTTTTAACTGCGGCGAGAGCAACGATTGCAGGATTATTATCTTTAGCAATGTTACTGCTATATAAAGAAAAACTACCTACATTTAGACAGTGGGTTTCATTAACCGTTGTCTCATTAGGTGTTGTCGTTGGCTTTCCATTATTAACAGCTATTGCACTACAAGAAATAACTTCAGCACACTCCCTTGTTTTTTTAGCTTTATTACCGTTATCTACGGCAATTTTTGCAGTAATACGTGGTGGTGAAAAGCCTCGCCTTATTTTCTGGCTTTTTTCTATTATTGGTAGTTTATTGGTGATGGGTTATGCCATTTCTCAAGGTGGAGCATCATCAATCAGCGCAGATTTATTAATGATAGCGTCAGTGATTGTTTGTGGCTTAGGTTATGCCGAAGGTGCGACATTAACAAAAGCATTAGGCGGCTGGCAGGTTATTTGTTGGGCATTAATTGTATCTTTACCTCCAATGCTTATTCTTAGCTTTATTCTTATGCCTGAAGAGCTTACGACAATTAGTGTATCAGCATGGGTGGGCCTAGGTTATGTTTCGATTTTTAGTATGTTGATTGGCTTTATATTTTGGTACAAAGGATTATCACAAGGTGGGATCGCAGCAGTGGGACAACTCCAATTATTACAACCCTTCTTTGGATTAGGTTTGGCTGCTGTATTACTTCATGAATCAGTCAATTTATTGATGTTGTTAGTAACCATTGGCGTTATTTTTTGTGTTGCTGGTTCACGAAAATATGCCTAATTAAAATCAAACAGTTAAAACTAAAAAACACGCTAAATAACCATATTTAGCGTGTTTTTATTTTAATTAAAGCTCACACTTCGTTTTTAAAACTGCTGTTTTTCTATGGTGATCTAGCGCTAACTCAATTAATTTAGTAATTAATGATTGATAGCCTAAACCTGCACTTTGCCATAATTTTGGATACATACTGATATTGGTAAAACCAGGTAGTGTGTTTATTTCATTAATCACAACACGATTGTCTTGTGTTAAGAACACATCTACGCGAGCCATACCTAAGCAATTAAGAACACGGTATGCTTTTAAAGCAACTTGGCGAATATGTAGACTCGTGTTTTCATCCATTACTGCTGGAACAATGACTTTGGCACCATCTTCATCAATATATTTTGTGTTATAGGCATAGAAAGCATCGTTTAATACGATTTCACCACAAGGGCTAACTTCTGGAGCCTCATTACCTAAAACAGCGCACTCTATTTCACGACCTACAATCGCACTTTCAACAATCACTTTAAGATCGTATTCAAATGCCATTTCTAATGCCGCGTTAAATTCTTCTTCATTATTAACTTTGCTAATTCCTACAGAAGAACCTAAGTTTGCTGGCTTAATAAATAAAGGAAGTCCTAATTGACGAACCATTTCGTTATAAGGAATGTCGTTAATTTGATGCGCCATAATAGTAATAAATGGCGCAATAGCTAACCCTGCACCATCAAGTAGACGTTTAGTAATATCTTTGTCCATACAAGCTGCTGAACTCATGATATTTGGCCCTACATAAGGCATATCAATCATGTGTAATAAGCCTTGGAGTGTACCATCTTCACCGTACGCACCATGAACAATTGGGAATACAACATCGATTTGAGGTAATGCTTGGCCATCTTCAAGTGAAATAAATTGGCCTTTTACACTACCAGGAATAATAGCAACCGCTCTTAAAGGTTTGCTTAATGAAATAGTTTTAGGATTATCGCTATTTAGTAAATAGTCAGTTTCTGAATATTCATGCCACTGACCCTGTTCATTAATACCGATTAAGCAAAGGTCGAATTTCGTTCGATCTAATTCATTAATAATGTTTTTTGCTGACTGTAATGAAACTTGATGTTCTGTGGATTTACCACCAAAAATAATAGCGACTCTTAATTTACTCATTTTCTAACCTTTTATAGGACAGCTATAGCGAATAGGTAGCAATATATCATGATAAAAACCCCCAATGTAGGTAGATAGTTCTTATCTGCGAAAAATTACGATAAAATGATGAAATTCTATGATTTAGAGTGTTAAAACGTCACTATTTCAAGATATAACGACTCAATTACGACAACAATTCTATTGGTATAAGGTAGACACCATGACTGATGTAAAACAACCGATTGAAATGGATATTACTGAGGTCGTAAAAGCAACAGGTATTGCCTCTTCTGCAATCCGTTATTATGAGAAAAAAGGACTTATTAATTCGATAGGACGTAAAGGAATTAAGCGTGTATATCATCGCGATGTTCTGAGTCGTTTGGCATTAATTTCTTTAGCACAACAAGCCCACTTTTCTTTAGATGAAATAGCCCAACTTAGCGCCAACCAAAGGATACCAACAATAGATAGAAATATTGTTCATCTGAAAATTGAAGAAATTGATAATAAAATCAATGAACTTAAACGTCTTAAAAAGGGGTTAGAACATATTCAAGTATGCCCCGAAGAGAATCACTTTCAATGCAGTCGCTTCCAAAAGATCTTAGCCTTAAGCTTGAAAAAAAGAACAAATAAAAAATAATAATCATTCCTCTTCTATAATAACTTATTAAATATTAATCAGTTGCATTACCTTTATTTCTCTCTTGACTTGAAGTTAACTTCAAGTTGTAAGATGCGTATCTCTTTAATCTAGTTATCGCATCAGTGGAGATCTCTATGCCTAAATCAGTATGGTGGCTGGCATTTTCTTTGGCTCTTTTCACAACAGGAAATGCATTAGTACTTTCTGTTGCTGTTCTTGTCGGTGAACAATTAGCCAAAGATCCTATTTATTCAACAGTTCCCTTATTAAGCCAATATATTGGAATAATTTCAGCAACCATTCCAATGGCTCACTTTATGATGAAATACTCACGTAAAGCTGGTTTTATTATTGGTAATATCGGTGGGTTAATTGGAGCATTATTATCTATTGCAGGTATCTATTATCATAATTTAGTGCTGTTTTCTTTTGGTACTTATTTTACGGGAATTGCTATTGGTACAGCACAACAATATCGTTTTGCTGCGCTTGAAGAAACCCCTGTTAATATGCATGCAAAAGCTATTGGCTTAGTTATGAGTGGTGGTATTGTCGCGGCTATTATCGGACCAACTCTAGCCGTTGCAACCCGCCAATTTTTTACAGATTATCCGTTTATTGGGCCATTTACAGCACTGAGTGTTATTTATATTTTAGCGTTTGGATTACTGTTAAAAATCCCACTGAAAAAGAGTGTAAAAGCAAAAACTGAACTTGATGAAAAACCAAGAAGTTATCATCAATTATATAGCCAACCATTATTGTTTTTAGTGACTATTGTTAGCGCATTAGGCTATGGAGTTGTTGTGTATATGGTTGGTGCCATTCCACTTTCTATGAAGCAAAATGGTTTTGAATTTGCCACAATTGCTTTTGTATTCCAATGTCATATTTTGGGTATGTTCGTACCCTCTTTTATTACTGGGCAACTTATTCATCGTTTTGGAATTAAAATCTTCTTTTTCACAGCAATACTCTTATTAATCATTGCATTAAGTATTAATTTACAAGGTAACAGCTTTTATCATTATCTTATTAGCTTTGTTTTAATTGGTATTTCATGGAATTTGAATTTAATTAGCTCTACACATTTGCTATCTAAAACATATTTATCTCATGAGCGAGCAAAAGTACAAGGTACGAATGACTTTTTGATTTTCTTCTTAGGGGCATTAGGAAGTATTACAGGTGGTATTGCTTTCTATTTAATCGGTTGGCAAAGCACTAATATTGTTGGCATTGCTGTTGCAACGGGGGTGTTGTTGACAGCAATTAAACTCCGGAAGCATTTACCTGTTTCGGCACAATAGAGCAATCTTATAGATTGATGACAAATGAAATGTGTTCTTTATTTGGTCATAATTATCTTAAGCCCACTTAAATAGCGGGCTTTCACACAAAATGACACCTTTTGTTTTTCTTACAGGATTGCATATCGGAAATCTATCTTGATAGAATTACATTACCGATTAACTTTTAAACTTAGATGAAGGAGGCTAATTATGTTTTTGTGTGATCTTATTGAATACTCACACTTCTTTGGTAATCGCCACAGCTCAGGCTCTCACAGTATTTTACTGCGTTAACCTGCCTGAGCGACGTTAACTATTACCTCTCCTCAGCTTACAGGGTTATCGCTTGATATTACCCAAGGCGTTGTTATGCCTAAAAATGAGTAAGCTATGAGCACATTATTATCTACACAAAATCTATCTTTCCATAATAATCACGGTTTATTATTAAACGATATTTCTTTAGCACTGATTAAAGGTGAGAAGATTGGTTTAATTGGTTATAACGGTTGTGGAAAAAGTACATTATTAAAATTACTGTCACATCAGTTATCACCAAGTTCAGGTGCTATTTCTGTCGCTAATCAAACGGTTATGGCATATATAGAACAGCACTTACCTACTGAATTACAGTCAATGACTTTAATGGATGCTGTACTTCATAAATTACCTGAAGAATACAGATTATCTGAAGGTTGGCGAGCCGAGTTATTGCTAAGTGAAATGGGATTTAAACTTCACGAAAAAGATCTACTTGTTTCGCAATTAAGCGGTGGTCAACACACTCGTTTATTATTAGCGAGAGCGTTAATTATTGAACCTGATTTATTATTACTTGATGAACCAAGTAACCACCTCGATTTGCCTACTATTTTATGGTTGGAAACATTTTTAAAACAGTGGCGAGGTAGCTTCATTCTGGTTTCACATGATAATACGTTATTAGACAACGTGACGAATTGTACATGGATCATTCGTGATAAATCGCTATCTATCTTTCGGTTACCCTGCTCTCAAGCTCGAGTCGCACAAGAAGAGCAAGATATCAGTGCACAACATCGTCATGATGCGCAACAAAAAGAGATAGATAGAATAGCCCAAAGTGCGAAACAACTCGCAATATGGGGGCATGTTTATGATAACGAGAATTTATCTCGTAAAGCCAAACAAATGGAAAAACATATCGTTCGTTTAAAAGATGAACAAACTGAAGTGACGGCTGGAAATCAATGGGTATTGCAGTTTTCTGGCACAACATTACGAGCTGATAGACTCTGCGAATTAAATCAACTCGCTGTTATTCCTGCTGAAAATGCACCTGTTTTATACACCGTTGAAAATCAGCGTATAAAAAGTGGTGATCGAGTAGCAATAATTGGTGCTAATGGAACAGGCAAATCATCATTATTAAAGATGATTTGGTCACTAAGTTTAGCTGAAATAAGTGAACAAAATGCAATAAAGCTACACCCTCGAGTTGAATTGGGTTATTACGATCAAAAAATTGCACAATTAATTGATAATGATACCCTTTCTGATGCATTAAAACCGTTTGCACCATTAACGGATGAACAGAGAAAAATGGCACTTATTAGTGCTGGCTTTGTTTATACACGTCATGGACAGAAAGTGAGTACTTTAAGCGGTGGTGAACGGGCGCGTTTATTATTCGTTGGTTTGAGTTTAGCAAACTATTCTTTATTAATGTTGGATGAACCTACAAACCATATTGATATGGAAGGTAAAAAGGCATTAGCTGAGCAGATTAGCCAATTTCCTGGTGGTGTTTTATTAGTTAGCCATGATAGGGAGTTGATTGAAAATAGCTGTAATCGTTTTTGGTATATTCATAACGGTGTTTTAACAGAACATCATGATATTGAAGCCATTTACCAGCTTATTTCAGAAGAAGAAATGCCAGAAGCTTTGCTAATGGATAAACTTAATCAGTTGCATGATATCCCATCAGCTCCATTGATTTTACATCATGATGATGATGAAAAACTCTTTAAGCTAATTGAACTAGAAGAGAAATTAGAAGCTGATTTGGCGCGTAAAACTCATCATCAAAAACCTGCTTTACAGGCTCAATGGAAATTAGAGATTAACCAGCTAAAGCAATCACTTAAGTTAATTTAAGATAGATAAGATTTTGTTTAAGTAAAAGGATCACAATGTGATCCTTTTTATTTGTTCTTATTTTACCAACTGATATTCAATCAGATATAAAGATTGCGTTGTCGGGTAAATCTCTCTGATTAGTGCTTTCAGAACGGGGAGTGTCATACCTTCTTGCTGTGCATGATACTCATTGATATCGTCATAACGTAAAGGCGATACTGCTATAATTTTCAATTTTCCATAATGAGTACGATGTTCATTAGCAAATAATTCAACAATGCTTCCCGGTTTGTAATCACTTTCACTTTCATCACGGATAGTAATCACTTTTTTTTCTTCAAGAATAGAAGGAATTAAACGTTCAAAAAAAGTAATTTCTGTTGGTATTGCTGACATAATATTGACTCATAAATTTATTGATAACTTGCTGATTATCTTATCATGCAATAACTATATTTTATTCTTTTTTGTCCGTTGGTGAGTTATTTAATGCCTCAGTCTGAAGCAATCTAGCCTTACGTTCAATCCCCCAACGATAACCTGATAATTCACCATTTTGTCTAATAACACGATGGCATGGAATAGCAACTGCAAGCTTATTAGCTGCACAGGCATTAGCAACGGCCCGATATGCCTTGGGGGCTCCAATTTTATCGGCAATCTCTTGGTAAGTCATTGTACTTCCAAAAGGAATATCTAATAATGCCTGCCAAACTTTTTGTTGAAATACGGTACCTTGGATATCAAGAGGTAAAGATAAGGGTTGTTTGGGTAATTCAATAAAGCCGATGACTTGTGCTATGACTTGCTCAAATTCTTCATTTGCGCCAATTAATTCAGCCAGAGGAAATTGTTTTTGCAAATCTTCTAATAACAGCTCAGCATCATCCCCTAACATAATGGCGCAAATCCCCTTTTCACTTTGCGCCACAAGAATACTTCCCAAGGAGCACTGAGCAATAGCAAAAAAGATAGCAATATTCTTACCACCTGTACGCCAATTTGTTGGTGTCATTCCTAATATTGCTGTTGCATTTTCATAGAAACGGCTATTAGCATTGAAGCCTGATTGATAAATCGCATCTGTAATACTGCCATCTTGAACCAATGCTTTTTTTATTAATTTTTGGCGATAAGCATTAGCGTAATCTTTTGGCGTGATCCCCATCGTTGATTTAAATAAACGATGGAAATGATATGGACTTGCCATAACATGCTCTGCAATGCAGGTAAGCGACACGTCACCGTTATTTTTTTCAATAAAACGGCAGGCTTGCTCAATAAGTTGATTATGTTTATTTTCCATTATGGTAGTCCTTTAAATGCGGGATTATGGCTATTATCGGCAGACATAATGAACAAAGAACTCCGTTTATTGCTCAATTATTCTGGCTCTTTAGATAATGCCCATAAATAAAGCGATGCCGTAGAACCATAGGGTGAATAGCGTTTGCGGTAACGATCAAAGCGTGCTTTATCTAATGTTTTATGACGATAAAGACGCATAATCCCGCGTTGAATAGCCAAATCTCCCCAACTTAAAATATCTGGGCGATTAAGCGAAGAAATTAATAACATTTCGGCAGTCCAAACCCCAATACCTTTTAATTGAATTAAAGTATCAATAACCTCTTTATCTGTCATATCAGGGATTTTATTTAAATTTAATTTTCCTGAAATGACGGCTTCAGCAATACCGATAATATAACCGGCTTTACGCATTGTCATACCACACTGCTGTATCTCTTGCTCTGATAGTTTTGCAATGCGTTCTGGTGTGTAAATACCTTCACATAATTTGAGCAACCGTTGATTAACGGTTATGGCAGCAGAAACCGAAATTTGTTGCTCAATAATGTTTTTAACTAATGCTGTAAATAGATCGGGTGTTAATGGGCGTTTGATTTCTCCCATTCTTTCAATAAGTTCAGCTAAGCGCTTATCGCGTTTCTTTAATGTGTTTATCTCTGTTTCGCCATACTGAAAGTGCATAAGTTAACTTAATTTAAATAGAATATTTATGTCAGTATAACGTGAAAATAAGCGTACTATGCACTCCATTTCTTGCTTTTTTCTGAACTTTCTATTTTTTATCATAGGTAATATTTAGCAAAAAAGATTAATTAATTTTTTTAGCAAAAATTAGTCAATTAAAAACATCATCACATTTAAAAATTATAATTTTATATTTAATAATAAATGTTATCGAAATATAAAAATACTAAATTGAAATTACCACCTATACTTTATTTGATTTTTTACTTAGGTCAATTCTTAGTTATTCTGTAATTACAGGATTTAATATGAAAAATTATACACTTAATTTACAAAATAAAGCTGACGCGCTGGCAGTAATGAAGAAAGCAATGAGCTTTACTATTCCAGCCGCATTAAGAGTTACAGTCAAATTAAATATCGCGGATTTATTAAAAAATGGCTCTAAAAGTATTGATGAATTAGCAGAAAAAACAAATTCGTCACCATCTGCATTAAATAGAATATTAAGAATGTTAGCCTCTGAGAAAATATTTTATGAATTAGAAAATCAAAGTTATTCACTTACTCCTATGGGCGCTTTTTTATTAAGTGATCACGAATATAGCTTACGTGATGCCATTTTAATGCTGACAAATGAGACACTGTGGGGACCTGTCGGTGATATCACTGAATCTGTGCGAGGAAATCCTGCCTTTGAAAATCTTTATGGCATAAGTTTTTATCAATACTGGCAAGATAATGTAAGAAAAGATCATGATTTTCAATCAGGTATGAGCTCACTTTCAAGGATAGAAAATTATTTTATTATTAAACATTATGAATTCCCTGAAAATGTAACTATTACAGATATTGCCGGTGGATTAGGTGGATTATTATTAAATGTATTAAAAGAAAATCCGACTTTAAAGGGACAATTATTCGATAGGCCTCATGTGTTGGAAAGAACGTTGTTGACTGAATTAAATGATAACAGTCGCTGGAATTTAGTATCAGGAGATTTATTTGGAGAGTATCCCGAATCTGATATTTATTTGATTAAATATATTATCCATGATTGGGATGATGAAAGTGTTATTAAAATTTTTAAAAACTTCCGCAACGCAATGAAACCTAATTCAAAAATACTTGTTATTGAGCCGGTTATTTTTAAAAAGAATGTACCTGATATGGCTAAATATATGGATCTCCTCTGTATGTGTGCATTCCCTGAATCAGGGGAGCGTACTGAAGAAGAGTTTATTAAATTATTAGATCAAGCGGATTTAAAAATTAATAAAGTGATTAAAACAGAAACCTACAACTCAATATTAGAAATTGTTATTAAATAATCTATTGGGATAGAGATAGCCATTTATTTGTCGCAAAAAAAAAGCCACTTTCAATGAACTGACCCCGGTTCACAAAAGTGGCTTTTTAGTTTAGATAAAAATTATGCAGTTAATGCCAGTTTAGCACCAAAAAGTAAGAACACTGCACCAATACAACTATTTGATAATGAAGCTAATCGTTTGTTATGTTTTACTTTATTGGTAATAGCAACACCGCCAAAAATAAGAACTGATAAATAAAGCATACTGCATGTTTCTAAAATCGCACCTAATACAAAGAATGGAACACCTGCATTTTCATATTTAGGATCGATAAACTGAATGAAGAAAGAAACATAAAAAATGATCATTTTTGGGTTAAGCATACTCAAAAATAACGCCTTAACATAAAGACCATCTTTTGCTTTTATTGTTACTTCAGATACTTGCTCTGGAGTCTCTTTTTTCTTTTGGAACGTTGTATATAACGTTTTCAGCCCTAAATAGGTTAAATAAAGAGCACCAGCATATTTAATGACAATAAAGAAGACGGGTGAAGTCTTGACTAATGAAGCAACCCCCAAAAATGCCAAAAAGATTAATAATGCATCACCCGTAAAAACACCAAGAGCGGCTTTATACCCCCCTTTTACGCCATGCTTCGCACTGGAAGTAAGGACGAAAATCGAGTTTGGACCTGGTACTAAAGTAATAAAAATAACGCCTAAAAGGTATGTCCAAATATTTGAAATACCGATACTTTCTAACATACGACGCCTTTTTTAAAAAAATAACATGCTGAATATGTGAGCTATCATATCCACAATAATTTTTTTGTAAAACAATAATCTTTATACTAGCAAAAGATAAGTTAATTATTCTGCTTTTGGGTGATAAAAGCAGTTTGTAAGTCTTTTTTTGTGTTGTATTTTGGATTAAAAAACCAGTTTAAACGTGCGTTATAGTATGATGCTGAAATTAAAAATTACACAGACTTAACGTCTACTTAAAGCCATTGTTTATAGAATTATAAACTGCATTATAGTTTAAATTCAGATGTAATAGCCTATTGTTTGTTTTGTGTTATGGCTCATTATTCTTTTTGTGATCTTGAGCGATATGTTACTTTTAAAATTAAAACAGTCTCATTTATTAATTTCATGAAAAATAAGTCTTTTTATTCATATTTAGTAAGTTAATTAGCACGAAAAGCGAGAGGATAAAAAAGATTATATTTACTAAAACCATTATTCTATATTGTTTTTTATTTTTAGCATAAGAAGCACCCTTACTCCTGATTACAGTTTAAGAGAATAAAATGGATTTAAATACCTCATCGTTACCTCAAAAATCGCAACAGAAAATTATTATTGTTGGTGCTGGTATTGTTGGTGTCATGCAAGCTTGGTATCTTGCGAAAATGAGTAACATGCAGATTATCTTATTAGATAAAGCGAATGCTGGGCTAGGAGCAACAAGTGCCTCGTTTGCTTGGCTAAATGTCTCTTACGGTCGTCCTGATGCTTATCAGCAATTACGGGCTAAGGCTATTCATTGTTGGCGAGAGTTGGATAAAAAGACACAAGGACAACTGAATATTGATTGGTCTGGTGCTATAAGTTGGATGTCATCTGATAAAGAAACTGCTCAATTTATTCAATCACATCATCAAGCGGGTTTTAATGTTCAAGCATTAAATAAAGAACAATTACTTCATAAAGTACCTCAATTATCTCAAGCACCTGAATTAGCTGCATTTGCGAGTGATGAAGGTGCTGTTGATCCTCTTCTCGTCATTAAAGTGTTATTACAACAAGCTCAAGAGATGGGTGTGAAATACTACGCTAATACCGAAGTTATTCACTTATTAGAAGATGGAGATCGCATTATCGGCGTAGAAACAACGAAAGCTAAAATGCATGCTGACCATGTTATTTTAACAGCGGGTGTTGGTGCTTTAGCGTTGTTATCTGAAAAAGGTATTGATTTACCGTTATATTCATCGCCAAGTATTTTACTCAAATTAATGACGGATGCAGAACGCCCTTTTTTACCTTGCATTATCTCCACACCAGAGATGGAGTTACGCCACTTTGCTCAAAATGAGATTATTGCAGCTGAAGATTACATTGATAATAGTGATGAACATCACCCTGAGCGTATTGCATGCCATGCACAAGCGACTTTTTATGATAATTTTACACAAACAGGTAAACTAACAATAAAACAGGTCGCTGTTGGTGAAAGACCTATGCCTAAAGATGAAATGCCAATTATTGGAGAAATATCTCCTTATCAGGGATTATATCTTGTTACTATGCACGCTGCCGTGACGTTGTCACCTTTATTATGTGAATTAGTTGCACAAGAACTTATTTACAAAAAAGCGGAACCTCTATTAACGCCTTACCGCGTATCACGATTCAGCTAGAGAACCATTATGGATGCACAACTGTATAAAGAATTTAAAATAGTAGAAAAAGCCTTTTGGTCAGAAATTTGTGAAAATAATATTCGTATTGGTGATCATACTCACTGCTTTATGACACCAATGGATGCTGCCATTTTTAACTTTATTTATTTACGCCAAGGCGCAACAGAAAGCTCATTCCAGCAAGCCAGTACCCTTTTTACATCGCAGAAAAAAGATCATATTTTGGTATTACCAGAATCATTACTACCTGAATTTGAAGTGATAATAAAAAATGCAGGTTATACTGGTGATGGTATGACAACCGCAATGTATTTAACATTATCAGAAGCGGTATTCCCTTCTTATAAAAATAATCCTTGCGATATTATTTTAACCAATCACAACCTTGAACAGTGGGCTCATCCATTAAAAACGGCATTCCCAGTGGGAGATGATAGTGATGATACGATTGTTAATGAGTATATTCGTTATCACCAGAAAGCGTTAGATAATGGCGCTGCTATCTTCCATTACGCGTTATTAGTTGATGGTCAGCCGGTTTCTTCATTAACGTTAACATTACACGATAAATTAGCGCGTTTTGATGATATTGGGACAGATATTGCCTATCAAGGTAATGGTTATGCGACACATTTAATTAAGCACGTTTTGGAGTTTTGCCGTGAACAAGGCGTTGAACGTTGCTTCTTAGATGCATCAGCTGATGGTTTAGCGCTATACCGTAAATTTGGTTTTAAATCGCTCTTTAACTATCTCAGCTTTATTAAAGAATAAAAGCAGCTATATGAATAGGCTCAATCATGTTTGTTGAGCCTATTTTTTTATATTAATAAAGGCTAAGCCTTTTCTCAGCATCTTGTTTATCTTTATCGCTAATTTGTCTTAACACACGACAAGGATTGCCAACAGCAACGCAATTAGCCGGAATAGATTTTGTTACTACACTTCCCGCACCGATAACGCAATTATCACCAATAGTTACACCAGGTAAAATAATACATCCGGCACCTAACCATACCGAATTGCCGATAGTAATAGGTAATGCATATTCAAGTTCACTGTTGCGTATTTCAGGATCAATCGGATGAGTTGCAGTTAAAATGCTGACATTAGGCGCACACATCACATTGTGTCCAATTTTTACAGATGCACAATCTAATATCGTTAAATTAAAATTAGCGTAAAACGCTTCGCCAATTTCAATTAACTGGCCATAGTCACAATGAAATGGTGGCTCAATAGTGAAATTATTGCCTGTTTTTCCTAACAGCTGTTTTAAATATGCCTTTCTCTTTTCAACGTCAGAAGGACGCGTCATATTAAAATCATAAATAATTTCACGCGCTTTTACTCTAAGTGGTTCTAAACTATCATCTTTACTTGCATGATAAAGATTGCCTGATACCATTTTTTCGTATTCTGTCATTGTAATACTCCGAAATTGAAATAAAACAGTTTAGGTAAATATCAATATTTATTTCCTTATTCTAACGTTAATTAACTTAAATTAGCGGTGTTTTTTAAGTCCATTAAGTGCGGCTTGATGAAATTGAGCATTTAAATTAGCGGTTAAGCTTTGTGAAATAGCGGTCATTTCAGGTCCTGCTAAAGTAGGTGAACCTGTACCGAAAGGAGGACAAGGATCATACTCAATTGCTAATTCAACTAATTGAGCAAAAGGTGTGCCTAACAATTGTTCTAATACTAATAATGAAGCGTCGAATGAGCCAGTTGCTGGCCCTGAGGTATAAATATTGCCATCAATAACAACATCACTTCCTTCTACCGCTATGGCACCCATATCAGGTAACATCGGAACGACATTAGAATTACTGGTTGCTCTTTTACCTTTTAATAATCCAGCCGCACCCAAAACTAAAGAGCCATAACATGTACCAATAACATAACGGGTTTTATTCCCCATTTTGGTGAAGAATGCCAATGTCTCTTCATCCTCGACAATCTCTGGTGGCACCATCCCAACCACTAATACATCAAGATCATTCGGACACTCATCAAAAGTCATAGTTGGCATTGTTGGCCAGCCAATATAGCCTTCGACTAACTCTTTCTTTTTCCAAATAAAATAGATTTCTGCGCTTGCAATAGTAAATACCGATTGAGCACCATTAATATCCATAGGCATAAAACCGGGGCAAACAAAGATACCGACTTTGAGAGGTTTGGCTTGTTGCTTACGCCCTTCTTCAACAAGCTTAATGATTGAAGGCATATTCTTTCCATACAGCATTTCATTATGATTCATTTTATTTTCCTATTTTGTACTGGTTAGTAAAATAATGACATTTGTTTTATACTGAGTAAATATATTTCTTACTAAATGGTACAAAATGCAAAAGAAAGGTCGTCCTCGCCGCTATGATAGTGATGCTGCACTTGAAAAAATAATGGCATTATTTTGGCGTAAAGGATTTACAGCAACATCTATGGATGACTTAGTCATTGAAACGCAAATGAATAAGCCTAGCCTGTATGCTGCATTTGGTAATAAAGCGGCATTGTATGAAAAAGCGATCGAGCGCTTTAATCATATTGCTTCCACGCGTTATCGTCATGAACTTGAGAAACAATCTGATCAAGATAAAGTGACCGAAAGAGTAAAGCGTTATCTGATTTCAGCTATCCATTTTTATACTGATAGCGAAGGATTAACCGGCTGTATGGTGCTTTCAACGGCGGTGACTGAAGTTGAAGATCCAGCGATAAGAATGATGTTAAATCAAGTCATTAACGCACAAACTCAGCAAGTTGAAGATGCCTTACAAGCAGCATTAGAGACAGGTGAATTAAAAAAAGGAACGGATGTACACACCATTGCATTGGGTGTAGTTGCTCTTTTACATTCAATTTCTTTGAGAGCAAGAGCGGGAGCCTCCGTTAATGAGTTACTGCCATTTGCTGATATTTCACAAACTTTATTAATACCTTACTTATCAGACAATAATTAGATTAAAGGCTGTTAATACAGCCATTTTCATTAAGAATAAATGCCATTAAAAAGCAGTGAGCCACCAGCAAAAATCAGCATAGCATCTAACAACCATTGAAAAAGTTTTGGTGTCAGTTTTAATACCAGTTTTTTACCAAGGTAATTTCCTGCTGTTAAACCACAACCCACTAATGCCCCGCTAATTAAGATAAAGCTATTAACCGCACCTAGTTGGCTAAAAGTTAAGGCTTTAGTGAGATAAATAACAAATGAAGCAGCAGCTTCCGTCGCAAGTAATGGGCCTAATGTCAGACCATATGCAGAAAATATAGGAATAGTTAATGGTCCTGTGGAAAATACAATCCCCGTTAAATAACCGATAACTGCACCAGCAATAATAACTTGGTAAGTTTTCATTTTAATTTGATGTTTGCGTAATAAGTGGATCACGGGGATCATCAATATGAAGAACATTCCCATACCAATATTTAGCCATTTTTCTGGCATTATCCATAATGTATTGGCGCCAAGAACAACGGCAGGAATACCGGGTAACAGATAATAAAATAGTGGTTTAAAGCGAATACTGTGACGCCATAAATAAATACGCGATAAATTCCCCATCACTGAAGCTAACGCCATAATAGGTACAGCTTCCTTTGCGCCAAAAACATAGGTCAGCGCTGGGATTAATAAGATAGAAGAGCCCGTTCCTACAACGCCACTGATCACACCAGAAAATACTGCCAATAAAATAACCGCGATAAAACTCATTATCATCCTTTAAGTTCAATAAGTTAAAGACGCTGTATCATACCCGCCTTCTTTATTTTTACCTGTGATAAAATGTCACGGTATTGTGAGTTTTAATCAGAAAGCCCGTTTTATTTATGATGCGTAAACTATAGCGAGAAAATTATGATGAGAAATCTTCCTCCATTGCCTTCATTACGTGCTTTCTTAGTCGCTTGTCATAGTCAAAGTTATACCGAAGCCGCACAAACATTATGTGTCACTCATGGTGCAATTAGTCGTCATATCCAAGTTATAGAAAAATGGTTTGGCGTCACTTTATTTAATAAACAAGGTTTACGTCGAGTTCCCACCCCCTACGCATTGACTTTGGCGCAAGAATTAAGTGAAGTTTTTGATAAATTAAATGATATTGGTTTTCGCTATGGTAATGGTGGAAGAAACGATATTTTAAACATCAGTGTTCCTACAACACTTTGTTTAAAATGGCTTATTCCGCGAATGGAGGATTTTTATCTTCAATATCCTAATGCAAATATCCAAATTGCGTCTGCAAATAGCGAGCGATTTCATTTGATTAGCCATGATGATCTGATTATTCGTCCTCAACCTCAGCAACAAGAGTATTCATCTGTTGTTTTTTTAGAGGATAAACATTGTTTAATTGCTTCTGAAAAATTCTTAAAACGTTACAGTGTCACTAAATTTGAAGATGTTTTTGACTGCCCTGTTATCGATACGCTTACTCGTCCCGGGCATTGGCAACAATGGTTAAACGCGACTCATCTCAATACGCAGTTGTCATTCTCGCGTCACTATCGCTTTGATCATTTTCATATTTCGCTGCAAGCTATTATTGAAGGATTAGGTCTTGGCATTGGTCCTGTTTCGATTTTATCGAATGAAATAAATAACGGTACTTTAAAAGTGTTATTTCCAAATATCCAAATTGCACCGATAAGTTATTACGCTTTAACGCCATTAGGTGTACAAAAAACCAAAACACATCTTGATTTTGAACAATGGCTTACCCAGCAAAAAAGTTAATTTTACTAATGAAATAAGCGATTATTTTTCATAAAAATAGCGATTCCAATCTTATTAATTACACTTTTTAAAACTAGTTGCTAGCTGTTTAATTAAAAATATCTAATGATAGTCTTCTTTTTATGAATAGGTAAAAACGCTAATCGTGCTGTTTTTATAATTCGCGATCTTCCTCTATTCAATCTATTTAATTTATTTAAATTCAATCCATTAAAATTAATAAATAAGTACATTAACCTATGTAAATTATTTTGATTTTAAATAATCTGTTATAAACACTTATTGTTTAACTTAAATTAACGTTCTATGCTGATATTTATATATAAAATTTATTAATTTATTTGCTGGCAACGAAGGACGATAAGATGTCTGTAGCTGTGACAAAAAAAGCAATAGAAAAACTAATTAATGGGTATGAGTCTGATCCTTTTGCACTTCTTGGTATGCATGAAACATCGGCAGGTTTAGAGGTTCGTGCTTTTTTACCAGATGCAGTTGCAGTCAGTGTCATCGATAGAAAAAACGGTCGAAATGTAGCAACACTAGAGCGTAAGCATCCTAGTGGTTTTTTCTGTGGCGTTATCCCTCGACGTAAACGTCGTTTTAGTTACTGTTTAGATGTAACGTGGGAAAATGCACAAGGTATCGTTGATGATCCCTATCAATTTGGCATTTTATTGCAAGAAATGGATATTTGGTTTTTAGCTCAAGGTCATCACTCGCGCCCTTACCAATGTTTAGGCGCACACCCTGCAAAACTGGGTGATATTGATGGTATTACTTTTGCTGTATGGGCACCCAACGCAAAAAGCGTAAGTGTTGTAGGCGATTTCTCATTCTGGGATGAAAGACGTTTTCCAATGCGATTACGTCGTGAAAGTGGAATATGGGAGCTTTTCCTTCCACAGGCTCATCTTGGTGATTGCTATAAATATTCTATTCTTGATGCGAATGGTGAACGTCGATTAAAAGCTGATCCTTATGCTTTTGAAACACAGATACGCCCTGAAACTGCATCAATTATCAATACATTACCACCAATCAAACCGATGCCACTATCGCGTCAGCAAGCGAATCAACGCAATGCACCTATATCTATTTATGAAGTTCATCTAGGTTCATGGCGTAGACATACTGATGATCAAAGCTGGTTAAGTTATCGCGAATTAGCTGAACAGTTAATTCCATACGTTAAAGAGATGGGTTTTACTCATATTGAGTTGCTCCCTATTAATGAACATCCTTTTGATGGTTCATGGGGATATCAACCGTTAGGGTTATATTCACCAACTCGTCGCTTTGGCTCTCCTATGGACTTCCGTGACTTTATTGAAGCGGCACATCAAGCTGAAATTAAAGTCATTTTAGATTGGGTTCCCGGTCATTTCCCCGAAGATGATTACGGTTTACGTAATTTTGATGGCACATCACTCTATGAATATGCAGATAGACGTGAAGGCTTTCATCCTGATTGGAATACCTTGATTTATAACTATGGGCGTAATGAAGTGCTGAATTACCTTTCCGGTAATTTATTGTATTGGCATGAACATTTTGCGCTTGATGGTTTCCGTTTCGATGCTGTTGCCTCAATGCTTTATCGTGATTACAGCCGAAAAGAAGGCGAATGGGTCCCAAATAAACATGGTGGACGTGAAAATCTAGAAGCCATTGATTTTATTCGTCACACCAACAAATTACTAGGTACAACTTGCCCTGGTACAATCACAATTGCAGAAGAATCTACCGATTTTCCGGGAGTTACCTTACCGCCTGATGATGGTGGTTTAGGTTTTAATTACAAATGGAATATGGGTTGGATGCATGACACGTTAGCTTATATGCAGCGTGATCCTATTTATCGTAAATATCATCATAATCAAATGACCTTTGGCATGCTCTATGCCTATAACGAAAACTTTGTTTTGCCTCTTTCTCATGATGAATTTGTGCATGGTAAAGGTTCGTTGATCGGTCGCATGGTAGGTGATGATTGGCAAAAATTTGCCAATTTACGTGCATATCTTGGCTTTATGTGGGCTTATCCCGGCAAAAAACTGCTATTTATGGGATGTGAATTTGCACAGTGGCGTGAATGGAACCATGACAGTAGCTTAGATTGGCACCTTCTTGAAGAGCCTAATAGTCCACACCAAGGTGTTCAACACTTTGTACGAGATTTGAATCTTTCCTATCGAGCTAATGCTCCGCTTTATGAATGTGATTTTGAACGCGAAGGCTTTGAGTGGCTTACCGTTGATGATCACGATAACTCCGTCTTTGCTTTTTGCCGTAAAGATGCACACGGCAATGAAATTATTGTTATCAGTAATTTCACGCCTGTTGTTCATCACAATTACGTTGTCGGTGTAAATAAAGCTGGTGCTTATCAAGAAATTCTCAACAGTGATTCTGAATTTTATAACGGCAGTAATGTAGGAAATTTAGGTGAAATAGAGACAACCGCAAGTGCATTTAATGGCAAGCCTCATTCCTTGTCATTGTCATTACCCCCACTTGCAACGCTGTATTTAAGATTGAAGGATTAATATGTCTTTAGACTATGGTCGCCCTTTTCCTATGGGCAGTCATTATGATGGCTATGGAGTAAATTTTACACTCTTTAGTGAAAATGCCACTAAAGTCATTCTTTGCCTGTTTGATAAAGCAGGCAAAGAGATCCGCTACCCATTACCGGGTAAAACCGGCTCCATTTGGCATGGGTACTTGCCCGGTGCAGGGCCCGGTTTACATTATGGTTATCGTGTAGAAGGTGAATGGGTTCCAGAGCAAGGATTGTTCTATCAACCTCAGCAACTATTATTAGATCCTTATGCAAAACAGGTGACGGGTATTGTTGATAATACATTACCTTACACCTCCCCTGTTTTTAATGCATTAGAGCATGATGATAGTGCGATTACACCTAAAGCAGTTATCACCGATGATAGCGGATGTTTTTGCCATTCTTATAAAGAAAAAGGCACTTATCAGCGTTTAAATACACCGTGGTCAGAAACCATTATTTACGAAGGACATGTAAAAGGACTGACAAAACTGCATCTTGAAATACCCGAAAAATTGCGGGGCACTTATGCAGCATTAGGGCACCCTGCTTTTATTTCACATCTAAAAAAATTAGGCATTACGGCATTAGAGTTATTGCCTGTTCAATATCATTTAACAGAGCCACATCTTCATAAAATCGGTTTAAAAAACTATTGGGGTTATAACGTATTAGCGCCTTTCGCTTTATCGACTCAATATTATTCTAATTCAGGTCGCAATATTATTGATGAATTTCGAGAAGCCGTAAGAAGCCTACATAAAGCCAATATTGAAGTGATTTTAGATGTGGTGTTTAACCATACTGCGGAACTAAGTGATCAATTCGAAGGTTATATTGTTTCGCAACGTGGTATTGATAACCAAAGCTATTATTGGCTAAACGACGAAAATAAAGCTCAAAATTGGACGGGTTGTGGTAATACACTCAATTTAAGTCGCCCTGAAACGGTGCAGTGGGTTATGGATTGCCTGCGTTATTGGGTGACTGAATTTCATATTGATGGTTTTCGTTTTGATTTGGCGACAAGCCTTGGTCGAGTTCCCTATTTTGATACTCAATCGCCTCTATTGACGGCTATTCGACAAGATCCGCTATTGTCACGCATTAAACTTATCGCAGAGCCTTGGGACTTAGGCTCTGATGGTTATCAAGTCGGTAATTTTCCTGTTCCATTTACAGAGTGGAATGATGGTTATCGCGATGTTATTCGTCGTTTTTGGTTATGGCGAGATGTCTCAATCGCGACATTTGCAGACAATATTACAGGCTCTGCAAAGCTATACCACAAAAATGGCAGACCTCCCTATTCTAGCGTCAATATGATAACTAGCCACGACGGCTTTACACTGCGGGATTTAGTGAGTTATCAGAATAAACATAACGAGGAGAATGGAGAATCAAACCTAGATGGACATAACACCAATTACAGTGTGAATTTTGGTGAAGAAGGTTTGATAGTTAACGAAAAAATAAGTCAATACAGATTGCTTGCAACAAGGAACATGCTGGCAACGCTACTGCTTTCTAGAGGAACACCTCATTTACTCGCCGGTGATGAAGTGGGTAATACGCAATATGGTAATAACAACGCTTATTGTCAGGATAATAAAGTCAGTTGGATCAAATGGTTTCAACAGCCTTACAACTTAACTGATTACATTCGCCACCTTATTGAATTACGTCACCAAATTACACCTTTAAGTTCGCTTAAATGGTGGGAAGAAGATAGCCAAAATGTCATTTGGTTAAATCAGAATGCTCAACCTATGAGTAATGAAGATTGGCAACAACTTCCACCTTCACCATTACAACTTCTTTTAGCGCAACAATGGATCTTAATGTTTAACCCATTAAGAAACAGCGCTGTTTTTTCTTTACCTGAAGGGTCTTGGTCTTGCTTGCTTGATACGGCTAGCTGGCCTGATTGTCACCCAACACAATCTGAGCATTGTGAAATACAACCTAACAGTATCACCCTTTGGCGAAATAGCGTTTTTTATACTCAGTCTTCTACTGAAAAATTACCCATTATTTCCTCCCAAGTTAAGTAATTTGATTGGAGTGCTATAACTATGATGACAACAGAACAAGGCCAAAAATTAATGTTGGCACAACAACTTCCTAAAGAGGCAATTGCACTCGTTTTAGCGGGAGGTCGTGGTACACGCTTAAAAGCATTGACTTCAAAACGTGCAAAACCGGCGGTTTTCTTTGGTGGGAAATTTCGAATTATCGACTTTACGCTATCAAACTGTCTTAACTCAGGGATACGTCGTATTGGTGTAATTACCCAATATCAATCGCACTCTTTAGTTCAACATATTCAGCGTGGTTGGTCATTCTTCAACGAAGATATGAATGAGTTTGTTGATTTATTACCTGCTCAGCAACGTCGTAATACCGAACATTGGTATATGGGTACAGCTGACGCTATCTATCAAAACCTCGATATTCTTCGTAGCTACAAAGCAAAATATGTCGTTATTTTAGCTGGCGACCATATTTATAAAATGAACTATGCCCGTTTATTACTTGATCACGTTGAAAACAAATCAAAATTCACCGTAGCTTGTATTCGTGTTCCTAAAGAAGATGCATTCCAATTCGGTATTATGGATATCGATGAAAATCGTCGAGTGCTCAATTTCTTAGAAAAACCATCAAACCCACCTTGTATTCCTGATGATCCTGATCATTCATTAGCAAGCATGGGTATTTATGTGGTTGATAGAGATTATCTCTTTGATTTATTAGAAGAAGATAGCCGTGACCCAAATTCACACCACGACTTTGGTCAAGATATCATTCCTAAAATCACTGAGCGTGGTGATGTTCTTGCTCACCCATTTGAACTCTCTTGTGTCAGTTCAGATCCTTCAGTACCACCATACTGGCGTGATGTAGGAACCATTGAAGCATATTGGTCTGCTAACCTCGACTTAGCCTCTGTAACACCAGAGCTTGATATGTATGCAAAAGATTGGCCAATACGCACCTTTATGACACCGTTACCGCCAGCTAAATTTGTCCAAGATAATCATGGTGAACATGGGCAGATGATGAACTCGTTAATTGCTGACGGTTGTATTATCAATGGATCAACGCTCTATTCATCTATTTTATTCCCATTAGTTCGCGTTGAATCTTTCTGTCATATCGAAGATTCCGTGATTTTACCTGATGTGACAGTGAGCCATCATTGCTACTTAAAACGCTGCATTATTGAGCGCAGTTGTACTATCCCAGAAGGTACTGTTATTGGGATGAATGCAGAAGAAGATGCTGCACGTTTCCACCGTACTGAAGAAGGTATCGTGCTTGTAACAAGAGAAATGCTTGAGCAACTCGCACGTAATGAAAAAGAAAATCCGACTGAAACAAATGCAGAACAAAAACCTCAAAATGAGGAGGCTTTTTCGTGAATGTCCTTCACTGTTGTTCTGAATTATTCCCTCTGCTAAAAACAGGGGGATTAGCTGATGTTATGGGCTCTTTGCCTTTAGCTCAGAAAAAGATAGGTTTAGATGCGCGGGTTGTTATACCCGCGTTTCCTGCTATCAAAGATAATATTCCTGATCTCAAATTAGTGACTAATATCGACACCTTTGCCGGTAATGTTTCTCTGCTTTATGGACAATACCAAGGTGTTGATATTTATCTTATTGATGCACCTCATCTTTATCAACGTACTGGTAGCCCTTATCACGATCAACATCAGCATCCTTATGGTGATAATGTTTTTCGTTTTGCCTTATTAGGTTGGGTAGCAAGCGAATTATCAGCGGGGTTAGATCCTTTATGGCGAGCTGATGTTGTTCACGCCCATGACTGGCATGCTGGACTTGCTTGTGCTTATTTAGCAGTTAAACATTATTCAGCAAAATCTGTTTTTACTGTTCATAATCTGGCTTATAAAGGTGAGTTCTCACCTTATCATCTGCATCAACTTGAATTACCTGATTACAGTTTTTCAATTAATGGACTGGAATATTACGGACAAATTTCATTCCTAAAAGCAGGTCTTTTTTATGCTAACCACATTACGACAGTCAGCCCAACTTATGCCAAAGAGATAACCACTCAAGAGTTTGGTTACGGTTTAGAGGGATTATTACGTCAACGTGCTTATGAACAGCGATTAAGTGGCATTTTAAATGGCGTTGATGAGGCAGTTTGGGACCCTGCAACAGATAGCTTAATTACACGTCGTTATGATGTTAAAAACCTGAATAAACGTTTAGAAAATAAAACCGCATTACAGAAAAAATGTGGTTTACCTGTCAACAATACTGCTCCTCTTTTTGCAGCTGTCAGTCGTTTAACTTCGCAAAAAGGGCTCGATTTAGTCATTGAAACGCTTCCTGATATCGTTGAACAAGGTGGCCAGTTTGTTTTATTAGGTACTGGCGATAGTCACCTTGAAGCGGCATTTTTACACGCACAACAACAATATCCGCAAAATGTAGCCGTTCATATTGGTTATGACGAAAGTTTTTCACACCAAGTTGTCGCAGGTGCTGATGTGATTATGGTGCCTAGTCGTTTTGAACCTTGTGGATTAACTCAGTTATATGGCTTGAAATATGGCGCTCTACCTTTAGTGAGACACACAGGCGGATTAGCCGATACGGTTAATGATTGTTCATTAGAAAATTTAGCACATCACCAAGCTACGGGTTTTGTTTTCTATGAAGCGACACCAGACTCTTTGCGTCAGGCTATTAATCGTGCCTTTACCTTATGGAGTATGCCTAAACAGTGGCAACAAGCTCAAACTGATGGCATGAATCAAACTATTTTTAGTTGGGAAACCGCTGCAAAAACGTATGCGACACTGTATCAACATTTATAGACATGAGGTCTATTTGAGCCAGTGAATAACAAAAAGAGATTTATAATGAAAAACTTATGTGAATTTGATTATTTATCACCTGATAAGGATATTGAATCATTAAAGCGTTCTATTGTTTATAAACTAATGTTTATCGTTGGTACGTCGCCAAAATATGCAACACCAACAGATTGGTTAAATGCAACCTCTTACGCCATTAGAGACCGTTTAGTTGAACGCTGGTTAAAATCAACCAAAGCGGAGCTTTCACCGAAAGTAAAACAGGTTTATTACATTTCGATGGAATTTCTCATGGGGCGTTTTTTAACCAATGCCATGCTCTCTTTAGGTGTTTATCACGAAGTTAAAGAGGCATTAAAAGAGTTAGGTCTTGATCTTGAAAAACAAATCGAACTTGAGCCAGATCCTGGTTTAGGTAATGGTGGTTTAGGCCGTTTGGCTGCTTGCTTCCTTGATTCTTGTGCTACATTAGGTTATCCCGTTACAGGTTATGGTATCCGTTATGAATATGGAATGTTCCGCCAACAAATTCAAAATGGCGAACAACATGAAGTTGCGGATAACTGGCTTGAAAAAGGTAATCCTTGGGAATTCCCTCGTCATGATTTGCAATTTGAAGTAGATTTTGGCGGGCGTTTACAACAAGAAGGCGAGAAAAATTATTGGGTTGATACCTTCAATGTGATGGCACAACCTTATGATTCTATTGTTCCGGGTTATAACACACAAGCGACAGATACCATTCGTTTATGGTCAGCTAAATCAAATGTGGCGTTTAACTTAGGTAAATTTAATAAAGGTGAATACCTAGAGGCAACAGAAGCAAAAGATCGCTCTGAAAATATCTCTCGTATTCTCTACCCTGATGATTCAACAACATCAGGTAAAATGTTGCGTTTACAACAAGAATATTTCTTAGTAAGTGCTTCTGTTCAAGATATTTTGCAACGTCATTATCATCTGCATCAACGCTTTGATAATCTAAAAGATTTTATTGCAATTCATCTTAATGATACTCACCCTGTTCTTGCCATTCCTGAGTTAATGCGTCAGCTAATTGATAATCATGGATTTAGCTGGGATGAAGCATGGGAACAAACCATTCATATATTCTCATACACCAACCATACATTAATGGGTGAAGCATTAGAGACTTGGCCTGTTGATATGCTTGGTCGTTCACTTCCTCGCCATTTACAAATCATTTTCCAAATCAATGATAAATTCTTGAAACAAGTTAGAGCCCAGTTCCCTAATGATAACGACTTATTACGTCGTGTTTCTATTATTGATGAAGAGAATGGCCGTAATGTTCGTATGGCATGGTTAGCGGTTATTATTAGTCATCAAGTTAATGGTGTTTCTGAACTTCATAGCCAATTAATGGTGCAATCTTTATTTGCTGATTTTGCGATGATCTATCCTAAGAAATTCTGCAATATCACCAATGGGATCACACCACGCCGTTGGTTGGCATTAGCAAACCCTTCTCTCTCTAATGCAATTGATAGCCATATTGGTACAAATTGGCGAACCAATTTAGAGCAATTAGGTGAATTAATGCCATTGGTGAAAGATAAAAATTTCTTGCACCAATTAAAAGATTCAAAACGTATCAATAAACAAAATCTTGCGCAGATCATTAAGGAAGATTTAAATATTGATATTAATCCTGATGCGCTGTTTGATGTGCAAATCAAGCGTATTCATGAATATAAACGCCAACTTCTCAATGTGTTAGGCATTATCACTCGTTATAATCGCATTTTAGAAAATCCAGAGAAAAACTGGGTGCCTCGCGTATTTATTTTTGGAGGTAAAGCTGCATCAGCTTATTATAATGCGAAAAAAATTATCAATCTTATTAATGATATTGCCTGTAAGATTAATAATGACGAGCGTATTAAAGATAAACTAAAAGTGATCTTTATTCCTAACTACGGCGTAAGTTTAGCGCAACACATTATCCCCGCAGCAGATTTATCTGAGCAAATATCATTAGCAGGAACAGAAGCTTCTGGTACAGGGAATATGAAATTTGCCCTAAATGGCGCATTAACTATCGGTACACTTGACGGTGCTAATATTGAAATTGGTGAGCATGTTGGTTTTGATAATATGTTTATCTTTGGTCACAATGCGCAAGAAGTGGCAGAGTTAAGACAGCGTTATTCCCCTCGTCGTTATTATGATGAAGATATCGAATTACACACTGCGCTTAACCAAATCGCTAATGGCTTCTTTAATCCAACTTATCCTGATAAATACAAATCAATTTTCGATAGCTTAATTGAGTTTGGCGATCATTATCAGGTATTAGCCGATTATCGTAGCTATGTTGATACGCAAGATAGTGTTGATGTGCTTTATCAAGATGAAGAGGCTTGGTTGAAAAAATCCGCGTTAAATATTTGCCAAATGGGCTATTTCTCTGCGGATCGTGCAGTAACAGAATATATGCAAAGAATTTGGAAAGCTTCTGCGATTACATTGTAAAAACTAAGCTAAATTTCTAAGGACAGAACAGTAACCGCGCTTTATTGCGCGGTTTTTGCTTTTATTGTTTAAGTCTTAATAAAATTAGATTTTAATACGGTAGGCACAACGTCTTGCGCCTTCTAAAATATATTCAACACGTTGTAGTTCTACCCCTAGTGTTTCAGAAAATAGCTCTTTTTCCGTATTACAAAAACCTTGGCATACTTTAGCTGCTGCACAAATTGGGCAATGATCTTCAATAAAAAGATATTCGTTATCCTTTACTTGCTCCCAATGTGCCATATAACCCTCTTGGCTACGCAGTGTGGCTAATATATCTAAACGTTCTGTGAGTTCATCCGCATCTTTTATTGCTTGTGTGTAGCGCTGATAACTCTGTTTCTTTCGTGCTAAAATAATTTTTTCGATAGCACTTTCACCCAATTCTTCACGAATAGTTAGTAAAATCTGAGCGGTTAATTCAGCATGGGTATCAGGAAATTGTTTCTGCCCTAATTCGGTTAAATGCCAATATTGAATAGGTCTTCCAACACCTTTTGGCTCGGTAATCGCTTCAACAAATCCTGCATTAGCAAGTTTTACAAATTGTTGTCTTGCTGCTTCACTACTTGTACCAAGACGTTGCCCAATTTCATTTGCTTGCATAGGTCCATGTTTTTTAATTAAAAATAAAATTTTATCGCCAACAGTACGTTGCGCAGGATAATTATATTCCAAGTTTTTTCTTGACATATTAAGCGTCTCAGTATTTATTTATCCAAGTTTTATCTTGGTAATTTAACGAAGCTATGTCGTAATAGCAATAAAAGAAGGATATTTTTTCTAATGCACCCAAATAATAATAGCCAATGGCGTGATCTCTTTTCAGGGCGGAATGGTGCAATCTCCTTTGCCCTCTCTTTTGGTGTCGTGATCCACGCGATTAATATTCTAATGGCAACCACTATTTTGCCTTCTGTTGTAACAGATATTGGTGGAATGGGATTATATGCATGGAATACTACGCTATTTGTAGCTGCTTCAATTATTGGCTCAGTATTGTCTGCTCGCTTACTCAATTTATTAGGTGCTAAAGGTGCATATTTAGCCGGTACGGTATTATTTTTTATTGGTAGTTTGTTATGTGCGATTGCTCCTAAAATGGAAGTCATGCTTATTGGTCGATTTGTTCAAGGCCTTGGCGGTGGGCTTTTATTTGCCCTTTCTTACGCCATGGTGAATATCGTTTACGATCAAGCATTATGGCCAAGAGCTATGGCATTAATTTCAGGTATGTGGGGTGTTGCTACACTAATTGGTCCTGCTATTGGTGGTATTTTTGCTCAATTAGATGCTTGGCGTTATGCCTTTGGTATTATGTTACCTATCATGCTTTTTTATGGTATTTATCTGTGGTTTATCTTGCCCAAGAATGATAATGACGCTCCAAAATCAACATCACAAAGCTTGCCTTATCTTCAGCTAATCATTTTAACAGCCGCAGTTCTGCTTATTTCATCTGGTAGCCTTTCTTCCTCACTTACCATTAATTTGCTGAGTATCGTGGTGGTGTTTGGTTTAATTGGTGTGCTTATTTTTTGTGAGAAACGCCTTAGCGTTCGGTTGCTACCCACTAATACGTTTAAAGGTCTCTCTTTACATGCACTTTTGTATTTAACTATTTCATTATTAGCGATTGGCATGACTTGTGAGATCTTTGTCCCTTATTACCTACAAAGTTTACATATGCAAACGCCTTTAGCTTCAGGTTATATGAGTGCATTAATGGCATTAGGCTGGACAGTTGCTGAAGTAATTAGTGCAAGTTGGCAAGGCGCTAAAATGCGTTTTAGTATTTTGAGCGGTCCTATTATTGTTTTTATCGGTTTACTTGTGTTGGCTTTTGTTATTCCAAACCCACTACTGAGATCAGAAAACGCGGTTAGTCTTTTTATTATTTTATTTGCTTTGTTCTTAGTGGGCTATGGCATTGGTTTTGGTTGGCCTCACCTATTAACACGTATATTACAAGCAGCTTCCACACAAGATAAAGATATTGCTGGTGCCTCTATTACAACCGTACAACTGTTTGCAACCGCTCTAGGCTCTGCATTTGCAGGTATGATAGTCAATTTAAATGGCTTTAATAGTGGTACTCCTGAAGGACTCTCTTCTTCTGCATCTGCTCTATTCTTATTTTTAGCACTAGCGCCCTTAATAGCCATTTATACAGCGTGGAAAATAACGCGTTGTTCTTATTAAACCTTATTTTTGATGTCATATAAGAAACAAAAGAGGTGATACATTTTCACCTCTTTTTTATTAAATTCATCGGTTTTATTTATGAAAGAACTTATTTTTTATTCTGTCAAAATTCCTTTTAATGACAAAAGGAATTTTTATGAAAAATATTTCAGCGAAATTTGTAATTGTAAATAAAAAACAGAATAAAGTTAATGATAAAGAACCATTAAATACTTATGGAAATTTTTTAAATAATATCAAAAATATTAAAAATACCTATTTAGACATCTCCATAGCTAATTGTGATAAAAGGAAAGAGATTACCGTCGATATTGCAAAAATCAGTAAAGAGTTAATATCAAAAATACGAGATTTTTATACACCAGAAGAAATATCTTCTTATAGGGTTGATATAAAAAATCAAGTAAAATCAATGGAATTACTAAATAAAGCTTATAAGAAGGTAGATAGCGATATTTTAGGTTGGTGGAGAAATGAAAAGAAAATTCTCCCTTCTTCAATAATTCATCGGGCAATTGACAATTTATATCACGATAACAAAATTATTGTGAATAAGGAGGCGAAACAAATTTTATTTTTTTTAATCTCTAACCAATTTAAGTTGGACTTAGATAAAAATGCAGCTCAAAGTACAATGATCCAGCATTTACAAAATATCCCTGAAGTCGTAAAAGCAATAGATGATTTGGGAATTTCTGATAATTCATATTTAAAATACGAGATTTATTGTTTATTGGCTGGAAATATCTACAATTTTTTATCCGGTAATGAAAACAAAGTTGATTTTTCTAAAATAAAAGAAGCGATTAAAGAAATAGCACAAAGAAAATTTGCTACATCTAAAAATGGATTAACTCATCCTCTGTTTTATTCGGGATATACTCTGGCATTTTGTGAAAAGTAAACTATTGATCTAAAGTTAGACATTGTGTATAAATAAGTATACATTTTATCTAACTTAAGTGAAATAGGAAACCGCAATGACCTCACATCTTACACTACAAAATATTGATGCTCTCTCATCTCCTGGTGGGCATTACTCTCATGTTGTTACTGCAAATAATATGTCGTTTGTTTCTGGGTTATTGCCCTTAGATAAACAAGGTAATCCATTGGCAGACAAGCCCGTTGAAGTCCAAATCACACAAGTGCTTGAAAACTTAAATGCTTGTCTTCTCGGAATTAATGCAAAGAAAACCGATATTGCTCAAGTTAAAGTCTATGTGACAGATATTAACGAGTGGCCTATTGTTAATGAGCTATATGCAAAATGGATTGGTGAACACAGACCAGCAAGATTAGTCGCAGGTGTAAAAGAACTGCACTTTGGAAGCAAAATTGAAATTGAAGCCGTGGTGATCAAGGAGCAATCTCATGAATAAGTTGCCTACTCCTACCTATAAAGATGTTGCACAAGCTCATCAACGTATTCTGCCTTATCTTAATAAAACACCTGTTTTGACCTCTCGTACTATAAATGAGCTAACAGGGGCGCAATTTTATTTTAAATGTGAAAACTTTCAACGAATGGGTGCGTTTAAATTTCGTGGTGCGATGAATGCATTATCTCGATTTAATGATCAACAACGTAAAAATGGTGTTGTGACTTTCTCATCAGGTAATCATGCTCAGGCAATTGCCTTATCGGCGAAGTTATTAGGTATTCCTGCAACAATTATCATGCCTGAAGATGCACCAAAGGCAAAAATGGACGCAACAAAAGGCTATGGTGGTCGTGTGATCACTTATAATCGTTATACTGAAGATCGTGAAAAAATTGGGCAACAATTAGCACAAAAAGAAGGTCTAACATTAATTCCACCTTACGATCACCCTCATATTATTGCGGGACAAGGTACTGCTACCAAAGAGCTGTTTGATGAAGTTGGTGAATTAGATATGCTATTTGTTCCATTAGGTGGCGGTGGATTACTTTCTGGCTCTTTATTATCAACCAAAGCCCTCTCACCAGATTGTAAAATATTTGGCGTTGAACCTTTAGCCGGAAATGACGGACAACAATCATTACGCAAAGGCGAAATCATTCATATTGATACTCCGAAAACAATTGCAGACGGCGCACAAACTCAGCATCTAGGCAATTATACTTTTGAGATCATTCGTAACAATGTGGATGATATTTTAACTGCAACAGATGAAGAGTTAATTTCGGCTATGCAGTTTTACGCTCAGCGAATGAAAATGATTGTAGAGCCAACGGGTTGTTTAAGTTTAGCGGCAGCTCGTCAATTCGGTGATAAATTAAAAGGTAAGAAAATTGGTATTATTATCAGCGGCGGTAATGTCGATATCGCGCAATATGGTCACTTTTTAGCACAATAAACCATAGCACATTATGTATATCTTGATATTAAAAAAGCAGTATAGAAAAGCCTATACTGCTTAAAAGGATCAACATACAACCAATTAGCTAAAATAACGGGGACGTTTATTTGACCACTATTTTAATTAAGTGAGAAAGTGATACCTGCTTGTTTACATAATTGAGTTAGATTTTCTTTTAATTGTTGATTTTCTTCAGACAATAAATCAAGTTGTGGCAAACGCATATGACCACCATCTAAACCACGCATAGTTAATGCTGATTTAAATATTGCCATATTCGCACCAGACTTAAGTGCATCACTAAATTTCACACAAAATTGTTGCCAGTGTTTCGCTTCTTGATAATGACCTGCGATATAGGCTTTATACATATTCACAAATGGCTCAGGGAATACGCAAGCACAACCTGAAACTGTACCATCACAACCTGCATCTAATAATCCTAAGAATAATTTGTCGTAACCGTGAAGAACTGAAAAACCCTCTGCAACAGCAAGGTAACTTAATGTTGTATTGTTATCAGCAAAACTGTATTTAATACCAATTACATTTTTACACTGTTGTTGTACTCTTGCCGCTAATTCAGGCTTTATATTATTTGCGGCACATTGTGGAATGTTATACAGGTAAATAGGGAAATTATCCGGTACGCTGTTTGCCACTGTCACAAAATAGTTTTCTAATTCTCTGTCTGTCGCACCAAAAAATTGTGGCGTTACCACACCAATACCATCAGCACCAATTTCAACTGCGTGTTTGGCTAACTCAATGGTTTCATTTAATGTCATTGCACCAACATGAATAAAAACAGGTAAACGTTTATTCGCTGTTTCGACAACGGTTTTTGCAACATTTTTACGTTCTAATGCGGATAAACGCAACATCTCGCCCGTTGTACCACAAGGATAAAGACAATCGACACCCTTGGTTACTAACATTTCAGTCAATGCAGATAACGCTTTAATATCCACTTGATCGTTCAAATCAAACGGAGTAACCATTGCCACTGTAACGCCAAATAATTTTTTCATATAAAGACCTTTATTAAATCAGATTGCTTCAACAATAACTTTAATTGCCAACATGCCCGGATCATCTAAACCAATCGATTTTTCTGGGAACATACGAGCTCGACCTAATAAATTAGGTTTTTGGCGAAATTCATTAAGCGTACTCTCAACACTTTGTAATGCCGCTGCTTTTAGATTATCGATAGCTAAAATGGGGTTTAGCGCTTCAGATAAATGGTAAAGAATATCGAGTACAGATTTTTGCCCTAATTCCCCTTTTCCTCTCGCCATCATGCTTTGATATGCGACCGTTAATAATGGCGAAATGTCGGAAGATGATATTTCTTGAAGCTGGTTTTCCTTGCAATATTTTGCCATTGCCATAAAAGCCGTTGCTTGCAATGTACCAAAAGAAGAAGCACAGGCTTTTTGTAATGATTTACTGCATTGAAAAAGTGCTTTGCTGAGATCATCTGGCCAATCTTGTGAATCATCGGCAATTTGTCGCCAGCCTTTTTGCATGGTGATCCCTAGATCCCCATCACCTAGGCGGCTATCTGCTTCACACAGCATTGGTTGAGATTGCTCACAGGCGATAGCGATACGCAAAACCGCTTGTTTGAGCATTTCAAGTGTAATATTCATCGTTATACTCTCCAGAATGCACAATGAGCTGGCGCACTCATCAAGGCTTCTAGCTCATCATCTAACTTACACAATGTTAAGCTTGCCCCTGTCATTTCCATAGATGTGGCATAACGACCGACCAATGGATGCACAATAGTCGCACCTGTTTTATTAATCAGTTGTGCAATTTTGTTGTACAGAATATAAAGTTCTTCTAATGGCGTTGCGCCTAAAGAGTTCACTAATACAGAGACTTTATCCCCTGTTTTTAATGATAATTCTGCTTGTAGACGCTCAAACATTTCTTGTGCAATATCATCCGCACTGCGTAATTTATCACGCCAAATTCCCGGCTCTCCGTGAATGCCCATCCCCATTTCCATCTCATCTTCACCAATTTCAAAAGTAGGATGTCCTACTGCGGGTAAGGTGCAAGATGTCAACGCACAGCCAATAGTTCGGGTATTTTCCATGGTTTTTTGAGCAATACGCGTGACTTCATCAAGCGTTGCACCTTCTTCTGCTTTGGCACCTGCCATTTTAAAACCATAGATCATCCCAGCAACACCACGGCGTTTGTGTGCTTCTTCTGGTTTTGCTGAAGCTACATCGTCAGCGGCTAGAACGGTTGTACAACGAATATCATCTTCAAAATCAACCGTTTCTGTTGCCATATCAAAATTCATGATATCGCCACCGTAATTACCATAAAGTAGCAATACGCCTAATCCGTTGTTCGCCTCACGAATAGCATCTGCCATTAAATCGGCAGAAGGCGAAGCAAAAACATCACCTACGGCGGCGGCATCTAATAAGCCATCACCGACATATCCTGTAAATACAGGTAAGTGACCTGAACCTCCACCAGTTACAATACCCACTTTGGGCTTATCTGTTTTTTTAGAACGAGTAATCAATCTTGGCTGTGGTTGGTGATAAATATCACTATGAGCTAGGCATAAACCCGCTAATGTTTCATCGACATAATTTTCTGGCTTATTTAATATTTTTTTCATGTGATCACCCGATATTTTTATTTATCTGCTGATTTCTGACATCTTAAATAAACTGATTTTATTTAAGATGAGTTTTCCCTGATACTTAAAAAAGTATCTCTCTATAATTAAACGTTTAGTAATAAATATTGAGTATTAAATAGGTTATTTATTTGGCTTTAAATGCACCTCTAATTTGCATCACGACAATGAGTAGAAATACACTTGCTAATACCATCGAAATAGGTCTGTTAACGAAATTAATTAAGTCACCATCAGATTTCATTAACGATGAGAGTAAATTCTTTTCTAACATTGGCCCTAAGATCATGCCCAAAATAATCGGTGATATTGGAAATTTTCGTTCTTGAAGGAAATAACCGATAACACCCATTACCAACATGACAACAATAGAAGACATTGTATTTGTGATTGCGTAAGAGCCGACAAGACTAAATAAGATAATTGCTGGATAAATAATCGCATTATCAATAGCAACAATCTTTTTCAATAAATTGACAACAATAAAAGCAATTGGTAATAAAATAAGGTTAGCGATAAAGAAGATAATAAAAACGGCATACAACTTATCAGGGTTGAATAAAAACAGTGTTGGCCCCGGTTGCATATCTTTCATATACAATACACCGATAATAATTGCAGCCGCAGAATCGCCCGGAATACCAAAGACTAAAGATGGTATCCAACTCCCTGCTAAGCTTGCATTATTACTCGCAGAAGCATCAACAATACCTTCCTCAGAGCCATGGCCATATTTCTCTGGTTTTTTGGAAAGCTTTTTTGAAACTGCATAAGAGATCCATGCTGCAATATCGGCACCAGCACCGGGTAAAGCACCAATTAATGTTCCTATTATTCCGCTACGGAAAATACCGCCTTTACGCTGGCGAACAACGCCACCAATCCCTTTAAAAATATTGTAAGAGTTATTTTCAGCATTCACTTCACTTAGTGTGATTTGCTTTTCTTTCCAGCGTTCAACGTAATATTTAATTGCACCTGAAATGGCAAATAATCCTATCATTGCTGGAATAAAGCTTACTCCTTGCATTAAAGAGACTTCACCAAAAGTAAAGCGTGCTTGCCCGGTAAATTCATCGTAACCAATAGTCGCTAATGCAATACCAAAAAACAGTGCTAATAAGCTTTTTCGAATATGTGAGCCTGAAACAATAGTTGCACAACTAAGCCCTATTAAAGAGAGCCACATATATTCATAAGAGCTAAATTTTAAAGCAAACTCAGCTAAAATTGGGGCTGTGGACGCTAATATAATCGTACCGATAACGCCACCAATGACAGAGCTTGTTAACGACATACCTAATACACGGTTTGTTTTACCTTCTTTAACTAAGGAGTGTGCATCATTGGTATAAGCCGCCGATGCAGGTGTACCCGGAATATTTAATAAGGCACCAGGAATATCACCCGCGAATATAGAAGAGGCTCCGACAGAAATCATTAAGGCTAATGCAGGAATGGGATCAAGAAAAAAAGTAAATGGTACCATTAATGCGATTGCCATTGTTGATGTCAATCCGGGAATTGCACCAACAAATAAGCCAAATAAACAAGCACCAATAACGACAAGTATTGTTGTGTAATCAATATAAGCAAGTGCGCTAATTAATATATCCATACTGTTGTTCTCTATTTATGAAAATAGCTGAGGTAGCGGTACTAACAGTACAGCGGTAAATAAGTAATACACACCTAACACCACACTGGCTGAAATAATAAAACTATATATAGGTTTTGTTGTTGCATATTTCATCATTAACGGTGCTGTAATAATTAGACCCGTTAAAATAAAACCTAGATAATCTGATGCAAAAACATAAAAAAGAATAATGCCAATAATTAATAAGACAAATTTTATTTCATGCCATGAAACTAATGGAATATCACTTTCTTGATCACGTGAAAATATATCAATTAATGAAAATATAATCATGCCACCGCCAATAATAGAGGGCATAAATGCGGCACCATATTCACTAAAATCACCTAATGAATACGCACTATAAACAATAAGAAATAAACCAAAGCAACAGAATATTAGTGATAGAATATGACGATTTAGCATAGGCATAAAAACGGCTGTTATTCAGCCGTTTCCTCAGTTATTTCTTTATAATTTCGCCAAACTTTTTATCTTCATTGGCCATAAATTGAGTGGCATCATCGCCATATAATTCAATAACTTCAAAACCTTGTTTATTTGCAAACTCGGCTAGTTCACCAGAGGCATACACTTTTTTCATTGCAGCAGTGAGTTTATCTTGTACTTCTTTATCTAGCCCTTTTGGTGCAACTAGCATATTCCACGCTTGCAGATCCCAGTTATAAGGAGTGGCTTCTTTGAATAACGGTACATCAGGATAAAAAGCAGACTTCTGATTTGACATAATTGCCATATGTTTCACTAATCCTGCTTTTACCATACTGTCCGCTTCACCTAATGAAGACGTCACAATATCAACACCACCGGAAGCAAGCTCTTGTAATGCAGCACTTGCACCTTGAGATGGAATAAAGCGAATGGCGTTATCAGGCAATCCTGCGGCACGTAACATACCAATCGTATTGAGATGCCAGATTGAATTTAAGCCACTACCCGATGCTTTTAATTTGCCTGGGTTTGCTTTCGCATAATCAATAATTTCCTGTGCATTTTTAAATGGCGAAGATTTTCCAACTTGTAATCCACCATAAATAACAGCAAGACGTGTGATCGGTGTGTAATCTTGATAAGTTAAATTCGTCATTCCCTGATGATGCATCATGGTAATTTCAACCGTTGCAATCCCCAGCGTGTAGCCATCAGGTTTTGCATTTTTAATCGCATCGTGACCTACAACACCACTACCGCCGGTTTTATTTACCACGTTAACGGTCACACCCAATTCTTCTTGTAGCCCTTTAGCTGCTAAGCGTGCAACGGTATCAGTATTGCCTCCAGCAGCCCAAGGAACAACAATAGTAATCGGCTTTTCAGGGTATTGAGCAAAAGCCGGAAGTGTAAAAATGGAACTGCATAGGGTAAATGCCAGAAGTGTTTTTTTCATTATATGCACCTTTTCTCATTGCAGATTATTTGTGGTCGAATATCTTCGAGCCTTGATTTAAGGCGAGCCTGAACTTGAGAAAGCACAGGCATTGCTGTTACGCCTTTTTGTTCTATAAATGCAGAGAGGAAAGCACTGGCAAATAATACACTCTCATGCATTGTGCCTCCTGCCGCTATTTTTGAAGCAAATGCGCCGTTAAAAGCATCCGTGGCTGCCATCGTATCCACTCGCAACGATGGCATAGGGGGTATATGAAATGTGGATCGTCCATCAAAATAGACCACGCCAAGCTCATCCATATAGATAATGACTTTCTTGTTTTCATCACCTGAGATAACGCCAATAGCCTGTTTAGCATCATTAATGTCGTTTATTTCAATGTCAGCCCAATGTGATGCTTGGTTTGCATTTAAGGTAATAAAATCAAGATTTGAATAAAGTTGCTTTAGATTATCGTTATAAGGCGCAACATTAAGTACGACTGTTTTATTAACAGATTTTGCAAACAGTGCGGCTTTAATATTGGCTTCTATATTAATTTCACCTTGGAGCAATAACACATCCGCTTCACTTACATAAGGTAAAGAAATATCAATCTCTTGATCTGAGAATGTATTGTTCGCCCCTAAATAAGTTGCTGTAATATTGTTTTGTGTTTTATCTGCCAAATAACTAATTGAACTACCCGTTGGTTCTATTTCTGTTTGAAAAATAGTAAAAGAATCAATTCCGCTTTCTTGTAAATATTTATAAGCGTATTTACTAAAATGATCTTCACCCACTTTCGTTATTAAGTGTACTTTCGCATCAGAAAAACTGGCAGCCATTGCCTGATTTGTTCCTTTGCCTCCGGGACCTATCGAGTTACTTTTAGAGTTAATTAACTCACCAACTTTTGGAAAAGAATCGACATTGGCAATAATATCTACCACAAACGATCCCAGTACACAGACTTTGCCTTCAGGCTTTCTATCTTTACGTTCTCTCACGATTAATAAATCGTGCAATAAACATGAAATATCAAAACTATCACTAAATTTACTTATTTTTTTAATTTCTTGTTTCCCTAGTATGGCGCCACCATGACAACGTTTGATCAACCCTTCTCCTTCAAGGTATTTCAAATCACTGCGAATAGTTTCCAATGTGACACTGAATTTCTCCGCAAGCTGAGCCACTTTAACTTTCTTTTGTTCCCTGATGATGGTGTAAATTTCCTGTCGCCGCTCTTCTGAAAACATATAAAGTGCCTCCGTATCATTGATAACGAGAATAAGGAGATCAGGTCAGTGATTCTGCGATGGTATTCAAAACAAAAAACCAAAAGCAAAAGCAAAACCAAATCGAAGCAATTTAGATCACATTTTTTTAACACAACATCAATTGGTATACGTTAAAAGTGAGAGGTGAAACGAGTCGAATAAAGAATGGTGATTAAGAAAAGAGAGGTAGAATCAGCCGTTCAAAGACGGCTGATAAAATAACAACTTATATTATTACAGAAATGATAATTTTAAAATGTGAATATCATGTTAAATAAAATCACCTTGATATTTAGTTTAACAAGGCATTAAGCAGATAAAAACCCACTAATGTGAGTAACACCACCACTAAGGTATTACGTATTTTAAGTGCTAATCCTACACATAATAAGGTTCCCCAAAGATAAGGATTATCTAAGATACCTTTAAATTCGCCCTTCTCTAACAGCACGATTGGCGCACAAATTGCGGTTAATAAACAAGGCGCAGAATATCCTAATGCTTGTCTGATCACTGACGGTAATTTGACGGGGATCGCCGGTTCAAGAAAGAAATAACGCAACATGAAAATGACCAGTGCCAAAATTAATAATAACGACCATGTCATTTTTGTTCTCCTCTTGCTCTAGCTACACAAACGGCAATAAACATGCCTGTTAATCCACCAATAACTACGCCACCTTCTATATTCAACCAACTGAAAATAATCGAGAGACAAAAAGAGACAATAACGCCAACTAATGTACTAAATGTTTTTATTAACGGAATAACAATCGCCAATAAAGTAGCAACAATAGAAAAATCAAGGTGATAACGAGATAAGTCAGAAACTTGGCTTGCCATAATAATGCCGACAATACTGACAGCTACCCACGCTAAATAAAAACATAATCCCGCCCCTATCATATAAGCAGGTGTTAGTTTTACTTTAGGTTGTGCTGAAACTGCAAAAAGCTCATCCGTTAATAAAAAGCCTATCGTAATACGTTGGTACCATTTTAAATGGGCAACATGTGGACGTAAGGTCAACCCGTATAAAAGATGTTGTGCTGTAATAAAAAAAACAGAAACAATAATAGTCAGCATTCCCGCACCAGAAACCACTAATCCTAGTGTGACTAGTTGTGCTGCTCCTGCAAATATAATTGCAGACATTCCGACACTTTGTGCAAAGGTTAACCCTGCATCAACCGCCATTGATCCCGCTAATATTCCCCAAGGAATAACTGCAAGGCATAAAGGCAAAACATGCAAAGCACCAAGGCCGAAAGCACGCATTACTTGCCCATCTTCATTATTATTTTTGATTTTTTCCATTTACCTGTCTTCACTTCTAATACATTAATTCTATGGAGAATGATTATCAGTCAGTAAAGATAAATGGGATTGTATAAAATTGCTATTTTGTTTTTTTTATTACGCTGTACTTTTTTACTGTCATTTATTTTTACGATAATAAAGGGGATTTTAAAGAGGATGACAATCGAAGCCCTTTTAAATAATTACCCGGCGTGACACCAATGGCATTTTTAAAATGGCGATGGAAATGGCTTTGATCCGAAAAGCCACAAAGTTGTGTGACATCAGAAAGCGTATGACCTAAAGAAAGTAACTGTCTTGCTTTGCGAATTCGCGCTTGAATAAGCCAAGCGTGAGGCGTCATACCAATCTCTTTTTTAAATTGACGTAGAAAATGCCAAGGGCTTAAATTTACCATCTCCGCTAAGGTATTAAGTGAAAATTCATTTTCGGGTGCGTCATTCATTAATTCACTTACCCATTGCAACCGTTGCCCTATTGCACTCAACGGCTTTTCTTGAATTCGTGTTTTGCTATAACGCAATATCAACATTGCCATTGTTGAAAGTAACAGCGACTCTTTAAGTAGAAAATTATTAGGTTGTTCTAATAATGAAAAAAGCAATAAAAGCTGCTGGCTTAAACCCGGATCGTGAATAACGGCATCTGGAAACCATGGGATTGTGCCACGCTCTTGTTGTAAGTCTTGAGTTAATGTTTGCAGATATTCTGGTGTGGGATAAATAGCTTGATACGCCCAGCCAGATTCAACCGCAGATGAGCCTGTGTGGATTTCATCTGCATTGACAATAATGATATCGCCTTTAGGTGCGATATGTTCGCTTCCTGTTCGATAAAACTGTTGTGCGCCATCGTCAATAACTCCGATACAAAAGCCTTCATGAGTATGGCGCGAGAAAGTTTGATGTAGATATTCAGCTTGCAGATAAGCAAGGCTATTAAGCTCAGGAAGGTGAATAAGTTTAGCCTGCTCTTGTCGCATTGAATATTGACTCCATCAACAGTAAAAATCATCAGCTTGTATCATAAACACTATACTGATGATTGCATAAAATTGCTCAATCTTACTCATGCCGTTGATGAATTTTTGCTGGAACAAAAATTTGATGAACTTCTAAATTTGTCTGGTTAATTAATCCCATAACCAGTCGGAAACAGTGTGACGCTAATTCAGGATTATTTTGTGCAACAGTATCTATTGGTATTGATAATGAATCATACAAATAGTGATCATCAAAACCTGCTAAATAGACTTCATTTTGCATAATTTTATTTTGACTTAGATAGCGCAACACGCCATCTAATAAGCCACAAGCAGAAGTAAAAACAAACTTAGGCGATCGCCCTAGCGATGCACACAAAGAGCCAAACATTTCATAACCTGAACTTGGGTGATAATGCCCATGAATGATCCACTCTGATTTCAGATTAATATTTGCTTGTGAAAGCCCTTGCGTAAAACCTAAAAGACGATCTTTAGTCGGTGAAAGCGTTGATTGTCCACCTAAAAAGTAAAACTCATCAATGCCTTTTGTCGAAGCAATTTCTGCAATAAGTTGTTGTGTTGCCGTAATTGAATCGGTGACAACAAAAGGCAGTGTTGTTCCTTCAAAATAACGGTCAAATAACACAACAGGTATTTGTTTACTTAAACGTTGATATTCAATATCACTTTGTAAACAAGAAGCCACAATCAAACCATCGATTTGTCGTGATAATAGATGTTCTATTGCCAGCGTTTCTTGAGCCGCATTTTCATCAGTACAAGAAATAAGTAATTGAATACCCGCTTCTCTACATAATATTTCTAGCTCATAAGCCACGGAAGCAAAACCATAGTTAGTAATATCAGGAATAACTAATCCCAACGCATAACTACGATTATCACGTAAAGAGCGAGCGTGAATATTAGGTTGATACTGATATTGTTCCGCAATGGTCGTAATACGCGCAATGGTATCATCAGAAACACGCATCTCTTTACCTCGGCCATTTAACACTAAACTTGCCGTTGTTTTTGAAACACCCGCTAATTTTGCAATATCGGTGATCGTGATACGTTTTTGTTTTTTCACTGTTATTCTACTTAATGTCACGTCCGCTGAACTTAAACTGTTTTATCGTTTATATAGTCGTATTTAACTAAATAATGCATTCTTTAGTTGCCAAGTTGTGAGGTTTATTGTGTCTTTCCCCAAGAAACAGATAGTCTGTTTTTCTGAAGGAAAAAAACGGCTACTCATCACGCCAGCTCCACCATTAAAGAAAATTTCCACACTAGAATTATCACATAATATTTGAAGATGTTTTATATCACCAGACCAGAAACGTGATTGCCACTCTCCGTTTTTGACACTACGGCGTTTTAACACGGCTTGGTTGTTTTTAATAGTTAAAACAAGAGTATCAGAAAAATGAATAGCGAGAGAGCCGAATAGTTCTACTTCAAGTTCAAACGAAAATCCATTAATGTCTGGCGCATTATCAGCCAAACCTTGCCAATATGCTGGCTTTTGTCTGAGTTGCTGTAACTCTTTTACGGGTTGTTGATAAAGCTTATTTTCTTTTATATATAATTCACGCGGGCATGTCATTTGATGTATCCAACCATTAGCAATAGTCGGTTGATACATTTCTTCTCCATCAGGAACCCCCATCCAACCAAATAATAGACGTCTACCATTAGCTAGTGTTGTTTGAGGTGCATAAAATTCAAAACCAGCATCTAGCTCAATTAAATCACCATATTGGAATTGCAGGGTTGAATAATCAAAATCTCCTATTAAATAGGCGCTAGGGTGAGAATTTAAAAATCGATGTTGCTCTTTTTTTATTCCCTGAGGACAAGCTAATAAAATAAAGTGTCCATCAAGCTCAAAGAGATCTGGGCATTCCCACATATAACCCACGTCATTTAAACCACCTAAATGACTTCCGGCTAACTCGCCGACTAATTGCCATTGATATAAGTGAGATGCACGATAAAGTAAAACTTTACCTTGTTTATCTAACGTTTGTGCGCCTAATACCATGTACCATACATTGTTATATCGCCAAATTTTAGGATCACGAACATGGCCACTATAACCTTCTGGTAGCCCTAAGACTGGCCCTAACTTATCAAAACCTCCTTGTTTATTTTCTACGGCTAAACATTGCCAAGCTGTGCGTGAGCCATCTTCAAATTTTACATTACCGGTATAACAAAGAGTTAATTGCCCTTGATGGATCACCGCACTACCAGAATAACAGCCATCTTTGTCATAAAATTCATCAGGCAATAACGCAATGGGTTGATGTTGCCAAGTAATAAGATCCTTTGAACGCCAGTGCCCCCAACATTTATTTTTATGCTCACAAGACAAAGGGTTCCACTGATAAAACAGATGATAGTATTCACCATCAAAGCAAAATCCATTGGGATCATTTAATAATCCCGTTACTGGTGCTAAATGCCAATGAGGATAGTATTTATCTTTTACAGCTTTAGTACTATTACGCATAACCGCTTGTAAAATCGCAGATAACCCTTCGCTTTTTATCATTTATGCAGACTCCACTTTATATTTCAGTAAAAGAGAAAGAACAAAGGCTGTTAAGAATGCAATCACTAAACCAATAACATAATTCATAATTGAACCTGCTTGTACAATCGCGATACCCGGAATAGCAGTAAGACCAACCGCGGTCATATAAACATGAGAACCTACAACCCAAGCGCCTCCAGCAGCACCGCCAATTAACGCAGCAATAAAAGGTTTTCCATAACGTAAATTAATCCCAAAAATTGCCGCTTCAGTGATACCTAACATAGCGGAAAAACCTGATGGGATTGTGATTGCTTTAATTTTTGCATCATTGGTTTTAAACCAAACGGCAATACAAGCACCACCTTGAGCAATATTCGCCATTGCCCAAATAGGTAATAAGAAATTAACCCCAATATTAGGATTGCCTAGTAAACCAGCTTCAACCGCATGAAAACTATGATGGATACCTGTGATAACAATCACAGAGTAGAGTCCACCAAAAATCAGCCCCGCAATCCAGCCGGCTTGTGTAATCAAGGTACTTAAAATTAATGAAATACCATCGCCTAAAAGACGACCGACTGGACCAATGACTAATAACGCGACAAACCCCGAAATAATAACGGTTAAAAATGGAGTGATAATTAAGTCTAGGGCGTTAGGAACAACTTTACGTAATTGTTTTTCCAATACACTCATAAACCAAACGGCAAGTAATACTGGGAAAACAGTGCCTTGATAACCAATCATGGCGACTTCTAATCCAAAGAAATTCATGGTGTTAAAACCCGCAGCAACACCCCACGCATTAGTTAATGCGGGATGCGTTAAAATTCCGCCGAGTGTCGCACCAAGATAAGGGTTTCCGCCAAACTCTTTTGCGGCTGTGAAACCAATTAAAATAGGTAAAATAATAAATGCCGCAGAGCTACACATATCAAGCATGATATAGAGTGCATTATCAGGACTTACCCATTGGTTAGTTTTCATTAATCCCAATAATCCCATTAATAAACCTGACGCTACAATGGCGGGAATAATGGGTACAAATATATTAGAAAGCAGTCTTGCTATTCGTTGAAATGGATTGAGTTTTTTAGCCGCAATATTGGCAGCTTCGGATTTACTTGATTCACCAATACCCGCAGCCGCAATAAATGCAGCATGTACTTTATTAACGAGACCTGTGCCAAAGATAACCTGAATTTGTCCTGCATTACTAAAACACCCTTTCACACCCTCTAATTTATTTATTGCTTCTTTATCTGCTTTTGAGTCATCAACAAGAACAAGCCTTAAGCGCGTAGCGCAATGTGCTGCACTTGCGATGTTTTCAGCACCACCTAATAAAGGCACAAGCTGGTGAGCAACTTTTTCAATATTCATCATAGCCTCTGTCATTCTTTTTTATTTATGTAGCGAGTATTAGTTTAATCACAAAAAAAACTAAATCGGTTTAGCTAACAGCTAGATTAAATAAAAATCAATTCAAGATAGCAATAAAAACTCAGATAAAGGGTATTTAATTGTGATCTAAACTACAAAAAAGCGTGTTTATTAATCAAATTAAGACTTCTAAAAGTAATTAACAATATCGGCAAGCTAAACAAATTTTAATTTTTGTTTAGCTAAATAGGTTAATTGGTTGTTAGATAATTATAGCTTCTAAAAATGATAGCTAAGGATTAATAAAAATGACTATTGGGCTAAGAAAATCATATAGATAGAAACAAGAAAATACACTCAACAAATGTTACTGATAACATCAAAACACTTAATTAATCGTTATATATTTATTTATATAAAGCTATTAATCAAATGATTAAATATAACTAATACAAAAGCTTAAGATGACCTTAAAAACTGGTAACACTTGTAATAAATCACTTTTCTTTGATGTAAAGCAACTACAACTTTTAGAAAATACGTAGTATCCACATTAACAGTTGGGTTTTATTGCCTACGTTAAAGTGCTTATTTCTTAACAACAATAACAATAATTATTTCTTTATAAGCTTGTTAGCTTCTATTTTTTCTTAAAATGTAAATAATCAAGTGAGTAATGTATGAAAAACATCAAAGAGATGGCGTTACTTTCCACTCCTTTATCTCGCCGTCGTTTTGTCAAAACGGGTGCAGCGGGTGGTTTAGCAATAACCGCAGGTGGATTATCACTCCCCTTTAATCAAGCCGTTGCCTCAGAAACAAAACCAGCAACCAACAGCGAAAAAGTCGTGTGGAGCGCCTGTACTGTAAACTGCGGTAGCCGTTGTCCATTACGTATGCATGTGGTTGATGGTGAAATTAAGTACGTCGAAACTGACAACACTGGCAATGATGTCTACGAAGAATTACACCAAGTTCGTGCCTGTTTACGTGGCCGTTCTATGCGTCGTCGCGTTTATAATCCAGACCGTTTACGTTACCCGATGAAACGTGTAGGTAAACGCGGTGAAGGTAAGTTTGAACGTATTTCATGGGATGAAGCGTTTGATACTATTTCAAATACCATGAAACGTTTAATTAAAGATTATGGTAATGAATCTATTTATCTAAACTACGGCACGGGTACTTTAGGTGGCACCATGACGAAGTCTTGGCCACCAGGTGCAACATTAATTGCACGTTTAATGAATTGTTGCGGTGGTTATCTTAATCACTATGGTGACTATAGTACGGCGCAAATCGCGGCTGGCTTAAACTATACCTATGGTGGTTGGGCAGATGGTAATAGCCCTTCAGATATTGAAAACACCAAACTTGTCGTGATGTTCGGTAATAATCCGGGTGAAACACGTATGAGTGGTGGCGGTGTTACCTATTACGTTGAGCAAGCACGTGAAAAATCTGATGCTCGAATGATTATCATCGATCCACGCTATACCGATACAGGTGCAGGCCGTGAAGATGAATGGATACCTATTCGTCCGGGAACAGATGCTGCATTAGTCAATGCTCTAGCTTATGTCATGATCAAAGAAGACTTAGTTGATAAGCCTTTCTTAGATAAATATTGTGTTGGTTACGATGAAACCACTATGCCAGAAGGTGCGCCAAAAAATGGTCACTATAAGGCCTATATTTTAGGTGACGGTGCAGATGGTCAGCCAAAAACCCCAGAATGGGCAGCGCAGATCACCGGTATTCCTGCTTCACGAATTGTTAAATTAGCACGTGAAATCGCAACAGCGAAACCAGCTTATATTACACAAGGCTGGGGACCTCAACGCCGTTCTAACGGTGAGCTTGCTTCTCGCGCTATTGCGATGCTCTCTATTTTAACGGGTAATGTGGGAATTAACGGCGGTAATACTGGTGCTCGTGAAGGCTCTTACAGTATTCCTTTTGTTCGTATGCCGACTTTAACTAACCCTGTCACCACCAGCATTTCCATGTTTATGTGGACGGATGCTATTTTACGTGGCCCTGAAATGACTGCGACCCGTGATGGTGTTCGTGGTAAAGATAAACTTGATGTGCCTATCAAAATGGTATGGAACTACGCGGGTAACTGCTTAGTTAACCAACATTCTGAAATCAATCGTACTCATGATATTTTGCAAGACGATAAAAAATGCGAAATGATTGTGGTGATCGATAACCACATGACAGCATCTGCTAAATATGCCGACATTCTACTTCCTGATTGCACCGCATCAGAACAGATGGATTTCTGTATGGATGCTTCAGCGGGTAATATGGCTTATGTTATTTTCGCTGATCAGGCAATCAAACCTCGCTTTGAAAGCCGTAATATCTATGAAATGACAAGCGAAATTGCAAAACGTATGGGGGTGGGTGAAAAATTCACTGAAAATCGTACTCAAGAAGAGTGGTTACGTCATCTTTACGAGCAATCTCGTCAAAACTTACCTGAACTGCCGACTTTTGAAGAATTCCGTGCTCAAGGTATCTTCAAAAAACGCGATCCTGAAGGTCATCACGTTGCCTATCGCAAATTCCGTGAAGATCCTGAAAATAACCCATTAACCACACCATCAGGCAAAATTGAGATTTATTCTTCTCAACTTGCCAACATTAAAGCGACATGGGAACTGGCGTCTGACGATGTGATTGATCCACTGCCTGTCTATTCCGCTGGCTTTGAAAGTTATGGCGATCCGGCAATGGAAAAATATCCATTACAAATGACCGGATTCCACTATAAATCACGCACTCACTCAACTTATGGCAACGTTGATGTCTTAAAAGCAGCTTGCCCTCAAGAAATGTGGATCAACCCTGTTGATGCCTCTAAACGCGGTATCAAACACGGTGATTTAGTGCGTATTTATAACGATCGTGGTGAAGTTCGAATCAATGCAAAAGTCACACCTCGTATTTTACCGGGCGTTGTCGGTTTAAGTGAGGGGGCTTGGTATAACCCAGATAGTAACCGTATCGACCACGCAGGTAGCATTAACGTGTTAACGACACAACGCCCTTCACCTCTCGCTAAGGGTAATCCTTCTCACAGTAATCTTGTTGAAGTCGTCAAGGCGTAAGGAGTCTGGTTATGTCAACGCAATATGGTTTTTATATTGATTCAAGTCGTTGCACTGGCTGCAAAACCTGTGAACTGGCGTGCAAGGATTTTAAAAATTTATCTCCAGAAGTTAATTTCCGCCGTATCTATGAATATGCAGGTGGTGATTGGACAGAGCAAGATGGTGTTTATACACAAAACGTTTTTGCTTATTACTTATCTATTTCGTGTAACCACTGTGACGATCCCGCTTGTGCCAAAGTTTGCCCAAGTGGTGCGATGCATAAACGTGAAGATGGCTTTGTTGTCGTTAATGAAGATATTTGTATCGGTTGTCGCTATTGTCATATGGCTTGCCCTTACGGCGCACCACAATTTGATGAAGTCAAAGGTCATATGACTAAATGTGATGGTTGCTATGAACGTGTGGCGGAAGGCAAAAAACCAATTTGTGTCGAATCTTGCCCACTACGTGCATTAGATATGGCACCGATTGAAGAGTTACGCGCTAAATATGGTGATTTAGCTGAAATCGCCCCGCTTCCTTCAGCAAAATACACCAAGCCAAATATTGTCCTTAAATTAAATGCCAATAGCCGTCCTGTGGGTGATACCACTGGTCATCTGGCAAACCCAGAGGAGGTGTAAGATGGTGGGATTGCATGAATGGCCACTAATGTTTTTTACCGTTATCGGTCAAAGTGTTGCTGGCGCTTTTATTATTATGGGATGCGCTATTCTTTCGGGTAAGCTTTCAGCAGAAATGAACCGAAAAGTGCATTACAGCATGTTTGGTCTTTGGGCATTAATGGGTATTGGTTTCTTGCTCTCCATGATGCATATGGGAACACCATTACGTGCATTTAACTCATTGCTTCGTCTTGGTCACTCATCATTAAGTAATGAAATTGCCAGCGGTTCAATTTTCTTTGCACTGGGTGGTATTTATTGGTTACTGGCTGTACTTAATAAAATGCCGGCTGCATTAGGTAAATTATGGGTCGTGCTGGTTATGGTATTAGCCGCATTATTTATTACGGCTATCTCTCGTGTATACCAAATTGATACCGTTCCAACGTGGTATAACAGCTACTCCACATTTAATTTTGTGCTGACAGCCTTTATCGGTGGCCCTATTTTAGCGGCACTTTTAATGCGGATTGCAGGCTTTAATCTAAACTGCGTCAGTGCATTGCCATTATTAAGTGTTATCGCAATTGTTGTGAGTGCCATTGTGGCAACATCACAAGGTTTTGAATTAGGTTCTATTCAAACCTCTGTACAAAAAGCGGTAGATTTAGTCCCTAACTATGGTGCTTTAATGGGAATTAAATTAGTGGCTTTAGTCTTAGGCTTAAGTTGCTGGATTGCTCCACTGTTACGTAAAAATAACCCATCTGTTGCTTTGTTAGCATTGGGCTTTATTTTAGTGTTTGCCGGTGAGTTTATAGGACGCGGTGTGTTCTATGGTTTACATATGACTGTCGGTATGGCGGTGGTTGGTTAATTAATTCCTCACCCCTTTAAACCGCTGTAATAGTTAAAAAGCACACTCTTTTTATCTGTTATGGCGGTTTTCCTTTTATATTACGGTATCGCTCTTTTTTAATCTTCGTCATTATGTTTAGATAGAAAATCGCATATAGTAAAGACAATAAATCTAAGCGGATTATAAAAATATTATGGAACAACAACTTATTACTGATATTTCTCTCACTGCCCGTATTTTAGGCGCTGCGTTTTATTACGCACCTACAGAGAAAAGTGACATTGTCGAGCTGCTGTCTAGTCAAAAGTGGGTTGAAGAATGGCCTTATGGCAGTGATGAAGAAAAGCAACGCATTGCTAACCTTCTTTCACAAACCACATTAGCGGAAGAAACTTTAGCGCAGGCATATCAACGTTTATTTGTCGGTCCTTACGCACTACCTGCGCCACCTTGGGGCTCTGTTTACCTTGATCATGAAAATGTATTATTCGGTAACTCAACATTAGATTTGCGCGAATGGATGCTAGAAAACGGCATTGATATTGCGTTAACTCAAAATGAGCCAGAAGATCACTTTGGTTTAATGGTGATGATGGTGGCATGGATTGCAGAAACTCGCCCTGAAAAATTAAATGAGCTATTAGCTGAACATCTTCTGCCGTGGGCTTATCGTTATTTAGAGAAATTATCTCTGCAAGGCGCATTCCCTTATTACGAAGGTTTAGCCATGTTGGCAACATTAACGCTCAAAAGTTGGCAATCGCAGTTAAATGTCACCCCTGCTGAAAAACAACTATTTTGTTGATTAGTCATCAATAGTAAAAATAAAAAGTCCTAAAAGTATCTGATCTTATGCTGTTACTTCAATTCTCGCTTTTAGGACTTTTATTTATAGAAAAATTAGCATCTTTAAGATTGCTGTGACCAATACTGATAAAGCTCAGGTTGCATTTCATTCTCAGCTTTTATCTGTACAAATTGAAGGCCTTCTTGTTGCTCTGGTACCTTTCTTAATGCTTTAGCAATACGGGCTGTCGATAGTCCGTAAGGCTCTGCATCCTCATTAGAATAAGCATAAAAAATTTTAGAGATCCCCGCCATACGCATTGCGGCAAGACACATTGGGCAAGGTTGTCCACTGGCATAAACAATACAGTCATCTAATTTTGTTCGCCCTAATACTTTACCTGCTTCTCGTAATGCTAATAATTCTGCATGGGCAGTGGGATCATTTGTCGTTACTATTTGATTAACAGCACTTGCAATCACTTGATCATTATTCACAATGACCGCACCAAATGGCCTTCCCCCCACTTTCACATTATCCATTGCAAGCGATATAGCTTGTTGTATAAATTGATTATCTGACATTATTTTGCTCCCGCTTTTTCAAGTATATTAACGATGTTTGTATAGCCTTTATCTTTAGCTAAGGTTAATGGTGTTTGGCCAGAGCCATCAGCGAGGTTAACGTTAGCTCCGCCTTCAATAAGTAAAGTCACAATCTCTTCATATTTTTGGCTACCATCACCTAAAATAATAGCTTCGATTAAAGCCGTCCAACCTAAACGATTAATATGATCAACATCCACACCAGCATCAATCAATGTTTTTACTGTTTTTACATGACCTCGCTCTGAAGCAGGAATTAATGCTGTTCCACCATAACGATTAACACTTTTAAGCGAGGCACCATGCGATAACGTTAATTCTAAGATCTCCTGTAAACCTCTAGCGCCTGAATAAAGATATGGTGAATCATGAATAGCATCACGAGCATTAACATCTGCGCCATGCTCAATCAGATATTTTGCAACCTCAATTTGGTTGGTATGTGTGGCCGCCATTAGCGGTGTGCGTAACTTTAGATCACGTTGTTCAATATCTGCACCTTGTTCTATCTGACGTTTTAATTCAGATAAATTTCCCTCTTGTGCCAGTGTAACTAGGTATGCTTTATCAGAATTTGCCATCGCTTTAACTATGAAGATAGATGAAATTATTAATAAGCTTAAGAAGTATAAAAACCATTTGGCCTTTAGATAGAGAGTATTCATTCAATATCCCCTAGAGAGTGCTAATTTCTATTCACTTAATTAGCATATTATTTGAACCTAGCTTAGATCTAACAAAGGCATGACATTATTTCAACCAATCAAGGAGTCAATGGATCACCTATCAGCCATTTTTATACTTTTTTTACACTTCACCTATCTCTTTTATCAACATCTTTACAGTCCATTAAGTACGCTCACTCAATCTAAATAGTAAAAGGATTGTTCTGATGCTGATATTCGGTGCTGTGACATTAGTTGTTTTGCTCACTGCTTATCTTATCTATGTGTTATTTAACGCAGAGGCATTTTAAAAATGGCAACAACGATGTGGATATATCTTGCTGTTTTTCTGATCACCTTATTGGTGATGGGGAAAATGCTTGGACATTATTTAGCTCGCCTTATTGAAGGTGACTTACCTCATTGGGTAACTCAAACCGAACATGTTATTTGGCGTTGTTGTGGTTTTAAACCCGCAGGAAAAACAATCCAGCCGATGAGCTGGTATCACTATATGTTTGCCCTACTTATTTTTAATTTAATGGGCGCAATTCTATTATTTGTCATATTACTTAACCAAGGCTATTTACCTTTAAATCCTCAATTTGCCCCTAATATGAATTGGGATTTAGCGTTGAATACCACAATTAGCTTTATCACAAATACTAATTGGCAAGCTTACAGTGGTGAAACGGCTGTCAGTTATTTAAGCCAAATGACGGGGCTTGCAGTACAAAACTTTTTATCTGCAACAACCGGTATTGCTGTTGCCTTCGTTTTAATTAGAGCATTAACACAATCTTCTTGTACTTCATTAGGGAATGCTTGGATCGATATTGGACGTATTACGTTATATGTTTTATTGCCTTTAGCCGTTATTTGGTCGCTGTTATTTGTCAGCCAAGGCGTTATACAAAACTTTCATCCTGCGGTATTAAGCCAAGGTCTTGATGGACACCAACAATGGTTACCAATGGGTCCAGTCGCATCTCAAGAAGCAATTAAACTATTGGGTACAAATGGTGGTGGCTATTTTGCGGCAAACTCAGCCCATCCTTACGAAAACCCAACGTCATTAAGTAACTTCTTGCAGATACTTGCCATATTTCTTATTCCTACCGCCTTGTGTTTTGCTTTTGGTCGTTTAAGTGGGATACAACGCCAAGGCTATACCTTGCTTTGGGCTATGACGTTAATTTTTATTGTTGCTGTTGCTGTGATCACTTGGGCTGAATGGCAAGGAAATCCAGAGTTTATCTTTGCGGGTACAGATAGCTCGCTGAATATGGAAGGCAAAGAAACACGCTTTGGCATAATTGGTAGCGCGATTTTTGTTGCTGTCACAACAGCGGCATCTTGTGGTGCAGTCAATGCCATGCATGATTCATTAACGGCTTTAGGTGGCATGGTACCAATGTGGTTAATGCAAACCGGAGAAGTGGTCTTTGGCGGTGTGGGATCAGGATTTTATGGCATGATCCTCTATGTATTATTAGCTGTATTTATCGCTGGATTAATGGTTGGACGAGCACCTGAATACCTTGGTAAAAAGATTGGTGTTGCTGAAATGAAATGGGTAGCTGTTGCTATTTTAATCTCTCCTGCTGTTGTTTTATTAGGTACAACCCTCGCTTTATTTACTGATGTTGGTCGCGAAGCCATTTTAAATCCAGGCCCTCATGGCTTTAGTGAAGTGTTATATGCCTTTACTTCTGCTGCGAATAATAACGGCAGTGCCTTTGCTGGGCTTAACGCCAGCTCACCTTTTTACAACCTATTATTAGGTCTTGCCATGTTGATTGGTCGCTTTGGTGTCATGTTACCTGTTTTGGCTATCGCAGGTAGTTTAGCCGTAAAAAAACGTCAGCCAGAAAGCTTAGCAACACTCTCTACCACTTCACCGCTATTTATTTTGTTATTGATCCTCACTGTATTAATGATCGGCGCTCTGACCTTTGTTCCGGCATTAGCACTTGGCCCTATTGCAGAACACTTACAGCTGTTTTGGGCTAAATAAGGAAACGTATCATGAAAACAACGCAACTTTTTGATAGAAAAACCGTGATGTCGGCTTTCTTTGATGCAATAAAAAAATGCACACCTCAAGCACAATGGCGTAACCCCGTTATGTTTATTGTTTATGTTGGCGCGCTTTTAACTACCGGAATTTGGATTGCTTCGCTGTTAGGTTATCTCCCTAATGATAATCACTTTACATCACAAGTGATGATTTGGTTATGGGTGACATTGCTATTTGCCAACTTCGCTGAGTCATTAGCAGAAAGTCGGAGCAAAGCGCAAGCAGCGAGCTTACGTGGCGCAAAACAACAATCCAAAGCGATACGTTTACATCACGCAGACATTAATGCCTCGAAAGAAACCGTGGACTCTTTCTCACTGCATAAAGGTGATATCGTTTTAGTCAATGCTGGTGAAGTTATTCCTTGTGATGGTGAAGTGATTGAAGGTGGCGCTTCTGTTGATGAGAGCGCGATTACAGGGGAATCAGCACCAGTGATCCGTGAATCAGGTGGTGACTTTTCTTCTGTAACCGGCGGAACTCGAGTATTGTCAGATTGGCTGATCATTCGTTGCACTGCTGAAGCTGGAAATTCATTTCTCGATCGCATGATTGGAATGGTGGAAGGCGCTAAACGTAGAAAAACGCCAAATGAGGTGGCTTTAACTATCTTGCTAACCGCTCTCACACTGATTTTCTTATTGGCATGTATCACTCTTTACCCTTTCAGTGTTTTTGCTGTCGAATTTCAAGGGCATGGCGCTGTTATTTCAGTAGTAACCTTGATTGCTTTATTAGTGTGTCTTATTCCTACCACGATCGGTGGCTTACTTTCATCAATTGGTGTAGCAGGTATGAGCCGAATGCTTGATGCCAATGTAATTGCAACCAGTGGGCGCGCTGTGGAAGCCGCAGGTGATGTTGATGTCTTACTTCTTGATAAAACAGGCACCATTACACTGGGTAATCGCCAAGCATCTCGTTTTATTCCTCTTTCAGGTATTAGCGAAAAACAGCTTGCGGATGCAGCGCAGCTAAGTTCGCTTGCAGATGAAACGCCTGAAGGCAGAAGCATTGTGATCCTCGCTAAACAGCGTTTTAATTTGCGCGAACGCGATTTAGCGTCAATTGGCGCTTCTTTTATTCCCTTCTCTGCAATGACAAGAATGAGTGGCGTCAATTTAGGTGAACGCTTGATCCGTAAAGGTTCTGTTGATGCTATTCGTCGCCATATTGAAGTCAGTCACGGTCATTTTCCTGATGAAGTCACCACAATAGTCGAGCAAGTAGCAAGAACCGGTGGAACACCGCTGGTGGTGGTTGAAAATCAGAAAATCTTAGGTGTTGTTGAACTTAAAGATATTGTGAAAGGTGGAATTAAAGAGCGTTTTGCTCAACTTCGCCAAATGGGTATAAAAACGGTCATGATCACTGGCGATAATCATCTTACGGCGGCGGCTATCGCAGCAGAATCAGGGGTTGATGATTTTCTGGCTGAAGCAACACCTGAGGCAAAATTAGCATTAATTCGTCAGTATCAATCAGAAGGTCGATTAGTCGCAATGACCGGTGATGGCACTAATGATGCTCCCGCATTGGCACAAGCGGATGTCGCTGTTGCGATGAACTCAGGTACTCAAGCCGCCAAAGAAGCGGGAAATATGGTTGATTTAGATTCTAATCCAACAAAATTAATCGAAGTGGTGCATATTGGTAAACAAATGCTAATGACACGAGGAGCCTTAACCACATTTAGTATTTCTAACGATATTGCCAAATACTTTGCCATTATTCCTGCGGCTTTTGCAGTCACTTATCCTCAGCTCAATATGCTTAATGTCATGAATCTACATTCACCCGCATCTGCAATGCTATCTGCCGTTATTTTCAATGCCTTAATTATTGTCTTTTTGATCCCTCTTGCCCTTAAAGGTGTTCATTACCGCCCTGTTTCTGCGCACTCATTATTGCGTCGTAACCTCTCTTTATACGGGATCAGCGGGTTATTAGTCCCTTTTATTGGCATTAAAATCATCGATATGATCTTAGCGTTTATTGGGTTTTAAGGAGTTCTATATGCATCTATTTCGTTCATCTTTGGTGATGTTATTATTACTCACACTAATAACTGGGTTAGCCTATCCTTTACTTGTTACCGGATTAGCCAACCTTATTTTTCCGTGGCAAGCAAACGGCTCACTCGTTTATCAAGATAATAAACTTATTGGCTCTGAATTGATTGGGCAGCAATTTACGCGGGATGATTATTTTAAAAGTCGCCCATCAATGACGTCAGAAATGCCCTATAACAGCATGGCATCAGGTGCTAGCCAACTAGCAACATCAAATCCATTACTTCTTAATGAGATAACCAAACGCATCCAAACATGGAAAAAAACAACGCATAATCAACATGCTGTCCCTGTTGATTTAGTCACAGCATCAGGAAGTGGGCTTGATCCTCATATTTCATTACAAGCAGCCTATTATCAAATTGAGAATATTGCATATTCTCGCCAACTCACTAAAAATGAAATTGAGCAATTAATAAAAGACAATACAACATCACCACTAATGTCGTTTATGGGTGAACCCGTTGTGAATGTATTTATGCTAAATCAGTCACTAGATAAATTAAGTGCAGAAAAACAGCAGAAAGTGAGTACTCAATAAAATGGAACTCGAAAAGCAGTGGCAACGCCCCTCACCCGATGATTTACTCGCTTCAACGCGAACAACAACTCGTGGGCGGCTAAAAATATTTTTTGGCGCTTGTGCTGGTGTAGGAAAAACTTACGCCATGCTACAAGAAGCCCAACGCCTCTACCAGCAAGGTATTGATGTGCTTGCTGGTGTTGTTGAAACGCACCAACGACAAGAAACGGCTGCGTTACTTCATGGATTACCTTTATTACCACCACAACGTATTCATCATCATGGTAGAAAGCTTGTAGCGTTTGATTTAGATGCCGCATTAGCCAGACATCCAGCGGTGATTTTAATGGATGAACTGGCATTTAGTAATCCACATAAATGCCGACATCCTAAACGCTGGCAAGATGTGGAAGAATTGTTGGATGCGGGTATTGATGTACTTGCCACAATAAACGTGCAACATATTGAAAGTCTTAATGATATTGTGGGAAGCATTACAGGAATTCGTGTTCAAGAGACGATCCCTGACTATATTTTTGATAGTGCCGATGAAGTTGTTATGGTGGATTTACCGCCAGATGATCTGCAACAACGTTTACATGAAGGCAAAGTCTATTTAGCCGGACAAGCAGAACGTGCCATCGAACATTTTTTCCGTAAAGGTAATTTAATCGCACTACGAGAATTAGCTTTACGTCGTATGGCAGATAGAGTTGATACACAAGTTAAAGAGTTTCGAGATAGCCAAGGAGCATCCCCTGTTTGGCACACCACAGATAGTTTGATGGTATGTCTCGGTGCTCATGGCGGTAACGACAAATTAGTTCGCACGGCAGCCCGTTATGCTGCCGCCTTTGGTTGCCAATGGCATGCTATTTATGTTGAAACCCCTAAACTTCATCAAATTGGTGAGCATAAACGCCGGGCAATTTTGCACTCTTTAAAACTGGCACAACATCTAGGTGCAAGAACCGCGATCCTTTCTGATAACCAAGCTGAAAAAGCCGTGATCCGTTACGCCAGAGAACATAATCTTGGAAAAGTAATTATTGGCCAACGTGCTTATCAAAAATGGCAATGGTTAAAACGCTGGATACGGATGCGGTTTGCAGAAAAACTAGCACGCTATGCACCCGACCTCCATGTTATCAGTGTTGCTCTTAACGACGAGGAGATCCGTTATAAAACCAAAACAGCACCACTACAAAATGAGAAATGGCGACAAGAGATAAAAGGTTATCTTACAGCGATAGGAATATGTTTAGCGATCACCTTATTCTCTCGCACATTTCTATTAGCACTTGATAAAGCCAATTTAGTGACACTCTATTTATTGGGTGTTGTATTAATCGCACTCTTTTTTGGCCGTCGCCCTTCTATTTTTGCAGCATTAATCAACGTTATTAGTTTTGACTTGTTCTTTGTACAGCCTCACTTTTCGCTTGCTGTACTCGATATGCAATATTTGATCACTTTTACAGTCATGCTTATTGTAGGATTGGTGGTCGGTAATTTAACTGCGGGTATGCGTTATCAAACACGTGTTGCTCGTTATAGAGAACAACGCACTCGTCATTTATTTGAAATGACAAGAGAGCTGGGGCGAGCCGTAACGTTACAAGACGTTGTTCGTACTAGTTACCATTTTTTATCTAGTGCATTTGATGCCAAAGTTTGCTTATTGCTCCCCAACAAACAAGGTGAATTAACGCCTTTTCATGCTGAAGGTATGGGGAATTTACCTATTGATAATGCCATTGCACGCTGGTGTTGTGATAAAGACCAAATTGCAGGTGCAGGTACAGATACGTTACCCAGTGTTCCCTACCAATTACATCCGATCACGGCTTCTCAACAAGTTTTAGCCATTTTAGCCATTGAGCCGAATAATCTTCGCCAATTGCTTATTCCGGAACAACAGCAGCTATTGCAAACGTTTAATGGTTTAATTGCTAATGCACTCGAACGATTGCAACAAGCTGAAATTGCAGAACAATCTCGAATTAATATCGAACGAGAACAATTAAGAAATGCATTATTAGCGGCACTTTCTCATGATTTAAAAACACCGCTTACAGTGCTTTTTGGGCAATCAGAGATTTTGCTTCTCGATTTAAGTGCTGAAGGTTCATCGCATACAGAACAAGTTAATCAAATTCGACAGCAAATCCTTACAACCTCGCGTTTAGTCAATAATTTACTTGATATGGCACGTATTCAATCTGGTGGTATTCAAGTAAATTTACAATGGAATTCGCTGCAAGAAATTACAGGAAGCGCTATTCGTTCTCTCTCTTATTTACTTGATAAACATCCATTAGAAATTGATATTCCTGCTGATTTATTGTTGTATTGTGATGGTAATTTAATTGAGCGAGTTATCACAAACTTACTTGAAAATGCAGTGAAATATACGACATCAAACACAAAAATAGGCGTAAGAGCCTATATTGAAACGTCTAAAATTCATGTTGAAGTGTGGGATGAAGGTCATGGGCTCCCAACTGACCAACTGCAACTTATTTTTAATAAATTTTCACGTGCAGTAAAAGAATCCGCAATTCCTGGTGTTGGGTTAGGTTTAGCAATATGTAGCGCGATTATTCGCTTACATGAAGGTGAAATCTGGGCTGAAAACCATAATTTATCTGAAAACCATAAAAAAGCTGGAGCAAGTTTCCACTTTGTTTTACCTTTAAAATCACTCCCTGATATTGATGAGATAGAAATAAAACAGTGACTCCATATAACATTTTAATTATTGAAGATGAAAAAGAGATCTTACGCTTTGTTCGACTTGCTTTAGAGAACGAAGGATTTCGTGTTTATGAAGCCAGTGAATGCCAACGAGGGTTAATTGAAGCCGCATCAAGAAAGCCTGATTTAGTTATTCTTGATCTTGGCTTGCCTGATAAAGATGGGCTCTGTTTTATTCAAGACTTTCGCCAATGGAGTAGTACACCCGTTATCGTCCTTTCAGCTCGGGATTCGGAACAAGACAAAGTAAAAGCGCTTGATGCAGGAGCGGACGACTATCTAACTAAACCCTTTGGTATTAGTGAGTTATTAGCCAGAGTCAGAGCGTCACTACGCCGTTTTGTTAAACAGGAAAGCGAGAATACACAATTTACTTTTGGTGATATTACGATTGATTGGGTTAATCGTATTGTCACTCGTCAAAGTGAACCCGTTCATTTAACGCCGACTGAATTTCGTTTACTAAGTGAATTGGTTAATAACAGCGGAAAAGTGCTTACTCAACGGCATTTAATGCAACATGTTTGGGGGCCTAATTTCGTTGAACATAGCCACTATTTGCGCATTTATATGGGTCATTTACGCCAAAAACTAGAAACCGATCCCACATGTCCTGTGCATTTAATTACAGAAACAGGGATCGGCTATCGATTTATGCCGTAACTGAGGGTAATAGGAAAATAAGCAAGGTTAATTTATTCATTAATCAGCTTTCTTGTTTATACAATATATACATACCTAATCCCCGTAAGATCTCACCTGACCAGAAACCATAAAACATCCCATTATCACTTCCTTTTCTTACCGCAGGAGACCAACTCCCATTCATTGGGCTTGTCGGAGACACCACGTGATAGTGTTCAATAAGTTCAGTAACAGACTTTTCAATGATCCAATCTAGCTTGTTATTTTTGCATCCAGACAAAGAAGCAAAACAGAGGCCACACAGCCATAATCCTGTCATATGGCCAACAAAATTTCGATTTTCTGGCGGTGGTGAGTCAGCAGGAAATTCACAAGGAAACCCGCCGACTTTTTCAAAGAAATGAATAAGATAATCAACCCAATTATTTGTAAATTGAATAAGATTTTCAGGAATGCTTTTCTGACATAAAACTAATTCATACCACGCTCTGGCAGCAGAAGCGAATGCACGAGGTTGATAGCCTGCCCATGCATCACTACCCCAATGATTAAAAATAAAGGTATCTGCCTCACCATACTCAATGTTATCCCATCGGTTCCACACATATGCCATCGCGACGGGTCCTTTTATCTTAAATTTATCTTCATAAGCTTTCTGAGCATCAAACAGAAACTGACACATATTTTCTAAATGTATCTGCGCATTTTCTTCATAAATATAAATAAATGGATGTTGATAACCGGGATAAGGTAATCCACGCCATGAATCAAATTGAGATGAATCTTTTGTAGAATTATTGGAGAAAGGAATAACGCCGGGTGTATATGCGAGCTTATTGAGGTCATTATAGCTAATGTCACAATCACCAATCAGCCCTTCAAAACTATCATTACCAGATAGAGTGATTGAAAACTTATGTGTCCAACCATCAAGATCATTAAAATGAGTTGGTATATCGTTAAAGCAATACCAAGTGATTTCTGAACTATCGTCTTCTTCAAGTTCATAAATAGCAAGAGTGATACTAGAGACTGCTTCTAAATTCGGATGTGTGGGTTTAATTTCATTGCTTGAATAATAAGGCTGATAATCCATTAATATAAGTGTTTCAGGCGTTAATTGAAGAGTAGACCACTGGCCTTCTGTCATCGGTAATATCCAATACCAACGCCAACGATCAGAATCGTAAATAATAATTTTCCATTTATCTCTATCCAATTTATACGTAAATGATGTTGGTATCGCCTTTCCTTCAGTTGTTAACCAAAAGCCCACCATAAATTTACTGTTCTCTTTGAGTCGCACATGTTGTACAACGGCTGAACGACCATCAATAATATTATCTTCGAACTCAAATGAAGTTTCGATATCTTCGTCGAGTTTAATATACCCCACATCACTAACTGTAAGATATTCAATATCTTCATTTTTTTGAATAAATGAACTTACATTGAATTCATACTTTATAACGTCATTATTAATGGCGGTATGAGGAAGGTGTAAAAACCAATTTTTCACAACATCACTATTTCTTTGTGAAATAGTATCCATATTAATTCTGACTTTTAATGGTACTTTATTTTTATCGATTCCCCCTACATTAATAGTTATTTTAGAGTTCTGATCAATTTTCTTTGAAATACTTTGTTGTTCTAAAGTCACTACTGCATTTCCATCTGTCTCTATTCGAATAAAACCTTGTTTATTTCTATCAAGAGAGATATGACGGCTCTTGGGGTAGTGATACTCGTAGGAAATCCCATCAGTGAATGGACTTAATTCAGTGGTAGATTGTCTGAAAAACTTATCGTTAGAATCAATATTCGCATATCGCATACACATTAATGCACTGTTTCGCCAAGCTAACCAATAACGGCGTTCTTTCGTTATTTTCCATAATGTATAACTTGCCTCTAAAAACCATTCTTCAGCATCAGCGGCATTACCATAATTTCGTTTATCGATAATAGGAATATTGAGTGGTCGATTATGCCATGCCATATTTCGTGTTATCAGAAAGCCGCCTTGTTCAACAGGTTGAATATTGGCATGACACAATTTCCATAATCCATTAATTGGCGATGCCATTTTTACATAGCCTTTAGGTTCAATAGCTCTTTCTTCTAAAATATGACCTTGGTTATCAATTTTTCGTCCATATAAATCAATCAACCATGCTAATTCAACAGACTCACCCTTTTGGCTCCAATTAATACTTCCATCATTATTCAGTTCGACAACTCGGGCATTTATATTGGGATAAGATAATACGCCACGATAAGCTTGTGTCACGATATCAAGATATTCTCCCCAATAAGGAGCGCCGTGTGGTATTTGACATATTCCATCAACAAACATGATTCCAGTATCAATAAATCCTGAATTAGTAGGTTCATTAAAGTTAATTGGCCAATTAGATAAAGTAGGCTCTTTGCCATTAATAATCCATTGGCTTAACCATCTATCATGGGGTGGATCGGGTATTTCTTGCTCTTGATAGAAATATTTTATATAGGCATCAAAACACCAGATTGCCCTATCTAGCCAATACTTATCTTTTGTTGCTTTATATACATAGAGATAACCTAATATTTGTAAAGATTGACCTTCAGTTGTTGCATCTCCATTAGGTTGTGACTCTAAACGTGTATATCCGATTGTATGTCTATTATTTGATAAAACACCATCAGGATTAAAAACAAAATGCTGTTTACTTCTATCTGTTGTTAAACCGGTATTATTATCTAGAAAACGTTGATGCCCAAATAACAAATTATAGACAGACATTAAATTATCATTCTGATACATGCATACCTCCACCAATAAATCGCCCTAACCACGTTCCGTTAAGGGCAATAAATTGAATCATATCAATAGCATCTTTATTCCATGATAAGAGAGGTTTACGACCTAAAGGCCATAATACTTCATCAATAAAAACGACTTGATTTGCGCCTGAACCTTGCGTCATATGAAGTAAAATCTGAGAGCCAGATATAGCTGTAGGAAGTTGAATAAACGTTATCGGTTCATTAAGCGTTGTGGTATACCAAGCATTTATAGAATAAGGTAAATATAATTTATCTCTAATTGGTTTAATATCCATTATATCTATACCAATTTGTTCTTCTTTATTAACTTTTCTTTCTCTTATTACTGTTTTTAATATTCTTATTATTTTCATAAAATTAGCCTTATTTAAAATACATTTAAAGTAATCAATAAAAATATATTAATCTCATTACTCTAACGATGGATAAGGTTGTTTATTAATGGATTTTACTTAATATCTTATCTTAAATGTATTATTTACCTTAGTGAATATTATTTATTGAAAGTTCATTATTAAGTAAAAACACCAAATTGAAATAATTAGATTAATAAAAAACCCATTTCCTTCTATATTTAATAATAGAAGAAAATAGGTTAATTTATCGATTAATATTTAAATTTATTAGGCCATCGCCGAAATGGTTTTTCTAAAACGTAATAATGCTAATGAGAAAAACACCGAACCAATAACAATTAAGATAATAAATTGTGGCCATACAATAGAGAAGTCAGCACCACGATATAAAATAGCCTGAGCTAAGCTAACAAAGTGTGTGGTTGGCATTGTTTGCATTACATCCTGTACAAACTGAGGCATACTTTCTCGTGATGTCATCCCTCCTGATAACATGTTTAATGGCAACAATACCATAATCATTAATAAACCAAATTGAGGCATTGAGCGTGCCATTGTTCCTAAAAAAATGCCTATTGAGGTTGTCGCAAATAAGCTTAAAGCAACACCACACATAAACAATAAAACAGAACCTTCAATAGGAACATGAAGTAGCGATTTCACGACTAATACCAGTGACATCACTGATGCCAATAATACAACCAATCCCATTGACCATATCTTAGAAAGCATAATTTCAAAAGGAGTTACAGGCATAACCAGCAAGTGCTCAATGGTGCCGTGTTCTCGCTCTCTTATTAATGCAGCCCCCGTTAATACTATCGATAACATCGTGATATTATTGATAATTGCCATAACAGAGCCAAACCAAGATTGTGTTAGGTTTGGGTTAAAACTCATTCTAACTTCCAAATCAACAGGTAGTGGATCGTTGGTTCTATTTTTCGCTAAAAATGTTTTTGCTTCACCCATGACAATGTTTTGAATATAGCTATTACCTAAGAAAGCTTGGCTCATTCTCGTTGCATCAATATTAACTTGTATTTCAGGTTTACGACCGGCTAAAAGATCACGCTGAAAATTAGGCGGAATATCGAGCGCAAAGGTATAAGCCCCTCTATCTAACAAACCATCAATTTGCTCAGGAGTAATATCAGCTGGAGGTAAGAAATAAGGCATATAAAAGCTATTTACAATACGTGCAGATAACTGTGATTTATCTTGATCAGCAACGGCAATTGGAGCGTGATGTAATGAGCCAGGAGTAACAGTCGCTGATGAATAAATTGATACAGTGAAAGCAAACACAATTAATGCCAGCATCGCTTTATCACGAGAGAGACTGCGTAGCTCTTTTACGCCTAAATTAAACACATTTTGGATTGTGCGCCACATTTAAGCCTCCTGCTTTTTCAAGAAAAAGACACTCAACCCAATAACAATTGGGATAGTGATAAGCAAAGGAATAAAAGACCAAGGTAAATCAAAAAGGTTTAATCCTTTAGAGAATGTCCCTCTTGAGATAGTTAAAAAGTGAGATGTAGGATAAATATGCCCTATCCATTTACCGATACCTTCCAGTGACGAAACAGGATCAATCATTCCCGAAAATTGTGTTGCTGGAATTAATGTAATAATGGAAGTACCAAAAATAGCAGCAATCTGGCTTTTCATAAAACATGAAATAAGTAATCCCATTCCTGTGGCAATAGTGATATACAGTAATGCCCCTAAAGAAAGCGTTAACATACTCCCTTTAAAACTCACCCCAAATACAAAGACCGAAAGCGCACAGAGCATAAAAAAGTTAAACATACCCAATAAGATATAAGGAAATTGTTTACCTAATAAAAACTCTGCTTTGGTGATGGGGGTAACATAAAGATTAATAATAGAACCAAGCTCTTTTTCACGAACGACGCTTAACGCACTTAACATTGCAGGGATCATCATTAATAAAAGTGGGATAACTGCGGGTACAATTGCGGGTAAACTTTTTACATCAGGATTATAGCGATAGCGAGTTTCTATATTAATAGGTGCCAACTTATCAACTACATTAGTGGGTTGACGCATAGCCATATCAAGCATCCATGTTGAATGCATTGCCTGAATATAACCACGAACAGTTTCAGCCCGATTAGGCATTGCACCATCAATCCAAACACCTATTTTTACGGTATGACCTTTAGCAACATCGCGTGCAAAGTTAGGTGGAATTTCAATCGCAACAGTAATATCACCACTACGCAATCGCTTTTCCAGTTGGTCATAATCTGTGATTGGTGCTTTTTCAATAAAATAACGAGAGCCTGAAAGGTTTTGGCTATATGCCTGACTTAGCCCTGTTTTATCTCTATCCATAATACCAAAACGCAAGTTTTCAACGTCCAAACTAATACCGTAACCCATAATAAACATCAGGATCACCGTACCTAATAACGCTAAAGTAAGACGCACCGGATCTCGGCGTAACTCCATACCTTCACGAATACTGTAACTAAATAAACGTCGTAAACTAAATCGCTGTTTTAATGCTTTTTCAGCACTTTCATGACTAGATACAGGAAGTTGTAGGCTTTTTTCATCAAGTTCAGGTGCTTCTTGCTCACCAGATGCTTTTTTAAGGTAATCAATAAAGACTTCCTCAAGGGTATCAAATTGGCTATTTTTAACTAAATTCGCAGGTGTATCTGTCACTAATACTTTACCAGCATGCATCAATGACATTCGGTCACAACGCGCCGCTTCATTCATAAAGTGAGTTGAAATAAAAATAGTGACACCGTCACGTCTAGATAAATCAACCATCAAGTTCCAAAACATATCTCGCGCAATGGGGTCAACCCCTGAAGTGGGTTCATCAAGGATCAACATTTCAGGTTTATGGATAACAGCGACAGCAAGTGACAAACGCTGACGAATACCTAATGGCAAACCATCGGGCATTATTTCTTCGACGTCAGTTAAATTAAAACGCTCACTCATTTCCTTAACACGCTGAGGTATTTCCTCTTCTGGAATATGAAAAAGCTTGGCATGTAACTCAAGATTTTGTCGCACAGTTAATTCACTATAAAGTGAAAATGCTTGTGACATATAACCAACACGACGGCGAGTTTCAATATCTTTAGGATCAACTTCTTGACCAAATAACCATGCTCGCCCTTCACTTGCTTCAAGTAAACCAGTTAGCATTTTCATGGTGGTTGATTTACCACAACCATTCGATCCTAAGAAACCAAAAATTTCTCCTTTAGGGATACGAAAGCTGACATGGTCTACGGCAACAAATTGACCAAAACGCATGGTTAAATCTTGTGCTTCAATGGCGATAGTATCATCGTCACTTTTATCTCTTGGCGGGATAATAACTTTTTGGTGATCTTTCTTTTTCTCTTCTGGTAGTAATTCGATAAAAGCAGCTTCTAGTTCATCAGTATGAGTTTGGGCTTTTAATTCATCAGCGTGACCTGTTGCTAATATTTTTCCTGCATCCATAGCAACCAGCCAATCAAAACGTTCAGCTTCTTCCATATAAGCGGTCGCAACTAATACACTCATATTTTTTTGACGCTTACGTATACGATTAATTAATTCCCAAAATTGTGCTCGTGATAAAGGGTCAACCCCAGTAGTAGGTTCATCAAGGATCAGTAATTCTGGATCATGAATAAGCGCACAACATAAGCCTAGTTTTTGTTTCATTCCCCCAGAAAGTTTACCCGCAGGTCTATCGCGGAACGGCGCTAAACCGGTACTTTCAAGTAAGTCATTAATACGTTCAGCCCGCTCTTGTTTTGATTGACCAAATAAACGGCCAAAGAAATCAACGTTTTCAAAAACAGAAAGTGTGTGATAAAGGTTTTTACCTAATCCTTGAGGCATATAAGCAATGCGAGGACAAACGGCTCTTCGGTGTTCAACATCATTCATATCACCTTTTAAAACAATTACTTGTCCTGTTTGAATTTCTCTCGCACCAGAAATAAGAGAGATCAAACTCGATTTCCCTACACCATCAGGGCCAATTAATCCGACCATTTTTCCAGCAGGAATAGCCAATGTCACATCATCAAGCGCTTTGGTATCGCCATAATGTTGGGATACATGAGTCAATTCAATGATATGAGAATGACTTTGCGTTCTCATTGTTTGACTCATTGTGGTAATTTCACCTCTAAATCAGTTGGCCAAGATTGGTTGTTATCTAAGCGAATATAAGCACGACCCGGTAAACCTGTTTTCACATATTCAAGATGTTTTTCAAGTAATTCAGGTGCAATGCGAGCTCTTACACGGAACATTAATTTTAATCGCTCATTATCCGTTTCAACGGTTTTGGGTGTAAATTGAGCGACACTAGCAACATAGGTTGTTTTAGCAGGAATAACGATATGTGGTGCGGCATCTAAAATAATGTGAACTTCACTTCCTAATGCAGCTTTACCCGCGGCTTCTGTTGGTAAAAAGAAAGTCATATAAACATCACTTAGATCGACCATATTTAATACACGACCGCCAGCACCTAAAACTTCACCAGGCTCTGCGACGCGATACTGAACACGACCATTACGCGGTGCTTTTAAAATGCTGTCATCCAATTCCGCCAAAATACGTCTTTCGGTTGCCGTAGCTGCATCCACTTTTGTATTGGCTTGAATGATCCCCGCTTTAGCCGATTCTATTGCAGCAATAGTTGCGGTTTCTTGAGCTTTAGCGGCTTCAACCGCCGCTCTTGCACCTTCTGTTCTTGCAATATCATCATCCAATTGTTGAATAGAAATGGCATTCGTTTTTACTAATGCACGAGAGCGGTTAAGTCTTTTTTGTGCAGCATCAAGCTCTGCAATACGTTGGCGAACGACGGCTTGGGCTGCAAGTTGTTCACTTTTACGTTGTGATAATGCAGATTGCGCAGTGACAACACTGCTTTTGGCTTGGTTTAATTGAGCTTGAACTTCATGAAGTTGTTCTTTAAGTGTTCGAGTATCCATGTTTGCTAACACTTCACCCGCTTTAACAAAATCACCTTCTTGAACTAAAATAGAGTCTATTCTTCCCGGACTTTTCGTTGAAATATCAATTTCTGTTGCTTCTATTCTCCCATTACTTTGAGCAAATCCTGAAGGAAGTGTTGGTGCTTGAGATTTCCACCAAAAAACTCCCGCAGCAACAACTGCGACGAGAATGATGCTATAAACAAAAAAACGACTCTTTTTTTGATTTTTCATATAAATTATTTAACCTTCCTTTAGCCATAAAAGAATACCAAAAATATGTTTATCTGCTGTATGTAAGAAAATAGTTAAATAATGAGACGTATTAAATTTTTTATTTTATATCTATTTAAAAATAGTTCATTTGTATTGATAAAGCGAACGCACTCACTATAAAAAAATAAAATTTTAAATGCTAACCTTATGAATTATAAATGTTATGTCATTATAATAGAGCCTTAACTCAAATTAATGTAGTACTTTTATCACATAATCCACCATCTATTTTTGATTATTCGAGGAAACACACAAATTGTATATAGAAAATCCATTTTCGTTACATTCAAATACAAATGAAATAGTAACAAAACGTTATCAAGTGCTCATTAATATTAAAATGTCACTTAATTTTTTCATAAAAATTCAATTTTAAATTGAGTTGCTATTTAATTTAAAACTATCAAAAATTGTATTTATTATATAATTTAGTAAATTTTATATTTTAAATTTCATCATATAAAATAAAAACAAAAAGTAAAAATGACATTATTATTTTTGTTTTTAAAAAAATATTATTAGCTACGATTTATATTTATTTCCTTCATTAAGCAAAAAACATTAAAAACACACAACATATTGATTTTTTTTATTTAAAAATAATAAAACAATAAAAACAAACTATTACATGATGAAGATCGATAAATTAAAAAGAAAGTTGGGTGTTCAGACCACTTATGTCTTAAACTTTTTATATAGTGATTATTGCAGTTAGTTATCAAAGTACGTTGATGCAATTAATTAGAATTTAAGATCAAGATCGTAAAATCCATATGATGATATCAAATCAATTTTAATTAAAAAAAAGAAGGGTTATATGAATAATATTAAGTATAAACTCGCTACAATGACACTTTGCACTCTGTTTGCAACCTCTGTTTTTGCAAATACCGACACGCCGATCCGCCTTGTTATTCATGGTGGAGCAGGAACAATCACTAAAGACACCATCACGCCAGAACAAGAAAAAGAATACAAAGAAAAACTAACCGAAGCATTAAATGCTGGATATGCTGTTTTAAATAGTGGAGGCACTAGTATAGAAGCCGTTCAAAAATCCATTAATGTTATGGAAGATTCACCATTATTTAATGCCGGAAAAGGTGCCGTTTTTACCCACGATGGTCGTAATGAACTTGACGCCTCTATTATGGATGGTCAAACCCGTAAAGCTGGCGCTGTTGCTGGTGTTACTACAGTTAAAAATCCAATCAACGCCGCTATTGCCGTGATGGAAAAAAGCCCGCACGTTATGATGGTATCAAATGGTGCTGATCTTTTTGCCAAAGAACAAGGACTTACTATTGTAGATCCTTCCTATTTTAGAACTGAACATCGTTGGCAACAACTTCAAAAAGCGATAGAAAAAGAACAAGTTGTTTTAGACCATGATGGTAAAACAGCCGCCCTTTTTGTTGATCCTATGATGTACGATTATAAATATGGCACCGTAGGTGCAGTCGCTCTTGATCAACATGGCAACTTAGCGGCGGGAACTTCTACGGGAGGAATGACAAACAAGCGTTATGGTCGAGTTGGTGATTCCCCAATTATTGGTGCAGGAAACTATGCTGATAATGAAACCGTTGCTGTATCCGCAACAGGATCTGGTGAAATGTTTATCAGAACATTAACTGCCTTCAATATCGCAGCCCAAGTTAAATATAAAAATTTACCTTTAGAAGAAGCTGCTCAAAATGCACTTGATGAAGTTAAAGCTATTAATGGTAGTGGTGGTGTTATCGTATTAGATAAAACAGGTAACTACACAATGAGTTTTAACTCTGAAGGTATGTATCGTGGCACAATTGGTAATGATGGAAAACCCGTTGTCGCAATTTACAAAGAGTAATTTAAATAGCCATTGATTCTTTCGCACCCAATTTTTACTGCAATCTTCATTATTTTCACGTCGATAAAAAGTGAAAGTTTTGGGTGCGAAAACAGCGTAATCACCCTTTTTCTCTTATTATTCTCTACTCTTTTTCCTAACGTTATTTATTACCGTTTTTTCCCTTAACTCAACTTGAAGACTATTCGCCCTAAAAAAGCTCATCAAACAATCAAATTGGTGGCAAAACAAACAAGATCGTTTCTACTTATTAAAATGATCCTTTGAAAAAGTAGCTTTTTTCTTTTTTGGATCTGTTAGAATATTCATCATGGTTATGTTGATTTAATAAGGAAATCACAGTGGAATTTCACCACGACGATCAGGAGTTAACACCTGAAACATCACTAGTCTTGTCTGAAAAACAAGCATTATTGGATCTGAATGCAACATTCACCTCGCCCGCTCATACCAATCCTGCAATGGCATATTTAATGAGTTTGGGGTCAAAACGTAGTCGTCAAACAATGGGATCGTTTTTAACTATTGTTGCTAAGATGATTGGTTTTTCTTCTCTTAAAAATTGCCAATGGGGAGCACTTCGTCGACATCATATTCAAGCCATTATTGATATGTTATCTGATGCCAATAAAGCTCCCGCTACTATCAATACTTATCTTGCTGCATTAAAAGGCGTCGCGTTAGAAGCTTGGGCAATGAAACAAATGGATACTGAAAGTTATCAGCATATCCGCCAAGTTAAATCGGTAAGAGGAAGTCGATTACCCAAAGGCCGAGCTTTAACTAGCAGTGAAATTCGTGCTTTATTCAGAAGTTGTGAAAAAGACAGTTCATCGAAAGGTTTAAGAGATGCCGCAATATTAAGTGTGTTATTAGGTTGCGGATTACGTCGCTCAGAAATAGTCTCTATTAATTACGAGCACATTCAATTTCGTGATCAAGCTTTTCTTGTTAGAGGTAAAGGTAATAAAGAACGCATGTCTTATATGCCTGATGATACTTGGGATCGCGTTCAATTATGGATTGATGAAATAAGAGGCACACAAGATGGCCCTCTTTTCACTCGTATTCGCCGATTTGATGATGTCACCGATGAGCGGATCACCGATCAAGCCATTTACTATATTTTAGAAACTCGACAACAAGAAAGTGGTATTGATAAGTTTGCTCCTCATGATCTACGAAGAACATTTGCCTCTGCAATGCTTGATAACGGTGAAGATATTGTCACTGTAAAAGATGCAATGGGACATGCCAGTATTATGACGACTCAGCGTTATGATAGACGTGGAGATGATCGTTTAAGAAAAGCAGCTAGACATTTACGTTTTTAAGTTTTGTTTTCAGATAACTTGTTAAGATTAATATCCTACAAACACAACAAGGAAAAATAATGAAAATAAATATCTTACTTTTTGATAATTTTGAAACGTTAGATGCTTTTGGTCCTATCGAAATATTTGGGCGTATCGATGATATTGAAATGCAATGTATTTCATTAAACGGTGGTTTAATTAAAAGTAGTCAAGGTATTGAAATTTCAACTCAACCTATCGCATATTCTGATGTTATTCTTATTCCGGGTGGTCAGGGAACTCGCAACCTAGTTAATAATGATCTTATGATAAACACAATAAAATCATTAGCTGAAAATTCACAATGGTGTTTAACAGTATGTACTGGATCTGCCCTCTTAGCTAAAACAAGATTATTAGATAATAAAATAGCAACATCTAATAAAAGAGCATGGGATTGGGTTATTTCTCAATCTGACAAAGTATTATGGAAAAAAGAAGCTCGTTGGTGCATCGATGGTAAATATTACACTTCATCGGGCGTTTCTGCTGGCACAGATATGGCTCTAGGATTTATTGCCGATAGGTATAGTCATGAAGTTGCTAAAAAACTAGCATGGCAAATTGAATATCAGTGGCATCAAGATAAAAATAACGATCCGTTCTGGATACAATAATTCTCTATTTTTTCTTAACATCCAATAGATCCCCCCAACTATAAACTAACTTCAAATTATGAGTTGTTTAAAATTGGGGGCTTATTACTAAAGTTTATCTGAACGGTGGTTCATTAAAAGTTCTCAATTTACGAGAATGTAAGCTGCTCTCTGCTTGTTTAAGCAACTCAATAGATTCAATACCAATCTGTAAATGCTCTGATACTGCACCTTCATAAAAATGGTTAGCCTGACCGGGTAATTTAATTTCGCCATGCAACGGTTTATCAGATACACATAATAATGTGCCGTAAGGAACTCGAAAACGATAACCTTGCGCAGCGATTGTTGCACTTTCCATATCAACAGCAACAGCGCGACTTAAGTTAAATCGTCTAGCTGAAACAGAAAAACGTAATTCCCAGTTACGATCGTCTGTGGTCACAACAGTTCCTGTTCTTAATCTTTGTTTTATTTCATGACCCGGTTTGCCACTGATTATTTTTGTTGCGTCATAAAGCGCACGCTGTACTTCTGCAATATTAGGAATTGGAATATCTGGTGGTAAGACATCATCTAAAATATGATCATCTCGTAAATATGCATGCGCTAATACATAATCACCAAGTTGTTGGCTTTCACGTAAACCACCACAATGACCAATCATTAACCAAACATGAGGACGTAAAACCGCTAAATGATCACAAATTGTTTTCGCATTTGAAGGCCCTACACCAATATTAACTAATGTTATTCCGGGGCCTTCTTTTGCAATTAAATGATAGGCTGGCATTTGATATTTTTTCCAAGTTAAATCGGATATTAACTTTTCAGGATCAACAGTTTCAGCCGTAATTTGTTGAAAGCCAGCACAAGAAAGTGCGCAATATGGACTATTTTTATCTGCGACTTGTTCACAAGCCCAACGCACGAATTCATCAACATAGCGGTTATAGTTAGTGAATAAAATATAAGGTTGAACATCTTCAGGTAATGTACCTGTGTAATGTTTTAAACGTGCCAATGAAAAGTCTGTACGCAAAGCATCAAAATGAGAAAGTGGTAAAACTTCCCTATCACAAATTAACCCATCAGTAATTTCATCACCAATTTTCGACAAATCGGTTGTCGGAAAATATTTAGCTAAAGAAGCACTCATTTTTCTATCAAAACCAACGCCTGTTCCATCAATAACAAAAGGATAAGGGATCTCTTGCTTTGAGGCACTGACTTCAAAAGTTGTATAGTAGGCATCAGCAATAAGCTGCAATTGTTCTGATAGATAGTTTTCAAATAAAGCGGGATTAGTAATAGTGGTAGAATAAGTTCCTGAGCGAGATAAACGCCCGTAAGCTCTCGTTTTATCTTCTGTTTTTGTTTCACCAGTCCAATATACTGTTAATTGAGGGTAAGCAAATAACCCTTCAGCTCTTTCTTTTACATCGGGTAATTTTCCATCTTGTGCGTAATCAATAATTGCATTACGTAACGCATCAACAGCATTTTGATACTGTTGCTTTAGTTTAGTAATAACTGTTTGAATTTCAAGGTGATGGGGTTGCAACATAAAAAGAGCCTCTTACTTATTATTAATTTATATTTATAATAGCAAGAAGCTTTGATTAGCCCAAGATCAAGAGTTAAATAAACGATACTCTATTTTACTTTCTTCTGGAACAATTGTTAATTTTTTTAATGAATGAGGGTTAAATTCAAATTTGACATTTATATTTTCCTCTAATAAGAGAAGTCTTTTTTGCTCATAGTTAAATTTATCACCAATAGAATCGAAGTCTCTTTTATCTACATAATGCTGGTATTGAGCTAATTTATTAGGTAAATCATCAATTGATATATTATTATCTAGAAAATATTTAATATAGAGATTCATAGAATCATGATCAAAGTTTGTTAGAATATTATTTGATATCACATTTAAATTATTAACATCTGATTCAGCAACCTCTTTCTTATTATTAATATTTATAAAGTAGCTACCTTTATTTTCATCTATATTAATAGTAGTTCTTCCTGTAAAAAATGAATATTTTGATGTAATAGCATCTTGTTTTGCAAAAGAGTTTTTTATTAGTGGAAAAAGTCCTTGATTTAGCAATTCAAAAATAATTATGATATCTTGCTCATTTAATTCTTTTAATTTCTCATCTAAAGACGAAATGTTCAATATTTCTGTATTATTGTATTTCAATCCCCATCTTGGTATATCTTTTTCTACTTGTAACCTTAATTTTTCATAGCTATCATCCTCCATAGCTTGATATATTTCATCTATCAATTTATCAGGTGAAATATAAGATGTATAGCTATTAGTATGATCTTCAATATATTTCCTTTTATCCTTGAAAGATTTAATTTTATCAAAATCACTTATTTCAAACGGATCAGATTGACAATTAAATTTTTTGTTATCTAGCCATTCAGTTAAAATAGCTCTAAAAGCAGTAATTTTTTCTTCATAATTTTTATCATTTTCATCATTTTCTATTGCAGATAATTTAGAGTAATTATTAATAAATGCTTTTACATCACTTGAAGAAAAACAATTTAAGTCAATAGATAATTCATTTTTTATAGTTTCAAAGAATGGATTTATATCATTTACAGATATAAAACGACTTTCTTTAAATCTAATAATATAACTGATTTTATCATTATTTAAGACGTAGTCTAAATTATTTTTATATTCCGCACCGGCAATCTTTTTTAACTTAAAAAAAGCACTGTTTTTTTCTGAAACAGACGCATTTTGATCAAAATAGATAGTATTAATTAAAGTGAGCACCTTTTCTTCATTACTTAAACCAAATAAGCTTTTTAGTCTCTCCCATAAGCTCACTACACTAGAAGGTTTTTGAGTATCACCTAGTTTTACTATCTTTTCTCGATCGATATTTGTATTTAAGAATTTAATTGAATCCATAATTTACACTCTAAATATAATAAATGATAAATAAAGGTAAAATATAAAGGATGATATTTATATAAAAAAACGCCATTAACTTTCAATAGTTATGACGTTTTTAACCCGATTTTTTTAAATTGCTAATAAACTTAAAATAATCGGAAGTGTAATTACAGCAAACATTGTCTGAGAAGTAATAATTCCTGCCATGAGTTCAGAGTCACCGCCTAATTGACGAGTTAAAATGTAAGAAGTTGGCGCTGTTGGAATAGAAAAGAAAATAACTAAAAGCATCATAACTAATGAAGATAGACCTAGAAAATAAGCAACGCTATATGCAATTATCGGCACAATAAGCAAACGAGTAACTGTGTTAATACCAATCATTTTGCTTTCTGCTTTTAGAGTTGATAGATGCAATGCTGCACCAATACAAATAAGCCCCAAAGGTAAACTGGTTGCTGCTAACAACTTCAGGAATTGATCGCTACCGAAAGGAAGCCCAATCCCTGACAAATTTATAATGATGCCAATAACACAAGAGATAATTAAAGGGTTTTTTATGATAGGTAATATTAGTTGACGAAAAGTCACATCTTGCCCTGCTGTTAAGCAAAGCACGGAAGTCACATTTGATAGAGGAACCAATGTTGCTAATATCAAGGCGGCTATTCCCAAGCCTTCAACTCCAAATAAATCAGCAACAATTGCTAAGCCTAAATAAGTGTTAAATCGAATATTGCCTTGAACAATCGCACCAAAGCGACCAGCAGACCAGCCTGTTATTTTTTTCAAAATAACGCACAACATAGTGACAATTATGACAACAGAAAAAATAGCCCCAGCAAGGTGGGGTAATTGAGGATCAGATAAAGGTGCATTTGCCAAGCTATTTATCAATAAGGTAGGAAAAAGTAAAAAATAGTTAAGTTTTTCAGCCCCTACCCAAAATGCTGGTTCAAACGTTTTATTTCTTCTTAAAATCGCACCTAGCGCAATTAACGCAAATAACGGCCATAACGTTAATAACACATTTTGCATAATATTTATCCTAGATATACTGTGATACTTTACAATATCGCAACATCATGAGGATTGCTATTTTATGTTATTAATATAAAAGCTAATTCAAAAAATGATAAAAATAAATATATACCGCATTTTAAGAATAGCTTTTTTATTATTAGTCCATTATAAAAACCATCTTTTAAAGATGATTAAAATACAATCAACTAATCTAAATCAATGTACATGCGGTAACAATGTAAATTTGCTTTCGCTAAATCAGAATAATAATCACGCTCTTCTAATGCTCTAAAACCCTGTTTTAAATAAAATAATACTGCATTAGGCGTTGCATCTAAAAACAACTTGGATTGCCCTCTCTTAATTGCTTCATGTTTCAGTTGCTTTAAAATGAGTCCTGCAAATCCTTTTCCCATGTATTCAGGCAATGTAAAAATGGCTTCAGCAAAACCAGTTTTAACATCTAAAAAGCCTGAAGCAACAGGAATATTGTATTCTTGATAATCAATCACATAAAATGGATTATCAATAATAGCCTGCCGATATCCTTCAGGCATCTCATCAGGAGTCCAAGCGGCTAAAATCTCTGATGGATAAACATTTTCACAACCAAATCGCAATGCTTGATTTCGTAAATACCACAGCCTTTTTGCTTCCTGTGGTTCAGCGAGTCTAAGTTGAATCATACTCATTTCCATCTTATTCATTAGAATTAAGAGCCTCAAATCAGTGAAATAATTTATTCTAATATTGCCTTTTAAATTTTAATTTTTTAGTGTTACTTTTTTTAAGAGCGTGGTATGTTTTTGCAGAAGGAATAATGTAAGGAAATCTTATGCCTAATCCAATATTGCCTTCGCCAATAAAAAAAACCTCCTCTTTTGTTGCGGGTTCTCCGCTACCTTTTTATTATCAATGCATCTCAAGTGCAATTAGAGAAATCTACTTTTCCAAAATTTCACTTATTTACCATAATAGATATCAAACTGAAAATACACATCCAAAGTTAATTCTATGTAGTCATCGGAACAGTGCTTTTGATGGTTACATTGCATTAAAAGCATTTTCTAACACTCAAGCTTTAGCTTCAATTCAATTATTAAATAGTCCTTTAATGAGAGCTTTTTTTACGGGCATTCCCGTAGTTAGGAAAAAGGATAGACAACGTTTGGGTGTAAATGCAAATCTATTTTCAAGTCCTTCAGATGCTGCAATTGCACATATAAAAGCAGGCGGTAATTTACTCTTATTCCCGGAAGGCAGTAGCGAGTGGGGTTTCCAGCCATTGCCTTATCAACGAGGGGCGGCAAGAATTATTAGAACATTGATCAGTGAGGGAGTAGTTTTTGATATTATTCCTATGGGCTTGTTTTATATAGCCCCTGATAAATTCAGTTCAAAAGTTGAAGTTTATATTGGTGAAAATATTCTTATAAATTCACAAAAAGATAATTTATCAATCAGAGAATGGGAACAAAATATTCATACGGAAGTTTCTGAATCACTAAATAAAATCTCCGTTAATTGTCCAAATATTGATATTTTTGAGAAAGCATCAGCCTATGCTTTTAATAAAAATAAGGACGGTAATTCTTATGCTGAATCCTTTATTGACTATCAAAACAATCTATATGAATCAAATAATGACAATCAAAATATAGAAAAAAATTCTCAATTTTCTATATTAATCTGGCGTTATATTTCATATTTATTTATGTATATCTTATTTCCAATATTTTTATCGTCATTTATTGCGTCTCATTTTGCTGACGCCCGTAATACCATTAGCTTTTTTAAAATATTAGGAGGTGCAATAGCGACTGCAATTTGGCTCCCCATCTTAGTCATGCTCCTATTCTTTTTCCCTGTATTTATTGGTATAAGTTTAGCCAGTGCACTATTCGGTTTTATCTTAATAAGGAAGAAAGGCGCTCAAATATGTTAACCATGAAAGCCAGGATGCTTTTTAACCACTTATTTTCTCTACAATTGTTTATTATTTGGGCATTAGGAACTTATGGAAGTTGGTTAACGAATGCGACAGAAATGTTGTTCCCCATATTTTTAGGCTTCTTTTCATGGGTATTACTCGTTTTTGTTGGATACAAGACACAACAAGCAACCTCTTACTCTCGATTCTATTGGTTTGGTTTATTACAACTGATTGCTTGTTGGACTATTTTTCCTTTGTTTAAATCGATTCGCTATGGTTTATACCAATGGAGTTTTGATGATATTTTATATAACTTAGATAAATTCCTATGGGTTGGAAAAAGCTTGCCAGAATGGACTATCTCATTACAGTCTGGTTGGCTAAGTGAATTTCTTTCTTTTTGCTATTTTAGTTTCTACTTCTTGATTATTGGCAGTGCCCTTTTCTTCTTTTTTAGCCGAAATAATTTACTGACTAAAAACTATTTTTTCGGCTTAATGCTAATGTATTTTTTCGGCTTTATTGGTTACTTCTCTCTCCCCGCAGCCGGCCCCTATTCTGCTTTTCCTTCTGATTTTAACTATCCAGTTTACTCTGGTGCCATGACATTATTTCTGACTGATCTTGTTGATAAAGGAATTACAGGCATGGATGTTTTTCCTTCATTGCATACAGGGATCACTCTTTATATTGTTGGCTTTCTCTATTTTTCGGGTTATCGAAAAACAGCGTATTGCTTAACTCCTATCTTAATAGGACTTGTTTTAGCAACTGTCTATTTACATTATCACTACGGCGTTGATGTCATTGTCGGTGCTTTGCTTGCATCATTGGTGCTTTACATCACTTGTAAAAATAATAAGGTCGAATATGGAACTCATTTATAAAATTAACGAGTCTATTGCTTCTGAAGTATCTATTAGTGGGGGTAAAGGCGCGAGTTTAGCAAAAACAATTCAGTCACTGCCTGTTCCTGATGGTTTGATCCTCTCTTGTCAAGCTTATCAGTTATTTATCACGCCCTTGCTACCTGAAATTAATCGCTTATTATCGGAAAAAAAGCAAGAAATTGAAGCCGTTAGTAAAAATATTCGCCATTTAATTTTACAAGCCTCCATGCCAGAGAGTTTAATTCATTCTTTAAGTTCAAGATTAAATGAACTCCAATTAAATAATACCGCTTTAGCCGTAAGATCTTCCGGTACATTAGAAGATATGCCTGGAGCCGCCTTTGCAGGACAACACGATACAGTATTAGGTGTTAAAACTTTGCCTAATTTACTGGACGCAATTCGTCAATGTTATGCATCTTTATGGCACACACACGTTATGCTCTATCGCCAACATTTAAATTTACCCCATACTCAAGCATCAATGGCGGTTGTGCTACAAAGAATGATTAACGTCCAAGAGAATGAAGCTGCGGGTGTGGCTTTTTCTGTTGATCCAGTTCAAGGCTCTCTTTCTACTGTATTAATTAATGCCGCATTTGGATTAGGTGAAACTGTTGTTGCTGGTGAAGATCCTGTCGATGAATTTCTTATTGATAGAGAGAGTTTCACATTAAAACAAGAAACGATTGCTCAAAAAATAAATGCCATTGTTATGGTTGATAATGGTACTAAAATCTTACCTCTTAAATCTGCTCAACAATCCATGTCCTCGCTGACAGCAGACCAGTGTAAACAAGTAGCTGAACTTGCTATCTCAGCAGAAAAATATTTTGATTTCCCACAAGATATAGAGTGGGCATTTCATGATGGAAAATTATGGCTTTTACAATCACGTAATGTGACACAAATTGCCCCAATTTGGACAAGAGAAGAATCAGCAGAAAGATTCCCTAATCCTATCACGCCATTAACATGGGATATGTGCGAAGCAGGTTTTCACTCATCATTAAACTTTAGCCTTAATCTTATGGGGCTTCCTTCATTTAATGGTAAATGGTTCGGGATGCAGGATTATTATATTTACGGCAACCAAAATGCGGTTTCCTTATATAGTAATCGTCTCCCTACATCGATGATGAATGATTTACCTACCCTATTAAAATCTTTGCCTGAAATTGCACAAAAATTCAGTTGGGTACAGGAATTACCTATCACTTGGATGCGTGATTTAGATAAATATTTAATCTCTATTGGTGCATTGATGAATGAACCATTGCAGGATAAAAGTTTGCCTCAATTATGGGATTATGTGCAAAGAATTAATAAGTTAGGTGCTGATTACTTTTTACCTAACATTGCCATATCCTTGACTCAACGCTCACTCTATTCTGCATTGATGGCATTGCTAAAACTCTTCTTTAAAGAAGAAAAATATGCACACACCGCATTCGATAATTTAATTGCTATGTCTGAAACTAAAACAGGACAAGTGAATGCGGAACTTTGGGCGCTTTCTCGTTATGTTCGCCAGCACCCTCAACTTCTCAAACTTATAACATCCATTGTTCCTGAAAGTATTATGCGAGAAATTGAGGAATGTGATCCTCATTTCCACCAGCAATTTACCTTATTCTTAACTAATCATGGTCATAGAGAACTAGATTTTGATGCATATCATCCTACTTGGTTAGATGCTCCTCATATTGTATTAACTCAAATTAAAGCAATGGCAGATTTAACAGATGATAAACAAACAGATGATCCATTAGGCAAAAAGATCCTGCAGTCAGAAACAGAATTTTCAATTATCTCTGATGCCCCTGAAGAGTTACGATTTTTCTTACAAGAAATTATTCGATTAGCTCGTGTTTATACTGCACTTGATGACTTAGAGCATTATCAAACAACTCGTTTAGCCTTACCTATGCGTCGCGGATTAAAAGCATTAGGAGAACGGTTGGTTATTCGTAGTGTTTTAGATTGCCCAATGGACATTTATTTTGCCAATGAACAACCTTTAGCCAATGCAATTCTTGCAGATAATCCTACTGAGTGGAATCAGTTACGTCATCATATATACCAAAATAAAGCGGGATATCTAAAAGCAAAATCAGTCACACCACAATGGATCTATGGTGAAGATAGTTGTAATGAATTAAATACCAATGAGCATCAATTAAAGGGGCTAGCTGGTAGTGCGGGTATTATTGAAGGCGAAGTTTATCTTGTTTATGGTCCAGAAAATTTTGCCGAATTTCCACAGAATGCCATTTTAGTTGCAAGAACAACTAACCCTGCATGGACCGCTCTCTTTTATCGCGCATCTGGCATTATTACAGAAAGTGGTGGACCATTATCTCATGGTGCAGTTACTGCTAGAGAATTGGGACTACCTGCAGTAATGGGGGTTCGCAATATCTTAAATATTTTAAAAAATGGGCAAAAAGTAAAAGTTGACGGACAAAAAGGCATAATTGAGATTTTGTCCTAATGACTTGAAAAGTATTACAGCCAGATCAGGAAAAGCATCTAAACGATGCTTTTCTTTTTTTATTTTAATGATTTTTTAACTATCCATTTTACTGCTGTTTTCTTTCTCTTTTGAGGTTTTGTTAATATCAATTTTACGAGCAGGTGGTGCAAGTAAAGCGACAAGCCCAGTTATTAATAAAATAGCATATAATACTGCTAACATAGATGGTGCATTAAATAGTAAATATGGTGTTAATAAGATAGGGCTAACCGTTAAAATAACTGAAATAACAACAGGATAACCTATACCTATATCTCTTATTCGTTGAGATAATATAAGTGTAAATATGTAAACTTGTACTATTAAAAACGCTAATTCTATTAGACCATATGATGTAAAAGAGAATTGGTAGTAAAAATAATTTTCAGTAACCAACTCTATTTTTTCGGGATAAAGTGATATAAACCATCTATCTGCTAAGTTCTCTGCAATAGAAAAGAAAATTGTCCAAGCAATTTCTAGACCTAAAAAAGAGAGTCTTCCACGTCTTTGTTGTTTCCATTGATAAGCAAGTTTAGCTTGCATAATAAATCCCTTCATTTTTAAAGTATATCTCTATCTTTTTTATCATAATACACTTAATATTTATCTCCAAAATAATGATGTGATAATCTGATAAAAGCACGAAAATACCTTCAAATTTTGATATTTAGTGTAAAAATTTGCTATTATTATTTTGCGTTTTTTGATCTAACTAAAATATTAAATATATAAGGAGCTACTATGCTACCTATTCAGACAACCCGTTTTGCCCTTCTTCGTTAAAAACAATTTTATTACTTAACAAGAAGGGCTTTAAAAATGAATTATGAAAAAATCAACTTAGAACAATGGAATAGAAAAGAACATTTCTTACATTATCGACATAACCTACAGTGTGGTTTTAGCTTAACAACTAAAATAGATATTACTGTCTTGAAGACAGTATTAGCTAAAAATAATCTTAAGCTTTATCCTGCAATGATCTATTTAATTGCGAAAACAGTTAATAGCTACTCTGAGTCTAGAATGGCAATCAAAGATGATGAATTAGTTATTTGGGATTATATCAACCCTGTATACACGATTTTTCATCCAGAGACTGAGACTTTTTCAGAGTTATGGAGCGAATACGTTGAGGATTGGCATTCTTTTCTAGAAGGATATAATCAAGATTATCAAAAATATAAAGATAATCTAAGTCTATCCGCAAAAAGTAATTTTCCCGAAAATCATTTTTGTATTTCGATGATCCCATGGATAAGTTTTGACGGGTTTAATTTAAATGTAGCTAATGTAAAGGATTATTTTCCTCCTATTTTTACTATGGGAAAATATACTCAACAAAGTGACAATTTTTTATTACCGATATCCATTCAAGTGCATCATGCTACATGTGATGGTTTTCATATAGCTAGAATGATCAATAAACTTCAAGAGTTATGTGATGGTTTTTCGGGCTAACTATATTGATTTTTAAATAAAAAATACCGCTCTTTTATCTATTAATAAAAGAGCGGATTATTATTAAAGCAACTCACTTGAAAACCAATAATCATCTAACTTGTTTATTGATCCATTTTATTTCTTCATTAGTGAATCTAATATTACTTTCTTTAGTTGTATCAGTATCTAACAAGATTTTATCTTTTATTAATTTACTGACAGGTACAATGATATTGAAATGATCACCATTTTTGATGTTGTATATTTTTAATGGGATATCATGCACCATTGCAACACTTCGCAATTCATTAAATTCGTCCCAAAAATAACCACGTCCCTCAAAATAAAAAGTCGGTGTTTTTATCGATTTAATATAACGATATACAGAGCGAACGTTGAATTCTTCTTCTTTATTTCTATCAAAAGGCAATTCAACTATCATATCTCCTTCAGCTCTTAATTTAAGATCAGGTATTCCACCCAAGGAGAAAACAGCTCTAAATTTATCACTATATTCACTTGCTAATAATGCTCGAGTTCCCCCCGTACTATGCCCGACGACATAGATACGTTTAGAGTCAATATAAGGCAATGATGCTAAATATTCTCTCGCTGATTCTAAGTCTTCTAATTCACCATAAAACATTTCATAGCGACCTGGATTAGTATTTTCACCACGAAAAGATGGGATCATCAGTACCATATTAGGGTCACGGAAAGTTGCCCCTGTTTGGTCATTATCAATCGGTTTCTTTTGCCAAAAATAATCATCGCCACCAATTCCGCCGTAACCTCCATTTAACCAGATCACAGCAGGTAACTTAGCTTTTTTATTTGCTGGAGGCGGAGTTAAATAGGCATACATATCTCCCGGCTTTGCCGGATATTTAATCACATTAAATATTTCTGATGGCGCTTCCCAAGGCGGGTCAATATTATCAAAACTATCGGTTATAATTTCGGTTTTAAAGCGTTGATGCGCTTCATATAAAGTTTCATCACGAACTTCAATATCTGCATGAGCAGAGAATGAGCTAACGCATAACAAGGAGAGAAGTAGCGCAGGAACTACTTGTCTAAGGCACTCTTTATTTATATTCATATCAACTTCCCTATAGATTATTAATTTGGCGTGATAATAGCATAGGTTGTTTGGGGTTTATGAGTGGAGATTTTTCGACAAGTAAAAATATGAAGCAGAAAAAAGCATCTCAATTGAGATGCTTTCCATGCAATGTTAATAGCAAATTTTTAATTTTGGTTTACTTATTTTGCACTTGTGCGAATCAAGTAATCAAAGGCGCTTAATGAGGCTTTTTATACTAACTTAACAGACTGATATAAAAGGATTTAATCAGCGTCAATGTCCACATGTTGACCACATTTCGGAAAGCCTCTTGAAAGAGAGGCTTTTTGTAAAAAACTATTTATTAAATTAATTCTTATTATTCTCTTCAACAAATTCTTTATAAAAAGAAATCGTTTTATCAAATAATTCAGTAGCAACTTTTTCCCATTTATCTTTCATCAACTCGGTAGGTTCTTTTTCTTTTTCATAGAAGATAGGTGTATATTCTGGTTTACAATCCGTAATGTAACCTGCCGTTTTTCCGCTAGTTCTGCATGCACAAATAATTAGGTGGCATCCTTTTTCCATAAGCAAGGCTAAGCTATTTTTAAGGCATGCAGGATCTAATATATTCATAGGGTCACCCTTACTTACTATACCAATCTTAAATTCATCTATTTGAATGATACGCAAGATTTCAGTTGTTGCTCTTTTACTTAAGAAATCTGTTTCTTCGCAATGACCTTCAAAATATTTAAGTAATTTTTTGTGTATTACTTTTATCGTTGTTGTCTTTCCTGTGTTGCTAGAGCCAGATAACGCTAAAATATGTTTTTTGTACATAAAACACTCCATAAACCGAGATAAATATAGAATATGTTCTTATTAAAAGAATCTTTTCAATAGATACCTCAAAATTAGATGAATATGAAAAAATTACAATAATTAATATGAGAAGAAAAAATACCGTCATACTTAGTATCTTTCATACATCATCATCAAATCGCTAATGCCTGTTGGCAATACTTATCAATATGAGGCTCTACCCGTTCAATCAATTGAGGCTTTGAAATAAACCGCGTTACGGTTTCATGGCTGACGAACGTCGCGCCACAATTGATATTCTGGCACTGGTTATAACGTTCTTTGGTATCGGAAGATATTTGCTGACTACTACGAGTATGCGCGGCATGACCACAAACAGGACAAATCATCATAAACGGGTTACCTCTTTATGATGTGGGAATTACCTGTAATTATACACAGGCACTATTCCTTATCCATATCTATCTCACTGCTTTTCACTTCTAATTCTAACGAGGTGGTAAACCCGCTATTGTTCAGGGAATGACTCACCGTAACCAGCGTCCAATAGGCTTCATCAATCTCAGGTTTAAAACCGCTCACTTGTACTGGTAATTCAGGAAAGAGATCCGCACGCCCTTTCGCAAGGGTAATACTAAATGAAGCAACGCCTCGTTGTATTTTTTCCCACGCGGCTTTCGCGGCACGTTCGGCATTGGTTTTACTTGCATAAGTGTGAGACAACACCATCACGTTACCTTCTTCACCAACAAGGTACTCCCCTTGTTTCTCTTCTTCTTTTTTCGGTTTATCAGTAGTGGGTTTTCTACGACGAATTTGGGATTGTGTTTTCTCTTGCGGTTTACGGGTATTTAAATAATTTGCAGTCACGCCGGTATAAGCGCCTCTATCCACCAATGAAAAACGGTGTCCATCTCCCACACTCCGGGTAATTTGCACTAAAGGTAAGGCTTGACCACTGGCAGTGGTGTTGCTCCCTTGCACCATAAACAGCAAATTGCCGTTTTTAACACAGGCGGTAGCGCCGTTTAATTGCCCTAAGCGCGTTAAAAAACTGCCGTCTGACTCATTGGTTTGGTCGATATGTTCAATCTTTACCGTATCAAGACCAGGATCAACCACCGCCGTGACATTATTACGTCCTGCAATGGTTCTGACGATATCCCCTAATGTTTTTTGATGGTAAGACATTTCACGGCGCACATTCAGCGTTGCCCTAAAATCCGCACTACGAGCACGTAATGTCATTTTATCCGGTACACCTGAATGCTCTATCTCATCAACCGTAAAAGAGCCTTTATGAATAAGGCTTTCACCCTGCCAACCGAGATGTAATGTCAGCGCTTCACCCCGTTTTGGCATCATTAATGCACCGTCAGAATCATCTAACTCAATATCAAGCCGGTCAGCTTCAAAGCCCCGATTGTCCGTTAATGAAAGCGATATTAATCGTCCTTGAATTTTGGCGCTGATATCTTCATCACCTGCGATTAACACAAAAGCCGGTGTGCTACTTTTACCGGTGATCATTTCTGGCAACATTATGATAAAACTCCTTTCATCGCTTCACCGGTACCGTTCGCCATCATGCCTAATTGGTCGCTTAAATCCCCCAACATCTGACTGATAGAGTCATCCACTCGTTTTAATGTCAGCGAGAAATCAATTTTTCTGGCGGCACCGTCTTGGAAAAATTCGGTGTGGGTACGTTGTAAATCGGTGATCACAAACATGCCGTGAATGGTGCCCGTACCATCAATAAACGACCACGCTTTACCGCTATCCGCCATTAACTCCAATGCTAACAATGACACTTTACCGCCCGTTAATGAGGGATAAAGCGCACCCGATAAGGTGATCACATCGGTATCAGGGCCAATAAATTGTTGTGCCGGTCGGCGTGCGACACGTTGAGTAAAACCATGTCGCCATGTTTGTTGTTTTTGTAGCGATTGATAAGGTATGGTGCGTAACTCAAACACAAATACCCCAAGTGCTGCCATCATTACCACACCTCATTATCTTGATAACGGCTATTTAATCGTGCTTGCTTGTCACGCTCACGGCGTTCTATTTCCGCGATAACAAGTTGTGCAATATCTTGCGCGGATTGGTTTGGTTGAGGATGAATATTAATTTCATAATGTGCCGGCGCACCTTGATAACGCTGTTGCTGAATACTCACATTAGCCGGTGCCGGGCGATAGTTTTCAACCGGCAAACTGTGCGGGTGCAATGGGGCATTTTGTGCCTGTAATGAAAAGGCACTGCCTAGCGATAATGCAGCTGTCGCTAACATCGCAGTATGTTTACGACTGGTGATATTTGCAGGGCCTTCGACAATTTCAGGGCCATTTTCGCCAGCAATACCAAATTGACCACGCGGGATATAACCGCCTGTATCATACATACCAGCAAAGTTGCTATTGTAAGAATCTAACGCAGACTGCACTTTCGGATCGGAAGTTTTAGCAAACTCCGGTGTGAGCGCTTCTTTAGCGGCGGTTGCCAGTTCCCCAATGCTATTTTTAAAATCTGTCCATTTATTTTTTATTCCTTGAATAATGGAATCAATCAGGTCGCTACCGAACTGCAAAAATTTAGCCGGTAACGCTTTGGTATCTTCAACAATCTCATCCCATTTAGTCGATATTGTTGTTTTAAGGAATTCCCATTTTTCTTGTGTGTATTTAACGATTTGATCCCAATTGCTATAAATAATCCCCGGTAACGTTTGTGTCATGAAAAAGGTTTTAATGCCTTCCCAGATACCTGAAATTACAGATTTAACAGACGCCCATGCGGTTTTGGTATAACCAACAATACTATCCCAATGTTTTGCAATTAAGCCCGGTATCGTCCAGTTAAAGAAGATATATTTAATGGCTTCCCATGCCATTAAAATGGTGCCTTTCAATGCTTGCCATGCGATAGCGGTGCGCTGTTTAACAGACTCCCACACTTTGGTGACATACGGCTCAATCTTATCCCAGTTTTTATAAATCAGATAAAATGCACCGGCAATCGCGGCAATAGCTAATAAAATAGGGTTAGCTAACATGGCTTTACCCAACCATAAAAATGCACTTCCTAATAATTTAATTGGTTTTAATAACAGTGTTAACGCGCCACTGCCTTTAATGCCTAAAATTGACAGGCTTAATTTCGCAGCAGCCAATGGCCCTAACATTGCAGCAATGGATAACGAGAGAACACCGAGGGTGGTAATAATGCCCGCAATGGCTAAACCTACCATCGTTAGTGTTTTAGCCAGCTCAGGGTTTTCTTTCATCCAAACACCCACATTAGAAATCACACTGGTGATGCTTTGTGATATCTGGCGCAATGGGCTATCAATGCCGTCAAAAATCTGAATGCCTAAATCTTCCCATGCAGATTGCAGGTTTTTCATATCCCCGCTTAAGTTGTCCGTCATGGTACCCGCGACTTTTTGCGCTTCACCTTTGGCTTTCTTTAAGTCGGCAACAAGGTTTTGCAACTCCCCTTTGCCTGCTTGTTCTGCGAGTACCGATAACGCAGAGAAAGCTTCTTCACCGGCAATGTGTTTAAAGAACCCTGCCCGTTGCGCGTTACCCATATTGGCGGTTTTTTTATCCAGCTCTGCTAATAACTCAGGAAAGTCGCGCAAGTTTCCTTTTGCATCACGGGTTTTAATGCCAAGTTCTTCTAGTGCTTTAGCGGCCATTTTCGGCGGTTCAGCAAGACGCCCTAAAATCGCACGTAATGAAGTACCCGCCATTGAGCCTTGAATACCTGCATCACCCAATTTACCCGTTGCAGCTGCTGCGGTTTCTAAATCAACCCCTAACCCTGACGCCACCGGTGCGACATATTTCATGGTGTCGCCAAGCATGGTCAAACTGGTGTTTGAACGGGTAAAAGCGCCGACTAACACATCACTCACTCGCCCCATTTGGTCAGAGTCGAGTTTAAAACCGGTTAAAATATTGGAGCCGATATCTGCCGTAGTACCTAAATCAATATCACCTGCCAATGACATGGCCAGCGTTCCGGGCATGGCATTTTTAATTTGCTCAGGCTTAAAGCCTGCCATTGCATAGAATGCCTGACCTTGTGCCACTTGGTTGGCGGTAAATGCCGTGGTTGCGCCTAGCTCTCGCGCTTGTTCACGCAACATCTTAAATTCATCGGAGTTTTTATCTAAGCGCGTTAATGCCTGCACCTTTGACATACCAACATTAAACTCGTACCCCGGCATTAAGGTTTGTTTCGCGGAATACAACATACCGGCACCGGTTGCCGTCATGGTGGCACCGGCACCCGCCATTTTATTTCGCACATCAAGCGTCTTTTGATACTGCGATTTAGCCGCCGCCATGCGCCGTTCTTGTTCGGCACTGCGCCTTAATTGGTTTTCTTGCCGACGGAGCTGTTGCGTAGTTCGTTCAATATCACCATTCAGTCGCCGTTGTGCTTGACCGAGTTGATTAGTCGAAATGCCATTGGCTTGTAATGCCGAGCGCTGTCGCTGTGCCGACTGCTGTAACTGCTCATACTTGGTTTTGAGTTGCCCCGCTTCCCGTTGCGCTTTTTTAAACGCCTCTAACTGTTTTTTTGTCGGATTTTCACTATTGGCAATTTCTTTGGCGAGAGTGGCAACACGTTGTGTGGCGGATTGGTACGCTTGCTGTGTGGAGGTTAACTGCTGTTTAATCTTGCGAAAGCCGTCAATTTGTGAGGCTTGCTGATTAAGTGTTTTTAACGAGTCACGCGACTGGCGTACAGCGGACGCCAGTCGTTTATTGCTTTCTTGCGCACTGCGAAACGGTGCGGTTAATTTATCAACCGCACTCAGTACAACTTGTAATTTTAAGTTATTACTCATCCTGTTGTCCGCTACGTTTAGCCGCTTGATAGCGCCATGACAATAATTCTGAAAGGCTCATTTTGCCGGTGTCTGCCGGTGACCAATGAAAAATGACGGCAATATCTGCCGCCAGTTCATCGGTGGTTAATTCGCTTGGGAATCGGGCATAACCGACTTCGGTAATAAAAAATTGACCACCTGCACACTCAGGTTTACCAAGTCGCCCGCGGCTAAAGACAGCACATCGTTTTTGGTTAGCGTTGGCATAGTAATGCGCGGTAAGACTTGCATCATGCTATCAACATCCATATCCATTAAAGGCTGTAAACGCACACCGCGCAATGCCCCTGAATTGGGTTTAAGCACGGTCACTTTGTCGATTTTGGTTTCACCACGCATAATCGGTTGTTCTAAGGTCACCGTGGCTTGGTCACCATTGACAACAACCCATTCAATTTGCTCTTGGTTTTGTTCTTCGATTGGCTCTTTCATGTTCTCTTTCCGCATTTAATTAAAGTCCCAGCGCGTCACGCTGTGCTTGTAATAGGTCTTTACCGTCCACTTTTTCCACCATATTGACGATATCAATCTCAATGATTTCTTGACCGTCCATCACTAACTTGTAGTAAGTGGGTTTTACAGTGACTTTGGTTTGTGTGTTATCGCCCGACTTCCAGTTACCCGGATCGATTTCGCTATAACGACCACGGAGAACTACTTCAACGGCTAATGTTTCCCCTGTATCATCACGTTGATAAGCACCACAAAAACGCAATTGCACCGCATCAATAGTGGATGCGCCCCATTGGCGGTAAACGTCAATATCAGCACCGCCGAGGGTAAACTCACTATCAAGCGCACCATCATCAAGGCCCATATCAATTTGCACCGAACCATTCATACCGCCCCCGCGATAGGCTTCTAACTTGCGGGTGATTTTGGGTAATGTGAGTTCTTCTGCAACGCCCACATAATTGGTGCCATTCATAAATAAATTAAAATTCTTTAGCTTGCGTGGTAACGCCATGATTTACCCCTTGATTTTGTTACCGAAATCCATCAGGTATTTATCGGTAATACGCTGACGTAACATCAGATTTTCCATTGGTGGCACTGGCGTATAGTCATAATCCAGTGTGAGCTTGCCGTCTTTGAGTTCTTCTTTGCTATTTGATGTCGGGTCATACCAACATTCACCGCCTAACAAATAGCCCTGACTGACCAGTGAACGTAATTTTGCATTGATGGTTTCAACAATATCTCGCACTAAAGATGGCATTAACGGTTTATCAATCGCCCACATTTGCCCTTCTGCCATGGTGTCAGCGAGGACTTGCGCGCTACGGGTGTAAGACTCAAAGGCAAACAGCGGATCATCCGAACAGGTACGCGACCCCCAAAAACGAAAACCATCACGGCGGATAAGTGTAGTGACGCCTTTTTCATTCAGTAAACCGGCATCAGTGGCGGGGTCTTGCAAATCCCAATAGATATCTTTAGAAATACCGGTCACGCCATTAACGGTGATATTGGATAGTGTTTTATGCCAGCCAATATCATTGTCTAACTTGGCACGCAGACCTAACGCACGCGCCGTGGCATAAGCGGTTGATTCGCTATTGGTGGTGCTATCCCATGAGGTGAAATCAGGGAAAATAACCATTAATTCACGCTGACCAAAGTTGTCACGGTACTTGATTGCTTCGCTGATATTTTTACAGTCGTAAGCCGAAACATAACCAAAGGCGCGGAGTTTTTGACAAATGACCGCAATCTCATTGGCAACGGCTAATGTGTCGTGACCTGGCGCGCCAATAATGCGAGGCTTAATACCGTGTTGAGATTGAGAGGCTAACAGCGCTTGTAATCCTGTTTTTAGCCCTTCTTCGGTGGTGCCACCGATAATATTGGTGGTGGTTTCCGCTTCGCTTTCGCCTTGTTCTACACGCACCACAACGGTGATGGGTTTAGCCTGATCGGAAATGGCTTTTAAGGTACTGGCTAAGGTGCCAGTTTTCCCTGCTTTACCGATAGCTTGTGATACATCGGTCAGCAAGACGGGTTTGTTTAAAGGAAAGGTTTTTTCGTCCGCATCATCAGCGGTGCAAACCACGCCAACAATAGCGGTGCTGATAGTGCGAATGGGGCGGGTGCCTTCGTTAATTTCAATAACGCGCACACCGTGATGATAATCTTGTGCCATGCTCACGGACTCCTATAACTGTGTCCGTGTAGCATGAAAAATTAGTGAGAAAATTGCACGAAAGCGGGATTGTTTGAGGGTTGGTACAAATAAAGTTAATCTTGAACCCAGACTTCAATTATTCCCCATGATGTATCGTCACAACGTAAAGTTTTTCCATCTGAAGATGTCACGACAAAAAGATGAAACTCTTTATACCAATTAATGACAATACCAACATTAATTTGATTTGGAACTTGTATTCCGCCCCCAAGATAACTATTTTGATTACCTTTAATATAAATCGTTTTTCCTCTAACATCTTCTGAAACAGTAATTGTGCCGCCTTTTGACCAGCTATTCCCAGACCAAATTTTTCTAAAATTCTGCCCCGTTCCTTTCTTTTGATATCGTGCATCACCCTGTGCTTGTGTTAAAGCCCCCACATCACTCGCAGTTAAATTAATATCTCCGCTCAATGGCTTACCATTTACTTTACGTGTATTAGGCACCCGTCCATTGGCATTATTGTTAGCATTATTAGCAGCAGTTTGTGCATTAGATGCAGCAGTCTTTGCCTCATTCACCTGTGCCGGTGTCGCGGCACCCACATCACCCGCCGTTAATGTAATGTCTGCACTCAGTGGCTTATTGTTCACTTTGCGAGTGTTAGGCACTCGCCCATTAGCGTTAGTGTTGGCATTATTTGCGGTGGTTTGTGCTGCATTGGCTTTGCTTACTGCATCGTTAGCGGTTTTCTGTGCGGCATCCGCTTTGCTCACACCACTGTTTGCTGTGGCTTGTGCATTGGATGCGGCGGTTTTGGCTTCGTTGACTTGTGCCGGCGTTGCTGCACCCACATCACCCGCCGTTAACGTAATATCAGCACTTAATGGTTTGTTGTTCACCTTACGGGTATTAGGTACTCGCCCATTGGCATTAGTGTTAGCATTATTTGCGGCTGTTTGTGCTGCGTTGGCTTTGTTTACAGCATCGTTAGCGGTTTTCTGTGCGGCATCCGCTTTGCTCACACCGCTGTTTGCTGTGGCCTGTGCATTGGATGCGGCGGTCTTGGCTTCGTTCACTTGCGCCGGTGTTGCTGCGCCCACATCACCTGCCGTTAAGGTAATATCGGTACTCAATGGTTTATTGTTTACTTTGCGAGTGTTAGGTACGCGACTATTGGCGTTCGTGTTAGCGTCATCCGCTGATTTTTGTACTTTATTTAAACCCGTACTTAATTCGGCTTTGGTGGCATAAAGCTTAGCCACTTCCTCCAATGTCTGTTTTGAGGCACTTTCAATGGCATCATTGACAAATTCACGGGTCGCCAATATCACCGAGGGGTCAACCTTTAACTCGACTGACTCGGTATGACTAACGGTTAATATCATGCGAATAGTCTGTGTTCGCCCGCTTCCCTCTTGCAATTGGGGTTTATAGGTTTCGGGGCAATTACCTACAGCAATTAAACTGCCTTCATCATCAAATAAACCAATCTCACGTATCCAGTAACCGCCCTCATTTTCAGGGATCACTTGTTCAGCAATAATCTGGCTGTCGTTTTTTGGATCAACAAATAAGGTGTTTAATCCCGCCCAGCGTTTCTCACCCACGAGTTTAGTTTGTTGTGTATCAGGTGTTGGTAACGTTCCGCCACCGTCACCCACGGCCATTTGAGTAATTTTTAAGGTGGTGCCTAATGCCGTGGCTTTTGCCAATTTATTGGCACCAATCACCGTTAATAAGGCGAAAAATTTAGCGCTCATGTGCGACCTCAACTTTATCAATAATGTGTACTCCGACCGCCGTTAATGGCGCACCAGACACGGTAATTTCTTCTGCAAAATACGGGTAAACGGTCAACTCATCACCGCTAAACGTTGCAGCAGAGAGATAAAACTCACCTTGTGAATCAAGGTTGATAGATAACCCTAAGAGATGCCGACTAACAGGGCGCGCATCGGCAATCAAACGTTCTAATTCGTCATAAATTTCTTGGGTAATACCGTTTTCCTGCACACCCACATCAAGGCGAAATGTGCCCGGTGGGTCGTCAGTTTGCCACCATTCGGTGACTTTGATGATGTAACCTAATGGCTCAACCACACGCTTAAGTGCGCCAATGGTGCCCTTGTGTCGGTGAATAAACATCGAATCCCGTACTACTTGACGCTTAACAGGCTCCGACCAGTTTTCATCCCATCGATCAACCGACCAGGCCCATGCAAGATACGGCAGTAAATCAATGGGGCATGTGCTGGCGTTCCATAATTGGCGCAATGGCACGGACAAGGTTTGCAAGGATTGGCAAGCAATGGCGGCCGCCTTTTCTAATTGGCTACTGCCTGACGGTAATAAGCTATTCATCCGAGCCACCAATAGTTAAGGTGCTCTTTGTGCAATACGAGGCTTGCGTTTTATCCAGCACCACATCTTTGGTGGGCTGTTTTAATTCCACACGTTGCACACCTTCTACATGCAACGCGGCATAAATTGCTGACAGGCGAATATCACGCCCTAAGCGGTGTTGCTCTGTGATGTATTGCTTAAGACGTTGATTGGCTTCTTTGCGTATCGGCTCCGACTCTGGCCCCGGAAAAAGAAATAACGTTGCATCAATTTGATAAGGGATAATTTTGGCGGATTGTACTTTGATGCGGTCAGCAACCGGTCGCACATCTTCATCGTTTAACGCGTGCTCAACAATGCGTAATAATTCTTCGGATGCGGTGCCGTCAGCTTCGCGAGATAACACGGAAATAGTGACATTTGCCGGTGTTGGACTGATCGCGGACACATCGGACACCCGACCATCGGCACTACGGGCATGAAATTCATAACTGCCCACCGGCCCCGCAACACTTAGCCCCTCAAAAGCGGCGGGAATGCGTAAACGCAAATTATCGTCAGATTCTAAAATTGCCGGTGTGGGCGGAATGGTTTTGGGATTAGCGGGGCGTAACACTAAACGCGATAAATTATAATTCGCGGCTAATTGGTCTAAATCTGCCCCTCTCGCATACGCCACCATGACAGCACGGGCAGACTCATTAATTCGTTGACGTAATAGCAACTCACGATAGACATTTTCTTCTAACAGCTTGGTCAGTGGCTCAGACTCTAACGATAACGTGTTAGCAATCGCATCACGTAAATGTACTGGCATCGCAGCAATCAATGCCGTTTTGCGTTCACGCAAGAGTTGTTCTGCATCTAACGACTCAATCACATCAGGCGGTGTTAATTGGCTTAAATTAATCGTTGGCATTATGTCACCGGTAGAGAGAAGTTAATCGGTTGTTGGTTATGGGCGTAATAGCCGGTGATATCGACAATCACCTGTTCGCGTTGGCTATGAATATCAATGGCGGTCATCACAATGCGTGGCTCCCAACGATAAACCGCGGTGTAACACGCCGACATTAATTGCAGTCGCATCTTGGCGTTAACAGGGCCGTCAATTAAATCGGCAAGCAAACTACCATATTCACGGCGCATCAATCGGCTACCAATGGGTGTATTAAAAATATCTTTAATAGACTGGCGAACGTGCTCAATATCGGTAATACGTTCACCGGTTTGTGCATTCATGCCGAGATAGTTCATTGCGGTTGCCCTGTATTGCCGTCACCGGTGCGCACGCCACCGTGGGTATGAGTTGAAACCACTACACCATTGGAGGACATTTGCCCACCAATATGGGTAATATCGCCAGTCATCGTGCCACCTTTTTGTACCGTCAGTGATCCCGTGGTTAAGTTGTTGGTACAAATAACAGTAGGGGTATCTAAGGTGATTTTGCTTGTCGCGACACACGTAATGTCGGGTGATGTAACCGTGACCGACTCGCCGGCTTCAATCACGGCGGTTTTAATTCCTGTGACTATTAGCGTCCCTGTTGCTGGCTCATATTCAATCACAGCACCATCTTCATACTCATGGCGGTGCGCCGTTAATGAGGTTGATGGCTCCGAAAAATCGTCACTAAATATCGCCGGCAACACAAACGAGGTAGTTAAATCGCCACCGATTGACAGCAATAACACTTGTTCGCCGACATTGGGTGCCCACCATGATCGAGAGTTACCAGCACGCGCAGTAAGCCACGGACGCCAATCGGTTTCATTGTCGCCCGTTTTAACTCGACACCCTTTTTCTGCGCTGACATCAATCACAACGCCAGTACGGATCAGGTTTTGTATTTTTCGGATAAGTTCTGCGATATTCATACCCGCAATGTGCAACGGGAAATAAAAAAACTCACGGGGTTGGGATTGTTTCAAAGACAGGACAATTAACGGGAAAGGAATTCCAGTAATTGATTTTCGATATGTTTGATATCCGCCGGTGAAAAGCCTAATAGCTTTCTTTCAGGGTATTGAATTTCTAATGACTTACCCCGCACGCGCTCTTTTAAACCGTAATGATGCACGGCAGCAATGCCCGCAACTTGAGGGGCAAAAAAGAGATCAACGCCTTTATCATTAGCCGACATTCGCAAATAACGAGCAGTGGCTAGACGCTTAAACATGCGAGTCTGTTTATTGGGTTTTGCGGTGCTGATTTTGTCTTTTTTCACTTCAATAAAACGTAGAATATCGCGCTTATAAAAACTGCGTTCAGCTTTTTTTTCTAAATCGTAGCCGGTGATCACTTCACCTTTTTTCGTTTTGCGTAATCGCCAATTTTTTAAACTGCGTGGCTGTCCTTTCCAGACAAATTTCATTCCTCGTAAAACGGTAATGGTTGAGGCTTTACGTTTGGTGAATGCCGACCCATCGGGATTTTTTTGGGCACGAATACGTTGTAAATTGCTTTTGCGTAAATCACGGGCAATTTCACGGGCCAATTTTTTACGTTCATTGGGCGAAGCTTTTGCAAGCATGGTGGCTAACGCTTGGGTTAACGGGCTGAAATCATCAGCGTTCATGAGCCACACTCTCCCAGCTCTCAAACGGATCAGCCGGCTCTTCAACTGCACCGACAACCAGTTTATCTGCTTGCACATTAACGAGGACACGCTCAGTCAGCTTTAAATCAATACTGATACTGGCGGTCTGGTTACTATCAATAAAGGCATCAAAGGTAAAATGACTTTGGCGTTTATCGGGATTGAGGAAAATATCAGGCTGATGTTGTTCAATCCAACCAATGATCACCGCCATTAACACATCTTGGTCACCGGGATAATCATCAATAATAATATTGAGATTGTATTGATACTCATAAGATTGACTGCTTGCACCCGTTGCCACAATCGCCCCGCCGTCAATAAAGGTGTAGAGCCTATCGGGGTTATCCCCTAAATAGCTTACCTTTTTAATTAATGTATCACGCAGGTTTGCAGGCTTTTTCATGGTTTAACTTATTGATGTATTGTAATAATCGGTTTGTATAATCAATCAAATATTCTGTTTGAGCCTTATTCTCCGCCATCATTTCGAGGAGACGTAAATAATCTTGTTGAGCTGTTTTGGTAAGTCGTGCGGTGGTTGCATTACCCATGCCGGCGGTGGCGGTGGTGTGATTATCGGGGTTGGGGCAATCGGCTTTGATGTACACCCGTTTAGTATTATTGCGCAACTCATCATTAAGCCGGCTAATATCATTTTTTGCATCGGTTAGCGCCTTTGTGTGTTGTTTATCCAGTTCTGATAAACGAGTAAGTTCTTTCTGATAGTGCTCAATAGCATTTTTATGACTGATAACATTTTGCTTAAGGGCGAGGTTGTCACCCTTAAGCTGGCTATTCTCAGTGAGCAAGGCATCAAACTTAAATATCAGTAGCAAGCCCATCACGACCGCGACAATAATAAGCAGTACGTTCCTTTTCATCGTGGGATCTCAATATGAGGATAGTCAGGAAAGCGGGTTTCAACGGGTAAACTGGGATCACTTTTCCAGTTTTTACCAAAGCGCAATGTTACCCCCTCTTCATCTGCGGCTTGTTTAAAGGCTCTTAAAATCGGCTCAAAGAAATGTGGTTGCCATTCCATTCCCGGTTTAATCACAGAAGGTAAAATATCAATGGCATCGCCTGTTAAATGACGGCTGTTTAATGTTTTTGAAACACCCTTTTTGACGTTTTCTTTTTGCTTTTCGAGTGTGCGAACACCTTCAATCACTGCAAAGTCCACCGTAGAAATGTCTAACGCACGATAAGCAATTTTCACTAGCAGTGGGTTAACGCCAATAAGGTTATTTTTACTGCGCTGACTCAATGTAAACTTACTCACCAGCAACCTTCCTTAAGAATAACTTTCCGACTGCGCTAATAAATGCTGATCCCATCCAGCCCGCCATGCCCGCTATACCACCGGCAATTTCTGGTTGCCACTGAAAATAACTTGCACCGAATAAAATTAATGCCCCTGAAAACATGGAGACAATAATTTGTGCAAGTAAAATGGCAAAGCGGAACGGCTCCCCTTTCACTATTTTATTGGCATAACTGGCAATACCACCAAAAACCGCCATTCCGGCAATTAATAAGGCGGTAAACCAGTTAATATTACTTGGATCTTTATAGGGCATCTTCTTCATACCTTCCCCCTTAAAGGGGTTAATCCCAAAGTTGTAAAATCGGTGTGGTGCTGTGTTGTTGTGGCGTGTCCGGTAACTCAATCGCTGTGCCTGTGGGTAATATTGCCCCTAATTCAACAAGCCCCGGATTAGCTTCTAATACTTGTTCAATCATGCCGGATGACTGACCAAAGTAACGCCAACAAATATCATCTACGGTATCCCCTTGTTGGGTGTAAATCCGCATTAGATAAGCTCCACCGTGTTATGGGTTTCCCCTTTGATACGTTGTAAAGCCCACTGACCATCACGCCACACTTCATCAATCACTGGTGTCAGGGTGTCGGCTTTTTTATTGCCTTGTGCGGTAGTATCAATATCGCGATAACGTTCGATTAAACTTGCCTTTGCAAAACAGAACACGGCACGTTGATATAAAATCATCAATTCACTTTCACCGTTAATTTGTTCAGCAGGTACGTCTTTTAATGTTTTCGCAGATTGACCAATACGCCACTGATACAACTCTCGATTCACTTCAATCATGGCGTTCAGTAAGGTGCTTTTCAGTCGTTCCGGTGTCACCGTACCATCGACGCGAGTTTGCAATTGAAAATCACGAGTCTGAATATCAGGGAAAAAGCCATTATTTTTAATGGTTTCGTCTTTTTGTGGCACAGTGTTAGCAGAAACATAATCCATGAGAAAACCTTAAAATAGATGGGCGGTGGACGAAAGAAAGCGAGTTGCTTTTTCCGTGCCGCCCTGACGTGGTGTCACAATGCTTTTTCAGCGTCACGCTGGGCTTTGAGCACTTTATCGAGTTGTTTTAATTCGGTTTTAATCCCGACATTAATATTTAACTCTAAGGCTCGGCTTAATACGCAGTAGCTTTCTTGTGGGCGATTGTTATCGCGTAGCACTAACCCTAAAATTTTATAGAGTTTTGCCCTCACTTCATCGGGCATATCTTCATCATCGGTTAAGGCGCGTGTACGCTCTAACGTTGCTAAAGATACCGGTGATTTCACGGCATACGCTCGCATGGCCGAATCGGCAATTTCTTCTGCAATCACGGTGCCCGTGGTGCGGTTAACACCGGGGATCACTAAACGGTTAGCTAATGCATAAACGGCAATATCTAACGCTCCCTCATAATCCCCCGCATCAATTTTCCAAAGCAAAATCGTCATTAAGACATCATCTTGCACCCCACTACCACCAGACAGTGCCCCATCAACCCACGGTTGATAATTGGCTAATATCTTGCGTTTATAAGCCTCTTTGCGTTCGCGTGACTGAAAATGTTTTAGCTCTTTTTTATCTGTCGCAAGACGTAACAGCATCATGTGATAGCCTTTCGTATTGCGACTAACATGCCCACCCAATTGGGTGGACTGTTGCGCACTTAGGCTCATGCGGTGTTTTTCCCACGGAGATAACATTATTTCGCCTTTTTATTTTCAGCCGGTACTTCTTCTGTTACTGCGCTGTTGTCTGTATCTTCAGTGGTTTCGGGTGGTGTTTCTTCGGCATCTTCGCAAACGATATTTTCAACCAATGCCACACCGCGGAAATCTTCAACCACAAAATCTTCATTGACTGACTCGTAGTTTTCGATGCGATCGCGTTTTGCATTATCAAGCACTTGGCGACGACGAGAATCCGCAAGAAAATAAATCGACAAGTTATCAAGACGCGTGATAAAAAAGGCATTTTCAGGAAAGAACGGCGCACGTACAGCCGGTAAACCGCCAATACGTTTCTGACTGATAATGGTATCTGCTGCCAGCTTTTCGCTGTTGTTTTGGTCTTTATTAACCAGTGGAAAGTATTTATCTGCTAACAATTTACGCCCACAAATCACAACAAGCCCCGTATCGTCCTGATATTCTGGATCAATTGCCTTATCAATGGTGTCTTGGACTAACGCATCGAAATTTTGATACGCGCGCCCTTTACCAACATAAACAGGTTTGGCTGTTGTTGTACCGTCTTGTGTAATACTTCCCATCACATGCTCTGGCGCACGTTCACGGACTTTTTGTAACCAACCTGAATTCACATCTTGCAGTAAGGGGTATTTTTTACGATCAGAGTTATCGGCGCGGTGAGTACCATTAAAACCAATCATAATGCGGTCTAATGCCTGACGGCGGATGATTGCATCACGGATACGGGTTTGAAAGTCGGTAAACTTCGCCCACATATCAATTTTCGAATATTCAAGGTGGGTATCGTAATTGGTTTTCTGGCAAAGATAGCTGTTCTTTGTCAGCTTAATCGGATCGCTTGTTTCACGGTCTTTTGCTGTTGTGTCAGTGGTTCCCGCAATAGTCGAACCGATACCTAAACCAATGGCTTCACCGACTTGCTCATCAACCGGCACGATATTAATGTGCGTTAAAAACTCCGCCGATTGCTGGATCGTAGTTTCTAATTTTTGAGCAGCAGACGGTTCAATCGGTACTTTGGTATCGCTAAACTCTTGGGCGCTAACACCGTAAATTTTACCGAGTTGCGTCATATAAGCATTAAATTTAAAACGAGTTTCTTTTTTCATGGTTTGTTCACTACCTTAGCAATCCGTCAGCACTTCGCCGTTATTTTCGCCACCCGTTGCCGGCGGACGATGTGAGAACGAGGCGTCTGTATTTTCAAATTGGTTTTTTAATTCCGTGAGTTGTTGCGTGAGCGCTTTTACCGCCTCGCTTTGATCGGCGCTTTTTAATGCGGTAATTTCTGCTGAAAGGGTTTGCACTTCTTTGGCGCACAGCTCTACTGCCTGATGCACATCGGTAAATCGCGCATCATCACTGTGTTGTTTTTTAGAAAACATCTCTTTAATGACGCTAAAAAGTCCCGGCTTATCGCTTTCTGGTTTTTCGTCAGTAAATTCGAAATGCGTTTCTTCTGCGGCAGTAAAGACGTTATCTTTGCTTTGTTTGCGCTCTGAAAGTGGGCTACTTTGTGCATTGGCGCTAAATTGCAGCATTTCAGTGCCTAAACTCGCGGGGTTATCAGTCACTGCAAGACCGACCAGATAGGCTTCACCGGTATCTGAAAAACTCGGGTTAATTTCGACAGAGGTATAAACTTTTTGACGTTTTTTATTGAGTTCAATTAAATCAGGTGTCGGATTGATCACACCGTATAATGCCAACTTACCTGCCAGTGCCCCTTCTTTGATTTCCTCGGTATACACCGATTCCACATCACCAAAGCGTGGTGCCCATGAATAGTTATAGTGATCGATATTGACCCGCGCACCATAAACCGCGGGATCAAAGTTTTTCGCAATTTGGGTTAACCATTCGCGGTCAACTCGACGCCCGTCCGTTGTCGCCCCTTCAACACAAAGACGAACCGGTTTTGATTTCTTCGACATGCACACTACTCCAGACTGCATCCGTTTATTCGTTGGTCTGTATGTTGTCGGTTAAAAGGGGCGTTAAACAATGGATAAGGTTTGTTTGAGAAATGGCACAAAGGGAATGAAGCGAATCGGTGATCCTCGGTCAATAGACTAGCCGTAACTTAAGCAAGAAATAGTGATTGTGCAATGGCTATTACCGAAACATTTGATAACCGAAAAAAAGCAATGCACCTGTATTTTTCAGGTTACCGCATTGCCCGCATAGCGGAATCGCTAGGCGAAAAGGCGTCCACTATTCACAGTTGGAAACGCCGTGATAATTGGGATGAAATCAACCCAACCGAACGCGCAGAGTTAACCGTTGAAGCGCGTTATTGCAATCTGATTTTAAAAGAGAGCAAAGAAGGCAAAGATTTTAAAGAAATCGACTTATTAGGGCGTCAACTTGAACGCATGGCACGGATCAGAAAATATCAAAACGGTGGCAATGAAACTGACCTAAACCCTAAGATTGCTAACCGCAATAAAGGCGAACGCCGTCAACCAGAGAAAAACTTCTTTTCAGAAGAACAAATCGAAAAATTAGAAGATGAGTTTCGCAATACGTTATTTGAATATCAAAAGGTGTGGTATCGCGCCGGTCATCACCGCATCCGTAATATTTTAAAATCCCGTCAAATCGGCGCAACGTTTTACTTTGCCCGTGAAGCCTTTATTGATGCCCTGACTACTGGACGGAATCAAGTTTTCTTATCCGCCAGTAAAGCGCAAGCCTATATGTTCCGTGAATACATTATCAAAATGGCATTAGAGGTTGATGTTGAATTAAAAGGCGACCCACTGATGTTAAGTAACGGTGCAACGCTCTATTTCCTCGGCACTAACGCCCGCACAGCACAAAGTTATCACGGCAATTTATATCTTGATGAAACCTTTTGGATACCCAAGTTTCAAGAGTTACGCAAAGTTACTTCAGGTATGGCAATACAAAAACATTGGCGACAAACTTACTTTTCAACACCGTCAACCATGAGCCATGAAGCGTACCCGTTTTGGTCGGGCAAGCTGTATAATCGCGGACGCAAAAAAGAAGATCGTGTTGATATTGATATCTCACATGAAGCGTTAGTGAATGGGCGTTTATGTGAGGATGGGCAGTGGCGACAAATCGTCAATATTGAAGATGCGTTGCGGGGCGGTTGTGATTTATTCGATTTAGAGCAACTCAAAAAAGAGTATAGCCCAGACGAATATAACAACCTGCTTATGTGTCACTTTATGGATGATATCGAATCTCTATTCAACTTTAACATGATGCAAAATTGCATGGTGGATAGTTGGGAGGTGTGGGATGACATTCAACCGTTAGCCCTTCGCCCTTATGCCTATAATCCTGTTTGGGTAGGTTACGACCCCAGCAAAGGCGGTGAAAATGGTGATAGTGCCGGTTGTGTGGTTATCGCTCCGCCGAAAGTACCCGGAGGGAAATTCCGCATATTAGAACGCCATCAATGGCGAGGCATGGATTTTCGCGCACAAGCCGATGCCATAAAAAAAATCACCGAACGTTTCTATGTGGAATATATGGGGATTGATACCACCGGCTTAGGGCATGGGGTTTATCAGAATGTCATTCAGTTTTTTCCTGCTGCGCGTGAGTTTATTTATAACCCGAATGTCAAAAATGCTTTAGTCATTAAAGCTTATGACGTGATTAGTCACGGACGTTTAGAGTTCGATGCGCAGTGCGTTGATATCATTCAATCCTTTACTTCCATTCGCCGTACGACCACCGGAAGCGGTAACCGCCCTACTTATGAAGCCTCACGCAGTGAAGAAAGCGGACATGCTGACCTTGCATGGGCAACGATGCACGCCCTTTTCAACGAACCGTTAACTGGCACCACCGAGAACAGTAATAACATTGTGGAGATTTATTGATGAGCCGTAAAAATAAAAAAAGTTTTAAAGCACAACAAACGGCAACCGCCAATAACGGTATGGAAGCCTTTACCTTCGATAGTCCTGTTCCGGTGTTAGATAAACGAGAAATCTTTGATTATCTGGAATGTGCGCAAGTTGATAATTGGTACGAGCCACCGATTAGTTTTGACGCATTATCAAAGCTATTTCGTGCTACACCCCATCATAGCAGTGCGATTTATGTGAAACGTAATATCTTAGTGAGTACCTTCCAACCTACCCGCTTTCTATCTAAGTTAGACTTTAGCCGATTTGCTCTCGACTTCTTAACTTTTGGCAATGCCTATCTTGAACGGCGTAATAATATGGTGGGTAATTTATTAAAACTCACACCAACGTTAGCAAAATATACCCGCCGTGGTGTTGTCGATGATAGCTACTGGTTTGTACGCTATGGCTATGACTCACAACCTTATGAGTTTAAACCCGGTAGCGTGTTTCAGTTATATGAACCCGATTTAAATCAAGAGTTATACGGGTTACCGGAATATCTGGCGTCTACTATGTCAGTGCTACTGAATGAAGCGGCTACCCTGTTCCGCGTTAAGTATTATCGTAATGGAAGCCATGCGGGATTTATTTTATACATTAGTGATGCCTCACAAACGCCAAGTGATATTGATAAAATTCGTGATGCAATGAAAAATTCCAAAGGCCCCGGCAATTTTCGTAATTTACTTATCAATGCTCCGAACGGCAAGAAAGACGGCGTACAAGTTATTCCACTAAGTGAGATTGCAGCAAAAGATGAATTTATGAATATCAAGAATGTCAGCCGTGACGATATGTTAGCCGCACACCGTGTACCGCCTCAAATGATGGGGATCATTCCACAGAATACCGGTGGCTTTGGTGACGTAGAAAAAGCGGCAAAGGTTTTCTTTCGTAATGAGTTGGCGCCACTGCAAAGCAAGATATTACAGATTAATGATTGGCTAGGTGAAGAAGTGATTAAGTTTGATAAGTACACATTAGATGATGAGTAACCTCACCGCACAAAGAACAATACCGCCGACACTGGCGGTATTTTTTTACCTGTAAGGTATAAGGCGAATCCGCCTAATCCCCACCCTCTCAAATCCGTATTAAATACGCCTGTAATCTATTTTAAGCGTACGTAATTTATTTGATACCTAGATAACTTTATCTTGTTTTAATCGCTCTATGCGCTGGAAATTTGCGAGCAATAATGTTTTCACCCCCCTCAAAACGCAATCGTGACCCCGCCACGCCCGCGCACTAAATTGACCTCTTTTTATGCACCTGCATGAGTGCCACAAAAGCCTGTGATATCTGGCGCCTTCGAGAAACTTTGATCCTTTTTTGATCTTGCGCTTTTTACACTTTGTTGCATGATTTTTTCAGCTATTCTTGTCTTCAAAAACTATTTTATTATCCTTATCAAGGACAAATTTTTCTTCACTTTCTGTTATCAGTGAAGTTTTGTTCATTTCACATATAATCTTTTTTCTTACTCTTATTAATAATTCATCTTTTCTATTAGCAATACGTTTTTTAGTTTCACTAGCAATGTATAATTTACACTCTTCATACATCTCTTCCGTATTTAAAAACATATTACGTGTTAATTTATTATTATCATAATGTATATATTTTGAAATTAGAAATATATTATTTTCCAAACCTGTTTCATTACCCATATACTCTCTAAAATTATTATGTTCGAGCTTGTTTTCTATTATTAATCTTAAAATATCGCTTGTCTTTAATGGCGCTCTATCCAATTTGTTTGGTTTAAATTTGTAGTATATATCACCTTCGTAAGTAAATAAAAAAAACTCCCTATTACAAGCAGTGTCAGATTCATTAAAATTATTAGTCCATAACTTTAATAACTCACTTTCATAATCAATTAAACCTTCGATTTCTTTTTTATATTTATTATATTGTTTAATATCATAATTTTTTGCCAATTCATAATTAAATGAATATAAAATATCACTTGAATCACCTTCTGAATTATCATTTTTCTCATCAAGAAAAAAACCTTCAAACCCTATGTTTTCATTTATAATTTCATTTAATTCTTTTTTTATAACATTAGAAATAAATAAATTAATTTTATTTTCACTATAATCTTTAGAATCATACGGTTGCTCATAAAACTCACTAGTAGAAAATAATATTGTATCTCCTATATCATTAACATTTAAATGTTCAAAAAAATCGAAGTCTTCTAAATATTTTCGATAATCTTCAAAAATATTATTTTCATTTTTGCTATTTATTGCTACGAAATACAAAACATCGTTTCGAATAACACTTCTTACAATTGATGTATATTTCTTTTTTTCTTTGATCACTTCATCAGAATCACCTTGCATATAGAAATTTTCAGCACAATGTTTTAAAACTCTAAATAACATTCTCATATAAGGGCTAAATTTATAATTCAAATATAAGGTACTTGATGCTTGATTAATTGTCATTTTCCACATGATATTATTAGGAAGTGAACTATCTATTTTATAACGATTCAAGTTTTCCATCATTATTTTATGAGATTTATCATGTTGTTCTATTAATAGAGAAAACTGCTTAATAAAATCATCTTTTCGACTACTTTCTAATGATGATTGTAAAGATGTTTCTGCTATCTTTAGTGTTTCTTTATTATATTCTTTGGATTCTCTTAGGTTTTTTTCTGCTATCTCGACACTTTTAATTGCATTTTTCGTCGCCTGAGCTGTGCTACGAAAAACAAACACTGTTGCAATGGATCCAATACTAGAAAATATGACTCCCATTCCTGTGTATAACTCAATTATATTGATCACTTTGGGATCATAAACAACCCATAGATAAACTCCAGCACACACCCCTATAAATATTAATCCTACTAAAAAACGCCACATACTATTACCTTATATAGTTAAATCAATTTTTCTTAATTATTTTCTCTTAACTTATTAACTTTATCCATAATCCTATCTCTCCTTTTTTCAATATTTTTTCTTTTCACTTCCTCAAAATTAACTTTTTCGCTTTTCGTTGATGAAATTTGAATCTTCCCATTCTCAAACCAAATCACTTCATCGCCATAACTCAGGCGCATACCGTTCATCACCATTGACCACATTGTGTCTGGTGGTAAATCCAATCCCATTTTTTCGGCAAAAGCTTTGAATTCAGGTATCAAACGTTCCTGATTTTCACTTAATGACACTGTTGAAATTATTCGTTGCCCCTTTTTATGCTCTAAAACCTCACCAAATGATTTATCCCAATCGCTATATTTTGAATGCAGGTCGAAATATTCAGGCTCAGAAATCCCCCATACTGGCGATTTTAAGCCGCTATTGTGTGGGTTTTTAATATCGGGTGAACTGCCCGATCCACAGTTATTGACAGGACTCCGAGGCGCGCTGATCGCGCTTTTTAAAGTCAAAACCCGACCCGTTTCTAACTTACGCTTATGCTCAATCGCCTCTATATCCTGCTTAGATTTACGGACTAAACGATACTGACGCTCACGTGTTTTTACTAAATCACCGCTTTTCAATGGTGAACATAGCCCAATAACGCGCATCACTTCTTCATCATAAGAATTCGGCTCATCTGCAACGGTACGAGCAACTAATAATGTTTGTAGGTTACGCTTAACGTTAGGGCCTCCTTGGTGTTCGATATAAGCGGCGAAATCTCCTGCATCGGCAGACGCCCTTACTTTTTCCGCTATATCACCCAACTTATCAGCGATACTCACACCACGAACACGGCGACATTCACGCCATACGCCTTTAGACGGCAAGCCAAACATGTGAAATTGAGGAATACGCCAAGTAGACGCCCACGCAGTAACGGCTGATGCAACTTCGGTTAATAACTCTCCCGATTCGTCATCAACCTCGCCCTCTAACGCATAACCATCGATATTTTTTGAAATGTATTTAGCGATATAACCCGTCGCACCGCCTTTATTTAAATGCTTCGCTTCAAAACGGTGTTTCTTTGCACCCCGTTCTTCGCCGTCTTCTTCAAGGGCGTACTTACGCATGATCTCAATCGCTGATGCACGTTGAGATTTATCCAGAAACATCATCATGTGCCAGTGCGGTGTAGCGTCATGATGTGGCTCAACAACTCTGATCCCGTAATAGTTAATGCCTTTATCTTTAAAGGCAGTGCGAATTTTTGCCCATACCCTCACTAAATAACGTTGACCGTCTTTCGGAGTGTATGCGCTGTTATTCCATTTCTCGTTAATGAGAACTTTTTTCTTTTTCTCATCTTTAGAAACGTTAATTTGCTTGGTGGGATGGTATTTTGAAGGCGTGGTTAAGGTGATAAATAAACCTATATCACCCCGTTCTTCTGCAACTTTTTGAATACCTGCTGCTTGCGCCATTAATTCCATGCGACGAATTTTAGGGTTAGCGATACTCGCTAATACTTTTTCCATTAAATCAAAGCGATCACCCGTTTCAACATCTTGAATATCCATCATTTCAAGATAATTCATGTTTGCTAAACGCTGCGCTCTAACTTCACGGACTGCATTTTTACTGGCGTAAGGCGTCTTGTCTGAATTCACATCACCAAAGGCAATATGCAAAGACTCACGCCAACGTTGACGATGAGCCTTTAACTTTTTAAGCCACCAATTTTCATCTGCTAACCGGTTTAATCCAGATAACGCATTTTCTGGTGTTAATTTCCCTTTTTGAGCCTTCCCCCAAAACAACGGCGTTACATGCAAATAGGTAATTAACTGTCCTAGTTGTTGGTAAATAGGGTTAATCACTTTTAAGTTAAGTAAAACCTCACGATCACCGTTATTTTCAGCAATTGCCTGATCAGCTAATTCAGCAAATAAGTTGTCACTTGCATCAGCGAATGTCTTCGCCATGTGGCGCAATATTTTGTCATGCGCATCGGGCAAGCGATTAAAAAACATGGCTTGATCAAAATCTCTATCTAATAAGAATTGGCGCTTATCTTTTGTTAAACCATACCGAGCATTAACAGATAACAAACGCTGATAGACGCTTTTATGAAACTTAAATACCAACCAGTTATGAACTTCTTTAGGTGTTTTTTCTTTTCTAAGATGTTCGATGTATTTAAATAAGCGGGATTTAAGAAAGCGAGGTAACTTTTCAATATCGAATAAAATCGCTTGCCCCTGAGCCAATTGCTCACGGGTAAGCGGTCTTTCATAAACAACAGGCTCATGCTGTTTCCCATTCCACCAATATGTCCATTGCATATCAGCAGGATAAGAAACAGGAGGCTGAGAAAAATCAATCAGACGGCTAGCCATTACAGCACACCGCCTAAACGTTTCGGATCAATAATTTCAATGGCTGTTTCGCACAGTTTAGCAACGTGAGTCATTATCTCTATCAATTCAGAGATAGACTTAATTTCCGCACAAATAACACGACTCACATGCGCACCAACAACGCCAGCCGTCACATTTACCGCAGAGTCATACCACGCAATCACTTCACGGCGCACACGACCATCAATAACAGTGACTTCAATTAATCCGAATTGTTTTTTCCAATAAACGATAGCAAAACGGGTGCCAGTGATATGCACCCCATTTTTTGGATCTTGAATATCAACATAGCCCTGTTCCATCAGCACACCTCCGGCAAAACAGCAATAATTTCTTTGGCTGATTGGCGGTTTCCATTGGCAGAAATAGAACGAGGCGCATCAATCTCGTGAATAAGAAAACCAAGATCGGCATACAGCTCTTTGGCGTGAATGGAATTAGAGACGGTAATCGGGTTACCTTGTGATTGATTTAATATTTTTAACGCTTGAGCTAATTCAATTTGATGAGCATGAGTAAAATCAGTGTGATGATATTTAGTAAAACATTTCTCATCACCCATATATGGAGGATCACAATAAACACCATCACCGAAATCAACGAGTGACAAAGTATCTTGCCATTCTAAACAGGCGATAATGGCATTAACGGCTTTTTCAGCAAATTGCCTAATTTCTTCCTCTGGAAAATAAACACGGGCATATGTTCCGAATGGCACATTAAATTCACCCGAATTGTTATATCGACATAAACCATTAAAACAATGACGATTTAAATATAGAAATCTTGCGGACTGTATATATTTATTACATTCACTTTTATCTAATACCTTAATTGAATTAAATAATTTCCTAATAGAAATGTAATCATTTTTATGATTATTTTCTTCCCACACATAGAACTCTTTACGTGCCATAATTTCAGTATGTTCTACGACATTACGATATAAACTAATTAAATCCTGATTGGCATCAGCAATTAAATATTCGTTATATTCCGTATTCATCATAACCGCGCAAGAGCCTGCAAACGGCTCAACTAAGCGCTTTGCTTTTGGCAAATGTGGGATTAATTTATCCATGATGCGAACTTTTGAGCCAGCCCATTTAAGAATGGTTTTATTCGCCATTTCACACACTCCGATAATGCTTAGATTTCAACTCGTACACCGTTTGGCAATCTGCACAGCGGGTGCATCCCATTACCGCAATACGGCGTTTTTCGGATATTTCACGACCGCAATCTTCACATTCAAACGCTGATACACCGACGTAACGCCCTGTTACTGCTTTTATTTGTTTATCAAGTAATAACTGTGATTGTTCACAGGCTAAATCCATTTCTTTAGACATAATTCCATTCCTGTGCTTGATGTTCGATAGACTCGGCTTCACCTTCTAATAATTGAAATACTTGTGAAGGCTCCATTCGTTCACTTAGTGCTTTTGATGCTAATTTGCGTAAACGGGCAGAAAAAAGAACCGCCCGAGATTTTCTTTCATCTTCTCGAACGGCATTAATTAAATCGGTTACATCACTTTCTTTAGACATAATCAGACCTCTGATAATCAGATATAAAAAGCCCTGACAAATAAATGCCATTTGTTTTTAGGTGTAATTAAATAGGTATTACTAATTTATTCGGAATTAATGCGCTCAATACTTTTATTTGGTGAAGTGCATTAATTATTTTTATTTTATCTTTCCTCTTTAATAATAAATAATCTATTCCGCTCTTTTCTTTTTCTATCTCAGCAAGGTAATAAATCATCTGATATATACGATTATTTTCATTTCTTAAATAATCAAGAAACTCACCAATCAAAATATCATCACTATTTTTATTTAACTTACTTAATAAATCAGCCCTAACTTCTGCTGTTTTATTCATACCACTGACTCGCTCATCAAATGAAAGACCATCATTACGATAGTGCTTTACAACTTTAGACTGATAAAAATCATCATTGCCTTGTAGTTGCTCTCTTGCTCGAATAAGCTCCGCGGCATTCATAACAACACCTAGATAGAAACTTTCACAAGAAACGAAACAATAACAATGGCACATAAAACCAGTGTTGCTTTATCAGCTTTTGAATACTTTTTACTTTTATTAGTAAAAGATTCACTGTTTAGTTTGTATTTATTTCTTTGCTTTACCAATTCATTCATCTTCTTTATCCTCATATTTTCACTATTACATGGAGATATTAAGTAATGATAAAAACACCTATCCAACAAGAGTTAGAACCTATTGTTAATGCGCTTAAAGAACTTAATTTCAAAATAAAACTACAACAAGAGTTACTCATTGCCGTAATGAGTGAACTTCCTGACGGCACTTTTGTTAATGGAACTCCTTTTGATCTAGCAATAAAAAAATGCTTAGAAAAATACTCTGTATATGGTGATGATCATTATGATGCCAATGAATTTTTTGAAGAATGCAAAGCACTAGCTCAACATTACCGTTCAAAAGCACCTGTTATTTGATGTTCAAAATGCCATCAATATCATCTAAATAAACTTTTTTTATATTGGTGGCGTTATATTCCCTTCCTGATTTTGTTATTAAACAATCACATTTTAATGCTCTCACTGGATAATTAGAGACAACATCAGATTCAGAAATAAGATAAGTTTTATTATTTGATTCAAACATTATCATTTGAATATATTTCATTCTGTAACCCATCAATATATTTAACCGCCTCAGCCATTGCATCAAACTTACCGAATGACTGATCATCTAACCAAACGTGATAACGAGTAACTGGGTTCATTGCTTTTCGTGGTAACTTAATAATCGTAAAGCCACGATACATAAAACTATGCTCAGTTATTTGTCGTATCATGATTTCAGCCCTAACCACACTAACCAACCGTCGCGCATCTCTTTTGGTAAAGATTCATAAGCCATCTTTAACCCGTTATTCCATGCAGGCAGATAAACATAGTTTTCAGCTCTACTTGAACCTGGTCTTTTCATTTGAATAATGGGTAACTTTCCTGCTTTACGCATATCTGCAACTGCACTCGCCGGCTTACCGATTAATTCAGCAAATTTTTCCTCAGTCACGCCATCTGACAGACTTACGATTTTCTCTCTCATCTGCTACCCTCTTATGTCAGGCGCTTTATAGCGCTTTCGTACTCTTTGCTTCATTGCAAGGAAATATCTAATACTCGATACAATATGGAGAACTCCACATAATGTCAAGATCGCAAGGTGAGAAATTACGATTAATGCGTAACTCCGAACAGATGACAAAAAGGGAACTCGCTGATTTGGTTGGGCTAAATTATGCAACCTACCACGGCTATGAAAGTGACAAATCGAAAATGACGTTTGAATCAGGCGTGAAAATCTTTTCAGCCAAAGTATTCAGGAAATATCGAGACTGGTTTATGTTCGATGAAGTTAATCCTGATGCTGGGCAAATCGCACCGGCACTCGCACACAATGGGCAAGACAGCACGCAATCATCCCACTCAGACAAGAAAATTGGATAACAATACATCAAGCATTTTGCGAATTTATTGATTCGCAAAGCATTTGTTCCATTGGAGGGCTTTCTTATGACAATTAAGAAACTCGAAAATGGTCAATATGAAGTGGACATTAGACCGGCTGGCCGTCACGGAAAACGGATCAGACGACGCTTTGAAAAGAAGCAAGAAGCTATTTTATTTGAACGTTATTCACTGGCTAATCAGCAAACAAAAGATTGGGTAGAAACATCAACCGATATTCGCCCTCTTAGTGATTTAATTGATATTTGGTGGGAAGTGTTCGGCAAAAATACACCTTATGGAAAAATGACGCATCTAAGGGTAAGACGTATTGCTGAATCACTGAATAATCCCCCTGTTTGCCAATTAACCGATAAGCAATTGGTACTCTATCGTGAACTCAGGCTCGCTTCTGGTATAAAAGCCTCAACGATAAATAGAGATATCTCAGCACTCAGCGGTATGTTTACGGCCCTTAAAAAAACGGATTTCTTTTTAAGTAAACATCCCGTTCAAGGGATATCACGGTTAAAACAGCAAACGACTGAAATGTCATATCTAACAGATAATGAAATTCAGCAATTATTAGCATTATTGGAAGGTGACAACCTAAAAGTTGCCGTTCTCTGTTTAAGCACTGGCGCCCGTTGGGGCGAAGCGCTCAAGCTAAAACGTGAACATGTGATCCAAAATAAGGTGAGATTTACGTACACCAAAACCAATAAGCCAAGAATTGTGCCAATTTCCCAAGCTGTTGCTGACATGATTTGTACAAAGAAATCAGGATTGCTCTTTACTGAAACGTCTTATCACATGTTTCGTAGAGCAATTAAAAAAGTGAAACCAAGTATGGCATTAGGTCAGGCAACCCACGCATTGCGCCATACATTCGCCACCCATTTTATGATGAACGGCGGAAGTATTATTACGTTACAACGCATCTTAGGACACACTAATTTGCAACAAACGTTGACCTATGCACACTTCGCGCCAGACTTCTTACAAGATGCCATTCAATATAACCCTTTGAAAGGTAGCACAGAATTACTGGTTTAGAGTGTCCACATATTGTCCACACTTGAACACTTAAGGGCACTTTTCAGCCCTTTTTGATGGTTTTGTGTACAAAAAAAGGCATCTTAAAAAAGATGCCTTTCTCTATAACCCATTGATTATCTTTAATTTACTTATTTTGCAGTCGTGCGAATCAAGTAATCAAATGCGCTTAATGAGGCTTTTGCACCTTCACCAGCAGCAATAATGATTTGCTTATAAGGAACTGTTGTACAGTCACCGGCAGCAAATACACCTTTGATATTGGTTTCGCCACGAGCATCAACAACAATTTCGCCCATCTTATTACGCTCAACAGTACCTTCCAGCCACTGTGTATTTGGTAATAAACCGATTTGAACGAAAATACCTGCTAATGCAATATCGTGCATAGAATCATTAGTGCGATCTTTATATTTTAGACCAGTTAACTTAGTGCCATCACCATACACTTCTGTAGTTTGTGCATTTAAGATAACTTCTACATTACCTAAGCTACGTAATTTTTTCTGTAATACCGCATCTGCTCTCATTTCTGGAGCAAATTCTAATACTGTTACGTGTTCAACTAAGCCAGCTAAGTCAATCGCAGCTTCAACACCTGAGTTACCACCACCAATAACAGCAACTCTTTTGCCTTTAAACAGAGGTCCGTCACAGTGTGGGCAATAAGTTACACCACGAGTACGATATTCATTTTCACCGGGAACATTCATATTTCTCCAGCGAGCACCTGTTGCAATAATTAAGCTACGGGTTTTTAAAATTGCGCCTGATGCTGTTTCAATTTGGTGTAATTCCCCTTCTGATGCTCCCGGAATTAAACGACTAACAGTTTGGCTATCAATCACATCCACTTGGTAATCATCAACATGGGCTTTTAATGCACCAGCAAGTTTTGCACCTTCGGTTTTCGGTACTGAGATATAGTTTTCAATATCAACAGTATCCAGAACTTGGCCGCCAAAACGTTCACCAATAAGACCTGTATTTAAACCTTTACGAGCTGAATAAACAGCGGCTGATGCACCCGCAGGACCACTACCCACAATTAATACATCAAACGCATCTTTCTGGTTTAACAATTCTGCAGTACGTTTTTCTGCATTGCTGTCTACTTTGTTAACGATTTCAGCTAAGGTCATTCGACCTTGACCAAACTCGTTACCATTTAAGAATACAGCAGGAACGCCCATGATATTACGTTCCTGAATTTCATTTTGGAACATGCCTCCGTCAATCGCAGTATGTGTGATCTTCGGATTTAAAATCGCCATTAAGTTTAATGCCTGAACAACATCAGGGCAGTTATGACAAGAGAGCGAATAATAGGTTTCGAAATGAAACTCACCGTCTAACTGACGAATTTGTTCAAGTAATTCTTGTGCTTCTTTTGATGGATGACCACCAGTTTGCAGTAATGCTAAAACCAAAGAAGTAAACTCATGACCTAATGGTGAGCCCGCAAAGCGAACACCTGTTTCTTTCCCTGGGTTGGTAATAAGAAAAGATGGTTTACGTACATTAGCGTTATTATCTTCACGATAAGTAACTTTATCGGATAATGGTTCGATTTCTTTTAATAGCGCTTGGATATCAGCAGAATGTTTGCTGTCGTCTAATGTTGCTACTAACTCAACTGGCTGGGTTAATCGTTCTAAATAAGCTTTCAATTGAGCTTTTAAATTATTATCTAACATTTTTGCACCCTCAATAAAATCGGGTGCCGAAACACCCGATAAATAACTTTTTTAGTGGCTTAATTCTTATTTAGATTTTGCCAACTAAATCCAGTGATGGAGCTAAAGTTGCATCACCTTCTTTCCATTTTGCTGGGCAAACTTCGCCTGGGTGGCTAGCTACATACTGAGCAGCTTTAACTTTACGCAGCAGGTCTGATGCATCACGGCCAATGCCTTCAGCTGTGATTTCAATTGCTTGAATGATACCTTGTGGGTCAACAACGAAAGTACCACGGTCTGCAAGACCTTCGTTCTCACGCATATTTTCGAAGTTACGAGTTAATGCGCCAGTTGGGTCGCCAATCATGCCATATTTAATTTTACCGATAGTTTCTGAGCTGCTGTGCCATGCTTTATGGGTAAAATGCGTGTCAGTAGAAACTGAGTAAATTTCTACGCCCATTTTTTGGAACTCAGCATAATGATCAGCTAAGTCACCTAATTCAGTTGGGCACACGAAAGTGAAGTCTGCAGGGTAAAAGAAGAAAACGCTCCATTTGCCTTCGACATCCTTTTCAGTCACTTCTACGAATTGACCGTCTTTAAATGCCATGTTTTTGAATGGTTTGATTGGGGTATTAATTAAAGACATTGTATTTCCTCCTGTTTGGTATGGGTCTAATGTACCTATTCCACTTGAGAATAGCTAATACATTCCTGCTATCAGTTCAATAGGTTTTACCTAATGAGTTGAAGAAATTGATAGAGATAGGTTAACGAAATGTAGCTATTAAAGCAAATGCACAACAAGTAAATTGTACCTACATTCGATTAACCTACTCTCTGTTTAATAGCTTTAGCTTCAGTAACGTAAAAATTATAACCTAATGAATTATAAAATTAATATCCAACCATTATAGATAAACTCAATATTACTGTGCTAATTTTGCAGGCTTTAGAATAGTGTAAGTACACTCAAATGCTGCCTTTTGAATACGATAAACATCTTGGTTGTCCGTTGTGGATTGCACAACCGCATCGCCCGACTGAAAACGTTGCAATTCTCCCCAAGGTGCCTTCATTGCAAATGGAGGTGTAGAGTCAGGTACGATAAAGTAATTCATCTCAACGCCTTTGGGGGTAAAAGGCTGATAATCACTAGGATAAGACGCTAAATTAATTTCACTTTTTTCTGCGGTATTGTAACGCTGGGCAAATTTAGCTTTTCTTACCAAGATCTCCTCATTACCTGTTTCTGGGCAAATATTTTGTACTACCCAATCACCTTTTTTTGCTGGTTCTGAAACTGTTTCAACTCCTTCACCTTTAATTATAGTTGTGATGATCTCACCTTCTTTAGCTGGTCTTGCTAGAACTGGCTTGGTTTTAATTGCAATACCTGTGATCCCTGCTTGCTGAGCCTGAGTGAAGTAAGCTACGCGCTCTTTTTGTGGCAATTGAGAAAGATCATTAGCAAATACAAATGTAGGAATTAAGGCTAAGCCTATTAATAGTATTTTTGTTCTATTTTTCTTGTCGGTTTTATCGTTATTTGAACTACTGTTTTGTATATAGAAAGACATTGAATTATTTCCTGATAACTATCATCCGTACTTAATACGCTATTTAAGGTCTGTAAACGTTAGACCGATTATGGCAGGAAATAAAACAATGGCACGAGTAAAATCAGTTACCTAATAGAGAAAAGATCAAAAAATCGAGAGATCTCACAACTTATAAAAGAGAACATGTAATTAAGAGAAAAAAAGTTCAAGTTATTAAATAAAGCGTTAGGATGTCTCTTATTAGATCTATTTAATTAAAAGGAATTACTTATGCAAATAATTTACCCTGACGATTATTCAAAAACAGGCAAACCTGATGAAGCATTTGAACAGGAATATCTTTGCGCTCAAGCGCTAAATATTCATTGTTTGTTACTCTCGTCAGAAGATGTAGCATTGGGTAAATATAAATTTTCACATCCTTTTAAATCAGATTCTCCCGTTATTTGGCGTGGATGGATGCTAAATAAAGACGAATATCAACAGCTATACCATGCTGTTAATACTCATGGTGGGCAGATGCTTGAAACCCCTGAAGATTATATTCAGAACCACCACATAACAGGTTGGTATGAAGCGTGTAAAGAGTTCACACCAAAAACAGTGTTTACCACTGTGAATACTGACTTTGAAAGCTTAACCAGCCAACTTCAATGGCCAGCCTACTTTGTGAAAGACTATGTAAAATCTTTAACAACTACGAGAGGTTCTATTGCTCAAAATGCTGATGAAATTAAAGAAATCCTAAAACTTATTGCACAGTTTAGAGGTGATATTGAAGGTGGTGTGAGCCTTCGCTATGTTGAGAAATTTCTTAATGATAGTGAGCGTAGATATTTTGTTTTAAATAAGAAAATATTCTCTGCGGATGATGATATTCCTGAGTTTGTGAAGAAAGTAGCGCAACAGCTAAACACACCGTTTTATTCCATTGATGTAGTCAAAAATACAGTGGGAGAATTACGTTTAGTTGAAATTGGTGATGGGCAAGTATCGGATATTAAAGAGTGGTCAGCTGAAAAATTAACTAAGGCTTTTCTTTTATCTGGTATCTGATGTTCCAATGTTCCAATGTTCCAACAACTATGCAAATAATATAAAAATATAAAGACCTCAATTAACCAACAATACTCGGTATCTTGAAGTCTTTATATATAAACTCAATATCTAACAATAAGTACCAAAAATAAGGTTAAAATAGATATTTAAAGCGGATACGGGCACCGTAACGATCTTTATCACTGTTATGTACATTAATATCGTCTTTACCATCTATACGTGAATAATAAGCACCTAAATAGGTTTTAAAGTTATCCATATCTAAAATATTAGGTAGTTCATAAGAAGCAAATACAGTGTTGATATTATACTTACCAGGATTGAGCGTCAGATAGGTATCATTTTGACCACTATTGTTTCCGCTTTTTTGATAGTAAGCTTTAATATCATTATGAGCATAAATATAACCAAGTTGAAATTTACGCCATAAAACATTACTACCAACAGAAAAATCATTTTCATCTTTAGCGTCGAGATAAGCAGCACTTAAATTTGCAACAATGCCGTTAATTGGATCATCAGCTAAAGTGTCCCATTTTACAGTTAAGCCATAACCTGTACGTCGTGATTGATCTTGAAATTTTCCATTTTCATCATCATAGCCATAGGCTTTACTTATCACGTTCGCATCTATGGCTCCTGCAATAGTTAAATTGTCTTTCTGCCATGCAACAACAGGACGCATATAAATAACATTCTTGCGGTTATCAAGTTTACGCCCATGATATTCATTGTCTTTAAAAACAGAAGTCCCATCTTCAACTAAAGCATTTAGCTCAAAATACCAATCGTTATAGTGTGTGTTAACCATCATGCTACCACCATCACTACTACGACCTCGCCCTTCTTTCATCATATAGATATAGCCAAAACCATCACCATATAAATCGTTTGCTGTATTACCTGAATACTCGACAAATGTATCTTGGTTTAGAGGAAACATATCGTAAGCTTCATAACGACCAATTTTATATTGCCATTTATCACGTTGACCAAAGTAGAAAACAGCATCATCTAGATTCATTTTACCCGTCATGTCAGCCATTGGCTGAGCACGAAAACCAGCATAATTACCGTTTTTTAATTCTCGCTCACCATCTACACCAATTAAAATACGCCCATTAAGTGACCATTTTTCATTATCATCAAAATCTTTTTGATTGCCGGACATCATTCTCATTGATGTTAGTTGCCCTTTCTTACTAGCAGCATCGATATTATATTCAACATCACCATACAATTTGAGATCACCCCAATTTGTATTGGTAGAGAAAAAGCCTGTACTTTCATTATTTTTCGTACTAGCAAGCTGAGCAGATTGTTTTTGTTGAATTTCATTAAGTTGAGTTTGTGCAATGTTTACTTTTGCTTGAGCCTCATCAGATTGCTTTTCTAATATAGCAATGCGTTGCTCCATGTTGACGGTTGTAACATGATTCATTGCTTTCTTTTCTTGGGATAAGCTGTTGGAATTAATTAATTGTTCAAGGCGAGCCGCTTTTTGTTCTGCAGCAACGGCCCTAGCTTCAGCGGCGGTTGCACGTTGTTCAAGGGCATTTAACCTTGCTTCAATTGCACTTATGTCGGTTTGTGCGTTTGCACATAATGGAGTAGCGAGTATTAAACTTATCACAACAGATAATGCTTTTACTTTCATTCGAATATTCCTAAGTTAGCAAATGTTGGCTTAACAGGTACGGCAAATACAAAACTATCGATTTAGTTAATCTATAGTTCTATCTAATGAGCGTATTGTTATTTTTATTCGATAATATTATTTAAATATCAATCGGTTATTCGCATCGTTATTTCTATTCTTAACAATAAATAAACCCATATCTTCATTACCTTGCCATTATTTTTTACCGATTAACTTCCAGTATCATAAGCAAGACTATGTTTGAACTGAGGTACTTATTCTCGTTTAAGTACTTACAAACACTTATTATTTTGATTTGGCATTAATTTATTGTTATTTCAGCATATCTCTGGTTTAAGTTTTCAAATTGTTTAATGGGTTCACTAACCTAAATAAAATAATCGTTAATATGGAACATTTCCACAATCATTTGTGATTTTTTTGAGGTTGATACAATAACCTAAGAAAAAAGACACAAATGACCATCAAAAATGGGGATATAGAAAGAAAATAAAGTGATTTATTAAGTAAGGTTTAAACCAAGCAAAAGATAGTTAAGATCTGAAGAGACTAATTTTATAACGGTATTGTTAGCTTCTATTATTTAGCAACCTTGCTATAAGAATAAGCTAATACGGTGAAGAGAGGATAAATAAAATGAGAAAGGAAAAGAACTGACAGAGGTCATATCATTATAACCTCCGTCCATCATTATCATATTCTGCCAGGTTTACGTAACGCTCTACGAAAGTAAGAAACTGGCATTTTAGGGCAAATTTGTTCTTTTACTGCTGGATTGTTTTCTAAATCATCTTTGTCTATTTCATTATTTCTTCTTGAATTTTGTAGCTGAGTATCTGTTTTATTCATCTTCCCTTTCCTCTGAGATCAATGCCTCATTAATAGCTTCAATTTTCTCAACTGCTTCATTAAGAATAGAAGCAATACGTCCTGCTCTTTCCACAGAGAGCTCTTTTAACACTAATTTATGGCGTAAAACGGCTTTTAATTTCCCAACAGCAGATTCAATTTCTTCAGAAACACCACCTGCGTTTTGAGATAAATCTCTCGCATAAGCCAGTTTTCTTTGAATATTGGCATCTATTTCCTGATGTTCTGCTAAAAATGCAGTACCTTCAGGTGTAATGCTGTAGTTTTTACGGCCTTTTTCAGCAATCGTAGCAACTAATAGATCTTGCTCTTCAAGTAGTGTTAGCGTTGGATAGATAACACCAGGGCTAGGTACGTACAGTCCTGAAGAAGCCTCATCTATTTCTTTAATAATTTCATAACCATGGCTTGGTTTTTTCGAGATCATGCTAAGTAACAGAACTCGTAAATCACCATGATCAAACATACGTTTTAATTGGCGACCTTGGCCTTTTCCTCTGCCACCACATCCACGACCACGTTGTTTACCTTGACCTTCAGAACCATGCTCACCATGACAACACTCACCACGTCCTTTATGTCCATGACCGTGTTCACCGTGACGACATTCGCCACGTCCTTCGTGTCCATGACCATGTTCACCGTGACAGCATTCACCATGTCCTTCGTGCCCATGACCATGTTCACCATGACAACATTCGCCACGTCCTTCGTGTCCATGACCGTGTTCACCATGACAACAATGTTCACCATGATGTTCTTGGTGTTGGCTATGTTTACCTTTACCACCACAACGCCCTTTTCCGTGACCATGTCCATGACTACCATGTTCGCCATTTTCAGCACGCTGTTGATAAAGTGAGTTTAATGCTCGAATCATCATAAATATTCCCTCATTGTTTTAGATATATCGAATTTATGTAGTGCAATATAATCCGATATATCTAAATGATCAAGCTTTAGATATATCTAAATGCACATCTAAATCGACTTCCTTATTAACAATATGATTTATCTATGATTAATTTTTTAAATATAGGCTTATATTATGAATGATTCTCATTCTCTAACTTGCTTTTATGTGCTATCAATGAAAATAAAAGAAGAAAAGTAGTAACAAAGAATAAAAAATAAACATTTTTAGATTGAAAAACACATGAAAAATAGAGCATCTTTAGAATAAAGAGAGTGACACTGTCACGTTACATCTATTAAAAAAAACGAAGATAATGAGTAATAACCCACTACTTCGCTTTTTAACAAAATTTATTTTAATTGTAGGAAATATAACAAAAACGAGATATCGCTACTTATTATCTAATGCTGATAAAACCACTTTCTTAATATATTGATATCCAGCTTCAATCTGTTGTTCATCACAGGTTTCCGTACTTTTTATAGTCAACTGTAACAAATTTAAATGTTTGATAGTTTCCCACTCATTGTTATCAAAATCGCACTCAGAACAAAACTGTGCTGGTGCATCATCGCTATTACGAGCACAAAGCGTTAACAGACTTAAATCTTGTTTATGATGACTTTTTACAACCAAGTTTTCATAGATTGTTTTATTAAGATCATTTTGCGTTTCTAGGCTCTTATTTCCTTTTCTTACAATCGCAAAATTTAGTTTATTAAAATCAGATGTAGATAAAACACGAATATAATAGTGCTCACCTTCTTTTTCGAAAGCCGTTGCTTGATTAAAAAATTGTTCAAGTTTGACGCGCGTTTCCCATTGAATTTGTGCATATTTTCCATATCCAGATGAAGTAAAAGGATAGAGTTGATGCACACTCCACATCGACGCTACTGCGGGTGCAGATTGAATACCATCAATTTTAGGAACATCATCCGCTTGCTCTGGGCATAATCTAGGGGGATTTGTTAAAAAACGACTAATACGCGCATCTTTAATACATACAACACCCGTAGGATATGGTGAAAATCCAGCTTGAAACGGTTCAAAAGAGACTGAATCAGCGAGAGAAAGTTGTGTGATACTTTCATATATTTCGGGTGTCAATTCAAGTAATGGAGCTTCTTTTTTTAATTTCTCACACAAAATCTGATAAGGGATAAGATCGTAATTATCATCAAGAAATAAGCTTTTCATATAACCAAATTGAGATGCATCAATATGGATATAAAATGAATTGTTGAATTTCTCCTCACACTCTTTTCTTAGTTCAAAAAGTGGTTTTAACTTATCAACACAACCATAAGACGGTGCGCCTAATATTCCTATGACGCCAAGGATTGGCTCACCTTGTTCAATCAGACGAAAAACAATACTGCGTGTTTTTTCAATATCAGTTTTAAATGTTTCATCAATAGGCAATGCAATAAGGTTGTCATACCCTAACCCAAGTATATCCATTGCTTTTTTCCAAAATTCAAAACGGGAAACAGGAACCAGTAGTTTTCCTAAATGCATTGTTTTTGTCATGCCCGTTCCTCGGCATGTTAGATGACTAACATCATCAAAAATCCCGCGCTCATTGAGTTGTTCGCTTATTGCTAAAATATCCGTGACTGACATATTGAATAACTCAAATGCTTTTTTATCTGCAACCAAATCTCGTGATTTTGGATGACGAGCAATTGCCATTGGTAATGTTTTTAAATTTCTGAGCGCCCATAATATTTCATAGCAAGCAAGAGTATGGCTTGTTGTGATATGACCAAATGCATCTTCGGATGAAAAACCAATTAACTTACAGAGATCATCTGTAATTTTCCTTTCTTGCTCTTTTAGTAAGGGTGAATGGTTATTAAAAACATTATCTGAATTGTATACTAATGCAGAAAGATAACCGAATTTCGCCAATTGCATCACTTGTGAATGATGATGGGAAAAATAAGGTTCAATATCAGATTGATTATAAATATTTTGCTGTTTTAAAGTCTCTAAAATACTTTCATAAGCATTATCTACTGCTTTTTTTTCAATAGTATTACTTTTTATTTTAGCGTCTAAACTCTCGCTATTATTTCTTTTCACTTTATTTTCTTTAGGAAAAGAATACTCACTATTCATTAGTATTTTTGCCATCTCTCGATGATAACATGTAAGGGTATCAACGGTTCGGGTATGGTATACACGCTCTGTAGCACTCAGACAGGTTTGTTTGTAATTTGCCATCATCGCACCTATATATAAATTTTTATTATCTGTTTTAATGAGAATTATGTTTATTGATCGTTAATAATTAACCTTTATTCAAATGATATACTACATGATGAGTAAGAATCTTCTTTATTTTATTGATATTAGTTAATATTTTTCTAATTTAATTTAAGTAACTGACACTTTGAGGATAAATGATTTAGCTTTATTTGTTAGTTTCTTTAACTTATTATCAATTTTGATTTAAGTTATATTTCTGTAGATGTGATATTATTTTTACTAAGGTCAATACTTAAATCTACCCTAATTAGAATCAATGAATAATTCTATCGCTTAATATCTATTATTAAGAATAGATATCAAGTTACTTATCTAAAATAGGAATTTATTTATTAAAATGTAATTCATTTTTTCTTCAATATATAAAAAAACACATGAAATATTGAACATGTGTTTTTCGGAATATTCGCTTTTTAGAAAGGAAAATAATTTCTCATGCTTATATCAAATAAGTTTTAAGCGCTCTTATTTTTACTCTTTTTTGTTATAAGGTAAGATTTCCAGCATCACTTTACCAATTAAATCACCAGACTCCATTAATTGATGTGCTTTTCCCACTTCTTTTAATGGGAAAATAGCATTAATGATTGGCTTAATTTTCCCTTCAGCAATAAGTGGCCACACTTGTTGTTTCAGCTCTTGCGCAATTTGTGCCTTCTCGTCTATTGAGCGAGAACGCATCGTTGAACCAGTATGAATTAAACGCTTAATCATCATTGGCATCATATTTAAATTTTGGGGCATTCCTTTCATCATGCCCACTTGTATAACGCGCCCCAATTTGCCAGCAACTTGATAATTCTTTTCTACGTAATCCCCACCAATAATATCAAGAATAACATCAATGCCTTTCCCTTCCGTTAAAATAGGAATTTCTTTAGCAAAATCGGCTTGTTTGTAGTTGATGACATAATCAGCGCCGAGATCACGAGCTACGGCCGCTTTTTCTTCAGAGCCAACCGTTGTATAAACTGTTGCACCAATTGTATGAGCAAGCATTATCGCAGTTGAACCGATCCCCGAGGTTCCTCCATGAATAAGAACAGATTCACCTTGTTTTAGTTTTCCTAACTGAAATAAATTAGCCCAGACGGTAAAAAAATTCTCAGGCAATGCAGCTGCTTCAATATCTGTTAAATTCATTGATGGTAATGCGATGTCTTCATGTGCAATACAGTATTGAGCGTAACCACCACCAGCAACTAAAGCACAAACTCTATCTCCCAGTTGCCATTTAGTGCAGTTTTCACCTAATGCAACAACCTCTCCAGCAACCTCAAGACCCGGAATAGGTGAAGCATCGGCTGGTGGCGGATAACTACCTTGGCGTTGAAAAATATCAGGACGATTAACACCAGAAGCGGCAACTTTGATCAAAAGATAATGTGGGGGAACTGAAGGTATCGGTGATAGCTGAGATTGTAATTTATCTATACCGCCTGGCTCTGTGATGGCAATTTCTAGCATATCCGCAGGTAAAACAGTTGTTTTCATCATTTGCTCCCATTTTATTTAGTCACAATCGGAATTTAATGATAAATAAGCAAAATAAACACCCTGTTTCTGATTTTAATCAGGGTGTTAGCTTATGAAGCAATAAATAACTTAAGTGCATTGGAGAGAGATTATAACCAACCTTGCTTCTGATGTTGTATGCAAATCGGGCACAATTTTGCTTCTGGAGTCCATGATAAAAAAGCTAAACGGCATTTTTCACAATGAGCATCATAATAATGATAGTGTGTAGGTTCGTTATTTTTAGCAACTTGTTCATTAACATGAATAGATTTAGGAAAACAAACCACTTCACAACTCATACAACCCGTACAGCGCTTTTCATCAAGTGTGAATATATTATTTTCAAGTTCAATCGCACCTTCATCACACACTTTGGCGCAGGCGGAACAAAGAATACAACTGTCTTTATCTAACTGAATTTGGAACCAACTGTCTTCAGGATAAAGTTGTTTTCTTGCATTTAATCCCGTTCTTACTTGATTTTTATTAAGTGGTTTCTCATCCAGTTTTTGACGAAAAAGCATAAAGCGACGCCCACTATCAATATCAGTAGGCTCTGTGATAATCAATTGCCAAATAGGCTCTTGTAACGTTTTTAATTGAAGATTTAAGTTTGCTAAAACAGAAAGCCATTTATCCACTAAAGGCTGTGCTATCTTCATGCCTCTAATTTGATATTGGCGATGCCACACTAATAATTCTTCTGTACTTGCTAACGGTTCATCATGATTAACAACAAGGTAATTATCTTGATGTGTTCTTTCATGGGGTGCGATATTTTCTATCGCATCGACAGGACAAGTAAATAGGCAATTACCACATTGAAAACAGAGCTCATTGTCTATCTTTACATCTAAGTGTGCAAAAGTGATAGCGCCCACAGGGCAAACTTTGGAGCAACTATCACATAGGCTTTGTTTGAGGCGTTTTCTAACACATTTATCATTAATAATTGGTTCAGGAGGAAGATCCACCTTAATAAAACGCCTCATACATCACTACTCCACTACTTAACAATAAAGAACGCAAAACGATTAAGAACTTCTGCAATCAGTATTATTGCGCTACTCGCTAACACCATACGCAATCCTGAAGTAAATACAGCATTGCGATATTTCCATACGCTGTATCCCATCATTAAAATACCAAGAACTGACATAAGCCATGCAGATATTCTTAATCCGAATGTTTCATTATACGCAATGATAGGCGTATGAGGGAACGTTATTGCATCATTTGTTGAAATGACTGCTGACATCCATTCCAAATAGAACGGCTGTACAGCCATACGTATTGTTACCGCAAGAAAAACAACCACTAATGCACTTATTACAACCTTTTTTGCTAATTCATCATTCACAAATGCTTTAACACGAAACGCAGTTATTGATAGTGCAATGACCGCACCTGCTGCAAATAATGCCCCTATAAACATAAAATAGGTATTTGCATGCATCCATGTCAGCATTGAGGTGTTGTAATACAGAGACGCCATGCAGAATATATCGATAATGCCAAGTAAACCAATAATTGCCAGTATGGTTTTATTCATATGCCCTTTTATCAAAATAACTAAGGTATAAAGGCATAATGCGCCAAGATAAACTGCAGCAAATATGATTTCACGACTTAACCATGATGAAGAGATATGGCGTAATGCATGAAAAGCATTCCATGGATATCCCATGTGTAAAGTTGAAGCTAATAATCCTAAGCAACCTAAAATGGCTGCTGTTAATAACACAGGACGCATAGCAACGGTCGCTCTTTGATTACCAATTTCTTTTTCTAGCCAGCAAAAATAAAGTGCGGTGAAAATAGTCACACCCACAGAACTTTGGACGAACAAAGTAAAGGTAACTAATGGCCATTCACTCATGCTTTAACTCCTCCCTTTTTCGTCGCACCAGTATGAGGTTTGATAACTAAATTCGGATTAGTCATCGTAAAATCGGGTAACCCTTGAACTTGGTTTAAATGCCCATACTTCGCTCTTAGATCTTTAATTTTGCCAAATTTAATCGCATTTAGCGGACAGGTATCAACACAAATTGGATTTTTGCCTTCGGCTAATAAATCGATACAAAAATCGCATTTTGACATTTGTCCGGTTTCTTCATTCATTTGTGGTGCGCCATAAGGACATGACCAAGCACAATATCCACAACCGACACATTTAGAGGTATCCACACGAACAATACCGTCACCTTCACGCTTATGCATTGCGGTAGTTGGGCAGTTTTTCACACAGACAGGTGAATCACAGTGGTTACAAGATATGGTTAATGTATAAGCAAAAACATTATTAACCAGACCGCCTTGTCCTGTTGGAGCAAAACCACCGCCTTTTACTTCATAAATACGGCGAAAACGGCGTCCTACTTCCAAGTTATTTTTGTCTTTGCATGCCACTTGGCAAGCTTTGCAACCAGAGCAACGAGAGGAATCAATAAAGAAACCGAGCTGTTCATCACTCACCGGTGCATATTCTTTAAAGTCACTCATGCTTTGGCTACCTCAACTAAAACGGTTAAATGCGAGTTACCATGGGCTAGTGGTGTCATTCGTGTTGATGTTAAAACATTAGGACATCCACCATGATCAACACCATTTTCATCAGGTGTCCACCATGCACCAGCTTGCAGTCCAACCACGCCAGGAATAATGCGTTGTGTAACCAATGCTGGAATTTGAGTTATTCCTCTGTCGTTATAGACACGCACCATATCGCCATTTTTGATACCTCTATTTTCAGCATCAATTGGATTTATCCATGCTTCTTGGCGTTGTGCTTCTTGTAACCAAGGATTGGCATATTGTGTTGAGTTTGCACGGTTTTTCCCTTTCCAAGTTAGCATTTGCAATGGATATTTTGCTGTTAACTTATCTTCAGGACCTTCAATAGCAGGTACATAATGAGATAAAGCCGGAATATCCGGATTATTCATGTCATAAAGACGCTTAGAAAAAATCTCAATTTTTCCTGATGGCGTTGGGAATGGATTATTCGCAAAGTCATTGATATTTTCTTCAAAGGCAACAAAAGGTTCATCTTTGAAAAGATAACGACGTGTTTTTACTAGCTCTTCAAAATTAGGGAAGTCAGGTCTATCTTGGAAACGCTCTTTATTTGTATCAACAAGATGAGCTATCCACTCTTTTTCACTTCGACCTTCGGTAAACGCCTCTTTTACTCCCATTTTTTCTGCTACATCTGTTATCCACTCATAATCAGAACGGCGCTCAAAAGCTGGCTCAACCACTTTTTCAGACAAGAGAAAATAGTTACCCGTTCCCCATGTATTACCAATGTTCCAACGCTCTAGAAAACTGGTTTCAGGTAAAACAAGATCGGCATATTTTGCAGATGGAGAGAGATATAAATCACTAGCAACAATAAATTCAACTTTTGAATCATCAGCTAATAATTTAGCTGCCGCATTTACATCTGGGTTTTGATTAACTAAATAGTTACCGGCTAAAGAAAATATCATTTTGATGTTGGTATCGAGTTTATCAACACCTAAAAGACCATCTTCAACACGTACTTGGCTTGCATCATCAACCGCTTGCATCCAATTCATGATGGAAATTTGCGCTTTAATTGGGTTCTTCCCAACATTCGGGCCACGCATAGATTGACGATTACCAATACCGCCGTAACCTGCCGCCCAAGCCCCTTTTTTACCCACATTTCCAGTAATTGTAGCGAGTAATGTTGAACCACGAGCACTCCGCTCACCACAAATATGACGTTGAGGTCCCCAACCTTGAATTAAGGCTGCTGGTTTTGTCATGGCATATTCGCGTGCCAATTGACGAATGGTATTTGCGGGTACTCGAGTAATTTTCTCTGCCCATTCAGGCGTTTTTTCTATTCCATCTTTTTGACCTGTTAAATAAGCCACCAAGGACTCATTAGCAGGAACACCTTCTGGCATATGCGCTTCATCAAAACCAACAACATATTTATCAATAAAAGGTTTGTCATGAAGGTTTTCGGTGACAATGACATGCATCATTGCATCCATTAAGGCATTATCGGTTGTTGGTAAAAGAGGTATCCATTGGTCAGCAAGAGATTGTGCCGTATCTGAATAACGAGGATCGACCACAATAAACTTGGTGCCCTTATTTTTCATTTTTTGAAAATAATGGTTTGTATGACCAAAAATGGTTTCATTAGGGTTATGACCCCATAAAATCACTAGTGGTGTATCTTCAAGTGTATCGAGTGAACTGCCTGTTTTGGATATTCCGTAAGTATAAGGGGTTACTTTGACCGTATTCCCTAAACTAACAGAGTGATAATAAGGTAAGTATCCACCTGTTAAATTAAAGAGTTTCTTCATCATGGTATCACCAGAGAAGATCCCCCCTGTTACAGCGGTATTGACGGTTAAGAAACGACTGGCTGCACCATGTTTTTCAGTTAAACGCGTAATATTTTCTGCAATAAGCGTTGTAGCTTCATCCCATGAAATACGTTCAAATTTACCTTCACCACGTTTACCCACACGTTTCATTGGGTATTTTAGTCTGTCTGCATGATAAGAAAATTTACGATAACCTCTGCCGCGCACGCACGCTCTCATAATAGGCATTGATTCATCTAGTTCATTATCAGGTCTTGTTGTGATCCGAGTGACAATCCCTTCTTTTATATGGGCACGAATATCGCACTTACCACCACAGTCAAAAGTACTACATGTTGCTACAACAGTAGCTGGGTTTCCGTCCACTTTTGCAATAGGCAAACTTTCATCTACATTAGCTTGTGCATTTCGTGCGAAAAATGGCACCGTAACTAATGCAGCACTTGTTTGAACAAAGTGGCGACGACTTAGCGACATCATCCCTTTGTTTTTCTCACTTTTTTCTATTTTTTTCATTAGTTTATCATTCTCACATAACAACTCTCATCAGTAAAAATGATAGGATATAGTGGTAAACCCTCATTGATGTACATCAATACCACTAAAGAGGTAATAGAATGTTTCAATATTCCACACTTCTTTGCAGATCCCCCACTTTTTATAAGGAAAAGCTAATTCAAGGTAGCATTAAGTTGTATCAAAAATACATCTAGTTAACTTTACCTAATTTTTTGTTATGAAAATAAAGAGTTATGCAAAAAAAAACACGAATTTAAGGTAAAGCCGTAAATAAAATGTCAATATAAAGATAGAAAATATTGAAGCGCCTCTTCATTTTTGGCTTTTGACAAGGATAATTTAGTAATAGCACTATAACTTCGTTGGAAAATCGAATAATATACCAATTGAGTATAGGGTTAGCGCAAATTGTTCTAAATAGACCTTTAAGCAAAACATTGTTTTTATCAAGATACACGTTTTGTTACATTCAGAATTATTTCCACACGTATCGTTATTCCCCTTACTAATTACTGCAATATGTGTTAAAATTGACGCATATCAATATTTTTATTTGTAATGAGCAAGCTTATGATCCCAGAAAAACGCGTCGTTCGCCGAATCCAATCTGGCGGTTGTGCAATCCATTGTCAGGATTGCAGTATTAGCCAGCTCTGCATCCCGTTTACTTTAAACGAGCATGAGCTTGATCAACTCGATAATATTATCGAGCGTAAAAAGCCCATCCAAAAAGGTCAAACCTTGTTTAAAGCAGGTGATGAGCTGAAATCACTTTATGCCATACGTTCCGGTACAATTAAAAGTTATACCATTACGGAAGAAGGCGACGAGCAAATAACAGGATTTCATCTTGCTGGTGATTTGGTTGGCTTTGACGCCATTATTAATACTGAACACCCAAGTTTCGCACAAGCTTTAGAAACATCTATGGTTTGTGAAATTCCATTCGAAACTTTGGATGACCTGTCAGGCAAAATGCCTAACTTACGTCAACAAATGATGCGCCTAATGAGTGGTGAAATCAAAGGCGACCAAGAGATGATCTTACTGCTCTCGAAAAAGAATGCAGAAGAACGTCTGGCTGCTTTTATTTATAATCTCTCTCGTCGTTTCGCACAGCGTGGTTTTTCTCCTCGTGAATTCCGTTTAACCATGACTCGTGGTGATATCGGTAATTACTTAGGTTTAACCGTTGAAACGATTAGCCGCTTACTTGGTCGCTTCCAGAAAAGTGGCATGTTAAGCGTTAAAGGCAAATACATTACTATCGAAGATAGTACACTGTTAAGTGAACTTGCAGGCAAACTTCCTTCATCAGTTGAAGTTTAATCTGTTACATTTCACATGCTAATTTTATAACGGGGCACACAAATTTGTGCCCCGTTTTCTATTTTATGCTATTGCATTTTATCTTCTTGGGTTATCTTTAAATTGTAGATGGATAAATCCAGCCCTAAAGAGGATATTACAATGGAAAAATATCAAAACCTTCTCGTTGTCATTGATCCTAACCAAGATGACCAACCGGCACTTCGTCGTGCTGTCTATATCGTTCAGCGTAATGGTGGGCGGATAAAAGCTTTTCTACCTGTTTATGATCTCTCTTATGACATGACAACCCTTTTATCTCCCGATGAACGCAATGCTATGCGTAAAGGTGTTATCAGCCAAAAGGCGGCTTGGATCAAACAACAAGCACGCTATTACCTTGAAGCTGGTATAGAGATTGATATCAAAGTCATTTGGCATAATCGCCCTTATGAAGCAATTATTGAAGAAGTCGTAGCACATCAACATGACTTACTGATTAAAATGGCTCACCAACATGATAAATTAGGTTCGCTTATTTTTACCCCGCTTGATTGGCAACTGCTTAGAAAATGCCCTTGCCCTGTTTGGATGGTCAAAGATAAAGAGTGGCCTGAATACGGTACTATCGTTGTCGCCGCAAATTTATCAAATGAAGAATCTTATCATGACGCGCTTAATCTAAAACTGATTGAGCTAACAACCGACTTATCTCATCGCATACAAAAAGATCCCGATGTCCATTTACTTAGCGCCTACCCTGTTGCGCCTATTAATATTGCGATTGAGTTACCTGATTTTGATCCAAATCTTTATAACAATGCATTACGAGGTCAGCATCTTATTGCGATGAAAGAGCTGCGTCAGAAATTCTGTATCCCAGAAGAGAAAACACATGTTAAAGAAGGATTGCCAGAGCAAGTGATCCCTCAAGTTTGTGAAGAGTTAAATGCTGGAATTGTTGTTTTGGGTATATTAGGAAGAACCGGCCTATCTGCCGCATTCTTAGGAAATACAGCAGAACAACTTATTGACCATATTAAGTGTGATTTATTAGCAATTAAACCGGATGGTTTTACCTGCCCTATTACTGTTGATAGTGATCACAACTAAATTTATTGCTCTGTTGCCATTAAAAAAGCCAGTCAAAAAAAATCGACTGGCTTTTTACTATTCGCTATCTGTATCTATTACAGCGCTTTTAAAATTGCATCCACACTGGCTTTAGCATCACCAAACAACATTTGTGTATTCTCTTTAAAGAACAGTGGATTTTGAACCCCTGCATAACCCGTATTCATTGAGCGTTTAAACACAATAACATTCTGTGCTTTCCACACTTCTAATACTGGCATACCTGCAATTGGGCTATTTGGATCATCTTGTGCCGCTGGGTTTACTGTATCGTTAGCGCCAATAACTAAAACGGTATCAGTGTCAGAGAAATCATCATTAATCTCATCCATTTCTAATACAACGTCATAAGGTACTTTAGCTTCTGCTAACAACACATTCATATGGCCTGGTAAACGCCCAGCTACTGGGTGAATACCAAAACGCACTTTCACACCACGTTGGCGTAATTTTTCAGTAATATCATGTACAGGATATTGTGCTTGAGCAACCGCCAATCCGTAACCTGGAGTGATAATAACTGACGTTGAGTTTTTCAGCATATCAGCCACTTCTTCAGCGGTTGTTTCGCGATACTCACCCATTTCACCTTCTTCTGTTGAAGCTGAGCCATCAGTACCAAATCCGCCAGCTATTACGCTAATAAAAGAGCGATTCATCGCCTTACACATAATATAAGAAAGGATTGCACCTGAAGAACCTACTAATGCACCCGTTACAATCAACAGGTCATTACTTAGCATAAAGCCCGCAGCCGCAGCCGCCCATCCTGAGTAAGAGTTCAGCATCGAAACAACAACTGGCATATCCGCACCACCAATTGATGCAACTAAATGCCAACCAAATGCCAAGGCAATCACAGTCATTACGATGATTAAGAAAACTTGTAAACCGACACTGTCAGTTTTAACAAACCAAACCATCAATAAGAAAGAAACAACTAAAGCTGCAAGATTTAATTTATGGCGATTAGGTAACATCATCGGTTTAGATGACATTTTTCCACTTAATTTACCATAAGCGACAATTGAACCCGTAAATGTAACAGCACCAATGAAGATCCCTAAAAAGACTTCTGTTAGGTGAATATTCACCATTACAGGTTCCATTGCTGTATTGTGGTCAAGATAACTGTTAAAACCTACTAAAACCGCCGCTAAACCTACAAAACTGTGTAAGATTGCGACCAATTCTGGCATCTGAGTCATTTCGACTTTTTTAGCTAAACGAATACCAATAACGGCACCGATTACCATTGCAATAATGATCCAACCCACATTACCAGCATAAGGCCCGAAAATGGTTGCGAACAGTGCAATTGCCATCCCTGCAATACCAAAGTAGTTACCTTGTTTAGAGGTTTCATGCTTTGATAAGCCGGCAAGGCTGAAAATAAATAATATCGCGGCGACAATATATGCCGCTGTAACAACTCCGCTGGACATAATTGTCTCCCTTATCCTTTACGGAACATTTTCAACATACGTTGAGTAACAGTAAACCCACCAAAAATGTTAATACTCGCAATCAATATTGCGATAAACGAAAATAGGCTAACCCAGCCACCACTACCAATTTGGAGTAAAGCACCGACGACGATAATGCCTGAAATTGCGTTTGTCACTGACATTAATGGTGTATGCAATGAATGACTTACATTCCAAACAACGTAATAACCTACAACACAAGAAAGTGCGAATACCGTAAAGTGAGATAAAAACTCTTTCGGTGCAACATTTGCAAGCCATGCAAACAATAAGAAAGCTATCGCTAATAGACTGTATTTCTTCCAAGGTGAAACTGGTTTAGCAACGGGCTTTTCTTGTGGTTTTGCAGCAGGAGCTGCTTTAGGTTGTGCTGATACTTGAATTGGTGGTGCAGGCCATGTTACTTCACCAGCACGGATAACAGTCACACCACGAATAACAACATCATCAAAATCAATATTGATATTACCGTCTTTCTCTTTACACAATAATTTCAGCAGGTTAACTAAGTTAGTACCATAAAGCTGAGATGACTGTGCCGGTAAACGAGCAGCTAAATCAGTATAACCAATGATTTTTACGCCATGTTCTGTCGTAAAAACTTCATTAGGCACGGTATATTCGCAGTTACCACCATTTTGAGCTGCAAGATCAACTACAACGCTTCCCGGTTTCATCGAATCGACCATCTCTTTCGTAATTAAACGAGGAGCGGGTTTTCCCGGAATTAATGCCGTTGTAATGATGATATCAACATCTTTTGCCTGTTCTGCAAATAATGCCATTTCTGCATCAATAAATGCTTTTGACATCACCTTAGCGTAGCCATCACCACTGCCTGCTTCTTCTTTAAAATCAAGCTCAAGAAATTCAGCACCCATGCTTTGAACTTGTTCTTTCACTTCAGGACGAGTATCAAATGCACGAACAATTGCGCCGAGGCTTCCTGCCGCACCAATTGCAGCAAGACCAGCAACACCCGCACCAATAACCATTACTTTAGCTGGTGGTACTTTACCTGCCGCAGTAATTTGACCTGTAAAGAATCTTCCGAATTCATGGGCTGCTTCTACAACGGCACGATAACCTGCGATGTTTGCCATTGAACTTAACGCATCAAGGGATTGTGCACGAGAAATACGTGGCACACTATCCATTGCCATAACGTTAATATTCTTTTCAGCTAACTTTTCGAGCAATGCCGCATTTTGAGCTGGCCAAATAAAACTCACCAGTGTTGCACCATCTTGTAGCAACGCTATTTCATTATCCAGTGGTGCATTTACCTTCAAAATAATGTCTGATTCCCAAACATTTTGAAGAGCAAGAATTTCAGCACCAGCTTCCTGATAAGCTTTATCTTCAAAACTAGAGGCAATGCCTGCACCATTTTCAACTGCGACTGTAAATCCTAATTTTATGAGTTGAGTCACTGTAGCTGGTGTAGCTGCAACCCTTGTTTCATTAGAAAGTCGCTCTTTGGGTATACCAATTCGCATAATTTTCCCTTCTTATCCATAGAGATCTGTTAAAAATTCTCCGTTAACTTCACATTCATGCAAAAAAAATGTTAAAAATAATAATGTGCATGCCATTAATCGGAGCTCTAATAACCTACTGAAAATAAAACCAATAATCTATATCTGTGTAAAGCTAAAATTGAACTTAATTGGATCATTTTAGTCGAAAAGGCATATTTATGAATTATTCACTATATTCAGGTAAATATCTGGTAACATATACTGGTCATTTGACTCTGTGGTGATTCGCTAAATAAAATAATGCGACAAATGCTATTATTACATGTAATAATTAATCCCTATGTGATAAACCACGACGTTCAGCACATGACCAATATTAATTGCGCAAGGCGGAAGGATTTTGTATGAAGCTGAAAACCTCAGTCATCGCAGCAGCGATGTTGTCTTTAACTAATATCACTGTTGCGCAGGCTGCTCAGGAATTAACACCCGAACAAGCTGCAGAACTAAAACCATTTGAAAGAATTACAGTTATCGGTCGTTTTAACGCTATTTATGAAGCCGCTGATGCGGTATCTCGTCGTGCGGATAAAGTCGGTGCTGATAGTTTCTATATTCAAGGTCTAGATGATATTAGTGATAGCGGCAACATGAGTGTTACTGCGGATCTATACCATAAAGATGCACCAAAAGCAGATCAAGAAAGCTATCGCGTTTTTCATGGCGTGAAAGAGCTACCAAAACCTGAAGCAATTCTGCTACAACCATTTGATACGGTTTCTATCCGCGGTTATTTCCCTACAACCCCTGATATTAACGACGCAATTGCAAAAGCAGCAGCCAAAAAAGGTGCAGCATCATTCTTTATTGTTCGTAACGTATCAACGAATGATGGTGGTAACCAAGAAGTAACAGCTTATATCTACAAAAAAGATGCGCCTAAACGTGCAATTCAAGCACCAGAGGCAGTTGTTCCTTATGACTCAGATGCTGGTCGTGCACTTATTGCAGAAGGCGGAGCCGCTGCCAATAAAGTTGAGAAACCTGGTCTTGCATCAAACACTGATTTTGATAGAAGCGTAGGTGCATTTGCTGATACACAAACTTCGGGTGCAAGTGGTCGTTACACTGTAACTTTACCAAATGGCACTGAAATTCAAGAAGTTAACAAAGCAGCTGCTGCACTAATGGACCCTTTCGATACCATTACTTTTAGTGGATACTTTGTAAACTCACCAGAAATCTCGTATCAGGTTGCTAAGCGTGCAGCAGCAAAAGGCGCTAAGTTCTACCATATTACAAATGAATGGCAAAGTGATGGCGGTACAGTCACTATTACTGCTGATCTGTTCAAGTAATAAAAAATTTCCTATTGATAAAAACCTTGCATCTGCAAGGTTTTTTTTTATTCAAAATTTAATCAATCAGACATTATTTTGTAAAAGTGAATAATTTTTATGATTTAATGCATAGACAACCAAGTCAACTCTCCGTAAAATCTCGCTGTTTTTTAGTGTTTTTATCTTTATTTAAATTTGAGATATTCATATTTATTCTATTTACTGACCAAAAAACAAGAAAATACGCTATTTATTTACAATTTTAATCATGTAGGTAATTATCCTTGAATAAGAAACTTGGCTTAATATCACTCACCGCATTAGTATTAAGCTCAATGGTTGGTGCAGGTGTATTCAGTTTGCCTCAAAATATGGCTGAAGTTGCCAGCCCTGCCGCATTGATTATTGGGTGGGTGATAACAGGCATTGGTATCCTCTTTCTTGCTACATCTTTATTACTCCTCTCTCGCCTTCGACCTGATCTTGATGGTGGTATTTTTACCTATGCGAAAGAAGGATTTGGTGAGTTCATTGGTTTTTGTTCAGCGTGGGGCTATTGGGTTTGCGCTGTCGTTGCTAACGTTTCTTATCTTGTTATTGTCTTTGCTGCCTTTAGTTTTTTTACAGACACACCAGAAAACATTATTTTTGGCGATGGAAATACATGGCAAGCATTAATTGGAGAGTCAATCTTACTTTGGGTTGTCCATTTTCTTGTTTTGCGTGGTGTTCAAACTGCCGCCAGTATTAATTTAATGGCAACAATGGCAAAGTTACTCCCTTTAGGATTATTTGTTATTGTCGCCCTATTAGCTTTCAATATGGATATATTTACCCTTGATTTTAAAGGTGTAAATTTAGGCGTCCCAGTTTGGGATCAAGTCAAAAATACCATGCTGATCACGCTGTGGGTATTTATTGGTATTGAAGGCGCTGTCGTTGTTTCTGCTAGAGCGAAAAATCGTCGTGATGTTGGTTTAGCAACCGTGCTTGCTGTTGTCATCGCATTAATTATCTATATTCTTGTGACTTTGTTATCACAAGGTTTAGTTAGCCAAGCAGAATTAGCAGCGATGAAAAACCCATCAATGGCACCGCTACTTGTTCAACTTATTGGTAGCATGGGCGAGATAATTATTGCAGCAGGTCTTATTCTCTCTGTATGTGGTGCTTATTTAAGCTGGACAATTATGGCAGCAGAGGTTCCGTATATTGCTGCACTACATCACTCTTTCCCAAAACAATTAGGGAAACAGAATAAAAATGATGCTCCTTCATCTTCGTTATGGTTTACCAATTGTGCAGTGCAATTCTCTTTAGTTTTAATTTGGCTGACGGGAAGCAACTACAATACATTACTGACTATTGCATCAGAAATGATCCTTGTTCCTTACTTCCTCGTAGGTGCATTTTTATTTAAAGTAGCAGTTGCTCGCAGTAGTCGTGCTTTATTATTAATTGCGATACCTGCAAGTTTATATGGTTTATGGTTACTTTATGCATCAGGTGTCATTAATTTATTACTCTCTGTCGTCCTATATGCACCCGGTATTCTGATGTTTTTATATACACGCAAACAGTATAAAGACAAAAAGCCTCTACTATTAAGTGAAAAAATTCTGTTAGCTCTTGTTTTATTTGGTGCTATTCCAGCATTGGGTTACTTAACTATTTACTAAAGACAATCTGAGAGGTACTGAAAAAAGTACCTCTCATCCTCTCATCCTCTCATCCCTTCAAAAGCAATTTCACTTAAGTCAAAAAATTTCCCTGCTAAGCTATTATTTTTTACACTGATGGTTAGGTGTCTATAAATCAAGAAACATATAGTATGTTGTAACTAATATGTAGGTAACTATTAATTAGCAAGATAATAAAAAACCCACAAGAAGCATAAACTCCCGTGGGTCTGCATATGTAATAGTTTGATTAATTAAAACTAATTTGTTCCATCGCCTGCAATATGCGTTTATCTGATATTGGATATGGAGTTCCTATCTGTTGAGCAAACAGGCTGACTCTAAGCTCCTCTATCATCCAGCGAATATTTTGCACTTCTTCTTGCTGTTTTTGTTTCTCGGTTAGTTTACCTAACCACTGTTGCCACTGTTGAATAACATTTTCAACTCGGCTCATTTGAGCGCGATCGCGATTAGGGTCAATAGCTAATTTTTCCATTCGTTTCTCAATTGCACTCAAATAACGAGGAATATCAGCAAGACGTTTCCATCCATGAGAGGTAACAAAACCAGGAAAAACTAACTGACCAAGCTGAGCTTTAATATCAGATAATGCAAAAGCAACACTAATATCCACCCGCCCTTTTAAACGCTTATTGATAGCAAATACTTGAGTTAAAATTGCCTCAACTTGTTTAGCTATTTCGACCACAGCATCGTTTAATTCAGCTCTGACATATTCTTGCAGTTTTTGATATTCATCTTCTTGCCAAATTAAACCACCATAAGACGCCATCAGTTTATCGACACCACAAGCAATACAATCATCAATCAACTCTAACACTTTACCATAAGGGTTAAAGTAAAGGCCAAGTTTTGCTTTATTAGGTAATTTCTCATGTAGGTATTTTATCGGTGACGGAATATTTAATAATAATAATCGTCTTACCCCTTCCCACATTGAAGCTTGCTGCTCAGATTCTGTTTCAAAAAGCTTGATACCCACACTGTTTTTTTCATCCACGAGTGCAGGATAAGCTTTCACTGAATAGCCACCCCGTTTTTGCTCATAACGCTGAGGCAAATCACCAAAACTCCAAATATGTAAATCTTGTTGTTCAATACCATCATCTGCTACTGCTGATAATGTTTCTTGCACTTTTTCCTTTAAGTTCTCTTTTAATTTATTGAGATCTTTACTTTCTGCCAGCGTTTTATTTTTATCGCCAACAACACGGAATGTCATTTTTAAGTGATCAGCAACTTGGTCAAGCTGCCAACTCTCTCTATCGACAGTCACTCCTGTCATACGGCGCAACTCTTTTTCAAGCCTATCGAGTAAATCACCTTCAACTTGAGGTACACGCTCTAAAAAAGCCGAAGCATAATTAGGTGCTGGTACAAAATTACGACGGACAGGTTTTGGTAGTGATTTAATTAAAGCCACAATCAATTCATGGCGAATACCCGGAATTTGCCAATCAAAACCTTCGTCTTTTACCTGATTTAAAATAGGTAATGGAATATGAACAGTGACGCCATCAGCCGCAGTCCCCGGTTCAAATTGATAGGTTAAGCGTAGTTTTAGATTATCTTGATGCCAGTAATTTGGATAATCTAGCGCGCTAACACGTTTAGCATCATCTTTGATAAGCATACTTTTTTCAAAGTTAAGCAGATCAGGTGATGCCTTTTGTGCCTCTTTCCACCATTTATCAAAATGACGAGACGAAACAACATCCAAAGGTATTCGTTGATCGTAGAACGTAAACATTGTTTCATCGTCAACAAGAATATCTCGACGACGAGATTTATGCTCTAACTCTTCAACTTCTGTGCGTAATTTTAAATTGTCACGGAAAAATGCATGGCGAGTTTGCCAATCTCCTTCCACTAACGCATGGCGGATAAAAAGCTCACGACATAAAAGTGGATCAATTTGACTGTAATTAATAGGTCGAGAAGCAACTATTGGTAAACCATACAGGGTGACTTTTTCATTAGCCATTACAGCGCCTTGCGCTTTTGACCAATGAGGTTCGCTATATTGATGTTTCACCAAATGTTCAGCGATAGGTTCTATCCATTCAGGTTCAACACGTGCTGCAATTCTTCCCCATAAACGAGATGTCTCGACTAGCTCTGCGACCATTGTCCACTTTGGTGGTTTTTTGAACAATCCAGAGCCAGGATAAATAGAAAAACGGGCATTTCTTGCGCCAGTGAATTCTTGTTTATCTGCATCTTTTTGCCCAATATGTGACAACAATCCACTTAACAACGCAACGTGAACACTTCTAAAATCAGCAGGCTCACTATTAACAGGGAAACCTAATTCTTTAACAACTTGTCGCAACTGTGTATAAACATCTTGCCATTCCCTTACTCGCATAAAGTTTAAGAATTCTTGGCGACACAATTTTCTAAATTGAGATTGACTCAACTCTTTTTGCTGGGTTTTTAAATAATCCCACATATTTAAAAAAGATAAAAAGTCAGAGTCTTTATCTTGGAAGCGCCGATGCTTTTCATCAGAGGCTTGCTGTTTATCCATCGGTCTTTCGCGTGGATCTTGAATTGAAAGTGCGGATGTAATAACCATCAATTCTTTCACTGCACCATATTTACGCGCTTCAAGTACCATTCTTGCTAAACGAGGATCGATAGGAAGTTGTGCAAGTTGTTTCCCCATTGGGGTTAAACGATAAGCACCATTGTGGTCAGTTTCATTTTGTAACGCACCTAGTTCTTCCAATAAACGAACGCCATCTTGAATATTGCGTTTATCCGGTGGCTGCACAAATGGGAAAGCACTAATATCCCCTAACCCTATCGACGTCATTTGTAAAATAACAGATGCAAGGTTAGTTCTTAATATTTCGGGATCAGTAAACTCAGAACGAGAAATAAAATCATCTTCTGAATAAAGGCGAATACAAATACCGTCAGAAACACGACCACAACGCCCTTTTCTTTGATTTGCTGAAGCTTGAGAAATAGGCTCAATTGGAAGTCGTTGTACTTTTGTTCGATAACTATAACGACTGACACGCGCAAAGCCGGTATCAATAACGTACTTAATACCGGGTACAGTTAATGACGTTTCGGCGACGTTAGTCGCCAAAATAATACGTCTGCCGTTATGAGGATGAAATATTCGATTTTGTTCACTGTTAGATAAACGGGCAAATAAAGGTAATACTTCCGTATGGCGAAGTTGTAATTTATTCAGCGCATCAGCAGTGTCCCGAATTTCGCGCTCACCACTCATAAAAATAAGAATATCACCTGCACTTTCTCTGCTTAATTCATCAATAGCGTCAACAATGCCATCGGTCATATCCTTATCGCTATCAAGTTCATCGCCACCAATAGGACGATATCTCACTTCAACAGGATAAGTTCGACCTGACACCTCAATAATAGGTGCTTGACTAAAATGTTTAGAAAAACGTTCAGGATCGATAGTTGCAGAAGTAATAATAACTTTTAAGTCAGGGCGCTTAGGTAATAGCTGTTTTAAATAGCCAAGAATAAAATCGATATTTAAACTACGTTCATGGGCTTCATCAATAATGATAGTGTCATATTGAAGTAACAGCTTATCTTGCTGTAATTCTGCCAATAAAATACCATCTGTCATTAACTTGACGAGAGTATTATCGCCAACATGGTCGCTAAAACGAACCTTATAACCTACAGATCCTCCTAACGTACTTTTTAACTCATGAGCGATACGTTCAGCCACTGAACGTGCAGCTAAACGACGAGGCTGTGTATGGCCAATAAAACCCTTGATCCCTCGCCCTAATTCAAGACAAATTTTAGGGATCTGTGTTGTTTTACCTGAACCTGTTTCCCCTGCAATAATAACGACTTGGTTATCTCTTATTGCATTATAAATGGCATCTTTCTTTTGGCTAACAGGAAGGTTTTCTGGGTAAGTAATTTCAGGACAATTGGCACGACGGCGAATTATCATCTGTTGTGCTGTTGTAATATCGTCTTTAATTGTACTTAATACCGCTTGTTTAGACTCTTCATTATTAATTTTAGCGACGCCACGTAGACGTTTTCTTAATCGTTGCTGCTCCCGCAACGATAATTGCTCTATTTCTTGATAGAGCGTGGCAGATGATAATGTCACCTTTTATTATCCTTTTTGAGGTTATTCTAATCAAAACTAATGCCCGTATGATATCACAACAGACTATTGGCACATAAAGGCTTGATTAAATTTATTAGTATATGATTTTATATAATCAATAATTTTGAATAGCATATTCAAAGGATTGTGATGTGATATTTTAAAGATCGGGTAAACTACTACTCACTAATAAATAAAACATTTTATAGACCACGAGAAAAGAATGAAAAAGATCCTTGTACTGAAATCCAGCATTTTAGATAGCTATTCACACAGTAATAAAATGGCCGATTACTTAATTGAAAATTGGCAAAATAATCATAAAGATGACTTGATTACAGTACGTGACCTCGCTAAAAATCCTGTGCCTACTTTGGATCAAGCTACGCTATTTGCTTTTGGCAAAGAGACAGCGATGCTTTCGGATGAACAAAAAACAGCCAGAGCATTATCAGATGAGTTGATTAGTGAATTAAAAGCTCACGATGTGATAGTGATTACTGCACCAATGTATAACTTTTCAATTTCGGCTCAATTAAAGCATTACATTGATTATATCGCTCGTGCTGGTGAAACATTTAAATACACCGAAGCTGGCTCTGTTGGTTTACTTGAAAATAAACAAGCGGTTGTATTAACTAGTCGTGGTGGTGTTCATAAAGATCAACCTTCTGATCTTATTGTTCCATTCCTAAAACAATTTTTAGCTTTTATCGGTATTAATGACGTACAATTTATTATGGCTGAAGGTACTGCATATGGTGAAGAATACGCACAGCAATCTCACCTACAAGCACAAAAAGAAATTGATGCTGTTATTAGCTCAAGAAGCATTACAGTAAAATAATAATTTATATTTTTCTTAAAGCACCTACTTTAGGTGCTTTTTTTATATCTAATTTTTATACCTCATCAAATACAAAGGTATGCTAATTTTTCTTTTATAAAAAAATCATTTCTAATTTATAATTTAGAAACCTTAATGGCAAGAAAAACTAAATTTAATCAAATTCTCAAAGCATTAATAAAATACCGGTTATTTTAATAACCATATTTCATTGTTTATTCTTTTATTCATATTATAAATAAATATTTACATAAAAAACCGATTTGATTTATAAAAAATAAATCAATAATATTTAATCGCTTTAAGTAATATAGCAGTAGTTAAATAATTTTATTAATTCAATAAATGGAATTTACAATGAAAAAAAGTCTACTTTCAATATTTATTCTATCTACAACACTTTTTTCAACTCAATCAAATGCTGTTGAATATACAGAAAAAAATGTAGGAACAATTACAATTAATGGTTCTGTTATACCAAATACAAGATGTCAACTAGATGAAATACAACCTATTGAGTTACCACCAGTTCAAGCGAATAATTTTGGTGATGATCATATTGCTAAAACTCCAGCTCAACCCCTTGAGATTCAATTTACTAACTGTAGCGAAAACATTAATAGCGTACAATTACAAATACCAAAACAAACTAAACGACTTTTAAAAAATTTAGCCAATAACGGTAGTAATGTTGATATTGCTATTTTTGATACTGATAAAAATATTATTGAATTAAATAATGAAAAACCTAATGCATTTAAATCAAAAATAGATAAAGAAAATAACAGTGCACAATTTTTATTTGATGTTAACTATATGAAACCTAATGGCATGAATGCGACACCAGGTTTAGTATCATCAACTTTAACTTTTGATGTTATATATAGTGATATTGCTGTGGATTAAAACGCCATAAATCAACAAAGCTGGAATACCAGCTTTGTTTTAACACTTATACTTTCTACTCTAGCTAGCCAAAGAATATGTTTAAAAAATTTAAATTTTTCGCATTATTTTTCATCTTTCCTACATATAGTCAATCATCAATAGAAATAAATAAAGATAAATTTATTTTTATTGAAAGTGCTAATCAAGAAATAATTGAAATAAACAACAAAGCAAATAATGATTACTTTATACAAAGTTGGGTTACACATTATGATAAAGAAAATAGTAATGAAATTCCTTTTATGGTAACCCCACCTCTTTTCAAGATAGAAAAAGATGAAACCTTTTCTTTGAAAATATTTAAAAAAGATGAAATAAAAGAAATAGATAGAGAAACATTATATAGAATAAACATTAAAAGAATACCTATCCTATTAAACTCTGACAACAATAAAAATATGTTACATGTCTCTATAAACTCTGTATATAATTTAATATATAGACCTATATCAATAGAAAAAGATGCAAAAGATGCTTATAAAAAGATTGAGTTTTTAAAAAATAAAAATAATGAGTTTATTATAAACAACCCTACACCTTATTTTATTGCTCTATCTTCAGTATATTTCAATAGGATGTTAATAGTTAATGAAAGTAAAACAATCCCACCATTTAAAAAATATAACACAAAAAAAATAATTTCAGAAAGTGGAAACGTTAAATGGAAAATATTTAATCAACATGGTGTAGCTATAGAGGTGGCGGATAAGGAAGTTATTAATGATTATTAATCATATAAAAACAAAATTAACATTTTTGATTTTAATATCTATTTATAATCAACATACTATAGCTCAGGACAGTTCACTCTCAATTTATACTCATTCATTTTCCAATATTGATAAAGAAACTATTAAACAACTACTTGAGAACAAAAAACCTGAAGGGTTTTATTATTCTATTATTCATATCAACAATAGAAAAAAAATGGCAAAACTCCTTTATTTTAAAAATATAGACAACAAGTTGATCCCTTGCCTCTCTGTTAATGATTTTATCACTCTTGGTATTGATGAGGATTTTTATTCAATAAAAAAAGAACATCAAGATATAATCCCTTTAATTGAATACTCAATTGATTTTAAATACTCTTTTTCAAATCAGAAACTAAATTTAATTATTCCACAAAAAGCATTGATAAAAAGAGAAAATAAAATCATTGATGAAAAAGATTGGGATAATGGGATCACTGCATTATTTAGTCAATATTCCTATTCAATTAGGCATCATCAAAAAAAAGACCTAGAACAAAAACTCAATTTACAAACAGGTCTTAATTTAGGTGCTTGGCGCATACGCAGTCAAAATAGCTTTTATTGGAATAAAAATCGTTACCAATCGAAGCTTTCATCACTATATACCTATCGCCAAATTAATTCTTTTTCTGCTCTTTTTTATGGAGGCAAGTTCTCACCTACAACACGAATATTACCAACTGATAAAATAATTGGCTTTCAATTAATATCCAATAATTTAATTTCAAATAATACTCTTTATGCTAACAAACCTATTATTGAAGGAATTGCTGATACTGAAGCTCAAGTGGTGATTAAACAAGGTGACAAAGTTATTTATGAAAGCACCGTTCCCCCTGGTCCTTTTATTATAAATTCATTACCTGTTTTAGGGAGTGAAAAACTCAATTTAGAAGTTAAAGAAGCCGATGGGAGAATAAAAACCTCAACACATTATTTCACATCATTGCCTAATCAACTAAATAAAGGTAGTTATCAATATAATTTTATTTCCGGTACGTTACCAAAGAATAGCGATAAAGAAAATTCAATTTTCCTTTTAAGTGAATTGTCATATGGTCTTAGTCAAAGAATTACTTCATATAGCGCGATAAAAAAACGAGATAACTATATGAATTATTTATCTGGACTATCTCTTGATTTAGGTATGCTGGGTGGTTTAGCAACAGACTTAAGTTATGAAAATAGTAAAAATAAATTTAAATATCAATTTCGTTATCAAAAAAACATATCAAAAACGCAAACCTACTTTACTTCTGGAATATCTTTTTATCATTATTTAGATAATTTTCAAAAAAAAGATAGCGTAAAAATAAACTATTCCGTTTCTTTATCGCAAAATATTAATAATTTAGGTTATCTTTCTTTTCAATATCACGAAAAAACATATAAAGATATATCTAAAAGCTTTGAGTTAGGCACATCTTTTTCATCTTCAATAAATAAAACAAACTATAATCTTAAATATAACTTTAAAAAAGACAAATCTATTTTTGATCATTTCTTCTCGCTTAATCTCCATATACCATTAGGTAATAGTAATGAACACTATCATTGGGTTAATAATCAAACAAACTATCAAAATAAGAAGAAACACTATATCAACACGACCAACATTGGAGGCGCCCTACTTAATTACAATTTAGGATATTCAGTAAATTATCAACACACTTATGATGAGAAAAGAAAGTCCAACCGTTTTTCCACCAATGCCCGTTATCAAAACAACTATCAATTTTACACATTTAATGTAAGCAAAGTGGAAGATAGTTATAATTACAATATTTCTATCAATGGAGGAGTTGTTCTTCATTCTAATGGTATTACCCTTGCTCCTCGCTTAGGTAGAACATTTGCACTGATTAATACTCAAGGAATATCTGGAATTAAAACGTCATTTTCAACAAAAGCGAAAACAGATATTTTTGGAAATCTAATTTTAAACAACATAACACCTTATCGAATAAACAACATTAAATTAAATGCAACGACATTACCCCAACAAGCAGAAACCGAAGTTTATAGTAAAAATGTTATTCCTACATTAGGCTCAGTGTCTAAAATAATTTTCCCAATAAAAATGGGTTATCGTGTTATTTTTAAATCAACGACTCCACTTCCCTTTGCATCGACAGTCATCGCGTTCGATAAAAACGGCAATATTATTTCTCACGGATTAGTATCAGAAAATAATATTATTTTTCTTTCTGGCATTACAGAGAGTGGACTAGTAAAAGTAAAATGGGGAGAAGATAAGCAGTGTCAATTTAACTATGAAATTGATGATAATGAAAAGAACATCACACTAATAAAAAAAGAAATCAATTGTATTTAAACTAATTTATCTCTATTAAGAAAATTATGAAAAAAACTATCTATTTAATGATTACGTTACTACTTATCTCTTTTTCATTATCATCAGCACCTAGGCGCGGTGATCATGAAATTCCTTTAAGTTGTGATATTGATTATATCTATGAAAATATCAGCGATAAGATTTCTATTAATGAAAATGATTTTTCATCACATGAAGCGGGAACATTAGCTGATACTGACAGCCACATTATTATTGTTACTATAAATGACTGCTCTAAAAGCGATGGCGAAGTGCGTTTGAAAATTGAAAATTCAAGTATTGATAATAATACCGGTTATTTAAAAAATCAGATCACTGACGATAGTGCAAGTGCTAATATTACATTTCAATTATTATACAATGAAGAACAAAGACCACTAGATCTTAATAAAGAGAATGAGTTTGTTGAAAACCTCATTGATGGCAAAGTTGAGTTTTATTTTTTTGCTAATTATGTAAAAAAAGATGATATACCTCCAAAACCCGGTTATATACAATCCAATATTCAGTTCACTATAAAAATAAATGATGATGTTGTTACGTTTAGCGATAGTTAGTGATTGCAATTATGGAAAAGCACGATAGCTATTTATAATAGATCGTGCTTTTAACGAAATTAAATGCTTATTTAAGGTGTTACTATTTTTTTACCCATCTACCATTAATACCTTTAACAAATTCACCTTCATTAGCTCTTGCGACTAATTTTTCACCCGCAAGTCGAGCTACTGATTCTGGTGTTACTTGGTTAGTTTTAGCAACTTCAGTATATTTTGCTTTTCTGGCTTGATTGATTTCATCAACAAGTTGTTGAGCTTGTTTGTTATTTGTCTGCACAAGTTCAATATAACCGCTGAAGGTTTCTCCTACTAACCCTTGTGATCTCGCTTCATCAAGTGTTAATGCTATAGCATTTGTACTGGTTAAAGCCATTATTAGCCCAAAACTTAAGAGATATTTTTTATAATTCATCATTTACCCTTTAAAAAATGGCGCTGTTATTTTTTAAGAGATCTTCAACTTGTCTGTCTATTTTTACATTAATCTCATGTTCAATTTTTACGTTCATATTAATATTTATAGGTTTATCTGGTGTCGCGACTTCTAATCGAATACATCCTGTTAACGTTGATATTCCCATTACTATCGCCGCTAATAAAAATAGTTTTTTTAAGAATAATGGTTTCACTCTGACTCACTCCCTAAATCTGATAAGCTTTTTTCTAACCACTCTTCCAATTGTGAACCAAATCGTAAACTTCGCCATAATTGGAAGACATTTTCTTCATGTCGATAATTTAGATTAACCTGACGGCGTTTATCCTCTAAAGGATTCGTTCCATGAATTTCAGCCTCTAGCACTAACTCACCCAAATTGCTTAAATTAACACGAGTCCAAGAACGACTGATCTCTAGATAACGCAACCATGCCATAGCAACACCCGCTGACATATTGTTATCATCAATTGAATCAACGAAATCTTTATCAAGTCTTAACGTTAAATAAGATGAATTAGCTAGCCAACCATCTTTAATAATCCATTGATTATTATTAATAAAAAATGGAAATTCGCCACTCACTTTACCTGATGCTGCAAATTGAGTCACTTTTAATAGAGTAAACAGATGACTTAATTGAATATTATCAATAGAAATAATCGCTGCGTCATGTTGTGGTATCGCTAATTTTGCTAAAGATATTGTTCCATCCAACATTGCAACATTAACGTTAGATAAGACTAATGGCTTAATTTCAGTTGCGGGGTAAAAACCTTGAAGATCTGCCGTAATATCGGTCATTTCAAAAAGGTTATTAACTCGTTTTATTCGTAACTGAACGGGTTGTTTAACCCCTAATTGCCATTCATCTCCATTCAAACGCCAAGGTAAGATAAAATCTAAACCTTCTAAAACACCATCTTTAAGCCACATTCCGCCTTGTTTAACAACAAGATGCCCACCAGCAATTAATCCTTGTCCTGGTGCAATAGAAAAATCAGCTTGTGTATACAATTCACCTTTATCAAGGGTAATGCCTAAATCTGCGGGTATTAGTGATTGAAAAACATTAATTGGTTGTGAAGGCCAACGCATTTGCCCTCTTAGCCTCGCACCATCCCAGCGTGTATTAATTGCAATTGGTCCTATATTGGGTTTAGCACTTAACTCACCTTTCACATTAAAATTAAAAGGTGATTCACCACTAACCGTAGCAATAAAATCTGTCTTATCTAAAAAACCACCCGCAGGGAAATCAATACGCTGACTCGTTAATTTTAGCTTTCCATTAAATGTCGGCTTTTTATCATCTCTGAACCAACGAAATGGACTTAATAAAGATAATCGTGGCGCTGTCATTGCAGTATGTTGATATTTTAAAACATCAAAACCTGTATTGAGTTTCTCAAAACTCACTAATTTATCAGTCCAATAACCTGTTCCTGCAATATCCCAATGCGCTTTTAACGGTAGTAAATTTCCATCTCCCCAATAACGCCATTGCCAAGTTCCATTATCAGGCAAGAAATCAATCGCTTTACCTTGAAAATGAATGCGGTAATCACCCCAAATACTGTCTTGGGCAACGACTATCGCATTTAAACGCCCATTAAAACCTTTTGATGAAAAGGTGGTTCCAGCTAAAGGTAAGCGGGCATCTGTTACTGTCAGTGTTTCAGTAACGGGGCCTTTGAAACGAAATAAAGATCCGGATTGAAATTCGATAGTAGGATCTGTCAACATGCCAGTGACTTTAACGGGTAATTGCGCACTAGCTTGCATTAATTCTTTATTAACAACACCAGTGATTTGAATAGGAATTTGTGCATCTAGCCAATTTACTGCCGTTTCAGGGATCGATATCACCAAATTTCCTTTCCCTGCATTGCCTTCTGTCATCACATTTAATCGTGCAGTTAATCTTAAATCCGTTAACCCTTTTTGCCATTGGGCGATATTAATATTTACCCCACCTCGTAACGGTTGGTCTAATCCAAACCATTCCCAACGACCTTGCTCAATAACGATATTTTCAGGTGTGACAGTCCAAGGTAATAAAGCCAATGCGTGACCACCACCTTGTTCGGCAATTGAAATAGTGCCGGATTGTCCAACCCATTCAAGAATAAAAACTAACGGATGTTCATAGTGAGAAGTTAATAACGTTGCATCGATGGTGCCTTTTTCAGGTAATGACGCTATATCTAGAGGAAGCGCTATTTCAGCAGCCAGTTCAATATTGTTATCATCAGGTAAATTCACTTTAAGCTTTTTAATATCAAGCCATTGGTTGTCTCTAATGAAAATACCAAGTTGAGCATTTTCTCCTTGGTAAGTAATTAGTCGCCCATTGTTTTGTGTTTTTAGTTGTAATGCACCTTGATAACGAGCATTTTCTTTTAAGAGCACATTATCGATATTAACGGATAAATAAGGTATTGAAGTTAATAGTGAATTTATCTCAAGAGGAACAGTTGCAGTTTCTTCTTGTTTACTTGCTGGCATCATTGAAAAACATTGTTCATCAATGACGAGTTGCTGGCTATTAAATTGAAGTTTATCAATCTGCTCTTTTTGATAAGTAAAAACAAAGTTATCAAGATTAGCTAAAGTACAACCCTCTGCCTTTAATGCGATATTTTCAACTGAAACGCCTATGCGCTGTAACTTCGGCTGCGATAAAGAAAGTGTTACACCTTCAGGCAAGTAATAGTGAGCAACCACGGGCAGCCAACGAGGAATAGACACCCATAAAGCAGTGCCAATTAGACCTGTGCCTAGTAGTATCGTCCCTGTCCATTTGATTGTTTTTCTTAACAACACATCATATTCCTTTTAAACAAACCTGAATCATCCACTTACCTCTCTAAATTGTTTATAATGATAGTATTAATTTCTTTCATATTGGGGCTGGATAATTCTTGTTTTTCCAGCCTCTGAATAAAAATTTAATCGAGAGCAGAGAAGACTGGATGAAAATCGTTTCCTATAGTACTAAACATTATGATCGTAAACACATGGAATGGGTCAATCAACATAATGGATACCATTATGATATTGAATATTTCGATTTTAATTTGACAGAACAAACCGCAAAAAATGCCGTTGGCGCTGATGCTGTTTGTATTTTCGTCAATGACGATGCAAATCGTGCGGTTTTACAAGAGCTTGCTAGCCTTAATATACGTATCCTCGCATTACGCTGCGCAGGATTCAATAACGTCGATTTAGAAGCTGCGGCTGAATTAGGTATAACGGTTGTCCGTGTGCCGGCTTATTCACCAGAGGCTATTGCAGAACATGCTGTTGGTATGATGCTATCACTTAATCGTCGTATACACAGAGCTTATCAACGTACTCGTGATGCAAACTTCTCATTAGAAGGCTTAACTGGCTTTAATATGCATAATCGTACTGCCGGTATTATTGGCACAGGTAAAATAGGATTAGCAACATTGCGCATATTAAAAGGCTTTGGCATGAAGCTACTTGCTTATGATCCTTATCCAAATCAAGCAGTACTTGATTTAGGTGCAGAATATGTCGATTTGGCAACACTCTATGCGAATTCTAATGTTATTTCGTTGCATTGCCCATTAACCGCAGATAATCACCATTTATTAAATGAAACTGCTTTTGCACAAATGAAAGATGGTGTGATGATTATTAACACCAGTCGTGGTGCTTTAGTGGATTCTGCTGCTGCTATTAATGCATTAAAACAAGGTAAAATTGGTGCATTGGGAATGGACGTTTATGAAAATGAGCGTGACCTTTTCTTTGAAGATAAATCAAATGACGTTATTCAAGATGATATTTTCCGCCGCCTATCTTCTTGCCATAACGTGTTATTTACAGGACACCAAGCTTTCTTAACAGAAGAAGCATTGATTAGTATTAGCGAAACAACACTGCACAATATTAAAGACGTTGCTTCAGGTAATGAATGCGTTAATCAGATCAAAGCTTAATTCTAATCACTTAGAATAAATGCAATAAAAAGCCCCCTTCGCCATAAATTAGCAAAGGGGGCCTATTTTATTGATTAGCGATATGGCACTTATTTTTGTTGAGTCTCGATAGCTTCCGCTGATTGTGTGGGATCAAAGCGTGAAAGTGTTTCTTTCTCTTCATCTACTTTAAATTGTGAAACTAATTTAGCTAATTGATGAGCTTCATCATCCATATTCGCTGTGATAGCCGCTGATTCTTCAACCAATGCCGCATTTTGCTGAGTAACGGTGTCCATTTCACTAACAGCCAATGCGATTTGGTTAATCCCCATGCTTTGTTCATTAGAAGCAAGGGCTATCTGTTGCATAAAGTCATTCACCTGATTAATGGTTGTGACGATCTCTGACATTGAGCGTCCAGCTTGAGCAACTTGCTGAGAGCCAACATGCACTTTATTAACAGAGTGTGTTATCAAATCATTGATCTCTTTCGCAGCTTCCGCACTGCGGCTAGCCAAACTACGCACTTCAGATGCTACAACGGTAAATCCTCTACCTTGTTCACCCGCTCTTGCCGCTTCAACTGCCGCATTTAATGACAAAATATTCGTTTGATTGGCAATGCTGTTAATAATGTCATTGATGTCTGCAATTTTCTTCGCGCTCTCAGAGATTGAAGACATGGTTTCTACCACGCTATCCATCACATTTTCACCGTTTTGAGCAGATGCGGTTGCTGTTAGTGCTAATTTGCTAGCTTCACGTGAGTTATCCGCATTTTTCTCAACTGTTGTTTTAATTTGCTCCATACTGGCAACAGTTTCTTGTAATGCGCTAGCCTGCTCTTCAGTTCGAGATGATAAATCTGTATTTCCTGTTGCGATTTCACTTGCACTAACACTAATAGTATTAACGGCATTTTTCACGGAAGAAATCATATGGCTTAATGAATTTTTCATCTTATTCATTTCATTGAATAGCTGACCAAATTCATTAGTACCGTGATTATCTACACGCATACTTAAATCGCCTTGACTCATCTTACTAAAGATATTGATTAATATTTTGATATTGCCAATAAAGGTATGGGAGAACCAACGTAATATAATGAAAAATAAAAGAATAACAATAATACCTGTCGTAATTGACACCAGCATTAAACGTTCTTGAGATGTTTTTGCAATATCGATATAGCTATTCTCGATACCATTAGCCACAGCGTAATATTGCATCGTGATATCATTAAGCTCATCCATTTTAACACTGGCTGAGTGTGTTGTTAGCTCACCTCTACGCAATCTCTCTAGTGCGCCAGTAAAGATATCGAGCAATTCATCAAAACGTTTTGTCATATCATCGGCTAGTTCTCGCCCTTCTAAGGTGAGTTTTTCCGTGTCTGACCAACGGTGGATCTCTTCACGCGTTATTTCAATATATTCTGCAGTTTGGTGAAAGTATTTTGCTGAGGGTTTTTCATTAACGCGTAATTGCCCATCTAATCCATTAATATTTGCCCTGATCACGGCCATTTGATATCGCGCTTTGCCCATAAGTAACATTTGCTGACTTAGGCTATTTGATGAAACGAAATTATTATAGGATCGAGTGGAAGCATCATAACTAAAATAAATAATGCTCATAATCAACGCAAATAAAATGGCCAGCATGACCTTAACGGTCTTTTCTATACTGATATTTTTAAACATGGTCATATTCCATCAAAATATACAGAATTTTTTATCTGTACATTTGTAAGATATCAGAATGCACTCTTTCTCTGACAAAGAGCATATTCCCTGGTGTAAATAAAATAAGGCTAAAATTTATTCATTAGAATATAAAGGCTCGTAGGATCTGCCTTTGTTTATAATGTCGGTAATAATGAGGAAAAACTTTAGAGTGCAGTGAAAACCATTTTTCATTTATGAAATAAACGATTGTTTTATCCATCCAGATACAAATTAACTATACAATATCCCGCAATGAAGGTGATTTTACTCAGAAAAAGATAATTTATTAATAATTTTTTAGTTTTTGTAATTTTATTTGTGTATTTTCACATTAATATTTAATAGGTGTATTTACCTATTAACATTAATTTATTTAACTTCAAAGTTAAATTATAGTGAGTTTTAAAAGTGATTTATTTCCAATAAAAATAAAGCAGTTTCTAAAAACTGCTTTTATTGTTTATTTATTATGAGTAATTTAGCTTTATTAAGAAATTTAAATAATTTTCTTTATTAATAGTTTTTCAGTTAGTTCAATAAGTCTTATCACATTCAATGGCGTTTCTAATTTTTTAACTTCATCCAAAGAGAGCCATTGGAAAGATTTATTTGTTAATTGGCTATTTTTTAACGGCTTACAAAGGTAAATCATATCGATGTGATAATGAAATCCTTGTTTTTTATCCTGAATGGGTTCTTTTAAAATGGCGAGCGGTTTTACAAGTTCAATAACATCATTGTTATTTAGGTTAAGGCTAAATTCAGGTTGATAACAAAGACACTCACACAGTAAACCTGTTTCTTCTTCTATTTCTCTTAATACTGCATCTTGTGGCTCTTCATTCTCTTCTATATGACCACCTGGTGGTAACCAACAGCCTATTTTAGAATGTAAATGGAGAAGGAATTTGCCCTGCTCATTGAATACAATGCCCGTTGCGGTGAAATGACTCTTAGGCACTTCTATTGTCATAATATTCTGAACCCTTACTTTGTGTATTTTGATCCAATGTACATCAATCCATCACTATTTTTGTGCTATTTATGGTCTTTCGCATTTATTGAAGATTGTTTTATGCCCATTAAAAAATCAGAAAATATCGTTTTAAAGTCCTTACAGGCATTTTCAGGTAATGTAGCTTCATTCTTTAAATTAATCGCGATATGCGTGACAAATCCATAAATTAAATTCACGACAATATCAGGAGAATAAGTACAAATTTCTTGTTTGTTATAGAGGGTATCTACACACTTTTTAATTCGAGGAATAAGAATTTGTGAATCAATTTCATCCCATTCTTTCCAACCTAGAACAGAAATTATTTCTTGTAAGGGAATAAGCTTATTTTTATGTTGATAAATATGATCTACACAGAAACTAAAAATAACCTCTAACTCTTGCCACTGATCATCATAGGTAGGAATTTGAACCAGTTTTTCGACGACCTTATCAACCTGAAAAAGGTAGCACTCTTTTAATAGTGCTTTCTTATTACTAAAGTGGTGATAAAAAGCCCCTTTCGTTACTCTTGCGTGACGTGATATTTCATCAACGGAAACATCACAATAGTTCTGATTTATAAATAGTTCTTGCGCAGCTTCACGTAATGCAGTGCGCGTTTGCTCTGAATTCTCTTGTTGCCGTGATTTTATTTTCATGATAAAACCCTTAAAACATACCATAAGTATGTAATAATATATGGGTATCAGTTTCGTGTAAACTGAACAAAATATTTTCAGGAAATTATCATGTCATCTCAGTACAATGGGCTTACCCCCTCAAATACCTTATCCACTTTTAATATAGAAATTATCAAAGAACTTCTTCTCTGGATTGAGGTGAATCTGGAAAAACCGTTGCTACTTGATGACGTTGCGATCCGTTCTGGTTATACCAAATGGCATTTACAACGCGTATTTAAACAAGCGACGGGATTAACACTTGCTTCGTATATTCGAGGAAGGCGTTTAACAAAAGCGGCAACCGAATTACGATTAACTAAATTGCCTATTCTGACTGTGGCATTGCGTTATCAGTTTGATTCCCAGCAATCATTTACGCGTCGTTTTAAAGCCACCTTTGGTGTAACACCCACAGAATATCGTAAACTAGATAATCTTTGTGGTGATAACTTTCAGCCACCAATCAATTTTGATGTTGTTGATTTGCCTATTCCTAAAATTATGGAGTTACCTGAAAGTTACGTTTATGGGATGCAATATCAGTATTTTTGCTCTATCGAAGATATAGGTAAATTGCACGAAGATATTCGCCACCAATTTTGGAATGATTTTTTACTGTATACGGATAAAAACTTTACAGAAAGTACTGTGCTTATTTCATACCAACCGAACACATTACGTAAAAATAAAATCCAGATTGATTATGAAATTGGGTTAAATAGCTTAGATCATTTCACAAAAACCAGTGGTTTTAGAAAAAGAGTGATTGAGGCAGGACGCTATGTCAGATTCCAATTTAAGGGAACGCTAGAAGAATATAAACAGTTTGCGATGAAAATTTATTTTTATACCCTTCCCGCATTAGGTTTATGTCGTCGCTTAGGTGCCGATATTGAAAGATATGTCAGTATAGAAACTGATGTTGATTTAATGGAATTACCTAGAACCTTAGAGATTGATTATTTCGTTCCCATTCATTGATGATCCCCAGATAGCCTGAATTTTCAGGCTATTTTATTAAGAGTAAATTAATTTTATAGAGACTATCTGTGCGATAAACTTTTCTTCGCTTGTTTCTGTACAATAATTCACTAAATTAGCTGTTTACTTATTATTAAAATAAAATTTCTTATTACATCCCTACGAAAACAAACAAGGTGACCATGCGCACTTCACTTCTATTTTTACTCTCTACGTTTTTGCTTCCTTCTTTTGCAAGTTATGCCGAAATATCGACACATTTACTCTCACGTAAAGATGGCAGTGAAATTAGCTATTACTTAGATAAACGAGCTGAAAAAAATCAAACTCTCTTGGTGTTAATGCAAGGCTCTGACTGTAACAGCATTAAAAATAATACCTTTATTCAAGAAACCTTTGGTCAGTGGTTACCCAATAGTGATGTTTTAATGGTAGAAAAATACGGTATTACTGCTCAATTACCTTATTCACAATATGATGGTGAACGTGCTGATTGCCCTGAAACCTATAAGCTTCATGATAATCCTAAACAACGAACTGAAGATTATGAGGCTGTGTTAGATAAATTATCGTCACAGTATCCGAATATTATTTTAATTGGTGGAAGTGAAGGTGCCACGATGGCGCATTTAGTGGTAGCTAAACGCGATGATATAAAAGCGGCTATTGCACTAAATGGTGGGGGTCGTTTTTTTCTTGATGATGTTCTTTATAATATTCGTCTTACCACACCTAAAGAGCACATTAAAGATGCTCTAGATGGCTTTCAGCAATTTGCTGATGCCATCAAAAATAATCAAATCGATGATGAACAATTTGTCAGTGAGCACAGTAAATTATGGTGGCAACAATATTTTGCTATTGATTTACTTAACGTAATTAAAAGCAATCAGCATACCCCTATCTTAATTATTCAGACACTTAATGACGCGAATGTAAATGTCGATGCATTTAATCAATTAAGCCAAGATATCAACCAACCTAATGTGAAGTTTATTAAATACGATAAGTTAGATCATGGATTTTATAATGAACAAGGCGAGCGTTTAACGAATGAAATAATCAATGATATAAAGCATTGGTACTCTCAATATGAAAAACAATCCGAAAGCGGGGATCTTAGGTTATTTTTGACTAAATGAAGCGCTATCAAGTATTACTTTAATTTCAGGTTTATTAATTTTACTTGGCATTTTTTAGTCAATCGAGAAAAATAAATTTATCTTTTTTATTGGCTCATATTCTTATTATCCTATACTTAAATAGTAACAAATTTGCTTACTAACTGATTTAAAGCAGGATCTTTATATCGTTAACTCTGTATAATGATAATTATTCTCTCTTTTAAGTTTGGGATAAGAATGGAAAGCACGACTGCACTTTTACGTCTTGATAAAATAGGTTATCGAGTCGATAACAAAACTATCCTTGATAATATCAATTTTGAACTTCAACCTTCTGAATTTAAACTTATCACAGGCCCTTCAGGTTGTGGTAAAAGCACCTTACTCAAGATTGTCGCTTCACTACTATCACCTACCAGTGGTTCAATTTTCTTTGAAAATAAAGACTATCTAACGTTTTCACCTGAAGAATATCGCCAGCAAGTTTCTTATTGTACTCAAACACCTATGTTATTTGGTGAGACTGTTTACGATAACCTTAAATTTCCTTATTTCTTACGAAAACGCTCTGTGGATGATAAGAAAATAGCCCATGATTTGGATTATTTTTGTTTGCCTACATCCATTATGAAAAAGGGAATTAATGAACTTTCGGGAGGCGAAAAACAACGTATTTCACTGATAAGAAATCTACAATTTATGCCAAAAATCTTATTACTTGATGAGATAACAAGCGCATTAGATGAAGATAATAAAACAAAAGTGAATGATGTTATTCACCACTACGTTAAAGATCAAAATCTCGCTGTGTTATGGGTCACTCACGATCAAAATGAAATAAAACATGCTAATGATGTGATCTTATTACCTTCTCACAATGATGCCTGATTTTTTATTTTTTTATCAGTCACCCTTTTGTTATGAGCGAACATAATATTATGAACGAACATACGATAAGCAATGAATCTCTAATTTTCTCGCTTTTATTAGTTCTCGTGGCCATTTTTATTAGCCGTAAAGAAAAACTAGCTTTAGAAAAAGATATTATTTGGAGTACAGCAAGAGCCATTGTTCAACTATTAATTGTTGGCTATGTATTGACCTATATTTTCCATGTTGACCATTTTATTCTTACTTTCTTAATGGTGTTATTTATCTGCTATAACGCAGCCCATAATGCTAAAAAGCGGAGTAAATATGTTAAAGATATCTTTCTGATCTCTTTTACCGCTATTACGACTGGGGCATTATTAACTTTAACTATTTTATTGCTCACTAGTTCCATTGCTTTTACACCCATTCAAATTATTCCAATTACGGGGATGATTGCAGGTAATGCAATGATAGCAACGGGGCTTTGTTATAATAATTTAGGTCAACGTTTTCAAAATCAACAACAGCAATTGCAAGAAATGTTAAGCCTTGGTGCAACACCTAAGTTAGCTTCAATGAGTATTATTCGAGATAGCATTAAATCTTCATTAATCCCAACGGTTGATGCAGCAAAAACTGTCGGTATTGTGAGTTTGCCGGGTATGATGTCAGGGCTTATATTTGCTGGTGTTGATCCATTACAAGCCGTTAAATATCAAATTATGGTGACTTTTATGTTGATGGCAACAGCCAGTATTTCAACCATTATTGCTTGCTATTTAACCTATAAGAAGTTTTTTAATCAGCGCCACCAGCTTATTAATTTTGAAAACCGCTAAATATATCTATTTAGCAATATTTAAAAAGGTCACTTAATAAAGTGACCTTTTTTATTACTTACTGAGAGGTTGGTTTAAAAGCTTATTTTAATACCGTACATCCCATTTTTTTGACTAACTCACCGGCTTGAGATTTCACACCTTGAGCACTTTCAGGTAACTGACTCCAAAGTGTTAAACCAGTACGAGCTTCCACTTCTGCTGCCGTTACTTGGAATTCACAGAAATTTGCTTTTTTCGGTGTTTGTTGATCCATAATAAATGCTGCATAAGAGGAGCTTTCTGGTGAATCATTTAGAAAAACCACTTTAAAATAAGCACTTGGGATTGTGTGATCTTTATCTGTACTTGGCAATTTACCCATATCTCTTTCGTAGATAGGTCCTGTAACTGTAAAGACTTTGTGGCCTTCTTTTGCCAAATTACGCTCTTGATCTTCTAATCGCACCCAAGCACCTTGGTTTAAGTCTGCTTTTTGCGGTGTAATATTAGAAAGATAGTTAAGCGCATTCCAACCTGGTAACGCAGCTAATGAAGCGAGAGGAGCCTGATGACCACGGTCAACTTTTAATGTGGCATTGGCATTTTTGTAATCCGTTGGCGATAAGGTTTCATCATTACCTAAAGCCGGATCTTTTTTCCAGTTACGTGCTTTACCACTACCAATACTGTCTTTAGTCACTAAATAAGCAACCCAATCTGCAAACTTGGTTTCGCTATTATTATTTAATGTATAAACATCGCGTTGAATAGTGGTTTCACTGCCACCTAATGGACAACCAATACCACAGTTTTCATCATTCATTGCACGCATTGAAGTATCACGCGCAACAGCAGATGATTGAGTTTCAAGTTCAGGTACTACTGTCATCTCTGAATTGGCATAACTGGTTGAAACCATAAGCAGTGATAAAACAATTGGGGTAATACGTTTCATATAAAATTCCTTTTTATAAAATGAAGAAACAAAAAAACTCGCCGAAGCGAGTTTTGATGTTCAAATAAGAGAAAATCCAATCTTCTCTTTCAGTAAATTCAGGTAATAAACGGCGAAGAAAAACGCATCATTTTAATAATGATGTACGTTTCAATCACTGAATATGACTCAGAATTTTGCTACGAAATATGATGGAGGTTTTCACAACCCTAGAATGCAAAAAGCCCCGCATAAGCGAGGCATTTATTCATTGGGTTGGTGAAATTCAAATCTCCCACCATGAGAATAATAGTGAACTATATTTCCCATTTAGTCAATAGATTTTCTTAAAAAAATTATTTGGTGAATGATTTATTCTATTATTAACATCAAAAGGGGAATTTTTTATCTTTAATGTAATATCAAGCTGTATAGTTAACATCCCATCGTTTTTCTAAGCTTTCGCGTAATTCAAAGGTAAGCGAAATCACCACATTCTCACCAACGTAAGGGTATCTGGCGATAAAAATAACCTGATTATTATTAGGTAATTCAAAGACTTCCGCTTCACCTAAAGGAAGTGACATCACAATTTTCTTTTTAGAAAAACGGATCGGTTTTCCATAATGAGCATGTAACCACTCTTGTGTCATTAATGGCTGTAACCCGAAAGGAAGTGCATGAGGGAAATGAAATTGCTTTGTTTTTTCATCAAATAGTGTCAGCGTGATTTCACTTAAACCGACACCATACGGCTCAAAATATAAGTGAAGAGATTCTTTTCTCATCGCTAAACTGCCACTTTTAGGTTTGGACTTATAAGGAATTAAATTTTGATCGTAAACATCTTGATATTTTTTCCCTAATTGAGCAATTAGCCCAGCAATATCTATTGTCATTACTTATATTCCTTAACAAAAAGCTCCTATAAAGGAGCTTTTTAATGAAAATAAGAAATTAACCACGTCCTTTCGGACGATTAAGAATATGATCTTCCCAATCTTCAACTTCAGTTTCTGGCACTGCAATATATCTTACAGAAATATTACCTTGGTGCATTTTTGCTTTATTACCTGCAATAAGCGGATGCCAGCTTTGTAACGTTTTACCTTCTGCTAACAGACGATACGCACATGTCATTGGTAACCACTCAAATGTCGGTAAATTATACCGTGTAAGCTTGATACAATCTGGCTCATAACGGAAACGATCTTCGTAATTACTGCATTGGCAGGTTTTAATATTTAGCTGATTACAAGCGACATTGGTAAAATATATCTCGTCAGTATCATCATCCATTAACTTGTGTAAACAACACTGCCCACACCCGTCACAGAGCGATTCCCACTCATCATCACTCATTTCATCCAATGTTTTAGTCTGCCAAAAAGCCTGTGTCATCTCTACGTTATTACCTTATTGCTCATCTAATACGAATTAAATAACCCGCGTTGTCAGCTGATGTTCATTAACACTTAATACCAACATATCGCCTGATTCTAGAGGGCCAACACCTTCAGGTGTTCCCGTTAAAATCACATCACCAGGACGTAGGGTAAAAAAGCGAGACATATAGCTGATAAGGGGTAAAACAGGGGTTAGCATATCACGACTGTTACCCTGCTGACGAATCTCGTCATTAACACGTAACATTAAATCCGCGTTTTGCGGGTCGCCAAATGAATTGACAGGGATAAAGCCAGATAATGGTGCAGAGCCATCAAACGCTTTACTTTTTTCCCACGGCTGCCCTGCTTTTTTCAATTTACCTTGTAAATCACGCAATGTGAGATCAAGGCCAATACCGAAACCCGCAATTGCACGATCAACTCTATCTTCATTAGCTTGTTTAAGTGGCTGACCAATAAGTACTGCTAATTCAATTTCGTGGTGAACCGCCCCCATATCTTTTGGGATAGCAATAGGTTGGCGAATATCACACATAGCTGTTTCTGGTTTGATAAAAATCACAGGCTCTTCTGAGCGAACTGATCCCATCTCTTTAATGTGATTTGCATAGTTACTACCAACGCAAATTACTTTATTGACAGGAAAATCAAGTAACGCACCTTCCCAATCACGATGTTGATACATAATGTGTTCCTTTTAGGTAAATTGCTGTGTTTTATTTCACTGTAAAAACGTGATTAGCTCGCGTTAGGCAGTGAATTTATTTTATTAGCAACGCCATCAGCCATTGTGACAATGCTAAGGGCAAAAAAGTAAGAGCTGTTCCAATGCATAATCGTACGGAAGTTCTGTGTCACTAAATAGCTTCTGTGCAAATCATCATCAGGAATAATTAACCATACAGGCATAGTATCGTTCAATTGACTATTTGCTGGTAATTGAACACCCAATGCTTTCCATTGAGCGACCGTTTTTTTCTGTTCGGTCTTAATACCTTCAAGCTGTTGGTTAAAATCTACCGATAAAGTAACCTGTTCTCCCCAAGGAAGTCCACTTTTCCAACCTTCCGTCGCCAAATAGTTAGCAGCCGAAGCAAATGCGTCTTCTTGAGTATTCCAAATATCGATTTTTCCATCACCATTGCCATCTGCGGCATAAGTTAGGAAAGAAGATGGCATAAACTGAGTTTGTCCCATCGCTCCTGCCCAGGAGCCTTTAAGGCGCTGTCCCTGAGGGATATGTCCTTCCTCAATAATCTCTAATGCTGCCATTAATTGACGGGCAAAGAGTTCTTCTCGACGGCCTTCAAATGCGAGCGTTGCAAGTGCAGAGACAACATCTTCTTTGCCTTGCACCTTACCAAAGCCACTCTCAAGTCCCCATAACGCAACAATATAGTTTGCAGGTACACCATATTTTTTGCTGATTTGTTCTAGAGTATCTTGATTCTCTTGATAGAGTTTAGCACCTTGGTTTAAACGGCCGTTGGTGACAATGCGTGGTAAATAAACATCGAGTGTAATTTTCTTTTCCGGCTGATTACGGTCTGATTTAATCACTCGTTCAATAAAATGTGCTTCTGAAAAAGCAAAATCTATTGTTTCTTGTTTATATCCCAATTGAGCGGCTTTCAATTTCAATGCTTCAACATAAGCAGGAAATTGTGCAGAAGTACGAGTTTCTTTAGGAAACGCTTGTTCTAACGATGCAACATCCACTTGTTTCCATCGAGGCATTTTTTGTGTTTCAACTGCCGTTGCCTCTGGTGCGGTAATTTGTCTTTCAGCCAACTTTTGTTGGCTATTAGTACACGCAGATAACATTAAACCGGAAACAATCACAGCGATGAATGAATATTTGAACATTTATGCTCCTTTTATCTCGATGATTTATTCAGTTTTTTCTGATTTTTTTAATTCATCTAAATAAGCATTTAACATACTTTCGACAGGTGGTGGAACTTGTAAGTAAAAACCCTGCTCAACTAATGCTTTTTTGACTTTTTCAATGTCAGCATGCGCTAAACGCTGTCTATCCGCGAGATTAAGCAACATTGAAAATTGTGGTTCGCCAAAACTTTGTAATAATTCGTCCGGAATTCGAGAGAAATCATCCTTTTTTTCGATGTATAAATAAGTTTGATCACGTTTGGTACTACGGTAAATTGCACAAATCATTTTCATTAAACTCTAATTATTAAAATAAGCGACTTGCCTGAATATTTTAGTAAATATAACATGCTTATATACTTTCGTAATATCGTCTCTGGTTTTTTGTGCCAGATTATAAAAAATTTACTGAGTCAGATAGATGTCAAACACGCCCATTGAGTTAAAAGGCAGTAATTTTACCCTTTCAGTACTCCATTTAAACGATGGAACACCGAAAGTTATTCGTCAGGCTATTTCAGAAAAAATTGCACAAGCGCCTCAATTTCTGAAAAACGCACCTGTGGTTATCAATGTCTCTGCTTTAGCAGATGAGAATATTGATTTTAAAAAACTGAGGCGAATTGTAGAAGATGCTGGCTTACGAGTCGTGGGAATTAGTGGTAGTTCAGACGCTCAACAGAAAGAAGCGATAATTGCCGCACAGTTACCTATCTTAAATGAAGGTAAAATAGTTAAGCCAAGCACTCAGGCAAATAACGATAAAACGAATGAAGCTCCGGCAGTTGTTCGTCAAAAAACAAAAATCATCCATGCTCCTGTTCGTTCAGGTCAGCGAATTTATGCACAAAATAGCGATTTAGTTGTTATTAGTAATGTGAGTGCAGGTGCTGAATTAATTGCTGATGGCAATGTTCATGTCTACGGTGTATTGCGTGGACGCGTACTTGCAGGCGCATCGGGTGATAAAGAGAGCCATATTTTTTGTACACATCTGTCTGCTGAACTTGTTTCTATTGCTGGTCAATATTGGCTAAGCGACCAAATTCCTACGGACTTTGTTGGTAAGTCAGTACAACTGAGTCTGCAAGAGAATGAATTAACAATCGAGAACTTAATTTAGAGCATCGACAAGGAATCACTCCATGGCACGCATTATTGTTGTTACGTCAGGTAAAGGTGGGGTTGGTAAAACAACTTCCAGCGCGGCCATTTCTACCGGCCTCGCTCAAAAAGGTCATAAGACGGTTGTTATCGACTTTGATATTGGGTTACGTAATTTAGACCTTATCATGGGTTGTGAACGTAGGGTTGTTTATGATTTTGTTAATGTTATTCAGGGCGATGCATCTTTAAATCAAGCATTGATTAAAGATAAGCGTACAGAAAATTTGTTTATTCTCCCTGCATCACAAACAAGAGATAAAGACGCTCTCACCCGTGATGGTGTAGAACAAGTATTAGATGAACTCGATGAAATGGGTTTTGACTTTATTATTTGTGACTCTCCTGCGGGTATTGAAAGTGGCGCATTAATGGCCCTTTATTTCGCAGATGAAGCTATTATCACAACAAACCCTGAAGTATCATCTGTACGTGACTCCGACCGTATTTTAGGCATTCTTGCCTCTAAATCACGTCGTGCTGAACGTGGTGAAGATCCAATTAAAGAACATCTGCTATTAACTCGTTATAATCCTGGCCGCGTTAACCGTGGTGACATGTTAAGTATGGAAGATGTTCTTGAAATTCTATGCATTCCACTATTGGGTGTTATTCCAGAAGATCAATCTGTTTTACGTTCATCTAACCAAGGTGAACCTGTTATTTTAGATGGCGAATCTGATGCAGGTAAAGCCTATTCAGATACAGTAAATCGTTTGTTAGGTGAAGAACATCCATTCCGTTTTATTGAAGAAGAGAAAAAAGGCTTTCTGAAACGCCTTTTTGGGGGGTAAAAGATGGCTTTACTAGATTTTTTCCTGTCGCGTAAAAAGTCGACAGCTAATATTGCCAAGGAGCGTCTGCAAATTATCGTAGCAGAACGTCGCCGTGGTGATAGCGAGCCAGCTTATTTACCTGATATGAAAAGAGATTTATTAGGTGTCATCTGTAAATATGTACAGATTGATCCAGAGATGCTTTCTGTTCAATTTGAACAAAAAGGCGATGATATCTCTGTTTTAGAGCTAAATGTGACTTTACCTGAGAGTGAAGAGCCTACAAAGTAAATCATATTTTACGCTTTATCTAAGTCATTATTCACAGAGCCAGCCATGAACTATAATTAATTTGATTGGCTCTGTGTTTAATTATATACATATTGAATACACCTGAATGCGCAAATAGCGCTATATCTCGTTGCTATTTTAATCATTGGTGATAAGTCACAGGAGACCCGTTATTTCGTCATAACATTTATATTTACCAATAATCTATTTAGCCTATTTCTGCCTTCACCTTCTTTAGGTGTTTTTTGTGTGCAAAAAATAAGAGCCTCAAAAGAGACTCCTATTTGTTATTCTTTATTTTGTCTATTTATTAAACTAACGTTCCCATTTTATTTTGGATGTTAGAGGTTGGAAAATAGACAATTAACAAGACTATGGATATTGCGCCAGAATTTCTGTCACTTTCTCTTCTAACAATGCTTTACGCCAGCGCGAAATTAATTCAGGTTGCCCTTCTTTTATTTTCCAGTGAATACTTAATAACTGATTAATCTGTCTTCTTGAAGCTAATAATTCAGGGTTGTAGCGCTTATCTTCACTAATTTCTTGAATAATCGCTTTAATCGCTTTAAATGCTTTTTTGTAGTTTGGTTGTTCAATTAAATTACCAATAGGCTCTGGGCAATCTTCATCTTTAACTTCTTTAGCTTTAACAACAAAATCTAATAATCGACGGCCATGACAACGAATTTCTTGACCTGAAAGCGACAATGCATCGAGTTCTGCTAATGACGATGGAAGATAACGAGCAACAGACCATAGGTGTTCTTCTCTTACAACGAAGTTTAATGCCATATCTCGAGCTTTGGCTTGATTTAAGCGCCACTGAGCAAGCATTTGTAAGCATGCTAACTGTTGGCCTTTTAATTGCCATGCATTGCTAATATCACGATAGGCTAGCTCTGGTACAACCGTTTCTTGTCGACGTTCTGCAATCATTTTGCATTCATCTGCGATTGCATCCATATAGCCGGCTTCTTCTGCTTCTTTAATTAATTTTTTAGCTAAAGGTAGCAAATAGAAAACATCACCACTGGCATATTGGCACTGTTTTTCAGTTAAAGGACGCGCTAGCCAGTCTGTTCGGGACTCACTTTTATCTAGTGCAACATTTTCATATTTCTCAACTAATGTCGCAAAACCACAAGAGATAGGATGCCCTAAAAATGCAGCCACCACCTGAGTGTCAATCATTGGTGTTGGAACACAACCAAACTGGTGAGAGAAAACTTCGAGATCTTCACTTCCAGCATGGAGAAACTTCATAATGCCCGGGTTTATTAATAGCTCAACGAAAGGAGCCCAATCCTTAATTGCTAACGGATCAATAAGAGAGATCTGTTTACCGTCATACATCTGGATCAAACCAAGATGAGGGTAATAGGTACGTATGCGGACAAACTCTGTATCTAAAGCAATTTGTGAAGCCTCTGAAGCGGCTTTACAGGCGGTATTCAGTGCAGTGTCTGTCGTAATCAATTGATAATTCAAAACAGGTTTCTCTTGTTTTTATGTCTAATGACTTTTTTATGTAATCACAAAAACGCCGGTATAAACCGGCGAAATTGAAAAAGGTTATTGAGTGTTGTATCAAGATTCAGTTGAGGTTTTCAACTCTTTTTCTTCATTTCTTAACTCTCTGCGTAAAATTTTACCAACATTTGATTTTGGTAATTCATCACGAAACTCAATAATTTTAGGTACTTTATAGCCTGTTAGGTAACGACGACAGTGTGTTTTTATCTCATCTTCCGTTAATGATGGATCTTTTTTCACAATGAAAACTTTAACGGTTTCACCAGAGTTTTTGCTGGGTACGCCAATTGCAGCCGACTCCAAAACCTTAGGATGTGCCGTAACGACTTCTTCAACTTCATTAGGGTATACATTAAAACCAGAAACTAAGATCATATCTTTTTTACGGTCAATGATACGAATAAAGCCTTCGTCATCCATTGTGGCAATATCACCTGTTGCAACCCAACCATCGTGTAGGACTTCATCAGTTGCATCAGGGCGATTCCAATAGCCCTTCATGACTTGAGGGCCACGAACCCACATTTCACCGCCTACCGTACGGTCAACTTCGTTACCTTCATCATCAATAAACTTAACGTCCGTTGAAGGTACAGGCAATCCAATACTGCCACTGTATTTTTTCAGATTATAAGGGTTACCGGTGACTAAAGGAGAACATTCCGTCAAACCATAACCTTCTAACAGATGTTTACCAGTTAACTCTTCCCACTCTTTAGCAACACTACTTTGAACAGGCATACCGCCGCCAACAGAGAGATTCAGTTTCGAGAAGTCGAGCTGACGAAATTCTGGATTTTGCAACCAAGCATTAAATAAAGTATTTACACCTGTGATTGCCGTGACAGGGTAACGTCCTAACTCTTTAATTGTTCCTTTCACATCGCGAGGGTTAGTGATAAGTAAGTTTTTACCACCAATTTCAATAAAGAGTAGACAGTTAACGGTTAAAGCAAAAACGTGATACAGCGGTAATGCAGTGACCACCAGCTCTTTACCTACATTTAGTGCAGGTACATAAGCCGCTTTCGCTTGCTCAAGGTTTGCCAACATATTGCGATGCGTTAACATTGCGCCTTTAGCAATTCCTGTTGTGCCACCCGTGTATTGCAAAAAGGCTAAATCTTTACCTGTAATTTCAGGTTTAATATATTGCATACGATAGCCAAAATGCATTGCTCGACGAAATGAAATTGCATCAGGCAAGTTATATTTAGGTACTAATCGTTTGATATATTTAACAACAAAATCGACTAATGTTGCTTTAGGACGAGAGAGTTGATCACCCATTCGGGTCAAAATAACGTGTTTAATATTGGTATTAAACACGATTTTTTCGAGTGTATGCGCAAAGTTGGAGACTATTACAATGGCACTTGCACCACTGTCATTTAACTGATGTTCAAGTTCTCTTGGTGTGTAAAGTGGGTTTACGTTTACGACAACCATGCCTGCACGAAGAATACCGAAAAGCGCGATAGGATATTGCAGTAAATTAGGCATCATTAAGGCAACACGATCACCTTTTTTCAATCCTAAGCCATTTTGCAGATATGCTGCAAAAGCACGGCTACGCTCTTCAAGTTTGCGATAAGTCATGACCTCGCCCATATTGATAAAGGCGGGTTGATCTGCGTAATTTGCGACAGCGTTTTCAAGCATCTCAGCAAGGGATGCGAAACGGTCCGGGTCAATTTCAGCCGGAACATCTGCCGGATAACGTTTAAGCCAGACTTTTTCCAAAGTAGTACTCCTGATTAATCGCACTTCTTGGGTTAATATTGTGTTTCATTTTTAACAAAGTATTAACTCATCCTACCAGCACAAACAATTTTCTGTTGTGAAGATGCGAAGTGTGTCACTAAATATTTTATTTTTAGATTAACAAAAAAGAAGGCGGTCAAAACCGCCCTCTCTTTTATTTTTATTCAACTTTAATAACTCTATTAGATAGTTACCTAATATATTATAGATATTGATTATACACCGTTTCATACAAATGGAGATAAAATATTATATCGTCATGCGATCTAATACCCACTTTTTATTCTAAAACGGGCACGACCTGACCAGTTCCATATGGATATCCACCGTAACCGCCATATCCATGGTGATAACCCCAATATGGGCCATCGCCATAATATCCCCATGTCATAACAGGTGCGGGCATAATGACTTGCTGTGTCAGTGTCCAGCGTTTCATACCTGTTACATCAATACGTAAAAATGGATAACTCGCCTCACCAACTTTGCCAGTTTCAACACCTTTGATAGTACCAACAACAGTTACATATTGATTTTTATAATCAGTGGGATCTAAGAAATGCATAACATTAGCATAGAGACGCCCAACAGAAGGCTGTTTCAATTCTGGTGCAGCATCGTATTGAGAAAGAGGCATAACGGCAATTTCTAGCTGTGTTGATGATTGAAGATTTTTAACATCAATCACACGTCCACCAAAGCGCCCTTCTTGACCAAGATAAAGTTCAGGTGCAGCAAAAACGCCATTTAAATTAGTCACTGGTGTTGCTGATGTACCTTTTATTGATTCAGGTATAGAGACGCATCCCGCTAGAAACAAAGCACTAGATAGAAATAGCGCTTTGCTTACCAAACGGTAGTTTAATTGTCTGTTCATAAACCACCTCATTGCAAGTCAATATTAACGTTACTCTATAATAATATTATAGCTTAGCTTCACTCTTCGGCTTCTAATAGATACTTCTAAATCTATTCACGACCAGGCAATTTTTTCCACGTCACTTCATTACGTAAATAAACTGGCTCAGCATCTTCAACTTTCGTGGCTTTACCTTCATGCCAAGCAGTTACAGCAAGAGGTAACATATCTTGTGCAGCGGGAAGCGTGATCTCAGTTTCAACAACAGTGAAAGGCAGTGCCTCTTTTAAATCAGGATATGCTTGCCAGCCTGTACCTGCAATTGCCCATGTTCCTGTTGTTGACTGTAATGCTTCAATAAATTGCTCAGGTTTCATCACCGCTTCAGTGTCTTCGCCCATCCAAACACCTGCATCATTACGCTGATATTGAGCGCAATAAATTTCACCCATACGCGCATCTATTGCTACAAGAACTTGTTTAATACCCGTTGTTCTAAAGACACCTTCAGCCATTGTGGCAAGTGATGAAATACCAATCATTGGCAACTCTGCACCTAACGCGATACCTTGTGCAACACCTACACCGATGCGAACACCTGTAAAACTTCCGGGACCTCGTCCAAAAGCAAGAACATCCAATGATTGCAATGTGATGTTTGCTTCTTCTAAGGCGCTTTTCACCATAGGTAAAATCTTTTGTGTATGTTCACGAGGTGAGATTTCAAAACGTGAAGCAACAACGCCTTCATTCCAAACTGCAACTGAACAAGATTCTGTTGCAGTATCAATTGCTAAAATTCGCAGTGACACGCCATAACTCCGGCAAATTCGATAATTAAAAGAGGAAGAATAATATCATAATAGTGTTCAACAGAATAAACACACATTCTGTGCGATCGCTATTATGAATCCGATATTTCTTGTATTTCTTTCTGCTGTGCGCGTTGGCTCAAAAAATTCATTGTTTTTTCGAGTGAACGCGTGCGAGGTGACGGAGGCAAACTGCTTAAAAAAACTTCGCCATAAGCACGAGAAACTAACCTATCATCACAAACTATAATTGCACCATAATCGTGTACATCACGAATTAATCGCCCAACACCTTGCTTTAAACTAATAACAGCATCAGGAATTTGGACGTCTCTAAAAGCATCTCCGCCTCGCAATTCACAATCTTCAATACGTGCTCTTAATAAAGGATCATCAGGTGCTGTAAAGGGTAATTTATCAATAATCACGCAAGACAACGTATCGCCACGCACGTCAACGCCTTCCCAAAAACTTTGGGTCGCAACTAAAAGCGCATTTCCTGATGAAACAAACTTTTGCAGTAATTGCGTCTTGCTCATTTCACCTTGCATCAATACAGGTAATGGCAAACTGGCTTTAAACTCTTCAGCAAGTCCACGCATCATGGCATGTGAGGTACAGAGGAAAAAACAGCGGCCTTGGTTCTTTAAAATAACGGGCGTTAGCATAGCGGCTAAACGTTTCGCTGTATAAGGCTGATTTAATGGTGGTAAATAACGCGGTACACAGAGTAATGTTTGATGTTGATAATCAAATGGGCTGTTTAAAATCAGTGTTGTCGCATTTTCTAAGCCTAATCTATCTGTGTAATAAGACATCTGCTCATTTACAGAAAGTGTTGCTGAGGTAAATACCCAACTGCTTTTATGCGATTTGATTAATTCGCGAAATTTATCTGCAACAGACAGTGGTGTGATAGCTAATAAGAAATGGCGACCATAACTTTCAAACCAGTAACTATAACCCGGAATTGTGGTGTCAATCAGGCGTTTTAAGCGATTGCGGTAAACAGTGGCACGTTCAAAAGCACTATCAAGTAATTGGCTTCGCCCTAACGAGAGTTTCATTACGTCATAACTCAATTCTAAGGCATCATCCAGTAACGTAAGAAAACGTTTTGTTTCGCCACCTTGCAATAACTCACGTAAGTTTCCTCGATAGCCTGTTTCACCTAACACTAGGCGAAAATCCATCACCATTTGCGTTAATCTATCAGCACTTTTTTGTAACTGAACTTGATCTCTTACTTCTGTGCGATAAGCAACCGTCATATCTCTGGCGAGATCAAATAGCTGTCTACTGGTAAGTTGTTGTCCAAAATAGTGGCTCGCAATATCTGGAATTTGATGGGCTTCATCAAAGATCATAATTTCAGCTTCCGGAATTAGCTCACCAAAACCGGTATCTTTAACAACAGTATCCGCCATAAATAAATGATGATTAACCACCACAATATCCGCATCCATTGCTTTTTTACGTGCGCTTAGAACATAGCATTCTTTATAACGAGGGCAATCACTTCCCAAGCAGTTATCGTTAGTGCTGGTGACTAAAGGCCAAACTCGGCTATCTTCAGCAACACTATGACAACGGCTAACATCACCATCTTCTGTTTGTGTTGACCATTGGCGTACATACATAACATCAGACAAAACTTCAGCTTCCAGATCACCACCACTGAGCATTTGCTGATCAAGTCGTTCTAAACAAAGATAGTTAGAGCGCCCTTTTAATAAGGCTGTATTACCATCATAATTAATCGCTTCAATGATTGTAGGTAAATCTCGACTATATAATTGATCTTGCAAGGCTTTAGAGCCTGTTGAGATAATAGTTTTTTTACCCGAACGCAAAGCCGGTACAAGATAGGCATACGTTTTTCCGGTACCCGTACCCGCCTCAGCGATAAGTACACCTTGCTTATCAATAGTTTCCGTTATTGATTTCGCCATTTGTCGTTGAGCTTCACGGGGATGAAATCCTGGAATAGTTCGGGTTAAAATCCCGTTTTCTGCAAAATCGTCTGACACAGGCATACTCTTTTTATAAAATAAGACGTAAATTATGCCAGTGGATAACCAAAAGTACCACCTATGCCGTTAATACAAAGGAGAACTCATAATGACAATTAAACGTATCGACCCTGAAGATCGCTGGTCTGAAGCCGTTATTCATAACGACACTATTTATTACACTGCGGTGCCAGAGAATTTATCAGGCGATATTATTGAACAAACAGCAGATACATTAGCGGCAATTGATGTTTTGTTACAACGTGTAGGTTCTGATAAAACTAAAATTCTTGATGTAACAATCTTTTTAGCTGATAAAGCCGATTTTGAAGGTATGAATAAAGCATGGGATGCATGGGTTGCCAAAGGTAGCGCACCTGTACGTTGTACTGTACAAGCACAATTAATGCACCCTGAATATAAAGTCGAAATCAAAATTATTGCGGCAATGTAAATAGATATTATTTATTGTCTGCTTGCGCTTATATGAAAAAAGCTGAATTCATAAGAACTCAGCTTTTTTAATGTCACTTATTTTGCTGTGATAATTAGATTTTTTGTTTTATCAATATCTCGCTCATTAAGTTAATTAGATTTAGGCAAATTTAATCATTACCATACCAACTAGTAATAATATAATTCCACCCCATCCTTTATAGTTGAGTCGTTGATTAAATAAAATCCAACCGGCGGCGATAGTTGCAATAATTCCGAATGCTCCCCAAAGTGCATAAGCTACCGAAAGCTCTATCCCTTTGACTGCCATCGCAAGCGCACTAAAAGCACCTAACACACAAAACAGTGATAATATTCCTAATCCCATTCGGCTAAAGCCGTTAGACATTTTTAAGAATATATTCGCGACAATTTCGAGCACTACGGCAAGTATTAAAAATGCACCGTGCCACCATTCAAATTGAGCTAACATAATTAAGCCTCCTTGATATTGGCAGGAATTGGCTTATTCGCTCCTTTTACAGCACTGGCAACGTGCTTGGCTTTACCAGCAATACTTTTTACCGATTCTGTTGTTTTCTTAGCAACAGCCGATTTTTTAGTACCTGATTTGATAAGCGTGATCCCCGCAATTAACATTGCTAGGCCGCCTAATTTTAATGGTGAGAGTGATTCACCAAACCACAGAACGCTGAATGTCGTAATAATGACAATTCCAATACCTTCCCACAGTGCATACGCTACACCTAATGCCACTTTTTTTACGGCTATGGCTAAAAAGATATAGGAAGTGGCAATCATTAACCACATCACAATCATACCGGTGTAACCACCGCTCACACTGGCGTACTTCATAGATAAAGTACCGATAACTTCACAAACAATAGCTAATGCTAAAAATATCCAATAAATCATTTTTTCATCTCTCATACACATTCGAAATACGCCAAAACGTTTCTTGCGCAGAAGATAGAGAATATGTAGATAGTCTTTCTGGCGGCAATAATAGCCGAACGTTAAGGCAACGTCGTTTCCTGATAACTCAGGAATTAAGATGAGAGGTTTCTATAATGCGCCACACCAGTAGTGTTCGCTGGATAAAATAGCAGAAAGGAATAACTTATAGGTAGAACGTTTAACTTTGACGCTTTTGGCGCTAGTCATGATTATTTATTCTTTCATCGCACAGACCATCCGCACGATATACTCCGAACCCTCATATAAGATGGTTAAATGTTACATGATATTTCTATCATGCCAAATTATTTAAAGCAACGTCTTTCAGCAAAATTTTTTTGTTAATTGATTGGTTTTATTTAAGTTTTAGTTTCTAGATAAAATCAGATTGCATAGTTAATCAGTGGTTTTACGATCCTTCAGTAGTTTTATTCATCTAAATTGCTGTAATTATGCTTAAAGATATTTATTCGATACAAAAACACCCAGCATAGCTGGGTGTTAATTAGAGAAAACTATTATGGTTTAATTCTTAAGCATGTTTTTCTAATACTAACTCAACACCTTCATTTAAAAGTTCGTTGAGTGATAATCCTGATGCCTGAGATACTATTGTTAAGGCATGATGATGTTCTGGTGTCAGCCGAGCAGAAATTTTACCACTATATTTTTTATACGGGCTTATCCCATCTTTTTTACATTCATCAAGAAAAACAGCTAAGGAAATTGAGCCCTCTTTTTTTAGCTCATCAACGCTATAAGCGTAAAAGTCAGCACCGCCATTTAAACCAATAAATTCACCTCGAAACATATCTATTTCAGGATCAAAATTGATAACAGCAATATGACCATCAATTTTTAGTGTGTTATTTAACATGGTTTAATCCCCAAGCTATCTAGCCAGTTTCGAATGGAGTTAACCGCTCCTTTGTCAGTCGTAGGTCTTGGATGTGGCCTGTGAAAGATGCGTTTTTCTCCTTTCAACAAAACAGCAATCCTAGATCCTTCTCTTTCGTGAACCTCTGCCCCAAGAGCGATAAATAAAGACTCAATATCTGACCATTTTATTGAACCATTAACAGGGCGAGCAAACACATCTGACAATGTCTTTAGGTGTCGTTTGTTCATTGGTTCACGATACCATAGATTGATACCATGTCAACTTACGGTTAAAAAACACCCAGCAGAGCTGGGTGTTTTCTTTTTAGAATGGATAATCAAAATCAGTTATTCAATTTCATTCCAAGAACGACCATCGCGGGTGATCATGGCAACAGATGCCACAGGTCCCCAAGTGCCCGCTTGATATGGCTTAGGCAACTCATTATCGCATTCCCATGCGTTAATGATTGAATCTACCCATTTCCATGCTTCTTCCACTTCGTCACGACGCACGAATAGCGCTTGTATCCCGCGCATGGCTTCTAACAATAAGCGCTCGTAAGCATCCGCCAAATGCGTTTGATTGAATGTTTCAGAGAAACTCAAGTCCAACTTGGTTGTTTGTAAACGGTGTTTATGATCGAGTCCCGGCGCTTTATTTAGCACTTCGATATCGATACCTTCATCTGGTTGTAAACGAATAGTCAGCTTATTTTGTGGTAACTCTTGATAAGTCTCACTGAAGATATTCAGCGCAGGCTTTTTAAAATAAACCACAACTTCTGAACATTTACTTGGTAGACGTTTACCTGTTCTTAGATAGAACGGAACACCTGCCCAACGCCAGTTATCAATATCAGCGCGGATTGCCACAAATGTTTCTGTATTACTGGTTTTATTAGCACCTTCTTCGTCAAGATAACCAGGTACTTTTTTACCTTGTACAAAGCCACCAGTATATTGTCCACGAACCGTTTTTTCGCGAATATTGGTGTTATCAATACGGCGTAATGAACGTAAGACTTTCACTTTTTCTTGGCGAATACTGTCAGCCGTTAAATCAGCAGGTGGTGACATCGCTATCATAGTCAGGATTTGTAATAGGTGGTTTTGCACCATATCACGCATTTGACCGGCTTGATCAAAGTATCCCCAACGCCCTTCAATACCCACTTCTTCTGCAACCGTAATTTGGACATGGTCAATCGTTTTATTGTCCCAGTTGTTGACAAATAGTGAGTTTGCAAAGCGCAATGCTAATAAGTTTAAAACGGTTTCTTTACCTAAATAGTGGTCAATACGATAAATTTGTGTCTCTTTAAAGTATTTCGCCACACTATCGTTAATAGAAACCGAAGACGCTAAATCAGTCCCTAATGGTTTTTCCATTACGACACGATTAGGCTCTTTGTTTAATTTTGCATGACCTAATCCCTGACACATCGCACTAAAGGTGCTTGGAGGCATAGCAAAGTAATAGATAGCCGGTAATTTATCTTGTTTTAGATGCTTTGATAACTCAATGAAATGGTCGGTTTCATTAACATCAAGATTACAAAAATCTAAGCGATCACTTAAACGTTGCCAAATTTCAGGGTTAATTTCTTCTTTTAAAAAGGTTTTTAACGCTTCATGAGCGACATTTTTATATGCCTCAACATCCCAATCAGCACGACCGACACCAATAATGCGAGAGTCAGGGTGAATATATCCTGCTTTTTCCAATTGATATAATGATGGAATGAGCTTACGGCGTGCTAGATCCCCTTTCGTACCGAAGATAACCAGATCACAGGCCTGAGCAGTCGATATCGCTGCCATAGAACGTCTCCTCATGATGAGATTTTGTAATTTTGTTACAGAATTTTTTATTAATGTACTCTTTTGGATGTATTCAGTAAATACACTTGCACATTTTAGTCCCTAACTTACCACACATATTATAATGCTTCATTTTATGCCTAGTGTTTTATCCTTTCTTGTAACTTTACAACAGTTTTGTATCTTGCTTTCAGCTTTGAAAGTTAGACACACGTCATACTTTAACGAAAAAAGCCCTGTTTACCGATGGTTTACACTGCAAGCCTTGTTCTTTGCGTAGTATATTTTCATAAAACCGTTATAGATTTCTCCTTTTATTGAAATTGGCAAAGCCAAGGATCTGTATATTTAATGAATATATTGGAAAGGGTTCAGTCTAATCTGGACATCTTGAGTAAATCAGAAAAAAAAGTCGCAGAGGCTGTTTTAACTGCTCCACAAACCGTTATCCATTCAAGTATTGCCTTAATGGCTAAAACGGCTGATGTCAGTGAACCCACTGTTAATCGATTTTGCCGACGTATGGCAACAAAAGGATTTCCTGATTTCAAATTACAATTAGCACAAAGCATTGCCAACGGTACGCCTTATGTAAATCGTAATATTGATGATTCCGATACCGTCTCTTCTTATACCAATAAAATTTTTGAATCCGCAATGGCGGGACTTGAAAATGTTAAAAATAATATTGATATCGCAGCTATCAATCGTGCAGTTGATATTTTGACGCAAGCTAAAAAAATCTCTTTTTTTGGTTTAGGTGCATCAGCAGCCGTTGCTCACGATGCCATGAATAAGTTTTCTCGTTTTAATATTCCTGTCACTTATTTTGATGATGTTGTTATGCAACGTATGAGTTGCATAAATAGTACTGATGGTGATGTGGTGGTTATTATTTCACATACAGGACGTACTAAGAATTTAGTGGAAATCGCAAAAATCGCGCGTGAAAACGATGCATCCGTCATTGCCATTACCACTCCAGGCTCTCTTTTAGCCTCTGAAGCTACCCTTCCTATATTGCTTGATGTGCCTGAAGATACTGATATCTACATGCCGATGATCTCCCGCCTTGCTCAACTCACTATTATTGATGTTCTCGCAACAGGATTTATTTTACGCCGAGGACCAAAATTCAGAGATAACTTGAAGCGCGTCAAAGAAGCTTTACGTGATTCACGGTTTGATAAGTAACCGTTTTTAATTATTCTGTTAGTATTGTCACACTTCAATTTGTGCCCCTGACTAGATAAGTTTTTGAAAAATGGTAGCATATCTGCGAGCTAACTCTCGCATATAATGAAAACAGTAGTGTATGTTGCAATTAGCTTGAAGCGTTTCACTTAACATATTGGGTAAAGCACTATCTGATTTCTGTTTTATCCAATTGCCAACACCTTTCGTTCAAGGTCAACGGAGTAATACATGTCCAGACGGCTCAGAAGAACAAAAATTGTTACCACCTTAGGCCCAGCAACAGATCGTGATAATAACTTAGAAAAAATTATTATTGCTGGCGCAAATGTTGTTCGATTAAATTTCTCTCATGGTTCTGCGGAAGACCATCTTGCTCGCGCTAATCGTACGCGTGAAATTGCTGCAAGATTAGGTCGCCATGTTGCTATCCTCGGGGATTTACAAGGTCCTAAAATCCGTGTATCTACCTTTAAAGACGGAAAAGTTTTCCTGAATGTCGGTGATAAATTCTTACTTGATGCAGCGCTTGAAAAAGGCGAAGGCAACCAAAATCAAGTGGGTATCGATTATAAAGGCTTACCTGCTGACGTGGTTCCAGGCGATATTTTACTTCTTGATGATGGTCGAGTTCAGTTAAAAGTCCTCAAAGTTGATGGTTTAAAAGTCTTTACTGAAGTGACTGTCGGTGGTCCTTTATCTAACAATAAAGGCATTAATAAGCTCGGTGGAGGCCTCTCTGCTGATGCATTAACAGAAAAAGATAAGCAAGACATTATCACTGCTGCAAAAATCGGTGTTGATTACCTTGCCGTTTCATTCCCAAGAACAGGTGAAGATCTTAACCTTGCTCGCCGTTTAGCCCGTGATGCAGGCTGTGAATGCCAAATCGTTTCTAAAGTAGAACGTGCTGAAGCGGTTGCTAATGATGAAATCATTGATGAAATCATTCTTGCTTCTGATGTGGTGATGGTTGCTCGTGGCGATTTAGGTGTTGAAATTGGTGATCCTGAGCTGGTGGGTGTACAGAAAAAATTAATTCGTCGTGCTCGTCAGCTTAATCGTGTCGTTATCACTGCTACTCAAATGATGGAATCAATGATAACAAATCCAATGCCAACTCGTGCTGAAGTCATGGACGTTGCTAACGCCGTATTAGATGGCACTGATGCTGTTATGCTTTCAGCAGAAACCGCAGCAGGACAATATCCAGCAGAAACGGTCGCTTCAATGGCACAAGTCTGCTTAGGCGCTGAAAAAATGCCAGCTGCCAATGTTTCTAAGCACCGTTTAGATATGGTGTTTGATACAGTAGAAGAAGCCATTGCGATGTCTACAATGTATGCAGCTAACCATATGAAAGGCGTTAATGCGATTATTGCGATGACTGAATCAGGTCGTACTGCACGCATGATGTCTCGCATCAGTACAGGTTTACCGATTTTCTCAATGTCTCGTCATGAGAAAACATTAAATCAGACCGCACTTTATCGTGGTGTAACACCCGTTTATTGCAGTACTCACACTGATGGTATTGCCGCTGCTAATGAAGCAATCGGCCGTTTACGTGATAAAGGTTTCTTAGTTTCTGGTGATTTAGTGTTAGTCACTCAAGGTGACCAAATGGGCACTGTGGGTAGCACCAATACATGCCGTATTCTGACGGTTGAATAACACAGAGTCCAAAATCTTAATAGCAAAACGGGCACTTCATTAAGTGCCCGTTTTTTATTTACTTATTTTTCGGACAAGAACTAGTCCAGAATATTCTCACGAGCGTAAGGCTCTATTTCGCCCTCTTTACGTGTTTTCAGTAATTTTAAGATCCACGTATATTGTTCTGGCGTTGGTGTCACTAGAGCTTCTAACTCTTCATTCATTCTACGTGCAATATACTCATCATCTTTATCTTCAATATCATCCATTGGTTCACGCACAATAATACTAAGTTGATGCGTTTTATGACAATACACTGGAAACAGAGGCACAATAGCCGCTCGGCACACTTTCATTAACCGCCCAATCGCGGGTAATGTCGCTTTATAAGTCCCGAAAAAATCTACAAATTGGCTATGCTCTGCACCATGATCTTGATCTGGCAGATAATAGCCCCAGTAACCTTGTCGTACAGAAGAAATAAATGGCTTAATACCTGCTTCGCGTGAATGTAATCGACCATCAAAATGATGACGTGCTTTATTCCATAAATAATCAGCAACGGGATCTTTTTGATGATGGAACATCGCTGCCATTTTCTGACCTGTTGATGCTAACAGCATTGCAGGGATATCAACTGCCCATCCATGAGGCACCATAAAAATAACATTACGGCCTTGCTCTTTAAAACGCTCAATGATTTCTAGTCCCTGCCAAGATGTGCGCTTTAATATACGCTCAGGGCCTCTTAAGCAAAGCTCTGCTAACATCACAAAGGATTGAGGCGCAGTTTCAAACATACTGTCGAGTACATTTTCACGTTGCGTTTTATTCCATGTTGGAAAACAGTATCTCAAGTTGATATCTGCACGACGTCTTGCGCTTTTCGCTTTACGTCCAACAAAACGACCAATAGAAGCAAGAAATGGATCACGCCATTTTACTGGCATATAAGCCAATGCACTTAATACACCTGCACCTAACCATGTTCCCCAATGACGAGGATGCAAATATGCACGGTGAAAAGTGGGTACATAACCCGCTTTGCTATCTGTATCTTTTTCTTTATTCATCAGATAACTCTCTGAACTGATACCCCAAATAGGCGTAAAAAACATTAAAACAAAAGCGGATGATATCAATCATCCGCTTTTATGTCTTTAAAATCGTGTTTATTGTCAATCGGCTAGCACTAATTGCGGCTTAATCTCTTTTACTTTAGCTAGATATTCTTGTTTATCTTTACCTGTTAAACCATCAGCACGAGGTAAGGTCGCTGTTAGTGGATTGACTGCTTGTTGGTTGATCCACAGCTCATAGTGCAAATGAGGTCCCGTAGAACGCCCTGTATTGCCTGATAACGCAATTCTATCTCCACGCTTAACACGTTGCCCTGGTTTTACAAGTAACTGGCGTAAGTGCATATAACGTGTCGTATATTGGCTACCATGACGAATAGCGATAAAGTTACCTGCAGCACCACTGTATTTCGCCACAATAACTTCGCCATCCCCTGTTGCTAATACTGGTGTACCTACTGGCATAGCAAAGTCGACACCTTTATGAGCAGCTAAACGACCTGTCACAGGGTTAATACGACGAGGGTTAAATTGAGAGGAAACTCTAAACTGCTTCACTGTTGGGAATCGCATAAATCCACGTTCTAATCCACCAGCTTGGCTATCATAAAAACGACCATCTTCAGCAAGGAAAGCATAGTAGTCTTTACCTGCGCTGCGTAAACGCACACCAATAAGTTCACTTTGTTCTGTACGGCCATCGAGCACTTCGCGAGAAAAGAGTGCTGCAAATTGATCGCCACTTTGTAGTTTTTTAAAGTCTACTTGCCATTGCAATGCTTTAGTCACCGCACGGGCTTCTGAATTAGTTAAACCTGCATTCGTTGCACTAACAGAGAAACTTCCACGAATAACACCGGTGGTAACACTGTTTTTCCACTCACCTTTTTGAAACTCTTTTGTCTCTTTAAAGCCCGTTTCTGTACGGGTATAAACACGAGTTTCACGGCGAGAAACACCCCAACTTAACTCTTTTAGTAACCCATTATCATCAAGTTCCCAACTAATAGGTTGCCCGATTTTAAGGTTTCTAAGATCTTTATTTTGATTGGAGATAGTCGCGATATCAGCAGAATCAATGCCAAACTGAGTCAATATTGAACTTAATGAATCACCACTAGAGACAATATAAGTATGAGGGACTTGTGCAACTGCGGTGCTTGTATCGGAACCATCATCAGCATCAACTAAGCCTTCGTCAGTAAGTTGATCACTACTGTCAGTGATAATGTCATCTGTATTTTCATCTTGATTGACAAGAGGCATTTGGATGCTGACAGGAACGTCTCGGCTTTGCTCATTTTGAAGAACCACTGGTCGCCAAATTGCGACGGCCAGTGTTGCTGCAGTTAACGAACCAAGCATGATCTTATGTGGGAGTGGTAAACTTAAATATACCTGTGCAATGGATTTCTTCTGCTGCACGTTCTTAATTCCTTATTGTGTTTCATTCAGGCAGCTCGCATATTGGTTAGCTAGTTGGGTAAGGAATTTTATATAGCTCTCTTGAGTCAGAGCAATCCCACTTCCTAGGGGGTCTAATACACCCATTTTAACCCCAGTGCCTTTCGCCACTGTTTCTATTACTGTCGGCCTAAATTGTGGCTCAGCAAAAATGCAAGTTGCTTTTTGCTCAACCAACTGTGTTCGTATTTGATGTAATTTCTGCGCACCCGGCTGTATTTCAGGGTTGATCGTAAAATGACCTAACGGCTTTAAATTATAATGTTTTTCGAAGTAGCCATAAGCATCATGAAAGACAAAATAACCCTTATTTCTCACAGGCGACAGAATATTAACAAGATTCTTATCAGTTTGCTTGAGTTGTTCGCTGAATTTACCTAGGTTTACGTCCAGAAGTTCTTTTTTATCTGGATAGAGTGTAATTAACCTTTCGTGGATCTGTTTTGCAGACGACAACGCAATCTCTGGCGATAACCAGATGTGCATATTATAATCACCGTGAGAATGATGTTCGTGATTTTCCTCATGTTTATGCACATTGTCATCATCATCTTTCAATAAAAGTGACTTTATTTCGTCAGTTTCCGCTAAAGCCAACTTATGATTGTCAGTAAGTCTGTTTAATGGCTTATCTAAAAACACTTCCATATCAGGCCCCACCCATACCATCAGGTCTGCTGAAGTGATTTTTTTCAAATCAGAGGGTTTTAACGCATAATCGTGTGGAGATGCCCCATCTGGTAATAAAACTTCTGTTGGTGTTACTCCATCAGCGATAGCAGCAGCAATAAATCCTAGTGGTCTAATGGAAACGACGACATCAGCCTGCACTGAAGCACTGAATGAGCTTATCATCGCTGTAGCTAAAAATGATTTCAATAAAAAACGGTGCGCAAATTTGTTGTTTTTATGTAACATAAGAAGAATTCTCGTGAATCATCATTGGAAATGTTATATTATAACGTTTCAATGATTCTGCAAGTGCTAATTTTATGTCTGACTTGATTTGTTTAAAATCGGTTTGTGTTTCTTTTGGTGAAAGAGAAATTTTAAAAGATATCTCTTTTGATCTAAAAGCAGGCCGTATTCTTACTTTACTTGGCCCTAATGGTGCGGGTAAATCTACGGTTATCCGTTTAGTTCTTGGTTTATTAAATCCAACCTCAGGAAAAGTTGAGCGTCAAAATGCGCTACGCGTGGGCTATGTGCCACAAAAACTTTATCTCGATCCCACAATGCCACTCACCGTTAAACGGTTTATGACACTAAAACCAGGTGTTCATGATAAAGATATTCTCCCAGCTTTAGAACGAGTTAATGCGGCGAAATTAATCGATCAGCCTATGCAGAAACTTTCTGGTGGTGAGTCTCAACGTGTCTTGTTAGCAAGAGCGTTGCTTAATCAGCCCCAACTTTTAGTTTTAGACGAACCCACTCAAGGTGTTGATGTTAATGGTCAATTAGCACTTTATGATTTGATTAATCAGCTTCGTCACGAATTAGGTTGTGCCATCTTAATGGTTTCTCATGATCTTCATCTTGTGATGGCAAAAACAGACGAAGTCCTCTGCTTAAATGGTCATATTTGCTGTTCAGGCACACCTGACGTTGTTTCTTCTCATCCCGAATTTATTGCCATGTTTGGAAGTCGTGGTGCTGAGCAACTTGGTATTTATCGTCATCATCACCAGCATAGTAAGGAGTGTCGTCATGATTGAGTTGCTGTTACCGGGTTGGATTGCCGGTATGCTCTTAGCAATGGCGGCGGGCCCTTTGGGCTCTTTTGTCGTTTGGCGTCGTATGTCTTATTTCGGTGATACCTTGGCGCATGCTTCACTACTTGGTGTTGCGTTTGGTTTACTGTTTAATATCGAACCTTTTTACGCTGTTATTGCAGTCACCCTTCTTCTCGCTATTCTATTGGTTTGGTTAGAATTAAAACCTCAACTTTCTGTCGATACGCTTTTAGGGATCATGGCACACAGTGCACTTTCTTTAGGGCTTGTGGTCGTCAGTTTAATGTCGAATGTGCGTGTTGATTTAATGGCTTATCTGTTTGGTGATTTGCTGTCTGTAAACTATCAAGACGTTATCAGTATCTTTGTTGGTGTTGTGATTGTTTTATTTGTCATTATTCGCTCATGGCGTCCTCTGCTTTCCATGACAATTAATCAAGATATGGCGTTTGTTGATGGAGTGAATATTCAACGAGAACGCTTAAAGTTAATGATGATCACCGCGCTAACCATTGGTTTAGCCATGAAATTTGTAGGTGCACTGATCATTACCTCTTTACTGATCATTCCCGCAGCAACCGCTCGTCGTTTCGCTCGTTCTCCAGAACAAATGGCTCTGATTGCAATCGCTGTTGGTATGTTGGCAATTACAGGTGGTTTAACCTTCTCTGCTTTCTATGACACACCTGCGGGCCCTTCTGTTGTTTTAGCCGCGAGTTGTCTATTTATCTTGAGTTTATTTGCACCTACTAAACAGTAATCAAATAATCCAAATTTAATACAAAAATAACCCTTGATGGAATGACTCCATCAAGGGTTATTTTTTATTTATGATAAATGACAAAACGTAAATTTAGTCTTCTACAATACGATTAAAATGACGATAGGCGTGATTAGTGGCAACTCGACCTCTTGGTGTGCGTTGAATAAAACCTTGCTGAATTAAATAAGGTTCTAATACATCTTCTATAGTTTCACGCTCTTCACCAATAGCTGCTGCAAGGTTATCTAATCCTACTGGGCCACCCATAAATTTATCAATGATGGCAAAAAGAAGTTTACGATCTAAATAGTCAAAACCTGCCGCATCCACATTCAACATATCAAGTGCTTTAGACGCAATTTCTTCATCAATAGCACCATTGCCCTTTACTTGGGCAAAGTCTCTCACACGGCGCAATAGTCGATTAGTAATACGTGGAGTACCTCGTGAACGCATAGCAATTTGGCGAGCACCTTCGTCTGTCATCTCTAATCCCATAAAACTAGCACTGCGAGAGACAATGTGCTGAAGATCGTCAACATTATAAAACTCAAGACGTTGAACAATACCAAAACGGTCACGCAATGGAGACGTTAAAGAGCCTGCTCGTGTGGTTGCCCCCACTAAGGTAAATGGAGGTAAATCAATTTTAATTGAGCGAGCCGCCGGTCCTTCACCAATCATGATATCGAGTTGATAATCTTCCATTGCAGGATAAAGAATTTCTTCAACAACCGGTGAAAGGCGATGGATTTCATCAATAAACAGCACGTCATGAGGTTCAAGGTTAGTTAGCATAGCCGCTAAATCACCGGCTTTTTCAAGCACAGGACCTGATGTCGTGCGTAAATTAACACCCATTTCATTAGCAATAATATTTGCTAAGGTGGTTTTACCTAATCCGGGAGGTCCAAAAATAAGCAAATGATCGAGTGCATCATGACGCAATTTAGCCGCCTGAATAAAAATCTCCATTTGTTCTCGAACTTGCGGTTGCCCAACATATTCGGCGAGAGATTTAGGGCGAATAGCCCTATCAATAATTTCTTCTTCAGGTTGTTGAATTTCTGCTGAAATCAGGCGATCTGCTTCAATCACAATGTGTTACTCCTAAATAGCCGCGCGCAACGCTTCTTTAATAAGCGTTTCGCTATCTGTACCCAGTTTTGCCACTTTGCTGATCATTTTTGCAGCTTCTTGTGGTTTATAGCCTAATGCGATTAATGCAGCAGAGGCTTCGGCTTCAATATCAGCCGCTTTTGGCGCTTTAGGTGAAGTGCTTTCTGGTAGCTCGATATCACTATTTTCGAATAAATCACCATTAAGACCTTTAAAGCGATCTTTCATTTCAACCACTAAACGCTCAGCGGTTTTCTTACCTACGCCCGGTAATTTCACTAATGAAGTGATAGATTCATTTTCAATAGCAGTCACGAATTGGCGAGCAGACATGCCAGATAAAATGGCTAAAGCGAGTTTAGGCCCCACACCATTGACTTTAATTAATTCACGAAAGAGTGCGCGCTCTTGTTTTTGGTTAAAACCATAAAGTAATTGTGCATCTTCGCGCACGATAAATTGCGTGTAGATAATGGCTTCTTGACCAATATCAGGCAATTCATAAAAACAGGTCATTGGCATATTGATTTCATAACCTACACCATTACCTGCCTCGATCAGCACCACTGGTGGCTGTTTTTCAAGAATAATTCCTCTGATACGACCTATCACCCTAACGCCTCCGCAAAAATAATTACGTCAAGTTTATAACATAAAAAAAGCTGGACGTATATCCAGCTTGTGAAAAACCAAAGACATTTGCCAAGATAACAACTTATCTTAACCGACCTCGCGTTAAAACCAGACGCGGATCACCTACACGTAATAAATTTTGGTTAAAGTGACAATGTGTAATCGCAATTGCTAATGCATCGGCTGCATCCGATTGTGGTGCCGCGGATAATTTTAATATTGAACGCACCATATGTTGCACTTGGCTTTTTTCAGCCGCACCTGTACCCACAACGGTCTGTTTAACTTGGCGAGCTGCATATTCAAAAACAGGTAAATCGTTATTAACTGCCGCAAGTATTGCTACACCACGCGCTTGCCCAAGTTTGAGTGCCGAGTCAGCATTTTTTGCCATAAACACTTGCTCAACGGCAAACACATCTGGCGAAAATTGAGTAATAATTTCGCTAACACCAGCATAAATACGTTTAAGTCGATTTGGAAGGTCGGGAACTTGTGTGCGAATACAACCGCTTCCCAAATAGATAAGTTGTCGCCCTTGCTGCCGAATTACACCGTAGCCTGTAACACGCGAACCGGGGTCTATACCTAGAATGATAGCCATATCAATTCCTGTTGCCGATATGGTCGATGGCGAGAGAAAAGAGCAAAAAAATCTGCTCTGCTCTTCTCTTCGCACTTTTAATAACAGCCTTAAACACCGTTATTTTTGATAATCGCTAGAACGATTACAGGATATCTTCCAGTTGTTTTGCAACTTCATCTGAGATATCACCGTTGTGATACACTTCTTGCACGTCATCACTGTCTTCTAACATATCGATAAGACGCATTAATTTTGGTGCAGTTTCAATATCTAATTCTGCTTTAGTCGATGGGATCATAGAAACTTCTGCTGATTCAGCAACAAAACCTGCTGCATCCATCGCATCTTTTACTTCACCAAAAGATTCTGGTGTGGTGTAAACATCAATAGCACCATCATCAAAAGTTTCAACGTCGTCAGCACCGGCTTCTAACGCAGCTTCCATAATAGCATCTTCATCAACACCCGGTGCGTATGAAATAACACCTTTTTTGGTAAACAGATAAGATACAGAACCATCTGTTCCTAAGTTACCACCTGTTTTGGTAAATGCATGGCGAACATCGGAAACAGTACGGTTACGATTATCACTTAAGCATTCAACCATCACAGCAGTACCTGCTGGGCCATAGCCTTCATAAATGATGGTTTCCATATTATCGTTCTCATCATTACCCACACCTCGTGCAATTGCACGGTTTAAGGTGTCACGAGTCATGTTGTTCGATAATGCTTTATCAACTGCCGCACGTAAGCGCGGGTTAGTTGCAGGATCACCACCACCTAAACGTGCTGCTGTAACTAATTCACGGATGATTTTAGTGAAAATTTTACCGCGTTTCGCATCTTGCGCTGCTTTACGGTGTTTTGTATTGGCCCATTTACTATGACCTGCCATGAAATATCTCCAAACGTGGTCTAATCATTAAATAACAAATTCTTCAATCGCTTGCTGATTACTGGCGGATTTTGTTAATTTTGCCGCCAGTGGTGCGTCTAGCCATTGGTATTGCGAATGCTCAGTTAGCACAATATCTCGCTCTGTGGGCAGTGCTAATGTAAACCAATGTTCCTGACAATGTGTGACATCTGGTGCATAACGATGTCGAAAATGTGCAAAAATCTCAAAAAGAATTGAGCGGTGGCAATCCACCAGCTCAAGATTTTCTTTTATGATATCAATTCCAACTTCTTCTTGCACTTCGCGCAACGCCGTTTGAAAAGGCGATTCTTCCGCTTCTAAACTGCCGGTCACAGATTGCCAGAAATCAGGATCATCTCGACGCTTTAGCATAAGCACCCGTTTGGTTTCTTTTGCATAAATAACAACTAAAACGGATATCGGGCGCTTATATTTCATCATTTACTCTTTATCTTCGCTAACTTCTTTTTGAGTTACTGCAATCGCTAACTCTTTTAAAGAATCTTCATTAGCAAAGCTTGGTGCATTAGTCATTAAACACGCAGCAGCAGTTGTTTTAGGGAAAGCAATAACATCACGAATGTTATCAGTACCCGTTAATAACATCACTAAACGGTCTAAACCGAATGCTAAACCTGCATGTGGTGGAGTACCAAATTTAAGCGCATCTAATAAGAAACCAAATTTCTCTTGTTGCTCATTCGGTGCAATACCTAAAATGCTAAAGACTGCTTGTTGCATTTCATTACGGTGAATACGTACTGAACCGCCACCTACTTCATAACCATTGATAACCATATCATAAGCATTTGCCACTGCACCTACTGGGTGAGCAGTCAATTCAGCTGGTGATAAGTCTTTTGGAGAAGTAAATGGATGGTGCATCGCACTTAAGCTACCTGTTTCTTCATCTTCTTCAAACATTGGGAAGTCGATAACCCACAATGGTTTCCATGCATTTAAATCGGTTAACTCAAGATCACGACCCACTTTCAGACGCAGAGCACCCATCGCATCACTCATTGTGCCTTTACGACCTGCACCAAAGAAAATTAAATCACCGTCTGTTGCGTCTGTTGTTTCTAAAATTGAGTTAACAACATCGTTAGTCAGGAATTTAGCGATTGGACTTTGTACACCTTCAATGCCTTTCGCGCTTTCATTGACTTTCATCCACGCAAGGCCTTTAGCGCCGTAAATACCAACAAACTGTGTATATTCGTCGATATTTTTACGGGTTAATGATGCGCCACCCGGTACACGCAATGCGATAACACGGCATCTTTCATCATTTGCTGCTTGTGCAAATACACTGAACTCAACATCTTTGACTAAATCAGCGATGTCTTTAAGTTCCATTGGGTTACGTAAATCTGGTTTGTCCGAACCATAACGACGCATTGCTTCAGCAAAAGTCATTACTGGGAACGCACCTAAATCGACATTCAGAATATCTAACCATAATGCATGGATCATACGCTCCATCACTTCGCGCACTTGGTCTGCACTCATAAAAGAGGTTTCAACATCGATTTGTGTAAATTCAGGCTGACGGTCAGCACGTAAGTCTTCATCACGGAAGCATTTTACGATTTGATAGTAACGATCAAAGCCAGACATCATCAGTAGCTGTTTAAAAAGCTGTGGTGATTGTGGTAATGCGTAGAATTTACCTTTATGTACACGGCTTGGGACTAAATAGTCACGCGCACCTTCTGGTGTCGCTTTTGTCAGCATTGGGGTTTCAACATCAAGGAAACCTTCACCATCCATAAAACGGCGAACAAAGCTTGTGATTTTAGCACGGGTTTTTAAGCGATCTGACATTTCAGGGCGACGCAGGTCTAAATAACGATAAGTTAAACGACGCTCTTCAGTATTTGTTTGATTGCTATCTAACGGTAATGGCTCTGAACGGTTAAAAATAGACAGAGATTCTGCCGCTAACTCAATTTCACCTGTTGCCATATTTTTATTAACTTGGCTATCAGGACGAGCGCGTACTGTTCCTGTGACTTGAATACAAAATTCATTACGCAGTTCTGAAGCCTGAGAAAATGCCTCTTTCTGCTCTGGGTCAAAGAAGACTTGAACAATACCTTCGCGATCTCGCATATCAATAAAGATAAGTCCACCTAAGTCACGGCGACGGTTAACCCAACCACAAAGAGTCACTTTTTGGCCCACATGGGCGCTATTCAACTGCCCACAATAATTAGTACGCATACAATATCCTTTTACTCAGCTTGTTGTGCTTTCTGCTGCGGAAATTTTGGCAATAGTCTTTTTCGAGTAGTGTCAAAAAAAAGGCAGACATTATAACGAAAATTCTTCCCGGAGATAAGAGTATAGACCTAGTTTATATGATACATCTTTTCAAGGATTTGCTAATCCCCAAACAATTAATTAATAATAATTATTTATAGCGACAGAAGTCGCTTTGAGGTTTATCATTAAATTCGCCGTTTTTTGGCTTTGGCAATGGAGAAAAGATGGTTAGCTCGCTTTATATCGTACTGGGCGCACTATTATTGATTAAATTGTCCCTCAATGTCGTAAAACTCAGAACACAATATCGGGTTGCTTATGGTGATGGTGGCTTTTATGAATTACAAACAGCCATCCGTGTTCACGGCAATGCGGTAGAATATATTCCTATTTCCATGATCTTATTGCTGGTCATGGAAATGAATGGTGCTTTTGTTTGGATGGTACACATCTGTGGCTCAATTTTAATCGCAGGTCGTTTTTTACACTCTTATGGATTAAAACACCGTGAACTTCGCTGGCGTCGTTCAGGCATGGCAGCCACTTACTTATCAATGGTATTGATGATCATTGCTAATATTTATTTCCTTCCTTGGATACAAATCTTTTCCTTTTATTACTAAGTCCTCGCGGGAATAACATGATCATCCATGATCAAAACCGACATCCTTGCTGTTGTGTCTAATAACGGCAAGGTATCAAAAAGGTTTATTTATTTTTTCCAATTTCTTTCTAAATAATGCAACTTTGTGAGCACCGTCGCTTCTGGTAGAATGCTTGCTTCTTTTATTCCTTAAACCTATTTTAGTTATGTCGAATTCAAAATCATCACAACAAGACAGCTTATTTGCGACACCTATCGCTAACCTTGGTGACTGGCGCTTTGATGAAAAAGTCGCTGAAGTGTTTCCTGATATGATAAAACGCTCAGTACCGGGTTACTCTAATATCATCTCCATGATTGGTATGCTTGCAGGTCGCTTTGTTACACCCAATAGCCAAGTCTACGATTTAGGCTGTTCTTTAGGTGCAGCAACCCTTTCCATGCGTCGTAATATTGATGCCACTGGTTGCAAAATTATTGGTGTTGATAATTCACCGGCAATGGTAGAACGCTGTCAGCGCCATATTGATGCCTATAAAGCAGATACACCCGTTGATATTATTGAAGGTGATATTCTTGATATCGAGATCAACAACGCCTCAATGGTCGTACTTAACTTCACCTTGCAATTCTTAGCACCAAACGATCGCCAAATATTATTAAACCGAATTTACCAAGGTCTTAATCCCGGCGGTGTGTTAGTACTTTCTGAAAAATTCAGTTTTGAAGATAAAGAAATTGGTGAGTTACTGTTTAATATGCACCATGATTTCAAACGCGCTAATGGTTACAGTGAATTAGAAATTAGCCAAAAACGTAGCATGTTAGAAAATGTTATGCTGACCGATTCTGTTGAAACACATAAAACGCGCTTACATAATGCAGGTTTCCCACATGCGGAAGTTTGGTTCCAATGTTTTAATTTCGGCTCTCTTTTAGCGATTAAAGGCAATAATTAATGATTAATTTTGGCTCGTTTTATCAACTTATTGCGCAAGATGAGCGCTTATTTCATTGGTTAGATACATTACCTGCTCAATTATCAGAATGGCGCTCAAATGCGTTACACGGTCACTTTTCCTCATGGGAAAGAATGCTTGATGGCTTGCCAGAGATTGCCCCTACTGAGATTGACTTAAAAAATGGCGTGATTGCTCAGCATACTCCAGCATTAAGCGCAGGCGAGCAACTGGGATTAAGCAACGTTTTAAAAAATTTAATGCCGTGGCGTAAAGGTCCATTTTCACTTTATGGCGTCGATATCGACACAGAATGGCGCTCTGATTGGAAGTGGGATCGTGTTTTACCGCATCTTTCACCACTTGAAGGCCGTTTAGTATTAGATGTTGGTTGTGGCAGTGGTTATCACATGTGGCGGATGTTAGGTGAAGGCGCAGAATTTGTTGTCGGGATCGACCCTACTCAACTTTTCTTATGTCAATTTGAAGCAGTCAGAAAATTATTAGGTAATGACCAACGCGCACATTTAATTCCTGTTGGTATTGAGCAAATGCCAGAATTAAATGCCTTCGATACCGTATTTTCTATGGGTGTACTTTATCATCGCCGCTCACCTCTTGATCATTTATGGCAATTAAAGAACCAATTAGTGTCTGGTGGCGAATTAGTATTAGAAAGCCTCGTTGTTGATGGTGATGAATTCCAATGTCTGATCCCGGGTGAACGTTATGCGCAAATGCGTAATGTGTACTTTATTCCATCTGCAAAAATGCTGAAAGTTTGGCTAGAAAAATGTGGCTTTAAAGATGTGCGCATTGTCGATGAAAACACAACCTCTCTTGATGAACAACGTAAAACGGATTGGATGGTAACGGATTCATTAGAGGCATTCTTAGATGCTGATGATAAAACAAAAACAGTTGAAGGTTATCCGGCACCTAAACGTGCGATATTAATTGCAACTAAGCCTTAAGTTTTATTTATTTTAAGTGTGTTACAGATAATCATTACAAAAAGGGTATCTTATCGAGATATCCTTTTTTTCATATCAATCTAAATATTTAAAATTACTTATTCTAACTTAAACCATATTTACATCGATAAAATTGACTCTATAAAAGTTCATCATGGCGAAATATAAAGAAAACAAACAAGCTAAACAAAAAAGGATCGCACAACAAAAACAACAATCTCTGGCTCTTAACGAGTGCCGAAAAGAGAATGAAAAACGAGAACTCTTTTTTTCTAATCAAAATTTTTTAGAAAGTGAGTCATCTATTGTACTTACGCCATTGCAGCGTAAAATCAGTGCGTTATTCTCTTGGTTTGATTATTTTACTCAATTCTTTTATATCGCTTTTATTATTACCGCATGGTGTTATCCCGCGTTGTTTAGCGTTCAAACCATTTATAATTTAACCGTTATTTTTATCTTTGAGTTTGTTCTTGTTCATTCAGGCCTATTTATGGCTGTGCTAGCACGAACTAAACTTATTTTTGTTCTTATCCCTGCTTATAGCGTATTCGCCTTTATGATTAATAGTTTTGTTATGGGCGATGAAAACATTGTACTTTGGCTCTACGCGGTTATCATCGCTAATCGCCTTATTGGTAGCTATCAAGCAAAAAGTAGAGAAGCTTGGAATAAAAACGTTCTTAATTCCGCATATATGACGCTCAATTTTCTATTTTGCATATTCTTAATTGCAATAATTCGCTTTATTGTTCCTTATGGTGGATTAACACCTGAATATTTAAACAAAGTAAATTATTTAAATTTAATCACCTCTCATAGTGAATATTTTAATGCACCTCATGTTGGCATGGCGTTAGGAACACTTTTATATACCATTCCTTTTATTTTTCTGACAATGACAATGTTTTCACCTCTTTATAGAAAAATTAAATTTAAATATAGTTATAACAGAGAAAAAGCAACTCGCGGATCACGACGTTAATCTCCTATTGATCTGGGCATGTTTGTCGCTATAATGAGCGCGTTACATTCCCTATCCTATTTTATTTTTTAAGAGGCACTTCCCTACGATGAATTAAATTCTGCCAGAAAATTTTTTCAAATACCTTTTGGGTATTTATTTTCTGTTACTGGCAGACAATAATTTATTTCGTCGCATCTAAAATAGATCACGGCTGTCTGCCACCTATTTCGTTTAGGAGGTATTACTATGACAATAGCCTGTCACTTCTCACAACTTACTATCGAATTTAATCAGCAAGTTCTTTTTCCACCATTAACTCGCTCATTGGCTTGTCAGCAAAATGCATTAATCGGTCATAACGGTAAAGGAAAATCTGTACTATTAAGATTATTAGCACAAAAAATATTACCGACATCAGGCAAAGTTAATTGGAATATGCCTTTTGTTCACGTTGATCAATTAACCCGATTACAAGGCGATACACTTGCTCAAGCGTTAGATATTCATGAAATTTATCTGGCATTTCAACGCGTTGATGCAGGTATTGCTACATTAGAAGATATTGAGTTACTCGATGGCAAATGGCAGCTTCCTGTTACGTGGCAGAATTTATTAGATTCAGCACAACTCCCTGTCGCATTAGATACCCCTATCGCACATCTAAGTGGTGGAGAACAGACACGTTTAGCACTTTGCCGCGCTTTTTTATGCGAGCAGAGTTTTCTGCTCTTAGATGAGCCAGATAACCATCTTGATTATCAAGGACAACAATGGTTAATAAAACAGTTAGCTCAGCACAAAGCAGGATCTCTTATTGTTAGTCATAATCGAAACTTGCTCTCATATGCGGATACGATTCTTGAATTAAGTGAGAAAGGTTTATCTGAATATGGAGGAAATTATACTTTATATGAGACACAAAAAAGTGCAGAAATAGCCTCGTTGGAAGCCGCAAGTGATCGACTAAACAGCCAAATTAAAAATGAGAAACGCCAGCAACAAGCGACATTACAAAAAGCAGCACAACGAAAACGACAAGGCGAATCAATTAGGCAAAGTGGCTCCCAGTGCTTACTTTTATTGGATATGCAAACAAATCGGGCTGAACAAAGACAATCTGCAGTTGCAAAGCGTCATCAGCGCGTAATCGATGATATGCAATCTCAAAAACAAGGTGTCGATGAGGAAAAATCACATGTTCATCAACAAAAAATGGTGTTGAATTATCAAAGTGATGGTCACCGTTTAAATGTATTTGTTGATAATCTTCAACTTCCATATGGTTATCAGAGCCCGATTTCATTTTCAGCTTACGGTAATGAACATTGGCATATTAAAGGTAAAAACGGATGTGGGAAATCAACATTATTAAAATGTTTGATCGAACAAATTGCACCTCTTTCTGGTGAGTTTCGTCTAAACAAAGACTATTGCTATCTCGATCAACACCTTGCTTTACTTGATAAAACATTGCCTGTTGCACAAGCACTACACCAATATCAGCCTGCTATTTCTATTGAGCAATGGCGAACACGCCTTGGTATGTTGAGAATTAGAGGTGATAAATCTTTACTACCGCTCGAAAAACTAAGTGGTGGCGAGCAATTAAAAGCAACGTTATTGGCCTTAACTCATAGCCCAAAACCACCTGCGGTATTATTACTCGATGAGCCAGATAATCACCTTGATATCGAGTCCAAACAACTATTGGAAAATTTACTCGTTGAATATCAGGGGACATTATTACTAGTTTCGCATGATGAAGCTTTTGTGGAACGCTGTGGCATTACACATACGTTATTATTAGGCGAGATTATATAAAAAAACTGCGCCATAAAGGCGCAGTTCTAAAATCGTTAATTTGTGCTAATTAAGATGCTAATGGTGCATGAATACTCATAATATCTTTCATTGCTCCAACCGTATCTTCATCCACACAGTAATGCGTAAATTCATCTACTTCACTATCAGAGCTCATTGTTACACCCGCTTTACGATAAATCATAGTTGAAGGTGCTACTTTTCCTGCTGAACTGTGTATTTCTTTTAATCCTACATCTAGGAATTTTTGGATATTACTGAGCCTTACACCAGCCCCCGCCATAATGATAGGGCCCTGTGTTTTCTCATTTAACGTTCGTAATAATGGCAAACCTAGTTCCGCGTTTGCCTGCTGCCCTGACGTTAGAATACGAGAAACACCTAGCTGAGTCAGTTGTTCTAGCGCTAATAATGGATTAATACACATATCAAAAGCGCGATGAAAAGTAATGGCTAATGGGCCTGCAAGCTCCATTAAAATTTCCATTTTAGGTAAATCAATATGCCCTTCTTCATTTAAAAGACCAACAACTGCTCCTGAAAACCCCATATCACGGATCAAACTAATATCATTTTTCATTGCTGAAAAATCAGCTTGTGTATAACAAAAATCACCACCACGAGGGCGAACAATGGGATGAACGGGAATACGAACCAAATCTCTGACTTGTCTTAGCATTCCAAAGCTTGGCGTAATGCCACCTTCTGCTGGACTCGTGCACAGCTCTATTCTGTCTGCACCCGCTCGTTCTGCTACCAACGCACATTCAGTGCCAAAACAACAAATCTCCAACGTAGCCATATCATCCCTCTCCATCCTTAATAAAGAAAGTAATCAGAAAATAAACATCATTTCTTAGCGATTTCTAACAATAGTTGTCGAATCTCGTTATTCATTCAATTCTGCTATCAGAATTTTGTGCTGACACAAGCAAACTATTTTCTGAAAGTGTCGCTCAACACTCACTTTCTACGATTTCAAGTAACGAATAAGGATGATACTTCACTGTGACTTTTCCATTAGAAATAGCCACTGTTGGATTAGGTAAACGTTCTTTCTCACCTTTAGGTTCACTGATTTTTAAGCTAACACTCTCAGGTAACATTTCAGGTAAAAATGACATAACTTTAGTCACTAAATCAGTTGGCTCAACGGGGATCACTTGCTCAATATGCTCCCAACCTTGATACTCATATTTTTTATTTGTGGGAAAAGGTAACTCAACGATGGAAACAGATTGATTTAAAATAGTTAATGGCGTTTCTAATTGAAATAAATATATTGGTCGTCCATTAATTACATTATCAGAAATACACTTTCCACACTGACTTAATCCTGCTCTCCACTGCTCCGCTAACGCTAAATCGTGACAACGTAACGATACGTGATCCGTGAGATGGGCGGATAAATCTATACTCAAACTATTGGCAAATAGCGTCATATTTTCTTCAAACAAAGAAAGCTCGTGAGTTAAATCATTTAATTGAGGAATTGAAGAAAATAACACCATTTTGAATAACCTTAATGAAAAAACAGAGAAAAAACCTTAAAGATAAGGCCGAGATGGTAGCATGTTCTAGCCGGAATATGTTATAAATTCAAGGTTAATCCCAATTCTTTATAAAAAACCTGTCAGGCTTTTGTCGTCAGGTTTTATTTTCTCAATAATTTAAGGTAACCCGGTGAATATTCAGGCTTTTCTTTCAGAAAAAATCAGTGTGGCAATGTGTGCTGCTGGCGCACCCGCTGATAGCGAACCTCTTGTCCGTCAGTCAGCCAAAGTACAATTTGGTGACTATCAGGCAAATGGTGTCATGGGAGCTGCAAAAAAAATGGGGACCCCACCCCGACAACTCGCAGAAAAGATCTTAGAAAAGCTCGATATTACGGATGTTGCAGATAAAGTTGAAATCGCAGGCCCGGGTTTTATCAATATCTTTTTATCTCCACAATGGGTTGCCAAGCAAGCTGAAGCCGCATTAGCGGATGAACATCTAAACGTAACACCCGTTGAACCTCAAACTATTGTTATCGACTACTCATCTCCGAACGTTGCGAAACAGATGCACGTTGGTCACTTACGCTCGACCATTATTGGTGATGCAAGTGCGCGTACTTTGTCTTTCTTAGGTCATAATGTTGTTCGTGCTAATCACCTTGGTGATTGGGGTACGCAATTTGGTATGTTAATTGCGTATTTAGAGAAAAAACAGAATGAAAATGCCGCTGATATGGCGTTGTCTGATCTCGAAGAATTCTATCGCGAAGCGAAAAAACATTATGATGAAGATGAAGTATTCGCAGAGCGTGCCCGTAATTATGTTGTGAAATTACAAAGTGGTGATGAATACTGCCGTACAATGTGGCGCAAATTAGTTGATATCACCATGCAACAAAACCAAGTGACTTATCAACGCCTTAACGTCACATTAACCGAAGATGACATTATGGGTGAAAGTCTTTATAACCCAATGTTAGCGGGTATTGTTGCTGATTTAAAAGCAAAAGGTCTTGCAGTAGAAAGTGAAGGTGCAACGGTTGTTTTCCTTGATGAGTATAAAAACAAGGAAGGTGAACCTATGGGTGTTATCGTTCAGAAAAAAGACGGTGGCTACCTATATACAACAACCGATATTGCTTGTGCAAAATACCGTCACGAAACATTACACGCTGATCGCGTACTCTATTATATTGACTCTCGTCAGCACCAGCATTTAATGCAAGCTTGGACGATTGTTCGTAAAGCAGGCTACATCCCTGATTCAATGTCACTCGAACACCATATGTTCGGTATGATGTTAGGTAAAGATGGTCGTCCGTTTAAAACTCGTTCTGGTGGCACTATTCGTTTAACCGATTTACTTGATGAAGCTCAAGAAAGAGCGCGTACATTAATCGCTGAAAAAAATCCAGATATGGATAAAGACGAATTAAATAACGTTGCTCGCGTTGTGGGTATTGGTGCTGTTAAATACGCTGACTTGTCAAAAAACCGTACAACAGATTACATCTTTGATTGGGATCTGATGTTAAGTTTTGAAGGTAATACAGCACCTTATATGCAATATGCATATACTCGTGTTGCTTCAATCTTCAAACGTGCAGAAATTGATGAAAATGCGTTAACACAACCTATCGCACTAACACAATCTCATGAGAAACAACTTGCATTACGTTTAGTCCAATTTGATGAAACCATTATGCAAGTTTCCCGTGAAGGAACGCCTCACGTTATGTGTGCTTATCTTTATGATCTGGCACAAGCCTTCTCTGGTTTTTATGAAAACTGCCCTATTTTATCTGCTGAAGATGAAAACACTCGTCAAAGCCGTCTAAAACTGGCTCGTTTAACCGCGAGAACCTTAAAACAAGGTTTAGATACTTTAGGCATTGAAACCGTAGATAGAATGTAATTCATCTCTATTTTCAAATAGCAGTGATAAAAAAACCGATGGCATTAACCATCGGTTTTTTATTATGCATTAAGTCTTAATTCAATATAGCTAAAATAACACTTCAAACAATTGTCTAATCAAACTTCCAAATGCTACTTAATCATTAGTCTTCATTAGCAGTTATAACATCCTGACACAGTAGCCCTCTAATATCTTTTGCATCAATCCAACCATCTACACTATCTATTGGCTTACTAGGGCTGTATAAGCGGTCATTGACATCTTTAGCGGTGAAAGCAAGCTTCTCATTAGTTTTGTCAAATACGCCCACACAGTTAACTGGAGTGAGTCTTGAGGTATTAATTTTTCCGTCAGCAGTACAACCTGCAAGAAATAATGTAGCTAATGATACAGAAATGATAATTGCTTTTTTCATAGTAGCTCCTTGACGCTTTTATTTTTATTTTTACCAAAAACCACAAAGTGATTATTTAGTAGTCTTTAAACTAGAAATATTTAATGATTTATAACTGCTTTGAGTATAACGAATAAATGGAGAAATATTTGAGTTATTGAGCTATTAATAAAAAAAAATAAGAAATATTGAGAAGGAATAGAAAAGAGAGGGAAAAACAGAAAACAACGGCGGACAAATGAAAGCAATAATTAGTGTACCATACTGAATTCTCAGTAATCTAATTATCTATTAAAAATAGATTTAGCATTAATTTCATTATTCACACGACTTATTGTTTACTGCTTATCCCCAGCAATCGTGTTACCTATTTGAAGCGCAGACAAAATAGATATGATCACTTTCAGTAGTACTGAACGATAACAAGCAAATAACTTTACAGTCACGGTTAATCTACCTGAATAAAGAAATAATAATATGTCTTAAATCAAAAAAATTAAATGTTTTAAAATATACTGCAATATTTTGAAATATTTGCAATATCTCATCATTAAGTAAGAAATATTTAACAGATGTGTCAATTTTTAAACCTATACAACACAAGAGAGTTTATCTAAAAAAAGATAATTCGTCAAACCGTAAGTGCTTAGAATATAGTGTCTATTTTTTTACTTTATGTAGAATCTCACCATTAGTAAACAAATTGTCTAAAGATATTCGATATGATTAATGATTAGATAAACTTATTAATAACCATCAAAAAATGTGTTCCAATGCCTAAAATCTGTATAAACTATTTAGAAATTGGAAAAAAAATTTAATAAAAAAAAGAGCAAGAAAAATGTTTTTTGTTTTTTCTTGCTCTTTTTTCTCTTTCTAAGAGTAGTCAGAATCATGTGACTAAATGCTAGAAGTGTGATCTATGACGCATTATAAATAGTCTAAAAATAGAGAAAGGTTCTAAACGAGGAAAGTTGTGTTGATAAAAACATTGTTAATTTTGCAACTCCTCGCTTTTATACAAAAGCGAGGAGTCACTGTTTCAGTTATAACGCACGTAGTGAGAAATGACGAGGTCTAAACCCTAATGCATACAGCGCAACAAAATAACTCCCTGCTCCGGCAACTACAACCAACAACAAGCGCAATATACGCATTGGCATACTACCAATATCCCAACTTGGCATGATCCACAACATTCCAGCTAATACAGCGCCCATTACGGCAAGCGCAATAATAAGTTTCAATAAGAACACAGGCCAGCCAGCTAAAGGTTGATAGATATCTTTCTTACGGATTTGCCAAAACAACATAGAAGCATTGAAACAAGCCGCAATACCGATTGAGAGCGCAAGGCCCACATGTTTTAAACTACCAATAAATGCAAGGTTCATTAATTGTGTGAGGATCAATGTGGCAATTGCAATTTTTACGGGTGTTTTAATATCCTGACGAGAATAAAAACCTGGTGCTAAGATTTTTATGATAATCAACCCCATTAGCCCAACACAGTAAGCGATTAGTGCTTGTTGTGTCATCAATGCATCATGAGCATTAAAATTACCATACTGGAATAAAGATGCTGTTAAAGGCCCTGATAGTACCGCTAGACCAATAGTACAAGGCAGTGCTAATAAAAAGCACAGTCTTAACCCCCAATCCATCAGTTTTCTATATTCTTCAGTGTTGCCACTGGCGAAGCTCTTAGATAATGAAGGAAGTAAGATTGTACCTAATGCAACCCCTAATACCCCTGTCGGTAACTCCATCAAGCGGTCTGCGTAATACATCCAAGAAACGGAACCAGAAACTAAAAAGGAAGCAAAAATAGTATTGATAATCAATGATATTTGGCTAACTGAAACGCCTAAAATAGCAGGTCCCATCAATTTCATCACACGCCAAACACCGCTATTTCTAAATGAGATACGCGGTAAAACAAGCATACCGATTTTTTTCAAATGTGGTAATTGATACCCAAGTTGTAATATCCCTCCCGCAACAACCGCCCACGCCAAAGCCATAATAGGAGGATTACAGTAAGGGGCGACGACTAAAGCAAAAAAGATCATGCTGACATTGAGGAGCGTCGGTGCAAAAGCGGGTACTGAAAACCGATTCCAAGTATTTAAAATAGAGCCTGTCAATGAAGCTAATGAAATAAGAAAAATATAAGGAAAGGTGATCCGTAATAGATCAGTTGTTAATTGAAATTTGTCAGGTGAACTACTAAAACCCGGTGCTGTAACATAAATCACCCAAGGCGCAGCAATAATACCAATCACGGTGACCACGGCTAAAATAAGCGTCAGCATACCCGAAACATAAGCAATAAAGGTACGCGTTGCTTCCTCACCTTGCTGATTTTTATATTCTGCCAAGATGGGAACAAATGCTTGAGAAAATGCCCCTTCTGCAAAAATACGACGTAATAAGTTTGGCAATTTAAAAGCAACAAAAAAAGCATCTGTTGCCATACCTGCGCCAAAAATACGCGCAATAATTGCATCACGAATAAATCCAAGTACCCGTGAAAATAAGGTCATTGAACTCACGGCGGCGAGTGATTTAAGTAAATTCATAAAGTCATTCTAATTTTTGTTGAATGGAATAAAAAGAAAGGGACTATACTCCGTCTCTAACATCGAAAAATCAATCTTCAATTAGCTAAGAATACGCTGACTCTACTTATCTTCGACTAACCAAAGCGATTAAAAAATAGCAACTTATGGCTTCGTGAGCATTTTTTTCAACATCACTTCCAGCATAATTTGGTTCTCTCTTTCATTAAATTCAGGATCAATAACATTTCTTCCCATTGAACCATCTGCGATAACTAACAACCATGTTGCAATTTTCTCAGGCTCAAGTGTTGAGTCTATCTGCCCTTTTTTAATACCGTTTTTCAGCATCGCAATCAAACGTTGTTTATTGTTTCTCTCATTTTCAATAAAAATCTCGTGAATGCTCGCATTACGTGAGGCTTCAGCAAAAATTTCAATGCTAATACGTGCATATTCTGGGTGATTATAGAGCTCTATAATTTCCTTCATTAAATCGATAATTGCCTGTATGCACTCTTCTTCAGTTTCATAACGACAAAAAATATCGTCAAATAGTTGTGCATCTTCTAATGCTATCGCTTCAATAATCGAATTTTTATTTGGAAAGTAATGAAATACATTTCCTGGACTCATACCTGCTTCATGACAGATTTCTGCTGTTGATGTGGAGTGAAAACCTTTTACAGCAAAGCAACGTATTGCAGCATCAATAATATGCTTCATTTTCGCTTTTTGTTTTTCAGTAACAGTCTTGTTCATAACATTAAAAATCTCTGGACAAAATAAATTAGACTGATTAGTCTATAAATAACTAGACCAAACAGTCTAAAAAGTTAACCCTATTATTGCAGAGTAACGATATCATGCAATTACTTAATGGACACTATCAGCTTCGTGTTGCAGAACCTTCAGATATTCCTGAAATTATTCAATTATTTGCACAAGCATTTCGTTTTAAATTAAATGCTTTTAATATTGATAGCACTAATCCTAATCAACGTCAGCAATTAGAAGCTATTTGGAATTCATTAGCATGTAAAAAAAACAGCCAACAATTTGTTGTCACTGATAATGGAAAAATTATCGCAACATTTTGTTTAGTAATAAAAGAAAACGACTTTATTGCAAATTCCTTTATTAAAACACCCTCCTTAAATTATTGGCGCTTTGGTATTATTCATTATATTAGGCAAAAGATTTTCTTTTCTTTATTTGATTATACGCCAAATGAAAATGAAGCTTACTTGGCACATATTGCCGTTTTATCATCATATCAAGGACACGGTATTGCCTACGCTATACTTGAGTGGATAACCCAATATAGTAAAGATGTTCTGAAAAAAGCGTATTTATCACTTTATGTCGATATTCATCATAAAGGTGCGCTTTATTTGTATCAAAAGAATGGATTTTATATTGAAAAAGAAGAGTCATCACGCTTAACACAGTCTATTTTCCATATTCAACATTGGTACTATATGTTGAAAAAAACAGATCAAATGGCTTATTAAATATTACGATTATCATCAAAAAGAGGCTAAAAGCACTGACATAAAGACGTTTCTAATATGATTATAAACAGTGCTTTTCTTCCATAATGACCAATATTAACGTTTAAAATAGGTTCGCGTTGTTAATGCAGTCAGTACGTGATCTCGCCACTCTTGATTAATTTGAAGATAGTTTTTGGCATACCCTTCACGTTCAAAACCATGTTTAGCTAATAAGTTTCCACTACGTAAATTATGAGGCATATAATTCGCCATAATACGATGCATCCCCTGCTGTCGCTGCATATAACGAAGTGTTTCCGTTAAAGCTTCAGACATATAGCCTTCGCCTTGCCATTTTTCACCGACTGAATAGCCTAAAAAACAGGCATTAAAAGCGCCACGCATAACATTGCTGTAATTAGCGACACCAATAATTTCATCTTCCTTTTGTGTTAATAGTAGAAAATGAAAAGCACTTTCTTGTCGGTGCAGTTCGTTCATATATTGTAAACGGTGTTCCCAACCAGAGGGTATATAATGTGTTTTATCTCTTACGGGTTCCCATGGAATTAAAAAACGACGATTTAATGTATAATAATTAGCCAATCTTTCCGCATCTCGTTCGTATGCTAAACGAATTACCATTCTTTGTGTTTCAAAACGAATTTTAGGAATTCCGCCACGATAACCAAACATTACGATCTCATTATCCTTTGATATAAATAAGCCTAATTCTGAAGCAACTCTTCTTATTCTGCCACTAACCTTAATAAAAAAATATCATCTTTAATTTACTAGGAATTATGCACATTTAGAGACAGAATAGTCGAAGAAATAAATTATTTCATTCCCCCCTTATTTTATTTAAATTATTTGCTTATTGATGGTGAGTAATGGCGCTGGTAACACAAGCCCGTACTTTGGGTAAATACTTCCTCCTAATTGACAATATGTTAGTTGTCTTAGGTTTTTTCGTCGTTTTTCCGCTTATTTCTATTCGTTTCGTCGAACAATTAGGTTGGGCTGGTGTTATTGTCGGTTTTGCTTTAGGGCTTAGACAACTCGTACAACAAGGCCTTGGCATTTTTGGCGGCGCTATTGCAGACCGTTTTGGTGCAAAACCAATGATAATAACAGGTATGTTATTACGAGCTTTAGGTTTTGCTTTAATGGCAATGGCCGATCAACCTTGGATACTTTGGTTATCTTGCATTTTATCTGCATTAGGTGGAACTTTATTTGATCCACCTCGCACAGCGCTAGTTATAAAATTAACCCGTCCTTATGAACGCGGTCGTTTTTACTCTTTATTGTTAATGCAAGATAGCGCTGGTGCCGTTATTGGCGCACTCATTGGTAGCTGGTTATTACAGTATGATTTTCATTTAGTATGCTGGGTCGGTGCTGGTGTTTTTGTTATCACAGCCTTATTTAATGCTTGGTTATTACCTGCTTATCGTATCTCCACAACCCGAACACCAATTAAAGAAGGGTTAAAGCGAGTATGCCTTGATAAGCGCTTTGTCAGTTATGTCTTAACCCTGACAGGTTATTTTGTATTATCTGTTCAAGTTATGTTGATGTTTCCTATTATCGTCAATGATATTGCGGGTACACCAACTGCTGTAAAATGGATGTATGCCATTGAAGCTCTACTTTCTTTAACGTTGCTTTATCCTATTGCTCGCTGGAGTGAAAAACGTTTCAAATTAGAACAGCGTTTAATGGCTGGCTTATTTTTAATGAGCATCAGCATGTTCCCTGTTGGCATGATCCATTCATTACAAAGTATCTTCTTGATTATTGGTCTATTCTATCTTGGTACCATTACAGCAGAGCCTGCACGCGAAACCTTAAGTGCATCACTTGCTGATCCTCGCGCTCGTGGTAGTTATATGGGGTTTAGTCGCTTAGGCTTGGCATTTGGTGGAGCTATTGGATATACAGGTGGCGGATGGATGTATGATTTAGGTAATCAATTTGACATGCCTGAATTACCTTGGTTCTTACTAGGAACTGTAGGTTTAATAACACTTTATGCGTTACATCGCCAATTTAATCGTAAAAAAATAGAAACAGCCATGCTTACTCCCTAGAGATCAGGTAAACTCTTAGTTATCAATGATCAAGGAGTGTTTATGAAAGCAATTTTTCTAACCAGTATATTAGTATTAACAAGCTTAATCACAGGGTGTGATCAGCTCAAGCAATTTGATGTGAGTGAAAACCTTATTAATGACTATATCAGTCAAAAAATAAATCTTCAGAAACATATTGGTGAAGATGAGGTTGTATCTGCTGATATTAAATTAAGCAATCTTTCTATTCAAATTGGTCGTACTGAGCCGGGTAAAATAAGTCTTTCTGGTACAACTGATCTGATAATTAATTCATTCTTTGGTAAGACTAGCGCTAAAGTTGAGCTTACGTTATCAGGGCAACCTTCTTATCAGGCTGATAAAGGGGCGATATACATAAAATCAATGGCTATTGATAGTTACAAAGTCTCTCCAGAAAAAATGGATGCTGTGGTTGTGGCACTAAAACCTTATTTGGATACAACAATCACGACTTACTTTGATAATCACCCTGTTTATGTTCTTAATCCAGAAAAAAACAGTGCTGAAGCTGCCGCGTTTAAACTGGCTAAAGGAATTGAAGTTAAACCGGGTAAATTCGTGATCCAACTCTAATAGTTACGCAAGTTGATTAAAAATATTTATCGTCATTAATGAGAAAGGCAAACCTAATGGTTTGCCTTTTTTATGAATAATAAAATACTTTTGCAAAGAAATAGTTATATTACTCTGCTTGCATATCTTCAGTATCGTCACTCTCTTCTTCATCATCAGAGAGTTCTTCACGTAATGCTGATAATGCACCACGCGCAATACCTGCTAGTGTGCGATAAAAACCAGTTGTTGCATGAGCTTCAACCTTACCTAAAAATGTTCCAGCCCAAGGTAACAGATATTCATCAAATAATTGTATTTGTGCCAATACTTCATCTTCTGCTGAGTTATCTTCAAGCCATGAAGCAGCAAGTAGTAAAGCACCAAAACTGTCTGTTGCATTATCTGTAACAGGCATACCCCTTGCGATCAAAAATTGACGAATATCGTCTTCTTTGATCTCTTCATAATCATGGGCATAAATAGACACAGCCGGAGTTTCGCTACCAAAAAGAGACTGATAATCCGCTTCAACACTGGCTAAATCTTTGACGCTGTTTTTTAATGTGTTAAATAACTCATCTTGCTCTAATGGCCATAGCTGGCTAAGTTTTCCTTCACCAATCATTTTAATAATTGGTGATAAAATAGGATCATTGGGATCACGTTGGAATAATGTACCTAAAAGCCGGCAAACTATTGAGAATTCATTCATTGTATTTTTACCCTAAAAAGTTTCGCGTTATTGTGCGTTTAACGGTAAGAAAATCAACTTTTTTCGTCATTTCTCTTTTATTGTTAATATAAATCTTACTATTTTTAATCGCTTAAAACAGAAAAAGCGCGCTCTTATTATTAAGTCTTTTACTTAATATAAGAAACGCGCCTAATCCCATGCTACTTATCTTCTAAAGCAGTTTTATAATAAACTACTTTATGACAACAGCATTTTATTGCATTTGTTAACTGGCTATATCAAGAAAATTGTCTCTTACACCATTCACACGAAACCACCCTGCAATACTTATTCTTTCTTTATAAGTAGGAAGTACTTCATGAGGGAATTGTTCTGAAAGAAAAACAACCAAACGTCCACCTTTAGGAGCAACTGTTGCAAGTTTATTATCTTCTAAATCATAAATAACTAACTCGCCGCCGTCTTCTTTTTTCCAATCCTCATTAAGATACAATACTGTTGTTAATCGCCGAGTCACATTTTCTTTAAATGCATCCAGATGTTTTTTATAAAAAGCACCTTTTTCATAACAAGCAAAATGCGCTTCATATTCAAAAAGTCCAAGAAAAAACTCACGATTTACCGCACGTTGAATAGACTCCATTTGCATTAAATAATGCTGAACGGGTGCTCCCATTTCTGGTTCTAACCAACTGATTTTATCACTACGTATCGCCGTCTCTGCCTGCCGATTTTCACGACGCCCTATACGAGCTTGTTGTGCATTGTCACCAAAACAAGTTCGCAGTTGTTGAACAGCCTCGGGTGTAAGGAAATCATCCCATACACACCATCCTTTCTCTGCTATTTGCTCAAGAAGTTCTGCTATATTCATTAAGTATATTGTCTTATTAACATGGGAAATAACTTTATATCACCAAATTAAGTGAAATTACAATTTAATAAACTTATCTTTTCGATAACTTCATTTTATTAGTGATAAACCCTGAAATATCAAACAATCACAATATAAAACAAAACTTACTATTCCTGATAATCCTTATAACATTCTGATAATGTAGCTATTTATAGAAAAAATAACTGATAACACTACAGAATAGTTAAGAAAAATAAATAATTTCTTTAGAAATAGTAGCTTGTGTTAATTTTACTCAATGCTCTATCACCATTTTCTTTTTGTTCGTAATCAAATTTAATTTCGCCTTTTACTTGATGGTGTGAAATCGACTTTTTACTTTCCAACCGCAAAAATATAAGAGGTAATGATTTCCCTTTATCAGCTAGCTCACTCACAGACATAACATCTATAGAATTAATATTATACTTAATTTTATTTAACTCTTTCTTAGACGCATTATATAAGCTATCTAACTTACTCTTGATTTCATTTAATGTAAGATTATTATTTGTTTTCACTTCATCTAAAAGTGTTTGAACTCTTGCTTTAATCTCAGTATAAATATTTTCACTTTTCGCATCTAATTGATACTTGGAAATAAAATAAGGTTTGAATTTTTCATTCATATTATCTTTTTCTTGTGAAGAGAGTGTTTCTTTTCTCTCTTTTAAATCTAACAAAAATTGTTTTACATTAGCATTTTCATTAGCTAAATATACTGGCTTATTTATTAAATCACTTTTATAATTTGACTTTTCAATTTTTAATGAACTATTCAACTTTTCATTTTGTTTTTTATTAGAAGATAAAGATAAATAAATATTATCTAGCTTATTAATACCACTGGCAACATCATATTCTTTAGGGTATATATCAAATAACTTATTTAGTTTAAGCACCCTTTTATATATTCCTTTTAAATTCCTCCTTTTTTCTTCAAATTCTTTCTTGTTTTTATAAAATTCACTATCATAAACAGGTGTTTTAAATAAAGAGTTAATCTTTTTTTGTAGCATCGTTTCAAAGTTTTTAACGGTAGCTAAAGGATACCATTGAATAGTACTTTGAGAACTTGTTGTTGATGGAGTTATTTTTAGATCTCGATAAAATTCAAAATTAAGTTCAAAAAAATCAAAATCAACTTTTCTTTCAGAATTTTCATTGTCTACCTGTCCATGAGAAATAAGCTTATTTACATTTGAATTTAATTTCATTAAGTTTAATGCAACATTACCACCAATAGCATTTCTTGGTATAATAACACTTGTATTTTTATTGAGCGCAGTTTCAACATTGAAGCTTATCTCACTTCTTAATTCGCCTCCTAATGACAATTCTATTTTATTCTTTTTTTCAAGCATTGAATTATACTGAAGCTCGTTTTCAGAGAGATCTAATCCTTTATTAATAAACTCACTTACATTTTTCAATTCAACTGAAAATGAAAAATTAGATTGTTTCTCTTGATTTATATTAAGGAGTACACTTGCCATGACGGGAGTAATAAGACCATAATCAATAGTACCTTCCTTCCATTGCTTATTATAACTTGTTACTCCTGCTGATAGACCACCAGAGATATTGGTATTCACTTTATTAACAAATGAAAACATGACTTCATCTTTTTTATTTTTTGATAATGTAAGTGAGTGATTCTTTGCATAATTAGCTAATACAAAAGCATTTACCCCCACATTAGCGGGCAAGTTAAATACATTAATACCGAAAAATGCACGAATATCATTTTCGTGATTAATAGTAATGCTTTCATTATTTTTTAATTCCTTAACTAATGTGTAAATTATTTCACCTTGTTTTATACCATTATTTACTCCTTTAATAACTCTATTTAATACATTATAACTTTTATGTATATTCTCTTTTGCCCCATAAAAAGCTATATTTTTGTTTTTACTAGGTAAAATAGATGTATTTGTTAAACCTTTAATATTAGAGATTAGTCCTCTAAACCCAGGATCAATACTTTTAGCTATATTTTTTATCATTGCACCATATTTTTTTAATGCATACTGCTGCTTAGCTTTATCAATATGAATTCTTGCATTATCAATAAATGACGAAACAAAAGGAATATGCCGACTACTAAAGTTACCTATTGTTTGAGTCGAAAAGGGTTGCCCTGAATGGTAATTATTGTAATTATTTTCACCTACCATTGAATAAAAAGATAAAGGCGGCTCTTGTTTTAACCGTGTTACTTCATATTGATAATCTTTAATGGCAAAAATATTTAGAGGATCAAGATAATATATTTTTATTTTATCACCTTTATCAACAACAAGTTGAACCTGATTTAGTATTGGCTTAATTGCTAATATTTTATCTTTTTCTTTTAATGGTAGTTTGATTTTATGTTTTTTTAATAAAATGTCGCCATCAACCTCATCTCCTTTAGCAATTAGGGTAGCGGGTAATCCCGTTGTGAAAAGTTGATTATCTTTAACTTCTATTGTTATATCTAATCCTTCTCTATTTAGCTTTAAAACATTATTCTCTTTTTGTTCAACAATATTATTTATACTTGACAAATCATGCTGAAATCGATTCTCTGGCGTATACTTCTCATATTTTATAATAATTTCGCTATCAGCTTCATTTGATAAATTATCTTTTAAATCATAACTCTTCTCTATTTTACTAAATTTAATTTTATAAAACTCATTACTATTTTTATTTTCATATCTTTTTCGCCCAATTAAATTACCTTGAGAATCGACATAAAGTTCTTTAAATTTAATATTTTCGTCAGCTTGTGATTCAATATTAAATACACTATATTTAAATCCATTCTTTATATGCTTTTGATACAAACCAGTAAATAAATCATACGTTTTCCCTTTAATTAACATTAATGAGCCTTCATCTGTCAGTGTGACCCCCATATTGTTAAGAAGTGACATATTAGTTGAACCTAAATACACATAATTATTTGCATTATTTAAACTAAATTCTTTCTCTTTTTTTTTCACTTCGTTTTTTTTATTATACTCATTATTACTATTATTTATTCCAACGACATTGGTCTTTTTTTTCTTGCTACTAAAAGTATCGGTAGGATGAATCGTACTGTTAATTATTTTTATTTCACTCATTATTTATATCTCATTTTTAAAAAGAATGAGGTAATAATCAATAAGATAAACTGTAAGAGATATCTATTTACAACCAGATTTTTATTACATTATATAAATAACAGAAAAAATGATTTTTTTTGAAAGTCAGGACAAAAAAAATAGGCAATAAACTAAAATTTATTGCCTATTATATAAAATTAGAAAAGGTATTAAATCGTTTTAATATCCACTTTTCATATCAACCACACCACAAGGTGCTTCACCCTTTTCAATTCGTTGGATATTTTCAACAATCGTATCCATTGCGATATTAGGAATTGTAAAGGCTGCAATATGTGGCGTAATAGAAACGCGAGGATGTGTCCAAAATGGGTGCATTCCTGCTAATGGCTCTTGAGCAAAAACATCCAAAGTCGCATCAGCAATATGCCCTTGATCTATCGCTTCTAATAAATCTTGATCAACTAAATGCGCACCCCGCGCCAAATTAATCAAATAAGAAGAAGGTTTAAGTTGTTCAAAGAGTGAAAAATTCAAAATACCATGCGTTTCTGGCGTATAAGGTAATAAGTTAATTAGTAAATTACACTCTTTGAGGAAATCATTGAGTTGCTCTTTACCATAAAAACTTTCAACATTTTTAATTTGTTTTTCACTGCGACTCCAGCAACGAACTTTAAAACCAAGTTCAGCAAGTTTAGTCGCAACACTCCCACCTAAAGCTCCAGCACCTAAAACACCAATAACAAAATCATCATAAGAATGCGCAGGAAGTTGTTTCCATAAGCGTTGTGATTGTTGGCGTTTATAATCATCCATTCGACGAAAGTAATACATCACTTTAGCAATCGCATATTCTTGCATTTGAAGCCCCATTCCGGTGTCTTCTAAACGCATAACAGGAACGCCAGTTGGTAATGTACCCGGCTTTTGTTGTTCTTGTTTTAAAATAGCATCGACTCCCGCCCCTAAGGCAAAAATACCTTTAAGGTGATTGCGACTGGCTAGCATTTCATAAGGAGGAAGCCAAACCATAGCGTAATCAGCAGGTTGATTATCGCCAGGTTCCCAAATGCGTATATTGGCATTCGGCAAACGTGCCTTCATACCATTGATCCATGTATCTGCGTCAAAAAAAGGATGATAATAAATAATATTCATTTTGCCTTCCTCCAGCATTTTTATCATAGGGTGCGAGGGTTACGTTCTGATTTCAAGTCTCTTTGAATAAGTTGTTAATAAAAATGTTGAGAATGTTAACCAGTTAACGAAATTCTTAAATCTCTTTTCAATGCAACAATCCATATTGGTATTGCTTTACTACATAATTTGCCTAGCATTTGTGCATATTGTTTTTTATTTGACTGCTTGATACAAAAGTTAAGGGAAAAATGCATTTAGCTGTTGACGCCTATGATCCTTTTCCATATAGTAGCGCCCCGTTGAGAGATGTTAAGTGCATATCCAACGACAATACGGTGAGATGTCCGAGAGGCTGAAGGAGCACGCCTGGAAAGTGTGTATACGGCAACGTATCGAGGGTTCGAATCCCTCTCTCACCGCCATATTCTAAGATAGAGCCTAGTTTTTTAACTAGGCTCTATTTTTTTGTCCGAAATTTCCAATCTCTTAGTCTTGTTTGCTCTTCACCGACTCGTTTATATCCAGTAACCCTTCATTTTTTGATGATGTTATTGTTAGTATACAACACATTTTTTATTTTATTTTTTGCTTAATCGTTTTATTTAATAATTTCTCATCACTTAATAATCAAAGATTATTAATTTTAATGAATCAAAACAACTTATGTAGTTGTTATTTATGTCTATCCGATTTTTATGACGTAAAAAGATTTTTATTACCCTATCTCTAAACGACATTTATTCTAAAATAAAACGCTTTTTATAATTTTAAAATAAATTTAAACTTTATTTTCAAGCAAGCAACAGAATAAATACAATAAGATACATTGCATTATCTATTTAGGTTAACTTATTAGTTTAATTGATTTTATTTTTACTAAGCTTTAAGATATACATTAATAATTTGATGTATCACATTATTATCAGCGAATAAAAGCGATATCCTCTCTTTTCCTTATCGCCGTTATTCGGCATCTGACTTCTTATTTTGGTTTAATCCTAAATGAAAACTCATAAAGTTAACCGGGTTCGCCCCTTTAGTGCATTTATTGATGCATGTGTAAAAGAGCCTTACTCTTTTGCGCGTTTATTAAAAGATATTATTGCAGGGATCACCGTCGGAATTATCGCGATACCTTTAGCCATGGCTTTGGCAATTGGTAGCGGTGTTCCTCCGCAATACGGTCTTTATACCGCAGCTATTGCCGGTATAGTTATTGCTGTTTCTGGTGGCTCGCGATACAGCGTTTCAGGGCCTACTGCCGCTTTTGTTGTGATCCTTTACCCTGTATCACAACAGTTTGGTTTGAGTGGCTTATTGATTGCTACGCTGATGTCTGGCGTTATCTTAGTGGTTATGGGATTAGCTCGCTTTGGCAAGCTTATTGAGTATATTCCCGTTTCTGTAACACTTGGATTTACTTCAGGGATTGCTATCACTATCGCCACCATGCAAGTAAAAGACTTTTTTGGTCTTGAATTAGCGCATGTGCCCGAAACCTATATTGATAAAGTGATTGCTCTAGGCTCTGCATTACCGACTATTCATCTTGGTGATACGCTTATCGGTCTGACAACACTGTTTGTTTTAATTTATTGGCCTAAGCTGAATTTACGTTTACCCGGACACTTACCCGCTTTAATCGCAGGTACAGCAGTAATGGGTATTGTGAATATGTTCGGTCATGACGTTGCAACAATTGGCTCGCAATTTAGTTATATGCTTCCTAACGGAACAACTGGGCAAGGTATTCCACCTATTTTGCCCCAGTTTGTTTTACCGTGGAATTTACCAAGTTCAGGTACATCACTTGAATTAAATTGGAGCACTGTTTCTGCTTTATTACCCGCAGCTTTCTCAATGGCAATGCTAGGTGCTATCGAATCACTATTATGTGCGGTTGTGCTTGATGGTATGACTGGCAAAAAACACCACTCTAATGATGAGTTAGTCGGACAAGGTGTTGGTAATATTGTCGCACCTTTCTTTGGTGGTATTACAGCGACCGCAGCGATTGCACGTTCCGCTGCTAACGTGCGTGCAGGTGCAACATCACCTGTTTCTGCTATTGTTCACTCGTTATTGGTGTTGCTAACTTTACTTGTATTAGCCCCTTTTCTTTCTTATTTACCTTTAGCCGCAATGTCCGCACTGCTGTTAATTGTTGCATGGAATATGAGTGAAGCGCGTAAAGTTATTGATCTTATTCGACACGCTCCTAAAGACGATATTATTGTCTTAGTATTATGCTTATCGCTCACCGTTCTCTTTGATATGGTTATTGCCATTACTATCGGTATTGTGTTGGCTTCACTGTTATTTATGCGTCGTATTGCCAATATGACCAAAATAACTGAATCCCCTTATACTGATGATGATAAACAATTATTAGTTGTGCGTGTTAATGGCCCATTATTCTTTGCCGCCGCAGAGCGTATCTTTAATGAGTTACGTGAACGTAGTAAAGGTTATAAAACCGTTATTATGCAATGGGATGCTGTTCCTGTATTAGATGCCGGTGGATTACATGCATTCCAGCATTTTGTCACTGATGTTAAACATGATACCCATGTGATTGTTTGTGATATTCCTTTCCAGCCTTTAAAAACGCTGGCAAGAGCAAGAGTCACGCCTATTGAAGGAGAACTTAATTTCTATCCTTCATTACAAAAAGCACTGGATGATTTGGAATTAATTCAGTAGTTATTTATTACAATTAATATAAAATTTATTTAGCCCTTAATTTAAGTTATTTAATTAAGGGCTATTTTAATATTTCATAATTTATATTTTGTTTGCCATTGTAAGTGCAGTATAAATTGTTTTAAAAGAAATTAATAAAGATAGGGATGAATCCAATAGTGGCACAGCACCGTAGCTAATATACCAATTAGCTACTCGTTCATTTTTTGCATCTATAAGCAATGCTACACCTCCCAATTCACTTGCTACTGCAAGACAACGCTTTCCTGCTGTAAGAAGTAATTGTCCTCCTAGCCCCTTTCCTTGAACCGATAAATCAGTCGCTAATCGTGCAAGTCTAAAAACAGGAATATCATGGCGAGCTAAACCACGTTTAATCATTTCAGGTGTTTTTTCAAACTCGATAGAAGCAGGACACAAGCTGTAATAACCTATAATGGCATTATTACTACTATTGATGGCTAAATAAGTTTTAGAACTACCATTTTCATGATCCTGTCTTGCGTGGCGATACAAGAATTGATTAAGTGCAGTGATTTATCTTCTGTCGTAATACGAATTGATACTCTCTCACTATTTTCTACGAGTGTTTGAGCCATAACTGCCTCCTATGTACACATTGAAAGCGTACAATATGATTAAAAAAGTTACAACCTATTTTATATTGGGAGAAAGTCAATTGCATTTTTTAATATAAATTAAAAAAACATTCAGATTTGAAATGTATATAGTGCGGTAATTTTTTAATATGGCTTATTTAGAATTAGGAATAAACGCATTACCAATCCCGCTTCCTTGCACACCCTTTTTTAATAAATCTTGATAAAGTGCATTCATTCCCAACCAGTGATTTTCACACCATTCAGGAGCTAATAAGGTGGGTTTTCTGGCGCTAGCACACACACGGTGATAAATCATTTCAGGAGGAGTATGGCGGATCATCTCACCCGCGGTATAAACATATTGTTCTTGCGTCAATGCATTAATACGTCCTGCTTTCCATGCTTTAGCTATCGTACTGCCTTCAACAATATGCAAAGGATGTAATTTAAGCCCATCAGTGCCTGTTTCTACCACACGCTCTAATGTTTGCATATTAAGCAGATGATCTTCTCGTGGCAGTCCAACAATAAGGTGCGTACACACTTTTAAACCACGCCGACGAGCTTCACGAGTGGTCGCTTGGTAACATTGAAAATCATGCCCACGATTAATGTGTTTCAATGTTTTATCATGAGCCGTTTGCAAACCAAGTTCTAACCATACTTCATAACCTTTATCGCGATAACCTTGCAATAAATCCAAAACGCTAACAGGGACACAATCTGGCCGAGTTCCGACACATAACCCTACCATATCGGCTTGTAATAGCGCGGTTTCATATAAAGTACGTAAGTATTCTACTTCGGCATAAGTGCTGGTATAAGCTTGGAAATAAGCGAGGTAACGATGTGCTCGGTTAATATTTTTGGCTTGTAACGCAATTTGTTCTTCTATCGAATGATATTGCGTTTGTTCATCAGCAAAAGAAGAGACATTACAGAAAGTACAGCCACCTCGCCCTAATGTGCCATCTCGATTAGGACAGTTGAAACCGCCATGGAGGGTGATTTTATGAATTTTTTCGTGATAACGGCGCTGAAGATCAGCGCCGAACATATTCACTACTGTATGCAGTTGCATAACAATTTTATTTGCTGGTATCTAACTCTGGGAAATTTTTCACCACTTCATCAATCGCTTTAATTTGAGCTAAGAAAGGCTCTAATTTTGCCAGTGGCAACGCTGATGGGCCATCACAACGCGCATTATCTGGATCTGGGTGAGCTTCAAGGAATAATCCAGCAAGACCAACAGCCATACCTGCACGAGCTAATTCAGCAACTTGCGCGCGACGTCCGCCTGATGCGGCACCAAATGGGTCACGACACTGTAATGAGTGGGTGACATCAAAAATAACTGGTGCGCCTTGAGATGCCTGCATCATGACATGGAAGCCTAACATATCAACAACTAAGTTATCATAACCAAAGTTACTACCACGATCACATAGAATAACTTGATCGTTACCGCCTTCTTTAAACTTATCGACGATATTTCCCATTTGACCTGGGCTTACAAACTGAGGTTTTTTTACGTTGATCACAGCGCCAGTTTTAGCCATCGCTTCAACAAGATCAGTTTGACGCGCTAAAAATGCAGGTAATTGAATAACATCAACCACTTCTGATACAGGTTGAGCCTGTGCTGCTTCATGAACGTCAGTAATAATTTTAACGCCAAAAGTTTCTTTTAACTCTTGGAAAATTTTCATCCCTTCTTCTAAACCCGGACCACGGTAAGAGTGGATTGAAGAACGGTTTGCTTTATCGAAAGAAGCTTTGAATACATAAGGAATATTCAGTTTTTGAGTTACAGTGACGTAATGCTCACAAATACGCATGGCTAAATCGCGCGATTCTAATACATTCATGCCACCAAAAAGCACAAATGGCAGGTCGTTTGCTACCTTGATATCACCAATATTCACCACTTTATGTTGCATATTTATCCCTATACTGTTTGTAATGTACTGTGTTAATTAAGTACGTTTCTTAAATTTTTAATGTAGAACAATAGGATTTTGTTCTATCGAATGAATTTGGATTTTGATCATCTCTGAAATAGGATCTTCAGGACATTGCTCAACAAAATAGTTTAAGTCAGAAATCGCCACATGGTTGCACTCTAACTGAGCAAAAATAAGTCCACGATCACGTATTTCGTAGGGATCTTCAGGATCAAACATTAACACCGTTTCACTGGCTTTTAATGCTTGCTCCATATTCTTTTCTTCCATTAAAGAAACTTTCAATGTATCCAAAAGCTTACGAATAATAGAACTGTATTCTGATTCTTCTAAATCTGCCTCTAATAATACGGAGGCACCGCCTACATTCCCTTTTAACCAAACTTCTAAGGTATGTTGCGATAGATATTCACCATTTATTGGATTTAAAAATAGCGGTTGTTCATTAGGAATATCTATTCTGATGATCAGTTGTGTAGGAAAGATAACCGGGACTAACGGTAAATTTAACGCTTGTGCGATATAAATAAGAATCGAACCCAGTGAAACAGGAGAGCCGACGTGTGTCGCTAATACTTTATCTAACCATAACGTATCAGAAAGGCAATATTTGCCACTTGCACCACTAAAGTGCCACTGCTTATAAAACAGTTTTAGCAGTGCTTCTATCTGCTCTTTGGTATTTCCTTGTTGGGGAATTTCAGCTTCTGCCTGTTCAACTAACTGCGCGAGTTGATAACCAACAGAAGTGGTCGGAAAATCAGGTCGAATAGCCTGAGAGATAAGGATCATGCCCTTAACTAAAGGGGCTTTATTAAATTCGTAATCAGCTATGGTTTCTATCATAATTCCAACGACCTACTGTCACACGCTCATTACCGCCATAATCACGGAAAGTTTCCACACAGCAGTAACCCTTATCAATAAAAATATTGCGTACCCCTTCGCCTTGTTGCCAGCCGTGTTCCAGTAATACCCAGCCATTATCAGTTAAAAACTGACGAGCAGTTTCAATGATAATCTCGATATCAGCAAAACCATTTTTGCCAGCAACTAATGCGGTTAAAGGTTCAAAACGAACATCCCCTTGATGAATATGCTCATCATTTTCATCAATGTAAGGAGGATTACTGATTATCATACCAAATTGATACCCAGAGAGTGAACTAAACCAACAACTTTCCATAAATTCAGTGTTGTTTAATGCTAAGTTGGTCGCATTCTCTTGCGCTAATACCACAGCTTCAGCTTGAAAATCCACACCTATAATATGGCAATCTGGGCGTTCAGATGCCATTGCTAACGCAATAGCCCCTGTTCCCGTTCCTAAATCAAGAATACGAGTCGGCTCTGATGGTAGTTTTTCTAAGGCTTTTTCAACAAGGCATTCTGTATCTGGGCGAGGAATTAATGTTGCAGGTGAGACTTTTAAAGGCAGTGACCAAAACTCTCTTTCACCGACTAAATAAGCAATAGGTTCACCTTTAATACGTCGAGTCAGCAATTGCGATAATTGTTCTAACTCATCTAACGAAAGTACCGTTTCATTAAAGGCAATTAAATAAGTACGGGTACGTTGTGTCACGTACCCAAGTAGAATTTCAGCATCACGTTTAGGGCTGTCACTTTCAATTAATTGCAAGGCTGCTTCTCGCAGCCATTGTTCATAATTCATTAATTCAACTCAGAAAGTGCAGAAAGCTGATCCGCTTGATATTCAGTGACGATAGGCTGAATTAATGGATCTAATTTTCCTTCCATTACTTCATCTAAGCGATAAAACGTGAGGTTGATACGGTGATCTGTTACACGACCTTGCGGGAAGTTGTACGTTCTAATTCGGTCAGAACGGTCACCAGAACCCAATAAATTACGACGTTCAGAAGCTTCAGCTTCTTGGCGTTTTTGCATTTCAGCTGCACGAATACGTGCACCTAATACAGACATCGCTTTGGCTTTGTTTTTGTGCTGTGAACGCTCATCCTGACATTCCACCACAATTCCTGTTGGAATATGTGTAATACGGATAGCAGAGTCGGTGGTATTAACGTGCTGACCACCCGCCCCTGAAGAACGGAATGTATCAATACGTAAGTCACTTGGACTGATTTCAGGTAATTCAGCTTCTGGCACTTCAGCTAAGACGGCAACCGTACAAGCAGAAGTATGAATACGACCTTGAGATTCCGTTTCAGGAACACGTTGAACACGGTGACCGCCTGATTCGAATTTCAATACACCATAAGCGCCATCGCCAACCACTTTGGCGATAACCTCTTTGTAGCCACCATGCTCACCTTCGTTAGCATTCATGACTTCAATACGCCAGCGACGTGATTCTGCATAACGGCTATACATACGGAATAAATCACCCGCAAATAATGCCGCTTCATCTCCCCCTGTTCCCGCACGAATCTCAAGGAAACAGTTAAATTCATCATCAGGATCTTTAGGCAGTAACAGCACTTGTAACTGCTGTTCTAAATCATCGTTTAATGCTTGTGCTTCTTTCAGCTCTTCTTGTGCCATCTCTTTCATTTCAGGATCATCAAGCATCATTTCTGCTGCTTCGATGTCGTCTTGCACTTTTCGCCATTGGCTAAAACAAGCCGTAACGTCAGTTAATTGAGAGTATTCTTTTGAAAGCGCACGAAAACGCTCCTGAGAGGCAATAACATCGGCTTCTGACAGAAGTGCCTGAATTTCTTCATAACGCTCTTGTAGAGCTTCCAACTTAGCGACAATAGAAGGCTTCATTCGTAGATTAAGATCCTGTTAGACAAAGTTAATTATGGGTAATACCCAAACTTTCACGTAATAGATTCAGGCGTTCAATATCACCATCACTGGCGGCCTGTTGAAGAGATTTTGTTGGTGTGTGAATAAGACGATTCATCAATTGATGCGAGAGCTGTTGGATGACTTTTTCTGCATCCGCTCCGTTTTGTATCAATGTGATGGCTTTTTCTGTCATTTCTGCACGTAACATTTCAGCACTGTCTCGATATTCTCGAATTGCACCCACAGCACCTTGTGCTCGTAGCCAATCCATAAATTGCCCACTTTCTTGCTGGACAATATGTTCTGCTTGAACCGCAGCAGCTTGGCGTTGTTCACGGTTATGTTGAATTATCGCTTCTAAATCATCAACGCTATAAAGATAAACGTTATTAAGCTTTTCGACATCTTGTTCTATATCACGAGGAACTGCGATATCCACCAGCAACATTGGCTGATTTCGGCGTTTTTTAAGCGCTCTTTCAACCATTCCCTTACCAATAATTGGTAATGGGCTTGCCGTAGAACTAATGACAATATCAGCCTGTGCAAGACATTCATCAATCTCTGATAATGTAATAACTTCAGCATCAACTTCATTTGCTAAACGCTGAGCACGTTCTTTTGTTCGATTAGCAATAATGATTTTTTTGACTTGATGTTCACGAAGATGGCGAGCGACTAACTCTATTGTCTCGCCTGCCCCCACTAATAAAATAGTCAAAGAAGATAACGATTCAAAGATTTGACGCGCTAATGTACAAGCCGCAAAAGCAACAGAAACCGCATTAGCACCAATTTGTGTCTCTGTTCTCACTCTTTTCGCAACTGAAAAAGATTTCTGAAACAAGCGTTCCAGCTCTGAAGAGAGCGAGTGGTAATTTTGAGAATCGGCAAAGGCTTTTTTAACTTGCCCTAAAATTTGAGGTTCACCTAATACGAGAGAATCTAAACCACTTGCCACTCGCATTAAATGGCTGACAGCTTGATTATCTTGATGCCAATAGACACTGCTTTTCAGGTCATTTGGCTCTATTTGGTGATATTGACATAACCAGCGAATAAGCTGTTCATGGCTATTTTCTTTGTCTTCCATACTAAGATAGAGCTCAGTACGGTTACAAGTAGACAGCACAACACCGCCTCTGACAGCGGGTTGCTGTAAGAGGTTATTCAAGGCATCACCCATGGTATCGGGAGAAAAAGAGACTTTCTCACGTAAAGCTACGGGGGCTGTTTTATGATTAATACCTAATGCTAATAACGTCATATCAACTATATCGAGTTATGAATAAATACCGCCTCGCGACTTGACTTAGTGTAAACCTAAAACAGCGCATTTAGTATGGACTCTTCATTTCCGCCATTCTACTTGATGAACAGATTCAATAAAAGAGCTTACTTGAGTGATAGGAGATTTCTATACACAATTTAACGAAATATCGTTATATCATAAGGTTTATGATACTCTTTTTTTCAACTAATAACGAATTAAAGGAATGTCTCAGCTATGCGTTCACGCTTTTTTTCAACCAAACAACTCCTGCGCCTTATCCCGCTAACGGCGTTGTTGCTGAGTGCCTGTAATCTAAATCAGATAAAGACTCAAGGCTCGGCATCTGATAACGATGTGCAATGGCAAGCTCGCCAACAAGCATTAAAGAAAATTTCACAATATGAAACCCGAGGCGCTTTTGCTTATATCGAAGATACAAACAAAACCTATGCCCGATTCTATTGGCAAGACAGAGCTGATGAGCGTTATCGCTTATTGCTTACCAATCCTTTAGGCACAACAGAACTCGATTTAAATGTCATGCCTGGTGTGATTGAAGTTACCGATAATAATGGTAAAAAATATTATAGCGATAATCCTGCTGAGATGATTTACCAACTCACAGGTATGCTTATTCCACTCAAAAATCTACGTGCTTGGCTTGTTGGTTTACCGGGTGACGCAACTGATTTCGAATTAGATGCTAATCACTTATTAAAATCTGTCACATTACCTGCACCAGAAGGCGATTGGATTGTGACTTACCAAGCTTATGATTCAAGTACCACACCTAACCTGCCACAACGCCTTGAGTTAAAACAAGGTGAACGCACTATCAAATTAAAAATGGATAACTGGGATATACAGCAATGACACTAAGTTGGCCTTCTCCTGCCAAATTAAATCTTTTTCTCTATATCACGGGAAAACGCCCTGATGGTTATCATAATTTACAAACATTATTTCAGTTTTTAGATTATGGCGACACACTCACCATTACACCTCGTGATGATACCCAGTTAACTATCTTAACGCCAATTGATGGCGTAGAAGATAAAGATAATTTAATTATTAAAGCCGCTAAATTGCTTCGTGATTATTGCCAGCAACATAATGTTCCTTTGAAGTATCACGGTGCAGATATCAGTATTGATAAAAAACTTCCTATGGGAGGTGGCTTAGGTGGAGGTTCATCTAACGCAGCAACAACATTAATTGCACTTAATTATCATTGGCAAGCCGGATTAAGTGACGAAACCTTAGCCGAATTAGGCGTTAGTTTAGGCGCAGACGTTCCTGTTTTTGTAAAAGGTCATGCAGCGTTCGCCGAAGGCGTTGGTGAAATTTTGACCCCGGCAGAGCCAAAAGAGCAATGGTATTTGGTCGCACACCCCGGAATTTCCATTCCAACACCGACAATCTTCACAGATCCAGAATTAAAACGTAATTCTCCTATTCGCTCTCTTGGCGCATTATTAAAGGCTCCGTTCGAGAATGACTGTGAAATGATCGCAAGAAAACGTTTTCGTGAGGTTGAATATCTGCTTTCGTGGCTGTTAGAATATGCACCGTCACGCTTAACTGGGACAGGTGCCTGTGTGTTCGGCGAGTTCGACTCACAAGTTGCCGCTAGTGAAGTGTTAGTTAACGCCCCTGAGTGGGTGCATGGATTTGTAGCGCAAGGCGTCAACATTTCTCCTCTGCATTTATTCCGCTCAAGGATACCTGTGTTATTGCACCCGTAGGATGATGTTTACAAACCTTATGTTCATAAACACGTTCTTTACTGGTCAACAATATCTCTCTCTGGACGCAAGCCTGAGGTTTTTCTCGTGCCCGATATGAAGCTTTTTGCTGGTAACGCAACCCCGGAACTGGCTCAACGTGTTGCCAACCGACTCTACACTAGCCTAGGAGACGCGGCTGTAGGTCGTTTTAGCGACGGTGAAGTCAGTGTGCAAATCAACGAAAACGTACGTGGTGGTGATGTATTTATCATTCAATCAACCTGTGCACCTACTAATGATAACTTAATGGAATTAGTGGTCATGGTTGACGCATTACGTCGAGCTTCCGCTGGTCGTATCACTGCTGTTATTCCTTACTTCGGTTATGCCCGTCAGGATCGCCGTGTTCGTTCAGCCCGTGTTCCTATTACGGCAAAAGTTGTTGCGGATTTCTTATCTAGTGTAGGCGTAGACCGCGTTTTAACCTGTGACTTACACGCAGAACAAATCCAAGGGTTCTTTGATGTACCGGTTGACAATGTCTTCGGCAGCCCAATCCTTTTAGAAGATATGCTTCAAAAAGATTTGGACAACCCTATTGTTGTTTCTCCAGATATTGGCGGTGTTGTTCGCGCTCGTGCTATCGCTAAACTTCTGAATGACACTGATATGGCTATCATTGATAAACGTCGCCCTCGCGCTAACGTTTCTCAAGTTATGCATATTATTGGTGATGTTGCTAACCGCGACTGTATCCTTGTTGACGATATGATCGACACAGGCGGTACATTGTGTAAAGCAGCTGAAGCGCTGAAAGAACGTGGTGCTAAACGTGTATTTGCTTACGCGACTCACCCAATCTTCTCTGGTAATGCTGTTGAGAACATCAAAAGCTCTGTTATTGATGAAGTGGTTGTCTGCGATACAATTCCGTTATCAGCAGAAATCAAAGCATTAAATAAAGTCCGCTCATTGACCCTTTCTGGCATGCTGGCTGAAGCAATTCGCCGTATTAGCAATGAAGAGTCAATCTCTGCGATGTTTGAACATTAATTTGTTATAACATTCATTGCAATTTGAGATAACTAAACCCGCTATAGCGTTTGTTATAGCGGGTTTTTTGTTGCTATTTTCTAGAGTAAGAATTTTAGGCAACAAAAAACCCGTTATTATTAAACGGGTCTATAGGTGTGTATTACAACGCATAATGACAACTATTATTCACTTAATATCAGTTATTAACTTCATTATTATTGTTATCTAATCTGATATTTATTTGTGATAACAACATTATGGATAACGGTGATTGTCATGACGACGATAACGCTCATCATGGTTACGTAACCACCAATATCTTTCTGCGATTGTTTCTCTACCACCAATGCGGGCGCCTGCTAACCACACCAAAGCACCAATAAAGATCCCCATTAAAGAGATATCTGATAAAAACTCAGGAAGTCCTAATGGGAAAATATGAGTAAGAAGCGTATAACCAAGACTACCGAGCATAACAATCATCCCCGTAGCCATACATAAATTACCAACTGCAAATGCATGTTTATATTTCATGTTGCACCTCCAAGCGCGTCGTCAGACGATTCAACAACAAAATACATCGAATAACCTTTTGTTCTTTGCAGTTATTATAGCCATAAATACTAAGAAGTTATTGTCGAAGGGATCACATCGCTCCGAAATTTATTGACAATTCTTAACAAAAAATGTGTTTTTGTCTTTCAAAAGAAGAAAATAACGCCGATTTTGTCATTTCCGCTCTTTTTGTTAAATCAAAAAGGTGATATTTCCTCTACACATCATTCCCAAAAAACATTCTATGTAATCTATTTTGTGCTTCTGAGCTTAGACAGGTAAACTATGCCCTTTCTTTTAAGACGATAACAGTGAAAGGCTATTGTGAGTAAAATTAAACTTATCGTCGGGTTAGCAAACCCCGGTGCAGATTATGCCCAGACTCGCCATAATGCGGGTGCTTGGTATGTTGATTTATTGGCTCAACGTCATCAACAATCTCTAAAAGAAGAGAGTAAATTCTTTGGTTATACCGCTCGCATTAATTTGAACGGTAATGATGTTCGATTATTAGTGCCAACAACTTTTATGAATTTAAGTGGTAAAGCGGTACAGGCAATGGCGAATTTCTATCGTATCGAGCTTAATGAAATTCTAGTTGCACATGATGAACTCGATTTACCGCCCGGTGTTGTCAAAATGAAGTTAGGTGGTGGCAATGGCGGTCATAACGGTTTAAAAGATATTCAAAGTAAGTTTTCTAATAATCCAAACTTCTATCGTTTACGCATTGGTATTGGTCACCCTGGTGATAAAAATAAAGTTGTTGGTTTTGTATTAGGTAAACCACCAATGAGTGAACAAAAATTGATTGATGACGCTATTGATGAAGCACTTTCATGCACAGACATTTTAATGCGTGATGGTTATGAGAAAGCAATAAACCGCTTACATAGCTTTAAAGCGTAATCATTATATTGATAAATTAAGTAATTTTAATATTCAGAGGGTAAAGCTCCCCTCTTATTTTGTGCGATTAATCCCTGATGATTTAATCAAACAGGGATTTGCTCTATAATAGCGCCAAATTTTTTTAACAGCACACAACAGGAATACTCCCTCCTGTTGTTTTATGTGACAAGGTGAACGTTTATGGGATTTAAATGTGGTATCGTCGGTCTGCCTAACGTAGGGAAATCTACACTGTTTAATGCCTTAACTAAGGCAGGTATTGAGGCAGCCAACTTCCCATTCTGTACTATCGAGCCAAACACAGGTGTTGTTCCAATGCCTGATCCTCGCTTAGATAAACTAGCTGAAATTGTTAAACCACAGCGTATTTTACCAACAACAATGGAATTTGTTGATATCGCAGGTTTAGTAAAAGGTGCATCTAAAGGTGAAGGTTTAGGTAACCAATTCCTAACAAATATTCGTGAAACTGAAGCGATTGGTCATGTGGTTCGTTGTTTTGAAAATGACAATATCATTCACGTTGCAGGTAAAGTTGATCCTGCTGAAGATATCGAAACCATCAATACTGAATTAGCCCTTTCTGACTTAGATACCTGTGAACGTGCAATGCACCGTAATCAGAAAAAAGCAAAAGGTGGCGATAAAATTGCTAAAGCAGAAATGGAAGTGTTAGAAAAATGCTTACCGCATTTAGAAAACGCAGGCATGTTACGCGCTTTAGATTTAACTGAAGAAGAAAAAGCAACTATTCGTTATTTAAGCTTCTTAACGTTAAAACCAACAATGTATATTGCAAACGTTAATGAAGATGGTTTTGAAAATAACCCATATCTTGAAACTGTTCGCAAAATTGCAGAAGCAGAAGGCTCTGTAGTTGTTCCTGTTTGTGCCGCTATCGAAGCAGATATTGCCGAGTTAGAAGATGCAGAGCGTGAAGAGTTTATGCAAGATTTAGGTATTGAAGAGCCTGGCTTAAACCGTGTAATTCGCGCTGGTTATGCACTACTGAACTTACAAACTTACTTCACTGCTGGCGTTAAAGAAGTACGTGCATGGACAATCCCAGTAGGTGCAACAGCGCCACAAGCGGCAGGTAAAATCCACACTGACTTTGAGAAAGGCTTTATCCGTGCTCAAACTATCGCTTATAACGATTTTATCACTTACGGTGGTGAACAAGGCGCTAAAGAAGCAGGAAAAATGCGTGCGGAAGGTAAAGAATATATCGTTCAAGATGGCGATGTAATGAACTTCTTATTTAATGTTTAATAATTACTTATATTAAATATAATTGCTAAACCCACGGTCATTCGTGGGTTTTTTTATATATATATGTACTTCATGTACTTCATGTACTTCATGTACTTTCCCTAATTAAAAATCCATTTCAAATTTAGATATTATCATTAAGAATACTTCTTCCATTTTCTTCCCTAAATAGATTAATTCACAGTAATCCATAACTAATTCGTCGTAAAGTGTATGCTTTTCACACTCACCTAGTTATCACCATCACCATACATCTAATAAAAACAGCTTATCAATAAAAATATACTTTATTAAACTAATTTTTTAATCAATAAATCGAATAAATTAAATCACTATAAAACAGTAATCTATATTTAATTTTCAAATAAATAACTATCACCCATTATTCAATAACAATTAAAACATTTGAAAAACTTATGAATTGGATTGATAATAAATTTGATAGTCAACTAATGACTGTCTTTATTCAATAAGGATCGATTTTATTATGAATAGTAGTCTTAAATATAACGTGCGAGATAATAGCGATATTAAACAGAATAAAGAGAGTGGTTGCCAATGTGGGCAAGAAATAATAAACAACTTAAATAATTATATTAATAATCATCCCGAATGTACTATTTATCAAAATTCATTAATGAGTAGTTTAATTGCGGGTGTATATGACAGTGAGGTTACTATTGCTGATTTATTAAAGCATGGTGATTTTGGTTTAGGAACATTCAATCAACTTGATGGTGAATTAGTTGCATTCGACAGTAATGTTTTTCAGCTACGCTCTGATGGTAGTGCGCGGAAAGCATTAAATTCTCAAAAATCTCCTTTTGCTGTAATGACATTTTTCAATTGTGATATTGAACATCACTTTTCTTATGGTGCATCACAAAAAGAAATACACAATGTAATTAATCAGTATGTTCCTTCCGATAATTTGTTTTGTGCAATCAAAATTGAAGGTGAATTTGAATTAGTTAAAACACGCACAGTGCCTCGTCAAGAGCCGCCCTACCGCCCAATGTTGGAAGCTATCGAAAATCAGCCTATTTTCACCTTTCACAATGAAACAGGAATTATTGCAGGTTTTCGATCCCCACAATTTACTCAAGGCATAAATGTTGCGGGATTTCATGAGCATTATATTAATCAACAACGCCAAGGTGGTGGGCACGTTCTTGATTACTACTTAAAAAAGGGCATATTACAAATCGGGATCATTTCTCGCCTTACTATTGATTTACCCAGCCAGTCAGCTTTTCTACAAGCTAATTTAATGCCAGACAACCTCCATCAAGCAATAGAACAAGCCGAAAATTAATTTAAAAATCACGTCATTTTATTCTCAATCCAATTTTTTATTCACTTGCAAAATCAAAGAAGGTTATATGAATACTCCTCATTGGAAATGTGGTGCAGATTTAGTTGTCAAACAATTAGAACAACATGGCATTAAACAAGTATTTGGTATTCCGGGTGCAAAAATTGATCGTGTATTTGATTCTCTTGTTGATTCTAGCATTGAAACAGTGGTTGTTCGTCATGAAGCTAACGCCGCATTTATGGCTGCCGCAGTTGGTCGTTTAACGGGCAAAGCGGGAGTGGCTATCGCAACGTCGGGTCCAGGATGCTCTAATCTTGCAACGGGCATTGCAACAGCAACATCTGAAGGTGATCCATTAGTTGCGTTGGGAGGATCAGTTAAATCCTCTGATAGACTAAAACTGGTTCATCAAAGCATGGATACCGTGACCATGTTTAATCCTATTACTAAATTTTGTGCTGAAATTGATTCTTCAAAATCAATTTCCGAAACTATGGCTAATGCCTTTCGCCATGCAGAATCAGGAAGACCAGACTCCGCTTTTTTAACTTTTCCAATGGATATTTTAAATAATGAAGTTAATAGCCCAATATTAGTGCCTAAATCAAAATCCAATATTGGTAGCGCAAATAATGACGCCATCCAAGAAGCCGTGAAATTACTGCTGAATGCCAAAAGCCCCGTTATTTTATTAGGATTACAAGCTAGTTACCCTGAAAATGCATTAGCATTACAAAAGCTACTTGATATTTGCCCTCTTCCGATTGTAGGCACTTATCAATCGGCAGGTGCGATTGCTCAACGCCATTTTCCTTTATTTGCAGGTCGTATTGGTTTATTTAATAATCAACCGGGTGATGAGTTATTATCTCACGCTGATTTAGTAATCACTCTAGGTTATAGCCCTATCGAATATGAGCCGTCATTATGGAATCATAATAATGCCAATATTATTCATATAGACGAGATCCCCGCTGAAATTGATTTAGCTTACTGCCCTGATTTAGAATTAACAGGCAATATTAAATTAACAATTGATAATTTAACTCACTATTTTGCTAAACAATCTGCATCTCAAATTACACTCTCAAATAATACTCGTCAGGTTTTAGAGAAAATTCGTCACCAAAGAGAAATTCTGCAACAAAATAGTTATTTTCGACATGGTTCTCCTATTCACCCTTTAACCATCATCCATGAGATGCAAAATATTATTGATAACGATGTAACACTCTGTATTGATATGGGAAGTTTTCATATATGGCTCGCTCGTTATCTTTATAGTTTTAGAGCAAGACAAATGCTGATTTCTAATGGACAACAAACAATGGGCGTTGCATTACCTTGGGGAATTGGCGCTTCTTTTGTTCGACCATCCGATAAAATTATTTCTGTTTCTGGTGATGGTGGCTTTATGCAATCGTCTATGGAGCTAGAAACCGCAGTTCGTTTAAATACCAATATCTTGCATATTATCTGGGTGGACAACGCTTATAATATGGTCGAAATGCAAGAGCAAGAAAAATATGGTCGTTATTCTGGCGTAAAATTTGGAGCAATTGATTTTAAACGTTATGCCGAATCTTTTGGCGCTAAAGGATTTTCTGTTGAATGTGCATCTCAATTACGTACCGTTTTACATGAAGCAATGGCTGTTGATGGCCCCGCAGTTCTTGCTATTCCTGTTGATTATCGAGATAACGCTAAATTAATGGAACATATTAATTATAATTTAATTATTTAGTGTATTCTAAACTAATTAGATAAAAGCCCCCAATAATATTAAATACTATTGAGGGCGTTCTAATATAGTGCTACTGTTTATTTTGATTTAAATATTCAGTGACGCGAGTTTCAATATTTTTACGCTCATTCTCTGATAAAGAATAGAACATAGCGACGTTACTCACATCTCTATTCATTAATAAACCATAATAGTATGCTTCTTTAGCATCACCTTTAAACAGATATGCTTCATAAAGTTTTGAGAAAGAAGGCTCCGCGAAACTCATTTTTCCTAATCGAACATTCATATCTACAATATAGTCATTATGATTTTTTAATGTAGAAACATATATATTTACTGCAGGATCTTGACTTACGCTATCCAGCCCATTGGAGTATATTTTATTTAATTCCGTATAGATGCGATTATCTATACCGAATGGGTAATCTAAAGATAATTGATACCACTCAATGGCTTTATCTAAGTTTTGCTCAACTAAACAAGGTGCCTCTAAATAATAGTCAGCAATTATTCTAGTGCTATTATAGGTAAATTCGTTACTACGAGGTTTTTCTGTTTCTATCCATTCTTTAAAATAGTTCGCCGCTTTATTGATATTATCTTTATCTTCGCAAATGCTTTCCATATAGTAATTATAAAGATATTTGCTCGCTTTTTTATTTCCTAAATCATAGGCTTTTTCAGCATAAGTAAAGCTTTTTTGGCGATCTTCATAAGAGTAAAACCTTGCTAATTCAAGTAGTTTCTTATCGCTCTCTTCTTGTTTCATTAAACGATTAAGATCATTATCTCTTCCCTCACGGGTTCTTGTCACTATTTCATACAATTCTAATTCAGGGCTAGATAAATCAATACTAATGCGCTTTTCATATTCTTGTGCTTTTACTGCATCTTTTTGAATGCCTTCTTTACCTTCTTGATAAATTAAGGATAAATCTTTTAAGCAAATATTATTCCCCAAATTTGCACATTTATGACGCCAAGCAAAACGTTCTTTAGCGGTAATATTGGTTAAATTATCAAAATTATGATCATGATAAAGCCTTCCAAGCATATTTTCATCAACATATCTTGTTGTGACAATAAATTGCATTGCTTCAGTAGAACCTAACTCAGCCAATTTAAAAATATCTTTATAATATTTTCTTAATTTTTCTTCATTAAGTTTTTTAGCAGAATTTTCATAAATAATATTTCTTATTGTATATTTAAATGCTAGATTTATATTTTTATTTAATAAAGGTTGAACTTGCGTTCTAACTTCCTCGTCAAACAAAGAACGTTCAACGATAAAATCAATTACTCTTGGCGAATTCATTCCATATTTCAAAAGAAGATCATAGCCTTCTTTTCGCTCTTTTTTAGTGAGTATCCCGTTTTCCAAATCATCTTCCAGCGCTTTAATTACATAAATAAAAACATCATTATTTATTCTATTTTTATATTTCATGATTGCAATGGCTTGATGAAGATAAGCTGCATAAGTGTAATAACTTGCTTTTTTATACAATGAAAAAGCATATTCTTTATTTTTAATGGCATCTTGTTCTAAAAGTATATCAGCGTAATAATGTGCGAGGCGATAATCTTGATTAAATGTGTTAGCTTTATTTTTATTCACACTCTCTTTTAAAATATCAACGATGTGCTCTTTTGCGATATATTCTGAAACATCAAACTCAAAATAGATCCTGACTAATAGATGTTGACTCTCATCTAATAATTTATTATCTCTGATATTTTCTTGTAAGAAATTAACCGCTTTTTTCAAATTTTGTACTGTTCCCTCACCATTAGCATATAGCTTCGCAAGGCTTAGTTTACTTTCTGGAGACGGTTGTATTTTATAAGCTGAATTTACTAGCTCAAAGGCTTTATCAGGATCATAAAAGCTACTTTTGGGATTTGAATAAACATTAGCAATGGTTAGCATCGCTTGATAAGAATCAGGATATTTTTCTAAAAGCTTATCTATATATTTTTTAAGTGTTTCACTAAAGTATGGTGAGTTATTACTATTATTTTGAGTTAAATCCTCAATTTTTTTAATTAATCCATCATGATGATCCAAATCTGCCGATAACGTTAAATATACTTTAGCTAATAAGACATCTTTTCTGAGAAGATCGCTCTCTTTATCACCATTATAAATTTGATAAAGAAGATATACCGCATCCGGATAATTTGCATTTGCCGCATCAAGAAGTAGATTAATATCTTCTCTTATTAATGTATATTTTAAATACATCATTTTAGGATCTTTGCTTTCAATAAAAGGCTTTATAAGAGCTTCTGTTTTTAGTGATCTCTTAGGGGAATCTGGATTATTTAAATATTGATATATAGCTTCTTTATTTCCTGTCTTAGCTAGTTTTTCTAACTCTTCAAGTGTTGCCTTTTTTTCTGCCAAAGAGTGATCGCCATCGATAGGTATTAATGCATATTCTGCATTTCTGCTAGCTTCATCTGGCACCGGTTCAATTTTATCTTTTTTGAAATATAAACCTAAAACAATAACAATTAATGAAATAAGTATAAGTATATTTTTCATTTTACGAGACATAATTATCCTTTTACGTTACATAATTTACTTTTAAATAATCAACCGCCATAGATCAATAATGATGGACTCTGATTTATTTAACTTAAGTGTCATTTTTCTATTTACACCAGTCAATCGATAACTTACCAATTCTTTATGTAGCAAACACTTTTTCATTAAAAATGCGTAGGCTGTCTATTCCCTATTTAACATATTCCGTGAATAATGAAGAAGAGATATTCTAGACTTAGTGAATATCGATTAATATCTAATTGGCTAATAAATTCAAATCGTTGCCTTATTTAATCTTTAGGATAACCCCATGCTACAATCACCTCATCTTTCTTCTCATGCCCGATTTATTGCACTTCGCCTTCTCCCTAACGAGGATGTGATTATGGCATTACGGCAGATTATTAAAGAACAAAATCTGAAATCGGCATTTATTGCAGGTTGTGTGGGGAGTTTAACAGATGTGGTATTACGTTTTGCAGGCCGCGAAGAAAATCGCTATCTTACAGGTAAATTTGAAATTGTTTCACTGATTGGGACGTTAGATGACCAAGGTGAACATTTGCATTTAGCAGTTTCAGATGAAAATGGATTAATGTGTGGTGGACATATGATGCCAGGCTGTACAGTGCGCACGACGCTAGAGCTCGTTATTGGTGAGTTAGAGCAAGTGACTTTTAGCCGTCAGCCTTGTGAGCACTCTGGTTATGAGGAGTTGGTCATCACACCGCGTAAATAGCCTTTTTATCAAAAGCGTTATTGACGCAAAATAATAAAACCAATAGTAACTATCCTTTGTAAAGGTTTTTAAACTATGTCTACAACTCCTCAAATTTCGAGCCGTACTCTTGTGCTCATTGTTGTTTCTATTGCAATAAATATGATCGGTGGTCAAATCACCTCAATGGTCAAACTTCCTATCTTTTTAGACTCTATTGGTACACTTATCTGTGCATTATTAGGTGGTCCGTGGGTTGCATTATTTACTGGATTATTAACCAATCTATTATGGGGGTTAATTAGTGGTCCAATCGCCGCCGCATTTGCACCCGTTGCCATGATGATAGGATTAAGTGCAGGTTTATTAGCGCGTGCAGGTGGTTTTCGCTCTTTAATTCGCGTTATTGGCTCAGGCGTTGTCATTACTTTAGCGTTGATGATTGTCGCTGTTCCAATTCGTACTTATTTATTTGGTGGTGCAACTGGAAGTGGCGCAGATTTCTTTGTCGCTTATTTTCATGCTGTTGGTGAAGGGCTTATTGAATCTGTTGCAATTACTGTATTAGGTGCAAATCTCGCCGATAAAATATTATCAGCAATTATTGCTTGGTTATTAGTACGTCAATTACCACAAAGAACACAACGTAATTTCCCTGCAATGGCTAAGGTTCGCTAATAATGCATCCCTTCACCTCACTGGCATTATGGCTTTGGCTAAGTGCTAGTGTGCTTTTTTTATCATTAAGCTTACCACTGCTGATTATCAGCAGTGGTACTTTTATTAGCTTATTACTTTGGAAAGACTCTCGCTGGCGTTGGCGCTTTATTGCATGGTTGATGATCCCAATGGCAATAGGCTTATGGTTAGTTCATAGCGGTTGGCTTGCGTATTGGTTAACAGGTGGCATTTTAGATACCAGTAAACAAACTATGGCAATAACACTTTGGTTAAGATTATTAGCAATAATAAGCGGTGCTCAATTGTGGTTGCAGTACACTTCAACCGAACAATTTATTAGAGCCTTATTTGCTAGCCGCCTACCTATGAGCCTTTCCTATTTATTAGCAGGACCTTTGTTACTTGTAGAACAATTACGCCAACAATTACACAATATAAGAGAAGCACAATTAGCGCGAGGTGTACCTCTTGATGGTTCATTTTGGCAACGTCTAATAACATTACCTGCCATTATCCTACCACTTATTAGCCATGTATTAAGTGACTTAACTATTCGTAGTGCCGCATTAGATATGCGAGGATTTCGTATTATTGCAAAACGTACTACGCTTTCTCCTCCTGCCGATACACCACTACAAGAAATGTTACGCCATTTTATTTTACTGCTTATCTTTGTTGAAGGGGCTATTTGGCTATGGTACTAAGTCTTCAGCAATTTAGTTTTACCCCTAAAGGCGATGAGCAACCGATTATCGGCCCTATCGATTTGCAATTAAAACAAGGAGAGTGGCTTGTTGTTTTGGGAGGTAATGGCAGTGGAAAAAGTCTTCTTGCCCAATTACTAGCAGGTTGGTATCCCGATTTATTAACAGGTTCAGTACAAGGCTTGGGAATTGTACAAAATATTGCTCTAGATAAAAGCCGATTAGTGTCGCTAGCCCCCGGAAGACAACTCGTTCAACAATCCCCCCAACTACAGCTCTCAGGCTGTGCTTTTACTGTAGAACAAGAGATTGCTTTTGGTCCTGAAAACTTAGGGTTAAGCGATAATGAAGTTCGATTTCGTGTAAAAGAAGCAATGGGATTAACACAATGCGACAGTTTACGTTTTCGTCATCCTTCAACACTTTCAGGCGGAGAAGCTCAGCGAGTTGTGATTGCAAGTGCCCTTGCCATGCACCCAAAATTATTATTACTTGATGAAGCATTCAGTCGTTTAACCCCTAATGCAACACAACAATTACAACAACGTATAAAACAATATTCAAAAGAACATAAATGTAGTGTGATTATTTTTGAACGTAGCTTATTACCTGCAATAACGCTTAGTGAACAATTTTTATTGTTAGAAGCAGGAAAAACAAAAGCAACAGGCGTCTTAGAAGATATATTTCCTTTCTTATTTTCAACAATTAATGCCCCTGATTCATGGCAAGCTTTAAATTGGTTAGTTGAAAACCATTATTGGAACAAAAATATTGTAAATAACGATAAAGCTTTGCTTAAGGCTTTTAAGGAGTTTTATGCTACAGCTGGATAAAGTGTCTTATCGTTGGAGTGAAGATGTTCCATCCTGTATTTCTCAATTATCTTTAACATTAAATCAAGGTGAGTGGATAACGCTCGTTGGTGATAATGGCGCGGGTAAATCAACCTTATTACGTTTAATTGCGGGGTTATTAACACCCAATGAAGGTGAGGTAAAACTCAACAATCAGTCATTAGCTCAAATGAAAGCGGAGCAACGAGCCCAATATATTGGTGTATTATTTCAAGAGCCTGAACGACAAATATTTCATAATACAGTAGAAAAAGAGGTCGCTTTTGGTCTGAAACAACGCAAGTTTTCTAAAGATGAGACTAAAAAACGTTTAGATGAAACATTAATGCTTTGTGGTTTAAGTGATGTCGCTGATGTTCATCCTTTAGATTTACATGCAGGTCAGCGCAGAATGGTTGCCGTCGCCAGTTTAAGTATTCTATCCCCTAAAATATTACTGCTTGATGAACCTACTCGCGATTTTGATGCACATTGGCTGGCTTGTTTTGAGAATTGGCTTCAAGTACAAAAAACATTAGGGACATCTGTTCTTGCTATTAGCCATGATCTGGACTTCACTGCACGCCATTTTCAGCGAGTTATCCATTTATCTTCAGGTAAATTAATTGCTGATGGCGCACCTGAAAAGGTATTAATGAGCTCAACACTGCAATCCCTTTCAGATATACCTGCACCTACGCTATACTCATTAAGCCAAAAACTAAAATTACCAACTAAAAACTCCCCCATTGAATGGGCTAAAATGTTAGTTGAAATGAATAAAAATCATAAAATTAACCCATAATAATCTTAAGGCTTATCTCTCTATTATTCGCGTTTGTTGTTGTTTATTTTGTTGCTGGAGATAATAAAATGGAAATTATTCACACTCTATTAGACTCTTTGGGTCATTTATCTCCCATTACGCTTTTTCTCTCCATTACATTAATCACAGCAGGAAAATCGACTATTGGTATTTCTTCATTCTTACCTCCTGCATCTTTAATGTTGATCTTTATTTTTGGTGCCTGTTTGCCTCTTTATTCTCCTATCTTTCTTTGGCTAGCAACCAGTTGTGGCGCTCTATTAGGCTCAATTATTAGCTATGAATTAGGCCGCTCTATCTATCGATTTCCTCGACTTAAAGCATGGGTTAAGCGTTATCAATCAAAAATTAATCGAGTTCAGCAGTTATTAAAAAATAAGACACACTATATTTTATTTATCTCTCGATTCCTCGCTGTATTTCGTTATTTAACACCGTTTAGTGCCGGTCTATTAAAACTACCCACATACGGTATTTATATTACTAGTGCTATTTCTGCATTAATTTGGTCAGCTATGTTTGTACTGATTGCAACAGGCGTGCTTTCCATTGCCTTATAAGCGTTTTAATTACGACTAAGCTTTACTACCAAACTTTATTGCTAACCTTTATTTATCCTCTTAACACTAAAAATGGTCTATTTACCCTCTTTTTCATCGAATTATTTAACGATTTTCTGACCCTCTGTTTTTTTCATTTTATTTTTTATTATCGATAAATAGGTTGTTTTTTAGCTCGTTTTATCGTTTCTCTAACAAGTTATTGATATTTTCTTTTGTGTTTTATCACTATCACCATAATTATGATTAAAAATTGCATAATTACTATGTTGATCACAAATTGTTATTTTCTTGTTTTAATTTCATTACGCTACTTCACAATTTCTTAACGTTCCTTATTTCTATAAAAGTTGTCATGTTGTATACAAGTTGGTGTGAAACATTCACCTGCGTTTTTATGTACAGGAACAACATCATGAGAATAAGAAAAACAAAGCTTGCCATCGGTATTGTTGCTGTTATTGCTGTTGTCTCATTAGCAGTAATCGGCAAAAAAGAGAATGCGAATAAACAATTTCTCTCTGTAGCAACCGCTTCAACAGGAGGAACGTATTATCCGATGGGAGTGGGTTTAGCAAACGTATGGAGTACGCATCTTAAGGATAGAGGCGTTCAAGTAACTGGACAATCTTCTGCTGGTTCAATAGAAAATATCTATTTAATGCAGAAGAATGAAGCTCAACTTTCAATATTACAAAGCCTTTTAGCCGTAGAAGCCTACGAAGGTGTGCGTAACTTTGAAGGTAAACCAGAAAAAAATCTACGCTCAATTTCTATGTTATGGCCGAATGTCGAACACTTTGTATTGATGAATAACAAAGTGAAAACAGGCACATTAGACGATATTCGTGCAACAAGTTTTTCAGTTGGCCCTCAAGCCAGCGGCACCGAACAATCTACAATTATTATTCTTAAAGGCGTTAATTTAACTAAGAAAGATATCACTCCAGAATACCTTGGCTATGGAGATACGGTTTCTGCTATGCGAGATGGTCGCCTTGATGGTGGCGCATTACCTGCTGGCGTCCCAGCTTCTGCGGTAACGGATATGTACGCAAGTGGTGTCAGTGCAAAATTACTCGAAGTCACCGATAAGCAACTTGATGATATCAATCATGTGGCAAATTCATGGTTTCGATTTGAAATACCCGCCAACACCTACCCTCGTCAAACTGAAATGGTCAATACTATTGCTCAACCTAATATCTTAATGACCACAACCAGCATTGATAATGATTTAGTTTATGAGCTGACAAAAACTATGTTTGAGAACCTGCCTGAAGTTCATCAAGTTCATAGTGCAGCCAAGTACATCACCACAGAAAATGCATTAAAAGGCGTTTCTGTACCATTACATTTAGGGGCTTACCGCTACTACAAAGAAATCGGACTAGAGATCCCTGATTATCTTATTCCACCAGAAGCTCAAACGCAGACTAATAATAAATAACAGGAGTGAGTTATGACTAACAATGACCACCTAACTCCGGTAGAGCCACCTGCATTAGATAAAGAAGCAAGCTCCGGCAATCGCCAACTTGCAGGTATTTACCTGAAAATTACCACGACTCTTGCAATATTAATTTCGCTTTATGCTATTTATTCCAACGCATTATCAAATACTCAAGAGTTTTATCGTAATACTATTTTTCTTAGCGGTATTTTAATTTTAGGTTTTATTTTGTTTCCATTCTCTAAGCGTTTTTCAACGCCTAAATTTAATGGATGGGATTATCTTTTTATTGCTTTAACATTAATCAGTTATGGCTATTTTTTCTTTAATTATGTCGACCTTCATGTTGTGAGAAAAAGCATTCCAAATACGACTGATTATGTCATGGCTATATTAGGAATTATTGTACTGTTTGAAGCAGCAAGAAGAACCACTGGTTACTTTATTCCAGGACTTGCTACTTTTGCCATTATCTACGCTTTATTTGGTCAGTATTTTATGGGTATTTTCGGTCATGCAGGATTTTCTGTAGAAAGATTGTTATACCGCTTATTTATGACCAGTGAAGGTATTTTTGGGATCACCCTTTCAACAGCCTCGACGGCAATTGTTGTCTTTATTCTTTTTGGCTCGTTCTTAAGTGTAAGTGGCGCAACGGCGCTATTTAATGACTTAGCACTTGCTCTTGCGGGGCGTCGCCGTGGTGGTCCTGCACAAGTTGCTGTTATTTCATCTGCATTAACCGGCTCATTAAGTGGAAGTGCTGTCGCCAACGTAGCAACAACCGGTACTTTTACCATTCCTTTGATGAAAAGCATAGGATTAACACCTCGCTTTGCGGGTGCCGTAGAAGCAACTGCATCAACGGGCGGTATGATAATGCCACCTATTATGGGTGCTGCTGCATTTATTATGGCGGGCTTTTTGGGCATTTCTTATACCACGATTGTTATTGCCGCGATTATTCCAGCGTTGTTGTATTACGCAGCATTAATTATGGCGATTGATATCGAAGCCAAAAAACAAGGATTGAAAGGTTTAAGTAAAGAGAATATTCCACAAGTTAAAGCGGTATTAAAAGCACGTGGTTTATTATTACTGCCTTTAGTTATTGTTATTGGCACCTTATTAGTGGGTAAAACACCTATTTATGCAGGCTTCTTAGGTATTCTAACTATTATTGTTGCAAGTTGGATAACGCCTGATAAATCAGTCCGTATGACATTAACTAAAGTGGCTGACGCCTTAGCTGAAGCGGCTCGTGGATCTGTTCAAGTGACTGTCGCTTGTGCTGCTATAGGTGTCATTATCTGTGTTGTTACAATGACGGGTATTGGTGCAACATTGGCCTTTAATATCGTCTCAATGACAGATAACACATTATGGATGATATTATTAGTCGTTATGCTGGTGTGTATTGTATTAAGTATGGGTTTACCTTCAACGGCATTATATATTGTTGTAGCCGTTACAGTGTCACCTATCTTAATTAAAGCGGGTGTAATGCCTTTAGCTGCTCACTTCTTTGTTTTCTGGTTTGGTGCTTTATCCAATATTACACCACCAGTGGCATTAGCAAGTTATACCGCAGCGAGTATTGCAAGAGCTGATCCAATGCAGACATCATGGGATGCGGTTCGTTTAGCACTTCCCGGGTTTATCATTCCGTTTATTTTAGTTTATAACCCTGCTTTATTGATGCAAGGTGATAATTTAGGTGTACTTTCTATTGGATTAATGATTATTAGTGCATTAATCGGAATTTATGCACTAAGTATCGCAACGGCAAACTTCTGGATGATTAAAACAACGTGGTTTGAGCGTATTGCATTTGCAGCAGCGGCAATTCTAATGATTAAACCGGGCTTATATACCGACCTTTTAGGTGTCGCCTTGATCCTATTAACCGGTGCATTCCATTTATTACGGTCTAAAAAGCAATTAGCCAATATGGGACATGCATCTGGAGAAAACTAGATGATACAAAAGATCTCACGCCAAAAAGCGTCGCATCAAATTCTTGAGCAGATAAAGCAAAATATTAGTAACGGGACTTACCCTATTGGTGAAAAGTTACCCTCTGAAAATGTACTTGCTGACGCCTTTGGCGTCAGTCGAGTCCCCATCAGAGAAGCATTAGGTGTCTTAGAAGCCAGTGGCATTGTAACTTCACGCCAAGGGGGCGGTCGCCGTGTCATTGACCATTCTATACTCAGTAAATATGAGCCATTAGTTATGGAAATTGCTTGCCCTGAAGAGATAGATTCGCTGCTTGAAATGCGTGAGGTCATTGAACATGAAGCGGCAGCTATTGCCGCTTTACGTCGAACACCAGAAGAATTACGCGCTATCGAAAACGCCCACGACGCTTTTGTTTTGGCAACAAGGCAAAACAAAAGCATTGGTCATAAAGAAGATTATCAATTTCATCGTTCGATTATGGTTGCCTCACATAATCCCTTTTTTGTCCGGATCTTAGATAACTTACATGAACTCTACCTTGGTGTATTAATGTATTCGTTAAGTAAAAACAAAGGACGAGATACTGAAATTGAACGAGTAATTGCAGAACATGAGGCAATTCTTGAGTCAATACGCCAACAAGATCACGATGAGACAAGCCATAGAATGCGTCTTCATTTAACCAATGTGCGTGGCAAATTAAAGCGCTTACAACAAGAACCCTGTTAATTTAAAATTTATAAAATGGATAATATTATGACTTATGACGTGATTATTATTGGTGCGGGATTAGTCGGATTAGGGGTTGCAAGTGCACTACAAGAGAGTCAACCTGAGCTGAAATTACTAGTGATTGATAAAGAATCTGGCCCTGCTGTTCACCAAAGTGGGCATAACAGTAATGTTGTTCATTCAGGTATTTATTACACACCAGGGAGCCTTAAAGCTAGGCTGGCAAAACAAGGCAACATCACAACGTATGCGTTTTGCCAACAACATAATCTCTATTATGATCGTTGTGGCAAAGTCATTGTTGCTACCAATGAAAAAGAGTTACAAGCATTAGAAAATATCTATCAACGAGGCATTGAAAACGGACTTGAAGTGATCAAAATGACTGAAGCTGAGCTTAAAGTCAGAGAGCCTTATGTCAATGGTATTGCTGCCTTATTAGTTCCCGATGCAGGTATTGTGAATTACCCTGAAATTGCAGCAAAACACGTTGAAATTATTCAATCTCGTGGCGGTGAATTTGCATTTGGGCAAGCGGTTACAGCAATTAATGAAACCGATGATACTGTCACTATTACAACATCTAATAACCAATTTACAGGCAAATGGTTAATTAATTGTGCCGGTTTATTTAGTGATCGTATTGCTAAAATGGCAGGTTATGACACAGGTATGAAAATAGTCCCATTCCGTGGTGAATATTTTATGCTTAATGCTAATAAAAACTACTTAGTAAATCATTTGATCTACCCTGTTCCTAATCCTGATTTTCCTTTCTTAGGTGTACACTTTACACGCATGTATAACGGGCATCGTGACGTTGGACCTAATGCGGTATTAGCGTTTAAGCGAGAAGGTTATAAAAAAAGCGACATTAACTTAAAAGATCTCGCCGAAGTTCTCACTTATAAAGGATTTTGGAAAATTGCTGGAAATTATTTAGGTGAAGGAATGGCAGAGCTTCGCCGCTCATATTCACGTAAATTATTTACTGCGAATGCGCAAAAACTCATTCCTGATTTACGTGAAGCAGATATTCATCCGGGTCCTGCTGGTGTTCGAGCCCAAGCATTAACTCGTGAAGGGAAATTAGTAGATGATTTCCATTTTGTAAAAGGTAAACGTTCACTGCATGTTTGTAATGCCCCATCACCTGCGGCAACTGCGTCTATTGAAATAGGCAGAGAAATAGTAAAAGAGCATTTTTCTTTGTAATTGAAAAAATATACTTCGAGTAAAAATAACAAATAGCATTGAAATTAATCAGTGCTATTTATTTTTATATCACTCACTGCATTCTTTTAGCGCTTCACTCATTAACCATTGCTGAAATATTTCCATTGATGCTGTCATTGGCTTTGATTTTAAATATGTTAGCCAATATTTTCCCATTTCAACTTCTATTTTAAAGGGTTGCACTAACTGACCATTTTCAATTTCTCTTGAAAACATTTTTGCTGGTGCTAATGCAACTCCTCCTTCATAAATAGCGCTTTCAATCATTAAGCGTGAAGAGTCAAAAATAGAGCCCGTTATTTTTATAGGCGACATATTTGCTTTTTTAAACCATTGCAACCACTCATCTTCTCGATAAGAGCGATACAAGTTTTCATTTATTAGATCAGTTGGATGTTGTAAACGTTTCGCCGTACCCGATGAACACAATACCGTTAATGGTGCAGAAAATAATGCTTTGTTATGAGTTAATGGCCATAAACCTTCACCAAATCGAATAGCAAAATCTAATCCTTCAGTAGCCAAATTGACCACATTATTATTTGTTCTTAAATTCACTTCTATTCTTGGATATAACTGCCTAAATTCGGCCAACCTAGGTAATAACCACCCCACCGCAAATGTACCGACAGCTGCAATTGAAACAACATCGCGATATTCACCGCGTTCAAATTGTTTAAATACACGCTCAATATCACTAAAAGCCGTTGTTAATACAGAAAATAAGATTTGAGCATCATCCGTCATTTCTAAACCTCGAGGTAAGCGCTTAAAAAGAATAACGCCAAGCCGCTCTTCTAACATTCTCACTTGTTGGCTAACAGCACCTTGAGTGACATACAGCTCTAATGCCGCTTTGGTGAAATTAAGATGTCTTGCTGAAGCTTCAAATGCACGCAGTGCATTTAGGGGGAGATGTGTTCGCATAATATTCTTAGCCATTAGATTTTCTATAAGCTAAGGTGATTTATTATCGATTGTCAATAAATCAATTAAATAGGATATTGCACCCTATAAATAAACGGCTCTATATCTACCCAATAACTGTCTATTTATATTGAGATTTTCTTTATTAACTTAATATGAGCAACAATGACCATGTTTAAAACAACATTTCGCCAAACAGCAGCGATCGCAGTTTCATTAATATCTCTATTAGCATCTCCAATGCTATGGGCTGACAACAATAATACAATTGAAGAGCAATTAAATACGCTGGAAAAATATAGCCAAGGTCGTTTAGGCGTGGCATTAATCAACACCAAAGATAACTCACAAATAACATACCGTGGTGAAGAACGCTTTGCGATGGCAAGTACAAGTAAGGTTATGGCGGTTGCCGCCGTTTTAAAAGCGAGTGAAAAACAAGCCGGATTATTAGATAAGAATATTACGATTAAAAAATCTGACTTAGTTGCTTACAGCCCTATTACAGAAAAACATTTAACAACAGGAATGACGCTGGCTGAATTAAGTGCTGCTACATTGCAATATAGCGATAATACAGCAATGAATAAGATATTAGATTATTTAGGCGGTCCAGCCAAAGTCACTCAATTTGCACGTTCAATTAATGATGTCACTTATCGCCTTGATCGTAAAGAGCCTGAATTAAATACAGCAATTCATGGTGATCCTCGTGATACTACTTCTCCAATTGCGATGGCTAAAAGTCTTCAAGCACTGACATTAGGCGATGCACTAGGTCAATCTCAGCGTCAACAACTTGTTACTTGGTTAAAAGGTAATACAACGGGTGATAACAGTATTAAAGCGGGTTTACCGAAACACTGGGTTGTTGGGGATAAAACCGGTAGTGGTGATTATGGTACAACTAACGATATTGCCGTTATCTGGCCTGAAAACCATACGCCATTAATTTTAGTCGTTTATTTCACACAACAAGAACAAGATGCAAAATACCGTAAAGATATTATTGCTAAAGCTGCTGAAATTGTAACAAAAGAGATATCTAATTCACCTCAAACAAAATAAATTTCTTTATTGATAATCTAGATAAAAAATTAAATAGAATAATAGAGCTATTAATTGGCTCTATTATTACAACCATACACAAAATACTATCAGTGAAATAACATGCAGATAAACAATTAGACTGTAATAAAAAAGCCTCCGTTAAATTTGAACTGACCCCAGTTTATTGGACAGTTTAAATTAACTAGAGGCTTTCTCTATTAAAAATATCGTGTGATGATTTAAAATTAACCAAACCTAAATGTTTAGAAAATTAAAGTGGTAAAGCAAAACTCACTTTTACCGTTTCCATTGGTACTTCTGTTTTTATACTTTGGATGCTTGGAATTTGTGTTAAATAATCGGCATGAAAACGACGATACGTTGCTAAATCTTTAGTAACGATGCGAATAAGAGCATCACATTCGCCAGCCATTAAATGACATTCAACCACTTCAGGTAACACCTTGATAGCTTTTACAAATTCTTCAATAGTTTCAGCGTCTTGCGCTCTAAACCAAATTCTTGCAAATAAAGATAACCCTGCATCAACCTTACTGCCATCTAATACAGCAACATAACGAGTGATCACACCAGATTCTTCGAGTAAACGCACACGACGAAGACAAGGAGAAGGTGAGAGTCCAACCTCTTTTGCCAGCTCAATGTTCTGGATTTTGCCATCACGCTGAAGCACCTGCAAAATATGTTTATCTATCTTATCTAATTTTATTGACATCAAAGATTAACCTTAATTCTATTTGTGGAATTTTATTGCCAATTAATTCTTTTTGTTAGCAACAAAGCAACCCGATTTTTTCGAAAACATCATATAATCTTTCCGCTAAATTTCACAGCAAAAACGATATTTCTCTTAAACTATCTCTATCAGGTGAAAAGATGGAATTTAACACTTTATTATTATTCGCACTGACTGTTTTACCGCTTATCTGCACACCTGGGCCCGATATTCTTTTTATCTCATCCCAAGGGCTATCAGGCGGTATGAAATCAGCATGGATTGCCAATACTGGCGTTATATCAGGCTATTTAACCCATGCATCACTGAGTGCGTTAGGGCTTGCTGCCTTAGTATCAGCATCACCCATTTTATTTCATTTACTCAAATGGGTTGGTGTGTTCTATATCAGTTATCTTGCAGTCAAGATGTTGATATCTGCCTGCAAAAAAGGTCAATTAGCCCTAGATGCCTCAAAAACCTCACATCTATTTCGTAAAGGTTTTTTAACCAGTTTTCTTAATCCTAAAGGACTACTCGTTTATCTCGCTATTTTACCAAACTTTATTGATAATCATAATGATGTAGCAACACAATCATTGCTGTTATCTGGGATATTTATCACGACTTGCTTAATTATTTATGGTCTGCTAGGCACCTTTTTTGCTTATATTGGCTTAAAAGGCGGTTTAAGTGAAAAACGTCGCCGCTATAACGATGGCATTGCAGGTGGATTACTCACTTTTGCAGCTATTAATTTGGCTTTAAATTAGCCTTAATCCTAAGCACTATTTATTATTCTAGTCAGTATTTGACCACAAAAATGCCTCTATTTAAGTGGTCGAATATCTGCCCATAATAATTGGCAATTTGCGGTTAACGGTCTTATTTCACCTTCTCGAATATCAGGCAACCACCACGCACCCTGTCCTTTTGATAAACTCTGACAAGTTGCGCCCATTAAAGTCCATTCACCTTGAGTGACATAAATTAATCCTGCATGAGAACTAGGTAAAATAAGTGGCCGTGTTACTAAGGTCGTTTCTGCTTTCCAGCACGTCCGACGCACCATAATATTTAAGCATTTTACGCTGCCTTTAATAAGTTCAGATTGAACATGGATATCACCTGAAAAATCAAAAGGCTGATAAGAGTCTGTAACGGAATGACTAAGAAAACCGGGGCTATTTAAATTGATGCCATTACCTTCTAATAGCACCATTTGCCGATCAATGTCAGGAAATTGTCCTAATGAGCTATTCTCTTCGATGGAGGTTAAACACGCTCGCCATGAAAAATCATTATTAACCGGCCAACACACAATTTCTTGCGTTGTACCTTTTTGATTATTCCACGATATAAACGGTAACTCTTGTTGATCAAAACAACGTAGCTTCATTGTATCCTCCTGCAATATCTGGCTATCAGTCTGATAATGAGGTTAAGGATTAATCATTGGAGATTACCGTCAATAAATCAATAGCTAACTTTTAAAAATGTGCGCTGACGTCAGCTATTTACGTCGTAATTTTCTGCATCCCTCACCAATAATTTCCATTCCTTTTTCAGTACGACTATTCCATTGAAAAGAAGAGTTTAAACGAAATGCATGATTAAATTGAGAGCTGGTGGAAAACATTGAACCCGGTGCAATACTGACACCTCTTTCTAATGCAAAGTGATAGAGTTTATTGGCATCAAATGTTGATTCAAACTCTAACCAGAGAAAATATCCTCCTGATGGAATATTCACTTTTACATCTTCAGGTAAATGCGTTTGTATCGCTTGTAACATCCGATAACGCCTTTGTTCTAACAATAATCTTAATCGGCGAAGATGCGTATCATAACCACCTTGTGATAAATAATCGGCAATGGCTTGCTGTGTTGGCATACTGGCAGAAACTGTACTCATCATTTGCAACTGCTGTATTTTTGTTGCATGTTTTCCTGCGGCGACCCAACCCACTCGAAATCCCGGTGCAAGACATTTGGAAAAAGAAGCACAATGTAAAACGCTATTTGTTTTATCAAAACCTTTTACTGGCATCGGTGCTTTCTGACTATTATAAAGTTCGCCATAGACATCGTCTTCGATTAGCGTTATCTGTTTCTTCGCTAATATGTCCACCAGCCTTATTTTATTCTCATCAGGCATCGTTCCACCTAATGGGTTTTGACAATGACTCATCAACCAGCAGGCTTTAATATCGTATTGCTCAACCACTTTTTCGAGTTCATCTAAACAAATTCCTGTTACAGGATCTGTTCTAATGGCAATCGCTTTTAATCGCAAACGTTCAATAGCTTGTAATGCGCCATAAAATGCAGGTGACTCAATCACAACCCAATCACCCGGTTCGGTGACTGCTTGCAAACTAAAACTTAATGATTCCATTGCACCAGCAGTAATCACAATTTCATCTGGGGAGACATGAATTCCTTGTAATGCATAGCGTTGTGCAATGTTACGGCGTAACTTTTCATTTCCCGGAGGTAAGTTGATCACCGAACTTTGGGGGGCTAAATGTCTTGCGGCAGAAGCCAACGCACTACTTAATTTAGGCTGAATAAATAAACTGGGATCGGGGAAAGCGGAACCAAAAGGAATAATTTCAGGATCTTTACACGCTTGAAGGACATTGAAAATAGATGTGCTTATTTCAACATTCTCACTCATGTGTAGCCCTTTGCTGGCTGTTACTTGACCAAAACGGGTATTACGATGTGCAACGTAATAACCTGATTGTGGTCGCGCAGTTATCCATCCTTGGCTTTCTAATAACTGATACGATTGTAAAACAGTCATTAAACTTAAACCTGATTGTTTCACCGTATCCCGCAATGAAGGTAAACGGTCGCCAGATTGCCAGATATTATCTTCAATTTGTTGGCGTATTTGCGCTGCAAGCTGTTCATATCGAGTCATATAAAACTGTTTACCTCAAAACTGTTATAGTCATTTTTAAACTTATTGTCACTATTATAGCTTACTGTCATATGGTCTACTAATCCACACGATTTACCTGCTATTTACATTTTTATATCAATATAACGAGGTTTTTATGCTTGGGTTAAGTGCCTTTGATTTGGCGCGTATCCAGTTTGCGTTCACAGTTTCTTTTCATATTATCTTCCCTGCAATTACTATCGGACTGGCTAGCTTTTTAGCCGTCTTGGAAGGTTTATGGTTAAAAACTCGCAATAAGGATTATTTAGCGCTATTCCATTTTTGGTCAAAAATATTCGCTGTTAACTTTGCTATGGGCGTTGTTTCTGGTTTGGTTATGGCCTACCAATTCGGAACCAACTGGAGCTTTTTCTCTGATTTTGCGGGCTCAATTACAGGCCCTTTACTCACTTATGAAGTTCTTACTGCTTTCTTCTTAGAAGCAGGTTTCTTAGGTGTAATGCTATTTGGTTGGAATAAAGTAGGTGAAAAACTCCACTTTTTTGCAACCTGTATGGTGGCATTAGGTACATTAATGTCTACATTTTGGATCTTGGCTTCAAATAGCTGGATGCAAACACCACAAGGGTTTGAAATTATAAATAACCAAGTCGTTCCCGTAGATTGGATCGCGGTTATTTTCAATCCATCATTCCCTTATCGCCTTGCTCATATGGGTGTTGCCGCTTTCCTTGCATCTGCCTTCTTTATTGCCGCATCTGCCTCATGGCATCTGCTCAAAGGCAATAAAACATCCGCTATGAAAAAGATGCTTTCAATGTCTTTATGGATGATTTTAATTTTAGCACCAATTCAAGCACTCATTGGTGATGTCCATGGTTTAAATACCTTAAAACATCAACCCGCAAAAATCGCTGCAATCGAAGGTCATTGGGAAAATGAACCCGGAGAAGCAACGCCGTTAATTCTCTTTGGTATGCCAGATATGGATGCTGAAGAAACGAAATATAAAATAGAAATCCCTTATCTTGGCAGCATGATCTTAACTCATAGCTTAGAAAAACAAGTTCCAGCATTAAAAGAGTTTCCTAAAGAAGATCGACCTAACTCACTTATCGTCTTCTGGTCTTTCCGCATTATGGTTGGCCTTGGCATGTTAATGATTTTAGTGGGTGTTTGGGGAACATGGCTGCGATATAAAAAGAAACTTTATGAATCTAAAGCTTTCTTACGCTTAACTTTTTTGATGGCTCCTTCAGGGCTGATCGCTATTCTTGCCGGTTGGTTTACAACAGAAGTAGGGCGTCAACCTTGGGTTGTTTATGGCATACAGCGAACTCGAGATGCCGTATCTGCACACGGCGAAATGCATATGAGTATAAGCTTGCTGATCTTCTTAGTTGTTTATAGCTCTGTATTCGGTGTTGGATATGCCTATATGTTAAAACTGATCCGTAAAGGTACACCGGAGGTTCATCATGGGAATTGATTTACCAGTTATTTGGTTCGTCATTATCGTATTTAGTACGTTAATGTATATTGTCATGGATGGTTTCGATCTGGGTATCGGTATGCTTTATCCATTTATTAAAAGTGACCAAGATCGTGACTTAATGATGAATACTGTTGCTCCTGTATGGGACGGCAACGAAACATGGTTAGTCCTAGGAGGAGCTGCATTATTTGGCGCTTTCCCATTGGCTTATGCGGTTATTCTTGATGCTTTAGCAATGCCTCTAACATTAATGCTTGTTGCCTTAATTTTTCGTGGTGTCGCGTTTGAATTTCGTTTTAAAGCCGATGACAACCACAAAGGTTTTTGGGATAAATCATTTATCTTTGGCTCTATCTTAGCCACCTTTATGCAAGGCGTTGTCGTTGGTAGCGTAGTTCAAGGTTTGCCTGTTGTTAATCGCGCCTTTGCGGGTAGCTATTTTGATTGGTTATCCCCTTTTGCACTCTTTTGTGGATTTGGATTAGTTATCGCCTATTCGTTATTAGGATGTGGCTGGCTAATTATGAAAACCGAAGGTCATTTACAGCAGAGTCTATATAAGGTCGCAAAACCTCTTACACTTGTTATGCTTGCAGTCATTGCAGCAGTTAGTGCATGGACACCATTAGCACAACCTACAATTGCTGAACGTTGGTTCACATTACCAAACCTGTTCTTCTTTTTACCTGTTCCTCTTTTAGTATTGTATAGCGTTTGGTTAATTTTACGTTCAGTGAAAAAACAGGGGCATTACCTGCCTTTCTTTGGCGCACTAGCTTTAATTTTCTTAGGTTTTGCAGGATTAGGGATCAGTATTTGGCCTAACATTATTCCACCTGCAATTAGTTTTGTAGAAGCATCCGCACCGCCAGAAAGCCAAGGGTTTATGCTAGTTGGCGCACTGTTTATTATTCCAATTATTCTCGTATACACATTCTGGAGTTATTACGTTTTCAGAGGAAAAACAAATTATGAAGAAGGTTATCACTGATCCACAAATACAAAGCAAACCCTCGTTATTAAAAAGATGGGGATGGTTGATTACTATTTGGTTTTGTAGTGTTTTAGCCTTATTCGCGGTTTCTTCTCTCTTTCGTTTTTTAATGACGTTAGCCGGAATGAAAGTCAAGTAAAGGTAAAGTGCATACAGCAATATATAATTGAAGAGTACCAAGTACGGTAAGCTATAAAATAAAAGTAAAGAAAGGGCTGAAGTTATCTTCAGCCCTTTTATCTTTATTTAAAATAATGGGTTACTGTTTAGTATTATTACACATTAGCCTATTGTTATCAGATGCTCTTTTAATGGCTAATTTATATTAATTATTTTGCGATAAAAGAAAATGGAAAAGAAAGCACAAAAGTAAATATTTTCATTTTTCTATGATTAACTAAATTTAAATCAAACTCTTTGCTAAAATAACTACAAATACATCATTTTTGATTAATGGTAAGAGATAAAATCTTTTTTATGCATTTATTACGATAAATAAAGATATAAACAATCCTATAAAAAGCCATCTTCTCTAGAAATAAGATAGAATGAATGTTGAATTAGGCTTCCAAAGTAATTATGATATCGCAGCCTAGAGGGTTCATATCTGTATTATTCTATAAAGACACGCTAAATGAGTCATTTAGATATGCCCATATGATTAATTCAAAAATTAAATCCACTCCCTATTAAGAATGTGGGTAATGGACAATATCTGTTCAAAATACATATTTTGATAATTTAGAATTATCTTAATTGCTAAGAAAGATCACTTACACTAGGCTTACGTATTGTTGCTACTAAATTAAGGATGAAGTCATGAATTGGTATTTGGAAGTCATTAAAAATAATTACGCTAACTTTTCAGGCCGTGCTCGCAGAAAAGAATATTGGATGTTTACTCTGGTAAATACCATTATTATTACTGTTCTATATGCTATTTTAATGTCATCAATAGATATGAACACTGGTGAAACGAGTTCATTAGGTTCGATTGTAGGTATTATTATCGGTATTTATTCTTTAGCTATTATCGTACCTAGCCTTGCTGTAACTATTCGTCGTTTCCACGACCAAGATAAATCAGGTTGGATGTTCTTACTTGCATTTATTCCTGCTGTTGGTGGATTAATTGTTTTTGTCTTTATGTGCCTTGAAGGTACTAAAGGTGACAACAGATTCGGCCCAGATCCTAAAGCTTAATCTATTGCTGAATTAATATAATAATACAGTGAGTGTATAACTATTTAGTTTACTCACTGTATTAATTGATTTTCCTACCTTTGTTTTAACCATCAAAAATCGTTCCTCTCTTAAAATAAAAGAATACTAATACATCCTACCGCATTGTACTTTAGTGTTTTTATTTACCTCTAGCTTTTCTAATTAATACCATCAAGTTATTACACTATGTTTATTGCGTTGATCTTTAAGCTTTTTCCTTATTGCTAGTTTGAACCTAATCACACTATATAAGTAAAAAATACGCATTCCTTTACTAAATCAATGTTAATGTTGATAATGACTATCATTATTAATTGAAAATGATAATATCTACGTCGATAAAACAATTAAATGAGTCAGGTAAAAAAACGTGAGTAACCAAAAAACACCTCAAGAAAAAAATATTTATAAACCAGCTCCTCCTCGCCTAGTTCAAGTAAAACGTATTACTGATGTTACACCGGGAATGCGCTGTATCACCTTTACGAGTGATGATTTAGATACTTACCCAGCAGATACTGCGGGTGCACATTTAAAAATATTCTTACCTTTAGAAGGCCAAGTTAAACCAACCGTGCCAGGCTTTTCTGAAAAAGGTCCTAAATGGCCTGAAGGTGAACCAAGATCGATTGTACGTACTTATAGTGTTCGTGCTATTCGTCCTGAGCAAAAAGAGTTAGATATTGAATTTGCCGTACATGACGATGCAGGCCCTGCTATTCATTTCGCGCTAAATGCTAAGCAAGGCGACTATATTGGGATCACTAATCCGGGTGGCCCTGATCCTTTATTAGCACCTGCGTCACATTACTATATGGCAGCGGACCCAAGTTCATTACCTGCTTTAGTGGCTTTAATTGAAACCATGCAGCCTAATGTTCAAGGAAAAGTTGTTATACGAGTAGAAGACGAAACTCATCGCCAAGAAATTAAACATCCTAGCGGCTTAGAGATAATCTGGTTGATTGGCTCAGTTGAAGAACAAACTCAAAACTTAATTAATGAATTTATGTCATGGGAATTACCTGCTGAAGATGTGGCATTTTGGATTGCGGGTGAAGACAAAATTATTCGTGCATTAAGACGCCATATTCGCCGTGATAACGGTTACGATCGTAGTCTGATTTATGCCATTCCTTATTGGCGTTTTGGTTATGACGAAGAGGGCTATCACGCTGAACGTCACCATGTTATGGATAACGAAGACGTAAGCTGAGTAATAAATTAAAGATCAAGCGTTGGCTGTGCAGGCTGCATATTAGCTCCCTCAATAATATGCAGCCTTTTTTATTATAAAAATGTAATCAATGTATATTCTTCTTATCTTGCTGATAATTTCCATCATCATCTAGATAGATGACTGTAATGACTTGGTTGTTATCAACTCGTCCTTTATATTCAATTTTCTGTTTTGAAAACGGCGCTATCATTGTGGTCTGAATTAAAGATTGCTCTTTATTCTCTTCTGTATATATTTTTGAAATCGTAAAAAAATAAGCTGAAGGATTACTAATCTCTAAATTCTGCTGTTCCTTTATAATCTCAATCTGTTTAAAAATAGCGCTACTCGTTAACTCAAGTTGTTTAGGGCGGTAAAAAAGCTTAATGCGAGTTTGTAATGCTAATTGCAACGTGTTCGTGTTTTCACCACTATTCGGTTTAGGTGGAATATCAAGCACATTAAGATAAAAAATAGACTCTCTATCTTGAGGCAACTTATTGTCTAATTGTTGTATTTTTAATTGCGCTCCTCCATTAGCGGAAACTTTCATTATAGGAGGGATAACAATAAAAGGAGCCGTTGTTGTCTCAGGGGTTGATTCAATATCGCCATCATCTATCCAAGATTGAACTAATGTTGGTTGTTCACTGTGATTAAAAATTTGCAATGACAGTGTTAATTTGTCCATAGGAAAAATTAGACGTGTACGTTCAAGTACCACACTCGCTTTTATTGTCGGCGTTATAAGAATAAATAATAAAATAAAAGTAGCATTCATTATTTTTTTCATTAGGTACGCTCTTTAGTCATAAGACATTACTAATGTTGCTGTGCTTGTTATTTTCCCTTGGGTAACTGAGTTAGCATTATAAGGATAGTAATAAGCTCCCATGTTAATCGAAAAGGCAGAAGATAAGGTGTTACCTTGGTTAACACTGAAAATACTAGTCGCACTACCTTGCGTTGTAATATTGTCAGAAAAGGTTATCGGACTTGTAATATTATCACTTTTTACTAAACGAAATCCGATACCACTAACCCCTTGCGTTGTCGTATTAGTTAACACGGTTTTATCTGTAGACAATAAATTTTGACTTGATAAAAACATCTTAATATTTCGAGAAGTTTTTGAGCCACTCAAGAAATCTTGACAAGTAAAGTTTAATGTAAAAGGAGTATATCCCGCTTTATCTACCGTTTTAGCATCTTTTACGCTAATTAAAGGAAGTGAAACAATCAGCCCTGCATTAGAGAAATTACACGTTGTCATTACAGGATTATAAGTAATTTGCATTGGCTGTAAAAAAATATCATTTTGATCGACAGGCCATTGCCACGTTAATAAGAATTGAACAAGTTTAATAACAATATTAAGTAACCACTGAATTAACCCAACACTTGATGCATCCGATGCTAAAATAACAGGATTAACAATTGCAGTACTTCCACTGACCTCCGTATAATTACTCGATGGTTTAGACGTCAGTAATGTAAATCTCAAGGTAAAATTTGTATCCAAAAGAGATGCTGGATGTGTTCCTGCATCTATATTCGTCACATTATCTTTTTCTAATGCCGTTAATGTAATAGAGACAAATTGTTTTCCTCCATTAAATCCTATTGTCCCTACTCGATTATCAGCAAAAGGAGAAGCAAGCCCTACTGTATTAGGAAATAAAAGTCCTCTAGTTGTACATTTAAAAGTACCAGGAAATGTTGTTCTATTCATTTTTGTTACTGTTGTTGAAGTCGCATTTAAATCAGTAGATAAATCAAAATTAATATTTGGTGCAGTAATCGTATTATCAGGCTTACAATTAGCAATAGCCTGTTGGCTTATCGCTCCGATTAATAATAAAAATATAAAGACCGATTTTTTCATATTAATTTCCTTTATTTGCAGATATTACGATTTTTATCCATCGTATTTATTAAATGATCCACAATACATTCCATTTTTTCGGCTTTATTTAATTTGATAAAAAGTGAAGAAGGTAGCTCATCACTTTTTAAATAAAGCACGCTTGATTGTCCCACATAACCAATACTCTCTTTTTTATTATTTAAAACTTCCGTACCGAAAGGCAGACTCTCATTATTCTCTAAAGATGCTTTAATAATGAATGTTTTACGTTTATCCGTTGTTAATGTGAGGTAATTAACTGCACCTAGATATGGAGCTATCTGAGTTGTATTTCCTACAATCTCGGCATTTGAAGGTACTTCTGTATTTGTTAAAGTATAATTATTTGTACGATAAGGGATAGTATTAGTCACTAATACTATTCCTTGATGATTGGTCAAAGTGGCTTTATTTCCATTAACCATCATATTATTGGCCATAGGTGCTTCGATAAGAGTATAGGTATTCCCCGTATTACCTGAAAAAACGATATGACTAGGTACAGCAACAACCGTCCCTCGAGTGCCCAATCCACCTTGGCGATAATTATTTGCTTCCGTATAAGAAGCCGATAATGTGCTATAAGGATGACGATAACTCACATTAGTACCAACTAAATTATTACCGCCTGTTTGATTTGAACCTGTTACTGTATAATTTATTAAATCATCTTGACCCACCGTTCCACTCATACTGAGTGTAGATTGTTGATAACGTGAATCAGCTGCATAAATTGAAGTGTTAATATTGGCTCTTTTATCAAAAAATGAAATTGGCACACTAATATTAAAATAATAACGAGTTTCTTCTTTATTATCGTAATTTCTTAACTTTGAGATGGAAAGATTGTAAGCAATATCTTTATAGTTATTAGAATATCCAAATTGATATTCTTGATTACTTTCATTTGTATTCCAATAATTTCGATGAGTACCTGATAAGAAAATAACACCTCGCTGACCACCTAAGTATTGATTTAAATTTATTGTAAACGTATTTTTTGCTCTAGAGCCTCTTAATGCGTCAAATGTTGATAAATCAAGATCGGATACTGCATTATTATTTTGTTGTTGAGCAATATCATTTTGATAATCTTTCCAAGCTTTATAGTTGTCATGAGCATAAATTGAATCTACAAAACTATAATAATCGCGAGTAGAATAACGATAAGCAGCCAATGTTAAATTGGTTAATGTCGCATCCATATATTTACTATAAGCAAGACGAAAACTTTGCCCTGTTTTTTTACCTGTCTGTAAATCTGCAGTTGCATGTGTTATATCTGCTGAAATTGCCCCAAATTTAAAATTCCAACCACTGCCTATCAATGCGGAGTAATAATCTTCACTAACAATACCGCCCGCATAAACAGTAACTAAATTATTAAGACCATAATGAAACTCACCTTGTGCAAATTTAGGTCGATAATTTGTATTACTAATTCGTGATTCACCTAGCGTTACGTTATAACGATAAACATCTTCTTTTAACATATCAGGAACGGCTGAAAACGGCACAGTGAAAGAGACCTTTCTCCCATCCGCTTCTTGAATAACTACTAAGAGATCACCACCTCCCGCAGTGGGTTGAATATCTCGAAAGGAAAATTCACCCGGAGGCACATTTTCTTGAAAAACTAGATTTTCATTTTGATAAACACTGACTAGTGCATTCGTCTGTGCAACACCACGAATAATGGGCGCAAATCCTTGACTCGAATTAGGGAGCATACCCATTTCTGTTGCCAGTGATGCCCCTCTAAAGGGAATACTGGTAAAAAGTGCCACTGGTGTATAAAAATCACCAATTGTTAATCCTGAAGTTATTTGACTAAATGCCTTATAAACATAGCGCGTATTGTTTTTCCATTGGCTTTTGCCATGAGAATAATAAGAGTAGTTAGATTCATCTCTAAACTGCCATGCACCTAAATTCACACCTGAATTAATATTGGCAAAAAAACTCTCGTTATTGCTTTTACTTCCTTTTTTTTCTTTATAGTTATAGTAGTTTAAATTATAAGATAAAATCAGAGCAGAAATGCCGTGTTGCCAATAACTTGGATCAACATACCCTACTTCTGATTGTTTCACTGAAATCTGAGGAGCATTAATATCAAGCCTTAATTTATTAACATCTAATACCGACGTCACGCCTTTTGCCAATTCATTTGATAGTATGGTTTTTTGCTGTGCAATTTTTTGTTTCGCAGATAGCGATAGATTTAAGCCAAGTTTATTTACATCCATGGTTTCAAAAGCAATCTCTGCGTGTTCACCTATTACATTTATTTCAAATTGTCCTTTCCATACTTGATTGACATAAACATCGACAAGTTGTTTTCCTTCAGGAATTTTGTCGTCAATATAAAATCGTGAAATATCTCCATTCTTTGAATTTCCAACAAGTAAAGATGTATCGAATCCCTCTGCGTACAGATTTTGAGGATAATGTTGTATTCCTAAAAAAATAAGGATTGAGAGATATCTTGGATTATTCACGATGTTATCTCGACTAGAGTTTAATATTCTGTGATTTATAAACACCAAAATCATCAACATAAATAACAACAACGGAATTATTTTTTAATTTATTAATTAATGGTAACTCACGAGAAGATAACGGTGGGATCATTTCAGAATCAGCAAGAGTAATACGTGGCGTTTCTTCAGTAGAAATAGAAGCTATAGTGAAATGATATTGTGAGTTGTTTTTAACTAAAACCTTATTACCATTTAATTGATAAGTTATTTTTTCATTCACTAATTCAGGATCATCTGTTAATGCAGTAGGACGATAGAAAACTTTAATTCTTGTTCTCATCGCCAATTGTAAATAACTTTTTCCTTTTAGTGCTTGTGCATTTTCAGGAATATCTAATATATTTAAATAATAGGCTTTTTCAACATTACTTATCTGTTGTTCATCGGAATTTTTTATTCTTAGAGTTTGTCCTTGTCTTCCTGCTATTTTGACAATTGGTGGATATAAATAAAAAGGTGAATTTGCATTTTCTGGTGTTGAGTCTACATCTCCATCATCTATCCAACTTTGTACCAAAGAAGCTAAATCACCATTATTCGTCAATTGGATATTAACACTATCAACACCTTCATAATAAATAACGCGAGTACCATTGATAATGATATTGGCTAATACAGTCGAGGGTAATATCAAGATAATTAAAAGGAATATTAATTTTTTCATTATAACCACCCCAAAAAAGCCAGACCCATTGAGTCTGGCTTTTTATATTATAAATAAGATACTGTATAAATAACGTTAGAGTGTACTGGCCCTGTTTTAGCCGCTGTCGCATTTGTTTTATAGTAACTGGCAATTAAGCGTAGAGTATCTGAATCTGGCGCTGTTTTATCGCCTTTAATACCTGTATCAAAGGTGGCATTTAGTGGTATAGCAACTGTTGGTGCAGCTGGTGTTGATAAACTAAAGCCCACGTTTTTTGCAACTAATGGATCATTTTCATTCGAAGTATCATTAACTAAATATAATCCACTTGTTGAAATAGTATTTGCAGATGAGAAATGTATCTTTAAATTACTTCCACTTGGAGTAGATGCAGGAGCACAATCAGAGAATGTCAAAGCAAACTCTTTTTGATTTTTGGCAATAACAGTATTTGCCGTTGTTCCAGCATCCGTTACGGTAATAGGATCTAATAGAATAGAAAAGTCCGCACTATTTCCCCCATTAATTGTACAAGTGGTATCACTAATAGCACCAGAGAAAGAAATGATCCCCCCTGCGCTGTTGGTTGCGGCAAATGCCGACGACGACAATATAGCCACTGATAATAATGACAGTGGGAGTTTATTTTTAAACATATATAACTCCAGAATAGATAAATATTTAATTAGCAAAAATAAGATTCTATTATTGCCATCATTAACTAGAGGTAACAAAAGACCCTAGTCAATTTGATATTAGTAATAATTTAAAAAACCAACAAACAAATTTATCTATTTTTTAAAATACGTGATTTAAGTCAAATTTAATTAGGCTATTAGTTAATATATAAATGTATTTATATTTGAACATCACTATTTAATAGAAATATTGTAAACAAAAGAACAATAACAATTAATTTATTAATAACCAATCAAAAAAAGAACACTTACAAATAAATTATTTTATTTTGAAATTTTTCATTCTATTTAAGCATTCCATAATTAATAAAAAAGATAATTAATATAAAACAAAATTAAAAAAACAGCTTAATTATAAAAATAAAAAACAAATAAAGAGAAAGGCCACATTAATATGTGACCTTTTTAATTTCATACAAAATTTCCCATGCTCTATTTAATCATTATAAGCAGCTAATACATGCTGACATAATGTAGAGCGCACACAATCTTCCTGCATAAATTTAATCACGCCCACTCGATTATTAGCTTCAAATCGAATCAGTGCATCAGCTAATCCAGACGGTACACTAGCAGGTAAATCACACTGGGTAATATCGCCATTAACCACAACGGTGACATTTTCGCCCATTCTGGTTAAAAATAATTTCATTTGATTTACCGTAACATTTTGCGCTTCATCTAAAATAACAAATGCATTTTCAAAAGTACGCCCTCGCATATAAGCAAAAGGTGCAATTTCAACTTTACCAATTTCAGGTCGTAAACAATATTGTAAAAATGAAGCACCTAAGCGTTTCACTAATACGTCATAGACAGGGCGAAAATACGGTGCGAATTTTTCAGCAATATCGCCGGGTAAGAAACCGAGATCTTCATCTGCCTGCAACACTGGTCGAGTAACAATAATACGTTCTATTTCTTTATTAATTAAAGCATCCGCAGCCATTGCGGCACTAAGAAAGGTTTTACCACAGCCAGCTTCTCCTGTGGCAAAAATAAGATTCTGATGCTTAATTGCATTCATATACTGGCGCTGTGCTTCGTTGCGAGGAGATAACACTCGTTCATCACGCTTTTCTCTCGCCATACCAATGGTATCAATATCCCCAAATCCCGGTAAAACCATAACATTATCTCGATGTGCCCCATTGCGTTGTTCTTTACGTGAGGTGCGTTTATTTTCTCGGCGTAAACGTGTTGCTGCTTTTTGTCTACTCATAGTGGTATTTACCCTTGTTAGTCTTCAAAAAGTCATCGACATCTCTGTTTTTATTCCATTCACTTACCGGTGAATCCCCTTCAGACTCTATTTAGTCGCAAAAAACAAAAAAACCGGTCACAATCCTGAACATTAAACATCAATGAACGGTTGTTGCCGGTTTTCTGTGAGTAACGAGATATTTCCATTGCTTCTATCATTCATATTCCCCATCATGGAGTTAGAGTGAAAATTAGCGAAGCTTTATGACAGTATAATGACAAAATAAAAATATTTTCAATACTAAGATGATTTATAACGAGATGGACTTAACATAAAAATAACAATAAGTGTTATTTCAGGGGGAGTAAATGAATTTCTTACGATTACCTTTTATTTATTGGTTACTACTTAACCTCATTCCATTTATTGGTTTTGAACTTCATTCTGGCTCTCTCAAAATGGGATTCTTTTTTTATCTCGGTTTACTCACTATTACGACTTCTGGGATCTGGCTTTTTTATTGCCTCTCCTTTTTTATTAAACAAAAAACGTCTCCTAATCCTAATCACACACCTCGACAATTAGTGACAAGTGGTCCTTATAAAATAAGCCGTAATCCTATGTATCTTGGTTTTTTAGATATCAGTATCGGGTTATTTTTTATTTTTGGTAATTGGGGATTTTTAGGGGCAGCAATCGCGTTTTACTTTATTACTGATCGCTATACGATAGTACGTGAAGAGAAAATCTTAAGTGAATTATTTCCGCAAGCGTGGCAACAATATTGTCGCCACGTTCGTCGCTGGATGTGACCTAAATAATTACGATTAAGGCTGTTTACAGTTATTAGCTAAACGGTAACCTGCCTTAATTGCCTCACTCTCTGTTTTAAACAAAACCGCATTTTTATCTGACATTGTTTTATAACCAGAACAATGTGCAAAATGATAGATCTTGCTATTAACATTACCTTTAATCTCTTCAGATTGTGATGTATTTACTTGTTTAGGCGTTTCAGTTTTAGCTTTAGTGACTGGCGCATTATTTGTTGCAGATAATCCGGCACCACTATTTTTATGTCCTAATTGCCACTTCACTTCACCCGTCACAAACGGATTATGATATCCAACAATACGAGCAATGCGGTTATCACGCTCTTTTTCCCACGCTGTTGGTGGATAAGCATTATCCCAAGCCATTAATAACTGTTGTTGTTGACGTGACATAGAGAGGTTATAGCGATCATGTAAATAGAAATAAACCCTTGCTACTTGTCCCTTAACTTCATTACGAGGTTCAAAAGTACGTGACGCGAAGTCAACACGGCTACGGCATTGACCATATTGATAAGGTGCTTGTGCTGGTAATTGCCCAAAACTAAAATTACTGCGATCCCCGTTAACTTCACCAATAGATGGCGCTAAATTGTGTAGATCGGCTTCAATTTTGCCAAATACAGGATCGTTTTTCACACAATTCGTTCTGCCTCCATTTTGCCAACATTGGCGTTGATGACCAAAGACCCATGCAGGAACAATATGCTCCCACTCAATACGTTCTGCTCTTGTTTGTTGGGTTCTGACTTTATAACCACAACTGGCTAAATTAACACGCCCACCAGATTTACCTACCCATTCCCAATCACAACCACAATAAATAGTGCCTTGTGACTTTTGATTTTGATCATAATAAATACGTTCTTTTGCTATCTCTTTCGCTTTTGTAAAATTCTCAGGGGCTTGCGCTTGAACATTTAGCGTAATAAAAAACAAACCCAACACAACCGCGGTATAGTGTAATATTTTTCTCAAAGTGGTATCTGCCTTACTCTTTATTTTATTAAACCCAATAAGAATTATCTTTAATAACCAACTGATAATCTTATTTTTATTTAGCCTAATCTTACCTTTTTTTTATTTATTTTGGGCAATCTTTCTTGCTATTTTTTGTATAAAAAATAAAACAATAAGCGTGAATGGTGATAGAAAAAGCCGTTATTCTCGACATTAACACAAAAGGGATTTGCTATGGTTTAGTCCATCAATGATTTGGAGAAATTTAAAAATGAATGAGAATATGCTGAATTTGATGGACGAATTAGTCGAGATAACAAAAAAGCATGCGAATAACGAAGATGTTAAAGCGCATGCTAGTTTAGAATCTGAGAATAAATTACGAATTCAAATTATTATTTCTGACAAAAATGAACTGGATATTACATTAAACTCATTACAACACGCGATGTAAGTCATTATACACTCGGACGCTTGCGATATAACCATAATCCCGGCAAGGATAGCCCGATAGAGAGCGCACCGACAATAAATGAAGCTTTAAGGAAATTAGTAACTAAAGCTTCAAAAATTTCCGCGCTATAACCAATTTGCGTTAACTTCACTACTGAGATCATCGCTATATATGCATTTATTCCGGGGAACATCGGAATAACCGCAGCAACAGTAAAGACTTTAGGGTGTGCAAGCCACCAGCGTGACCATTGAATACCAATGCAACCCACTAAAATGGCAGCACAAAAACTTGCCCATTCAATGTTCATCCCACTCATCACTAAAACAGTACGAGAGCCGTGTCCTATCGCTCCTAATAGTGCGCAATATTTTAATGCCCTTGAAGGCACATTAAATACCATCGCAAAACCCACTGCGGGAATAGCAGCTAAGATCATATCTTCAATTAGGGTGAGAAGTATCGTTATTATGCCCAATCTCTTAACCCCCATACCGCCATGGCTAAAATAACCCCTAAACAGGTTGCCAATGTTAGCATTGTTGCCATTGCCCAACGCGCTAAGCCTGTATTAACGTGCCCTTTAAACATATCAGCAACCGCATTAATTAAAGGAAATCCGGGAACAAGTAATAAAACGCTGGCAGCCATTGAAATAGTCGCCGTAGTTTGAAAATAAGAGAGCTTTAATAATAGACCTGAGACTGAAGTCGCCACAAATGCAGTAATACAGAAATTAATTAATGGGTTCATTTGGCGATGTGTTAATGCTTGGCGAACAAACATACCAAGACCACCACCAATGGCTGAAACTAAAAAGCCATCCCAATTACCGCCATTTAATTTAGAGAAACAACCACAAGATAAGGCAACCATAAAAATAATCGCCCAACGTGGATAACGTAACGGCTTTATATGCTCAAAGCGTTTTCTTGCTTCATGAATATCTGCAAGGTGATGTTCGACCAAAATAACAATATGCTGCACTTCAGTGACAACATGCATATTAATACCGCGATCGACAATTTTACGTGTTGATGTTTGGCAATGCCCATTAACAATCGTGGTTAATACTACTGCATTAGCAGAAATTGCACTTTCGACTTGATGTACACCTAAAGCTAAACCTAGACGGGTTGAAAGCTGCTCAACCAGCATACTTTCTGCGCCATGTTGCAATAGCAACAACGCAGTTTGAATACATAACTTGGTAATTTCACGCTGTTTATCTTGTGAAATGGCAGTGCAATCCGCCATTATCTCATTATCCATACTATGCCTTAGTTTTAATCAAAAACGAGCCATTGCTAATATAAAGTTTATCAGCATAGCTCGTTTCTCGCTCTATTATCTTTCAATACTATTATGAACAAATAAAATATTTAAGGCTGTAGGTAGATCAATGTTATAGATGGATGGTCATAAATATTGTCATAGAAAAATATTGCACAATGATAAAATACCCATTCTTATTTTTAACTCTCATCATCAAATAGCTATCACTGTTTTAATAAAAAAGCACTCATACAAGTGCTTTATAAATCTTCTTAATTAAAGAAATTAATAAGATTTAATTACTTCACTAATTCATTAGCTTGAATATACGACTCACCCAGAGTTTCTGCAACAAATACCGGAACACCATAAACCGCAGAAATAACAGAAGAGAGTTGTACCAGTTGTTCTTTATCATTTTTTTGTGGATCGGCGGTCATTATCATACCAGCACAATATTCACTAAGAAGCGCTTTTCCCTCTTTAAGCCAGCGTCTAACCGCTTTCATCCCCTCCATATCTTCTTTTTTATGCTCTTTGTCCTTTTTATTGAAGGAAGGGTAAACCAGAACAAATTTTCTTTTTTCGTTTAGCACAATACCCATTTCAGCAGTCCAGTTATTGGCATCTTCCAGTGTTTCTGGAAATATTTTCATCGTAATAACAGGAAATTGCTCAACACCCATAACGGTAAAAGTTTTATTATTCAACATAATACTCATCTCTAATTAATAACAATCGCCCCACTTTAGAATGACTATCATTCTCAATCAATGAAGATCCGAGTATTTAAAATAAAACCGCATTAATAAGCAATCGCACTCACATATCAATTTAAAATGACAATGCTTAAATTTAAAAATAAAAAACCCCTAAATCGAGATCTAGGGGTTGCATACTATTTTCTAACTTTTATAAAAATTTTAGCGAACAACTAAAACAGATTGCTTAGCATAAGCGACAATACCTGATGCATTTGAACCCAATAGGTGTGTTGAAATACTAGGACGACGAGAACCTATTACAATTAAATCTGCATTAATTTTTTCAGCAAGTTCTAAAACTTTATCTCTTGCAGAACCAAATACGGCTGAAAATTCAACTTGTTCATTTGGCAAATCAATGCCATTAGCTAATTCTTGCAGTTGTTCTTGTACACGCTCAAGTGCTTTATTTGCAAAAGAACTGAGCATGTCATAATGATAGCTATAACTAATAGAGAAACGTGAAATATCAGGAATGGCATGGAAAAGATGCAGTTTTGCACCCTCTAATTTAGCAATATAAACAGCGTGTTGTAAGGCTTTAGTTGTTAACTCATCTTCTGAAATATCAACAGGTACTAGAATTGTCTTGTACATAGCAACTCCTCATTATCAGATTATTGTCTGTTTATTATTGTAGCGTTAATCCCACAGCTTGCTTATTTAATCTTCCTCAAGATGCCATTTATGCAATTGTCGATGAATAAAAGGTGTCACTACAAGCCCAATTGATAAAATAAAAACACACTGAAGAAACAAACCATAAATTGCAATAAAAAAGCGCCCTGTTGGGGTTGCAGGTGCTGGCTCTACCGGTTGACCACTTAACATAGAGATTGCATTTAATGAAGATTCCATAAAGCTATGTCCTTCAATTAAATAAAACCCTAATACGCCGGGTAATAATCCTAAGAAAAAGAAAATAGAGCCTATTACATAATAGCGTAAGATGCGTAGAATAAAATGATCGAGCCTTAAAAGTTCTTTGGTAAATTTTTCCATTCTTATCCACTTTCCAGACTGTTTATTCGATAAACGGCTTATTGAATAAATAAGATAAGCTACGCAAAAAACTAAAAAATATGCTATGAGGGGTGCTCATAGCATATTAGTAATATATTAACGAACAACTAACACTGAAATTTCAGCATAGCGAACAACACCCGCAGCCGTTGAACCTAATAAATGAGTGCTAATATTAGGTCTACGTGAACCAATTACAATTAAGTCTGCATGAATATCTTTTGCTGTGACTAAAATTTCATCACGAGGTGAGCCAAAAGTAACCGTATAAGCGACCTTTTCAGCAGGTAAATCCACCGAATCTACCAACATTTGCATATCATTCTCTGCTTTCACTGTCGCTTTATCTTTAATTTCTGGATAACCCAATGAATATGCATTAATGATTGCTGAAGAGATAGGAAGAACATGAATTAAATGTAAATTAGCTCCCGTTTCTTTTGCTAAATACACAGCATGTCGTACCGCTTTACTGGTTAACTCTTCTTCTACAATATCAATAGGCACTAAAATCGTTTTATACATAATAACTCCTCTCAACTCTCCATTTGCCTTAATCCTATCGCAATAACCCAAAGATTACTGTGAGTGAATTAACTAAAAACAACCTAATCTTAATATAAACCTACTTTAATTATTAATACGTTAAGCTAAAAAATAAAAGTGATCATTCAAAATAGTTTGCATTATGTTGCTGTGTCAATGCCCATATTTGATTGCGAATATTTCGGATAGTATCAATCAATTCTGATGCAGTTAATCCTATTGGCCCAATACCTTTTTCGACTAAAATATCCGCCGCCATTCCATGTATCCAAACCGCACTTTTCACCGCATCAGACATTGCCATTCCTTGCGCTAAAAAACTGCCCATAACACCTGTTAGCACATCACCACTCCCTGCGGTTGATAATCCACTATTACCCGTTGTATTAATCGTTAATTCCCCTTTCGGAGATGTCACTACCGTATTTTGACCTTTGATTATTGCCCAACAATGATAAAGCTTCGCAATTTCTTTCGCCGCTTCTTCTCTATTATTTTGGATATCATTTAGCGTGCAATTAAGCAAAATAGACGCTTCTTTAGGGTGTGGTGTTAATACACAATGCTGATTAAGCGAGAGTTCTGATTTTAATTTAGCCATTAACACTAATGCATCCGCATCAAAAACATAGGGTATATTTTCATTACGTTGCGCTAAAGCTATTGATAAGACCTCTTCAGAATTTGCAGATAATCCCAATCCACATCCAATCGCCCAAGCAGAAATATCTTGTTGATTTATCAATGTCAGTGCTGTTTTGAGCATAAGCTCTGGCGCACTATCAATAAAAGGAATGGGAAGTTGTGGCTGAGCAAAACCAAGAAATACCTTTCCACATCCTGCTTTCAATGCACTTTTACCGGCTAATACAATCGCGCCGCTCATTCCTTCTGCGCTACCTACAATGCCTAATGTGCCAAATGTTCCTTTATGTGTATTTCCTGATTTACGCTGATAAAGTGCGGGATAATGAGTGATCGCCTGTAATAGTTGTTCTTCATTCATATTATTTTCCTTCCCTCCTTTTTTCTGCATTTTTTCTTATTGCTCGCAATGATTGCCGTACCACATTCTATTGTATTAACGTTCAAAACATGACTTTCAAAGTATAGCGTGATTTCAACAAATAAATGGGATCACTGGCTATTTTGTCTCTTTATCATGCTAACAATTTCAATATGATAAAATGCTTTCATTATCACTATTCATACCTTGCTGAGACTTTGCTATTCTAATGGCCTAGCTTGATATGATTTATAAATTAAAGACAAAGGAACGTAGATAATGAACGAGAAGTTTAAAACACAAGCAGATGTAGAAACATTAGCAGAAGAAGTGGCTTGTTTAAAAACACTAGTCACCTATATGTTAAAAGCATTAGGTCAAGCAGATGCTGGGCGTGTTATTTTAAATATTGAACGTGCAATTGCAGAAGTTGATGACGAAAAACAAGCAGAGACATTCCGTAATACAATTAGCCAAATTAAGACAGCCTATCGCCAATAATATGTTTATTTTCGAGTTAAGTACTTGCACATATTTTTATTCTATTTTCTAAACTTTTTGTGCTGCACAAATAAACAAAATTTAGTTTCAAACTTCCTATATACTCAATCTCGAAATAAACCATTCTTTATTCATTTAGCTACCCCTCTATCCTTATAGAGGGGATTTTTTTCTCTTTTACCCATCTTCGATTTTCCTATTTAAGTTATTTTCATATCACCTAAATGATAATGAGTTTACTTTCTTTTCGATAATTTCATCTAAGGATTGCTATCAAAACTTCTTTTTGTTTAATATTTTTAATGTTATTTGAATTAAATAGCAGTATTAAAAGTCTTCTTGTCATAACTAACACGATTAGAAATCGATCTATTAAGCACTGTGTGTTCAAATTATCTTAATGTTAACAGATAGTTATTTGACTCTTTTTTATTCTCACTTTTATATTTAAAACGCATTTTTTGTTATTTTTAACACAAATAAAAAACTATCTTATGGAATGTAAATAAAGATAAATCCTAATATTATTATATTTTGAGTTGTTTCAGTTGTTGTAATTTGTGAACTTTTATTCAGTCAAAAAATGCTAGCTTATTGTCCCTAAACACAATTATAACAATACTGGTTAAAACCCATTGAATTAAAAATATTAACTATTTATATTTTTACACTTATTCTGATTTATCGTCACTCCTGTTTATATGTTACACTCAATAAGTACGTACTAAAAAATAAACATGAGGCTAAAATGAAACCACTTCTCTTATCTCTGCTATTATTACCTGCTGTTGCTTTTGCTAACCCAACAAAAATGGCTGATGATTACTGCGATACTTTTAAAGATATCTCAATTAAAGCTTATGACACAAAAGAGCCAGCAGAGAAAATTGCTAAAGATGCAATGGCCTCTCTAAATGCAAAGAAATTTGATTTTGCAAAATTAGAAGCAACTGAAGCACAATTCCAAGAAGGCGCTATTGAAGTTGTTAATTCTTTACGTGAAGCTAAATCTGAAATTGGCTCACGCGCAGAATTCCAAGACGGTTTAACTCAAATTGTTGCAGCTTGCAAAATTCAAATGGTTGCTGCATTAGAAGAGCAAAAAAAATAATCTTCTCATTAAAAAATGAGTAACAATCAATTTAAAGAGTAGAAATTATCCTGCTCTTTTTTATTTCCCCTCTTCATCATTTGTTCTTCTTTCCTTTCGCTTTTTTCTCTATAACTAACTCTCTATACTCTAAATAATTCGAGGTGTAGCTAGGCGACAAGTGAATGAGTCGCTAGGAGCATACAATAGTATGTGACTAGTGCGAGTGAATGAAGTCAACAACGCTACAACTTGAAGTATGACGAGTATCATTAGTATGTGACTAGTACGAATGAAAGAAGCCAACAACGCTACAACTTGAAGTATGACGAGTATCAATTATAGAGTATCTATCTATCGATATTAAGGTTTATAATACCTCGGTAAATACTTGTTAGTACTGGCCATAAAAAGGAGATATTGTGAGCAACGAACAATCCATCCAGCGTTTAAGAAGACTACGCCAGTCCGAAAACCTGCGCGCACTCTTTCAAGAAACAACGTTAACTAAAAATGATCTCGCTCTACCTATATTTGTAGAAGAAGGGCTTGATGATTACCAACCTATTAAAAGTATGCCGGGTGTCGTTCGTATTCCTGAAAAACGTCTTGCTTATGAAATTGAACGTATTGCAAAAGCAGGCATTAAAACTGTCATGACTTTTGGGGTATCGCATCACCTTGATGAAACAGGGAGTGATGCTTGGAAAAGTGATGGCTTAGTTTCTCGCATGTCTCGTATTTGTAAAGATGCAGTACCAGAAATGATTGTCATGTCTGATACCTGTTTTTGTGAATACACATCACATGGTCACTGTGGTGTTTTACATGGCGAACATGTTGATAATGATGAAACTATCTATAATTTAGGTCTTCAAGCTGTTGCTGCGGCACAAGCTGGCGCGGATTTTATCGCACCATCTGCGGCAATGGACGGTCAAGTCGCCGCTATTCGTGCTGCTCTTGATAAAGCAGGATTTAGTGATACAGGTATTGTTTCCTATTCGACTAAATTTGCTTCTGCCTTATATGGTCCTTTCCGTGATGCAGCAGGCTCTCGCTTAATTGGTGATCGTAAAACTTATCAAATGAATCCAATGAACCGCCGTGAAGCGATCCGCGAATCATTAATTGATGAGCAAGAAGGTGCTGATATGCTGATGGTTAAACCGGCAGGTGCTTATTTAGATATTATTCGCGATGTGCGTGAACGTACTTTATTACCTTTAGCGGCTTATCAAATCAGTGGTGAATATGCTCAAATTAAATTTGCAGCATTAGCCGGTGCAATCGATGAAGATCGTGTAGTAATGGAAACTTTAGGTTCAATTAAACGTGCTGGTGCGGATTTAATTCTATCTTACTTCGCACTTGATTTAGCTGAAAGAAACCTACTTTAACCACCTTATACTCTGAATAATTCAAGATGCAGCTAAGTGGCAACGGCTATTGAACGCTGCAACTTGAAGTATAATGAGTACTTTGACATCCTCCTCCACCTTTGCTCTTCGCAACTCAGGAGGAGATCCCCGCCCCTTTGGAGGTTAAGATGGATAATTGTATTTTCTGTCAAATTGTTGCTGGAAAAGCCCCTTGCCATAAAATTTGGGAAGATGAACACCACCTTGCTTTTCTTTCTATATTTCCGAATACCAAAGGCTTTACGGTTGTTATTCCTAAAAAACACTATCCAAGTTATGCCTTTGATCTCAGTGATGAAGCCTTAGCATTGTTAGTTATTGCGACGAAAAAAGTGGCAAAGATCTTAGATAAAACATTCCCTGATGTTTCGCGTTCAGGAATGTTTTTTGAAGGATTTGGGGTTGATCATGTTCATAGTAAACTTAGCCCGATGCATGGCACTGGTGATATGACAAAATGGGCACCTATTGAAAATAAGCAGAAGATTTTCTTTGATAAATATCCGGGTTATCTTTCATCTCACGATTTTGAACGAGCAAGTGATGAAGAGCTTGCACAGCTCGCGGCACTGATCAGAAAAAATAACCAATAGCAAAAACCTAACCTGCTCTTTTTATAAAAACATAAAATTTTCAGATATAAAAAACGCCCAGTCTTATTTTTTAAGCTGAGCGTTTTTTTATCAAGATTAAAAGCATTATTTAGCTGAAAGCTTCGCTTCCATTGGTAAATAAGGCTGAACTTTCTGTTTAAGGAGTTCAATTAATGCCGGATCGTTAAAGCGATAATTATCAGGTATTCCCAACACATGCACTTTTTTATAGCGCATGGTTGCAGGAAAATGTGCAGATAATCGATTTAAATGTTTAGATTCCATGACAAGCACTAAATCAGCCCATTTAAGTAATTCGTTATCAACCACACATTGCGCATCTTTGCGCGTACCCGCCGAAAGTGTATTAATGCCTTCTCTATCTGCAAACAACAGTTCTGCGGTTGGGCTTCGCCATTGATTTTTACTGCAAATAAATAAGATATTCATCATTACTCACTATCAGATAACGCATTTAATCGACGCTGACTACGAGAAATTCTTGGGTATTCAATTCCTAATTGCGCAGCTCTGGTCATTTTAAGTGATCGAGTATATAAATTAGACCATTTTTTTTCTGGTTTAAACATCACTCGTGAACAACCCATTTCTTGATGTTTATTTTTTCGGTTAACACATTGACGCCAACCACGATCTCTTTGTGTAGACATAACAACCTCTCAGATTAAAGGGATAGCAGCCGCAGTAATACGGAGAGGGTCTAACCATATGTATAATACATGATAGAAATTAAATTCGATACTAAATAATACAGTATGACTTTTATCTTTATAGATAGTTAGATTTACTTTTTAATTAAGTAGTCCATATTGTTTTAGAATAAGAAAAATAATTAGAGCTGTTTGAATAACTAAGAACATACTTAAACATAAAAACCTATTTTTGCTCTTTTTATCATTATAAGCTATTTTAGCAACGATATTTTCTCTTTCTTGCTTGCTCTTTTCAGTAGAGTTTAGAAACACCTCATTGCTAATTAACTGTTTTTCTTCAATTTTATTACCAAGCTTATCACTTTTTTCATCTACTTTTCTATCACGTTCTTTCAGGTATTGGAGTATATTTTCTTCAATTAAATAAACGCCATCATTAATATGACATTCCAATAAGTGCTTGTGTTCTTCTGATTTACTTGTGAGTATTTCAGCAAGATGAGTTAATTCTTTATCAAAATAAGCATTATGTTCATATGATATTTCATCAGCTTTGTTAATAAGTTCTTTACGTATTTCATTAAAATGAGTATCAAGGTAATTTTTTAAAAGATTAATATTCTCTAATATCTTCTTCTTATTCTCAACAAGCAGAACATCACTCTCTTTAACTTTACAAATGATTTTATCATTTTGAACTACAGCATCTTCTTGTAACTTATTTACCTGTTTATTTATTTCATCCGTTTTGCTATTCAGAATCTCTTGAACCAATTGATGCCTTTTTTCTTCTTCAAGAGAGATAGAAGTTAATGAAGATTTTATTTCATTCGTAGTAGAATTTAACGCTTCAAATGATTTTTTATGTGAACTAATTTTATTATTCACTCCTTTTATATTTTCATTTAAATTAAAACTTAACTCATCAATCTTTTCCGTCAAAATATTTGAATTATCTTTAAATTTATCATCAATAGAACTAACAAAAATATCTTGAACAAGCTCATCGAGCATTCTTTCTGATGGATCTTTTTTATTATCTTTAATTTTATTTTTCATGAAGAATTATCTCATTACATTAAAGGTTCTAAATTTTTTATATATAAAAAATCTTTTCTTAAAATACGAATTAAAAAAAGGTAAGAAAGTTGTTTTTCTCTATTTCCTTCACTCTTTTTAAAAAGAGTAGTTAATTCAAGTTCTCTTTTTTTATATGAGTTATAGATATGAATATTGAAAAAACGACTATTTGAAATTTTTTCATCGAGTTGTAACAATTTAAATTTAAACACTTCGTCCACAGAAGACAATTCTTCTTTTTTTTCGAAAATATGTTGCTCATTTTTAGTGATGAAATATTGACTTTCCTCTATTTTTCTTGACATTGATCGTTCTTCGTTTTTCTTTTTCTTTTTCTGTTTATTAAGAAAAGCATCTATAACTGATTGGGTTGCTTCAAATAATTCCTTTTGTGCATCCTTAATCGCGGAATGTATTGACGAAACATCGTTATCATAATTACTATCAAAAAAATAGCGATCTATAGTATAATCGTCTAACTTGTGGTATATAGAATAAAAACAGTCTAACGAATCATTTAAATATTTATTTGGTTCATTCGTACTTTCAATTATTTTATAATTAAAATCGAGCCAATCATTGTAACGATCAATTATCTTCTGCTTTTCATTTAAAAGAAAAGCTTTCAAATTTCCTACTGATTTATTGCTACTGCTGAGATAATCAATGGGTTGAAAACAAATAGGTTCAAGTTTATTATTTTCATAAGAAAATATATTTTTCTTTGTTCTATTTTCTTTTAATGATTTAGAAATATCATCAAGTTCATTTTTTATTTCTGCAATTTTATTTTTACTTTCTCGATAATACGTTTTTTTATTTTCAATCTTCCCTTCTATTTCATTTATCTCTTTGGTTAATTTATCTATATAAATATAATACTCTTCAATTTCTTTTTCTCTTTGTTGTTTTAAATACTCAGGCAACATATAACCGGTTTTTAAACGTGATAAAGGATTCATTGAATTTTCAATATCTTGATATAATTTATTTAAAATAACTTTCCTTAACTGAATGCTTCTCTCTGTAAATTTATCATTACCTTTTATGAGACTATTCCAACTGCGACCACATTCAATAGGATATAGTTGTTCTTTAATACTTTGAGGTAATCTCAATTCCATTGTATTGATTTGTTCAAATATATAATCATTGAACGATTCTAATGAGTTGATATCATTATTAATGATTTTATCTTTTATCGATGCATTAGAAAAACAATGAGTTAAAATAACTTTATAAACTGTCGAATTAAAATACCAAGCTGATAACAATGGATTATCTAGTTCTTCATTTTTCAAAAAACCTAAACCATCAATTTTTCCAACCAGAAAGATCATATCCGCAGCACTAATATAATTTCCAACAAGCTCTTTTACATAGCTATTTTCATTTTTGTTTCGTGCATTAATTCCTGGTAGATCATGAATAAGCAGATCGACTGCGTGATTAGCATCGGGTATAAAGTAAATATTTGGAATAAAAACATCTATTGTTGATATTTCTTTCGTTTTACCCTTTTCGACTTGAATTCGTAACTCTTTTAATATCAATAATGCTTCTTCATCATTAAACTGCTCTTCGCCCTTTTTTCTATGACTAAAATGCCAATATTGATCATCAGAGCGCCGATAGCGAGATGAACGTGAAGTTGCAGAATTACCTAATGTTTGCCCTGCCCTTAATACTTTATCAACTTGAGAAATTTTATTTTCATCAACACCTAACAACGTTAATATAAACGTTGTTTTTCCTACTTGTGTAGAGCCATAAATAATAATTGATGCTTGCTTTTTATTATTTAAATGCGTATTTATTAACCTATCAGAGTCAAATTTTTCAATAAAACTTTGATACGCATTTTCGGCCCATAATAAGCGTTCGGAATAAATATCATGCCAAAATGTTTGTTGCATCGATTAAATGTTCCTGAAGTGCTTTTTGAATGCTTTCTAAACGTATTTTGGCTAATGCCATATCACTTTTTAATGACAAATTATCAGGAATATCATAAAGTTGCTTTAGATTATTTTCGATAATTTCCCTTAAATCAGCCATTGCATCTGCATAAATGCTAACAACATGTTGTATATAACTGGTTTCAAAATTAAGCATTGTACTTTTAATAAATTGAATTTGAACTTGATCCGACTCTCTCACAATGGATGTTAATTGATAAAATGTATAAGCAGCTGTTATTGCTACCGCAGCTTTTCCTAAAATAGCAATAGGTGAAAATTTTGTATCAGGTTCAGGTTCATATTTTCCATCTAACTTACCATCTGCCAGATCTAACCCTAACAATACCGCTATTGAGTTCTTGATTGGTGTGATTTGTTCTGTTCCATCAAAAAGTTTTTCTAGAAAGGTTTGAGGATTACATTCACTTGGATAAATGGTATCCGTTTCATTTTTTTCTGAAAGAATTAAATTTCCACGCATAAATTCCATGGCAAGTACGGGTATTAATGCCATTGCAAGTTTTTTATCTTGTGCTTGTGTTTCATCTAAATCTTGCTTTTTCCCATATAGAAAACTTTCTAATGTTTTTAGAGGCATTTCTTTTATAGGAAGATTTTCAATAGTATTATTACTATAGTTTAAAAGCTGATTAACTGATGTTGTTCGGTTTTCAATCAGAAGGTCATCGACTTTACTTGTAATAAATCCATTCAGTCTAAATTCTGTACCATTTAAATGGGTTATCACATTGCCAGTAATAATATTAATATTTTTTTTACTGTATTTCTCTTTCCAAGCATCTTCAACTCTTTTCAGTCTTTCTCTTTGAATATCTTGCCCTTGCAGTGATAATCTTCGTCCTAAAATTTTAAGATTATTAAAAAAGCCCTCTTCTTCCTCTTTATATTTTTCTTCGCATGCATTTATTGCTGCTTGTGTATGATAACGAATATTATTTTTTAGTTTCTTGCGTAATTTTGTATTATATTTCTCGACGTTATCATCAAATTCATTTAAAAGTTCCTCAACAATACCTAATTTTCCATCATGCTTTTGGTTACAATCGCTGTTTAAATCATCAATTGTTGATAATATTCTTTCGATATCTTCATCTAATAATGTCTGAAATGCGTCAAGTAAATGCGTTTCTATTTTTGAAGTCGAATGAATATATTTATTAATAGCCTTTTCTAGCTGCGTTGCCCACTCCGTTTTATTCCCACTTCCTGTTAAAACGATATTATCTATTTTAATCTCATGAGTTTTTTCATTATATTCTTTATTAAAAACACTCGATGCAGTATTTGCTAATTGTATTTTGTCTTCTTGCGATATATTTTCGGTTTTCGTAACTGCTATAATTGGGCTTCGTTCAGAAAGAAAACAGGAAAGATCTTGTGTAATATATTGTTGGTTATTGTTAGCTAATAAAACACCATCTGTCGCAATAATGATCCCACTTGCATTCACAAAAATATGTTTCATCAGGTTTTGCCAAACATGATTTTTATAGTTTTCTTTTTCATGGCCAGGCAACAATACCCAATTCAATTTTTCCTTAATAAACGCTTTTCTACTTGGTATATATAATTTAGGGTAGAGAATACTTAATTTTTCATTACTAAATTCAGTATTGAAATCATTCCAACCTTGCAATACCTGTTTTAACTCTTCTTTGGTTATATTATTTTTTTCTATAATTTTTCTTGTTTCTTTTTCTAAACAAACAAAAACAGCTTTAGGTTCAGTCAATTGTTCATCTTCAACTTGCTCAATAAATAAAGGGACTTGTTCACCTCGCCCAGGATTACCCTCTAGCCAGTCATTTGATATATTTAACATTTCCTTAACCAAGGTTGTTTTACCCGCACCTTGAGTTCCACCAATCGCATAAATATCTTTTTCTTGTAATAAAATCGTGAGCTCTATTTTTCTAATTACATTGACAATATGCTCAATCTCTTCTTTAGAAGCCTTATTTTCAATATAAATTGATAAGGTAAAATTTAATGCCTTTTTTAACTCGTTTAATAAAGATAAATTAATTTTCATTTTATTATGCCTATTTCTCACCAGCTGATCAGTCTAAAAAACAGACTAATGTTATTTTTTTGTTAAAGATATTGATGATGCTACCGCCATTATTTTGTCTAGTGGCAAAGTATTTTGTTACTTAAAATATTTAACGAATGTGACCTTATAATATATCGTATATAGATAAAATAGTAATTTTAAATTAGGGAAAGAATACGATTACTGTTTTAAAAAACATGTATTTAAATTTATTGATAGAATTACGTAGTTTCAACCAATCAAATAAGAGGTATCTTTTTTATTTTTTTTTAAAAATTTAACTTAATAAAACAGAATAAAAAAAGATGACCCATAAAGATCATCCTTAGTCTATTTCTGTTATTACGCTAAAATATGATGTGATTATTTATAATTAACCAGTGTTGGCTTATCTAACATAATTTCTGTTTTTGCCGGCTCTGTTTGTGCAATAACGTTACCTTGGCGAATAGAATAACGCACAGGTACTTGGCGACGTAAAGCATCAAATCCGTTATCTGCTGGCAGAATAATAAAGTTTGCACTGTTTCCTACTTCAACACCATAATCCGTTAAAGCGAGTGTTTTTGCGCTGTTGTGGCTAATTAACTGTAATCCGTTATCTATTTGACCATAGCCCATTAATTGGCAAACATGCAATCCCATATGTAAAACTTGAAGCATATTTGCTGTGCCTAATGGATACCAAGGATCAAAGACATCATCATGCCCAAAACAGACATTAATATTACTTTCTAACATCTCTTTGACACGAGTAATACCACGACGTTTTGGATAGGCATCAAAACGACCTTGCAAGTGAATATTAACTAAAGGATTCGCCACAAAGTTAATGCCTGACATTCTTAATAGTCGGAATAAACGTGAAGTATAAGCACCATTATAAGAATGCATTGCGGTTGTATGACTAGCTGTCACTCGTGAGCCCATATTTTCTTTATGTGCTAAAGCGGCAACAGTTTCAACAAAACGAGATTGTTCATCATCGATTTCATCACAATGAACATCAATTAAACGATCATATTTTTGTGCTAATGCAAAGGTTTTATGCAGTGATTCAACACCATATTCACGCGTAAATTCAAAGTGTGGAATAGCACCTACAACATCAGCACCTAATTTTAATGCTTCTTCTAATAATGCTTCACCATTAGGGTAAGACAAAATACCTTCTTGTGGAAAAGCAACAATTTGTAAATCAACCCAAGGTTTAATTTCTTCTTTTACTTCCAGCATTGCTTTTAATGCTGTTAGCGAAGCATCTGAAACATCCACATGGGTTCTAACATGTTGAATACCATTAGCAATTTGCCATTGAAGCGTTTGCCATGCGCGTTGTTTAACATCATCATGAGTTAACAGTGCTTTTCTTTCAGCCCAACGCTCAATACCTTCAAATAATGTTCCCGATTGATTCCAATTCGGTTGCCCTGCTGTTTGTGTTGTATCTAAATGAATATGAGGTTCAACAAAAGGAGCGTGAACTAAACCACCTTGCGCATCTAATGCTTCAGGATGAAAATTATTTTCAGGTTGTGGCTCTATCGCTTCAATTTTGTTGTTTTTAAGCGTAATGCGCCACAAACCATCTTTTCCAACTAGACGAGCATGATTAATTTGTTCGATATTCTTACCCAGCATGACTTATCTCCGCTTGTCGAGCTGTACGACGATTTAATATTGGATTTAACACGGCGTAGCTAATTGCACCACCTAATACTGCATTGACAGGTACGATGCCCGGTAACCAGTGCCCTGCCATAATACCAATTGCAACTGCCAATAACGCAACCCAATTAACTGATTGCATTTTTTCAACATTGAAAGTGTTATAACGCGCTTTATTCATCAGATAATCTGCAATAATAACGCCACCAATAGGTGGAATGGCAGCAGATAAAAAGGTTAACCAGCCTACAAAGTTATTATAGAGCCATAATGCACACAGTGTACCGACAATACCATTTATCACTGAAAGCTTTTTACTTGATAAACCCGTAATATTGGCAAAACCTAATCCAGAGGCATATAACGCATTATCATTGGTTGTCCAAATATTTAAGCCTAATACGACAATCGCTGGAAGTAATAATCCTTGCGCAATCATCACATCAGAAATATCTGCCATTCCTAGTGAAGCAGCACCCGCCGCGCCAAAGACAAACATCAATGTATTGCCTAAGAAGAAGGCAACAATGGCAACCACCACCGCTACTTTAGGGTTGCGTCCGAAACGGACAAAATCAGCCGTAAGTGTTCCTGCACTAATAAACGATCCGACAACCATCGCCAGCGCTAAATTAAAATCTAATGGTTGAGTAGGTTTAACGGCCATTAGCGTTGAAAGTCCGCCCATATCATGTATAGCAAGATAAACAGAGTAACTTCCAAGGATTGCGATAGCAGGAACAGCAATGATAGAGAGAACAGTGAGAGCGGAAATGCCGAAGAATACAGTGATGGTCATTAAAATGCCGGAAACGGCGATGAGGAGATTAATATCAATACCAGTGGCTTTTCCTACCGGGATGGCAAACATTGCCACACCCACACCAAACCAACCAACCTGAGTACCACCGAGTAAAAATGAGGGAAGCCAAGAACCTTTAATACCGAAAGAGTAACGCGCGAGGAGATGAGTAGTAAGACCTGTTTTTGAACCAATAAAACCAAGAAATGCGGTGTAGATACCAAGAAGAAGATTACCAATTAGAACTGCGAGGAAGAAATCATTAAAGGAAAGACCAGTACCAAGAGCGCCGCCAGTCCACATACTGGCTGAAAAAAACGTTAATCCCAACATCACAAAGGTTAACGCCAATCCACCCTTTCTTGCGGATATGGGCACTGGGCCCTGACTATAATTGTTGTCCTGAGACACTTTAACCCCCTATTAATTTCACCAGGCCAAAAAAATCTGACGAATTCTATCTACATAAAAATATTATGCAAACGTTTTCGTTGTCTGTTTACGATAATTAATGGAACGCTTCATTTTTTAAGAATTGATATTCATCACATAAATAGGAGAGAAATCGTTGTATTACTTGAATTTAGCTGATTCTTTTGCGTGAGTTTTATAAAGACATTTCATTTAGAAATATTTATGAAAAATTAAATATCCGTATTTTTTCTTATTCCAAGCAAGGAATTATTAAATTATTTTATATAATTTTAATATCAACAAAGCAAAAATAATGATAAAAAGACAAAAGAGGAATTTACACTCCTCTTTTGCCTATCATAATTTATATGCTTAGATTCGTTTTTCTTACAGGCCGATCATCTGCAACATAATATTTAGCATGACTTTTAGGTAAAGATTTAATTCCTCTCACCTTATCAGCTAATTTTTCTGCAATCATAATTGTAGTCGCATTCAAATTCCCAGTGATTATTAGCGGCATGATAGATGCATCAATAACTCTTAAGTTTTCTATGCCGTGTACTCGACCTTCTCCATCGACAACTGCCATTTCATCCGTTCCCATTTTACACGTGCCACAAGGATGAAATGCTGTTTCAGCACGTTCTCTAACAAAAGCATCAAGCTCTTCATCACTTTGAATATGTTTACCTGGACTAATTTCTTCACCACGATAATCATCTAATGCTGGTTGTGCCATTATTTCTCGTGTAATACGGATAGCTGAGCGAAATTCTTCCCAATCTTGTTCTGTGGACATGTAATTAAACAAGATACTTGGATGTTGATGAGGATCTGTAGATGTTAGTTTTACACGTCCTCGGCTCGGAGAACGCATAGAGCCTACGTGTGCTTGAAAGCCATGAATTTCTACAGCATTGGTTCCGTTATAGTTAATAGCGACTGGCAAAAAGTGGAATTGAATGTTTGGCCACGCATATTTTTCGCTTGAACGAATAAATCCACCAGCTTCAAATTGATTACTTGCACCTATTCCTGTTCCTTGGAATAGCCATTGCGCACCAATCTTAGGTTGGTTATACCACTTTAAAGCAGGATAAAGTGAAACGGGCTTTTTACATTCATACTGCAAATACATTTCTAAGTGATCTTGCAGATTTTCCCCAACTCCGGGTAATACATGTACTGGCTGAATATTAAATTCGTCTAATACCTTTTCAGGACCAATACCAGAACGTTGTAAAATTTGAGGTGAAGCAATTGCACCAGCACACAACAACACTTCTCGATTGACTTTGGCATGATGAGGCGTGGTGTTTTCCCCTGAAAAATAGCGAACACCAATTGCTTTTTTACCATCAAACTCAATGATATCCGTCGTTGCATGTGTCTCAATCGTTAAGTTTTTTCGCGCTTTAGCTTGATCAAGATAGCCTCTTGCTGTACTTGCACGGCGGCCTTTGGGTGTCACAGTTCTATCCATTGGGCCAAAGCCTTCTTGTTGATAGCCGTTAAGATCAATCGTTCTTGGGTATCCTGCTTGAACACCTGCCTCAATCATTGCTTGAAATAAAATATTATTGCCTTTTTTCGGTGTTGTCACACTCACGGGACCTTTATCACCATGATAATCATCAGCACCAATATCGCGCGTTTCTGCTTTACGAAAATATGGTAGGCAGCTTAAATAATCCCACTCTTCAAGCCCCGGCAATTTAGCCCAGCCATCAAAGTCCATCGCATTACCACGGATATAACACATACCATTAATTAGCGATGAACCACCAAGTCCTTTTCCTCGACCACATTCCATGCGTCGGTTATTCATATAGGGTTCAGGCTCTGTTTCATAAGCCCAATTATATCGCCTACCTTGTAACGGATAAGCTAATGCCGCTGGCATTTGTGTTCGAAAATCGAACCTGTAGTCCGGACCTCCAGCTTCAAGGAGCAGCACAGTAACTTCAGGATCTTCTGTCAAGCGGGTAGCAAGAACGTTACCGGCTGAACCAGCACCGATAATAATGTAGTCATAGACCATTGTTATCTCCTCTGTTTCAGTCATCAAAAAAAGAATGGATTAAAAAACGGATGAAAACTCCCCAAGTTCAATTTGAATGGATTTTATTTGAGTGTAATTTTGTAATGTCACAAACCCATTTTCACGCCCTACACCAGAATGTTTATAGCCGCCAACTGGCATTTCTGCTGGAGATTCACCCCATGTATTAATCCAACAAATTCCGGCTTCTAATTGGTGAATTACACGGTGAGCTGTTGTGAGATCTTTGGTGACAAGACCTGCAGCCAAACCATAAACGCTATTATTTGCGCGTAAAATCACTTCATCTTCAGTTTGATAACTAAGAATACTCATCACAGGGCCAAATATTTCATCTTGTGTGATATTCATATCATCGGTGCAATCAGTGAAAACGGTAGGTGCAACATAAGCGCCTTGAGCAAAATTATCGTCGTCTAAGCGATAGCCACCACAAAGTAATTTTGCCCCTTGCGCTTTGCCCAACTCAATATAATTCAAGACTTTTTCAAGATGGGGAAAACTGACCAGTGGGCCAAAATTGGTGTCCATTTCAAGAGGAGAACCGATCCTAATGCGTGATACGCGCTCTGTAATTTTTGCTTCAAATGCAGGTTTTAATCTTTCAGGAATAAAGACACGAGTACCATTGGTACACACCTGCCCTGAACTATAAAAATTTGCCATCATCGCAATATCAGCAGCAGTATCTAAATCTGCATCATCAAAAATAATTAAAGGTGATTTTCCACCAAGCTCCATGGTTACTTCTTTTAAACTTGAAGCAGAAGCATTTGCCATCACCTTTTTACCCGTTTCAATTCCACCAGTAAAAGAAACCTTCGCGATATCAGGATGCTGTGTTAACCATTGCCCCACATTCGCTTTTCCTGTAACAACGTTAAAAACACCCTTTGGCAATCCTGCCTCTGTGTATATTTCAGCAAGTTTTAATGCTGTTAATGAAGTCATCTCACTTGGTTTAAAGATCATGGCATTACCTGCAGCAAGTGCAGGTGCAGATTTCCACAACGCTATTTGAATGGGGTAATTCCAAGCGCCGATACCAGCAACAACTCCCAATGGCTCACGGCGAGTGTAAGCAAAAGCGGTTTCTCTAAGCGGAATTTGCTCTCCTTCAAGTGCTGGAATAAGGCCAGCGTAATACTCTAAAACATCAGCACCCGTTACAATATCGACATAACGTGTTTCAGATAGCGGTTTGCCTGTATCTAAGGTTTCTAAATGAGCCAATTCATCATTGCGTTCACGCAAAATATCAACAGCACGTCGCAAAATTCGAGAGCGTTCCATCGCCGTCATCGCACGCCAAATTTTTTGCCCTTGTTTTGCGCTCTCTACAGCCCAATTGATATCTTCTTCACTTGCAGACTGTAAATGTGCGATCACTTCACCATTAGCCGGATTAATCGCTTCAAATTGTTCACACTCAGGTTGTGCGCAATCAACATATCCACCATGAATATAGAGTTTATGTAACGGTGGGTTTGGCATAGTTTCTCCTTTATTATTAGTTTATTAAGTCTTTATTTGACTCCGATTTGTCAGTTGCATATCGATATATTCATTAGTAATGATTTTGGCCTCTTCAAGAGAAAATGGAGCATTACTTAATGCACTTCGTAGCCATAAACCATCAATTAATGCGGCTAAACCTTTTGCTGCCATACGTGCTTGATCTTTAGTAAGAACGCGCCCAAACTCGTAACTTAAATTGGAATAAAGCCTTCTATCATTAACCTTTTGTAAACGATTTAAATTAGGCTGATGCATACTACTTGCCCAAAAAGCTAGCCATGTTTTCATTGCCGCTTCACTTGTTTGAGAGGTATCAAAGTTACCTTCAACAATGGCTTGGATGCGTTGTTTAGGTGTTGCATCACTTAACATTCTTAGCCGTATCGCCACCGCAAAACCCAATTGATACTGGATATGACGCATAGCGGCTTCCAATAATCCATTTTTATCACGAAAGTAGTGACTAATAATGCCGTTAGATACACCCGCTTTTCGAGCTATCAATGCGATGCTCGCCTCTTGCATTCCAACCTCATTAATAACTGCTAATGTCGCTTGGATTAATTGCTGTTTACGTATCGACTGCATTCCTATCTTCGGCATGATTTAAAGACCTAAAAAATACATTGGACGCTTTTATTAAACGTTTTTTTAATTGAACATTCAATCAATATTAACTATTGTTTATCACAATTAATTTACATATCGATATGGGAGGACGTTGTGAAAATTTGAATCTTTGCAACTAATTCAATTAGTTAACAAAGAATGCAACTTTTAACTTTTAGATAAATAAATTTTTGGAATTTCTGATGACAACTCTTAACAGCACAAAAAAACCGCAGAAAGACAAGCTAAACTCTGTTGTTTTTTTCGCTTCAGCAACGCTAATTTTGGCGTTCTCTTTTTTCACTATTTTGATGACAGAAACAGCAAATAAATGGATTGTGGCAACACTGGGATGGGTATCAAAAACCTTTGGTTGGTACTATCTATTAGCGGCAACGTTATACATTGTTTTTGTTATTTTTGTTGCCACATCTCGTTTTGGAAATATCAAATTAGGACCTGAGCAATCGAAACCCGAATTTAGTGTTTTAAGCTGGTCTGCTATGTTATTTGCAGCCGGTATTGGTATTGATTTGATGTTTTTCTCCGTGGCGGAGCCCATTACTCAATATATGTTACCGCCAACAGGTGAAGGTGAAACAATAGAAGCAGCCCGTCAGTCGATGGTGTGGACTTTATTCCACTATGGCCTGACGGGCTGGTCTATGTATGCACTTATTGGTATTGCTCTGGGCTATTTTAGCTATCGTTATAATTTACCCTTAACCATACGCTCTGCACTTTATCCCATCTTTGGAAATCGTATTTATGGTCCAATAGGTCATACGGTTGATATTGCTGCCGTATTGGGAACTATTTTTGGTATTGCAACAACATTAGGTATTGGTGTTGTGCAACTTAATTATGGTTTAAAAGTTCTTTTTGATTTGCCCCAAGGATTGGGTGTTCAAGGTGGATTAATTCTATTATCTGTAATTATGGCCGTTATTTCGGCAACATCAGGTGTTAATAAAGGGATCAGGATCTTATCTGAACTCAACGTACTTCTCGCATTGGGGCTTATTTTATTTATCTTATTTGCAGGTGATACTGAGTTTTTATTAAATGCACTGGTATTAAATGTCGGTGATTATACTAATCGCTTTTTAGGCATGACATTAAATAGCTTTGCATTTGATAAACCAACAGATTGGATGAATAGCTGGACGCTCTTTTTCTGGGCTTGGTGGGTTGCATGGTCACCTTTTGTTGGACTCTTTTTAGCACGTATTTCAAGAGGACGAACAATCCGACAATTTGTCATAGGCACCTTAATTATTCCTTTTGTTTTTACGCTGCTATGGTTATCTATTTTTGGTAATAGTGCTTTATATGAAGTGATCCATGGCAATAAAGAACTCGCACAAACAGTATTGGAAGCGCCCGAAAAAGGATTTTATTCATTATTAGAACTCTATCCAGGTTTTGGTTTAACGGCTTCTGTCGCCACAATTACGGGATTACTATTTTATGTTACTTCTGCCGACTCTGGCTCATTAGTATTAGGCAATTTCACCTCTCAATTAAGCCATGTTAATAACGACGCACCCAATTGGCTTCGCATTTTCTGGTCTATTGCTATTGGTTTATTAACGTTAGGTATGTTAATGGCGGATGGTATTTCTGCCTTACAAAACACAACTATAATAATGGGATTACCCTTTAGCTTTGTTATTTTCTTTATTATGGCTGGACTTTATAAATCATTAAAAGTCGAAGATTTTAGACGTGTTAGTTCGCTAAATACCAATGCGCCAGCACCACTTTATGGTAATACTACGATGAATTGGAAACAGCGTTTAGGGCGGGTTATGAATTTCCCGGGAACGACCTATACACAACGCATGTTAGATTTAACCTGTATGCCAGCAATGCAAGATGTTGCTAAAGAGCTTTTACTGCGTGGAGCTAAAGTCGAATTTAATTATTACCCAATTGAAGATAATGAACGCTTACATCATTTAGAGCTTGTGGTCGATCTTGACCAAGAGCAGAACTTTGTTTATCAAATTTGGCCACAGAAATATTCAGTGCCTGCATTTACCTATCGTGCTCGTCGAGGTAAATCAGATTATTACCGTTTAGAGACTTATTTATGGGAAGGCTCCCAAGGAAATGACTTAATGGATTACACCAAAGAGCAAGTAATTACAGATATTTTAGATCAATATGAAAAGCATCTAAATTTTATTCATCTTAGTCGTGAAGCACCGGGGGCAACCTTAACGTTCCCTGAATCAAATTAAATTCTCACTTAAAATAAAAAAAGGAGATCATTATTTGATCTCCTTTTTTATGCGATTAATTTTCTATTTTACTGAAATAAACAGCAATCCCACACCTAAAAGAATTAATAACACCCCAATAATCTTATCGGCGACTTGCTGATGAGAAAGTATTTTAGCTCGTAAAAGCGGAGTGGAGAAAAAAAGTGCAACACAACTAAACCATACCCAATGGGCGATTGAGATAAACATTCCATAAGAAAGGTTTATCCAAAGTGGGTTACTTAAGTTGGCAACTTGCGTATAAAGTGCAATAACAAACAACATCGTTTTAGGATTTAAAGCATTAGTAAAAAAACCAACCCTTAATGCTTGGAACATATTAGGTGCTGAATTGACTGCATTCTCAATGGTCAGTTGTGTTTTATTCGTTAACGATTTAACCCCAAGATAAATTAAATATCCAACACCTAGTAATTTCATAATAAAAAAGAGCGTTGGTGATCCCATAATAATAAAAGAGATACCAAATACAGTGTAAAAAACATGTACTTGTACTCCAACCGCAATACCAATTGCTGTCATTAACCCTACTTTTACACCATAGGAATAACTATTTTTTGTTACCATAGCAAAATCTGGGCCCGGGCTAATAACCGCCAATATTGTAATCATCGCCACAGCAATTAGTTCACTCATTGTTCTTCTCACTCTCACTTTTGAATCAATAATAAGTAATAAAAAGTGACATAAAATATGTTCTTCTTTTAATAAAAACCTATTTAGCTCACCACCAATCACCCTATTTTGCTGTCTTGACTAAAAATAAAAAGCGATTTATCTTGCAGTATATCTGTGACTTTTCATCATCTATTTTTACAACTCAACTTTATCGCTTATCTTTATGAAAACACCCTCTTTAACGTCATTGCGCTTTTTTAACAGTGCTGCTCAAACAGGTAGTTTTGTGAGTGCAGCAGAACAACTTCATGTCACCCACAGTGCAGTAAGTCGACAAATACGATTATTAGAAGATGAATTAGGTATTCCTTTATTTGAGCGGCGTAATCGCGCGGTTTATTTAAATGAAGCGGGTCGATATTTATATAAAACAACTTCTTCAATTTTCGAACAGCTAGAAGAAACCATCACTCATCTGTGTTCCCCTTTAAATAATCCGGTGTTAGTGGTTTCTTGTGAACCCACTATTGCGATGAAATGGCTTATTCCTCGTTTATCTCACTTTTATACTTTATATCCTGAAATAACGTTGCATTTAGTTGCCGCTGGTGGCGCTATTGATTTCAATAAAGAAGGTGTCGATTTAGCATTTCGACGAGATGATTTTTTATGGCATAAGAATATTTATGCAACAAAAATATGTAATGAGCTAATTGGTGCGGTTGTAAAGCCTAATAATATCCATCATTCAAATAAGCAATTAACAACACTCTCTCGCCCCCAAGCTTGGCAAGATTGGTATCAATATTCAGGTATACAATCGACTTATACCCATACCAGTCAGTATGAGCATTTTTACCTTGCTATTCAGGCTACCCTTGCTGGGTTAGGTACGACCATTGCCTCTTTTCTTATGGTACAAGATGAATTAAAAGATCAACAACTTATCGCCACACATGGCTTTGTTAAAGATAACTCAAGCTACTACTTGCTCTCTCCAAGCGAAATCATGCCCGACTCAAAGCAGGATAAGTTTAAAAACTGGATCATTGCTGAAGCGGAAAAATGTGCAATAGAGACTGAAAGATCACGGGGATAATCCTATTTTTATCTTAAAAATACTCGACTATCTGTTTGCTCCCATAAGAACGCAGTGAATAAATAATTATTTTTTTATCATATTTATTTACTTCTATCTTTTTTTTAGTAATCTATGAGAACTAATAAAACATAGAATAATTTACTTGGGAAACATAACATGAATCGTCGGTCATTTTTAACATCATCAAGCCTTGTTATTGGCGGATTATCATTAAGTTCTTTTGTAAGTTCTGCTTATGCCAATGAAGTACTGAAAAATAAATTGGTATTTAATGCAGAAAATCCGTTACTGCTTAATTTCAATGAAAATTCATTAGGCATGTCGCCTAACGCTCAAAAAGCAATTATCGATGCCTTACCCAATGCATTTAGATATCCAGATGATGCGCGTAGCGAATTAATTAGCGAATTAGGGAAAGAATTTAAACTTTCAGATAAACACATCACCTTGGGAAACGGCTCATCTGAAACAATTCAAGCAGCCGTGCAATTTGTGGCAAATAAAGCACAAAAAGAAGGTAAAGCAGTTCAACTTATTGTTCCTGATCCGACATTTAACTATGCAGAACTTTATGCAGAACCTTTAGGTGTAAAAATCGTTAAAGTGCCTGTTGATAATACTCTAGCTTTCGATTTAGCAACTATGCAGAAAAAAGCGCAAGAGTTTGATGGTATTAGCATGGTGTATTTGTGTAATCCAAATAACCCAACAGCAATGTTAACTCCTAGTGCAGATTTATCGAGTTGGGTGAAGTCAGCAAAAGAGAATGTCTTTTTTATTATTGATGAAGCTTATGCCGAGTTTGTTTCTACCCCTACATTCGTCAGTGCTATTACGTTAGTGGCAGAGGGTTATAAAAACCTGATTGTTACTCGTACTTTCTCTAAAATTTATGCTTTAGCAGGACTGCGTGTAGGTTATGGCGTTGCCGTACCCGAAGTGATTGCACAAATTGATGCTTTTGTTTCTATTGATAACACCAATACTGCTGGTGCTGTTGCCGCACTTGCTTCGCTAAAAGATGCGGCTTATGTGGAATATAGCCGTAAGTCGATTGATGTTTCACGCCAGATAGTGGTGGATGTATTAAAAGAGCTCAATATTGAATATGCACCATCTCATGCAAACTTTATTTTTCATAAAGTTAAAGGTGATGTAAAAACCTATCAAAATAGAATGAAAGAAGCGAATATTATGGTTGGTCGTGAATTTCCGCCTGCTTTTGGTTGGAGTCGTTTAACTTTAGGCACACCAGAAGAGATGAGCTATTTCGTCATTACATTAAAAGCCTTTAGAGCTAAAGGTTGGATTTAATCTGATTTAATGCTTATTTTATTGGTTGCTTATTTTATTGGTTGATGAATAACGCCCTTTAAAATAATATCGAGGGCGTTTTTATTTAGTGTTGTTTATTACTGCTCTTGTAATTCTAATTCAGCAATAACAGGAAGATGATCACTTGCATCCGACCATTTAAATGTTGCTGAATCTTGTGGGATTGTCATATTTTTGATATCCCAAACTTGTCCTACACTGAAAATATGACGCAGTGATACAATCCACAAAGTTATTTCGAGATGCAAAAAATCAACCTAGTATTAAATTTTTATCTTTTACCCATAAAAAATGCCTGATAAATATCAGGCATTAGTCACTAAATTTAAATAAATGAAGTCTTAAAGCGGATCTACTTTTAAGCAAGAGACTGCGTGGCGGAAGCTCCCTTCTAATAAAGGACGTGTTTTTGCACATTCTTCATCAGCCATCGGACAACGTGTACGGAATATACAGCCTGATGGTGGATTAATCGGAGAAGGTAATTCTCCCTCTAATAAATCAATATGCTTATTACGCTCTTTATCGGGATCAGGAATAGGCACTGCTGACATCAGCGCTTTGGTATAAGGGTGTAATGGATGATGATAAACTTCATCATAAGTCCCTAATTCCACCGCGTGTCCTAAATACATCACCAATACACGATCTGAAATATGTTTTACCACTGCCAGATCATGCGCAATAAAGATCAAAGATAATCCCATCTCTTTTTGAATATCTTTCAGCAAGTTCACCACTTGAGCCTGAATTGATACGTCTAATGCTGAAACGGGTTCATCACAAATCACTAATTTAGGCTCTAGAATTAACGCGCGAGCAATACCGATACGTTGGCATTGTCCACCAGAGAATTCGTGTGGGTAGCGGTTGATTAAGTTTGGCAATAATCCGACTCGCATCATCATTGCTTTGACTTTTTCAACCACTTGCGCCTGTTTCATTTTAGGATGATAAGTTTTAAGCGGTTCGGCAATAATATCGCCAATCGTCATTCTTGGGTTTAAGGAAGCCAGCGGATCTTGGAATATCATCTGGATATCTTGGCGAATATCTCGCCATTGCTTATTCCCCATTCCCAGTAAATCATTACCTAACCAAGTGACTGTACCGCCAGAGGCTTTGACTAATCCAATAATGGCTCGAGCAAATGTCGATTTACCACAACCAGATTCACCAACAACGCCGAGTGTTTCACCTTCATATAAACGCAGTGTGACACCATCAACGGCTTTGAGGCTTTTTTTAGGTTGCCAAAACCACTGTTTATTATCTTGAACATCGAAATAAACTTTTAAGTCATTCACTTCAAGAATAACTTTTCTATCTTGTAATGTGGCTTGAGTCATACCAATTCCTCCACTGCTTTAAAACAGGCACGTAATCGCCCTTGTGCAAATTGCTCTAATTGAGGTTCACTCGTTAAGCATTGCTCTGTTGCATACTGGCAACGAGGTTGGAATGGGCAGCCTTTTGGTAAACGCAATAAGTTAGGAGGATTACCCGGAATGGTAGCGAGCCGCTCATCTTCGCCGTCTAAGCGAGGAACAGCCTGTAACAAGCCGATAGAGTATGGATGTGAGGGTTGATAGAAGATATCACGCGCTTTGCCGTACTCCATAGTACGCCCTGCATACATTACCAATACTTTATCGCAAATACCCGCAACTACCCCCAAGTCATGGGTGATCATAATAATCGCGGTATTTAAATCATTCTTAAGCTCATTGAGTAAGGTCATGATTTGTGCTTGAACCGTCACATCAAGTGCCGTTGTTGGTTCATCTGCAATTAAAAGTTTTGGTTTACAAAGCAATGCCATCGCGATCATGACACGTTGGCGCATACCACCTGAAAATTCATGAGGATACATGCTCATACGTTTATGGGCTTCAGGCATTTTTACGGCATCTAACATACGCACTGATTCCGCATAAGCATCATTTTTGCTCATGCCTTTATGAAGCATTAATACTTCAATAAGCTGCGCACCCACTTTCATATAAGGGTTTAATGAGGTCATTGGATCTTGAAATATCATGGATATTTCTTCAGCGCGCATTTTATTAAATTCACTTTGGCGAAGATTTAAGATCTCACGACCATTAAAATTAGCACTACCCGCTGTACGACCATTTTTAGCCAATAATCCCATTAACGCGAATGCGGTTTGTGATTTACCTGAACCCGATTCACCAACAATCCCTAAGGTTTCACCTGCTGATAATTCAAAGTTGAGTTTATTAACGGCAGTAACATCACCATCTGCGGTACCGAAAGTTACGCTGAGATCTTTAACACTTAATAACGACTTGCTTGTTGAATTTGTCATTTTGTTCTCCTTAACGATCTTTCGGGTCTAATGCGTCACGTAAGCCATCACCGATAAAGTTAAAGCAAAACAGTGTGACAACTAAGAACGAAGCCGGGAAAAGTAATAACCAAGGAGAAACTTCCATTGAGTTTGCACCATCACTTAATAGTGCTCCCCAACTACTTAATGGCTCTTGTGTTCCTAAACCTAAGAAGCTTAAGAAGGATTCAAATAAAATCATACTAGGCACTAGTAAAGAGGCATAAACCACCACCACACCTAATACGTTAGGTACGATATGTCTTAGTACGATATTACGTGATGACACACCACAGACTAATGCCGCTTCAATAAACTCTTTACGTTTTAGACTTAAGGTTTGTCCTCTTACAATACGCGCCATATCGAGCCAAGATACCATTCCGATCGCAACGAAAATCAGTAAGATATTTTGACCAAAAAATGTCACCAATAAGATAACAAAGAACATAAATGGGAATGAGTTTAAGATTTCCAGCAAACGCATCATCACAGAGTCAACACGTCCACCAATATAGCCTGCCATTGCGCCATACAGCGTACCCACAATAACAGCAACAAAGGCAGCAGCGATACCGACCATTAATGAAATACGCCCACCAATCGCAACACGGACGAGTAAATCGCGCCCAGATGAGTCTGTACCAAAATAGTGAGAAGAGGCAAAATCAGGTGCCATTGACATCATTTCCCAATCTGTATCGTCATAAACAAAAGGCGATAACATTGGGGCAAAAATAACAAATAATAAAATAAAGAAAAGTAATACGAGGCTCGTGATAGCCGCTTTATTGTGCATAAAACGACGACGAGCGTCTTGCCATAAACTACGGCCTTCAATATCTAGCTGCTCCGAGAAATTCCCCAGAGCTTCGCTGTTTTCCTTCAGTGATAACATAACGCGCTCCAGTGTCTATTAATAACGAATTTTCGGATCAATAACAGCATATAAAATATCGACAATCGCATTAAAGAAAATCGTTAATGCACCTACGATAATGGTTAAGCTTAATACCAATGAGTAATCACGGTTTAAAGCACCATTAACGAATAATTGTCCGATACCCGGCAATCCAAAGATGGTTTCAATAACCATTGAGCCCGTAATAATACCGACGAATGCAGGTCCCATATAAGAGATAACAGGTAGCAACGCAGGTTTTAAAGCATGACGCAGTACAATTCTTTTCATCGGCAAGCCTTTCGCTTTTGCCGTTCTAATAAAGTTTGAGTGTAAAACTTCAATCATTGAACTACGGGTAATACGCGAGATACTGGCGATATAAGAAAGCGACAGCGCAATCATAGGTAGTAACATATATTGCACAGCACCGCCGTTCCAACCACCAGCCGGTAGCCACCTTAGCGAGATAGCGAAAATAAGAACCAGCAGTGGTGCGACAACGAAACTCGGTATTACAACCCCCGTCATGGCAAAAGTCATGACGGTATAATCCCATTTGGTGTTTTGATTCAGTGCGGCTATCACGCCTGCCCCCACACCTAAAATGACAGCAAAAATAAATGCCGACAGCCCTAATTTAGCTGAAACAGGGAATGCTTTACCGACTAAGGTGTTTACACTGTAGTCTTTATATTTAAAAGAAGGCCCTAAATCCCCTTTCGACAATTGAATTAAATAATCGAAGTATTGCTTATAAATGGGATCGTTTAAGTGATATTTCGCTTCAATATTTGCCATCACCTCCGGTGGAAGTTTCCTTTCCCCTGTAAAAGGGCTACCGGGTGCTAAGCGCATCATAAAAAATGAAATCGTTATTAGAATAAATAGAGTCGGTATCGCTTCTAAAAAGCGACGAAAAATAAATTTGAGCATTGCCCGTTCCTATAACACAAACCTATTCAGGCGTGACGATAAAAAGACCTTGCCTTAAAAAAGACAAGGTCTCGCCCGATTACTTAGCAATAATGTACAAGTCTTTAGTATGTAAATTATCTAATGGATCTTTACCTGAATAACCACCCACATAAGGTTTAACTAAACGGGTGTTTACATAGTAGTAAAGTGGAACTATTGCCGAATCTTTATCTAATACGCCTTCAGCTTTTTGATAAATAGCGGCACGTTCGTCATCAGATTTCACACGTAAAGACTCTTTGATCAATGCATCAAATTCTGTGTTTTTATAGTGAACGGTGTTGTTACTGCTGTAAGACAACATCATGTTTAGGAATGAAGAAGGTTCATTATAATCTGCACACCAGCCCGCACGTGCAACATCATAAGTTCCTTGGTGACGTGTATCTAAGAAAGTTTTCCACTCTTGGTTTTCAAGAGATACATCTGCACCTAAGTTTTTCTTCCAAATTGAAGAGGCAGCAATTGCCACTTTTTTGTGAAGATCAGAAGTGTTGTACAGCAGTTTAAATTTCAGTGGATTGGCTTTGTTATAGCCCGCCTCTTCTAACAATTGGCGTGCTTTTTCATTTCGTTGTTCTTGAGTCCAAGTCGCAAACCACTCTGGTTTACTCTCTTTAATGCCGTCAGTGAATGGAGGGGTAAAGCCGTAAGCCGGAATATCACCTTGGTTTTTCACTTTATAAGTGATGATATCTCTATCCATTGACAGCTTAAGTGCTTCACGAACACGCGGATCGTTAAACGGTGCTTTCTCATTATTAATTTCATAATAATAAGTACATAAATATGGGCTTATGCGCAATTCATCTGGGATTTCTTTTTTCAGTTTTTGGAAAAGTTCGATCGGCAAATTGCTATATGTCATGTCGATTTCACCCGCACGATAGCGGTTTACGTCGGTGACTTCTGATGAAATAGGTAGGAACGTGACTTTATCAATAACGGTATTTTTGTTATCCCAATAAGTTGGGCTACGCTCTAAGACAATACGTTCGTTAACTGTCCAGTCTTTTAAATTATAAGCGCCGTTGCCGACGAAGTTAGCTGGTTGTGTCCATTTTTCGCCAAATTTTTCAATGACTTTTTGGTTAACTGGCGACATGGAGGAGTGAGCTAATAATTTTGGTAAATAAGGCACTGCTTCAGATAAAGTGATTTCTAATGTGTTGTTATCTAATGCCTTAACACCTAATTCTGTGGCTTTTTTCTTACCCGCAATAATATCGTCGATATTTACGATATGCGCATATTGCAGATAGCTTTCATAAGGAGATGCAGTATTAGGATCAGCTAAACGTTGCCAGCTATAAACGAAATCTTGTGCTGTGACAGGCTCACCATTTGACCATTTAGCGCCTTCACGAATTTTAAATGTCCAAACGGTGAAGTCTTTATTTTCCCAACTAGTTGCAGAGCCTGGTAAAATTTCACCATCTGGGCCAACAATAGTCACGCCTTCAAAAAGATCACGTGCTAATGCAGATTCAGGAACACCTTCGATTTTATGAGGATCAAGCGATTGTGGTTCAGAGCCGTTATTACGTACAAGCACTTGTTTTTCAGCTAGTTTTACCCCGTCTGGAACAACGGCAGCATTAGCCGTTAATGCTGATAATCCAAAGATTGCGCTTATTGCAATCGCCAACGCACTCTTTTTAGTTAAATTACTCATCTTATAAAATACTCCCAGTTAGTGAGTTGGTTGTTAGACAACCATTCTGTGATGTTCAGTTGTGTTTTAGAACGGTTTACACAACTTATTGTTTTTACAAAAAATAAATCAATCTTGCTTATTTGCTATCAGTGCTTAATTGCCTGATAGCATTATAATTTTTTATGCCGTTAGCTTTTTTGTGTAGCTTTTTATTGTTTTACTACTTTTTAAGTGACTTTTAATGATTCAAATCGCACATAACTATAGAATATCGATAATTTACCAGTTTTAGTTATCTGCCTTTATAAAATAGCGCTTTAAGTCCGTATAATCAAAGGGGTCTTTACCTGTAAATCCGCCCACTTTTGGACTAACTAATCTAACACTGACACGATAATAGACAGGCACTATCGCCGAGTCCTTGTCTAGCAAGGCTTCAGCACGTTGATAGAGTTGGTGACGAGCCCCTTTATCTACTGCGATTAAGGCATTATTTAATGCATCATCGTAATCATTATTTTGATAAAAGACGGTATTTAGGCTGCTAGTGGAAAGAAATGAGTTTAAAAACGAGGTAGGTTCATTGTAATCTGCGCACCACGTTGCCCTTGCGACTTGGTAATTACCTTGATTACGATTTTCTAATGCCGTTTTCCATTCTTGGTTTTGCAAAGTCACATTTGCACCAATACTTTTTTTCCACATTGACGCTGCCGCAATTGCCTGCTGTTTATTTTGTTCTGAAGTATTGTAGAGCAAAGTAAAAGTCAGAGGATTTTGCCCATCGAATCCCGCTTCTTTTAATAATTCACGCGCCCTTTCATTACGTTGTTGTTGTGTCCAATAAGCCCATTTAGGGGCTTTAAAATTACCGTTGCCAATAAAGGAAGGTGTAAAAGAATAAGCCGGTATTTGTCCTTGCCCCATTATTTTTTCAGCAATGACTTCTCTATCAAGAGTCAGTTTTACTGCTTCTCGAACTCGCGGATCATCAAAAGGGGCTTTTTTATTATTTAATTCATAATAGAAAGTACATAAATACGGTGTGACATGTAAATTCTTTGGTTGTTCCTGCTTCATTTTTTTATAAAGAGCAGGAGGAATTGCGCTATTAGTGATATCGATTTCACCACTGCGATAGCGATTAACATCACTGGTTTCAGAGCTTATTGGTAAAAATATGGCTTGTTCAATAATGGTATTTTTATTATCCCAATAAAGTGGATTACGCTTCAAAGTCACTTTTTCATTCACAACCCAATTTTCAATAACATAAGCCCCATTGCCAACAAAGTTTTCAGGACGAGTCCAATTCACACCGTATTTTTCAACAATCTCTTTTTTAACGGGCTTCAACGGTGTGTGACTGACCATATCGATTAAATAAGGAATTGGTTTGGTTAAATTGACTTGCAAAGTGTGAGGATCTATCGCTTTCACACCTAATGTTTCAGGGGATTTTTTGCCACTAAGAATATCTGCAATATTTTCAACATAAGCATATTCGAGATAACTGGCATAAGGTGAACCCGTTTTAGGATCTACTACTCGACGCCAGCTATAAACAAAATCTTCAGCAGTAACTGGAGAGCCATCACTCCATTTTGCATCTTCTCGCAAATAGAATGTCCACACCTTGTTATCATCTGTTTCCCAGCGTTGTGCAACGCCCGGCATACTTTCACCATTCGGCCCAACATAAGTCAGCCCTTCTAATAAATTTAAAATAATATTAGTTTCTGGTGCGCCTTCTACTTTATGCGGATCAAGAGATGAAACTTCAGTTCCGTTATTAATTACAATATTCTGTTGTTTTGCCAGAATAGTACCTTCAGGAAGAGTGACGGCATGAGAAAAAAAGGAGGTTAAGACAAGTGACATAATACTGAGTGGAAACACTGTTTTTAACGTAACTTTATTTTTCATGGGTACCTCTCCTAATAAACAATAATTTATAGCGGGGTCGCTCAATTAACGTTAGGTATCGTTGTTAAATTTTGATTGTAATATTTGTGGCTCTTAGATATTTGCTGATATTAACGAGATAAAAAATGATAACAACACCTTTCTTTTTTACACTTATCGTAAATTTTGTCAATTAATGCGGTATTCTTATCACTTAACTTTATTAAGCCCTCTAGCGTTCTATCTTGAGAAAATAAAAAATACATATCGAGAAAGGCAAAACAACAAATAAACATTAAATTAACATCATGCAAGTTTTATAGATAGAAAACCTACTTAGCTCACAAAATTAATATAATTAGGATGGGTTTTAACCGACTTGCAGAACTTTATGATGCTTCGTTTGTAAAGAGTTTCTCTTTGAAATTAATTATAAATAACAATAAATTCATCTTTAGACTGAATAATAATTCTAATTTAAAAATATTTATAGATTATTAAATATTCACTTTTATTGTTTATTTTTAAAATTTAATCTAAATGTTTAATTGAAATAAAAATAAAAAATTTTTCATTTATATTTCTATGAGTTAGATAAAAAACCTCTTTAATATACATCTCGAATATTAAAGAGGTTTTTAATTTTTAAATAATAACTTCAATTTTTTTCAGCTATTGAGCCGACTTTGATTGAAACCATTGTAGCTTCTCATTCAATGAGACGACCTCTCCCACTATAATCAGTGCAGGGCTTTCCATTGTTTCTGCCATCTCTGCCAATTGACGCAATTGACCAACAATCACTTTTTGTGTTGTTAACGTCCCTTTTTCGATAATAGCGACAGGCATCGTCGCACACATGTTTTGGCTAAGTAGCATTTGCTGAATATAAAGGGCTTTGCTTAATCCCATATAAAACACCAAAGTTTGATTTTTTTGTGCAATACATTGCCACTGCGCTTCATTTAACCCTTTGCCATGCCCCGTAATAAAGCGAACACTTTGCGCATAATCTCGATGTGTTAAAGGAATACCCGCATAAGTCGTACAACCTGATGCCGCCGTAATACCGGGGATCACAGAAAATGGAATATGATGTTCAATCAAGGCTTCTAGCTCTTCACTACCTCGACCAAAAATAAAGGGATCGCCCCCTTTTAATCTCACTACTCGTTTTCCTGCGGTAGCTTCTTTGATTAAAATTTGGTTAATCTCATCTTGAGGAACACAGTGAAAACCGGTTTGCTTACCAACATAAATACGTTGTGCATCTCTACGAACTAATGCCATAACATCATCGGACACTAATCTATCGTAAACCACTACATCAGCTTGCTGGCACTGCTGTAAACCTTTAATGGTCATTAACCCTGCATCACCCGGCCCAGCGCCAACTAAAACAACACTGCCTTGAGGTTGCTGATTTTCAGATAACAGTGCGCTAATACGTCGCTCAATACCGTCGTCTCTTTGCGCTTCTATTTCCGCTTGTAATGTTTTATCTGCAAAGAATTGCTCCCAAAAATAACGTCTGGCACTCATCGATGAAAAACGTTGCTTTATTTGCTCACGTAACTTTCCAGCAAGTTGTGCTAACGCACCTAGATAATTAGGGAGTAACTGCTCAATTTTTTCTCGCAAAATACGAGCGAGTACAGGTGCTTTTCCGCCCGATGAAATCGCCACCACAATAGGAGAGCGATCGATAACAGAAGGCATAATAAAACTGGCTTGCTCTGGTGAATCCACCACATTACAAAATATCTGATCCTCTGTTGCCGATTGAAAAACCTGTTGATTCACTTGTTCGCTATCTGTTGCAGCAATAACAAGCCATTTCCCAGATAAATGAACCTCATTAAATATTCCTGTGATACAGTTTAATTTTTGCTCAGTGTGCCATTGCATAAACTGCCCTGTAAATGAAGGCGCGATCACAGAAATAATAGCTCCCGCTTCCATAAGCAATCTCGCTTTACGTTCAGCAATCTCACCGCCGCCCACTAATAAACAAGGTTTATCTTTAAGCTGACAGAATATTGGAAAATAATCCATATTCGTTCCCCTATTTATTGTGATGATGCATTACGGCTACGCACGCTAACGGTGTTACCTTCAACCTTGACATCAAAATGCATGATCGAGAAATTCTCATCTTCAAGGCAGAAACCATCCGTTAAACGAAAATGCTGTTTTTTTAGCGGACTGACGATATACAGCTCATTTTCATGTTCAGCAATTAATCCTCGTGATAAAACACTAGAATGTGCAAAGGGATCGATATTGCTTAACGCATATAAACGCGCATCAGAATAAGGGCGAAAGATGGCAACGTGCTCTTGTTCCACCAGCGCACAAACACCTGTTCCTGGAGTAATATCATCTAGTTGGCAAACCGCTATCCATTGACTCATGATTGCGCCTCCTCAGTGACCAATTTGATATCAATACGTTCATGTAAACGTGCGGGACGATGTTGAAATCGTTCTTTTACCGTTTGCACTGTCGGATCAGGCATTGGATTATTAATAAAGTGGGCAAAACGTTTTAATGCTTTTGGAGAATCAACTGTTTCTTTCCATTCACAAGCAACGCGTTCTTGTAAGGTTTTAAGTTCTTTTTCCAGTTGTGCATTTAAGCCTAATTTGTCGTTAATAATGACATCACGTAAATATTCAATGCCGCCTTCTAAATTATCTAACCACACTGAAGTGCGTTGAAGTTTATCGGCGGTGCGAATATAAAACATCATAAAGCGGTCGATATAATGCACTAACGTTTCCTCATCGAGATCAGAAGCAAAGAGATCTCCGTGGCGTGGTTTCATACCACCATTTCCACCGAAATAGAGGTTCCAGCCTTTATCTGTGGCGATAATACCAACATCTTTGCCTTGTGCTTCAGAACATTCACGGGTACAGCCTGATACGCCAAATTTCATCTTATGAGGTGTTCTAATACCTTTATAGCGATGTTCTAACGCAACGCCCAAACCTACACTGTCACCAACACCGAAACGGCACCAACTGCTGCCTACACATGTTTTTACCATACGCAGTGCTTTCGCATAGGCATGACCTGTTTCAAAACCTGCGGCAATCAGTTTTTCCCAAATAGCGGGCAAATCCTGTTTGTGCGCACCGAACATCGCCATTCTTTGCGAACCCGTAATTTTGGTATACAGATTGTATTCTTGAGCGATTTGCCCAATAGCGATAATACCTGCTGGGGTAATTTCACCACCAGGAGAGCGAGGAATAATGGAATAAGTCCCATCTTTTTGCATATTCGCGAGAAAGTTATCGTTAGTATCTTGCAAAGAAACTAAATCATCACGCAAGATATACTCATTCCAACATGAGGCAAGCAATGAGCCGACTGTTGGTTTACACACTTCACAACCATAGCCTTGACCGTGTTTTTTCAGCAGCTCATCAAAGCTTTTCAGTCCTTCTACACGAATAAGATGATAAAGCTCTTGGCGAGAATAGTGGAAATGCTCACAAAGATGGTGATTAACTTCGATACCTTGTTTGGCTAATTCTGCATTTAAGACTTGAGTCACAAGAGGAATACAACCACCACACCCTGTACCTGCTTTAGTTTCCGCTTTAATGGCAGCAACTGTATGACACCCTCGTTCAATTGCTTGAATAATGTCGCCTTTTGTAACATCAAAACAAGAGCAGATTTGCGCCGTTTCAGGTAGTGAATCAACACCGATTGCCGGCTTACTTCCAGCATGTGCCGGTAAAATCAAAGAGTCTGGGTGCTCTGGTAACTCAATGGTATTAAGTGATAGTTGTAAGAGATTGCCGTAATCTTCGGTATCACCCACTAAGACAGCACCTAATAGGTATTTATTATCTTCGCTAACGATCAGGCGTTTATAAATCTCTTTGCCTTCATCCAGATAGATATAGCTACGACATCCTGCTTGATTTCCATGAGCATCACCGATACCGCCCACATCGACACCAAGAAGTTTTAATTTTGCACTTAAATCGGCACCCTGAAAGACAGAGTGATGTCCTAATAAATTATCAACGGCAACTTGTGCCATTTTGTAGCCCGGCGCTACTAAACCGAAGGTTTTATTTTGCCAAGATGCACATTCACCAATGGCATAAATATCAGGATCTGTTGTTTGGCAATAATCATTAATAACAATACCGCCTCGTGGGGCAATATCTAAATCACACTGACGAGCTAACTTATCTTTTGGGCGAATACCTGTGGAGAACACAATAAAATCAACTTCTAGAGATGTACCATCTGCAAATTGCAGTGTTTTACGTGCATTTTCCCCAGTTGATAATATTTCTTGGGTGTTTTTGGAGGTATGCACTTTTACACCCATACGCTCTATTTTTCGCTTAAGTTGCTCACCACCTAATGTATCCAACTGCTCTGCCATTAAGGTTGGCGCAAACTCGATAACGTGAGTTTCAATACCTAAGCTTTTTAGCGCACCGGCGGCTTCTAAACCTAACAATCCACCACCAATCACTGCCCCTTTACGACTAATACGTGCGCAGGATTCGATAGCGTTTAAATCTTCAATGGTCCGATAGACAAAACAATCCGGTGAGTTATTTCCCTTAATTGGAGGAACCCACGGATAAGAGCCTGTTGCCATCACTAATTTATCGTAACTGACACAACGCCCTGTATTAGTGTGTACCACTTTTTCGCCACGATTAATGGTTATCACGCGCTCACCAATTAATACGTCTATTTGGTGTTTTTCGTAATAACCTTGTTTAACTAAGGAGAGTTCTTCTGCGGTGTGATGTGAGAAATAAGAAGAGAGATGGACTCTATCATATGCAACGCGAGGTTCTTCACAAAAGACAACAATATTAAATTCTTCATTGCCACCTTTATCAATCAACTCTTCGATATAACGGTGTCCCACCATACCATTACCGATGATTGCGAGTGTTTTCTTGCTCATTTTTGCCTCAGATTTAAAGATTTCTAAGGCTAAAATACGAAACTACTCATAAGAGATATTGATGGATATCAAATACAGCTTAATCAATTCAGCTACTACAACTTAATAGTCAATGAGTTACTACTAAAGGAGTATTTCATCATCATATTCTTGCGGTTAATTATTCTTCTACCATAATTAATTTTAGCTACTTATAACGAAGAGTTATATGTAAGCGTAATTAAAACTTTGCGCATTGGTCACGTTTTGCCTAAGTTAATTTCACAAAGTAATAATAATTAGAGCGTGTTAACCTTTTTTGCTTATTTTTACAGCAAGAAAACCGAGTAAAGCTAACGACTCAACGAGTATGGACATTGATTGCCATTAACAATGTCCACTTAAGATAAAAACAAGTGTTGAAAGCTGCCTTACAGGTTCGATTAAAAGACGTTTTACTCATTTTATTCTGCGTTGATAAACACTAGCTTAGTTCACTAGGCTAGTGTTTATCGCCTTGCCTAAAATGCTTTTAATTCGAATAAAAATTGACCATAAAAGGCTAACACGCTCTAATAAGTTATTGACATAACGATTTTAGCTACACCGTTTCAGGGAGCGTCTCATGAAAGCAAAATTATTATCATTATTCGTTGTGGGTGCCCTTTCCGTACCGGCATTTGCAGCAACACCTGCTAATACATTAATTGTGGTACAAGGGCTTGATGATATTGTCAGCCTTGATCCTGCTGAAAGTAATGAACTATCCAGTATTCAAACTGTACCTAGTTTATATCAACGCATTGTTCAACCTAATCGTGATAATCCAGAAATTAATGAACCGATTTTAGTTGAAAGCTGGCAAGCGAACCCTGAACAAAAAACAATCGTATTTAAAATTAAGCCAGATGCAAAATTTGCATCTGGTAACGCTGTACGTCCTGAAGATATTATCTTCTCTTATCAGCGTGCGATCACCATGAACAAATCACCTGCTTTTATTCTAAATGTGTTGGGTTGGAAAACTGATAACATTCATTCACTGCTGAAAAAAGTCAGTGATAATGAATTAGAAGTACGCTGGACTGCTGATGTCAGCCCTGATGTTGTGCTAAATATCCTTTCAACGCCAATTGCTTCTATTGTTGATGAAAAACTGGTTTCCGCTCATATTAAAAATAATGACTTTGGGAATAGCTGGCTGAAGATGAATTCAGCAGGAAGTGGCGCATATAAAATGCGTGCTTATCAACCACGTCAAGCTATTGTGTTAGAAGCTAATCCACTTTCGCCAACTGGCGCACCTAAAATCGCCAATATTATTATTAAAAACGTGCCTGATCCGGCATCACGACGTTTATTAATTGAAAAAGGTGATGCGGATATTGCGCGTGACTTAGGTACAGACCAAACGGCGGCTCTAGCGGGTAAAGCGGGTATCAAAATTTTAGATATTCCTTCTGCTGAACAAGTTTATATGGCTTTTAATACCGCCAGCGGAAACCCTGCGCTGAGTAACCCCGCATTTTGGGAAGCCTCTCGTTATTTAATTGACTACAAAGGCATTACTGAAGATTTAATGCGTGGTCAGTATTTTATTCACCAAAGCTTTTTACCTGTGGGTTTGCCGGGTGCACTAAAAGATAACCCATTCACTTTTGATCCCGAAAAAGCCAAAGCAATTTTAGCTAAAGCGGGTATTACCAATGCACGCTTTACGTTAGATGTTGAGAATAAAGTTCCTTACATCACTGTGGCGCAATCTATTCAAGCAAGCTTTGCTCAAGCAGGTGTACAAGTCGATTTATTACCCGCAGCAGGTAGCCAAGTGTATAGCCGTGTGCGCGCTAAACAGCATCAAGCAGCCATTCGTTTTTGGATACCTGATTATTTTGATGCGCACTCAAATGCCAGTGCCTTTGCTTATAACGATGGGCAATCCAATACTGTGGCTTGGTTAAATGGCTGGAAAATTCCGGAATTAAGCCAGCAAACATTGTCTGCACTTAATGAAGCGGACAAAACAAAACGTCAATCGCTCTATACTGAAATGCAAAAAGAGTTACAACGTAGTTCACCTTATGTGTTTATTGACCAAGGTAAAAATCAGATAGTCATGCGCGATAACGTCAACGGTTATGCGCAAGGTCTAAATGCAGATATGGTCTATTATGACAAAGTAACTAAGTAATATTTTTTCCTGAAACCATCCACAGTCATGTTACTGTGGATGGTCTATTTTTTGCCATTTCACTAGGCTATTGCTGTATGAATACTGCTATGACGTTACCTATTCGTCTAAAAGGTCAGTTAATTACCTTTGTTCAAGGAATATTGACTCTGGTGCTGACTCTTTTAGGGCTTCTTGTCATCACTTTTACGCTTTCTGCTCTTTCACCTGTCGATCCTGTCTTACAAATTGTTGGTGATCACGCAAGCCTCGAAACCTATAACCAAGTAAAACATGAGTTAGGGCTGGATTTACCTATCTACATGCAGTTTTTTCATTATGTAGAAGCGCTGTTGCAAGGGCATTTAGGTACAGCAACATCTACAGGTCAACCCGTTCTTGATGATTTGTTAGCGACTTTTCCCGCCACATTAGAATTAGCAACTGTTGCATTATTGATTGGTGCTAGTCTGGGTATTTTATTCGGCGTTTTGTGTGCGCGTTTTGTGGGAACACCGCTCGATTTTATTTTGCGAATTCTGACACTATTAGGTAGCTCAGTCCCTATTTTCTGGCTAGGTTTGATTTTGCTATTGATCTTCTATGCCACATTACAATGGACAGCAGGTCCTGGGCGATTAGACGATATCTATCAATTCACTATTGAACCCGTAACGGGTTTTGCACTAATTGATACATTATTAGCTGGCGATAAAGATGCTTTTTTTAATGCGTTATCACACCTTATTTTACCCGTTTCTTTATTAGCATATTTTGCCCTTGCTTCTATTACTCGCTTAACTCGTTCAGCCTGTTTAAACGAAATGAATAAAGAGTATGTCACGTTAGCAAGAGCAAAAGGTATTGGTGAGTTGCGTATTCTTTTTTATCACGTACTACCTAATATTCGTGGTGTCTTAATGACCATTATCGCCTTGTCTTACACTGGCATGTTAGAAGGTGCCGTATTAACAGAAACGGTCTTTTCTTGGCCGGGAATTGGTCGATATCTCACAACAGCGCTTTTTGCGGGTGATACCACAGCCATTATGGGCGGTACTTTAATTATCGGTTTATGCTTTGTCTTTATTAATAATATGACCGATATCGTTATTCGTTTGACTGATCCGAGGCTCCGCTAATGTCATCTCCATTTTTAAGAAAAATAGCGCGTTCGCCTTCCGCATTTATCGGTTTATCGTTGCTTATTGCCCTGTTAATTATTGCTATTTTTGCACCTTGGTTAGCTCCTTACGATCCGAATTGGCAACATGCTGCCCAACGTTTATTAGCACCCAATGCTGAACATTGGTTAGGCACAGATAATTACGGACGCGATATTCTTTCTCGTCTTATTTATGGTACTCGCCCAATGCTAGGTTTAGTGGGGCTAGTGGCGCTTATTACGCTACCTTTAGGATTATTAATTGGGATTTTATCTGGGTATTACGGTGGTTGGACTGAACGTATTTTAATGCGATTCACTGATATTGTGATGTCGATGCCTTCTCTTATTCTCGCCTTCGCCTTTGTCGCAATGTTGGGGCCTGGTCTGCTAAATGGTGCATTAGCACTGGCTTTAACGGCATGGCCGGCTTATGCACGACAATCTCGTAGTGAAATTCAGCATTTACGCAATAGTGATTATCTTGCTGCTGCCGAAATGATGGGAATTAAAGGTATTCGACTCTTATGGGGACATATCTTACCACTATGTTTACCGTCAGCCATTGTACGTTTAGCGCTGAACTTAGCCGTGATTATTCTCGCCGCAGCTGGATTGGGCTTCCTTGGATTAGGTGCTCGCCCACCGATGGCGGAATGGGGAGCGATGATCGCAGAAGGTATGCCCGTTATTTTTGATCAATGGTGGGTTGCGGCTATTCCGGGTACGGCAATTTTAATCAGCAGTCTGGCATTTAATTTATTGGGTGATGGATTACGTGATGTATTGGGAGATACCCATGAATAAAACACCGTTAATTGAGGTAAACAACCTCTGTATCGACTTTCCAAAGGCGAGAGTTGTCAATAATGTCTCTTTTACTTTGGGGCAAGAGCGTTTAGCGGTTGTTGGTGAATCTGGCTCTGGCAAATCAATGACCGCTCGTGCATTAATGGGGCTTGTTCGTCAACCGGGAAAAGTCAGTACAGAGACACTCAATTTACAGGGAAATAATCTATTAGATTTTTCGTCTCGCCAATGGAATAACATTCGTGGTAATACGATTTCAATGGTATTACAAGATCCTCGCTATGCATTAAATCCTGTAAAAACCATTTATCAGCAAGTAGAAGAGACCGTAAAACAACATCAAAAGCTTTCACGCCAAGACAGGCGTCAACTTATCATTGATACCCTGCTGTCTGTCGGATTACCTGAACAAAATATTTATCGTTATCCCGGTGAATTATCAGGTGGTATGGGGCAACGAGCGATGATAGCTATTGCGCTAATTAATAACCCTACTATTTTAATTGCTGATGAACCGACATCTGCACTTGATGCTCAGCTTCGCCATCAAATTCTTGAACTGATCACCACTCAATGTGAACAACGTAACATGGGCTTATTACTGATTAGCCATGACTTACCCCTTGTTGCTGAGTATTGCGAGCGCGTAATGGTGATGTATCAAGGCGAGCAAGTTGATGAACTCGATGCTAAAGCGTTACCGACTGCCACACATCCTTATACTCGTACCCTTTGGACATGTAGACCTAATGCAAGCACTTATGGCACTCAATTGCCCGTATTAGATAGAACGCTTAATTTTAAGGGGCTACATCATGCTAATTGATATTCATGATTTACATGTTCAATTCGAACAGGGCAAACAAGCAAAGCACGTTGTAAAAGGGATCAATCTACATGTTCAACAAGGCGAAACCTTTAGCTTAATTGGTCGTTCTGGCTGTGGAAAATCGACTGTTTTACGAGTGATCGCAGGATTATTGTCTCATTGGCAAGGTGATATATCGCTTCTAGGGCAAACAATTAAACCTCAACAACGTTTTCAAGGGACATTACGCCGTAATATACAAATGGTATTTCAAGATCCCTACGCCTCTTTACATCCTCAACACCGTATTGAACGTGCGTTTTCTGAACCTTTAAAAATTCACCAAATTCCTTTTGATAAAGAGACAATTGAGCAGGCATTAGCCCAAGTTGGTTTGCCAGCCGATGTGACGAGTCGTTATCCTCATCAACTTTCGGGTGGACAACGTCAACGCGTCGCCATTGCAAGAGCCCTTTTATTACAACCTCAACTATTACTGTTAGATGAACCAACTTCAGCGCTAGATATGTCAGTGCAAGCCGAGATCTTAAACCTGCTTAACACACTGAAAAAACAACATAATATGACTTATTTACTTGTCAGCCATGATGCTGATGTTATCGCACATATGTCGGATAGAGCAGCATTAATGGAAAATGGTGAATTAACACAACATTATGATCGAGATGCGTTATCAAAAGGAATACATCGTCTCGATTGAGATAAAAGAGAATAAATAAAAGAAAGGAACCGAGCAGTATTACGTTATTAATACTGCTCTTTTTAAGAGTACTGTTTAGTCGTACTGTTTTTTTAAGTGTTCTGCGCTGTGTTTAAACTAATAAGCCCGGGAAAATAGAACGTAATCCGGTCACAATAAATTCAATACCTAACGACATTAATAATAAGCCCATTATACGAGTAACCACGTTAATGCCGGTTTGCCCTAAATATTTCACTAAAAGTGTTGCGCTGCGAAACAGCAACCAACAACAAAATGCAAAAAAGATACTGGTTGCGGCTAATCCTAAGAAGTTAGTAAAACCTTCCCAACGAGAACTCCACACAATACAAGAACTGATTGCTCCGGGTCCTGCCATTAATGGTAATGCTAAAGGCACAACAGCAACACTATTACGTACTGCGGATTCGTTTCGTTCTTGATTGTTTTGTTTATCTTCTCCTAAACGCCCATTTATCATGGTCATTGCAATAGTAACAATCAGCATTCCCCCTGCTATACGAAACGAGTCGATAGAAATACCGAAAATACTCAGTATAGAATCACCGATTAACAGAGAAGAAACTAAAATAATTGCAACGGAGCCATTCGCAATTAAGTTTGTTTTGTTACGCCCTGCATCAGTTTGATAACTCGTCATACTGATAAAAACAGGCAAAATACCAATTGGGTTTACAATCGCAAAAAGACCGACAAAAAATTTAATATAACCGGATAAATCCAGCAGTGACCCCATGAAAAGCCCCTTCTTGGCTAATAAACATGCGAATTATTCTATAAAAGATAGAGTAACTCCAAAAAATGCGCGTTACTTTAAATCAATAAACCAGTTAATTCTATTAGTTAACAAGTTTTTACCTAAAATATTCTCTTGTAAACCGATCAAAACCTAGTGGTTTAATTTTATATCGAAATAAACTGTACGACAAAAAAATCGTTGAACATTTATTACATATAAGAATCATTCTCATAAATAGCCTTGCTGAAAGGTGTCAGCTTGCCAATTTTGTGATATGCATCACGTTAATTAATTAGAAAGATGGTAAGCTGTTATCATTCGAAGAAAGAGGGTTACTTCGAAAATATATTTGTCTTTATTATTGTTTTTTTTAAGTTTTTTAAGCAAATTATGCCCTCTAATAATTATTACTGAAATAAGCACACTATCATCTATCTAGGCTATTCTTATTAGTTATGATGAAAACGGCTAATTTGCTTAAAAAATTTAACATTTTATCAGGAGTCTCTTTATGTCTGTAACTAACGTTACTGAACTCAATGATTTGGTTGCTCGTGTAAAAAAAGCTCAACGTGAATTTGCTAACTTCTCTCAAGAACAAGTTGATGCCATTTTCCGTGCTGCTGCATTAGCTGCCGCTGATGCTCGTATTCCTCTTGCAAAATTGGCTGTTAAAGAGTCTGGTATGGGTATCGTTGAAGATAAAGTGATTAAAAACCACTTTGCTTCTGAGTATATCTACAATGCGTATAAAGACGAAAAAACCTGCGGGATCTTATCTGAAGATCTGACTTATGGCACAATGACCATCGCTGAACCTATTGGGATCATCTGTGGTATCGTACCAACAACTAACCCAACTTCTACTGCGATTTTTAAAGCATTAATTAGCTTAAAAACACGTAATGGTATTATCTTCTCTCCACACCCTCGTGCAAAAGAAGCAACAAATCGTGCTGCTGAAATCGTCTTAAATGCAGCTATCGCAGCAGGCGCACCAAAAGATATTATCGGTTGGATTGATGAGCCTTCAGTCGCTCTATCTAACGCATTAATGCACCATGATGATATTAACCTGATCTTAGCGACAGGTGGTCCAGGCATGGTTAAAGCAGCGTATAGTTCGGGTAAACCAGCTATCGGTGTTGGTGCAGGTAATACACCAGTTGTTATTGATGACTCTGCTGATATCAAACGTGCAGTAGCTTCAATCTTAATGTCTAAAACTTTCGATAACGGCGTAATTTGTGCGTCAGAGCAATCTGTTATCGTTGTTGACAGCATTTATAAACAAGTTCGTGAGCGTTTCTCTACTCACGGCGGTTACATGCTGACAGGTAAAGAATTAAAAGCTGTTCAAGATATCATTTTAAAAGACGGTAACTTAAACGCAGCCATTGTGGGTCAACCTGCAACAAAAATTGCTGAAATGGCTGGCATTGAAGTACCAGTAAATACCAAAATTTTAATTGGTGAAGTAAAAGAAACAACAGAAGCTGAGCCGTTTGCTCACGAAAAACTATCTCCACTATTAGCAATGTATCATGCTCAATCATTTGAAGATGCCGTGCTAAAAGCTGAAAAATTAGTTGAGATGGGTGGTATCGGTCATACTTCTTGCTTATATACAGACCAAGATAACTGCCCTGAACATGTTGCCTACTTCGGCGACAAGATGAAAACATCTCGTATTTTAATCAATACTCCAGCATCTCAAGGTGGTATTGGCGACTTATACAACTTTAAACTTGCTCCGTCTCTAACATTAGGTTGTGGTTCATGGGGTGGTAACTCCATATCTGAAAACGTAGGGCCAAAACACCTTATCAACACTAAAACCGTGGCGAAAAGAGCAGAGAATATGTTGTGGCATAAACTTCCTAAATCTATTTACTTCCGCCGTGGTTGTTTACCTATCGCACTGGAAGAGATTGCGACTGATGGTAAAAAACGTGCCTTTATCGTGACCGATGGTTTCTTATTCAACAATGGTTATGTTGATGAAGTCACTCGTGTACTGAAAAAATTCGGTGTTGAAACAGAAGTCTTCTTTGAAGTTGAAGCAGATCCAACATTAAGCGTTGTGCGTAAAGGCGCAGAACAGATGAACAGCTTTAAACCTGACGTGATCATCGCATTAGGTGGTGGTTCACCAATGGATGCTGCAAAAATCATGTGGGTTATGTATGAGCACCCAGAAACTCATTTCGAAGAATTAGCATTGCGCTTTATGGATATCCGTAAACGTATTTACAAATTCCCTAAAATGGGTGTGAAAGCACAAATGGTTGCTATCACAACAACATCAGGTACAGGCTCTGAAGTAACACCATTTGCAGTAGTAACTGATGATGAAACAGGTCAGAAATATCCATTAGCAGACTATGCATTAACACCAGATATGGCTATCGTTGATGCAAACCTTGTTATGAATATGCCTAAATCTCTGTGTGCATTTGGTGGTTTAGATGCTGTAACTCACGCATTAGAAGCTTACGTTTCTGTATTAGCGAACGAATATTCTGATGGACAAGCACTGCAAGCATTAAAACTACTGAAAGAATATCTGCCTGCAAGTTATCATGAAGGCGCTAAAAACCCTGTTGCTCGTGAGCGTGTTCATAATGCTGCAACTATTGCAGGTATCGCTTTTGCTAACGCATTCTTGGGTGTTTGTCACTCAATGGCGCATAAATTAGGCTCTGAGTTCCATATTCCTCACGGTTTAGCTAATGCGTTATTAATTTCAAACGTTATTCGTTACAACGCTAATGACAACCCAACAAAACAAACTGCATTTAGCCAATACGACCGTCCTCAAGCACGTCGTCGTTATGCAGAAATTGCTGACCACTTAGAACTTTCAGCACCGGGTGACCGTACTGCTGCTAAAATTGAGAAATTATTAGCTTGGTTAGAAGAAATGAAATCTTCATTAGGAATTCCATCTTCTATTCGTGAAGCCGGTGTTCAAGAAAGTGATTTCTTAGCAAGAATTGATAAATTATCTGAAGATGCGTTTGACGATCAGTGTACCGGTGCTAACCCACGTTACCCACTGATCTCTGAACTAAAACAACTGTTATTAGATTCTTACTACGGTCGTGAATTTAATGAACATCCCGTTGTTGAAGTGAAAGAAGAGACAAAACCTGCTAAAAAAAGCAGTAAAAAATAATCGAAACACGCTGTGTTAGTGTGATCCTCAATATTTCGATTATTTGTTCTTAAATAAAAACCCAGTCCTATGGCTGGGTTTTCTTATGGCTTCTTATTTATCTATGTACATTTTGCTACTGATTTTTAAGATTGAGGAATATGGCGAGGTAAGTCACTATTTAGTCACAAACAATAAGTATTTACACTTAGTTGATAGGTTCAATTTTTACTATAAAAATAGTGCCTTCCTTTATATGTTTATAATTGGCTCTAAAAAAGGCGTTGAGCAACTTACCTCTTAAGTTACATCATTGCATTACCGCATTATAAAAAGTGTCTTGTGAGTGATTACAGGGCTTGTCAAACTCCTCTCCTCTTTCATTAGTTGGTATAATTATTTCACTCTTACCTTATTCCCTTCATAAAATGACTATAACGAAATGTTATTTGAAACCATTGTGTTTGCGTTACGATTTGCAATCGTACTTTTATTCTTATCTGATAAAAAATAAATAGACTTAATCACATTGATTATTAATTAGTGATCAAAATATAGAAATCTAAATATTTTATATCTCTAGTTATCTTGGATTTATAAGAAACATAGTTTCAATAAAATATTATCAAAATGAGGTTTGTTATCTTGAGTCTGCTAAAGTAATAACGTAATAAAGGTCGCTATTTGTGCATTCCACTTAGAAATTACTCCTTTAGGAGTATGAAAGGAGCCTGTTTATCCGTATTAACTGGCATACAGCGAAGTGTTTTATTTATTCAATAACAACTTAAGCATCCCATAATCAGCATCTATAAAACCCGATATAAATGTTTCATTATACCAACCATAGATAAAAGAAATATTTCTTAGTATTTTATGACTATCTTTATTCAATTTTATTAAACTATGAATAATATAAATGCATCAAATGTCTCTTTCTCTTATCATTTGTAAAAAACAATATCGACATCACAAAACAAACACCTTACGTATATTTGATTATGTCTTTTTTGATTAATGATAATGAAATCGATGAAATAAATAAATTTTCCCATAAAAAAATAACATATCTTCACAGAAGAAAATCAACCGCACTGCAATTTGATATAAAAAAAGCCAATAAATTGGCTAAAATTTAAAAATATATAAACATTTTTTAGTATTACGTAATATAACACTTTATTTGAATTCTTATTTCATCCCCCTCTTTCACTCTGACAAATTAGTAAAAGAGGGAAAATGAAAAGGTTACTCTTGTTCAATACACCCTTTTAGTGTTGCCTGTGTATAATGCTTACGGCAGACTGAAACATATTTTTCATTTCCACCAATTTCAACTTGAGCACCATCACTCAGTACATTTCCTTTATCATCTAAGCGTAATACTTTATTCGCCTTTCTACCGCAGTAACATACTGTTTTAAGTTCTACGAGCTTATCAGCCCATGCTAATAAATAAGCACTACCTGTAAATAACTCACCTCTAAAATCCGTTCTTAGCCCATATGTGAGAACGGGAATATCATAGGTATCCGTTATTTCGCAAAGTTGTTCGACATGTGCCTTACTTAAAAATTGGCACTCATCAATCAATACACAGTGAATAGGCTGTTTGTTATGCTCAGCAACAATAACATCACGAATATTCATATCATCACTAAAGAGTAATGCATCCGCACTTAATCCTATTCTTGAGCTAATCTTTCCCTTTGCAAAGCGTGTATCAATAGCCGCAGTGAAAATCAATGTGCGCATTCCTCGTTCATTATAGTTATAAGAGGATTGCAATAAAGATGTTGATTTTCCAGCATTCATGGCTGAATAATAAAAGTAAAGCTGAGCCATCAGCTCTCTCCTTAAATAGCGTTTATTTTCACGAGCGACAGTCTAACATAAACAATCTACAAGTTATCCATAACAAATATTTATTACCTTTATTTCTATTCTAGATATACCGCCGAAAGATGAAGTTCGTTGTTAATGCTAATTTTTGCTTAAAAAATAAATAGCTTTAATAAGTACTTAACATATTAAAACACACCTTGATATACCTTTATTAAAGTATGAAAGTTAGTCCGATTCCATTTTTAGAAAAAAGTCCGTTATTATAAAAAAATGAACAAAGCTTTCTATTCTTTAGCATTAGCGCTATCATCAGTTAAAAGATGCATTTCCTTACTAATATTTCCTTTATTGACTAAAGATGCCTCAACTTTTATTATTTTTTTCGTTGAGATATTAGTTTAAAAAAAAGAAATTTTACGTAAGGTTTGTATTTAGGTATTGCAGAAATTTAAATAGCAATCTATTATTAGTATTACATCAGCCAACAACATTTATTTGAGACCAGGAAAATGAGCGAATCTTTAAAAATATTAAATAACATCCGTACTCTCCGCGCACAAGCAAGAGAAACTTCTTTAGAAACTTTAGAAGAAATGCTGGAGAAACTCGAAGTTGTCGTTAATGAGCGTCGTGAAGAATTCTCATTAGAAAAAGCAGCTGAAGAAGAACGTGTTCAGAAATTACAAAAATACCGTGAAATGTTAGAAGAAGCCGGTATTGATCCAACAGACTTACTTGAAGCAAGTGCTGTTAATAAAACTGGCCGTGCTAAACGTGCAGCTCGCCCAGCTAAATACTCTTACGTTGATGAAAATGGTGAAACTAAAACTTGGACAGGCCAAGGTCGTACACCAGCTGTAATCAAACGTGCTATTGATGAAGAAGGCAAATCATTAGACGATTTCCTGCTGTAATTTAAGTCAATACTCTATTTGAAATACCCTTTTAATTATTTAAAAGGGTATTTTCTTGTTTACCTCATTTAATTTAAACAAGCGTTTAATTTTAATAGTGCTGATGTTGTTTGTATTAGATGTAGGTAAGCAAAAATAAAAAATGTAATAACTACGTTATTTATTTTTATTTATAATGAAAAAGGAGCTTTTATAGCTCCTTTTTTCTTTGATTTAATTAAACTAATATTATTAATTTTTATAATAACTTAAATACCAATCAACAAACTGTTTTACGCCATATTCTACTTCTGTATTCGGCGAAAAACCAATTGTCTCAGACAAATCTTGGCAATCAGCACAAGTAGAAAGAACATCACCGTCTTGCATCGGCATTAAATTCAATTTAGCTTTAATATTGAGTGATTTTTCTATCGCTTCAATAAATGCCATCAATTTAGTCGGTTGCCCATTACCCACATTATAGATTTTATAAGGTGCAGAACTTGACGACGTTTCACCTTTTTCTACTGTCCAGTTTTCATCTGCTTCAGGTATAACATTAACTAATCGAACTACTGATCCCACAATATCATCAACATAAGTGAAATCACGTGTCATATTGCCACCGTTATAAACATCAATAGGTTCACCAGCTAACATTGCTTTAGTGAACTTAAATAATGCCATGTCAGGGCGACCCCAAGGGCCATATACCGTGAAGAAACGTAATCCAGTTGTCGGTAATTGATATAGATGTGAATAACTATGAGACATTAACTCATTAGCTTTCTTTGTTGCTGCATATAATGAAACTGGATGATCAACACTATCTTCTGTTGAGAAAGGCTGTTTCTGATTTAAACCATAAACAGAGCTTGAAGATGAGTAGATAAGATGTCCAACTTTATTATGGCGACATCCTTCTAATATATTAATATGACCAACGATATTCGCATCAATATATGCCATTGGATTTTCAATCGAGTAGCGAACACCCGGTTGAGCCGCTAAATGAATAACTCGGTCAAATTGGTGTGATGCAAATAATTGAGCCACTTTTGCTGAGTCAACAATATCAAGTTTCTCAAAATGGAAATTTTCTAGCTGTTGTAATTTAGCTAATCGAGCTTCTTTTAAGCGCACATCATAATAATCATTAAGGTTATCTATTCCAACAACATGATAACCCATTCCGATTAAACGCTGACTCATATGATAGCCAATAAAACCCGCAGCACCTGTTACCAATATTTTCATATTATCACTCAAATAACCCAATAATTTATTTTTATGTCAACGCTATCATGCTTAATATCACCTTGATTAAACATCATAACGCTTAACATCGTCATACATTACAGAAATCAACATGGCCCAATACTAAATGCATTGAGCCATACCTTAATCTCTTACAATCGCTTTATCTAGCTTTTCCCATAAAATAATCAGCTCATTACGCAGCATGCATTTATAGGAATTATACAATGAGATTAACCATATAAATGATTATTAATAAACTTTATATCACTGTATCTTTAATGATTTTAACCATTGCGTAAAATCTTCGCCAAACTCTTCGTGCTGTATTCCATACTCTACGAATGCTTTCATATATCCTAGTTTATTACCACAATCGTGGCTTTTCCCTTGTAGGTGATAAGCTTCAACAGGTTCTTTTTCAATCAGCATTGCGATCGCATCAGTTAACTGAATTTCATCTCCGGCACCTGGTGCAGTTTTCGCTAATAGTGGCCAAATACTTTCAGATAACACATAACGCCCTACAATAGATAAATTCGAAGGAGCTTCTTCTTTCTTAGGTTTTTCAACAACACGAGTAATTGGTTTGCTATCACCTGGACATAAATTTTCGCCCATGCAATCAACAATACCATAATTAGAGACTTCATCTTCAGGAACAGGTTCAACAAGGATTTGACTTGCGCCTGAACGTTCAAAATGAGAAAGCATCTCTCTTAAGTTAACTTTTGTTAAATCCGCACTGTATCTATCTAAAATAACATCAGGCAGGATAACAGCGAAAGGTTCATCACCAATTAGTGGCTTAGCACATAAAATGGCATGGCCTAATCCTTTTGCTATTCCCTGACGAGTTTGCATAATAGTGACATGGCTTGGACAAATGCCTTGTACTTCTTCTAATAACTGACGTTTTACTCGTTTTTCTAAAATCGCTTCTAATTCAAAACTCGTATCAAAATGGTTTTCAATTGAATTTTTAGATGAATGTGTAACAAGCACAATTTCATTAATACCTGCTGCAATACATTCATTCACTACATATTGAATAAGAGGCTTATCAACCACAGGCAACATCTCTTTTGGAATTGCCTTGGTTGCAGGTAGCATTCTTGTTCCTAATCCAGCAACAGGGATCACCGCTTTTCTAACTTTACGCACTGCTGATGACATTATACTTCTCCTGCAATTCGTACCGTTCTACTTTCAAATGTGAAGGGGTACAATTAAAAATAATCGCCAGAGTATACCAGCTAATATCTAAGGATAAACAGAGCCCTACCCGTTAATTGAGATAGTTCTTCATTTATGTTTAATATATGCACGATATTCTGTTTTTATTTAATCTAAATTTAACTTTTATAGATAGGGGAAAACATTAATTTAATCTGATTTGTGTTATCCCAAATTTTACATTGCCAATTTGTTCCCTCGCATTTTACTTGATTAATATATAAAAGCTGCAATGTGCCTAAGGGGATACCACTATTTAATTCGAATTTTTTACTTTCTGTTTTTATTTCAGCTTTTAATCCTGCTGATGCTAATAGTATATTTTTTTTCTGAGTATGATAATAACCGAGTGTAATAGGAAATTGTCCTTTCACTCCAATCTCATTAAGCATTTTATTTAGTTTATTCAACATATTATACATACTTGGTAAAGATCGCATTTTTTCTGATGATTTTAATACATCATTAAAAACAACCCGTAAGAGTAAAGCAACCAAAAGCCCATTTTCATCATCTCTTGATATATCGACACAATAGAAAATAATTTGATCTTCTGATAAAGCCGCAATATCAAATAACAGACCCATTTTAGCGATGTCATTTAATTGACGATAATTAACACAATATCCCGCAACAACTTGCTTAACCTGAGGTTGCATCTGTTTTATGAACGACTGAATATAATGGGTATCTTTTCGTAAGCTATTCCAAAGTGGTTCTAAATGTATACCTTCTATTAATACTGATTCAAAAAATCCAGGGCATAATACTTCAATGACTTTTTGTTTTAATTTATCAAGATGTGTTATTGGCTTAAGGAAAATCTCTTGTGCCCCTAAACGCAACATATCATCTATCTCAGCCATATTATCTGTACATGAAATAGCAATAACAGGAATAGCCAATTTTCGTTGTTCAAGATGACACAAAAAAGTGGGTCCATTCATTACTGGCATACGGATATCACATAAAATAAGATCAGGGAGCAATCCTCCCTCTAATAAAGATAACGCTTGGCTGCCATTATCTGTTGTATAGACGCAAGCCTTCTCATGTGAGAAATATTCCGTCAACATGGTACGAAAAACGACCTCATCATCAATTATTAAGATTTTTTTACCCACTAAGGCTTTGTTCATTGGTGACTCCGGTAACTATCGTTTCACATGCTGATTAATTAGCGCTACATTATTAGTTTAGTTCAACATTGACGTTAATTATTCCCAATCGTTACTTTTTTCAATCTATGGGAAATCGTCATACTGATAACGTGAGTTAGGACATTATTTTGTCGAGTTTATGCCCCTGCAATAGCCAATTATTCTATTCTGATTGTTGTGAGCCTTACCATCTAGGTCAAAAAAACGCCCCAACAGCAGAAGCATTGATGCGTTCGCGTTATAGCGCGTTTGTTAAACATGATGCTGATTACTTAATAAAGTCGTGGCATCCTTCTTGCCGTGTTGCATCCTTGCATGATGAATTAGTTTCAGGTTTTCCAAATACACAATGGCTTGGACTTAATATTATCTCATCACAAGCGAGCACAAATAAAAATGAGGCATATGTTGAATTCTCGGCTTGCTTTATTGAAAGAAATGCCGATGATAAACAGTACTTACATGAACGCTCTCGTTTTCTAAAAATAGATGACTGTTGGTTTTATATTGACGGTGTGAAACCGAAAGTGGGACGAAACGATCCCTGCCCTTGTGGCTCAGGACGTAAATACAAAAAATGTTGTGAAAATAACATCAAATAACTGCAAACACAGAAGTAAAAGAAAGGATTTATCCATACATGCAACACCAAAATACTCAAAAAAAAATACTGCGTACTATTTGCCCTGATGCAAAAGGACTTATCGCTAAAATCACGAATATTTGCTACAAACATCAATTAAATATTGTTCAAAATAGTGAATTTGTTGATCATCGTACAGGTCGCTTTTTTATGCGCACCGAGCTGGAAGGTATCTTTAATGATGAAACCTTTCTTGCGGATTTAGATGATGCTTTACCACAAGGCTCAAAACGCGAATTAAATACTGCAGGCCGTCGTCGCATTGTCATTATGGTGACAAAAGAAGCACACTGCTTGGGTGACTTATTAATGAAAAGTGCATTTGGTGATTTGGATGTTGAAATTGCCGCTGTCATTGGTAACCACGACACGTTAAAACATTTAGTAGAACAATTTGGTATTCCTTTCCATCTTGTTAGCCATGAAGGCTTAACTCGTGATCAACATGATGAGAAGTTAATTGCACAAATTAATCAATATAAACCTGATTACGTTGTGCTCGCAAAATATATGCGTGTATTAACACCAGCATTTGTACAAAACTTCCCAAATCAAATTATTAATATTCACCACTCCTTCCTACCTGCCTTTATTGGTGCGCGCCCTTACCATCAGGCTTATGAGCGCGGTGTTAAAATCATTGGTGCAACAGCACACTACGTAAATGATAATTTAGATGAAGGCCCAATCATCACTCAAAATGTGATTAATGTTGACCATACGTTTTCTGCTGAAGATATGATGAGAGCGGGCCGAGATGTTGAAAAGAATGTTCTTAGCCATGCTTTATATTGGGTACTTTCACAACGCGTTTTCGTTTACGGTAACAGAACCATCATTTTATAAGTTTTCTGTCACTAATAACGCACACAGTACGGCTATCTAAATGTAAACCGCGATATAAAGCATATCGCGGTTTATTTTTTATCCCTTATTAATATGGATCATATTGCTTAAAATCAATACGATAGCGCATAAAGCTTGAACAATGCGCACATTTTTACAGCAGTCAGTCGATTTTTAGCAAAATAGCGCTTTACAGATCTCAGGTATTTGGTATTATTGCGCCCGCTGTCACGGACAGCAAAACAATTTAATGTTGGTGGGATACCCAAGCGGCCAAAGGGAGCAGACTGTAAATCTGCCGTCACAGACTTCGAAGGTTCGAATCCTTCTCCCACCACCATCTCCTCTTAGATTTACTCTCTAAAAATTCTTTTTATTCCATTTTATCAATTAAATCCAAAAATCGATTCAATACACTTGAGTGATACTTAGATTTATAGATATAACAGCTATACCGTATTTCAGGTTGAGTTAATGGTATAAAGCATAAGTCTGCCTCAAACTCATTTTTCAATGGATTTTCGTCAGTTAATAAAAGAGAATGATGCGTTTGAATAAAACGTAAACAGCAATTAAGATCATCCATTATTCTGACACACACGGTTTTTCCTCTATTCCCGATTTCACTCTCTAATTTTTTTATCTTAGCTGTCTTGTATAATGCGGGATCACATAACCATATATTTTCACTTAAAAGCCTATCAATATTATTATTCACACTATTCGCGAGTATTTTTTGACAACAAATACCTAAGTGTTTATTTTCTATTTTATGAAGAAGGCTAAATTTTTCACTAATAATTTTTTCAGAGCTTAATATTAATGTATTACCATCATAGTCAGGTATTTCTTCAAAATTTTCTTTTGAAAATCGCATGATATTTATATGGGAATAATTTTTATTTGCCGCCTGATAAAACTGAGTTAAATACTGGCTTTTTCCCCAATCATAATAAACATGAATGCTATTGTTTATGATCCCCGAGATATGTTTTTTAGTTATCTCTTTTTCCTGAAGATAAAGTGATTTCAAATCATTATAAAGCTCAAGTCCTTCTTGGGTTAAACTCATACCAAACTTTTCTCGCTTAAATAAACGCTTTCCTAACACGGCTTCAAAGTCTTTGATAGATTTAGCGATAGGAGGTGTCGTGCGATTCATCACACGCGCGGCTTTACTTAACGAGCCATTTTCGACTACAGCCATAAAGGCTTCTAACTTACGAGAAAAAAACATAATTCACCATTCCTTTGCTGTGTAGAATAAAATAATTTCATCAATTCATTTAATGTAAATAAAATAGTGATTAATTAATTTAAAATTTAATTTTATATAAAAGTAGTTTTATATAAATATTCCTTCACCTCCTTTTAATGAATACAATTTATAACTACAATATTATTTTTATTATGTCATCATTCTTCACATATAAAGAATAATAATACTTATATTCTTCTATCAAAGATTAGTTTATGTTTCTAGTTTGTTTAATTAATATTTTTTGTTATGCAATTAATTATTTTTATTAAATTAGCACACTCTATTTAATGGCTTTTATTTTTATCTAATTTTATCTTTCTCTTGATAAGCCGTGCCATCATTTCAGTGATTGACTTACATTCATTTTATGATCCTGCTAGTATAAGACATCCTATTATTCAATATATAAATGGTTACAGTCACATGAAATTTGTCTCTTTCAACATTAATGGTTTACGTGCTCGCCCTCACCAGCTTGAAGCTATCATAGAAAAACATCAGCCCGATGTTATTGGACTTCAAGAAACGAAAGTTCATGATGATATGTTTCCATTAGATACGGTGGGTGCTTTGGGTTATCACGTTTTCTATCATGGTCAAAAAGGGCATTATGGCGTTGCTTTACTCACAAAAGAAAAGCCAGTTGCAGTGCGTAAAGGCTTTCCGGGTGATGATGACGATGCTCAACGCCGAATGATCATGGCTGATATCGAAACACCAGCGGGTTTATTAACAGTCATGAACGGTTATTTTCCTCAAGGTGAAAGCCGTGATCATGAGACTAAATTCCCAGCAAAAGAAAAGTTCTATGCTGATCTGCAAAATTACCTAACCACCAGCTTAAAACCGACCTCTCCAGTACTTATTATGGGTGATTTAAATATTAGCCCAACAGATAAAGATATCGGTATTGGCGAAAATAATATGAAACGCTGGTTAAAAACAGGCAAATGTTCTTTCTTACCAGAAGAGCGTGAATGGCTGGCAACATTAATGGGTTGGGGATTAACAGATACATTCCGCCAGCAACATCCTGAAGCTGATGATAAATTCTCATGGTTTGATTATCGTTCTAAAGGATTCGATGATAACCGAGGCTTACGTATTGACTTACTTCTAGCAAGTCGCTGCTTAGCGGATAATTGTATTTCAACAGGAATTGATTACGAGATCCGAGGAATGGAAAAGCCCTCTGATCACGCACCCGTTTGGGCTGAATTTAAAATCTAATTAAACCTTAATTCAATAAAAGCACTTCCCCGAGATAACAAAGGAAGTGCTTTTTATTTGTGCTTACTTATCCGTTGTTGTTTCTTTACTCTGCGCTTTATTTTTTGCCGCGCTTGCTTTGTTACTTCCTTTAGCCGCTGCCTTACGCTTTTTATTATGCGCGGGTGCGGGAAGATTTCTGAAAGCTTGAATATTCGGACGACGTTTCGCTTGAGTAATCAACTCTATCAAGGTGTTATTTAATGGCATCATAAAATCTTGATATTTAAATTGCTTCTCACTAATTTGCGTCAGTATCGATTCCCAATGTGCAGTCATGTCCGGTAAAGTTGCCATATCTGGCAATACATGAATTAATGCTCTACCTGCTGGGGTTGAGTTAATGGCTCGCCCTTTCTTTTGCAAAAAGCCACGCTTAAATAACAGCTCAATAATTCCCGCCCTTGTCGCTTCAGTACCTAATCCATCCGTCGCTCTTAGGATTTTTTTAAGTTCTTTATCTTGGACAAAGCGTGCAATTCCTGTCATAGCAGAAAGCAATGTCGCATCAGTAAAAGGTCTTGGAGGCTGCGTTTGTTTTTCAACAATCTCCCCTTTTTCACACAGCAACTCATCACCTTTAGCCACTACTGGCAATGCAGAACCATCATTTTCAGCATCCTGCTCTTTCGCACCTAATAATACTCGCCATCCTGCTTGCGCCAAAAAACGTGCTTTAGCGATAAACTTGCCATTCTCAATATCAAGTTCAATAACGCATTTACGATAAACAGCATCAGGCATAAATTGCATTAGATATTGGCGAGCCACAAGATAATAAATATTCTTCTCATTTTCACTTAATGAGATATTACCCGTTTTTGCCGTTGGAATAATCGCATGGTGAGCATCAACTTTTTTGTCATCCCAGCACCGATTCTTTTTATCAATATCTAAGGTATCTTGCGGTAATAGGCTTGCATCATGTGTGCTAATCGCATTAATAACAGCATGACGACCCGCAAAATGTTCATCAGGTAAATAACGACTATCAGAACGCGGATAAGTGATTAGTTTATGCGTTTCATAGAGTCGTTGGCATGTATCTAAGACTTGCTGTGCGCTTAAACCAAAGCGTTTTGCCGCTTCAATTTGTAACGCGGAAAGCGAAAAAGGAAGCGGTGCTATTTCAGATTCTTGCTTATCTTGATAATCCGTTACATTGGCAGGTTTGTCTTTAATTCGCTCAACAACGTGCTCTGCAAGCTTACGATTTAATAATCGCCCTTCTTCATCTTGCCAAGGTTCACAGTGCTCGCTTGGCTGCCAAATCGCAGTAAAGCGTTCATCGGCAGGTGTTACAACATGAGCTTTAACTTCAAAGAAATCTTTAGGCACAAAATTTTCAATTTCTTCATCACGACGAACTACTAAGCCTAATACGGGTGTTTGTACTCGCCCCACGGACAATACACCTTGATAACCATTGCGTTGACCTAAAAGCGTATAGGCTCGAGTCATATTAATACCATAAAGCCAGTCTGCTCTTGCTCGTGCCAAAGCAGATACACACAATGGTACAAATTCATGGTTATAACGTAGTTTATCAATAGCACGCGTCACTGCCGCTGGGTTTAAGTCATTAATTAAGCAACGACGCGCCTGTTTCCTTTGATCTTCGCTGATATTTAAATAGTTAAGCACTTCATCAACTAAAAGCTGACCTTCACGATCGGGGTCTCCCGCGTGGATCACTTCTTTTGCTTGCTTAAGTAGTGTTTTGATGGTTTCTAGCTGTTTTTTAACATCAGCTCGGGGCTTGAGTTGCCATTTTTCAGGAATAATAGGCAAATCATCTAACGACCAGCGGGCGTACCGCGGGTCGTATGCATCCGGCTCAGCTTGTTCAAGTAAGTGGCCAACACACCACGTCACATACTGGTTATCACCACAAAGAATAAAGCCATCGCCCCTTTTATGAGGCTTTGGCAATACATCAGCAATAGCGCGAGCAAGGCTGGGTTTTTCTGCAATAAATAATCTCATTACGTTAGTTAGTCACTTCAATCAACGCTTTTCCAGCTACTGGTGCAGTTAGCTCGCCAATAGAAGTTAATTCGATATCAAAACGTGAAGCAACTTCTTTCACTTGTTCAACGGCTTCAGGCAATACTGCTAATAATAAGCCACCTGATGTTTGCGGATCACAAAGTAATTTACGTTGCATTTCAGTGATCTCACCAATTAAATGACCATAACTTTCAAAGTTACGACCTGTACCACCCGGAACACAGCCTTGTTCAATATAAGACTCTACTTCTGGTAATCTTGGTACTTGTGAGAAATGAATCGTAGCTTGTACACCAGAGCCGTCACAGATCTCGCTTAAATGCCCTAATAAACCGAATCCTGTAACGTCAGTCATTGCAGTGACGCCTTCGATATCAGAAAAATCAGAACCCGCTTTATTCATGCGACACATAATTTCTGTCGCTAAACCTTGGTGCTCTGGTTTTAACAGACCTTTCTTCTCAGCTGTTGTTAATACACCGATCCCCAAAGGCTTCGTTAAAAAGAGCTGGCACCCTGCTTTAGCTTCACTGTTTTTCTTCACTTTGCTCACAGGTACGACACCTGTAACAGCAAGACCAAAAATAGGCTCTGGCGCGTCAATTGAGTGACCACCAGCCAGTGAAATTCCGGCTTCTTGACAAGCGGCTCGACCACCTTCAATCACTTCACGCGCGATTTCAGGTGCTAATTTATTAATAGGCCAGCCTAAAATAGCAATCGCCATAATAGGTTTTCCGCCCATTGCAAAGATATCACTGATTGCATTTGTTGCAGCGATACGCCCAAAATCATAAGGGTTATCAACAATTGGCATAAAGAAATCAGTAGTGCTGATAATACCTGTACCATTTCCTAAATCATAAACAGCGGCATCATCTTTGGTTTCATTACCGACGAGTAAATGAGGATCATGAAATTTAGCTTGTTCGCTATGTAAAATGGTTTCTAAAACTTTTGGTGAGATTTTACAACCACAACCTGCACCATGACTGTATTGTGTTAAACGAATTGCTTCAGACATAACATGCCATCCTTTTTAAAAATAAGTCACAAAATCAGTTAAATCAGCAGGAGAAACCGTCATTGGCGCTTTCAGGGCTGGCGTGCCTAAATAAAGAAAACCAATAATCTGGTCATGTTCACCACAGCCAAGTCCTTCTCTTACCACTGCATCGTGAGTCCAAGAGCCTGAACGCCAAATCCCCCCAAATCCTTGAGCAACAGCCGCCATTTGCATTGCGTGAACACTACAACCAGCAGCGACAACTTGCTCCCATTCAGGAACCTTTGGATGATCTTTCACTTTCGCAATAACAGTGATGATCAATGGGGCACGAAAAGGTGCATTTTTTGCTTTTTCTTCAACTTCTGGCCCTAAATTACCCACCACCGCCGCTTTATGCAGTAATTGGCTAAAACGCTCAATACCTTCATTTTGCATCACAACAAAGTGCCAAGGCTTAAGTGCACCATGATCAGGCGCGCGCATGCCGGCTTGTAAAATAGTATTGAGGGCTTCACTATCAGGGGCTGGAGTAGTCAGTCGGGAAGCTGAACGGCGGTTCAAAAGCAGTGTTAATGCATCCATTTTTATTCTCCTGTCAGCATTTTATTTTAGCAAGATCCCATTCTTATGGGGATGGACAGTTCTTATCAATTCGCAGTATAACAAACTGTTATATTACCACCATCCACAGATTTAGGCGGGAATTTTTCTAAAAATCAGCTGTGTGGTTATTTAATCGTAATTTATTGTTCACAAAATGATTAATCTTAGCTTACTAAGTTAATTTAAGCTTATTTTGATCTTACTTTTCTTTTTAATTCGACGAATTCCTATATTACTTTGATGCCTTTTTATGTGAAATTATTTAGCTATTTTTACGTAAGATAAATGTTTACTTAATAACACTTTAAGCAAAAGTTATCATTAGTGGTTTCCTAAAAATCAATGACAGACATTCAATAAGAGCTATATTAGAATATTCCTTCATTGTTATTGCTATTCTCACTATTGCTAACAACATTTTTTGTTTTAATAGTATGAGATTATGTGGATGTAGCCTGCTTACCAATAATTCTAGCATGACTGTTTAGGATTAAAATTTAGCTTTACATGATGTGGAGATAATATGAATAAAATTATGGAGTTAATCGGCGCAATATTAAAATTTAGTTGGCAAGCCATTAACTTTATCAGGAAATTAATCTTAAACGTTATTTTCTTTTTCCTTCTCTTTATGGTCATTGGTATTTTCTTAATTAGCAAAGAAGCACAAAAACCAGTGGATTATGAAGGTGCCCTTCTTGTTGATCTTAAAGGTGTAATTGTTGACCAAACTGCTACACAAAATCCTTTAGGCGAAGTTGGACGTGAGCTTTTAGGTGTTTCAAGTAGCCAGCTTCAAGAAAATTCATTATTTGAAGTTGTCGATACGCTACGCCTAGCCTCTCAAGATCCGAAAATTAAAGGTATGGTGCTCAAACTTGATGAATTTGCAGGCGCAGATCAGCCTTCGTTAAATTATATTGGTAAAGCACTTAATGAGTTTAAAAAGACAGGTAAACCTATTTTTGCAGTGAGTGGCTATTACAGCCAACCACAATATTACCTCGCCTCTTATGCAGATAAAATTTATCTCACTCCTCAAGGTGCTGTGGGTGTTTATGGTTATGGCTTTCAAAATCTCTATTACAAAACACTGTTAGAAAACTTAAAAGTCAGCACTCATATTTTCCGCGTCGGAACGTATAAATCTGCGGTTGAGCCATTAATGCGTAATGACATGTCTGCGGAATCTCGAGAAGCTTCATTACGTTTAGTTAATGCACTATGGTCTACATATTTAACCCAAGTTGCAGAAAACCGTAGCATTACCACTGAAGATGTTTTCCCGGGTGCAAAAGAGATGATTGCGCAACTACGCAATGCAGATGGGGATAACGCAACTTATGCGCTAAATCGTAAATTAGTGGATTCTGTAAGCTCATACGCTCAATTTGAAGCAGATATGACAGAAACCTTCCAATGGGACAAAGAGAACAAGCAATTTAACAATATCAGCATTTATGATTATGCCGATACGCTGACCTCATCTTTACCTGCCAGTGATGAAGGTAATATTGCCGTAGTCGTTGTTCAAGGAGCGATTATTGATGGTGAAAGTATCCCAGGCTCTGCGGGTGGTTCAACTATTGCAAATCAAATTCGTCAGGCACGTTTAGATCCAAATATTAAGGCACTTGTATTACGTGTAAATAGTCCTGGTGGTAGTGTTTCTGCGTCAGAACAAATACGAAGTGAAATTGCCGCCTTTAAGCAACAGAAAAAATATGTGGTTGTTTCAATGGGGGGTTTAGCTGCATCAGGTGGATATTGGATCTCAACTCCTGCAAGTAAGATTATTGCTAGTCCATCAACATTAACAGGCTCGATTGGTATTTTTGGCGTTATTAATACTTTCGAAAACAGCTTAGAGTCTATTGGTATTTATACTGATGGCGTCACAACTTCGCCATTAGCCGGATTATCTGTCACAAATAAACTACCTGAAGAATTTGCAGAGCTTTTACAGCTCAATATCGAAAGTGGTTATAAAACGTTTCTTAATTTAGTGGCAGAATCTCGTAAAAAAACACCTGTTCAAATTGATCGTATTGCTCAAGGTCGAGTGTGGGTAGGAATAGATGCAAAGAATGTGGGTTTAGTCGATGAGTTTGGTGATTTTGATGATGCTATTGATGCCGTTGCTAAAATGGCAAAAATTGACCAACCTGTTATTGATTGGATGAAACCAGAGCTAAGCCTGTCAGAGCAGATCATAATGAGCTTGTCGTCTAACGCAAAAGCACTTCTTCCTGATCCGTTACAAGCTTATATTCCTGCGCCTGTTTTAAAAGAAGTTAAAACACAGACAGAGTTTTATCGCAATATGAACGATCCGCTAAATCGCTATGCGTATTGTTTATCTTGTGGTGATATTCGATAGTCTCTTCACCGATACACCTGTTCACACTGAGCAGGTGTATTTCTCTCTTTTTTCTGACTTTTGATAGAATGATATTCTGATGAATGTTTTTTGTTCGTTTATATTAAAGCTATTTTTAACACAATGATTTAAAGCAGATATTAGTCAGTCTCTATTTTCTTTTTTTAGCATCCTTTCCTTTTTTTATTCTGCAAACTCCCTATAATCAGGTATTTCTCACAGCTTAATAAGAGTGCTTTGTCTGATGCAAAAGAAATCAATCTACGTTGTTTATACTGGCGGTACTATTGGTATGCAACATTCTGAACATGGCTATATTCCTGTATCAGGACATTTACAACGCCAATTAGCTAAAATGCCAGAATTCCACCGTGAGGAGATGCCCGATTTCACAATCAAAGAGCACCTTCCTTTAATTGATTCTTCAAATATCACACCAGAAGATTGGCAATCTATAGCTGATGATATTAATGAAAATTATCACAATTATGATGGGTTCGTTATTCTTCATGGTACAGATACCATGGCATTTACCGCATCAGCACTCTCTTTTATGTTTGAGAATCTTAGCAAACCAATTATCGTTACTGGCTCTCAAATTCCTTTAGAAGCCTTACGTTCTGACGGGCAAACAAACCTATTAAATGCGCTTTACCTCGCCGCACATCATCCAATTAATGAAGTGGCACTATTTTTTAATAACACGCTATATCGTGGAAACCGCACAGTAAAAGCGCATGCAGATGGTTTTAATGCCTTTGCATCACCAAATAGCGCCCCACTGTTAGAAGCAGGTATTAATATTAAACAATTTAAAATTAATTCATTTCCGAAAGGAAATGGGGAATTTACTGCGCATAATATTACGCCTCAGCCGATTGGTGTTGTCACCATTTACCCGGGTCTTTCAGATGAAGTTGTTAAGAATATCCTGATGCAACCTGTAAAAGCCTTAATATTACGCTCTTATGGTGTTGGTAATGCGCCATCGCATCCTGCTCTACTTTCAACCCTGCGTGAAGCAACAGAGCGTGGTATTGTTGTTATCAATCTTACGCAATGTATTTCTGGTCGAGTGAATATGGAAGGTTATGCAACAGGTCAAGCATTAGCGGAAGTGGGTGTGATCAGTGGCTTTGATATGACATTTGAAGCAACATTAACTAAACTGCATTATCTCCTTAGCCAACAATATAATTACACTGAGATCTGCCGACTAATGCAACAAAACCTTCGTGGTGAAATGACATTAGGCGATAACGACTAAGTTTAATCTAAAGGTAAATTTGGTGAAAAATTCCGCACTGTTATTGGTTGATATACAAAACGATTTTTGTACTGGTGGTGCATTAGCTGTTAATGAAAGCGATATAGTGATACAAACAGCCAACCAACTTATTTCTGATTTTAAGCAATCTAAAAATCCCATTATTGCTAGTTTAGATTGGCACCCTGCCGATCATCTTAGCTTTGCTAAAAATTCAGGCACGGTTGTAGGGGAAATTGGAACGCTTAATGGATTACCACAAGTGTGGTGGCCTGTGCATTGTGTACAAAATTCTTATGGTGCTGCATTTCACCCTGAATTAAACCAAGCTCTGATTAATCATATTATTTACAAAGGGCAAAATCGTCTTATTGATAGTTATAGTGCTTTTTTTGATAACGACCATGAATATCAGACGGGCTTGCATACTCTTTTGCAGACACTGAATATAAAACATCTTTATATTTTAGGAATTGCTACGGATTACTGCGTTAAATATACGGTACTGGATGCTTTACAGTTAGGTTATCAAGTGACTGTCATTACAGACGGTTGTCGCGGTGTAAATATTCAAGATGATGATAGCGAAAAAGCACTAGAAGAGATGCAGGCAAAAGGTGCGGTATTAATTGATTCAGCACATTGGCTTAATCGTAACAATCAATAGGTTCGTTATTTTCTTCATCTTCATAAAATGAAAAAGGGGCTATATTTAACCAGTTCGGTTAATAAATGCCCCTTTTTTATTTCTATTCTATCCATTCAACACACGTTTTAATCATCATCCATGGGTGTTAGTGTTGCTAAACGTTCAGATTGAAACTGAGCTTTTAATTCTTGTTTGCTCTTCATGGTAATTTGCCCATTAGTTCCCACTGTCATATGCTCAGGTGTGTGGTTATTTTTCGCCTGCCATAATAAAACAATCTGCATGCAATGTTCTTTTTGCTCATCAGTCAATGCAACGCCATCAGGCCATTTACCTAGTTCAACTGCGGTTGAAATACGTTGATAAATTTCAGGGGTTACCATAGAAATAAGTTCATTAACTTCCATTGATTGCTCCATAAGCTAAATAATCATTTGAAATGGCTGAATCGTTTTTTCCGTTGTTATTATTTTGTTAATTTAACTGGATTAACCGACTTGTTTTTCGCCTGTTTCACTATTCGTAAACGAAAGAGATGCTGAATTAACACAATAACGCTCCCCTGTTGGGGCAGGACCATCATTAAAAACATGACCTAAATGTGCGTCACATTGCTGGCAGCGTATTTCAGTTCTTTTCATATTGTGAGAAAAATCATCAATATAGCGAATTGCATTATCACTAACGGGTTGATAAAAGCTAGGCCAACCACATCCTGCATCAAATTTCGTCTCTGAATAAAATAAAGGAGCAGAACAACATAAACAGTGATAAATCCCTGTTTGACGATTGTGTAATAATTTACCACTAAACGGAGGTTCTGTACCTTTCTGTTGCGTCACATAACGTTGCATTTCGTTGAGTGTTGATAAATCAAGGTGATTGTTATTACTTGAAATATTCACTTTCTTTTCATTATCTGCCATATCGACCTCTTGCCCAGAAAAATGCTTTTTAAAACAACAGTGAATAATAACAAAGATTTAACAACAAATCTGAAAAATATAGTCTAAAATCATCAAGAGTAATCTTTAGTTTTTGAAATGTGATGAATTTCACATAACGGAGCAAAGGTAACTTCATTTATCGGCGTTGATCCCGATAATACACAGCGTAACATTTGGCTAAAACGACCAATCTTTAAGCGAAAAGTGTTTTTTTAATTGATTTTTTGCAATTATTGACACGATTCCGCTTGACGATTGGCGCGGTTTTGGTAACTTTAGAAGCAACTTTTTAATTCACTAAATTAAAGCTGGTGGAATACATATGACTATCAAAGTAGGTATTAATGGTTTTGGTCGTATCGGCCGCATCGTTTTCCGTGCTGCTCAAGAACGTTCAGATATCGAAATCGTAGGTATTAACGATCTGTTAGACGCAGACTACATGGCATACATGCTGAAATACGATTCAACTCATGGCCGTTTCAACGGTACTGTTGAAGTAAAAGATGGCCACCTCGTTGTTAATGGTAAAACCATCCGCGTAACTTCAGAAAGAGATCCAGCAAATCTGAAATGGAACGAAGTCGGTGCTGACGTTGTTGCAGAAGCAACTGGTCTGTTCTTAACTGACGAAACTGCTCGTAAACACATCCAAGCTGGCGCGAAAAAAGTTGTTCTGACTGGTCCTTCAAAAGACAGCACTCCAATGTTCGTAATGGGCGTAAACCATAAATCATACGCAGGCCAAGATATCGTTTCTAACGCATCTTGTACTACTAACTGCTTAGCGCCTTTAGCTAAAGTTATCAACGACAACTTCGGTATCGTTGAAGGTCTGATGACTACTGTTCACGCAACAACTGCAACTCAACGTACTGTTGATGGTCCATCTGCAAAAGACTGGCGTGGTGGTCGTGGTGCTTCTCAAAACATCATCCCATCATCAACTGGTGCTGCTAAAGCTGTAGGTAAAGTTATCCCTGAACTGAACGGCAAACTGACTGGTATGTCTTTCCGTGTTCCTACTCCTAACGTTTCTGTTGTTGACCTGACTGCACGTCTGGAAAAACCAGCAACTTACGCTCAAATCTGTGACGCTATCAAAGCAGCAGCTGAAGGCGAACTGAAAGGCGTTCTGGGTTACACTGAAGATGCAGTTGTTTCAACTGACTTCAATGGCGAAGTTCTGACTTCAGTATTTGATGCTAAAGCAGGTATCGCTCTGAACGACAACTTTGTTAAATTAGTTGCTTGGTACGATAACGAAGTTGGTTATTCAAACAAAGTTCTGGATCTGATTTCTCATATCTCTAAATAATTAGAGTTTAGAAAGTCACGATTTCTTTTAGAGCCACCTTTTCGGTGGCTCTTTTATTTTCTAGCCAGTCAGTTTATTGTATTGAAATAGTCAGTGACATAAGGTCATAAGATAATGAATGAGAAAATTTTTTCTTTGCCGATTATTGAACAAATATCACCTTACTTAAGTCGTCGGCAATTAGGCGAACTTCCTATCCTTGTTATTTCACACCCTAAAGTACGCGCAGCTATCAGCCTTCAAGGCGCACATTTAATCGCTTGGCAGCCCGCACAAGAGCACCCTGTATTTTGGGTAAGCGAAGCCTCTCTCTTCACGCCGGGTGTTGCCATTCGTGGCGGTATTCCTATTTGCTGGCCTTGGTTTGCTTCAGCTGGTACACCAAGTCATGGATTTGCACGTATTCTTCCTTGGGAATTTAGTGCCCATACAGAACAAGATGACGGTGTTCTCATCACCATGACATTAAAAGAGAGTCAACAAACACAAAAATATTGGCCTCATCCCTTTACTGTTATTGCTCGTTTTAAATTAGGAGCAACCTGTGAGGTTGAATTAGAATCTTACGGTGATTATGAAGCAACAGCTGCCCTTCACTCTTATTTTAATGTGAGTGATATCGATAATGTCTCTGTAACCGGCCTAGGAGGCCACTACATTGACACCGTGGCAGATAAAGAGGTTTACACTGATGAAACCTCATTACGCTTTGATGGACGCACTGACAGGCTTTATACGGAGCCTGACGATTTTAATCTTATTCATGATGATGGTTGGGATCGGACAATTGAAGTTCACCATTACCATCATAGTGATGTCGTGTGTTGGAATCCGGGTGCAGAGCTTGCAAGCTCAATGAAAGATATGAGTGCAGGTGGCTATCGTAAGATGGCTTGTGTAGAAACTGCTCGTATCCACCAACCATTAAAACCAGATAACGTTCATCCCGGCCGTTTATCTTTGGTAGTCCGCGTTCGTAAGAATATTGCTGAAAAATAAAGCATTACTCGCATATTACACAATAAAAAAGCTTCGAATTTGAATCGAAGCTTTTTTTATCACCACTGATCTCACTAAATTTTAGTCAGATTTTTGCTAATTAGAATGTGTAAGTCACACCTGTCCACAGAATCGCAGTAACAGATTTATTCACCATTGGGCTGTCTTTCACTTCACTTGGTAAATGGTCAACACGTCCCATTGCAAAGAAATTCCATTTTTCGGCAAATTTATAGTTAGCAGAGAGTTCAACATAAGGTCTCCAGCTATCATTTGGCGTATATTCTGCTAAACCACTGCGTTGTGATTCTGCATGAGTAATTCCATAAGCATAACGGTTTTGCTTTTTGTTTTCCCAAACAACACCCGCACCCGGCTGTAAAGACCAGTTACCGAATTCGAAAGGATATAAATAAGCGGCGTCAGCGATAATACCGTTACTTTTGCCTAGCAGATCACCCGATACGATTGCTCTTAAACTACCCCATGATTCGTGGTGTTTATAAGTAAAGCCACCCATCATGGTGTCACGACGACGATTCAGTTTCTTCATTTGCTCATCGTCACTATCACTTGGTTTATAAGCCTGAGGATAATAGTGCAAATCGACAGAAAGTTGATCTTTAGGTGTATTCCACAGGTAATATCCCGCAGCTAACGTTGCGAAATAGAAGTTTTCTGACTGGTAGTTAACTTGTGGTACTGGTAATAAATAATCTTTTGATTTAGCCCCTTTATAAGGAGTAACTTGCGCTAAAACTGAACCACCTATTGACCATTCGCCAGCAAATGCTGCTGGTGTGCTAAGCCCTGCGATAACGGCTAAAGAAATGATAATCTTCTTATTACTCACGATGATTTTCCATATTGTCATTAATAAAGTAGCAACCAAAAACCTATTTCAGTCACAAATAACTAAAACTGATATTATTTTACCTATAATCATTTTAGTTTTGCATTAAATGTGTAGCAATCAGTGCTTGCCCTAATGCAATACCACCGTCTCCGGCTGGTAACATCATAGGGGCGAGTACTTTTTTATTGTTTAATTTTTTCTTAAACATATGTTTGAGTAATGTATTATTTAATACACCACCCGTAAGTACAATGGTGTCAATCTGATATTTATCTGCATATTGCAATGCAATATCGCCTAAACCTTCAGCTAATAGATAATGAAATAACCATGCTTTTTCACTGACATTCAGCGCTACACTTTCCCACTGCGACCAAAAAACCGACAAATCAAGCACACTGTTTTTTACCGGCATTAAATGCCCATATTGCTTAATGATTTCTGCCTGTTTTTCTTGATGGCACGCTAATGCTGCTGTTTGTAGATAACAAGCCGCTTCACCTTCCCAACTTATCTCTTTAGGGGCTAATCCTAATGATGCTGAAACCGCATCAAAAAAACGTCCACAAGAAGAGGCTTTAGGTGAATTTAAACCACGCTCTACCGCCTTACTTAATATCTGCAAATCATTGCTAGGCACCATTTGGGCGATAACACTACCTTGCCAATCTTTAGAAAAAGTAGCTAAATGTGCGAACCAGTTTCGCCAAGGTTGAATCGAGGCAAGATTACCTCCGGGCATCGCAACAGCCGGAAGCCCACCAATCCGCTCTGATTTTTGATAGTCCACCAGCAGACACTCCCCTCCCCATAGCGTGCCATCTTGCCCAAAACCCAATCCATCAAGCGCAATACCAATGACAGCACCTTGTTGGTGTGTATGACCATGTTCAGCAAGGCAGGAAACAATATGTGCATGGTGATGAGAGACTTCAATAACAGGAATATTTTGCTCTTGAGCAAACTGCTTACCCAATTGATGGCTAATGTAGTTAGGATGAGCATCTATCGCAATCGCTTTAGGTGTAAAACGATAAATTTGCTGAAAGAGAGCCAACGATTTTACCAACTGCTGTCGCACACTTAAATCATCAAGATCCCCTAAATGAGGCCCCATAATGGCTTGATGTTGGCGTAATAGGCAAAATACATTTTTGAGATCGCCTCCCATCGCGAGTACTGAGGGTTGTGCTCCAAAATCTTCAGGTAATGAAATCGCATCTGGGACATAACCACGAGAGCGTCTGATCATCACACTCTGTTTACCCTCAATGCGAACAAGTGAGTCATCAGCTCTTTGTATGATCTCTCTATTGTGCATTAAGAATAAATCTGCAATATCTTTCAGTTGTATGAAGGCATCTTCGTTACTTAATGCCGGCGTATGACCTGACGCATTACCTGATGTCATAACAAGTGGAATATTTGTGCCACGCGCTAATAGATGTTGCAATGGATTGGCTGGCAACATAACACCAATTTCAGTTAATCCTGGGGCGATAAGCTCCGCAAGTTTAGGTGCAACTGTTTTGGAGACTAATACAATTGGAGCGGCAGTACTCTGCAACGTTTGGATAGCGGTTGGAAGAAAATCAGGATCTTGCTTATCTGCTTTAATTTGATCAATTCCTGTGATCATCACTGCGAGTGGCTTCGCAGGTCGGTATTTTCGTTCTCGTAATAATGCAACACTCTCATTATTGCGTGCATCACATACTAAATGAAAACCACCAATACCTTTAACTGCAACAATCTTTCCAGCAAGTAACGCATCACAAGCTTGAGTTAATGCAAGCTCTTTTATTGCTAACTCTTTACCCTGATTATCTGCAAGCCAGATATGAGGCCCACAGACAGGACATGCATTAGGCTGAGCATGAAACCGTCTATCTGCGGGATCTTCATATTCATGTTTACATTCAGGGCAGAATGGAAACTCAGACATTGAAGTAAAAGGCCTATCATAAGGCATTTTTTTTATGATAGTAAAACGAGGACCGCAATGTGTGCAGTTGATAAAAGGATAATGATAACGACGATTTTGAGGATCAAATAATTCATTAACACAAGCTTGGCAAGTTGTTGCATCAGGAACAACGTGTGTATCCATTTCGCCACCACCACTTTTTACAATAATAAAGTCTGTGGGTAGCTGTTCCCATTGATAGGGTGATTCTTCTATTCGTTCAATGCGTGCTAGTGGTGGACATTCTGCTTTTAATGCTTCGATAAAGAGCGCATTTTTAGGTGAAGGGGTTAAATGCACCAATACACCTAAACTATCATTGCTTACTTGCCCTAATAAACCAAAACGATGAGCTAGTTGCCAAACAAATGGGCGAAACCCAACGCCTTGAACCTTTCCTTTCACACGCAATGCAATGCCGTTACTCATAGGATCACCAAATCAAAATAAATTTAAGCTTATTCTAGTTTAGTGATTATCAACAACTTTCATTTAGATCAGAAAAAGTGGAATTAGGTAGATTTATCATTACTTCAACAGTCACTCTTGGTGCAATTGCACACAGTAATTCATAACCAATAGTGCCACATGCTGTTGCTACATCATCAACAGGGAGTTGCTCTCCCCATAATTCAACCGGACTACCGTAACTTACATCGGGAAAATCCGTGACATCAACGGTTAGCATATCCATAGAAATACGCCCGACCAACTGTGTTTTATGTCCATTAACAATCACTGGCGTACCGTCTGGCGCATGTCTTGGATAACCATCAGCATAACCACAAGCAACAACACCGATCTGCATATCACGCTCAGCAGTATATCGGCTACCATAGCCTATTTGCTCGCCTTTCTTGACTTGTTGAATAGCTAATATCTCACTATTAAATGTCATTACGGGTTGTAAATCGAAATCAGCAATGTATTGCCAAACACCTGAAGGCGAAACACCATATAAAATAATGCCCGGACGCACCCAATCTTGATAAGTTTCAGGCTCAAACAATGTTGCGGCTGAATTTGCCAAACATCGAGGTAATTCGTTTACCATAGCTTGATTAATGGTATTTTTTTGTGCATCCATATTCAGTCCCGTATCTGCATTAGCAAAATGCGACATTTGAATAATAGAACCAATATTTTTGATACTTTTTGCACGAGCAATTGCTTGCTTATAAGCGTCTGGTCGGTAGCCTAGCCGATTCATTCCACTATTAAGCTTAAGATAGATGTTAATGGGCCTTTCTAGTTTTGCATTTTCTATAGCGTCAAATTGCCAATCAGAATGAATCACTGTCGTTAGGGAATAACGTTCTAATAAATAAACATCATCTGGCTTAAAAAAACCTTCCAGCAAAAGGATAGGCCCTACCCATCCCTGCTCTCTTAACATAACAGCTTTGTCTAACTCAATTAATGCAAAACCATCAGTATGACTTAATGCTGGCCAAACACAGGATAATCCATGTCCATAAGCATCTGCTTTCACAACAGACCACACTTTACTGCCTTTGACTCTCTCTTTAATAACAGACAGATTATGGCTTAATGCATCGAGGTTAATGGTTACTTTTGTGGGTCTGGACATGGATCTTCCTCAATTAATAAGCTGCATCAAGTTTCTGCCCCGGTAAGAGCAATTTAGTATTAAAGCCATCGATATACCGAAACACAGATAAATCATCAGCAGCAATAGCAGGTTTATTTCCTGAAATTAAATCAGCTAATAGTTGCCCAGAGCCACAAGCCATTGTCCAACCTAATGTGCCATGCCCTGTATTTAATGATAAATTGCAATAAGCCGTAGGCCCTACAATAGGTGTACCATCAGGTGTCATAGGTCTTAAACCCGTCCAAAATGTGGCTTTCTCAATATCACCACCACCTTGATAGAGATCTTGTACAACCATTTTTAATGTTTCACAGCGCGATTTTAAAATATCCAGATTAAAACCAACAACTTCTGCCATTCCTCCGACACGAATTCGCTCATCAAAACGCGTTACTGCAATTTTATAAGTTTCATCTAAAATCGTGGACATTGGTGCTCTTGAAGCATCAATAATCGGCATCGTAAGTGAATAACCTTTAAGAGGATAAACCGGAATAGCGACTTTGTTTTTCAAAAACTCTGTTGAGTAAGAGCCCATGGCAACAACATAGTGATCGGCTGTTAATAATCCATCATGGCATTGAACGCCCGTTACTTTATCACCATCAAATAACAAATGTTTGATTTCTTTGTTAAATAGGAACGTAACACCCGCATCTTCAGCCATTTTAGCGAGTTTTTTCGTAAAAGTTTGGCAATCACCCGTTTCATCATTCGGTAAACGTAAGCCACCCGTTAATTTGTGACTAACATGCTCAAGTGCTGGCTCTACTAATTTTAATTGTTCCGCAGTTAATAATTCATAAGCAACGCCCTCTTGCTTTAAGACAGCAATATCATTGGCTGCATTATCAAATTGCTTTTGATCACGAAAAAGTTGCAGCGTTCCACCTTGACGCCCTTCATATTCAATACCGGTATCTTGGCGCAACTGACGAATACAATCACGGCTATATTCAGCAATACGCACCATACGGCTTTTATTCATGGTGTAATGTGACGCATCACAATTACGTAACATTTGCCACATCCAACGTAACTGGAAAAGTGAGCCATCAGGTTTAATCGCTAAGGGTGCATGCTTTTGGAACATCCATTTAACGGCTTTTAATGGAATACCCGGCGCTCCCCAAGGCGTTGCATATCCCGGAGATATTTGACCTGCATTACCAGCGCTAGTCTCTTCTGCTGCACTGTTTTGTCTATCAACAACAATGACTTCATGGCCTTGTTGCACAAGATACCACGCACTTGTTACACCAATAACGCCGCCACCTAAGATGATCACTTTCATGGCAAGACTCCAATAATTTACATTGATATAACATAAGAATAATATTCCATACACAAAAAGCCAATATAGAATAATCATCTAGACTAATAAAAAAGCAAATTTTAGAGTTGAGTCACATTTGATTGCTATTTAACAAGTGATTTTCAAAAAAAATCATTAAATAAACACATGAAATCAACAAGATATAATTTTAACCATAAATTACAATAATATTGATTAGTAAATTATTTAAAATTGAAGAGAGTTTAAGGCGTAATAAAAGGAAATTGAGATTTTATTAAAATCTAAAAACACGCATCAATTAAGATGATAACTCTTTAATTGATTCACTTTGGTTGCTCTTTTTACTAAAAATAACCAATTTAAAGCATTGCCTAAAAAATGACACTTTCTAGCTTTTTAAAAGTATAAAAAAACCAGTATCACAAATTATATGAATACTGGTTTTTTTCTATTGTGATAAAGCAGTAAACGTAATTAGCGTTTTACTTCTTCTAGATCACTAGGTAGTGGTGACTGTAAACTTTGCCAGATAATACCACTGTCTTTACCATATTGACGGACGCAATCCATGACATGCTCGACATCTTTTTGCTCACATAATGCAGCCAGTTTTTTATAGAATGCTAACGCGAGTTCTTTGGCTTGAATATTTGAGAAATAATAACGGCCTACGCGCGTATAAAGCCCTTTTAAGCCATTTAAGATAAGACCATAAATTGGATTACCTGACGCAAACGCCAATCCACGGAAAATGTTGTAGTCCAGTTCACTAAACTCATCAGCACTATTTTCAGTAGTAAGCTCATGGTTTAAAACTTCAATACATTTTTCAGGGCTATTTCTAAATGCTGTACGTATAAAAATAGCTGAGATATTGGTTCTAACCGCCAATAAATTATCTATTAACTGTGGTACTCGATCATGATCAAGACGAGCAACTGTTTCAAGGATATTAAGGCCCGATGTTTCCCAGAAATTGTTTACCTTCGTTGGCTTTCCGTGTTGAATAGTCAGCCAACCATCACGAGCTAGACGTTGTAACACTTCTCTTAATGTGGTTCTTGTGACACCGATTAATTCAGAGAGCTCACGTTCCGCTGGAAGAATAGATCCAGGAGGAAAACGATTATTCCAGATGCTTTCAACAATATACTCTTCCGCAAAACCTGCGGGGCTTTGAGCCTTAATAACCATATTTTTATTTCTTCCGAAGCGATTTTTCTGCTAATAATGGAAAAGATAATATCAGAATGCATAATTTTGATATAGCTCAACCATCATTAAATAGTGAATGGCATCATAAAACTTGATGTAGTTTTATCAATTTATTATTACTAAGGCGCTTAATTTCACAGCGATTAGCGCGTACTATGGTTAAATTGCGCATCATTGCGCTTAAAATCTCTATTTGGAGGATGAGAAACCTAATGGATATGAGTATAAGACAAGCACTACTAAAGAACTTTATGGGGAATTCCCCTGATTGGTATAAGCTTGCTATTCTTACTTTTTTAATTATCAACCCACTGATTTTTTTCTTTGTTGACCCTTTTGTCGCCGGCTGGCTATTAGTTGTAGAATTTATTTTTACGCTGGCTATGGCGCTAAAGTGTTACCCGTTACAACCCGGAGGATTACTTGCTATTGAGGCCGTCATCATTGGTATGACTAGCCCAAAACAGATTGGTCATGAAATTGCCAACAACCTTGAAGTGATTTTACTTCTTGTCTTTATGGTTGCAGGTATCTATTTTATGAAGCAATTATTACTGTTTGCATTTACTAAACTGCTGTTATCCATTCGTTCTAAACGAATGTTATCTATTGCCTTTTGCTTCGCAAGTGCATTTTTATCTGCCTTTTTAGATGCTTTAACCGTAATCGCAGTTGTAATCAGTGTCTCTCTCGGTTTCTACTCTATTTATCATAATTTTGCCTCTAATCAATCAGGTGCAGAATTAAGTAATGATGGATTTATTGATACCGCAGAAAAAAAACAAACTTTAGAACAATTCCGTGCCTTTTTACGTAGCTTAATGATGCATGCTGGTGTCGGTACTGCGTTAGGTGGCGTAATGACCATGGTGGGTGAACCACAAAACCTGATTATTGCAAAACATTTAGAATGGGATTTTGTGACCTTTTTTATCAGAATGTCACCCGTCACTATTCCTGTTTTCTTCGCGGGCCTTGCAGTGTGCTACTTTGTAGAACGCTTTAAGCTATTTGGTTATGGTGCTGAATTACCTGATTTAGTTCGTAAAGTTCTAACTGAATACGACAAGAAAAACAGTGAAAAACGTACTTCTCAAGAAAAAGCTCAACTGATGATCCAAGCATTAATTGGTATTTGGTTGATTGTTGCTTTAGCGCTCCATTTAGCAGAAGTCGGTATTATCGGGTTATCTGTTATTATTCTTGCCACTGCATTTTGTGGGATCACAGAAGAACATGCTCTTGGTAAAGCATTTGAAGAAGCCTTACCTTTCACTGCGTTATTGACCGTATTCTTCTCTATCGTTGCCGTTATTATTGACCAACAGTTATTTGGCCCTATTATTCAGTTTGTTCTTCAAGCTTCAGAATCCTCACAACTGTCTCTTTTTTATCTCTTTAATGGTTTACTATCTGCTATTTCAGATAATGTGTTTGTGGGTACGGTTTATATCAGTGAAGCGTTAACCGCATTGCAAGACGGATTAATTAGCCAATCCCAATATGAGCATATTGGTGTTGCTATTAATACAGGTACAAACTTACCTTCTGTTGCGACTCCAAATGGTCAAGCTGCATTCCTGTTCTTATTGACATCGGCACTATCACCGCTCATCCGTTTATCATATGGTCGAATGGTGATAATGGCACTGCCATACACGATTGTAATGACATTACTTGGTTTAGTGGCTGTTGAATTTTGGCTTGTTCCTGCAACACATTGGTTCTATGAAATTGGTTTAGTTGCTATTCCATAACAATAGATCCACAGTTACACCACATTAATAGGACTTTTATTTGATAAAAGTCCTATTTTCTTCTTTAAATGAAGCTTGAATGTAAATATTTGTGAAATAACGGATTTTAACTTTTTTTGCGCTTGATTTTTGGGCAGAATATACACTTATTTTATTTAATATTTAAATGGATATTATTATGCTGACTTCTCTTCGTCACTGGTCACAAAGCCGTTTTTCATGGCTATTGCTTGCATTAACAGCAATAGGCCTTGAAGGTGCTGCATTGTATTTTCAGTACGGAATGGAATTAATGCCTTGTGTAATGTGCGTTTATCAACGCATCGCAGTATTGGGCATATTAGTTGCTGCATTGCTTGGGGCTACCGCACCTAAAATGGCACTTATGCGTATGGCGGGTGGTTTCTTATGGATTTATTCCGCATACCGAGGAATAGAACTCTCTTGGGAACATACACAACTTATTCTGAATCCATCCCCTTTTGCAACCTGTGATTTTTTTGTCACTTTACCCTCTTGGTTTGCTCTGCAAGATTGGTTCCCTGCTGTATTCCAAGCAACTGGTGATTGCTCTGTCAGCCAATGGCAATTTTTAACTTTAGAAATGCCACAATGGATGCTTATTATTTTCTCTGCCTATTTTGTTGTAGGTTTATTAGTATTAATGAGCCAAATAACAAGTTCTTTTAAAACAAAAGAATAAAAAAAGAAAATAGCCCTTAGCGATAAACTAAGGGCTATTTTTATAATAAAAAATTGGTGATTAAATAGTCAGCCAACAATAAGCTTTAACCTGGAATACAAGCCCCTTCAATTAAAGCTTGTTCACTACAACGCTTGCCATTAGCAAATTGACACACTGGTGTCTGACCACCATGTAATTCATAGTTTAAAGAAGGCACACCACCTGAAAAGACACAGGTTGCCTTGGCTGATTCATCTAAGGGAATATCAAGACTGGTTGTCGGCATTGTTCGACTTTTACTAACCACTTGTGTAGATGAATATTGTGTCTGCGCTGAATTACTGCATCCTGCAATAAAAGCAAAGCTAGTTAACATAAATAGATAACAAGCTGTTTTAAATTTCTTTTGCATCAAAGACACCCTAATTTCTTCCAGTTATTCCTATTAGTGTGAAGCACTTTTTGAAAGTAGATTTATAACTAAAACACCAGCAATAATTAAAGCCATACCAACAATGGCAGGTAAATCAAGTTTTTGTTGATAGAGAAATACAGCCGCAACAGAAACTAAAACTATCCCTAATCCACTCCATATTGCATAAGCAATACCTAATGGCATAACTCTTACCACTTGAGAAAGTGCCCAAAAAGAAAAACAGTAACCAATGACGACCACAATAGATGGATATAATCGGCTAAAACCATCAGAAGCTTTTAGCATTGTTGTCGCAATCACTTCAGATATAATTGCCAACATTAGGTAAGTTAATCCATTCATTTTTTCGCCTTAATCCTATACAAAGTCAATTTTGTGAATTCTATCACAAGCGAGATTAAGGATATTCACCACAACAAATAAAAAAGGCATCTTTCATATTGAATAGATGCCTTTATATCGTGGAAATACTTATTTAGTGTTGATGAAGCTGATTCTTTTGACGAGGCTTTCCACCCATCGAAACACGATAGCGATTAAAGATAAAACCACACCAAATAACTGCGATAACACTTAATATTGTTCCTGCATAGCCAAGGTTTGTCATGCCAGCATGTAAGATAACTTGATTACCAATCAATGCTCCAGCGCCAATACCGATATTAAAAATACCGGAGTAAATAGACATCGCAATATCTGTTGCATCGGGAGCTAAATCAATCACTTTAACTTGCATACCAAGGCCGATACACATAAAGCCAATTCCCCAAAATATAATCAACACAATGAATGTCGTTAAATTTTGGCTACTTATCATTAATAAACTTAAGCAAGCAGTAAGTAAAATTAGTGCAAAGAATAAAAATGATGTTGGCATCTTGGCACTGTAACGACTAAATAACACACTACCAATAATGCCAGCACCACCAAAAATAAGTAAAACTAACGTAGCAAAGTTTTGATCTAATTTTGCAATATCAATAACAAAAGGCTCTATATAACTATAAGCGGTAAAGTGTGCAGTAACCGCGATTACGGTTAACAGAAAAATCCCCATTAATGGGCCACGTTTTAATAACACGGGAACACTTTTTAATGATCCCGAATGCTCACTCGGTAATAAAGGTAAATAGCGCATTAATGCAAACATGGTAATTAAAGCTAAAACACCAATTCCCATAAAGGTTGCACGCCATCCTAACCATTGTCCAACGACACGCCCAATAGGTAAGCCAAGAACCGTAGCTAATGCAGTTCCTGTTGCTAATAAACCTAATGCCTGAGCTCGTTTACCAGGAGGTGCCACTCTAATAGCCAGTGATGCGGTAATCGACCAAAACACTGCATGAGAGAAAGCAACGCCAATACGACCTGCTATCAGTGATTTAAAATCCCATGCTACGCCAGATAAAATATGACTTAAAATAAAGATAATAAATAAAATAATAAGTAACTTACGTCGCTCAACTTTGCTTGTCATTATCATTAAAGGCAAAGACATTAAAGCCACAACCCAAGCATATATTGTGATCATTAAACCTGTTTGAGCAGGGATCATACCGAAGCTTTCAGAAATATCACTTAACAGTGCAACAGGAACAAATTCTGTTGTATTAAAAACGAAAGCCGCGAATGATAATATTATTACTCTGATCCATGCAGTTTGACGGCTAACTTCATTTACGTTTGATGCTGCGATATTCATAATTAATTGATGTTTTCTTAAATTATATTGATATATATGCCATGATTTTTTATAGAAGCTTTTATCTGATTTGCTTTTCTCACTTGTGCTAAAAATAGATTTATTAGATTGAAAGTAAAAAAATGGCATAAAGATAAAAATGCATTTCGTTAGAAACAAAAAATAAACCAAATTATCACTAAACTTCATTGCTAAAGCGAATCAGCTATCAATTTTAGCATATTCATATCGTGATTTTAAATCCCCTTGGCAACTTCTTTTTAACGTTAACATAATCTTCCAATAGAGAGATTGTAGATATAAATGACCTATCACTACTTTATGTTGAAGAATAAGAATATACTCTTTTCAAGAGAAATATATTGTAGATTCATTGAATTAAGTTAAGAGATATTAATTTAATAGCTGGAAATAATCTTGCTGTTGGACAAAAGATAAATGAAAATAGAAAGAATCTTAAGATTACTGACTCAAGTCATTAATAACTTGAAGTGCCTGCTCGCAAGCAATGTTTTTCGTGGATGATGTTGAACCATCAAAAGCATTTTTAATAGTCGAAATTTGTTCCTTTGCTGGTCGTGGTAATATTAAATTTCCATTAGAAAGTGCTTTTTCAACATTATTTAGCTTTTCAGCTAACTGCTGACAACTTCCATTGTTATCTTTAGATTGATAAATAGCCATAAGCGTATCGCGTTTTGCTTCTACGCTAGAAAGGGTTTCACGTACTGTTGATGACGAACTTTCAATCACTTCGCGACTTTCATTCCAAAACTCAGCAGTATTATCTTTAATGACAGACACTATTAAAATAGCGGCAAGAATAGCCAGCATAATAGTTAGCGATAATATCCCTCCTGCAATAATAAGTATCTGTTTCATATTAAACCCCACATATAAATCACATCTGTTTTAATATTTCTTTTTAATATATATAGTTAAAATAAATCAGGTTCAATCTGGATTACGATTCTTTTTATTTTTTACATTTTATTACGGTGGTATACAGTTCTATTTATTCTTATTTATAAAAAAATAAGCACCTAGTTCTACTTAGGTGCCATTAAATAATACATAAATTTTTCTTGATTAAATTATTTTTTAGAGCAACATGCAATATAATTTAACACATGTCGATTCTCTCTAAAAAAACGGAACATTGATAAGAATCGTGGTCTGTTTTGCTTATTTACCAATCCATTCTTAATTATCTTTGCGGTTCTAAATAAGCCTTCATCACGAATTAAACCAACAGGTGACATTAAACTCATGTTACCCGATTTTATTTTTACTTCTGAAAAACCAATATTAATAAATAAGTCATGCCACTCTTGCTTAAACATGGGTGCTACATTTGATTTCACTACACCGATTAATTTATCTCTATTAATATCATCATTTTTTTTCATAATATCGTGAGTTAATAACAAACCACCGGGTTTTAAAACACGGTAATACTCTTTTACTAACTTTGCTTTGGCTTTATCTGCATACATTGTCAACATTGCTTCATTTATAACAATATCAAAAGTATTATCAGGAAAAGGTAAAGATAATGCATTTGCTTTTGTTAATTGGATCAAATGTGATAACTGTGCATTATCAACATTTTTTTGCGCATGAGACAAAGCATTATCATCCATATCGATAGCAATAATATGACAACCGTATTTCTTGGCAATCTCGATTGATGTTGTCGCCATATTGCAAGCAATCTCAAGAACATGGCTTGATGATGTAAACTGTGCATTATTAATTAACCAATCAGATGCCTCTACACCGCCCGGTCTTAAACGTGTTTTCCCTAAACTCGCTAAGAAGGTATGCCCTGCTTTTGACGGTTCTTGAGACATAGGTTGCGTTGTAGTTTGATTATCCATATAGTCACCTTAAAGTTGCATTATTAATACAACTTTATAGCAAAATAGATTTAATGGGAATAGTTATCATTACTTTTCTTTTTTTATAAAGAAATTCCGAGCATGCAAAGAGGTATAAAATTAGATATTGGTATATAACCAATTGAAACAAAATAGGTTAAAAGGCTATTCTGTAATTACGTCATTAAAGGTAAAGAACATTAAACTTTGAATAACAACATTGACCTTCCCCTAGGGGGAATCTTTAGAGTGATAACAATTTCACGATAAATCCAAGGAAACTGTTATGAAAAAGATTTTACCTGCTGCTGTTATTTTAATGAGTGCTATCTCTTTTGGTGCAATGGCAAACAATACACATATGAATATGGATGCATCACATAATAGCTCTCCTATGCAAAAAGAGCTCAATGAATCTATGAATAAAATGCATGCTGATATGGCAAAAGGAATGAACACTGATAATGCAGATGTTGCTTTTGCTGATGGCATGATTGCCCACCATTTAGGCGCTATTGATATGGCTAAAATTGAGTTGAAATATGGTACTGATCCTGAAATGCGTAAACTAGCTCAAGCTATTATTGATGCGCAAGGCCCTGAAATAGAACAAATGCAAAAATGGTTAGAAAAAAATAGAACCAATAAATAATAAATTTATAAGGCTGTGATTTATTAGGCACAGCCTACCTCATTTTTTGTTTTTCCCTTCCAAATTCCTATTAAAGATAAATCAAATAATTTTCTAATCTTCATCTCATACATTATAATTTTACAATTACCACAACATTAATCACTTTATCCCGTATGGAGTCCATATGAATAAATTAGAAAACATGGCGTTATTAACTCAAAAACTCGCCATGCAGATTGAAAAATGGACTCACGATACTAATCAATTTGAAACTCAAATTCCGGGATTAACGCTAACACACTGGACATCCCCTACACCAATTACCAGCCATACTCACAAATCGGGGATCTGTTTAATTGCCCAAGGTGAAAAAAGAGTGATCTTAGGAGAAGAGAGCTTTATTTACGATGCCAACCATTTTTTAATTTCTTCAATAGAACTCCCCGTTATGGCAAATATTATGAAAGCCAGCAACGAAAAACCATTTTTAGGGCTAGTTATGGAGTTAGATCTGCAAGAAATATCCCAACTCATCGTTGATAGTGAATTAACATTTAATCCAGATTCAAATGCCCAAAAAGGCATTGCAATCGGTGAATTATCAGAGCCTTTAGTCAATGCATTTATTCGCTTGCTCACTCTTCTTGATGAACCTGATAGCATTAAAATCCTTGCTCCAGGGATCAAACGTGAAATTTTCTATCGTCTACTGGTTACAGAACAAGGTGAACGTTTGAATCAAATCGTTACTGCGGGTAGCCATAGTCATCAAATAGCTAAAGCCATTGATTGGCTAAAAAGTAATTATATAAAACCATTAAACATCAATGAATTGGCTTCATGTTCAGGAATGAGTAAATCTGCTTTTTATACTCATTTTAAAACGATGACATCAATGACTCCGCTTCAATTCCAAAAAAAATTACGACTCAGTGAAGCCCGTCGATTGATGTTAACTGAAAATTTAGGAGCAATGACAACCACTTTCCGAGTTGGTTATGAAAGCCCTTCTCAATTTAGTCGTGAATATAGCCGATTATTCGGGGCTCCACCAGCAACCGATATTAAGATGCTTAAAGAAACAGATCGTATTTAACCGTTATAAACTCTCTTATTCTCTCTCTTATCTAACTTATATTATTCACAATCATCATTTTAGTTTTTTGGAAAAATAGGCAAGAGACTAAGAAGATCAGACATTCATTTCTAAATGGGAAAGCGATAGCATTCTCCTCAACAAATAATCCATTCCTATCTTATTTGAAGTTAAAAAATACAATCGACTTCAATTAGATAATCTTTAATCTGGCAATAGGATCTCAAAATGCAACTCGATTTCTCTTACTATAATCCAACCACCATTCATTTTGGTAAGAACTCTCTTGCTAAATTAAATGATGAATTATCACATTATGGCGAAACCATCATGCTGATGTATGGCCGTAACGCTATCAAATCTAATGGCCTTTATGACGAAGTCATGGCAATACTTAAACATGCAGGAAAAAAGGTAGTTGAGTTATCTGGCGTTATGCCCAATCCAACCTATGCGAAAATGATGGAAGGTGCTCAATTAGTACGTGAACATAATGTCAGCTTAATATTAGCGGTCGGTGGTGGCTCTGTTATTGATTGTGCAAAAGGCATCTCTGTTTCTGCTTATTGTGAAAATGAAGATCCTTTTCAAAAATACTGGGTTGAATATCAAGATGTGACAAATAAAATTGTTCCTGTCGCATCAATTCTTACCATGGTAGGCACAGGCTCTGAAATGAATGGTGGCTCAGTCATTACCCATGAAGAGACTAAATATAAAATTGGGCGTGTTTTTCCTGCCAATATATTCCCTAAATTTTCAATTTTAAATCCAGAATATACCTTTACAGTTTCTCAATATCAGATGGTGAGTGGTGTTTTTGACACGATGTCTCATTTGATGGAGCAATACTTTTCTGATCAAGGTGCAAACACAACGGATTATTTAATTGAAAGTTTATTAAAATCTTCGATTGATAATTTACGTGTTGCACTTAAAAATCCAAGTGATTACGAAGCAAGAAGTAATCTTATGTGGAATGCAACACTTGCATTAAATACCCTCACAGGATTATCAAAAACGCAAGATTGGCAAGTTCATATGATTGAGCACCAATTAGGAGCTTATACAGACTGTGCTCATGGAATGGGACTTGCTGCAATTTCTCTACCTTATTATCGTTTTATCTATAAATTTGGTATCGAAAAATTTGTACGCTTTGCCACTCAAGTATGGGGAATTTCCACTGAAGGTAAAACACAAGATCAAATTGCACTCGAAGGTATTGATGCACTGGAACATTTCACAAAAGAGTGCGGTATTGTGACTTCATTAGAAGACTTAGGTGCAACAAGAGAGATGCTTCCTGAGATTGCACAATCAACCACAATTATTGGTAGAGGCTATAAAAAGCTAACAACTAAAGATGTGCTCGATATTTTGGAAGCATGTTTTTAATACCATTCTAGTATTAAGTAGATAAAAAAAACGGACCTCAATGAGGTCCGCTTCTTTATATGGTGCCCAGGGCGGGACTTGAACCCGCACAGCCTTACAGCCGAGGGATTTTAAATCCCTTGTGTCTACCGATTTCACCACCTGGGCTAAATTGTATTTACTTGTTACGCTTAACATCCGTTTATCAAACAAGATAGATAACAAATAAATTTAAAGCATTTACTTCTAAGCTAACTTTAGTTTTTACTCTTCTCTCACCAACTTGGTTGCTAGTGGAAGAAAAAACGGACCTAAGTTAAGGTCCGTATTTATATGGTGCCCAGGGCGGGACTTGAACCCGCACAGCCTTACAGCCGAGGGATTTTAAATCCCTTGTGTCTACCGATTTCACCACCTGGGCTAAATTCTGTGGTGCGTCCGTAAATTCTTACTACTAAGAAAAATACTGGTATGGACGACTTATTACTTATTTACTTCCAGTGCCATTTACAATGGACTTTCTTTTTTGCACCAAACTCTTTATCTAAAAGAGATGGTGCCCAGGGCGGGACTTGAACCCGCACAGCCTTACAGCCGAGGGATTTTAAATCCCTTGTGTCTACCGATTTCACCACCTGGGCATTAATGGAGGCGCGTCCCGGAATCGAACCGAGGTACACGGATTTGCAATCCGCTGCATGACCACTCTGCCAACGCGCCTCAACTGCTCAATCTCATTAGAGATTGGAGCGGGAAACGAGACTCGAACTCGCGACCCCAACCTTGGCAAGGTTGTGCTCTACCAACTGAGCTATTCCCGCTTTACCGAACTCGCTGATTTACTTATTTATTTCCGTAAACCGTTGTGCCTTTCGATGCGTTGCATTCTACTGATTTCCTGAATCTAGTCAACACTATATTTGCATCTTTTTGACTGTTCGGTGAATTTTCAGTCATTTCGATCAACCTTCGCGCAAATCTGACCACGCAGCGCTCAAATATTGAAACATTGACCAGAAAGTCAGCACTGTTGCGATATATAATAAAGCGAATCCAAACCACTCTGCTTCAACAGTAGGACGCCATAATAACACAACCAGCGATCCCATTTGTGCGGTCGTCTTCACTTTTCCTATCCAAGAAACTGCAACACTATTACGCTTTCCTAATTCAGCCATCCATTCTCTTAGTGAAGAGATGATAATTTCACGAGCAATCATGGTTGCTGCGGGTAAGGTTATCCACCACTCATGATAGTATTCAGTAATTAAAACAAGTGCTGTTGCAACCATTACTTTATCTGCTACTGGGTCAAGAAAAGCCCCGAAGCGAGTAGTTTGTTTCCATCTACGTGCTAAAAAACCATCAAACCAGTCAGTTGCAGCTGCTACCATAAAAATAATAGCGCAGACTAATGGAGCATCTTTGAATGGTAAATAAAACACCAAAACAAAGAATGGGATTAGTGCGACACGAAATAGAGTTAGCCAAGTTGGGATATTTAGTTGCATAGCGTTCTACACGACCTAGAAAAGTGAGAGTTATTAATATGGTGCATCAATACACTTAGTGTTTCAACGCATTAAAAATTTTTTCTGCTAATGCAGTCGAAATTGTGGGGACTTTCGCAATTTCTTCAACACTTGCGTCTCGCAAAGCTTGTAGCCCTCCCATATATTTCAACAACATTTGACGGCGCTTAGGCCCTACACCTTCAATAGACTCTAACGAGCTGGTATTTTTAACTTTTGCTCTACGTTGACGGTGCCCTGTTATTGCATGACGATGCGATTCGTCACGAATATGTTGGATCAAATGCAACGCAGGTGAATCAGAAGGTAATGCCATCCCTTCACCTTCAGGCACAAAAAACAAGGTTTCAAGCCCTGCTTTACGATCACTCCCTTTTGCGACACCTATTAATTTCGGGTGTGATTTGTCCCAATCAACATCAAGAGAATCAAATACCTCTATTGCTTGTGCTAATTGCCCTTTACCACCATCGATAAAGATAATATCTGGAACCTTAGTCTCTTCTAATGATTTACCATAACGTCGAGTGAGCACTTGATTCATCGCCGCATAATCATCACCAGGAGTAATACCACTGATATTATAGCGCCTATATTCAGATTTTAATGGGCCGTTCATGTCAAATACTACACATGAAGCCACAGTTTGCTCTCCCATAGTGTGACTAATATCAAAACATTCCATTCGTTTTATCTCTTTCATATCAAGAAGAGACATCAACGAGGTATAACGTTGTGAAATTGTCGATTGCTCGACTTGTTTTGAAGCCAATGCTGTTGCTGCGTTTGTTCTCGCCAATTTTAAATAACGAGCTCTATCACCGCGCGGTTTTGTTTGAATTTGAATTTTTCGCCCCGCTATTGAAGAAATAGACTCAGAAAGAATGGCTTTATCTTCTAAATCAAAATCGAGCAAGATTTCAGTCGGTAAAGTTCGAATTGCACTACCTTGTAAATAAAACTGACCAATAAAAGTTTGAACAACTTCATCGATTGAGGTATTTGCAGGGACTTTAGGAAAATAACTCCGACTTCCTAACACTTTACCTTGACGGAAAAAAAGGACATAAACACAAGCAATAGCACCATTAAAAGCAACACTGATCACATCAAGATCATCACCAATATTGGCGACAAATTGTTTTTCGGTCACTTGTCTTACGGCTTGGATTTGATCACGAATGCGAGCGGCCTCTTCAAAACGTAATTCTTGGCTGGCTTCTTCCATACGTTTAACCAATCCGTCAATAACTTGCGTATCATCACCTGAAAGGAAAAGTCGCACATAATTAACTTGTTGGGCATATTCTTCATCAGAAACGTAGCCTTTTACACAAGGTGCAAGACAACGGCCAATTTGATATTGCAAACAAGGTCTTGAACGATTGCGATAAACACTATCTTCGCATTGACGAATAGGAAACAATTTTTGCATTAATGCCAATGTTTCTCTTACTGCAAAAGAGTTAGGGAAAGGTCCAAAATATTCCCCTTTGGCATGTTTTGCACCACGGTAACTAGCAAGTCTAGGGTGTTTATCACCACTTAAATAAATATAAGGATAGGATTTATCATCGCGTAACAACACATTATAGCGAGGTTGATAACGTTGGATGTAGCTATGTTCAAGCAATAAAGCTTCCGTTTCTGTATGGGTGATCGTGACATCAATATTTGCGATGCACTTCACTAAAGCTTCAGTCTTACGGCTATTTACTTGTGTACGGAAATAGCTCGAAAGCCTTTTTTTCAGATCTTTAGCTTTGCCAACATAGATTACTGTGTCTGTCGCATCGTACATCCGATAAACACCCGGTTTATCAGTGACTCGGCTTAAGAATGCTTTGGCGTCAAATTTGTCTTCCACTTTGTAAATGACTCTCTATCTCAATTAACCCATAGCGTATTGCTATATGTGTTAATTCTACATCACCTGAGATTTTAAGTTTACTAAACATTCGGTAACGATAGCTATTTACCGTTTTTGTATTAATATTCAGCTCACTTGCGATTTGTGAGATTTTTTTTCCTCTAATGATCATCGACATAATCTGCAATTCTCTTTCTGAAAGCTGATGTAACGGATTTAATTCTTGCTGTAATTTTGTTAGTGCGATTTCCATCGCTAACTCTTGGCTTATATACCGTTGACCGATACAAACTTGTCGGATAGCTTGCAGAATATTTTCACAAGAAGTATCAATAACAATAAAACCTTCAATACCCAATTGAAGAAGTGTTATTGATAATATAGAGTCTATTTTTGGTGAAATAACAATAATTTTAATTGATAAAGATGATCGCTTTATTCTTTTTATAGAATCAATTAATGAGAGTGATGGTACTGAATAAATAATAATAAGATTAACCGAAAATTGTCGACAATAACGAAATGCATCACTTTCATCATTCATCACCTTTCGGACATTGATTTTTTTAATCTGACTAAGAAGTGTTTTTATTCCCAAGCTAAATATTTCAACTTGACTTATTACCAATGTATTTATCAATAACACGCTCCTTTTAAATCAATACATAACAAAAAAACATTAGGTAACTTATCATAAATTTTAAAGAAAACATCATACTATAATAAAAAACAGCAACCCACTTTTTTCTTAGCATTAATTAATATTTATTTAATAAAACCCATTCATAAAAAAAGACTCATATATAAAAGAGTCTTTTAAAATTTAAAAATACAAAAAAACAATAAATAAAATATTATTTATTGAACATATTCATAATATCTTGTTCTGTTAGCATTGGTGTTTTTTCTACAAAATTATAATAAGGAGGTTTGCTATCTATATAAATTTGCATTGTTAGTTTGCTTTCTTTTGCATCAGGGAATAATCCTGCTGATACATAGTAAGTATTGGTTTCTTTTAGATGGTAAAAAAGATGAGAACCACAATGCTTACAAAATGCCCGCTCTCCCCATAAAGATGAATCATAGCGTGTTATATTTTCTTCACCTTCAATCTTCAAATCTGATTTGCAATCAATTGAAAAACCTGGACCACCATTCCAACGCAAACACATACTGCAATGACAAACACTGAGCGCAGATATATCTTGTGCTGTTGATAATTTAACTTTGCCGCACAAACATTGACCTTGATGCATTATGGTTCTCCTTTTCGTTAAATCATGCACTAACCATTTAAGATTATATGCATGATTTAATTACTAAAATAAACACATGGTAAGCTAAAATATTACTTACACACTTGTATTGTTAGTTTGTTTTTTCGGTGGTAATGGTGAGAAATACCCGATTAATAAAATCAGTATTGCAACACCAATAAAGGCCAATGCTCTTAGCAATCCACTACTTAATGATGTATCAATTAGGAAGAGTTTAGCAATAACCACAGCCAACAGTACACCACCAATAAACCATTGTGAGCGTGATTTCTTACGTGTCGCCATTACCATAGTTACTAATGCTGTAATCGCCCAAATAATGGCTAATACTGTTTGGATCACTTTGGAATTAATGATTGCATAACTCGACCAATCAATATCTGTTGCAAAGACTAACCCTCTTAATAAAATACCGTTTGCCCACCAGAAAATCATCGCGGGAATAATGTAATTTAATAGAGGTAAGTTATTTTGTAATAATGCTTGATACTTAGGTGACTGCTTTATTATTGAAATAAATTTATAGCCAACCCATATTCCAATAACACCCATTAGATCCATCAAGTTAAATAATGGAATAAATTTAATTCCACTTTCAGTACCGTTATTAAAGTTTGCAAAGATTAAAGAAAGTGCCAATAAGCCTAAAACAGGTAAAGTAACTAGCCAATAGGTATTTTGATACTCTTTTATCCAATTAACTCTCATTGCTAGCATATAACTTATTGCGATAAATAAACTTATAGCAAAAATGACGCTAGCAAAATGTAAGCTCACATAAAGGTACGTAACATCCATTAACCAAATAATTTCAGTAAATAAAAAAATACCAATAAAGACAAGATGCATACCATGGATCAATGCTTTTTTGATCCTTTGCTTCGGCAATAACGTATTTGCTTTAAGCAAATAGAAACCACTCGCAAAAATTGCAACCCAGATAATCGCACTGAACCAATTATCAATTAGCGAACCTGCAAGATAGATGTACACCAACATAATAAGTGCTGACATCGGCCATACTAAAATAGAGCAACTTGCCAACTCAGAAAATTGGGTTTTCTTACCCACAAAGAACATACCCCAACAGCTAATAAGAATAAATGCAAAGGTAATGGATTTTATCTCTGGGTAGAGCCAATACTCGCCATATTCTTGTAAAAGTAAAACGCTATATCCCCAACTTACAACCGCGATAAATAGTGTTACATATCCAATAGTTTGACTATCAATATTAGTAAATTTAGCTCGATACCACAGTACTGCGACGGCAAATACAACAATCACTTGTGTTACAATCATTAGCCAATCGCCTAACAAAATAACAGGCATGTTAAATGATAGAACAAAGGAAACCGCAACTAAAATAGTCCCCGCAATAGCAGGTTTCTTTTGTTGCTGTAAAACAGAAAATGCAAGGATCATTACCCCTTCAATTGCCCATACAATTGATGTCCATTCAGCAGAGAATGCAAATGGTACGGCTAAAGTGGCAAAGGTGACAGAGAGCATAAAGAAGGCAATTGCCAGTAATTTACCCTCTTCGCGATAACGTTTAAGTGCAAACCAACTTAGTGCGAAATAAGCTAATCCATAAAGTGATGAAGCAATAGCAACACCATATGGCCATTCTGAGGCTAATCGATGTTGGAAGATAAAACCAATTAACGGCGTACCAAATAGTAATGTGGCATCAAAAGGAATATTAAGTTTCAGTTTATTTTTTAATGTTGAAAGTTCTGTTGCAACACCAAAAATCAACCAATTTGCAATTAAAAATAGCTGGCAAGGTAAATAATCGACATGAGTGTAATTTGGTATTGCCCATATAAAACCAATACCAAAAGTAAAAGCAAAACCAATAAGATTTAATAAACGCCAAACTTGCCAATGGCTGATAATAAGAATACCAATTGAAAGAATAAGATAATAGCTAAACAATGCAATATAATTGCCACTGCCCGTAGACAATAGAACAGGAGCTAAATAACCACCTAATGAAGCTAATACCGCTAAACTAATAGCTCGATGAATAACCGCCAAACTCACACTGACCAAGCAGATAAACACCATAATAGCGAGAGCCATGCCAATAGGAATAAAGTCATAAATTTTAGTCGCAGCAAAAATAGTAATATAAAGCCCACCAATACCGCCACCTTGTAAAATTAATGCATATATCAGGTTTTTCTTTCTAAGCCACCAGCCAATACCTAATAAGGCAAAACACCCTATTCCAGCCATCATTAAACGTGTTGACGCTGAGACAAGCTCATTCTCAATACTGTATTTAAGTAAATAAGACAGGCCAAAAAAGAGCAATAACATCCCTATTTTTGCCAGCGGATTTCCTGTTACTACCCAATTCCAAATAAGCCCCAAAATCGATTTTTGTTGACGTTTTGGTCGAGGATTTAAATTAGGTCTATATTGCGATGCAGGTCTATTTACTTGAGGTGTAGCATTTCCTAAATGACCTGTTTCAGATCCCGTAAGGCTAGCACTTGCCACATTCGCGCTATTCTCCACAAGCGACTCTGATGTTGATTCAGAATATGTTTGCTTCGCCTCTTTTTGATAATGACGAGCAAAACGGCTTGTTGCTACCTTAGGTTGATAAGACTCAGGCTCTTTAGGTGTAGGGACTGTTGATATTTCTGGCTTATTAGGTTGTTTGTTTTCAGGGTTAATATCATTAACCATAGAAGATTGAACAACTGGATTTTCTTCTTTAGGAGAAACTTTATTAAATGTCGTTTCTTGTGATGCTTGTGCGCGTTGATATGCTGGCGTTTCTCTATTCTCCGCCATTATTTGCACATGCTCTGTTGTATTAGTAGGGTCAACTGTTTTAGGGTCAACCGTTTTGGGTTGATAAGTTGAAACGGTTGGTTGAGGCTCTCTTTTTATATCATGAGATAAATCCTTAACTTCGCATTTCTGAGCATCAAGATCTGTGCGAATATCCGCAGCATTATCTTTATTTAATAACTTAAATAATTTCTCTTGTTGCTCAGAAAACTTTTCTTCAAGCTGTTTAATTCGATGCAACAATGAGTTGCTATTTGTATAAGCGTGGTATTGCCAATACAAAGATACTACGACAAATATTGTAACAATGAGCGCCAAAAAGTCGTCCATAAACCTAATCCTTTTGCATTAAGCATCACATGATTTTGATCTCTTAACCTTAGTTATACTTTAATTTTCACAGATTTATCTTAGTTTATTCCTAAATAACCTATTTCGAGAACTCTTGATTTAAACCTAGCACATAATTTCGAAAAAAAGGTATGATCGATAACCTATCTTAATCTTCCATTTATATCGCAAAACACACTCATAATATGAAATTAAATGACGAACTAACTAATGCTATCGCTTCTGTCACAGAAGCCGCAGCTATTGCAGCAATGCCTTGGATTGGAAAACAAAATAAGAACGCAGCAGACGATGCAGCAGTCAGTGCCATGCGTGAACGTTTAAATAGCCTAAATATCAATGGTGAAATTGTCATTGGTGAAGGTGAAATAGATGAAGCACCTATGCTCTATATTGGTGAGAAAGTCGGTAATGGGAAAGGCGATAAAATAGAAATTGCAGTTGACCCAATTGACGGTACTCGTATGGTAGCAACGGGCGAAAATAATTCCCTAGCAATTTTAGCCGCTGGCTTTGAGGGTAGTTTTTTACAAGCTCCCGATATGTATATGGAAAAATTAATTGTTGGGAAGCAAGCTGCGGGTGTGATTGATCTTAACCATTGTCTCGAATATAACCTTGATGCTATTGCACAAACATTAAATAAATCTATTGAGCAATTAACGCTCGCTATTTTAGATAAACCGCGTCACCACGATATTATTAAAGATCTACGCGCTAAAGGCATTAATGTTATTACACTTCCTGATGGTGATGTTTTAGCCTCTTTATATGCCACAATGCCTAATAACAGTATTGATGTTATGTACGGTATTGGTGGAGCACCTGAAGGCGTTATTAGTGCCGCTATTGCTAAGGCATTGGGCGGAGATATGCAAGCACGCTTAATTACTCGTGATATTGCCAAAGGAAATAGTGCAGAAAATAGAGAATATGCTGTTTCTGAAATTGCTCGTTGTCATAAAATGGGTACTGATGTAAATATCAAACTGTCATTAGACACATTAGTTCGTAACCAAGATGTTATGTTTGCAGCAACCGCAATTACTGCCGGTGATTTCTTATCGGGTGTTAATCAACAAACCCAATACCTACAAACACACTCTTTAGTAATTAATGGTTCAACACATTCATTACGTTATATTGAGAATTACCATTTACGTTAATACCTTAATTTGTCTTTTTTTCCTTGAGACATAAAAAAAGCGGCACTCGATTAAAGTGCCGCCAAATTTATTTCAAGGGGTATATTTATTGTTATTTATTCACTTCAGATTTAAGCCAATAAATTGGCTGGATTCTCAACACATAATTTCTTGATAATAGATTTATCAATGCCACGTTGAGCCAATAATGAAAGGAATACATTAGGAACAAATCCCCAACCATTACCTCCATTTTTTGCCCACATCTGTTTTAAGAACACATCATGACTTAATACGATTTGGCTACCATAGCCTCTTTCAATTAAGGTTGCGACAGCTTCTACGGTATCCATAACACTTGGTGCTGCCCCTTCTTTAGGGAAAGAGATATCAAGACCAATCATATCGAACTCAAGCCAAACACCACGATCTAGCATTTTGCATTGATAATCAATATCTTTACCTGATGGATCAGAGTGTGCCAATGAAATCTTAGCGGGATTGCATCCCATTTCTGTTAATAGAATATCTAAAACTTCATCACCACGACGTTGCCAACCCGGCATATGAATATTCATCGATGCATGAGGATTACTATTTTGTGCAATGGCAGCCGCTCTTAAGCTATTTTTCTCGCCATCTGTAAAGAAGGGAGAAACACCAATTTCACCAATCATACCAGCACGAATATCAGTACCATCGATGCCTACATTTAATTCATCATCAATGATTTTTGCCATTGCATCAATATCATCAGCCAGTCGTTCTCCTTCAAACTTCTCAATATAAAGCCCAGAAGAAGCTACAACGTTAATACCTGTTATTTCTGCAACTTGTCTTAGTTTTCTAATATCACGTCCAATAGATGAAGAGCCAGTTGCATCAACAATTGTTCTTCCACCTAACTCTTTGAAGTTATTTAATTCAAAAATAACATCTTCGATTGGTTTTTTATCCATATTATCGCAACAGCAATATGGATCGTATTTAAGTCCCCACTGAATATCTGCACTCACTTTTTTATCAACTAACACATGCGAGAATTCATAAAAAGGTTCATCAACAACACCTGAGAGATCATTAAAGAGGTGTTCATGGGGCAATGTTAATCCCATATCTTCTTTTTTCACGGGGCCAGTTACGGTTTGAATATAACCTTTCATTACGATACTCCTACGCTTTTGCTGACTTAGTGGCTCTGAATTCAGGGATTGTGGTTACAATCGCACCCACTAACGCAAATAATGTACCGATGATTGTCACTAAATAAACAGTATTGCCTAATGAAGGTAATAATAAGTCAATTAATACAGAGCCTAATAATTGACCCGCTGTTGAAGCAACACCTAACATCAGTAAGCCTAAACCACGAACTAAAATAGCCATTAATGCGATAGACATGAGTCCTAAAGGACCGCCTAAATACATCCACCAAGTACCTGGTAATTCAAGAGTGATATGACCTAATGCCATACGAACAATAAGAGCAATGGTTAAAACAGTGAAGCCAACAATAAAGTTCCAAGTGATAGACACCATCATAGAACCTGTTGCTTCTGCAACTTTAGAGTTACCTGCTGGCTGCCAACCGGCTAATAAACCTGCAAGGAACGGTAAGATTGCTAAATAAATAAATGAGGTTGAGTGCCATTGTGGAGAAACCACAAATAAAGTTGCAACAACGGCTAACACTGCACCTAATACACGATATGGCGTGAAGTATTTTTTCTCATCTACGCCAACACCAAAGCGGTCACATAATAGGCCTGATAATAAAAGTGCTGAGATTAATGCTGTTTGGAATGTTGCAATCCCTAATGCGCTCGCAGAAGCCCCTTCAGAGAAAACAACCATTGCCCCACAAAGACCCGCAAACCAGTTCCATAATGGAATTTTGCGCGTTTTAATTAAACTTGGAATTGAAGCAAATTGCTGGCGATACTGTTTTTTCGACATGATGATAAAAAACATCACCACTAAACCACTGGCAAAAGAGATAACGGCGCTGGCGTTACCATCTTTTAAAACATGCCCTAACTGCCCATTCACCGCAGACTGCATTGGTGATAGCATACCTGCTAACACAGTTGCTAACATCAGCAATGGTGTTGATAAATTTTTTGTACTCATAAGATGTTCCTTTTGGATTATTGGCTATGAGTGATTTCTTTTTTTATTTTTCAAGTAATCGGTTTTTTATTAGCGCAGAGCGGCAACTCTGCGCTTTTTTACTTTTTATGACAGTTATTCTTAATTCAAATTAACGGGCGATCTGTTTAAGAATGTTGACCCACATATCTGCATAATGAGGCCATGCTAAAAACTCTTTGCTACCCCAGTGAGGAGAACAGTCACTCATAAAGCAGCCTGTTTTTCCTTTTTCGAACTGACCAAATACCAGTAATGGATCTTCACCAATGTTTAATACCGTTTCTGTATTCTCTTTAGCTGAAACTTTGTTATAGCCAAGGAACATTGGCCACTCACCAAAACCTTTTACTGATGCATGCTCAGCATTCACAGCACTTGCAAATACACCTTCAGGGGCTTCAACACGATCATCACCATCCAGCATTTCAACAGGCAGAACTTCTGCAAGTAATGTATTTTTGTAGTTTGCTTTAGCTTCAATACCCATAAATGACAGGTAACCACCAATCATTAATAAGCCACCGCCATTAACCACGAATTCTTTAATTAACCCTAATGCGTTAGGAATAACTTTCATGTTATAGAAAGTATCGTTTTGCAGAAGGAACGTATTTGCACCAATGTCACTAATAACAATGACATCGTATTTAGCCAATGCTTCGGCTGTTTGTGGGAATGCAACCTGAACGGTATGAGCAGGCATATAATCAACTTCAACACCCTTTTCTCTTAAGCAACTTAATAAGAACGTTGAACCTTCTTCATATTTGCTGGAAGTGAAACTGTCGTAGCCTTTGGAGTGGATCATATGAATGTGCCATGACTCACCAATAAATAAGATTTTCATTTTTATTCCTCTTTCAAAAAAGATTATTTATTCAGGGGATTGGGTGACAATCTGTGAATATGTTGTTTGATTGATGCGATGCATGACATTAATATCTTCAGGCATTTCTGAAGCATTACTCGTCTCAACAGCTAATGATGAAAAAGCTGATGCATAGCGTAACGCATAAGAAAACTGCTTTCCTTTTGCCAACGAGGCAGCGAGCGCACCATTAAAAGCATCACCTGCCCCTGCTGTATTTTTTACTACTGCCGGATATGCCGGCGAGTAAATATACTTATATCCGTCATAAGCTAACGAACCTTTACTACCTAGCGTAATAACCACCTTATTTACGCCTTGTTGATAAATAGAAACTGCAGCATTTTTTGCAGATTCTAAATCGAGTACTTCTATTCCAGATAATAAACTTGCTTCCGTTTCATTAGGTGTTAATACATCTATCATTGGAAGTAATTCATTAACTATTTTGTTATACGGTGCTGGATTAAGAATAATAGGAATATTATTCTCGTTTCCAATAGCAATAATTTCTTTTAATGCTTCAATATTCGTTTCTAATTGTAGTAAAATGATATCTGCATCAATAATTTTATCTTTCTGTATTTTTACTTCATCAGCAGAAATATCCATATTAGAACCAGAGTAAATAGAAATAATATTCTCTCCACTCTCTTCCGAAACAAAAATAGAAGCTGTTCCTGTTTGGTAATTTTCAGTTTGATATATCGTTGATGTTTTTATTCTTGATGACGATATAAAATTAACTGCATAATCACTAAATTGATCAGTGCCTATCTTAGTAATAAAATGGACCTGTGCATCGGCATAACTCGCAGCCAGTGCTTGGTTACAGCCTTTACCTCCCGGTGAGAAGATAAATTTATTCGATAATAAGGATTCCCCGGCTTCTGGCAATCTAGGAAGATAGCTAATCATATCAACATTAAATGAACCCAGTACGCACACCTTATTTATTGCTGTCTTGTTTGCTAAATCGTTTTTATCAATTTGATCATTACATTCCAAAAATTGTATAATTTCTTTCTTAGCTACTTTGTCTAATGTTTCAAATTCTATAAAAGCGCCACCATGGCATCTTTTTATAATTCCCTTTTCTGCTAGTGTATTTAAATCTGATCGTATTGTTTCTTTGGTAACATCAAGTTCTTTAGCCAAAACAGAAACTTTTACTGCACCATTACCCTTGATCAGATTAATTATTTTCTTATGACGTTCTGCTTTCATTTAATGTTACCTCTATGGCAACAACTTTAGTTTATTAGTTGTTATGGGATTGTGATTACAATCATATGTTATTTATTAAAAGCAAAAAAAAGCAGAAATACAAAAATAAAAAACAAAAATAAACAGAAATAAACAATGATAATCGTAAGATTATTTAATAAATAAATTTGAGATTTATTCTTTTTTTATAAAAAATAGGATCATTAAATAACGTAACTTTAACTTATTTAGTATAAATAAATTTAATATTAGTTTTTAGCTATCCACAGAGAATAATATTAAAATTTTACATGCAAGAATAAAATTTACTTTTATAAATAAGACATTACAAAAAAACATTTTATATTTCTGTAAAATAACCGTAATAATGCTTAAATAAAATACAATCTAATTGAATCGAGCAATGCATTAATTATTTTTATCATCTTTAATTTTTAGTCCGTATTTACTATAAAGAAATTCTAATCATTAAATACTAAGGAAAACGATACCCATTTACCAAAGAACGCAAATTACTTAAGTAATGCAAAAGCAATGCTTAAAACACACTCAGTTTTCATCTTTCATTTTTGTGATCCAAGTAACATTTAGTTAGATAAAAATGCCATCAACTTTGTCTATTTAGTTCATCTGTAAGTCAATCTTTGAGTTCATATTGTAAATCAAGAATGGTTTTTATCTATTTTCTATACTATCTATAAATATGATTTGTTTTTTTAACCACTTCATTCACAGTAATTACATCTAGAATAAGAATAAATGCAGATAATAACTTCAATAAAAATAAATATATCGATATTTTAAACCTTTTATTTTTGTCAAAAAGTCTTTTCATCAGAAACATTTAGACACACTTCTTTCCTCGCACTTTGCCTATTTTATATTTAAGTTTATTCATATCGTCAGACACAACATAAACTCCTGACAAAAAACACAACGAAAAATAAGGATATATCAATGAAAATAAAATCACTTATCGCAATCTCATTATTAAGCGCTAGCTTTTCTCTTTTTGCCGCAGAGAGTTCAACATCATCTACCAATATTCAAACTCAAAGCGTTATTCAGGCTCAAAAAGAGCTGAATGACTATGAGAAAATCATGATAGAAAAAGTCTGGGTAACTACAGATGCGGTCGATGAAAAAGGTAATAAAACAAGTTCAGATAATACACAAGTAAGCAATTATTTTGGCATTGCTGAATACTACCCGAATGGCACATTTATTATGTTTACACCAGAAGGTAAACAAAAAATGCAAGGCGACTGGTCAATGTCAGATGATGGTAAATTACGTACCTTAGTTGCCAAAGATACTGAAGGTAAAACACTATTCACCCGAGATGTAGAAAATATCACAGTTAAAAATGACGAGTATACCTATCGTATTTATCCAAATGCTGATGATCGTAATACCTATTTCGATATTATTCATCACGTTAAAAAATAAATTTAGTACGTTGTTTTACCTGCAAATTAACCCCACTCAATAAATAAAAAAGGGTTACTTATTTTTATAAGTAACCCTCACTTTATTTTTATAACTGACTTATCATTTCACCTAGATCCGTCAGATAATTAAAGTATGCTCTGAGATTGCCCTTCAATCCAATAAATCACTTTATGTGCTTCTTCTGGTGTAGGTACTTCCAATTTACTCAACATACGTTCCATTACTTTAGCCGGCACAGCTTCATTTCTTGCATTATTTTGCCTCCGCCATTGTGCATAAGGAACTTCAATATAAACCAAGGTGACTTTTGCATTATAACGATAAAACAAAGAGATAAGTTGATCTCGCATTTTTCGTGTAATATTGGTGGCATTCCAAACAAAAGGTTTATGCTCTCGTAAATAAATACGAGCTTGCTCTTTTGCTTGCTGTGCTATCCAACCATTAGCATCCCTATTATCAGGTTTAATATTATGCTGGCGACGGAGATCATCTAAACTCACAATCGGAATATCTGCACAATGTTGGCGAATAAAGGTATCTTTTCCCATCCCCGGTAATCCACATAACACCGTAACCTCACTACCTTTTTCAGGATAAGGCTCATAATTACAATCTGTACTATTCTCTGTATAAAAATAGTGAAAACGAGCATCATCTGAAGGAAATGGAGCGACTTTACGCCAACAATTTAGCTCTTCACAATAAAGTGTAAATAACGCAATTTTATCAAAAAGTGCCTGCTCATCTTCACAATCTCGCCCTAAAACATCAGCTTTAGCCAATAATGCCAATAAATAGCAATCTACTCTTAATGATGCAGCAAGCAGTGCTTTTTTAGGATCGGGTTTATCCATCACCCACAGCGGTAATCCATGAAAACGAACTAAAGCCGCGATCTGCTCTCTATCTGCAAAACTTAAAGGCACTTTTTCATATAGAAAAAGACGCGTTGTTAATTCACCTTTGCGTGCATGACCCGGTGAAACAATCCGTCCCTCTTCTTCTCGTGTTGTAGAACGTTTTTCTACATCATGAAGAAGTGCCGAGATCCATAAAATTTGCTGCTCTCTTTCAGTTAATGTTTTATATTCTGGCAATGATTTAACTGAATTGATTACTCTTTGTGTATGTACCGCCACATCACCTTCTGCATGATGAATAGGATCTTGTATAACACCTGCCATATCACTAATTTCATCATACAGTTCACAAAGGTGTTCCCATGACATTTCAGTGTGTAATTTCTTATGAAGCATCATTGAAACTCCTGTGTTTTTTCCCAAATTAAAGGGGCTCGTCGCCAATTTTTTTTCCAATGAACATCTGTTTTAACATGGTCTTTTCTAACATATTTAAAAACACGATGTGAAAAATCATCTAAAGAAAACGACTGAGCATCTCGTGTAACTATGCCTTCCATTGGGCTTGATTTTTGCGTTAAAACATCTTGTGATTGAAAAAAACTTGCCTGCTTGGCTTGTGAAACAATCATATTTTCAAAATCATTTTTATCCTGACATTCCGGCAGTTTAATTTCTGGCACAGTTGGCAGATCAAAAAGAGAAGCATAAAACTGCACTTCTTCCCAACTTAGCCATTTATCTTTATAACGAACCGCAAACACATAGAAATATTCTTCTAAGTGTGCATATTCAATAGAATGAATGGCATATAGATTTTCACCGAAAATATCTAACTCACCTAAATCGTTTTTTATCATTTGCCAACGTTGACGCAATTGAGATGTCCACGCTGATTGAGTCGGGGTTGCATGCGAGCGTGCAAAAACACCCATTTTATTTAGGCAATTATTTTCTCCATCCAGTTTTTCTGTATGGATAAGTTGTTTTATTTGGCAAATATCCTGCCACCATTGCGCATTTATACGATCGTCGTTTGTTGTGCCTGGTGAAAAAGGATAGTGATAGGTTCTATCATATTTTTGTGATTGATTATTCATTATTTAATACTCATTAAGTAACAGAAGTTCTACCAAATTTAAAGCGAAATTCGGTAAGTTAATTTTTCTGTATTTGCACTATTCCTTCAGTGCCTCAATGCGTATTACATAACAACGACCTAAATAATCAAAAGAGAGAGGAAAATAAATTTAGACAGATACTACCTGTAAGTTTTCCAAAGAGCTAGAAAATTAATGTTATTTATTTTTTTTGGTTAAGACTTATTAAAAGATGACAAAAATAAGTGTTACTGGGGATATTCGATAATATTTTCAGAATTAATCAGATTTTCAGGAAAAATAAGTGGGTTATCTGAAATAAATGGCATATCTAATTTTCGAGTACCAGTAGAAATAGAAACCCCTGCTTTTAACCATGCAGTAGCAACTAGTTCAGTGCAATAAACACCTTGCCCCGGTTGAATACTAAAATTTTCACCTACTCGTTTTAATGCAGTTTGCACCGCAATCTTTCTTGCTTCTTCACTTCCTTTCACTTGATAAAAACGAACTGAATTAGGTTTTGCTCGACTAATGAAAAATTCAAGACTATCCACAGTCACACCATCTTTTATATTACTATGTTCACTAGGTGTAGAATGGATCACTTGAATACCATTATCAGAGATCCACAGCATACCTACGTGGCTAAACCCGCTTTTATCGACTTGTTTAATTATCTCACTAATAACTTCATCCCCATCCCGAAAAACTAAATCACCATTTCTTAAGTCATGAGGTAAAGCGAGTGCATAAAATGCACCCGCTAAGAATAAAGCTACAATATTAAATATGCGAACAATCACTTAAAGGCAACTTTCCATTTACCATCAACATTAATCATTTCTTGTGCTTTTGTTTTCTCAACACCATCTTTTAAGACTGTTTTTAATGTCACAATTGCGCTCTTTTTATCTTCGCTATATTCAACGCTAACAATTTCTACCTTGCTTAAACCGCCTTGCTCTTTAACTTGTTTCCCTGTTTCCGCAACAATCATTTTAAATTTGCTATTAAATTGCTCAACTCTTGGATCTTTTTCCATTTCACCTAAATGGATTAATGCTATTGCTTTATCCCCATTTCCTTCTGCAATAGCTTCGACAAATGCAACGGCAGCTTGCCCTGGATCATCTGTTTTATCACCACAAGCTGATAATGCCATGACTGTAAATATTAAAAACAGAGAACTCACAATTTTCTTTAACATAATTCACCATCACCATAAAAAGTTATTTTGACCAAAAAAATCTTATATAAAATATTTCCTATATTAAAATATAAGATAGCAAATACATTATTTAAAATTAATTCAATAAAGAGAGCTAACTTAGCCTTTCCTATCGATAAATTATACGTGATAAAAAATAAATTTCGGCATATTTTTATATCACTCGTTATTTACAGGTAGAGATTAAATGATATTTAATTAGTTTTGCAACGTATCATAAAAAGAGTAACTCTAATTATCACAAGGATCTTACTAGTTACATAATGAAAATAATTTATCGTTTATCCTTTATAATCAATAGATAAAGAAAAAGTTATCTCTTTTTAAATCTTTAACTTTCTTTTTAAGAAGATAATTAAGAGCAAACATTAATAAGAATAAATTTTATTACTTTTATAATAATCCTAAAATAAAATTATTCTCTATTTATTGCTGTAACTACTTTAATTTTTGCTAAATATAATGCATTTCACCTTAATTTATCTAATTAACAAACATCATTTAAATTAATATTTCATAGAAAGTATCAATTTAATATTACAAATAACAACATTACAACAATCAAATAGACTAAAAAACAATTCTATTTGTTTTCACAATATGTCATCACGTATTATTGCCTAATATTTAGGTGATTTGCCTATAACACATTACGAAAAAATACAAATAAACACTAGAAAAATTGTGATCACATACACCTTTTTGCATCATTAATGCTATTTAAGACAAATAGAAACTGCTTTTTTATCAACAAATAGGTAATCTAGCGGTCTGATTTCGATGACCAAACATGAATAGTTAAAAGGATATTTTATGTTTACTTCACAGCTCATGCTGGTCGGTTATGTGTTGTTGGTAAGTCCTTGTGGAAATGATTCTTGTGATGCAGTTCCTGTTACAGAAACAATTTATACTAAAGATGAATGCACAACACGACTTAACTACTTAAAACAAAAAAGACCGGACCTTATTATTTTCTGTGGAGAAGTCTTGAGAGATCCTGAAGTTACTGATGAAAACCCTTATCTCACCCCACCAGATAGTGCAGATGACGTTTTCAAAATTAAGTAATTAATTTATTCTTAATTTTATGATTAAGATAAAATACAATTTAATTTGTTTTCTTTTTACGATATACTCTTTGTACTTGAATATGTAAGGACACGTATTAGGAGTCACTAATGTCTATTGCGAAACGTACCAAAGATAAACGCATTGCGTTAGGTTTAACACAATCAGAACTTGCTACTTTAGCAAGTACAACACAGCAATCCATAGAACAGCTAGAAAGTGGTAAAACTAAGCGTCCCCGTTTTTTACCTGAATTAGCAAAAGCACTAAATTGTGATTTAGCTTGGTTACTTGAAGGTGAAGAACAAACCAATGCGAATTCTGAAATTCCACCAGAGAATGAATGGCAACCAGTGAGTGAATGGGATAGTAATACCCCTTTAGGTGCTGATGAAGTGGAAATTCCCTATTTTAAAAGTATCGAACTCGCAGCGGGTGACGGTTGTTGTACTAACGAAGATCATAATGGATATAAATTGAGATTTTCAAAAAGCACATTACGCCGTTATGGCGCATCTTCTCAGAACGTTATTTGCTTTTCTGTTTATGGCGATAGTATGTCACCTGTTATTCCAAATGGTTCAACGGTCACTGTCGATACAGGTAACACACGTATTGTTGATGGTGGTATTTATGCTATCGAACAAGATGCCTTATTCAGAATAAAACTGCTCTATCGTCAACCCGGCGGCAAATTGATTATACGTAGCTATAATAAAGACGAATTTCCTGATGAATCAGCAGAAACTGATTCTGTAAAAATTATGGGACGTATTATTCATTGGTCAGTAATGGCTTGGTAATCAATAAGTAAGACAATAATTTCATAGTATTGAGTTTTCAGTAACAACTTGTCCTTTAGACAATAAAACCGTTTTATCTGCTAACGCTCTGATTTCACGAGGCTCATGAGTAACCATGATCATCGTTATTTCCTTAGATTTTAAGGAATCAATTAAATCCCAAAGCTGATAACGTGTTTCCCAATCCAAACTCGAAAAAGGTTCATCCAGTAGTAAAAGTTTGGGTTGGCTAATAAGGGCTCTCGCCAATGCAACGCGCTGTTGCTCTCCTCCTGAAATTTGATGAGGATAACGTGTAGCGAGATGTGCAATTCCCATCTGCTCTAATATCGCCTTTTCTCTCTCCTTGCTTCGTTTCTGTTTTGCACCATATTGCGCTAACCATAAATTTTGTGTCACTGTCATAAACGGAAATAAATAAAGCCGTTGATTTAAATATCGGCAAGAACGTAACCACACTGGCTGTTCATTGATATTTTTATCTGCAAGGTAGATATCACCAGAGTATGAAGTATATCCAGCAATTGCATTTAAAAGCGTTGTTTTACCACTTCCAGATGTGCCACTTATTCCTAAACATGTTCCTTTTTCTACGTTCAGCGAAACATCTTTTAATATGCCCGTTGTTAATGAACGAATTTCTAACATGATCTTTTCCTTTCTCGCTGCAAACGATGTAACGCAAATAATAAAGTAATCGCGATAGCGATAAGAACAAGTGCACAACCTATCGCCAGAGTGAAGTCTCCGCTAGCGATATTTAAATAAATTGCCATAGGTAACGTTTCTGTTTTTAATCTTGTTGCACCAGCTAACATTAACGTAGCGCCAAATTCACCTAAGGCTCGAGAAAACGCAATAATACTTCCACTCATTAAAGCAGGCCAACACAGTGGGATCTCTATCAGAAAAAATGTTTTTGTTGGCGTTAATCCTAGATTTTGTGCAGTTTGAATATAAGCAGGATCAACAGACTTAAAAGCAGAGAGACTATTTCTCATAATAATCGCACTAGCGACATAAGTTTGAGCAATAATAATACCTAGTGGTGAAAAAAGAGAGCGAGATAATTCAGGGAAAATACCTGTTAAAGGCCCTTGGTTTCCTAACAATAATAATAATCCGATACCGATAACTAATGGAGGAGTCACCAAAGGCAAATCTAATAATGCATCAATAAAACGATGTCCTCTAAAAGGAATTCTTGCCATCGCCCATGCAGCGGGCACACCTAGGATAATAGCTAGACATAAAGAAGTTAACGCTGTACTAAGTGACATACCAATAGCAAAATGGAATTCAGGATCGGTAATAACTTGCCTTAATTCAACATAAGAAAGCTGACATATTAATGCAATTAGCGATCCTAAAATCAGAAATAACAATAAAAAAAGTGGAATTAATGCCCATCGAAACACGTTATTTCCTTTTTTAAGATAGATATTTATTTTGCTGTAATAATGAAAAAAGCCACCAGTGAGTTGGTGGCGAAAAAACACAATTTATGTGAGAAAAAAATCTATGGTTTCGAAATTACAGGAAGAAAACCATAATCAGTAAAAGCCTTTATCCCTTCAGCGCGAGTAAAATAATCAGCAAGTAATTGTGCTTCTTTTGGATTTGCTGATGTTTTTAAAACAGCAAGTGTTGCCACTTCTTCTGGGCTGCCTTCAGGAACTGGAAGTAATACAAGTTTATCTTGGTTTTTCATTGCATCTGCATATCCAATAATGGCGGCATCCACTTCCCCATTTAATAAATACATAAGCAATTGTTTAATCGTTGCAGTGCGCACAACAACTTTATCACGTAATTTATCACCTTGACCTGATGCATCAATGAGTTGCTCGCCACTTTTGCCTAATGCGATAGCTTTAGCATCACCCATTCCTAGTTTTAATGAACTATTCGCAAGATCTTCTAGTGTTTTAATATCACCCACTTTATCTTTACGCACAGCAATAACTGGAATATGGCGAACAATAGAATATTGATTAACAACTTGCCCTTCTTTATCTAACTTTTCCACATAATCTTGTGAACCAGGAAAGAATAAATCTCCCTGCTTAGTTAAATTAAAGCGAGTTAATATTTGACCTGAACCGCCATATTCAATAGTCACTTTATTTCCAGTCTCTTTTTCAAATACACTCACAACTTGCTCTACGGGTTGTTTTAACCCTGCTCCTGCATAAAGGTGAAGCTCTGCGGCAAATGTATTATGACAAATTAGTCCTAATGCTAGTCCCAAACCAGCAAGCAATTGGCGTTTCATAAAGTAGTGATCCTAATTATCGTTATATAATTTTTTATATAATGAATGATATAACTGTTTAAGGCAAGAGGCGCATATAAAAAAAGAGAAAAATGTTAACAACTTATCATTTTTATCTTTTTCTTTATGTGTAAGCTCTACAAAAGAAACTGATCAAAATAAATGCTTCAAATATTTTATTTTTATCAGAGATAGATAGATCTTAAAATAGTGTTTTTCCGACAAATCCTCGCTCTCACGAGGATTTTATGACTAATTATCTAACTCTAATAATGCCAGCGCAGTCACTTCATCAATCACAATATCAGTGGCATAACCTCCTTTTATCGCCCCTATTGTTGCCTGAATATTTTCCACACCACCAGCAATAAAAAGTCGCTGTGTTATTTGTCTTAATTGAGCAAGGCTTATTCCCATTATTCTGAGGTCAATATCAGAAACCAAAGGATTACCTTGCGCATCATAAAAACGCCCGCAAATTACGCCCACAGCACCCAAATCACGATATTGAGCCATTTCACTGCTCGTTAAAACCCCTGTTGTTACCAGAGGATTGTCATCACATGTATTACCCACAACAAACAGAGCTTTATTACACTGATTTAGCGCTGAAAAATTACGTCTAATAATAGGCTCCGCTTGAAGTTCCATTGCTAGACGTGCGCTAGACACCACCGCAGGTACATGCAAATTAATACTGCACCCTGATAACTTGTTTGCGATTAACGCAGCTGCTTCGGTTGTTTTAAAATCAGGCTGTGGCGCTACTGCACCTATCATTTGTAGTACTGTGATGTTTTTTAATGATTTGGGTGGAAGGTAATTGCCTAACTTATAAATTGTTCGTCCCCAAGCAACACCTAAAATATCATCGTCATTAATTATCTGAGAAAGATACATCGCTCCTGCTTTCGCTAATCTTTCTCTGTTCATATTTAAAGTGTGTTGCGATTTATTCTTTTCTTCATCAGGTAAAATAAGCACATTATTAAGATCGAATTTTGCTTTTATTCTTATGGCATAATCAATCGTAGAAAATACTGATGAATCCAAGTTAATATTTACGAATCCTTTTTCTCTAGCTAGATGCAAATATTTCACTACAGTGACACGAGAAACACCCATTATATTTGCAACTTCACTTTGGCTGAGTCCGTCCTGATAGTAAAGCCATGCAGCATAGAGAACGGGATCATTATCAAATAAACTCGCGTTTTTTAGCGAATTATTATCCATTTTAAACCCCACAAATTTTTATAAATCTGATGACTAATTAGTTTATTTTATATTAGAGATATTATTGAAGATAAAAATACCGTTGAAAAAATTAAGCCTTATAACACAAATAGATACATTTCATTAATCTACCAATAATATCGGCACCCTGATATTTTTCTTTACTACAAGAACCTTATAATACGTAAAAAGCCCTTAATAATGCCGTAAACAGTTCGTATCGAGAAAGTTTTTTTTGAAAATACTGTTTTATTTCGCTAAAAATAAAAATATTAGCTTTAAGTTTTAAAAAGTTTTATTTTGATAAAATTAAAATCACCCAACCTTATTGTTACTATGAAAAATTAAATTAATTTTAAAAGGAAAAATAATGATAATTGCATACTCAACAGCACCAAATGAAACAATCGCTAATGAAATTGCTCACTACCTCATCAATGAGAAACTTGCTGCTTGTGTAAATTTAATACCAAAAGTTAAATCTATTTATCGTTGGAATAATGAAATTATTGAAGATAATGAGATACTTATGATGATAAAATCCGAAAAGAGCAAACAGCAAAACTTAATTGATACTCTTGTCGAAATACACCCTTATGATACTCCTGAAGTCATTATAATACCGATTGAAAATGGTTTTAAAGGTTATCTTAATTGGCTCCATACATCATTAAATTAAAACTATGTTAAATTTTTAGTGAGATCTTTTTTTCTAATGTTTTTTCAATAAAATGATAATAAATTGTAAATAAAACCATCTTATACCATCTCAATTATGAGACAAGTAACTTATTGTTAATGTTAAATTAAATTTCTTATTCTAAATTAATACAGGTATTTTAAATATACTTTATAATAAAGGAAATTTTAATTTCAACCAATAACAATACAGATGGTTAATTAAATAAGGAATATAAAAATATTTATTTTATTGGTATGAATATATTTTAAATATATAGGTAAAATAGCCTTTAATGCTAAATTAATAAACTTACCAACAGTTTATTCTTTTTATTTTCTGTTATAATAAACAGGCTTTCTCTAAATTACATGAAAAAAGGAGTGAGTTGTGAAAACAAACAGAGTCGCAAGACGTATTTTAGGTTTACCTTATAATTTAAGTCGGTCTAAAAAGAAAGTGCGTTTTTCCATTATTGCCTCTACAAACGCTGAAAATGTACCTGCTGAGTTAAAAAACACCGCTAAAGTCTGTTTAAAACAGGATCTCAGAAAGAAAGCAGAGCATAAACGTATCTATATGAAGTTAACAGATGCTTATCCAGAGTATCTTGTAAGCAATTAATATAGTCATATGCCAACGCTATTTAATAAATATTTTTGTATTTAGTTCGTATAATTAAAATATTAAAAATAGCATATCCCTTACATTACGTAAGGGATATTAGTTTTCTAGGCTAGTTTATTTTCCCACTATTTATAAAGCTCTTTTCTTATATTTATAAGTGCAACTTCTGCGATTGAAGACTCAATTTCATCAGGCAATGTACTTAATTGAAATGCATTCTCAATATTCTTGATAAGCGTTTTACTACGCTCTAATAATTCATCATAACTAAACTGACCGGCTTTAATTGCTAATAATTCATCTCTATTATCACACCATACTTTCACTTTACCTTCTTGTGCGATCCCTAATGCAATATAGAGCAATCTAAAGGTATGCATCATATTTTTACTATCGTAACTTCGCCCATGATCGATATTTTGTTGATAACGAACATCATTACGTTGCTCAACCCACTGCCAATATTCATGATATTGCTTGCGATATGCACTATAACCTTCTTTATTAAAACTAAGATAACCCTCTAGTTTTGCTGTTTTAGAAATACTGCTTAGCAATACATCATTAGCATTTTCTTTTTTTATTATTCCTTGATAAGTCGCTTTATCATCATAATAAATTGCATAAATATCTTGAGCATGAGCGAGTTTTGTTAATCCAATATGCTCTTGTTTCCAATATCGATTTTCTAACCAAGTATTGATTAATATTGTTTTCCCGTCTTCAATTACATAACAAAAGTCGAGAATAGTTTTTAATTTTTTTTCGACTGGATTTACTATTTTTTTGTTTAACCCTTGAGCTTTCTTGATCTGACCTTGTGCATAGTGCACAAATGTTTGGACACAAGCTTTAGATAAAAACCATTCTGGTTTTATTAATGATATTAAAGGGTGTCGATAAATAACCACATGTTCAGGTGAGTTAAGTAGTTCTAAAATATTAGGATTAGATGCACACAATAGTTCTATAAATCGCCCAAGTTCATAATAAACGATATCATTGGTTTCATTACTGACTTGCGGCATGTATTCCAACCCATAAAAAAGATCTTTAGGGAGATAGAATACCCCCTTAATATCTGTATCTGATGTTTCCGTCGCAAGATTATGTGAACGACTTCCAGCGATACTCTCAAATAAAAGGTAAGGTTTTATATCTTCAATAGTCAGTTTCATCTAATTTCTTCCTAAACCAATTATTTAAAATATCATTATCTGGTACTGTTCTTTTTGCTAATTGAACATTTGTCTCTTGCCATAAAAAAATCACTAAATGTTGCATCACACCCGTTGGAGTCCAAGTAAAATGCTCATCTTTGTCTGATTTAAATTCTACTAGCTCTTTGATAGCTTTTTGTTCTTCAACAGTTAAGATTTTTATCAGCTTATCCAACTCCATAGGCGGAATGTCGCCCGTTTTTACTGTCCAATAAGCAGATAAAAGAGAACGTAATAGATAGAACCATTTTTTTAATTTTATTGGCTCTACACTAATCTCATTCTTTGAGTTATTTTCAGGAGAATATCCACTCACAACTTTAGCAATTCCTCGATAATGATGAACAATCACTTTGGGTTGATAAAAGAGTTTTGCAAGCTCAAATAACTCCTTTTGAACATTAGGATATTCTTGATAAATTATCGGTGATTGAAGCCACTCTAATAATATACAGTTCGATTTACGTAATAAATGCAGTGCTTTGGTAATATCCCAAGCGCCAACATCAAACCAACTGTTTTCTATCCATTCAAAGGTTTCTTTAGGTTTATCGATAGAAAGATACGCATTGCGAGGGCGTATAAAAATACCTCTCACATCATAATCACTATCTGTTGAGGCAAATCCCCAAGCTCGGCTACCACTTTCTGCAACATAAAGTAATTTAACTTGATGCTCTTGCTCTATTTGCGGTAATTTTTTTAATATCTCATTATGCATGATGTCCTTATCTCCTTATTGTTACTTTTTCACTAATTTACTTCTTAACACTAATATTCTATGGTTATAACACAGACATAAGCCAATACAAACTTAGTCAAATTCTTATTTGATCCATGTGTAATTAGGTGGTTTATAAACTAAAATGATCAGCTCACAACAAGCACAAGGTATCGTTCTTAATCACTGTCATTCATCACCTTGTGGTGAGAGATTTGCTATTTATTCTTGTGAGTTATCGCCTAAACAAGATTTTTGGATAATTCGTTGTAACTCTGAGCATTATGTTATTTATAATCAACTAGAGCATTGTTATGTTGGTGTAAATGCCTATTTAGTGGATACCTTGACAGGTAGAATTGATATCATTGCCAGTGGAGAAAGCGTCGAGGATTTTCTGCAAGATATTTATGATACCCAAACTGCTGGCAGTCAGTTTTATCTTCTTCGCCCTACTTTTTCTAAAGAAAACAAAATTGCATTACTTAATTTAAAACAATGTCTAGGATGCGGATATACCGACACTATTAAATTACTTACCATTAATAGAAATTGGTTTACTGGTAAACGCCGTTTTTTACAACATATACAGATATTATTAAATAAGAGAAATATTAATACAGAAATTATTTTAGCAGATAAAACTGAAAGTATAGTTATTATTGATAATAGTACATGGTTTGAAGAGGATATAAAAAAAGAATTAAGGAAGATTATTTTAGTTTAATGGCTTAATTATATTTATAATAAATAGTATGCTTGTATCCTGCTAAAAAATGTATTTTTACTTTTTCTAGTATTTTTTCATGTGGAAATTTACTGTAATATTCAACCAAATAGTCTTGGTTAAATATTATGAAAAAGAAAGAATTAAAAGCAATTAAAGGATTAAGTGAGGAGAACACAGAATTTCTTACATGTATTATTCTTCACATGTTAATTCCTTTGTTACCTCTTTTCTTGGAAACATGGAAAATGCAAGGATATCCATCAGACGCCACTCTGACTATTACAGCTTCAATGTACTCGATATCTATTGGCTTATCTTCTAGAAATAAAGCTATTTTTTCCCTTTGCTTTTTTATTAGTATACTTTTTTCTATGGCCTTTGGTTTTATTCTTAGTAATACAACAGAGACTTTACCTTTAGTAAAAATAAGTTCAATTACTACTATTGTTCTAATATTCAGCATTCATACTTGTGAACGCTATAACAAACATGTTGTTGAATGTATGCCTTATTGGAACTTTAATAATGGGAGTTCACGTTAATGAATTTAATCACCATTCTTCCTGCTATACTAAGTTTATTAGGTACTGCAATTGCCTTTTACGCGATGTTGCAATCTACAAAGAAATTACATTCTCGTTTAAAGATAGAACGAAAACTTACATATAAATTAGCACAAGAACTTAAAAGTAGAAATATCAATTTAGATATTATTGATTTAAATAATCTTATTATTAAAAATAGTAATGAGGATAATATTCTTTCATTAAGACAACAAATTGATGATGCAATACACGTTGTTTTGCAAAATTTTGTTGAGTCAGAGCAAGCGTTAATAAAAAAATCATTGGAACAACCTTCAGAACAAGGTCAGATTCATTATCTTAAAAAGTTATTGAGTAATTCATGTCGAGTCAGAATGATTAAGTGTACCTCGTCTTGATTTTTTATTAATACAGGTTTGTATATTGATAAATATATAACTACTTCACCATAGTGATTACTAACTTTAAAATTGTACAATTGCGTACAAAAAAAGCCACCAGTACATAACTTACTGATGGCTATTGGTTTTTTAACCTTTATCAACTATTACTGATAAACGGTATTTTATTCCCACTCAATCGTTGCTGGTGGTTTACCGCTGATATCATAAACAACGCGGGAAATACCACTAACTTCATTGATAATACGGTTAGAAACGCGACCTAAGAAGTCATATGGTAAATGCGCCCAATGTGCTGTCATAAAGTCCACAGTTTCAACTGCACGTAATGAAACAACCCAGTCATATTTACGACCGTCGCCCATAACGCCCACTGAACGTACAGGTAAGAACACGGTAAATGCTTGGCTTACTTTATTATATAAATCAGCTTTATGCAGTTCTTCGATAAAGATAGCATCAGCGCGACGTAATAAATCACAGTATTCTTTCTTGATCTCACCTAATACGCGAACCCCTAAACCTGGGCCCGGGAATGGGTGACGATAAAGCATGTTGTATGGTAATCCTAACTCTAAACCAATCTTACGCACTTCATCTTTAAACAGTTCTTTTAATGGCTCAACTAAGCCCAGTTTCATATCGTCTGGTAAACCACCTACGTTATGGTGCGATTTAATCACATGAGCTTTACCTGTTGCAGATGCAGCAGACTCAATCACATCAGGATAGATAGTGCCTTGTGCTAACCATTTAACTTGTGGCTGTTTAACAGCTTCTTCATCAAAGATTTCAATGAATGTATGACCAATGATTTTGCGTTTTTTCTCAGGATCGTTCTCGCCTTTTAACGCAGTTAAGAAACGCTCTTCCGCTTCAACATGGATAATATTTAGGTCAAATTTACCTTTAAACATTTCCATGACTTGTTCTGCTTCATTCAGACGCAATAAGCCGTTATCAACAAATACACATGTTAAACGCTTACCAATTGCACGGTTTAACAATAATGCAGTTACTGATGAGTCAACACCGCCTGATAACGCTAAAATAACGTGATCATCACCAATTTGCTCTTTTAAACGAGCAACCGTGTCTTCAATAATTGCAGCAGAAGTCCACAGCGCATCACAACCACAGATATCTAAAACAAAACGTTTTAAAATCGCTAAACCTTGATGGGTATGTGTAACTTCAGGGTGGAATTGAACACCATAAAAACGTTTTTCTTCATTCGCCATAATAGCAAATGGGCAAGTTTCAGTGCTTGCTACTGTTACAAAGTCTGATGGAATAGAAGTTACTTTGTCGCCGTGGCTCATCCATACATCTAATAATGGTTTACCATCATCGCTAACTGAATCTTGAATATCACGGAATAGCGCACAAGTTTCACGAATTTCAACTTGTGAATAACCAAATTCACGCTCACCAGAAACTTCGACGTCGCCACCTAATTGCATCGACATCGTTTGCATACCATAACAAATTCCTAATACAGGAACGCCTGCATTGAATACGTATTCTGGTGCGCGAGGGCTGTTGTCTTCAGTAGTACTTTCAGGGCCACCAGACAGAATAATACCATTAGGATTAAATTCACGAATTTGTTCTTCTGTAACATCCCATGCCCAGAGTTCACAATAAACGCCGATTTCACGGATACGACGAGCAATAAGCTGCGTATACTGTGAACCGAAATCAAGGATAAGAATGCGATGATTATGGATATTTGCTGTCATTTGTGGTGAATTCCAAAACAGATAAAGTCATAAAGTTGAAAGGCTTGCCAATTTATAATTAAAACACGGTAATAACTAAAACAAGCCTTTCTCGGAATAAATTACATACCTAAGCGATAGTTAGGTGATTCTTTCGTGATGGTCACATCATGGACATGGCTTTCTTGAATACCCGCACCACTGATACGAACAAATTCAGCTTTGGTATTCAAATCTTTAATTGTTGCGCAGCCTGTTAAGCCCATGCACGAGCGTAAACCACCCATTTGTTGATGCACGATAGTTTTCAATAAACCTTTATAAGCAACACGGCCTTCGATACCTTCTGGTACTAATTTGTCTGCTGCATTATCAGTTTGGAAGTAACGATCTGATGAACCTTTAGACATCGCACCTAATGATCCCATGCCACGATAAGATTTATAAGAACGGCCTTGGAACAGTTCGATTTCGCCCGGAGATTCTTCAGTACCTGCAAACATTGAACCAACCATAACGCAAGCTGCACCTGCTGCTAATGCTTTTGCGATATCACCTGAAAAACGGATACCGCCATCTGCAATAACAGGAATGTTGCGATCTTTCAGCGCCTCAACGGCATCTGCAATAGCGGTAATTTGTGGTACACCAACACCCGTTACGATACGAGTTGTACAAATTGAGCCTGGACCGATACCTACTTTAACTGCGCTTACACCTGCATCTGCTAGTGCTAATGCACCTTCTGCGGTTGCAACATTGCCACCAATAATAGGTAGATTTGGGTATAATGCACGAGTATCACGAATACGCTGTAATACACCTTCAGAGTGACCGTGAGATGAGTCAATAAGTAAAACGTCAACACCAGCAGCAACTAATGCCGCAACACGCTCTTCATTACCTGCACCCGCCCCAACAGCAGCACCAACACGTAAACGACCATGTTCGTCTTTACAAGCATTTGGTTTACGTTCTGCTTTCTTGAAGTCTTTTACAGTGATCATACCTTTCAGGTGGAAGTTGTTATCAACCACTAAGGCTTTCTCTACACGTTTTTCATGCATTTTTTGCATAACAACATCTCGTGCTTCGCCTTCTTGTACAGTCACTAAGCGCTCTTTTGGTGTCATTACCGCAGTAACAGGTTGGTCTAAATCAGTAACAAAACGAACATCACGACCAGTAATAATACCCACTAATTCGTTGTCATTAGTCACAACAGGATAACCCGCAAAGCCATTGCGTTCAGTCATTGCTTGAACTTCACGTAAAGAAGTTTCTGGTGTTACGGTGATAGGATCAGTGACAACACCACTTTCATGTTTTTTCACACGACGAACTTCTTCAGCTTGACGTTCGATAGACATGTTTTTGTGGATAAAACCAATTCCACCTTCTTGAGCTAATGCGATAGCTAAAGGCGCTTCAGTCACAGTATCCATTGCAGCAGAAAGCATAGGAACATTTAGGCGGATTGTTTCAGTCAGTTGAGTAGACAAGTCGGCAGTATTAGGAAGAACAGTGGAGTGTGCAGGAACTAACAAAACATCATCAAATGTAAGTGCTTCTTTTTTAATTCGTAACATAGCAATATCTCACCAAGGCGGCTTTTAGGAAATAGAAAATATTGCCGCGGAATTATACACACCGTAATCGGTTGCTTCTAGCTTTTTTTCAAAATTTTTATTGATCCTGCCACTAACTTAGGTAGTATCAATCAATTAAGTCTTTGTTTTAAAATTTGATCTGGCTCACATGACACTACCGATAAACAATAATATTTTTACTGTTAGCCGTCTAAATAAGACCGTTCGCCAGTTATTAGAAATGGAAATGGGTCGTATTTGGATCAGCGCTGAAATTTCCAATTTTACTCAACCCTCTTCTGGTCACTGGTATTTTACGTTAAAAGATACTAATGCCCAAATTAGAGCGGCGATGTTTCGTGGGCAAAATACTAAAGTTACTTTTCGCCCTCAGCATGGTCAGCAAGTTTTAGTGCGTGCAACAATTACATTGTATGAGCCAAGAGGTGATTACCAATTGATTGTTGAGAGTATGCAACCTGCTGGTGACGGGCTTTTACAACAACAGTTTGAGCTATTAAAACAAAAACTCAGTGCAGAAGGTTTATTTGATGCTATTCATAAAAAACCCCTGCCATCACCCGCTAAACAAATTGGTGTTATCACTTCATCAACAGGAGCAGCACTACACGACATTTTAAATATTCTTCGTCGTCGTGATCCCTCTTTGCCTGTTCTTATCTATCCAACTGCCGTTCAAGGTGCTGAAGCGCCTATGCAGATTGTTCATGCCATCGAACTGGCTAACCGCCGTAAAGAATGTGATGTTTTAATTGTTGGTCGTGGCGGTGGTTCGTTAGAAGATCTCTGGGCATTTAATGATGAACGCGTTGCTCGTGCTATTTTTGCCAGTGAAATTCCGATTGTAAGTGCTGTTGGCCATGAAACTGATGTCACTATTGCTGATTTTATTGCCGACCTTAGAGCCCCAACCCCTTCAGCAGCAGCAGAACTTATTAGTCGTAACAAACTTGAGCTATTGCGCCAATTGCAATCACAGCAACAACGCCTTGAAATGGCGATGGATTACTATTTGGCGAAAAAATTACGTGCAATAACACAGCTTCATCATCGTTTACAGCAACAGCATCCTCATTTACGTCTTGCTCGTCAGCAAAATGTATTAGCTTCAACACAACAGCGTTTAGTTGCTAGTTTTCAACGGTTATTACAAACCAAGCAACATCAACAAACACAACTACAAAAACGCCTTAATTACCAAGAGCCTAGTTCCCAAATTCAAGCATTACTTCGCCAACAACAGCTGTTGATTTACCGTATGCGAGAAAGTATTTCACAACAGCTATCTCGTCAACGTGAACAATTCGCTATTAGCTGTTCTCGTTTAGAAAGTGTGAGTCCTCTCGCAACGCTTTCTCGCGGTTACAGTATTAGCGAAACAGAGTCTGGAGAAGTGCTGAAAAATACCAAACAGGTGAAAGTGGGTGATCCACTAAAAACGCGTGTTGAAGATGGTTGGATAACCAGTGAAGTGGTTAAAACACAAAAGATAAGAGCTAAACGTAAGACCACCTCTAAAAATGATGATTAACCTCCTATCAAATATAGGTCAATATAAATACAAAAGGAAAACGGCATCAGAATAATATTGATGCCGTTTTTTATTATTTATACTTTAAGATAATCATTACATTAAAAGCGTACTTCTCCTGCAAATAAGTAGCTTCGACCTCGGGCAGTTTGAGTATTACTTCCCGGCTCTTGCATCATTGGTGCTGAATTACTTCTATCAAGCGCATTAGAATAGTTTTTATTCATTAAATTATGTACTGCAAATTTCAAAGAAATATTTTTATTAATTTTGTAATTACTATAAAGATCAATGACTGTCGGGATATTATCTTGTTGCACCATAGGAACTTTACCCGTATCAAAATCAACACCTTCAGGTGAAGATTTACGCGATTTCCCTGTTATTTGGATCACTGTACCTAGTTCTAATGACTGGTCATCAAAGAAGCGAACACCAGTATCAATAGTGGCATAATACTTAGGTAATTCAGAGGCAGGTGTTTGACCAAAGTCTGTACTGGCAATCGAAGTCGGTTGAGATGTACGCTGATCGCTATAAGAAAGGTTTGTATAAAATACCCCTGCATCATAATTTGCTTGAAGTTCATAACCCCGCAAAGTTACAGGCTCAAGACTATTGGTATACAGGAAAATATTGCCATCATATTCGATTCCCGCATAATCTTCATCCGTTAAAGAACCGTCATTTTTACAACGCACACCACCTTTACAAACAAAATAAGAATCACTAGAAATGTAATCTTTAATTTTTGTGTGATACCACAACCCTTTAAATCGTAAGCTGTCACCCTCAATAATTAAATCAGGACGATAGCTATTAAAACCCAATTGAACAGTATCTGCCTTTTCACTTTTTAAAAATGGATTCATTGAAGCACCACCTTCATTGGCAAAGAAGATCTCTTGCGACGTAGGTGCTCTCATCGTTTGTGCATAACTAACAAACGGTTGAAATTCAGGAATAATTTCAGCAGAAAGTAACATTCCTGGGTCCCAATTTCTATCATGGCGATTGACATTCCATTCACCTTCAGGGAAGCAAGCTGCGCGTGGATCGCAAGCAGGTTTTCGCCCTTTAATATGATAATCGACATAATTTAAATTTAGGTCGAGAGTATAAATATCGTATTCAAATTTCATTTGTGAGAAGAAGCTGGTTAAATCATTTTTTCCTTGAGGCGCAAAGGAATTATATTCAACCATATTTTGTGATTGCCATGGATCAGTAGAAGGTGCAATAACACTACGTTTGTATTCTGTTGACATTAATTTTGAGCCAAGTGTTAATGCCATATCCAATTCACCGTAATTAAAGCGACTGGTATTTTTCGCCACTAGTGAGTCTGATATATTTTTGGCATTTGCTTCTCGCAAACTCACAAGAGAATCACCCTCAAATTTTTGTGATGCTTGGCTGTGGCTAAGCAGAATTTCACTATCAAATAAATCATTTAACGGTGTATAGCGATATTTTGCATAATAATCTTTAGCATCTATTTTGCGACGATTAAAATTGTTGTTATAAAAACGACCACTTAATTCTAATTCATGAGAATCATTCGGCTTTATATTTATTTTAGTAAGTTCTGAGTGTGGTCTTTGATTAAATTCTTTGCTTGTCGAAAATTCTTCACTATTAAAACCAGCACCATTTTTATAAGAAGACTCTATTTTGTGTCCACTTAACGCAAACATCGCACCCACTGTACCATTATCATTAAATAATGAACGTTGGCCTGCCACCGCAACCATGCCGTTATAACCTAAGCCATTCGTACCACCAGCCGCTTTACTTCTTATCCCCCAAGAGTGGTTTTCAAATAAAATATCTTCAACACCAATGGTTTTAAAATTAGCACTTCCTGCTAGGGCATTAATACTATTTTCACCATCTTGTTGACCACGAGAAATATCGATTTTAATAATAAAATTCGGATCAATCATGGTATTAAATTGATTGTAAGGTTGTGCGCCATGCGCATATTGACTGGGTGATGTGCTATACATAGTTTGTGTAACACCATCTACCATCATATTAACGCGCCCAAAACCACTAAGTCCGCGAATATTAACACTCACACCAGGTTGGCTTACATCCATTTGAGTATACGTGCCCGGCGTTGATCGTAATGCTTGTTCAACAGACTCAAGATTATTAATTTCACCAATAGAACTATAAGCACCCGGTTTTCCTAATGCTTTCTGTTCTGGTGTTTCTTTTTGTGCTGATGAAACTTTTAAGCTACTAAATTGAACCGCTTTATCCGCTTCAGATGCGATGACAAGATGATTAACACCCGAAAATAAAATAAGAGTGCTAAGTATTTTCCTTGTAAATTTCATAATAAACCTATTCTTTATTTTTATTTAAATAGGCTCACGTTGCTTTATATAAAGTAATTAAACTAGAAAATATTATTATTGTTATATTCGATTTAAATAATAGCGCTGTCTCTCTTAAAGAGAGACAGGCTAATTTTATTAAAATTATTTATTATTACAGATTATTCTATTTTATATTTTGAGCTTTAAAATAGACTTCAGGTTGTTCTAACATCAGAATAAAGGCATATTCTTTTGCCGTATCGCGTAAGCGATTAAAACGTCCTGATTTACCACCATGTCCTGCACTCATATTAGTATCAAGTAATAGTAGGTTATTATCTGTTTTTAATTCACGCAATTTAGCAACCCATTTTGCAGGCTCCCAATATTGCACTTGTGAATCATGTAATCCCGTTGTGACGAGTAAATGAGGATAGGCTTTAGCAACGACATTGTCGTATGGGCTATATGATTTTAGACGGAAATAAACTTCTTTATCCGCAGGATTTCCCCACTCTTCATATTCCCCTGTTGTTAAAGGAATTGAAGCATCAAGCATGGTTGTCACAACATCCACAAATGGAACTTGAGATACAACACCACGGTATAATTCTGGTGCCATATTCACAACAGCGCCCATTAATAAACCACCCGCACTGCCGCCCATAGCGTAAACGTGTTTAGGCGCTCCGTAACCATTGGCAATTAGGTATTTAGTGGCATCAATAAAGTCGGTGAAAGTATTAACCTTATGTTCCATTTTACCTTGGTTATACCAACGCTTACCTAATTCACCACCACCACGCACATGCACAATCGCATAGACAAAGCCTCGGTCTAACAAACTTAAACGAGGTGAGCTAAATGAAGGGTCAATGCTACTACCGTAAGAGCCATAACCATAAATTAAAATAGGGTTTTCACCTTTCTTAAATAAGTCTTTGCGATAAACCAATGATACTGGAACTTCAACACCGTCTTGTGCTTTTACCCAAGTACGTTCACTTTCATACAGATCGCGTTCAAAGCCTTTTACCTCTTGCTGTTTAAGCAGTTGCTTTTGGTGCGTTTGCATATTCCATTGATAAGTTGAAGATGGTGTGGTCATAGAAGTATAACCAAAGCGAAGCTCTTCACTATCTGCTTGAGGGTTAAATCCTAACCATGCCATATAAACAGGATCGTCAAACGTAACATTGGTTGATTGACCTGTTTTCCAATCAATTTGACGTAATGACACTAAACCTTGTTTTCTTTCTTCAACAACCAACCAGCGATTAAAGAGATCAAAGCCTTCTAAATCGACATCTTTTTGTGGCGCAATGACGGTTTCCCAAGGCTTATCAATTGAGGCCGTTTTATAAAGACCAAACAATTCACTCTCATGATTCGAACGAATATAGAATTCGCCATTAAAATGGTCGATATCATATTCACGTCCTTCTTGACGTGCAGAAAAAATAACCATCGGTTTTTCTGGTGCATTCGCGTCAATTAAACGAGATTCTGAGGTGGTTGAACTTTCAATAGAGACCAAAATGTAGTCTTCAGATTTGCTTTTACCCATCCATGTATAAAAGCGATCATCATTTTCTTCGAAGATTTTGACATCTTGTTTACGATCAGTGCCATATTGATGGCGATAGATTTGATAAGGCAATAGTGTTTGCGGATCTTTATCAACATAAAATAGTGTTTTGCTATCATTTGCCCACACTAAGTTTGCTGAAATATTGGTTAACACATTCTCTTTCCATGTGTTATCCGATAAATCTTTATAGGCAACATTATAGTTTCTGCGCCCTTCCTTATCTTCCGCAATAGCAATACGTTTGTTATCTGGGCTAATAGTTAAATCACCTAATTGATAGAATTCATGCCCCTTAGCACGTTCGTTTCCATCAACGAGGACTTCCCACTCACCTTCGCTATTAACTGGCTTGCGCTGATAAATTGGAAAATCTTTACCTTCTTGATAAATAGTACGATAAGTATAGCCATTATAAATATAAGGCACAGACTCATCATTTTGAGCCATACGGCTGACCATTTCATTGAAGAGTGTTTCTTCAAGGGCTTTACCTTCTTTCATCACTGATTCGGTATAAGCATTTTCAGCATTCAGATAATCAAGCACTTTAGGATCTTTGCGTGAATCATCTCGTAGCCAATAATAATTATCGGTGCGCGTATCTCCATGATCTGTCATCACATGAGGTACTTTGTTCGCTTTTGGTGGCATCACTAGGGAGTCCTTCTGATTTTGAGCCAATGCAGGTGTTGATGAAATTAACAATGCCATGATCGCACTCGTTAATTTCAACGTCATCCGTTTTTTTGTTGCGACTAACATAACGTTTTATTTCCTTTTGACCTGTCGTTAGAACGTTAGTGTAGAAAACTCAATTGGCATTTCAACCATTATTTTACCTTTCGTCAGTAACTCTACTGGTGGTATAGGTAAGGGTTCCGCACGTTTGAGTACTCTTTGTGCTTCTCTGTCTAAAGAGCGCACGCCACTACTGAGAATTAATTCACTAGAGATGACATAACCTTGTTCATCTACAAAAAAGCGCACTTTAGAAATACCGGTTCTACCTTTGCTTTTTGCTTCTTCAGGATAGGCTTTATAGCGATTAAGATGCCCTTTGGTTTTAGCTTGCCATAATGCTAACGCGCTTTCTGAGCTATCTGAATCGCTGTCATAATTTGCACTAACATCATTAGATTGTTGTCTCGCCGCCGAACGACTACTTGAAGGCGCTGATTGGCTAGACACATTTTCACTAATAGTGGGTGCAGGCTTTACTGGAGAGGTAATCGGTGTCACTTTAGCTGTTTGCTCTACATTGACTCTTTTCTTCGGTTTTTCTAGCAAGATATCTGCATTTTCATTCACAATAAGATCAGGCTGTTTTTCAGCAATATCTTGCTCTACCTTTTTTTGGCTCGCTACCGCCAGTTGTTGATCGACTCCTACAACCTGTTTTTCATCGCTGAGTGCTTGTACGTTTTCACTTAAGCTCATCATTACAGCTAATTCAGGCTCTTGTATAAATACCGTATTCTCTTTATTGAAATAAAAATAAGCCATGACAAAAATAGCATGTACACCGATAGCCAAAATTAAAGCTTTAGAACTACAAAGCTGAAATTTTGGCATTTGATCCATACAAGAAGAAATAAGCATATTCGTGTTATCAAGAAATTAAGGTAATGCGACAGGTGTTATCCAAAGATAATCGGCATGAACTGAAGTAACATCACTTCCCTCTTCTGCCATTATCACGACTGTCACGCTTTCATTCGGTGCTAAATCAGCAACGTGTAAAGGCACACCCATTACTTTTGTCGCATGAAAAGAGCCAGCAATTAAAAGTGCGGGTGTCGGAGCATCTAATAAACTTTTAGCCATTGCACGATCACGCAATTGCTGAATAACTGTCATTTTTTCTGCTTGAGTTTTATCAAGCGCACCACCATGAGAAAGCTCGATTGTTTTTTGAATGAGTTGACGAACGGATATATCAGTTGAATGCACACCATCAATAATAGGAGGATTTTTATACGCACTAGATATTTCACTGCGATCAATATTGGCGGCTAACAAAGGATAATCAGCACTCAACCCTGCTTTAACAATGTTGCCATACCATTTCCAAGGCCAGCCTGAATTCCATTTCAATGCAGCCATTAATCGCTCATCACGTAAGTATTCAGAGCCTGAATAACGTTTCTTTGTGTTATCAACTAATGATTGTTGGCTTGGTGTTAGCATCTCAAGTAAAACCGCACCTTGAGGGCGTTTTTTAGGCAGTTCTGTCATCAACCAATATTCAATATCATGATGATAAGCATTGTCATGTTTTTCACCAATAATCACACGTGATTGGCTTGCTAACCGTGTTAGCAGTGTATCTGCCGTGATGGATTGCCCGGTCTGAGTATCAATGATGTTTGCCGACTGAATAATTGCCAGATCTACAGTTGATGCAGGTTGTTTTTCTATCGAATGACATGCTGAAAGACTAATTAATGAAATTAGTAGCAAGATCCTTTTTGATATTGAGAAAAACATAATCATCCTATTAGTTATATATACTTATTTTAGTTGGGCGAATAGGTTAATATTATTGCTAATAATTATCAATATCATTCTTATATTAATTTGCATTTAATGCTTTTGTGCCTATTTTAGAAACACAAAAAAAGCGCCTGATAAAAGGCGCTTTATGGATGGAACTATCTAATTAGAGACAATTAGTTTTGAGATTGTGCCTGAGCTTCAACAACAGCTAATGCCACCATATTCACGATACGACGTACTGACGCAATTGGTGTCAAAATGTGAGCTGGTTTAGCAACACCCATTAATACTGGCCCTACTGTTACACCATCAGAACTCGTTACACGTAATAAGTTATAGCTAATACGTGCGGCTTCCATTGTTGGCATAACTAACAGGTTTGCAGAGCCTTTTAATGGGCTATCTGGCATCACGTCACGACGAATTGATTCTACTAATGCCGCATCTGCATGCATTTCACCATCAATTTCTAATTCAGGTGCGCGTTGTTTGATTATCTCTAATGCTTTTCTGAGTTTGATTGAAGATGGACTATCAAATGAACCAAAGCTTGAACGAGAAACCAGCGCTGCTTTTGGCTCAATACCAAAGCGACGGATAGTATCAGCAGCCATAATCGTAATATCTGCTAGTTGTTCTGCGGTTGGATCTTCATTAACGTAAGTGTCTGTAATAAAGGTGTTACCACTTGGCAATAACAGTGCATTCATTGCTCCGGCAGTTTCCATCCCTTCACGTAAGCCAAACACATTTTTGTAGATTTCAAAATGTTCAGAATAGCTACCTACTGTACCGCAAATCAGGCCATCTGCTTCACCTCGGCGAACCATAATGGCACCAATCAGTGTTGGATTACCAATCATTGCACGGCGAGCTTGCTCTTGTGATACACCGCGACGTTTCATGATTTGGTGATATTCTTGCCAATACTCTTTGAAACGTGGATCGTTTTCATTATTCACCACTTCAAAGTCTTTACCCGCTTTAATATGTAAACCCAATTTCTGAATACGCATTTCAATCACACTAGGGCGACCAATTAAGATTGGTGTAGCTAATCCTAATGTTACTAGCTCTTGTGTTGCATGCAGTACGCGATTTTCTTCCCCTTCTGCTAACACAATGCGTTTTTTCTCTTTTTTCGCTTGAGAGAAAATAGGTTTCATAAATAAGTTCGTTTTATAAACAAACTCATTAAGGTGTTCGATATAAGCAGAGAAGTCTTCAATTGGGCGTGTTGCAACACCTGAATCCATCGCTGCTTTTGCAACTGCTGGCGCAATTTTCACAATCAAACGTGGATCAAATGGTTTTGGAATAATGTATTCAGGACCAAAAGAGAGCTCCTGATCACCATAGGCAGAAGCAACTTCTTCGTTTTGTTCTGCCAATGCCAATTCTGCAATAGCATGAACACAAGCAAGTTTCATCTCCTCATTAATTGCAGTCGCACCAACGTCTAATGCGCCACGGAAGATGAATGGGAAACACAATACGTTATTAACCTGATTTGGATAGTCAGAACGCCCTGTGCAAATAATCGCATCTGAACGTACTGCTTTTGCTAGCGGTGGTAAAATTTCAGGCTCTGGATTGGCAAGCGCGAGAATAAGTGGATCGCGTGCCATTTTTTTGACCATTTCTTGCGTTAATACACCTGGCCCTGAACAACCTAAGAAGATGTCGGCATTATTAATAACATCATCTAATGTACGAGTACCGTTATCTTCAATCGCATAAGCCGCTTTAGTTTCTGCCATATTGGCTTCACGACCGCGGTAGATAACCCCTTTAGAGTCACATACAGTGATGTTTTCGCGTGTTAGCCCTAAAGCAACTAATAAGTTCATACAAGCAATAGATGCGGCACCGGCTCCTGATACCACTAATTTTACTTTGCTGATCTCTTTTTTAATAATACGTAAGCCATTGAGAATAGCGGCTGTAGAGATAATCGCTGTACCATGTTGATCATCATGGAATACAGGAATATTCATTTTTTCACGCAGTTTTTTCTCAATATAGAAACACTCTGGTGCTTTAATGTCTTCGAGGTTAATACCACCAAATGTTGGCTCTAATGACGCAATAATATCAACGAGTTTATCAGGATCTGTCTCATTAACTTCGATGTCAAAAACATCAACGCCAGAAAACTTCTTAAACAAAACGCCTTTACCTTCCATCACAGGCTTACCTGCTAAGGCACCGATATTTCCAAGTCCAAGTACCGCAGTACCATTTGAAATCACCGCGACAAGGTTGCCTTTGGCTGTGTAGCGATAAGCTGCTAGAGGATCTGCTGCAATTTCTAAACAAGGAGCGGCGACACCCGGTGAATAAGCTAATGCTAAATCACGTTGGGTTGTAAGTGGTTTTGTCGGTGTTACTGTGATTTTGCCAGGTACGGGAAATTCATGAAAATCTAGAGCGCTTTGTTTTAATTTGTCTTCCATCTTCATATCCTTTGTATCAATAGGGTAAGGGCTTCGTTAGTATAATGGTAATGGAGCGTTAAATCATGACGGCTCCGACACTTTTTTCAAATTAGTAAACTAGATTCATTATAAACAATTAATACCTAGTTATAGGTATATTATTAACGCTATTTAATTTCATCTGTGTAATAAACTCGAACAGAAAAAAGACAATATTTGTTTATTATTTACCAGATATTAAATTAACATTTAAAATAATTAAATTTTTTATATAGTTTAAAAAAACAATAACTATTTTCACTTGTTGATTATTTTTAAAATAGTCTTACCTCTGTACAACTCATTGTAACTATAAAGATTTTATAGAATTAGATGTTTTGTTAGTCTTTTTGGTTATTTTCTTTTTTACCCGTAACAATAATTGGTGTAATATTGCCAACCGTCAATTTTATTTTCTTATTGTTTTAATAAGATGTCTGATTCTAATTTTTATTCCTCATTTGGAATTTACTTTTTTATTTTCTGCTATTGGAAAGATTACGCACATTATTATTTTTTTTTAGGGAGAGGGGTTATGCCTAGCTACTCAATTATGATAGTGGATGATCACCCTATCATGAGATATGGATTACGGCTATTGTTAGAAAAAGACAAGGATTTTGTCGTAGTAAGCGAAAGTGGCAATGCTCAAGAGGCTGTAACCGCTGCAAAACAGTTAAATCCAGATTTAATTATGATGGATTTAAATCTACAAGGGCGTTCAGGTATTGATATTATTCGAACACTTCGCCGCTCTGGTTTGACATCTTATGTTCTTGTTTTATCCGTTTCTGATTCACGTAATGATGTTTACGCTGCGTTGGATGCAGGCGCAAACGGTTATCTTTTAAAAGAATGTGAGCTAGACATGCTATTACTTAGTTTGCGTAAAGCGGCTGTTGGGCATCCGGTTTACAGTGAGCGAGTATGGCAATATATTCAGCTTAGGCAAAACTATTCTGATCCACTTTCAGCGTTGACTAAAAGAGAATTGGATGTTCTTCATGAAGTGTCTGCTGGAATGAAAAATAAGCAAATTGCTGAGAATTTATTTATTTCTGAAGAAACAGTGAAAGTTCACATTCGTAATATTTTAAAGAAACTGCAAGTCACTTCTCGTTTAGCTGCCAGTCTTATTCTTATTAAGCATCAGTACTAAACGTTTTACCCCGACACTGGGTCGGGGTAATAAGATATATCGTTTCAGTATTTCATTTAAGTCTGGATCAAGTCATTTATTACTCGATAGGTACAGGATAGCTCAATACTTTAAAATGGTTATCTGGTAATTTTTCGATATTTAACTGATACAACTCTCGATTTATTCCATTAATCACAATATCAAGTTCGCTAAAAGCGGATTGTATTTCTTCATTGGTTGCCCATGAAGGAATACCTCTCACTCCATAATAGAAATAAATTTTACTTTTACCTGAGTCTATTGGCTGAATTTCTTTTATCTGACTAATGAAAAGATGGCCATAGCAGAAATCTTGATAAGGTTGCCAAGCTTTACGCCCTTTTTCACTAAGATTAAACACCCACTCTTCTCCATTTGCGGTTTGTTCAATCAATCCAGCTTCGACTAATGCATGCATTCTTTCTAATACCCAGGGTGCATCATCTTCATTGCTGTACACAGGCCATTTCCCTTCGCCCAAACACAATAAATAATCACTGTTAAAAAAGGCCTCTAAGGCTATTTTATACTCATCAACTTTTGGACTGTCTTTTTCTTCATCAGCCCAGCTAAAAGAAGAGAGTAAAAGCAATATAAGACTCAGTGAAATACTTTTCATATTTTCTTTTACCAACGGAAATCTTTATTCGTATTTGTATTACTCTACGCTACACAATTCGTTACACTAACGTGACAGTTTAATATCCGATATATTTTATAATGTAAATAGGATTTTTCACTACAACAAAAGCTGTTATTTTGGAATTGTATAACACTCATTCACATCAATACTAATATTACGTATTGTCATATAAGGAAAATATCATGTCCACGACAAACCTGACATATACCATGTACGGCATAAAAAATTGCGATACCATCAAAAAAGCGCGTAAATGGTTAGATGATAATCATATTCCTTACGCGTTTCATGATTACCGCAAAGAGGGTTTGACGGAAGCATTATTACGCACCTTTACAGAAAATTTAGATTGGCAGACACTTGTGAATAAAAGAGGAACAACTTGGCGTCAATTATCCGATGAAGAAAAGAACGCAATCACTGATGTTACCTCAGCGATTTCACTTATGTTAGATAAACCTGCCATTATTAAACGCCCTATTCTTGTGTCATCTGACAACCGTTTTATTGTTGGTTTTGATGCCAATGATTATTCGACCTTTACAGGAGCCTAATTTTTATGTCCTGTCCTGTTATTGAGCTTGCACAACAACTCATTTCGCGTCCATCAATCAGCCCTGATGATCAAGGTTGTCAGCAATTGATCATTGATAGGCTTGCCCCTCTTGGTTTTACTATTGAAAGAATGCCTTTTGGTGAAACTGAGAATCTCTGGGCTTGTCGTGGTGGTGAAGGTGAAACGCTGGCTTTTGCTGGTCATACTGATGTTGTACCAACTGGTGATCCTAATTTGTGGGATAACCCGCCTTTTGAACCGTCTATTCGTGATGGTATGTTATATGGGCGCGGGGCGGCAGATATGAAAGGCTCGCTTGCCGCCATGATCGTAGCAGCTGAGCGCTTTGTTCGCTCTTATCCTGAACACCGTGGGCGACTCGCTTTTTTAATTACATCAGATGAAGAAGCTAAAGCCGCAGATGGTACGGTTAAGGTCGTACAATCTTTGATGTCGCGTGGCGAACGCCTTGATTATTGCCTTGTGGGTGAACCTTCAAGCCAACATCATTTAGGTGATATGGTAAAAAACGGTCGTCGAGGCTCAATAACAGCAAATTTAATTATTCAAGGTGTGCAAGGTCATGTCGCTTACCCTCACCTTGCAGAAAATCCTATTCATCTTGCCTCTCCTTTTATCCAAGATCTTGTTAATACTGTTTGGGATGAAGGCAACGAATTTTTCCCAGCCACCACCATGCAAATTGCCAATATTCATGCTGGTACAGGCAGTAATAATGTGATCCCCGGTGAGCTATTTATTCAATTTAATTTCCGTTTTAGTACTGCTATTACAGATGAAGAAATTCGTCAACGTACAGAAGCTCTATTACAAAAGCACCAACTTCGCTACCAATTAGAATGGTCGTTATCTGGTCAGCCTTTTATTACTGGGCAAGGCAAATTACTTGAAGCAGTACGTTATTCCGTTAAGCATTACACCAATTTAGAGCCAGAACTCTCCACCAGCGGAGGCACTTCTGATGGCCGATTTATTGCCCAAATGGGAGCACAAGTTGTCGAATTAGGTCCAATTAATGCAACAATTCATAAAGTTAATGAGTGCGTTAATGCAGCAGATTTACAACAGCTTAGCCGTATTTATCAGCGGGTTATGGAGCAACTTATTTTATGATAACGCCTTTAATGTTAACAGGCCGTTCTACCGACCATTTAGTCACTTTATCCGGTCAACATCGCTTACAGTTTAATGCCACTAAGGCTTTTTTAGCGTTACAACAACAAGCTACAAAAGCAGGCTTTAAATTAATGCCAGCCAGCTCTTTTCGTGATTTTAATCGTCAATTAGCGATATGGAATGGGAAGTTTGAAGGCAGTCGCCCTGTTTTAGATGCACAAAGCCAGCCAATCGATATTCATGCATTATCAGAAGGTGAACGCTGTCTTGCTATTTTAAAATGGTCAGCCTTGCCCGGCGCAAGTCGCCACCATTGGGGCACTGAGATTGATATTTACGATCCTTTTCGCTTACCTGAAGGCCAATCATTACAATTAGAACCTTGGGAATACGAAGAAGGTGGCTATTTTGCAGAGCTTAATGAATGGTTAACGGAAAATATGTCAGCGTATGATTTTTATCGCCCTTTTACCCATAAAGAGAGCGATATTGCTTATGAACCTTGGCACATCAGTTATTGGCCCCTTTCTCATGAAGCGTCTCTTGCTTACACACCTGATATTCTAAAATCGGTGTTAGAAGAAGAGGATATTTATGGTAAACAGTGGCTATTAGCTAATCTTGACGAAATATTTGCACGTTACATTGTTTTGCCTGAATAACATTATTTTTCACATGGAGCTTCTTGTTGATCGTTAACAGGAAGTCTCCACATAAATATCAACAAACACACTAAGATTATCAGCAATAATATTCTGACCCAAAGCATAGACACTAACCACAGTGAAATCGCAAAGGTAATTAAGATCACTAAGATAGCTTTAGGTTTCGCCCCTTTAGGCATAGCGTGATAAGTTTGCCAATATCGTAAATAAGGGCCGAACCAAGAGCGATAAAGTAACCAATAATGGAAGCGCTTTGACGAACGAGAAAAACACCATGCGGCTAGTAATAAGAAAGGAGTAGTGGGTAATACAGGCAAAATAACCCCTAATGTGGCTAATCCCACACATAACCAACCTGCTATAATCAATAATATCCGTTTCATGCTGTGCTTTTCCAACTCATGCTTTATTGCGTTATTTTATAGAGTAAATAAAAAAGATCCTCATTCTCAACAACAATTTTAAAATATAAGGCTTATTTATGCACTGGCTTGCTGACTATTGGTGGGTAATTTTAATTCTTTTAGTAGGAATTATTATTAACGCTATTAAAGATATGAACAAAATCGATCCCAAGCAATTTCTTAAAAATAAGCGAAAGTTACCGCCACATCGTGATTTTAATGATAAATGGGATGATGAAGATGATTGGCCTAAACAAAATCAAAACAAGAAGGATGAGAATAAGTAGCTAACCACTGTTGATAACGCGATGTTAACTGAGCATCTTTTTCAGCCATTAATTGCGCGCATTGCTCTCTTAATTGCTTAGTTAAGACTTTTTTTCCTGATAAAGAAAACTCAGCCACACACTGCTCAACTGATTTATTGTCTACAAAAAAAGCCACTAGTAACGGATAGTGTTGCTCATAACCTACCAAAAAGTTAGCAACACTCTCATAAACAGTAAGGGCTGGACGATGGGCAAATGCAAAGCCCGCCATCATTAACCAATCGTCTTGTGGTGTAGCAATATGACTTGGTATTAACTTATCTGCTAAACAGAGTTTTGTTTGCTGTTGTATCTGCGGATATTGCAAAGCAAAAGCACGTAAAGAAGAGTGCAATAACTGTTTACCTTTTTCTGTTAGTGGATAAATCGCCATTGCGGCATAACATCCACTGCTCGCCTCTTTATGTACTCCTAATCGCACTATTTGAAAGCCACATTGTACCCAAAACTGCGCTAACACTTCGGTGTAACCAAAGCTGACAGAAAGATAATCAATAGCCCGTTCTTGGCTCTCTTTTACAATATTAGAAATTAAAGTTGCTGCAATTTTTTGACGTCGATATTGAGGCAAAACAGCAATACGGCTAATACGCAATGAATTCAAACACATTGCATCAGGTGTTAAACCATAAGTGACTAATGATTGAGCAACTAAATTGCCTCTAGGCCTACGAGTGCCTAGCCAAACATCATGAGCTAGCTCGACAGATAGCCCACCTTCTTCAATACACCACACAGCACCTACGATTTTTTTATTGATTGATGCTGACCAATAACGTTGCTTTTGACCATCAAGTAAACGTCGTAGATCAAGTGATGTTGTTCGATAATGCGCACTAGTAAGCAATTGATAAAAATCATGTAGTTGTGAAATGTTATTGTGCCAATGTCCTTGAAGCTGCTGGACATCGACTTCACCTTGCTGCTGACAATCAAAATCATACTCAGGCTCATCAAGCAATAACAACTGATTAAGCCAATTTTCTAATGGGCAATCTTTAGCCCAACGAATGGGCATTTGTAATTGATAGGTACGTAAATTAGGAATGTTATCTCCTAATTTCAGCATAAAACCTCGCCCTGTTCCTTCATAGCCTTGTACTGTGGTTGTCATTAATACATTAGGAAAATAACCACACAACGCTTCTAGTTGTGCAATAGGTAGAGAGGCTGCCTCATCAATAATCAACCAATCACTTTGAATTTCGTTATTAATGCATAGCGCTAATAAATTATCAGGAGAATAAAATGAAATGACTTTATTGGTATGTGAAGATAAAATATCTGTACTATTTTTAGCTGGTGCACATACCAGTACACTTCCTTGATACTGTTCGATAAACATTCCCGCCAGCGCTGACTTTCCTCTGCCTCTTGGTGCAATAACACTCCAAACACCGGATGTCGATAAGAGTAAACTATCTAAAATCGCTTGCTGTTCTGCGGTCGGTTTACCTTGTGGAAGCGCCCAAGGTTTAGTTTTTTCAATCAATGTAGGTAATTGAAATGGCGTTGATTGTTGCCATATGATCACTTGATCATCACTCAAAGTGATGTTTTTTAGCCACGCCATAAAATTTGGTGTTGAAAGCACACCTTGAGCATCATTCCAGCGCTGACTATCGTTATCGATATAACTATCCCAATTTTCAATATCAGGTAGACATAAAATCAATAAACTACCTGCTTTTAATGTGCCTGTTAACATGGCTAAAGCATCAGTATTAAATCCCTCATTGGCATCAAAAACAGCATGCAGAAACTCACGTCCTAACAGACGAATAGCTTGTTCAGGCAAAACAGCATTAGATTGATTGGAAGAAATTGTGATCCAATCACCTTGGCATAATTGAGTAATTTGCTGGATCTGCGTCACTTGCCATGCAGGATCACCTGCTAATAGCAATAACTGACGTTGCCCTAATTGCGCTAATTTTTGCTGATATTGATGTAAATGAGAAAATGGCACAGCTAGGATTTACCGATTAACAGCGAAAGAATACCTGCTGCAATTAATGGCCCAACAGGCACACCTCGGAAAAGTGCGACACCAATGACGGTTCCCACTAATAAACCAGCAACTGTTGAAGGCTGGTTATTCATTAAAGAAACACCTCGTGCACCTAACCAAGAAACCGCGATACCTATTGCAATCGCTAACAGTGATTTCCAGTTTAAAAATGAGTTAAGAACTTCTTGCCCTGAAATACGCCCTGTTGCAATGGGTGTCATTACCCCAATGGTCAGAATTAAGATCCCAATGGTCATGCCATATTTTTCAACAACAGGAAAATATTGATTTAGAGGCGTGATTTTAATCACTAGCAAAGCAAGCATTGCTAACGTTACAGTCATATTATGACTAATAATGCCAAGCCCGGCGAGAACCAGCAAAATTAATAGTGAGGGATCAACGTTACTCATGTTTGTTCCTAAACCTTTCTCTTTATAGCGTTAATTGTCTTTTATTTACCGATGAATGGTATTAGTTCAAAGATGAAGAAGCAAATGTATCACAAGATTTGATATTGCCACTGTTATAGCCACGCATAAACCAAGTCTTACGTTGTTCTGCGGTGCCATGTGTAAAGCTATCAGGCACGGCATAGCCCTGTTGCTGTTTCTGTAATTTGTCGTCACCGATCGCTTGCGCCGTTTTAATCGCCGTTAATAAATCGCTTTCATCAATACGGCCTTCACCTGCAATAAAATGTCCCCACATTCCAGCAAAACAGTCTGCTTGCAGTTCTAATTTTACGGATAAACGATTCGCTTCTGCTTTTGAGCGTGCCATTTGTTGTTTTTCACGCATTTGATTAGTAATACCTAATAAATGCTGAACATGGTGCCCTACTTCATGCGAAATCACATAACCTTGAGCAAACTCACCGCCGCCACCTAGGCTATGTTTCATTTCATTATAAAAAGAGAGATCGAGATAAATTTTTCTATCCGCTGGGCAATAAAAAGGTCCCATTATTTTTGTACCAGTGCCACATTGTGTAGTAGTGCTATTGGTATATAACACAAGTTTTGGATAGCTATATTGTTTGCCCGCTTGTGCAAAAATAGTTTGCCAAAAATCTTCTGTACTGGCTAAAACGACGCTACTAAAATCTGCGGCTTCATTATAAAGGGCGCTTTGTTGTTCGTTACGTTGTGGTGCTTGGTTGGTTTCACCTGTTAATGAGTTAAAGTCAAACCCCATAAAACTGGCTATCACTAAAACAATAATAACCACAAACCCGTATTTGGTGCGTAATAAAAGTGCAATTAATCCTAATGGAAGATTACCACCACCTGATGCGGAGGAAGATTGCCCTCTTCTATCTTCAACATTGTCACTTCTTCGGCGATCATTCCAACGCATAACTTATCCCCACTGTTTAAATAGACCACTTTAGCTTTATTATGAACAAATTTATCACTTGATTTGAGATAATAACAAAAAATTGCATTCTCTATTCCCTATTTTTTGAGAACAAGATAATAGAGACTGTTAGAGAAAATAACTCAACACATCCTAGTCATTTCATAATAGAATTCTTATTTCTTACCCTTGTGTTTTTTCTTCACTAATAAATAGATAATTTAATGACTCGAACTCAACGTTTACTTACTTTATTGCAGATTTTAAAAGAAAATCGCTATCCGATAACGGCAGAAGCGCTGGCAGATAAATTGCAAATTAGTATCAGATCTATTTATCGTGATATTGAATCTTTGCGTAACCAAGGTGCTGAAATCACGGGTGAAGCTGGTATAGGTTATCAACTAAAATCAGGTTTACTCCTGCCACCATTAACCTTTGATATTAATGAACTTGAAGCGCTTATTTTAGGTTTACGTTGGGTAGAAAGTCATACAGATAAAGAATTAAGTCATTCTGCATTACGGGCAATTAATAAAATCAATGCCGTAGTAACAACACAGCACCAAACCTTACTTGAACAAAACACATTGTTTGTTCCCACTAACAGAATTATTGAAGTTGATCACACCATTGCCAAAGATATGCGTTTTAGTTTACGCGAAGAAAAGAAAGCCAAAATAGATTATCAGGATGCTCAAAAAAAATTAAGCACTCGGATTATTTGGCCGATTGCTGTGGGTTATTTTCAAGACTCTCAGGTTATTGCCGCATGGTGTGAATTACGCCAAAGCTATCGTCATTTTAGGCTCGATAGAATTATCTCTTATGAAGTATTAAGTGATAATTTGCCTTACCCTAAAAGCTATTTATTCTCACGCTGGAAAAAAGAGATCTTGAAAGAGACTCCTGACAGAAATTGACACATGGTTTGCGTAATATCTTCCTTACTGTTCTTCGTTTAGCTGTTCTAATCTAAATAATATCATATTAATCAACACAGTAAGGAAACATCATGAGTGAACTTATTCTTTATACTAATGCAATGTCTCGCGGTAACACTGCTGAGCTTTTTTTAAAAATATTAGATGTGCCTTATCAGCGTGTTGAATTAGAATATGGCGCACCAATGCGTACTCCTGAATATCTTGCTATTAATCCGATGGCAAAAGTTCCTGCATTAGTGGATGGTGAAGTCGTCGTTACAGAGACGGCGGCAATTTGTGCTTATTTAGCAGATAAATTTATTGAGAAAGGATTTGCTCCCGCCCTTAATTCACCCGAGCGCGCAGCTTATTATCGTTGGTTCTTTTTTACCGCAGGACCTATCGAATCTGCATTTACTATAAAAGAGCTTGGTATTGAACTTAATGAAGAGCAGCAAAAATCATCTGGTTTTGGTTCTTTTGAACGCGCTTTTCATTGCTTAGAGACGGGCTTAGCCAGCGCTAAACCTTACCTTTGTGGTAAAAATCTGACTGCCGTTGATGTGTATGTGGGTTATTTCCTTATATTTCTGTGCAAGTATGCACTTATTCAACCTACACCACTGATTAATCAATATATTGATAGCCTTGCGCTTAATAAAGAAATTAAACAATTATTAGAAAGTTTAGAATTACGATAAATTTTCTTATTATTAAATGTAATTCAATCAAGCTATCTCCCTAGTTGCTTAATATCATTATTATATTGATTTAATACATTTTATTTAATACGCCCCATTTAAGGCAAAAGGTCAGCTTTTAAGCTGACCTTTTCTAATTACATCTTATTAAATTTGACGTAATCGTTTGCGTATTTAGTCTAAAGAAACACCGATTCGACGTGCAACTTCTTCGTATGCTTCAATTAATCCGCCTAAGCTTTGACGGAAACGGTCTTTATCCATTTTATCTAAGGTATTTTTATCCCATAGACGGCTTCCATCAGGAGAGAATTCATCACCTAATACCACTTTGCCATGAAATAGACCAAACTCAAGTTTAAAATCGACTAAAATAAGTCCTGCTTTATCAAAGAGTTCGCTAAGGACATCGTTTGCTTTATAGCTCAAACGTTTCATTTCTGCGAGGTTTTCTTTAGACACCCAACCAAAGGTTTCACAATAAGATTCATTGACCATAGGATCATGACGAGCATCATCTTTTAAGAATAAATCAAAGATTGGTGGGTTTAAAAGTGTACCTTCTTCGATACCTAAACGTTTGACTAATGATCCCGCTGCACGATTACGGATAACACATTCAACAGGTACCATATCGAGTTTTTTTACTAGCACTTCATTATCAGAAAGCAAACGTTCCATCTGCGTTGGGATACCCGCTTCTTCCAGTTTATTCATAATGAAATGGTTAAATTTGTTATTTACCATACCTTTACGATCAAACTGTTCAATACGTTGGCCATCTAACGCTGATGTATCATTTCTGAATTCAAGGATAAGAAAATCAGAAGATTCAGTGGCATAGACCGTTTTGGCTTTTCCACGATACAACTCAGCTTTTTTCTGCATCTGACACACTCCAAAGATGTGATAGGTTTAACAAGAAATTTGCTTCCCATACTCTACTCTAGATCAGACAAAAAAGCTTTTAAAACGTGAGTACTATCACTAAAAAATCTCGCCTTTAATCTGAAGTTCACAACGTTTTTTTATTAAAAATAATCTCTATTATTAGAAATCATATTCCAATTAATTCTATTGAACAATCACACTCATAACGAAAGCTATAATCATCAATAAAAAGATCGTTTGGTAAAATCAGAATATATAAAATATAAAAAGTCAGAATAAGAATAATTATAGATTATATCACTGCATTATTTCTATTTTTAGATGATATTCTTAATAAGCATTAGTTCTGTTTCATATTACATTTATTTTGAGTAATCAATAATAAAAAAACCAGATTAATTTCTTTTTATTGAAATTTAATCTGGTTATCAGTATTAGCATCAACGCGTTTTAATGATTTATCTCTAATCTATTTTTATATTTAAAAAGACTTATGTTATCTCTTAATAACATCATGCTTACATTAAATAATGTAACAGTAGATCTCGTAAGCAAACCAGCCTAATAAAGCACCCGCAGGTAAATCAATTAAGTAATGTTGTTTCGTAAACATGCAAGATAATGCAATAAATAATGGGAATAAGAAAACCCAAGGCCCTAAGGTTGCATAAGCAAGACATGCGGTGAGTGTTGCAACGGAAACGTGCATACTAGGGAAGCAGTTTGAGGAATCATCAAAATACTGAACAAACTTAAGAAATTTCTCTGACGCTGTTTTTCCTGGGTTTAATGTGCGCCAATGTGCTGGAGTTGCAACAGGGAACACAACAAAGAAAAACATTTGCATGACTAACAAAACAATATAACTAAAAACAATCATAATGAATTGTCTTGAGTCTTGAATGATCCAGTTGAGGTATAAAATTGCAGGATAATATAAAAAGCTATAGATCCATGACCACCATGGCCAGAAAGGAATTTTTTCATCAATCGGTGAGTTAATAACTTTCACTTCTCTCAATGTATATCGTTGAGTAAAAAAATAAAATTGATAAACACCTACAATAAGTATCCCACTTAATATCAAGTGAATAATCATATCACCTGCACTCATAAATACCCCTTCATATAGTCAGAGAATGCTTTGTTATTTTTATTTAAGAATAAGAATTGACGCAATATTGCATAAATTTAATCGTATTGCATTAAGATTAATATTATTAATAATTTTAAATTAAACCTTATCATTAAAAGAGCATTCAATTAATGATGTTAAATCTGGTAATTTCAATTGTCTTTTTATAAATAAATTTCAATTTAGATTAATACAATTAAGTTAAGATCATAAAAAAGCCGCACAATATTTATTGTACGGCTTCTCATATTTTTAAAGAATAATACTTATTTAACAGGCTTACTGAAAGCAGCTTTCAGTGCAGCAACCATTTGATCATTTTGTGATTGTGTTAATGGTTTACCTTTATCACTGATAAATTGTAAACTACTGCGGTTATTTAAATCGCCGACTTGTAATTTATAATCCGCTTCTTCAACAGTTGGTCTATCAACACCTAACGCACTCCAATTCGCACTGCTCATTCCTTTATAGGTTACTTCAATTGAACCTTTAGAACGTGTGCGATCACCCATCTTCATACCAACACTTTCTAATGCGATTGGTAATCTATCCCAAACCACATCAAATGGTGCACGAACGATAATCACTGGAAGACCCGCATTATCACTACCACTTTGGACATCGATAATACCTTGTAAGCTACTGCTTGCCGTATTTTCGCTTAAATTACGCATACGGTTTAAGCCATCAACCAATTCGTTAAGCATTAAAATATTGTAACGCTTCACCTCAGCCGGATCAGTCATCTCAGTTTCGCCTTGGCGTAAACCTTCATTAGTCACTGTTAACGAAATAACATTACCTGACTGAGCAATCACTAAACGCTGACGTGTTTGGAAAGGTACGTTTTCATCTGCACGTAACCATGTGATCCAATCAGTGTGGATCTCTTTTTGCCCTGCATCACTTTTGGCAATCGCAACACCTTTCTCTTTTAAGATAGAGCTAACTTGCTCATACAGTGTTGTGTTTTCAGGTGAATTTGGTAATAACAAACGACTGTTATCTGCATTATTTTCACTGCGTGAACCACTTAACAGATTCAGTGCTTGAGTTGGTGGGCGAATATCAAGCGCTAAACCAACAGGTTCAGTTTTTTTAGGGGTTGGAATGTCATATTCCCCATTTTGCAAAGGCAACACCATACCCGCCGGAATTGCTAAATTCTTTAGCCCTGCCGTCTCTAAATAAGACTCATCACCACTGACCTGACGTTTATAGCGCTGATCACTTGAACAGGCTGCCAGTAAAACCACCAGCGACAGACCCGCGACTTTCATAATCTTTGATTTATGCAATAGTGTTGCCATTAAAATTCCCTAAGTTTTACAGTATTCCCGCTGTTAACAGCGCTTTCTCAACAATTTGCTGACCTGATGATGTCAACGGAGTCATAGGTAAGCGCAATGTGGCGTCTTCAATCAATCCAATACGTTGACACGCCCATTTAGCTGGGATTGGATTAGGTTCAACAAATAACTGATGATGTAAGTCCATCAGACGTCGATTAAGTTCACGTGCTTTTGCAAACTCACCCGCATTTGCTAATCGACATAATTCTACCATCTCTGACGCTGCAACGTTAGCAGTAACCGAAATAACACCATGACCGCCAAGTTGCATAAAGTCTAATGATGATGCGTCATCGCCACTTAATAAGATAAAACTATCATCATTAACCAACTCTTGGATTTGACTAACACGACTTAAGTTCCCTGTCGCCTCTTTAATTGCCACAATATTATCCAACTTGGCTAAACGTGCAACTGTTACAGGCAATAAATCGCATCCAGTGCGACCCGGCACATTATACAGGATTTGTGGTAATGCTGTGCTTTCAGAAATCGCTTTAAAGTGCTGATATAACCCTTCTTGTGAAGGTTTATTATAATAAGGTGTAACACTTAAACAACCTGCAATACCTTTATTTTCAAACTGTTGTGTGAACCAGACTGCTTCAGATGTTGCATTAGCACCCGTACCAGCAATCACAGGAATACGCCCATCAGCCATATCTAATGTCATCAGAACAACATCAACATGCTCGTCATGACTTAATGTTGCAGATTCTCCTGTTGTGCCAACAGAAACTATTGCGGCACTGCCTGCATTAACATGATAGTCAACTAATTTACGTAAACTAACCCGGTCAACATTGCCTTTTGCGTCCATTGGTGTAACCAATGCCACCATACTGCCTGTAAAATTAAATTCGTTATTCACCATAATCATTGCTCCGAGATAGACGTATACTCAATGGTACTCATTCGTTGCTCTATTGAAAACTACTTAACTCTAGGTTTCTAATGAAATTTGCTAATATTCTTTGATATGAATTAAAGAGATATAATAATTGAAGATAGTGAGCAAGGGATCTTGGCAGAAATCGAAATTTGTGTTTACCTGTTAAGAATAAACTGAAAGTCAAAAGGAACCTTATTTTGCCCATACCTGATAAACATTTTCTCGTCATTACTGCATTAGGTGCTGACCGTCCTGGTATTGTTGATACCATTACACAATTAGTCAGCCAATGCGGATGTAATATCGAGGACAGCCGACTTGCGATGTTTGGTCAAGAGTTTACGTTTATCATGCTACTTTCAGGTGGCTGGAACGCTATCGCACAATTAGAAGCGTTGCTGCCCATTAAAAGTGCGGAACTGGATTTATTGACCGTAATGAAAAGAACCACCAATGGTGCGCCGATCACCTATCCTTCAACAATCGCAGCAAAAGTTGATATTGAAGATGCGCCCGGTATTGTAGAACGCTTTACTAATCTATTTAGCCAACATAATTTTAATCTTGCTGAATTAATATCTAAAACACACCCGTCAGAAGATGGCTCACCTGCCCGTTTAGAAATACAAATTACGGCGCATAATCCATTAGATGATCACGGTATTGTTATTAATGAGAAATTTAATCAATTATGTACAGAGCTGAACGCTCAAGGCACAATAAGTATCGTAAATAGTCTGATGATGAAACAGTAAAAAATGGAGAATGACCTAATGAACCCATTAAAAGCCGGTGAAAAGGCGCCTCAATTCAGTCTGCCCGACCAAGATGGAGAAACAATTAATTTATCTGATTTCGCTGGCCAACGTGTGCTAGTTTATTTTTATCCTAAAGCAATGACACCGGGTTGTACAACTCAAGCTTGTGGCTTACGTGATGAAATGGATGCACTAAAAAAAGCTAAAGTTGAAGTACTCGGCATCAGCACAGATAAATCAGAAAAACTTTCCCGTTTCGCTGAAAAAGAGATGCTAAATTTCACGTTGCTTTCGGATGAAGATCATAAGATTGCAGAAGAGTTTGGTATCTGGGGAGAAAAGCAATTTATGGGGAAAACTTACGATGGTATTCATCGTACAACATTCTTAATTGATAAAAATGGTGTTATCGAACACGTATTTGATAACTTTAAAACCAGTAATCACCATCAAGTCGTTCTCGAATATCTCGCTCAGCATCCATAATAAAAGCTTAGTATTGATAAGATAACAGACAGTTTGCACTGTCTGTTTTTTTATCTACTTTTTATTTTTTTTTGTTAATGCGTTCAATGCAGTCTTCAGTTTTTCTTTGTATGTTGCTCATTCGCAATTTCATCGGGTAATGCATGCAATACTGCTTTTATCAGCGTTGCTAATGGTATCGCAAAGAATACGCCCCAAAATCCCCACATTCCACCGAATATAATCACCGACAATATAATAACTAAAGGATGCATATTTACAGCTTCAGAGTACAAAATTGGTACTAATAAATTGCTATCCAATCCTTGAACAACAAGATAAGCGATAAATAACGCCCAGAAATCAGAGCCTAATCCCCACTGAGATAATGCAATCACAATAACTGGAATTGTTGCTAAAACAGCACCAACATAAGGAACTAAAACAGAAACGCCGACGATCACAGCAAGTAATACAGAGTAGCGCAAGTCGAAGAAAGCAAATACAAAATAAGTGAAAACACCCACAATTATCATTTCGGTTACTTTGCCCCGAATATAATTGGTAATTTGCTGGTTAACTTCAATCCAAACTTGAGCTGCCAATATTCTGTTTTTTGGTAAAACACGACGAACCGCATTAAGCATCTGTTGCTTATCTTTAAGTAAGAAGAACGTCATTAAAGGCACAAGAATAAGATAAATCGACAGTGTAATAATTCCGATTAACGAAGCTAAAGACACTTTTAATACAGATTCAGCCACCGTTGAGAACTTACTGCGTAAGTTTTCTGCCATCATATCAACAATACCCGCATCCATTAATGCAGGGAAACGATCCGGTAATTCATGCGCAAATGCATTAAACTTATTGATCATATTTGGGATATCTGAAATCAGTGTCATCCCTTGCTGCCACACAGTTGGCGCTAAAATCAAAATAACAATGGCACTAATACCAATAAAGAGTGTCAGAATTATCGATACTGCCCATATACGGGCGCACCCTAATTTTTCAAGTAAATGAGTTGGCCACTCTAAAAGATAAGCAAGCACAATTGCCACTAATAAAGGAGCAAGTATGCCACTGAAAAAATACAGAATTGAAAAGCCGGCAATCAAAATGACCACAAGGGCGATAACTTGTGGATCAGCAAATCGGCGTTTGTACCATTGAACAAGCAAGTCCAGCATGAAAATAAAGATCCTTTATAATAATCAGAATAATAGAGCTGTATGTATTCATTTACATAAGCAATAATCTTTTGACAGATTTTACGTTAGGTTTTGCTATCATACATCATTAATTATTAATTTTTCGTTAAGATAGCCATCAGGATACAGTTGTATGAAACTCAGACTTAAAAAACCATTAGTCGCGCTTCTTGTTTCTGCGTTGCTATCAACATCAGTAGTGCCCGCTCAGGCTGCGATTGATATTGAAGACTCTTTACCTGATATGGGAACCACCGCAGGTTCAACATTAAGCATCAATCAAGAAATCGCTATGGGTGATTACTATACTCGCCAACTGCGAAATAGTGCACCATTAGTTTTTGACCCATTACTTTCTAACTATATTAATAATTTAGGACAAAAACTCGTTTCGAACGCCAGTTCAGTCAAAACTCCTTTTCACTTTTATTTAGTTAACAACCCCAATATTAACGCCTTTGCTTATTTTGGGGGAAACATTGTTTTGCATTCCGCACTCTTTCGATATAGCCGAACAGAAAGTGAATTAGCCTCTGTTATGGCTCACGAAATCACACACGTTACTCAACGACATTTAGCACGAATGCTTGAAGATCAGGCTAAAACAACACCCCTTGCTCTTGCTGGTGTATTAGGTTCTATTCTGATATTTATGGCAAACCCGAATGCAGGTCTTGCAACCTTTACAGGTAGTATGGCGGGTATGCAGCAAAATATGATCACGTTCACGCAAATGAACGAACAAGAAGCAGACCGTATCGGAATACAGACACTCTATCGTGCAGGATTTGATCCCAAAGGGATGCCGGACTTTATGCAAATTCTTGCTGACCAAGTACGATATAGCTCTAAACCGCCTGAAATGTTATTAACGCACCCCTTACCAGATAGCCGTTTATCCGATGCAAGAAGTCGAGCAAGTCAATTTCCTGCTCGACAGGTTCCACAGTCAGCTGATTTTCTGTTTGCTAAAATGCGTGTATTAACCATGTTGACGAAAAACCCAACATCAGAGAATGCATTACAAACGATACTTGATCAGTTTAAGCAAGGTACAGCTCTTGAAAAGTCAGCTGCAAATTATGCGCTAGTACTTATTTATTCTCGTGATCGTAAATTTGATGACGCAAGAAAACTGCTCACTCCGATGTTAGAAAGAGAGCCGAATAATATTTGGCTTATTGATGCCATGACCGATATCGATTTAGAACAAAACCGTGCAAGCGATGCGGTTGCAAGATTACAACAGGCATTAAAGCAAAAACCCAATAACAATGTCCTTATTGCCAACTTAGCTAACTCATATATGCATAATAAACAATATAACGAAGCAAACCGCCTGCTTTATCGTTATACCTTTGATAACCCAAGCGATCCTATCGGCTGGCAATTAATGGCAGAAAATTCAGCCAAACAAGGCGATAGAGCTCATGAATTAGCCGCTTATGCAGAAGATTTAGCGCTAAGGGGTGACTTTGAAACAGCGATCCGTTATTTAGGTGATGCAAGCCGACAAGTTAAATTAGGCAGTAATGATCAAGCTCGCTTTGATGCTCGCATAGACCAATTAAGAAAAATTCAGCAAAGAGACAGTCAATTTAAATAAGGGACAACATGACCAAGAAAGTGACGATTTATCATAATCCACGCTGTTCAAAAAGCCGTGAAACCTTACATTTACTAGAAGAAATGCAAATAACACCTAATGTTATTCACTATCTAGATACAGCACCTTCTGTTGAGGAACTTAAAACACTGCTCAAAGCATTAGGTTTTAATGACGCAAGAGAATTAATGCGCACAAAAGAAGAAATTTATAAAACACTAAAACTGGCTGATGAAACATCACAAGATGTATTAATTCAAGCAATGCATGAAAACCCTAAACTTATTGAACGCCCTATTGTGGTTGTAGGTAATAAAGCCCGTTTAGGCCGCCCTCCAGAGCAAGTGAAAGAACTGTTTAATTAATCTTCAAAATTCAAAGCCTATATTTATATTCTTATATATGGGCTTCTCTCTATCTACGTCATTATTAATCCCGCAACCGTTTACTCTCTTTTCTCACATAAGAAATAAATCATTAAATGTTATTTAATTGTAAACATTACAATTGGCAAAGTGTTTCTTATTTCCACAATAGAAAAAAAACAATCGCTTTATGCTTTCAAAAATTTTCATCTCAATTTCATATTTTTTATGAGTAAGAAATCACCATTTTTGAAAACTTTTATTGAGATCACACTACGCCGCATAAACTCACGATTATGAGAAAAAAATAATCATGCGTTTCATTTATATTGTGACTCAAGTCTCTTTACACAAATGCATTCCTACATATCATGGGCATCAGAAAATATGATAGCAGAATTGATAAACTATAAATTCTCGCCAAAATATTTTTCCATTATCATCCAAGAAAGAAATTAACAAGAAATATACATTTAAAACAATACTGCAACACAGCAATAAGCTTTCAATTTGTTATTTACTCTACCTCTTCTTTTATTGTTGTTTTTTTAACTTGATAACAATTAATCAGTGTGAAATGAAGTTGTAGATGTATATGAAATAAACAACGTTATAGCCAACATTATGGGCAATTAAAACTAACCAATCACCATTATTGGTGTCGGGTGATTGCTAGGCTAATAGGAAAACAGATGAATATCGTACTTAGATTAAAACTTGTCTCATTCCTCCAGTTCTTTATATGGGGATCTTGGCTTGTAACATTTGCCTCGTATCTCTTTGGAGAGCTGCATTTTAAAGGTAGTGATGTTGGGCTTATTTTCAGTGCTCTTGGACTTGCCTCACTTATCGCACCCGTCATCATGGGATTTATTGCAGATAAAATAAATAACCGTAAATTAGTGTTTATTACCCTGCATATTTTTTCCGCATTAGCATTAGTGTTAATGTCGCAAATGACGACAGTAACCACGCTATTCTTTGCAACTCTATTACATTTATTGTTCTTTATGCCAAGTATCTCAATGGCAAACAGCATCATTTTCGAACTGTTAGAACAAAAACATTTAGAGCCTAATAACTACTTCCCGAAAATTCGTGTTTACGGCACCGTTGGCTTTATTGCCGCCATGTGGGTGATTAGCTTCTTAGGTTTAGGTAATAGCTACCACCAGCTCTTTGTTGCAGCAATCGCCTCTATTGTTTTAGCTGTATTTGCAATGTTCTTACCTGCCACTAAAGCAACTGATAAAAACGAAACTAAAACCGAAGAAGTGGCATTTAGTATCACTAATATCTTGCAAGTATTTAAAAAGAAAAATGTCGTTGTTTTCTTATTCTTCGCAACATTATTAGGATCTGTACTGCAAATTACTAATACATTTGGTGTGCCATTCCTGCAAGATATTGCACAATCTCCAAATGCAGATGATTCATTCTTTGCACGTTATCCTTCAGTGTTCTTATCTATTTCACAGATTTCAGAAGTCGTATTTATTCTATTCCTACCACTGTTATTAAAACGTGTAAGAATCGAAACTATCGTTTTATTTAGTATGGTTGCTTGGATCTTACGTTTCGGCTTCTTTGCTTACGGTGACTACACATCATTAGGTCAAATCGTCTTATTGTTATCAATGATTGTGTATGGTTGTGCATTCGACTTCTTTAATATCTCTGGTTCACTGTTCTTAGAAAAAGAGATCCCGTTACAATATCGTTCAACAGCACAAGGTATGTTTATGACCTTAGTAAACGGTTTCGGTACTTATTTAGGTGCAATGTTAAGCGGCTGGGTGATCGATTTATATACCACTAATGGCGCGGTTGATTGGAAATCATTCTGGTTAATCTTCACAGGCTACACAGTTGCAATCACTGCACTTTATCTGATTTTCTTACTGGTTCCTCAGAAGAAAGCCAAAGTAGTAGAAGCAAACTAATTATTTAACCCTCCTCCTTTATTGTTTGTGTCTCTCGCCGCTTGTCTTTATACAAGACAAGCGGTTTTTTTATCTCTTTTTTATCTGAGAAAATAGAACGATCACGGTTTAAGAATAACAACGAATTATTACTTTCAATAGGTATTAGATTTAGCAATAGGTATTAGATTTAGAAAATAGAGATAGGATTTAAATTATTAGCCCCACCGAATAAGATGAGTGAGGCAATTTAAAGTTTGAGGATATCTTTCACAAATGGGATGGTAAGTTTACGTTGAGCAACAATAGAAGCGTGATCAAGCTCATCAAGCATTTCAAACAAGGTACGCATTTTTCTATCTAAGCGTTTTAATACAAAACGACCAACATCTTCAGGTAATTCAAATCCACGAAGTTTTGCTCTTAATTGTAACGCTTGAATTTTCTCTTCGTCACTTAAAGGTTGCAGACGGTAGATTTGCCCCCAATCAAGGCGAGATGCTAAATCAGGAAGTTGTAGTTCTATTTGGCGAGGCGGTCTATCCCCTGTAATTAATAAACAGGTTCGTCCATGCTCTAAAACGCGGTTATAAAGATTAAATAAGGCGAGTTCCCACTCTTCGTCACCTGCAATACATTGCACATTATCAATACAAACTAAGGATAAGTGTTCCATACCTTCAAGAACATCGGGAACAAAATAGGCTCGTTTATCAAGAGGAACATAGCCAACAGCATCACCTTTTAGTGAAAGCTCAGCACAAGCGGCATGTAAAAGATGGCTCTTTCCACCTCCGTCACGAGACCAGAAATAGATATAACTGCCATGAGATTGATGAATGGCGGTTCGAATTGCCGCGACTAACGACGCGTTTTCCCCTGCATAAAAGCTATCGAATGTCTCATCATCGGGCAGAGATAGTGGTAATGATAGCTGTGACGGCGTATTCAGAAGCACCTCACCTGAATAGTTTAATAAACGTGGTGATTCTAACACAAATTCTCGCAAGGTCAGAACCAATATTAAAAAAGCACATTGCACTGATTAAGATAACAGCAAGATTATCGTGACAAGCCTATTTTATATACTCTTAATGACTTATTTATCGCCTTGCTGTATCACTAATTGTTTAGTGCAAAATCAAAAAACATTTCTTGTTTAATTAATCGTCTTTATTATCTAAATTTTAATTTCGCAACATCATTACCTGAAGGTTGCTGATAAATGTCGAGCTTAAAATATTTAGCTGATGCATTTATATACTCAAAGATTTCAGATTGAGTCTCTTCATATTCAACCCACGTGGTTGCACGAGTAAAACAATATAACTCTACAGGTAATCCCATCGGTGTAGGTGGCATTGTTCTGATCACTAAATACATATCAGGTCGAACATCACCACGCATTTTTATCCAATTTAGCATGTACTTACGAAACAATTGTAGGTTCGTCACCCCTTTTGTTTCTAACCACTCATTAATATCACCAATCTCTTCTTCTTTTCCTTCGAGCATCGTTTCTATACTCTTACGAAGCGGTGCTGTATTTTTTAATTCTAATACTAACTCTTGCGTTGCAAATGAAATCGAAGATTGGTCAATATAAAAACTACGTTTAATCCGACGCCCTCCTGATGAAAACATCGGTTGCCAGTTTGTATATTTTTCAGTCAAAAAATCCTTGGTTGGAATACGTGAAATCGTATTATCCCAATTACGCACAGTGATCGTATGTAATGCGATATCAATAACCTCACCACTAATATTACTACTGGGTAATTCAATCCAATCATAAAGCTTTAATACTTTTCCGTTAGAGATAAGAATATTGGCAACAAAAGAGATAAGTGTATGCTGAAAAACAAACATTAATACCGCAGCAATAGCACCAAAACTTGAGATAATAATAAGTGGTGATTGTTCAGTAAATAACGCAATGATCAGGATAAAAGAGATAATCCAAACCACGATTTTGGCAATCTCAATATAGCCTTTGATAGAGTTATTTCGATGCCACGCTTTTTTGGCGTGCCTAATATTGAAGATATCAAGCGCGTTGTTTAGCAATGAAGCAATATTGATGATAATAAAGGCGCGAGCAACCGTCTCAAAAATAATATTCATTTCAGCTGAAAAAGACGGTAATAGCTGATTAATATAGAGAACAAGTGTCACAGCAACAATAGATGCGCTCTTTTTAGCTATATCTTCTATCGTTTCTTCATCTGAAAGTTCAGTAAATAAAAAAAGTAAACGCTTTGCTATTCGGCGGAAAATCATTTTGGCGAGAAACCACACCACCAGCAACACAATAACTAAAAATATTGTGGTAAAAATCTGCTTTGATGTAATGAAATCATAAATTTCAATCAGCTTTTCCATAAATTACGTTATACCTTTATTGAGACGCTTCCAACCTTAAAACGAATATCATTTAAGCCGCAGACAAATTGCCTATTTCGCATAAGAACAGACACCCATTGTCTCATTTATTTTATTTAAATAAACATCATGATTGAATTAATCATGCTTTTCTAAGTTTTAAACACTTAAAATATCAAAAATCTTAGTTTTTAATATGACACAAAAAACAAAGCGCAATAAAAAAAGGTGGAGATCATCCACCTTTTTACTAATTTCAGCATATTGCTTTAGATTTTCTTAATCGATTACTTTTTGTTTGCTGTACCACTAACAGACTCGATAGTGTTATCCACTAATTCTGTTTCAGGGCGAACAATACTAACTAATTTAAAGATTAAGCTTAAAACAATACCTACGATAGTTGCTAATGCCATGCCTTTTAATTCAGCAGCACCAATCTGAATGGATGCACCACTCACACCGACAATCAGAATAATTGCAGTTAATATCAAGTTTTGCGGTTTGTTATAATCCACTTTTGAATCTAACAAGACACGAATACCTGATGCACCAATAACACCGTAAAGTAGTAATGAAACTCCACCCATCACTGGAACAGGTACAGCAGCAATAGCAGCAGCCAGTTTACCGACACAAGATAATAAGATAGCGAGAATTGCCGCGCCACCAATAACCCATGAGCTGTAAACTTTAGTGATAGCCATAACACCAATATTTTCACCATAAGTGGTATTTGGTGTTGAGCCAAAGAAACCCGAAATAATGGTAGAGAAACCGTTTGCGAACATAGAACGATGTAAGCCTGGGTTTTTCATTAAATCGCGTTGCACAATATTTGCGGTAACAACAAGGTGTCCAACGTGTTCTGCAATAACGACTAATGCAGCAGGTAGGATAATAAAGATGGCACTCCATTCAAAACGTGGAGAATAAAATGTCGGTAGTGCAAACCAGTTAGCTTCTTTAATTGGAGTAATATCAACAACGCCCAAGAAGAAAGAGAGTGCATAACCTGCTAGTACCCCAATAAGGATAGGAATAATAGCAAGGAATCCTCTAAACATCACAGAGCCTAAGATTGTCACCCCTAAAGTCACCATAGAAATAAGCAGTGTTTGGTTATCAACCGGTGCATCAGCACTTGGTAATAATCCTGCCATTCCCGCAGCGGTTCCAGCTAATTCAAGTCCGATGACGGCAACGATTGCGCCCATTGCCGCAGGCGGAAACATCACATTAATCCAACCTCGTCCTGCTATTTTAACAATACCTGCAACGATACAAAATAACACACCACAGACGATGAATCCCCCGAGTGCTAATTCATACCCTAAAGGTAATAGTAAAAGTACGGGTGAGATAAACGCGAAACTTGAACCTAAATAAGCAGGAATGCGTCCTTTACAAATAAAGAGATAAAGCAGGGTTCCGATCCCGTTAAATAACAATATTGTTGCCGGATTAACTTTAAATAAAATTGGCACAAGTACGGTAGCGCCAAACATTGCAAACAGATGTTGAAGACTCAACGGAATTGTTTGTAATAATGGTGGGCGCTCTTCTACCCCGATTGCACGACGAGTCATGCTTACGACCTCTCTTTAATATGAATGTGAAATTGGTTTGTATTTTTAACTTTATACTCGTCTTACTTTAAGCCACCGCGTTGCTAACTACGCTCGCTCGAACGAGTCATCTAGCGGCACCTTAAAATATTTAGAGTATAGAACAAATAAGTGGTCCAAAAAAAAGCCGACTATCAAAGTCGGCTTAATTATTATTTTGTACCAAATATCTTATCACCAGCATCGCCAAGACCTGGAACGATGTACCCGTGCTCATTAAGATGACTATCAATAGATGCAGTATATAACTCCACATCTGGATGAGCTTCTTCTAATGCCTTAATACCTTCTGGAGCAGCAACCAGTACTAATACTTTAATTGAAGTACAGCCCGCATTTTTTAATAAATCAATTGTGGCAATCATAGAGCCGCCTGTTGCTAACATAGGGTCAACAACAAGAGCCATACGCTCTTCAATATTGGATGCTAATTTCTGGAAGTAAGGGACAGGTTTTAATGTTTCTTCATCGCGGTAAACGCCAACTACACTGATTCGGGCACTAGGAATATTTTCTAATACTCCATCCATCATCCCGATACCTGCACGGAGGATAGGAACTACTGTGATTTTTTTTCCTTTAATCTGTTCTATCTCTACCGAACCACACCAACCTTCTATTGTTACCGTCTCTGTTTCTAAATCGGCGGTAGCTTCATACGTCAGTAGACTGGAAACTTCTGAAGCCAGTTCACGAAAGCGTTTAGTGCTTATATCATGATCTCGCATCAGCCCCAATTTATGTTGAATGAGTGGGTGTTTTACCTCAACGATCTTCATAATTTCTCCTAATGTACGACGCAGCCTGACAAAAAAATCGCGAGATTATACCGCTTTTTTGCCAACATTCCATCGTTTTTCTATTGATATTGATCAAACGCACAGCTTTTAACCACACCAACATGAATAATTGTGACCTATAAAGAAGATCCTCGCAAACGTTTGCTTTGCCTGTTAGAATAGCGTCCGCACACATTTTTTCTTAACAGCAACTTGCCGTGAGGGCTCTACGTGACTAACAAATCCTCTCTCAGCTATAAAGATGCCGGTGTCGATATTGATGCAGGTAATGCTTTAGTCGATCGTATCAAAGGTGTAGTAAAAGAAACCCGCCGTCCTGAAGTTATGGGGGGTTTAGGTGGTTTTGGCGCACTTTGTGCAATTCCATCTAAATACCGTGAACCTATTTTAGTTTCAGGCACAGATGGCGTAGGAACTAAACTTCGCCTTGCGATGGATTTAAATCGCCATGATGACATCGGTATTGATTTAGTCGCAATGTGTGTCAACGATTTGATTGTTCAAGGTGCAGAACCCCTTTTCTTCCTTGACTACTATGCCACAGGAAAATTAGATGTCGATACCGCAGCACGCGTAGTAACAGGTATTGCAGAAGGTTGTAAGCAATCTGGTTGTGCGTTAGTTGGCGGTGAAACTGCTGAAATGCCAGGAATGTACCACGGTAACGATTATGATATCGCAGGCTTTTGTGTCGGTGTGGTTGAAAAATCAGAAATTATCGATGGTAGCAAAGTTAAGGCTGGCGATGCGCTAATCGCTTTAGCATCAAGTGGTCCTCATTCTAATGGCTATTCATTAGTCAGAAAAATTCTTGAAGTCAGCAATACGCAAGCTGAAAACACATCATTAGGCGATAAATCATTAGCCGATCACCTATTAGCCCCTACTCGTATTTATGTGAAGTCACTGCTTTCATTAATTGAAAATGTAGATATCCATGCCGTGGCACATATTACAGGTGGCGGATTCTGGGAAAATATTCCTCGCGTATTACCTGAAAACACGCAAGCGCGTATTGAAAGTAAAAGCTGGGAATGGCCACTAGTTTTCAAATGGCTACAAGATGCCGGACAAGTCAGCACACATGAAATGTATCGCACCTTTAACTGTGGCGTTGGATTGTTAATTGCCGTTAACCCAAATGATGTTGAAAAAACATTAGCACATCTGGCTGAGTGTGGTGAAAACGCATGGTTAATTGGTGAAGTTGCGCCACAAGCTACTGGTGAAGCACAAGTTATTATTAACTAATGAAAGCATGTGAATGAAAAATATTGTCGTCCTTATCTCAGGAAACGGCAGCAACCTACAGGCGATTATCGACGCCTGTAGGGCAAATAAAATCACAGGTAATGTGGTTGCTGTCTTAAGTAATAAAGCTGATGCATACGGTCTTAAACGGGCAAAACTTGCTGATATTCCAGCTTATTTTGTTGATCCTACTCTCTATAATGACAGAACGGATTACGATAACGCGTTAATTGAACAAATCGACGCTTATCAGCCCGATATTGTGGTGTTAGCTGGTTTTATGCGTATTTTATCGCCTGATTTTGTCACTCATTATCAGCATAAATTATTAAATATTCATCCTTCTTTGCTTCCTAAATATCCCGGATTACACACTCATCGCCAAGTTTTAGCGAATAAAGACTCTTTTCATGGCGTTACCGTCCATTTTGTTACAGAAGAACTTGATGGTGGTCCCATGATTATTCAGGCGCGTATTCCTGTTTTGCCAGATGATACAGAACAATCATTACAAGCAAGAATACAAACTGAAGAGTATCGTATCTATCCACTAGCGATCGGTTGGTTAGCTGACGAGCGATTAAAAATGCAGAATAATCAAGCCTTTCTCGATGATATTGCGCTTTTCGACAACCTTGGTTAACTATTTCGTTTAAGATAAAAAGTCACATTGTGCTACACTGTAGCTCGCGTGACTTTTTTTGTGTCACCCTTTTCTCTTTTTATTCAATGCATTCACCGAGGTGCTTATGTCCGGTGGTAAGAAAGTTCCACCTATAAAATTACGTCCTCTCGAACGAGAAGATCTCTCTTTTGTCCATCAACTTGATAATAATGCCAGCGTTATGCGCTATTGGTTTGAAGAGCCTTATGAGGCTTTTATCGAGTTAAGCGACCTTTATGAAAAACATATTCACGACCAAAGTGAACGCCGTTTTATTGCCGAAAGTGATGGTACTAAAGTTGGGCTTGTCGAGTTGGTTGAAATTGATTATGTTCACCGTCGTGCTGAATTCCAAATCATCATCGCACCGGCACATCAAGGCCACGGATATGCTGCACGAGCAGCAAAGTTGGCGATGGATTATGCTTTTTCTGTACTTAATTTATACAAACTCTATTTGATCGTCGATAAAGAGAATGCTAAAGCGATTCATATTTATGAAAAGCTTGGCTTTAAAAAAGAAGGTGATTTAATAGATGAGTTTTTTGTTAACGGTGCCTACCGTTCTGCGATTAGAATGTGTACTTTCCAAGCGCCTTATTTTGAACAAAAAGCCAAAGAGGCGAAACCCGAAAATTTTGTTAAGCCGGGTGCGACCATTAAGCAACACGTCTGATTTATTCAGATATTAAGTTTTAACTTTAACCCTTGTTGGAGTTCAGATGTCCCAGGAACGACTCTATATTGATAAAGAGATCAGTTGGCTTGCGTTTAACGAGCGTGTATTACAAGAGGCGGCTGATAAACGAAACCCGTTAATTGAAAGAGTCAGGTTTCTGGGGATCTATTCAAATAATCTTGATGAGTTCTACAAGGTTCGCTTTGCCGATGTAAAACGCCGTATTTTAATTAATGAAGAGCGTGGTTCACGCTCTGCATCAAGTCATGCTCGCCATCTTATAAAGAAAATTCAGTCAAAAGTGGCTAAAGCTGACCAAGAGTTTGATGCCTTATATAATGATTTGTTACTTGAAATGGCGCGAAATCAAATATTTTTAATTAACGAACGCCAAATCTCACCTAATCAACAAATCTGGTTACGCCAATACTTCCGTCAAAATTTAAGAAAACACATCACGCCTATTTTGATTAATCCTGAAACAGACTTAGTTGAGTTTCTTAAAGATGACTATACCTATTTAGCGGTTGAAATAGCGCAAGGGCAAATTATTCATTATGCCCTACTAGAAATTCCATCAGATAAAGTACCTCGTTTTGTCATTCTGCCAACAGACCAAGGTCGTAGTAAGAAAAAATCCATGATTTTATTGGATAATATTTTACGCTACTGTCTTGATGAAGTGTTTAAAGGCTTTTTTGATTACGACTCATTAAGTGCTTATTCCATGAAAATGACGCGAGATGCAGAGTACGATCTTGCGACAGAAATGGAATCAAGTTTACTTGAAATGATGTCATCGACATTAAAACAGCGCCTTACCGCTGAGCCCGTCCGTTTTGTTTATCAACGGGATATGCCTGATGAAATGGTGGCACTACTGCGCAGTAAATTAGGTTTATCGAATAATGACTCCGTAATAGCTGGTGGTCGTTATCATAATTTTAAAGATTTTATTAACTTCCCAAATGAAGGGAGTAAATTTCTTTTAAATAAAGTGATCCCACGCTTACGCCATGTGTGGTTTGATAATTTCCGTAATGGCTTTGATGCAATACGTGAGCGCGATGTCTTACTCTATTATCCTTATCATACCTTTGAGCATGTGCTGGAATTGTTGCGCCAAGCCTCTTTCGATCCAAGTGTTATCTCAATAAAAATCAATATTTACCGTGTCGCTAAAGATTCTCGGATCATTGATTCGATGATCCACGCTGCGCATAACGGCAAACGTGTCACTGTTGTCGTTGAGTTACAAGCTCGCTTTGATGAAGCAGCAAATATTCACTGGGCAAAACGTCTGACAGAAGCGGGTGTACACGTTATTTTCTCTGCACCAGGTCTGAAAATTCACGCGAAATTATTTATCATTTCACGTTTAGAAAATGGTGAAATTATTCGCTATGCTCATATTGGTACCGGGAACTTTAACGAAAAAACAGCGCGTCTTTATACTGACTATTCACTATTAACGGCGAATACCGAAATTACTAATGAAGTGCGCCGCGTCTTTAGTTTTATTGAAAATCCTTATCGTCCAGTGACTTTTGAACATTTGATGGTTTCACCACAAAACTCGCGTATTCTGTTAAATCAATTAATCACAAACGAAATTCACAGTGCCCAAGCCGGACATCCAGCAGGGATCACATTAAAAGTGAATAACTTAGTTGATGAAGAGCTAGTTAATCGCCTTTATGACGCGTCAGAAGCTGGCGTAAAAGTACGATTATTAGTACGCGGAATGTGTTCTTTAGTCCCTAATCAACCGGGATTTAGTGAAAATATTCAGGTAACCAGCATTGTTGACCGATTTTTAGAACACGATCGTGTCTATGTGTTTACTAATAAAGGCGATGAAAAAATCTTTCTCTCTTCTGCGGATTGGATGACGCGAAATCTTGATTATCGTATTGAAGTTGCAGTGGCTTTGCTTGATCCTCAACTTAAACAGCGCGTTCTTGATATTCTGGATATTCAATTTAATGACACCGTAAAAGCACGTTATATCGATAAAGATTTAACAAATAGCTATGTTCCTCGTGGAAATAAACGTAAGATCCGTTCCCAGCTTGCTGTCTATGAGTACATTAAATTGTTAGAACAACCAGATCCACGAGCGTAATTCTATGCCTTTATCACAAGATGACTCTTCACCACGTCCTTTAGAAATTGCGGCTATTGACCTCGGTTCTAATAGTTTTCATATGATTATTGCGCGGGTTGTTAATGGCGCATTACAAGTATTAAGCCGTTTAAAACAGCGAGTTTATCTTGCTGACGGGCTTGATGATGATAACGAATTAAGCGAAGAGGCTATGTTACGTGGGCTTTCAGCCCTTTCTCTTTTTGCTGAAAGGTTACAGGGCTTTCCTGCGGAAAATGTCACCGTCGTGGGAACGCATACTTTGCGCGTCGCCACTAATGCGAAAGTCTTTCTTCAACGCGCCAAAGAAGTTATTCCTTATCCTATCGAAATTATTTCGGGACACGAAGAAGCTCGACTTATTTTTATGGGTGTTGAACACACTCAATCTGAAAAAGGTCGAAAGCTCGTTATTGATATCGGTGGTGGATCAACAGAATTGGTTATTGGTGAAAATTTTGAACCAATCTTAATCGAAAGCCAACGCATGGGTTGTGTCAGTTTTAGCCGTCAATTTTTCCCAGAACAGAAAATCAGTGAATCCGCTTTTCGTAAAGCACGAGAAAAAGCCGCGCGTAAAATGGAAAAAATTGCATGGCAATACAAAATGACTGGCTGGGATGTGGCTTTAGGGGCTTCAGGAACGATTAAAGCAGCTCATGAGATCTTAGTTGAGTTCGGTGAAAAAGACGGTGTTATCACACCAGAACGCCTCCTTATGCTCACTAAACAAGTTTTACGATTTAAAAAATTTAAAGATATCGCCCTACCGGGTTTATCCGATGAGCGTAAACATGTTTTTGTACCGGGTTTGGCGATTTTATGCGGTATCTTTGATTCTTTAGGATTAAAAGCCCTACATCTTTCTGATGGTGCATTACGTGAAGGTGTGCTTTATGAAATGGAAGGCAGATTCCGCCATCAAGATATTCGTCAACGCACAGCAAAAAGCCTTGCAGAGCACTATAATATCGATAGAGAGCAAGCAAAACGTGTTCTTGAAACAATGCAGTCTCTCTACGCTCAGTGGGCACAGCAAAATCCTAAATTAGTTCGTCCTGATTTAGAAGCTATTTTAATCTGGGCTGTCATGTTACATGAGGTGGGATTAAGCATTAATTTAAGCGGGTTACATCGTCATTCTGCCTATATTCTTTCAAATACTGATTTACCCGGTTTTAATCAAGAGCAACAACTGTTATTAACAACCCTAGTTCGCTATCACCGAAAAGGGATCAAGTTAGATGAGTTGCCAAAATTTAATCTTTATAAAAAGAAACAGTATTTCCCACTCGTACAAATACTAAGATTAGCAACTTTACTTAATAATCAGCGACAATCGACGACAAAACCCGCATCTTTGCGTTTAGTTACAGATGAAAATCATTGGACGCTTTATTTTCCTAAAAAATATCTTTCCGATAACACATTGATGGAATTGGATTTAGAAAAAGAACAAGAGCATTGGCAGTCGGTTCCGGGTTGGAAACTGGATATAAAAGAGGAATCTGCTTAACAATATGATATTATACAGAAAAAGACGCTAGTCAATGCGTCTTTTGTTGCATCTATCATACAACAACTATCACATAACAACATAGGTTTGATTTGTGACCATAATATGAACATCACCAACGCAATATTGTTCAAGATTCATATTTTTTATACGGAGAAGACCGATAATCATCCTAAAATGGAATAATTAGTGTCAATGGTTATCTCCCTCGTAAGAATTAAAAAGGAATAACATGTCTCAAACAGCTATCAACAATGATACTGCGGCTGCCATCAATCCGTATTCACAAAAAGTGGCACACCTGCGTCAGCAAATTTTGAGCATCTTTCTCGAAGATGATCATTTTGTTGAAACCGTTTTAGGTGAAGCAAGTGAAAATGATAGGCTGAGCCACCATGAACTTCATGAAAAAATCACCACTGTTAGAGAATTACTACAAGATCTACACGCGGCAGATATTGCAGATATTCTTGAAGCCCTTCCCTATGACGAACGTCTAGCTCTGTGGCATTTGGTTGATAATAATGAACGTGGTGCTGTTTTAGTCGAAGCTTCTGTCGCCGTTTGGGACAGCTTAATTAAAGATATGACTGACCGTGAGTTATTACGATCGGTCGCCACATTACATGTGGATGAGCAAGCATATATCGCAGAGCACTTACCTCGCGATACGATGCGTCGCCTTCTTACCTATTTAGAACCAAGCCTGCGTAATAGAATAAGAGAAGTTCTTCAATATCCAAAAGACAGTGTCGGTCAGATGATGGATTTTGAGTTCGTCACTGTGCGAGGCAATGTCACGTTAAAAACGGTACAGCGCTATTTACGCCAACGAGGCTCTATTCCTGAAGCAACGGATAAAATTTTCGTTATTGATAATAAAAACCATCTGTTGGGCGAACTTCCATTAACCACCGTTTTAACCCAATCTCCTGATAAGCTTGTCTCTGATGTAATGAAAACAGACACTGTTAGCTTTATGCCAGAAGAAAAAGGTGAAGATGCTGCGGGCGCGTTCGAACGTTATGACTTAATTTCAGCCGCCGTGGTTGATAGTAACGGTCTTCTAATGGGGCGATTAACCGTTGAAGATATCGTTGATAACATGCACGAAGAGAGCGATACCAATATTCGTCGTATGGGTGGTTTGAGCCCTGAAGAAGACGTCTTTGCACCCGTCGGTCAAGCTGTTAAAACACGTTGGACTTGGCTGGCTATCAACTTATGTACTGCTTTCGTTGCCTCTCGTGTTATCGGTGTCTTTGAAGATACCATTTCCCAATTAGTCGCCCTCGCCACATTGATGCCGATTGTTGCGGGTATTGGGGGAAATACAGGTAATCAGACCATCACAATGATTGTTCGCGCATTAGCGCTACACCAAATTCAAACCGGAAGCTTTTCTTTCTTAATTTTAAGAGAGCTTGGTGTTGCCTTTATTAACGGCGTTGTTTGGGGGGGAATAATGGGAATTGTCACTTACCTCCTCTATGGCGACCTTGCTATGGGTGCGGTAATGACAATGGCGATGGTATTAAACCTCTTAATGGCTGCCATGATGGGTGTATTGATCCCAATGACAATGATTAAATTAGGTAAAGATCCTGCAATTGGTTCAAGCGTTATGATAACCGCAATTACAGATACAGGTGGTTTCTTTATCTTCTTAGGTTTAGCAACTATCTTCTTAGTCTAAGAAAAGCCTCAATAACACTAACGCCACTGCTAATAAAATACAGTGGCGTTTTTTATATCGATAAATAATTAAGCCGTTGTTGAAAGGTAATAATAGACAAGCAACAATGCGATAATCAATGAAGTAATAAAAGTCTTTTTAACAGAGGCACTTAGTAAATAGCCGTCATTTTGATTGGTGTTATTAAGCATGGTTTTTAATACCAAACCACCACCTAATGCGACGATAGAAAGTGATGCAAACAGAACAATTGCAGCTAAGAGAACAGCACTCATTGAGATAGAGACCATAAATCCTCCGACATATCAATTGACTTCCTGATGTAATTATAACCAAGAATAGTTTTTTTGATGCCTCTTTTTGTTTTTATTTTTAATTTAACGATAAAACAAAGAAAAACCACATTATGCATAAAAACACAAAAATAAAGTTATCATTGTAAATTTTATTGGGTTTTGATTTCAACAAATAAAGAATTAGTGAAATTTAATTTCAATTGGTGAGAATTTAACATACAGTAGAATATTCTAATAATTCATTTTCTATCAGATCATATCTTTCATTATTAATACTGTTAGCTTTCTTAATTATCTAATAATAACTTTATTTCCGGAAAATAATAAATTAACGCATCTCTTAATTTATTATTTTTACGGTTATTTAAATTAGAATAAATATATTCAGCATTAAACATTTTTTATTTAAAAATACAGAGTTCTTACTTATTTGTAAGTCATTTAATATTTTTATTTTATGTTGGTAATTATTAAAATATCGATATTTAAACAAATGAAATAACAACAACAAAAACAAGATAATCTAAAAACACCCCTGAAAAACAGTACATACTGTTGTTTTAATTTCATCTATTTACATTATTAAGAGCTTCCTGTTATAACTTAAACCATCATCACAACATTATTCTTTCTCGCATAAATAGTCTTTAAATAACCTTTTGCTGTTATTTATTTTCACCCTATTTTATTCGCTAATTTAAAAAGAATTTAATTGTGAACTTATTACTTATTATTTTTATCACGATGATTATTATAGGTTGTTATTATGACATCACAATCACACTCCACTCAGCCGTTGAGTCAACCTACGGCAAGACCATTGAACCGCAACGACTATAAAACGTTGGGTTTATCCTCACTAGGGGGAACTTTGGAGTTCTATGATTTCGTGATCTTCGTGTTCTTTACGAAAACATTGAGCCACTTGTTCTTTCCCGGTGATAACGCCTTTATTGCACAAATGCAGACATTAGGTATTTTCGCAGCCGGTTATCTTGCTCGCCCTCTGGGTGGCATTATTATGGCACACTACGGAGATATTATTGGTCGTAAACGTATGTTTACCTTAAGTATCTTCTTAATGGCGGTACCAACATTAGTTATTGGTTTATTACCAACTTATGCCAGCATTGGTGTTGCAGCACCATTATTGTTGTTATTAATGCGTATTATGCAAGGTGCGGCTATTGGTGGTGAAATGCCGGGTGCTTGGGTATTTATCGCAGAACACACACCAAAACAACGTTATGGATTAGGTGTAGGAACATTAACCTCAGGTATTACTGGCGGTATTTTATTAGGTTCCATCGTTGCGATTATCGTTCAACGTAGCTATACCGGCCAAGAAGTGAATGATTTTGCATGGCGTATTCCCTTTATCTTAGGGGGCGTATTTGGCTTAATCTCTGTTTACTTACGTCGTTTTTTACAAGAAACCCCTATCTTTAAAGAGATGGCGGCGAAAAAAGCGTTAGCACAAGAAATGCCAGTCGTTTCAGTTATTAAGAACCACAAACAAGCGTGTTTAATTACTGCTGCGTTAACATGGTCTTTATCAACGGCTATCGTTGTCACCATTTTAATGACACCGGGCGTTATTGTTGAAGGGATCTATAAAATTGATAGAACAACGTCATTAGAAGCAAACTGTGTTGCAACATTAACGTTAACCTTAGGTTGCATATTCTGGGGTTGGATTGGTGACAAATTAGGAACGCGCGCTTCAATGACATTATCATGGGGTGGTTTGATTGTTACTGCATTCCATTTCTATGGCAGTTTAGATGCCGCGATGACAGGTTTTCAGTTAGCGTTTAACTATGGTTTGATGGGCTTTTTTGTAGGAGCGATTGCAACTACACCGATTGTTAGCACAAGAGCATTTCCACCATCAATTCGTTTTTCTGGCTTGTCTTTTGCTTACAATATGGCTTATGCCTTATTCGGTGGATTAACGCCAATGTTAACAGGTATATGGTTAGAAAAAACCGCAATGGCGGGTGCCTATTATGTCGCTGGCGTATCATTATTAGCTATTGCAGTCGCTTTCTTACCTTTAGCGTATAAAGGTTGGGCGGCAGTAAAACCCACAACAAGAGAGAAAGATGTTGCATTGCAGATTGATAAAGTGATTGGTTAAGCCTTTATCAATGTATAAATATGTTCTATAAGTATCCCCTTATACAATACCGCCCTTAATGAGGGCGGTATTTTTTTGTGTGTTGCAGTTTTTCTGAATTTTATTACTTTTAAATTCAAAGTGTTGAAAAGGATTTTATTGACCTCTACCCTATTCAAACGTTTTATTTTCTTAATAGGGAATATAGAAAACTGATGACATATCAAAATAGAAAAAACTTTATTATTGGTTCCAGTGATTTAAAAAAAGCACAAATATATACACTAAGTACCACACGTAAAACAAAGCTTATCGATATATCAAGACTACAAGGCATACTGCATATCACCGCGGATAAAATGACGGGCAAACATTATAGCTTTACTCAAACTATTGTTGACTGGGCAGCGAATACACCAGAGCTCGATTATGATGGTATAACCTATCCTTCAAGGCACTATTTTGGTATGTGTACTGCTTTTTGGGTGAGGAAAGAGTGCCTAGCTCCTTTAATAGAGTTATCACATTGTTCTATTGATAATTATAGTGATAATAGAAAAGAAAACTTCCCACAGAATTGGCAATATGCTGATATTTCAGGAATTGAGATCATTACAGAAACATTGCAATTTGATATTAATATCGACGAATAAACAGTCCAATACTGGGCTGTTTATTAAATAGCAACATGTTTACCAAAAAGGCTAGCTTGATGAATAATTTCCTGCATTTGCTCACTCATTCGTCCATATTTTTTTAATGCATCTATAACATTAAGATTTTTGTCATCATCAAAAAAATACATGCTTGTTAAAAAAGAAATTTTGGTGATCGAGCTCATATCACCCAGTAAAACTAAGATTTCATCTAAACCATCAATCAGTTGGTTACCGTCAAACTGAAATATGGGTAATCGATACTCGCCTCCTACTTTAACAGCTAATAGCTTATTTGCTTTCAGGCGGTTATTAATTGTCTGACGTTTGACACCTAAAATTTTAGCAGCTTGGCTAGCACGACATGTTCCGCCCAATGCTTTTAATTGCTCTGAAAACTTAATAGCCCCTTCATTTAAACGAGCAATTTGGCGTTGTTCCCTTGGCGATACCTCACTGGCACGCTCCAGTTGTGTTTCAAAAATAAGCCTAGCGAGTTCGTTATCTGTCATTTCTAATGCATTAGTTAAACTTTTTTTCTCTGCCAATGTTTCAACTAACTCTTGAGTTAAATTAGCCATTCTTTTAAGAACAGCCATTCTCTCTATTGATAACGCTTGAGGTGATCTTTTTTGTATTGTGGTATTCATAACGCCCCCTTTACCTTTTTCTGATTATATGATGGGTAAAGTGTAAAAAACAAGTATGATTTACATACAAAAAAGGATGCCTTTTGGCATCCTCTATTTTCTTCAGCTTTCGTTTTTGATGCTACAAATTACTGTATCATTTTACTCAGCATAGGTGCTGTGATCAGCATTAGAACTGCGATAACACCTGTTACAATACCGATTTGTAAGAAGACACTGCTGTAAATTTCTAATGATGCATGAGCACTTTGCACATCTTCAGGTACTGCCATTAAACTTGCAACTTTACCTGCAATAATTGCTGCGGCTGCCGAAGTTAAGAACCAAGCGCCCATGATAAAGCCCATTAAACGCTGTGGTACAAGTTGAGCAACCATTGCAAGACCAAGCCCTGAAATCATTAGCTCACCGATACTTTGGAAACCATAACTTGCTACTAGCCACCATGAAGACACAATACCCGCTTCATTTGCCATGCTAGCACCCAGTGGTAACACTAAGAATGCAGTTGCACTTAAGAACATCCCTACGGTGAACTTATATGGCATTGGCAGTTTATCACCCATAAAGTTATACACAGCCGCTAATAGCGGGCTTGCTAACATGATCCAGAATGGATTAAGTGATTGGAATTGCTCTGGTTCAACGCTGAAACCTAACAGAGAGTGTTCAACGTTATGGATTGCGAAGAAGTTTAAAGACGTTGGCATTTGATCGTAAAGAACAAAGAAAACCACTGCTTCAACCATCAATAAGAATGCAACAATCATCTTGCGACGTGCAGCACCTTTCATCATAAAGGTTTCGCGCGCAAAAATTAGAATGATACCTAATGAGATAATTGCTAAAGACCAACTTGCTACTTCATTATTGTGTAACAGCCAAGTCGATAATGCTGTGAGTGCAACGATACCCACCAGCGTTAATAATAATTTTGAATAATTAAGCGGTTCAAAGTCAGGTTTAGAACCCTTATCTTTGATCCAACCACGACAAACCATAAAGTTTGCTAAGGTGATCAGCATACCTACAACGCTTAATGCAAACGCAACATCCCAACCATAATTAGCGGCTAACCACGGTGTTGCTAACATAGATAAGAACGAACCTACGTTGATAGACATATAGTACATCGTAAATGCACCGTCTAATTGCGGATCGTCTTTCTCATAGCATGTTGCTAATAATGAAGATGGGTTGGCTTTAAATAAACCATTACCTACTGCAATCGTTGCAAGTCCCCAATAAATCACGTCTTTATCGTGATCTGAGAATGCCACCATTGCATAACCAATTGCGAGTACGATTGCCCCAAGAATAATAACCCTTTTAGTACCAAGGATTTTATCCCCAAGCCATCCACCGATAGCAACAAAGCCATAAACTAATGCGGTAAATGCAGCAAAAACAGTGATAGCTTCTGCTTCACCCATGCCCAGCATTTTAACCAAGTAAACGGCCATGATCCCTTGCAGACCGTAATAGCCGAAACGTTCCCATAATTCTATTGAGAAGATGAGATAAAACGCACGAGGCTGTTTAAACGCATTCAGGCTCGGTTTTTGTCCATCATCAGGTGTGTTTGCAGTTGACACTAAAAACCTCTAATTATTCTATTATGCCTTTATATTTAGGCTAATTTTTTACAAAAATTTCTTTATTTAAGACAGAGTTAAAGCTCGGTGAATTTCATACTGGATTGTTATTCTTTGAAAAGAGTTCAACGCAGAGAAAAACAAGGTTGGCATTCTATCACTGGAAAGCATAATTATCTAAGAATTATAACTAACTATTGCGTTTTATCATAGTTACAGGCATTTGTACAAAATAGTTATGCGATTAAAAAAACAGCAAACAAAATAACCCACTGATAATCAATAAATTATTTTCTACTTAATTATCCCTATATAAACAATTAAGCTACGCTACTGCTTACTCCTATTTTGCCAAATTATCCCTTATTGAATAACAACGATAAAATAATGCCAGTAGCAATTTGTTTTAATTGATTAAAATAACGCCAATAAAACACATTCCTTGACTTAATTTCCATATTTCCTCCATTTTTAACTGTGAAGAAACAGGTAGAATGTCACCATTCCAAATTTTCATTTCAGTATTTCTGATTAGCTAGTTGCCAGTGGGATCACAAAAGTAATGAATAAAAACAAAAATGCTAAAAAAAGAGTTTCTCTCATTATCGCTTTAATCGTCGTAATCGCAGGTGGTTACGCCTATTGGCAATTTAATGCAGCAAAAACATCGTCGCCTGAAAATAAAGAGGCTCAAGCAACAAACTCACAAAGTCGAGGTACATCTGGATCTCGTCGCCCGCCTTTACCACCAGTTCAAGTTGCAACATCAATACAAGAAGATGTGCCACAATTTTTATCTGCTTTAGGTACAGTAAAAGCCACAAACAGCGTAACAGTTACTAGCCGCGTTGAAGGTCAACTAATGGCATTACATTTCACGGAAGGACAACACGTTCAGAAAGGTGATTTATTAGCTGAAATTGACTCTCGCCCATTTGAAGTTCAATTAGCTCAAGCTAAAGGACAGCTTGCAAAAGATCAGGCTACATTAGCTAATGCTCGTCTTGACTTAGCGCGTTATCAAAAATTAGCAAAAACCAATTTAGTCTCACAACAAGAGCTAGATAATCAGCAAGCTTTAGTAAAACAGTCTGAAGCGAGCATTCGTATTGATGAAGCCTCTATCAGTAATGCACAACTGCAACTCACTTACAGCAAAATCACAGCACCTATTTCAGGTCAAGTGGGTTTAAAACAAGTTGATATCGGTAATTATATTTCTGGTGGTTCATCTACGCCTATCGTCGTTATCAATCAAATGGACCCTGTTGATGTACTTTTTACATTGCCAGAACAAGATCTAGCGAATGTTATTCAAGCACGTAAAAATAATGCAGATTTACCTGTCACCGCATTAGATAGAAATAATCAATTTGAATTAGCTAAAGGAAAATTATTTAGTGTTGATAACCAAATTGATGCAACAACTGGCACCATTAAATTAAAAGCGCGCTTCCCTCAGCAAGAGACGACGTTATTTCCTAACCAATTTGTCAATGTTCGTCTTTATGTCACCACATTAGAGAAAGCCGTTGTTATTCCAAATGCAGCGCTACAAATGGGTAATGAAGGTCACTTTGTTTGGGTGGTGGATAGCGAAAATAAAGTGAGTAAATTACGTGTTGAAGTTGCCTTACAAAATGCGGAAAAAGTCGTGATAGCTTCCGGTTTATCGGCAGATCAACGTGTTGTCACCGATGGTGTGGATAGATTAACTCAGGGTGCGAAAGTCGATATCGTGACACCAACAGCGCCAAAGACGAAAGAAAATAACCGTGTTGTTGCGGAGAAAGCGTAATGACCGAAAAAACACACGGTACAGGCGGGGGACCATCTCGCTTATTTATTCTGCGCCCTGTTGCAACAACCCTTTTTATGGTCGCCATACTCTTAGCTGGAATTGTCGGCTATCGTATGCTGCCCGTTTCTGCATTACCTGAAGTTGATTATCCGACTATTCAGGTCGTTACTCTCTATCCCGGAGCAAGCCCTGATGTAATGACATCAGCGGTTACGGCTCCACTAGAACGTCAATTTGGACAGATGTCTGGGTTAAAACAGATGTCGTCACAAAGCTCTGGTGGGGCTTCGGTGATCACACTGATGTTCCAATTAACATTACCATTAGATGTTGCAGAGCAAGAGGTACAAGCTGCGATAAATGCGGCGACTAATCTGCTGCCATCCGATTTACCTTATCCACCAATTTACAGCAAAGTAAACCCAGCAGATCCGCCTATTCTAACCTTAGCGGTGACTAGCTCAACATTACCGATGACACAGTTGCAAGATATGGTTGAAACTCGTATCTCGCAAAAGATTTCACAAGTTAATGGTGTCGGTTTAGTGGCATTAGCGGGTGGTCAGCGCCCTGCTGTTAGAGTCAAACTCAATGCACAAGCCGCAGCATCTTACGGTTTAGATAGCGAAAAAATTCGTGTAGCAATTAATAATGCGAACGTTAACTCAGCGAAAGGTAGCCTTGATGGGCCAACTCGCTCTGTGACGTTATCCGCTAATGATCAGATGAAATCATTAGAAGATTACCGCCAATTAATCGTTACTTATAAAAATGGCGCGCCCATTCGTCTATCTGATATTGCAACTATTGAACAAGCACCTGAAAACAATCAGTTAGGTGCATGGGCGAATAATGAGCAGGCGATTATTATTAATGTTCAACGTCAACCCGGCGTTAACGTCATTGATACCACTGATAATATTCGTAATTTATTACCCGATTTAGTCTCTAATTTACCGAAATCAGTGAATGTTGAGATCTTAACTGATAGAACTACAACAATCCGCGCTTCAGTTAAAGATGTACAATTTGAGCTAGGCTTAGCTATCGCCCTTGTGGTGATGGTGATTTATCTCTTTTTACGTAATGGTGTCGCCACCTTAATCCCAAGTATTGCTGTACCACTTTCATTAGTGGGTACGTTTGCCGTAATGTATTTTTGTGGATTCTCTGTCAACAACCTCACCTTAATGGCATTAACCATTGCCACAGGCTTTGTTGTCGATGACGCCATTGTTGTAATTGAAAATATCTCCCGTTATCTCGAACGTGGTGATAAACCGCTAACAGCTGCCTTAAAAGGCGCTGGAGAGATTGGTTTTACCATTATTTCGCTCACCTTCTCTCTGATTGCTGTACTGATCCCACTGTTATTTATGGGTGATATTGTAGGTCGCTTATTTAGAGAGTTTGCAATCACTCTTGCTGTCGCCATTCTAATCTCTGCGGTGGTTTCGCTCACATTAACGCCAATGATGTGTGCTCGATTGCTAAAACCAGAAAATGAAATCAAACACAACCGTTTTGAAATGGCGTGCGAACGTTTCTTTGAAAGAATGATTGCAGTGTATGCAGTTTGGTTAAAACGTGTTTTAAACCACCAATGGATAACCCTTGGCGTGGCACTTAGCACATTGGTGCTGACTGTATTGCTATATATGTTTATTCCTAAAGGCTTCTTCCCATTACAAGATAATGGGCTATTGCAAGGAACCATTGAAACCTCACAATCCATCTCTTATCAAGCAATGGTAGAAAAACAGCAACAGGTCGTTGATAAATTAATTGATGATCCCGCTATTGATAATATTGCTAGTTTTGTGGGCATTGATGGAAGCAACGCAACCTTAAACACTGGCCGCTTGCAAATTACATTGAAGCCTCTTGATCAGCGAGATTCCCGTATTGATGTGATTATTCCTCGTTTACAAGAGCGTATTGCTTCTATTTCAGGAATGACTCTCTATCTGCAACCCACCCAAGATTTAACGATTGATACGCAAGTTTCTCGTACTCAGTATCAATTTACACTACAAGCAACATCATTAGATGAATTGGCTTATTGGGTGCCAAAACTTTCTCAAGCACTAAAAGATAGCCCTGAATTAACTGATATCAGCAGTGATTGGCAAGATAACGGCATGATGGCGTATATCAAAGTGGATAGAGACTCAGCAAGTCGTTTAGGTATTTCAATGAGTGAAATTGATAACGCACTTTATAATGCTTTTGGTCAGCGTTTAATTTCAACTATTTACACTCAAGCCAATCAGTATCGCGTGGTATTAGAACAAGATATTCGTAATGGTGATGGATTACAGGCACTTTCTGCCGTGCATTTAACGGGTAAAGATGGTGCGATGGTACCTTTATTATCTATTGCATCCGTTGAGCAACGCTTAGCGCCACTTTCTATTAATCATCAAGAGCAATTTCCTTCGGCAACCTTCTCATTTAATGTCGCGGAACAATCTTCTCTTGAAGAAGCGGTGAAAGCAGTGAAATTGGCTGAAGAGCAAATTTCGATGCCAAGAGATATCACGACTCAATTCCAAGGTGCGACGTTGGCGTTTGAAAGTGCACTTTCAAGTACTTTGTGGTTAATTATCGCGGCAATCGTCGCAATGTATATTGTATTAGGTGTGCTATATGAGAGCTTTATTCACCCTATTACTATTTTGTCTACACTGCCAACAGCAGGTGTCGGCGCATTATTGGCGTTAATCGCCGCAGGTAATGAGCTTGATATTATTGCGATTATTGGGATCATCTTGCTTATCGGGATCGTAAAGAAAAATGCGATCATGATGATAGACTTTGCCCTTGCTGCCGAACGAGAACAAGGTTTAACGCCTTACGAAGCGATTTACCAAGCGTGTTTATTGCGTTTCCGCCCAATCTTAATGACCACAATGGCAGCCCTTTTAGGTGCTCTACCTTTAATGTTAAGTACGGGTGTAGGGGCAGAATTACGTCAGCCATTAGGGGTTTGTATGGTCGGTGGCTTAATTATGAGCCAGATCTTAACCCTGTTTACGACACCAGTGATTTATCTGTTATTTGACAAATTATCGCTCTACATCAACCGTAATAAACACGTCGAGAATAATAACGGGGCTGTATCATGAAGTTCTTCGCCCTCTTTATTCAACGACCCGTAGCAACTACGTTACTCAGTTTGGCGATTTCGCTATGTGGTGCATTAGGGTTTATGTTGCTCCCTGTTGCTCCATTGCCCCAAGTTGATTATCCGGTTATTAATATTTACGCCTCCTTACCCGGGGCGTCACCAGAAACGATGGCATCTTCTGTGGCAACACCGCTTGAACGCTCTTTAGGGCGAATTGCCGGTATTGATGAAATGACGTCAAGCAGTTCGCTTGGAAGTACTAGCATTACGCTGGTGTTCGATTTAAACAAAGATATCAACACCGCAGCTCGTGATGTACAGGCAGCGTTAAATGCCTCACAAAGTTTGTTGCCTTCAGGTATGCCAAGCCGTCCGCGTTATTATAAATCGAATCCTTCTGATGCTCCGATTATGATCTTAACGCTCACCTCTGATACTCAAAATACAGGGGAGCTTTACGATCTCGCCTCAACACGATTGGCACAGAAAATCTCACAGATTGAAGGTGTGAGTGAAGTTTCGGTTGGTGGAGGATCATTGCCCGCGATACGTGTCGCCCTCAATCCCGATGCGTTATTTAACCAAAATGTCAGTCTTGATGATGTTAGAAAAGCGATTAACCAAGCGAATGTGCGGCGACCTCAAGGCTTTGTCAATAACGATGAAAGTCGTTGGCAGATCCAAACTAATGATGAACTCAGTAAGGCGGCTGAATATCGCCCGGTGATCGTGCATTACAATCAAGATGCCGTTGTACGTTTAAGTGATGTGGCACAAGTTACCGACTCCGTACAAAACTCGCGAGCCGCAGGAATGAGCGGCGGCGAACCTGCAATTTTGCTGGTTATTCGTCGTGAAGCGGGTGCCAATATCATTGAAACTGTAAATCGTATTCGTGATGAGCTTCCAGAATTACGTGAGCTTATTCCTGCAAGCGTTGACTTAAAAGTCGCACAAGATAGAACACCAACTATTCGCGCATCATTAGCAGAAGTTGAACGTGCGTTAGCCATTGCTGTGGCACTGGTCATTTTAGTTGTATTCTTATTTTTACGCTCAGGTCGCGCCACGCTGATCCCTGCGGTTGCTGTACCTGTTTCATTAATTGGTACCTTTTCAGCCATGTACCTTTGTGGCTTTAGTTTAAACAACCTTTCATTGATGGCATTAACTGTAGCGACAGGCTTTGTAGTTGATGATGCCATTGTGGTGCTTGAAAATATTTCTCGTCATATTGAGAATGGTTTAAAACCTAAAGAAGCCGCCTTGAAAGGGGTTGGTGAAGTCGGTTTTACTGTCCTTTCGATGAGTATTTCTCTTGTTGCCGTTTTTATTCCATTACTGTTAATGGATGGTCTTGTTGGGCGATTATTTAAAGAATTTGCCATCACCCTAACAACGGCCATTGCTATCTCGCTATTTGTTTCTCTGACGCTAACCCCTATGATGTGTGCGCATTTACTGAAAGGGATGAAACCCAAAGCACAGTCACATTTACGTGGTTTTGGTAAGTTACTTTTTCGCGCTCAGCAAGGTTACAGTGTCACATTGCAAGCTGCATTGCGCCATCGACGCTGGGTTATGGCCATTTTTCTCGCTACTTTGGGTTTAAATGCTTATTTATACATCAGTGCGCCAAAAACATTTTTCCCCGATCAAGATACGGGTCGTTTGATGGGATTTGTGCGTGCAGACCAGAGTATTTCATTCCAATCGATGAAAGAAAAAATGACCCGTTTTATGCAAGAAATTAATGCAGATAAAGACGTCGATAGCGTAACAGGCTTTACAGGTGGAGGCCGTATTAATAGTGGATTTATGTTTATTTCGCTCAATCCACTGTCAGAGCGTACCGATAGCGCAAATCAAGTGATTAACCGCCTACGGACAAAATTAGCTAATGAACCCGGTGCCAACCTCTTTTTAATGCCCGTGCAAGATGTTAGGGCTGGTGGACGCCAAGCGAATGCCAGTTATCAATTTACATTATTAGCGGATGATTTAAGCGAGTTGCGTAAATGGGAGCCGATTGTCCGTAAAGCTTTAGGCGAACTACCCCAGCTTGTCGATGTTAACTCTGATAAAGAAGATAAAGGTGCTGAAATGGCACTGACTTACGATCGCGATACTATGTCGCAATTAGGTATTAACGTCAGTGATGCCAATAATTTGCTGAACAATGCTTTTGGTCAACGTCAGATCTCTACCATTTATGCGCCGTTAAATCAGTATAAAGTCGTGATGGAAGTCTCTGAGCAATATACACAAGATGTCTCTGCGTTAGATAAAATGTATGTGGTCAATAATCAAGGTGAGCGCATTCCATTATCTGCATTTGCAAGTTGGTATCCGGCAAATGCGCCATTAAGTGTTAATCACCAAGGATTATCTGCATCTTCAACTATTGCCTTTAATATTCCTGAAGGCTATACATTAGCTGATGCAATTGATTCTATTGAACGCACAATGACAGAGTTAGGTGTGCCTAATACCGTCAGAGGTACTTTTGCAGGTACAGCACAGATTTTCCAAGAAACCATCAAATCACAGCTTATTCTTATCTTAGCGGCGATTGTAACGGTCTATTTGGTATTAGGTGTGCTATATGAAAGCTATATTCATCCGCTGACCATTTTATCTACCCTACCTTCTGCGGGTGTAGGCGCTTTATTAGCATTACAGCTTTTTAATACGCCTTTTAGTCTAATTGCACTTATTGGCATTATGTTGCTGATTGGTATTGTGAAGAAAAACGCCATTATCATGGTGGATTTTGCAATTACTGCTCAACGTGAAGGCAAATTGTCGGCTAAAGAGGCCATTATTCAGGCTAGTCTACTGCGTTTTCGTCCTATTATTATGACAACGCTTGCCGCATTATTTGGGGCATTACCATTAATGTTAGGTAGTGGAGATGGTGCCGAGTTAAGACAACCTTTAGGAATAACAATTGTAGGTGGTTTATTAATGAGCCAACTACTAACCCTTTATACAACCCCTGTTATTTATCTATTTTTTGATGGATTGCGTGAACGTTGGCAACAACGACGTATCAGCAAAAAAGAGGCAAATGCATGAAATTGAGAAGCAAGCTGTTCTTAGTGGTTTTCGCTACTTGTATGGTGGTTGTTCTCGCCATGCATATTGGTATCCGTGGTAGCTTCCAGCAAGGATTCATTGGTTATATCAAGAAAAACAGTGAACAGCGTGCAACTCTTTTGGCAGAAGCCTTAACTGAACAATACGCTTTAACAGGAGATTGGCGTTTTCTCAATAGAGATGATCGTTCTCTTTATCAAATATTACGAAGTATTGACCAAATAAGCCAAAGTAGTGAAGGTCCTCCTCCTAGAGGGTGGCGGACACAGTTTTGGATCGTTGATAAAGATATGAAACGCTTATTTGGACATGACAATCAATTTCCCGCAGAGACATTTAAAAAACCCATTACTTCTCACGATGAAATTGTTGGATGGGTGATTGTCAGTGCGGCAGATAAAATCAGTAGTGAAGCTGATATTAGTTTTGATAAACAACAACTACTTACCAGTTGGATAATTGCAGGTTTAACGGTTCTTTTTGCTTTATTCATCACTCTTATTCTTTCTCGCAATATGATACGCCCTGTTAAACGACTTGTTGAGGCGACACATAAATTAGCGGCCGGTGATTTTTCTGTACGAGTAACGCCTACAAGTAAAGATGAAATCAGTCAACTCGCTATCGACTTTAATCAACTTGCCAGCACACTAGAAAAAAATGAGCAAATTCGTCGCGATTATATGGCTGATATCTCACATGAATTGCGAACCCCTCTTGCCATTTTAAAAGGTGAGCTTGAAGCGTTACAAGATGGTGTCAGAAAACCCACAACAGAAACGTTAAACTCCCTTTTATTTGAAGTTACAAATCTGACAAAACTGGTTAATGATCTCCACCAGCTTTCATTATCAGATAGAGGCTCTTTAACTTATCGTAAAGATTTTATTGATATTAATGAGGTGATTTTGTTGGCTGTCGCTTCTTATCGCCACACATATCAAACTAAAGATATTACGCTACTCACCGAGTTAGATGATTTATCGCCACTCATTGTACAAGCCGATCCTGATAGGTTGATCCAGCTTTTCCATAATCTGCTAGAGAATAGCGTGCGCTATACTTATTCGGGTGGTCAATTACATATCAGCACCCATAAAGGGCAAAACCATGTTCTTATTACATTAGAAGATAGTGCTCCGGGGCTTGATAGTGCTCAATATGAAGTTGTTTTCCAACGTTTTTATCGTGCAGAAAACTCACGAAATCGTGCAAGTGGTGGTTCAGGTTTAGGTCTTGCGATTTGCGAAAATATCGTTGAAGCTCATAATGGTAAAATAAGTGCTATGCCTTCCTCTTTAGGTGGCATGAAAATCCTTATAGAATTACCCGCATATTCTGATGATCTTTAAGCCTATAACCATTGAGCCAATAAATGACAGTATCTGAATCGCCCTATTCAATCCTAATTGTTGAAGACGAACCTAAACTTGCCCAATTGCTTATTGATTACCTTCAAGCATCTGGCTATCAAACTCATTGGTTAGCGGATGGCGCTGAAGTGAGCCATTGTGTAAAACAGCAACATTACGATTTAATCTTGTTAGATCTCATGTTGCCAGTTAAAGATGGCATTACGGTCTGTAAAGAGTTACGTCAGTTTTCAGATATTCCCATCATTATGGTGACAGCTAAAACAGAAGAAGTTGATAGATTACTTGGGCTTGAGATTGGTGCTGATGATTATATTTGCAAACCCTACAGTCCAAGAGAAGTGGTAGCCCGAGTCAAAACCTTATTGCGTCGTTTTTATCGACCACAAGATATTGTTCAAAGCGATAAATTAGTCGTTATTGATGAGCAGGCTTATCAAATCCAATACAACAATAAAATTCTCGATTTAACGACTGCGGAATTTCGTTTGCTAAAAGCCTTAGCCACGCAACCCGGCAAAATATTAACCCGTGATCAGTTAATGGATCACCTTTATGATGACTACCGCATTGTCACGGATAGAACCATTGATAGTCATATTAAAAATTTACGACGCAAACTTGAGCAACTTAACGATCAAATTGAATTTATTCGCTCAATTTATGGTCAAGGTTATCGTTGGGAAACCCAAGCTTACCGTTTTCGATGATATTTTTTCAGGAATACATTGAACCTCGCTACACTTAAGCGCTAGAATCCACCCCTTTATGATATACCCCTACCCAATGTGTGGGGGACTGACTTGAAATCAGAACCAGGAAATTTAACCATGTTTACACCCGAATTGCTCTCTCCTGCTGGCTCATTAAAAAATATGCGCTATGCATTTGCTTATGGCGCAGACGCCGTTTATGCAGGTCAGCCACGTTATAGCTTACGTGTGCGTAATAATGAGTTTAACCACGAAAACCTTGCTAAAGGTATTCAAGAAGCCCACGAATTAGGTAAGCGCTTCTATGTTGTGGTTAATATCGCACCGCATAATGCTAAATTAAAAACCTTTATCCGTGACTTAAAACCCGTCATTGATATGGGTCCTGATGCGCTGATTATGTCTGATCCGGGTTTGATCATGATGGTGCGTGAAGCCTTCCCTGAAATGGATATCCACCTTTCAGTACAAGCCAATGCCGTTAACTGGGCAACCGTAAAATTCTGGCGTCAAATGGGATTAACTCGTGTGATCCTGTCTCGTGAACTCTCTATTGATGAAATTGCTGAAATTCGTAAGCAAGTTCCTGATATGGAATTAGAAGTTTTCGTTCACGGTGCATTATGTATGGCTTACTCAGGTCGTTGCCTGTTATCTGGCTATATTAATAAGCGTGACCCAAACCAAGGTACTTGCACTAATGCTTGCCGTTGGGAATATAAAGTCGAAGAAGGCAAAGAAGACGATGTAGGTAATATCGTTGAAAAATACACACCAATCCCAGTTAAAAACGTTGAGCCTACTTTAGGTGTTGGCGCACCAACCGATAAAGTCTACTTAATCGAAGAAGCAAAACGTCCTGGTGAATATATGACTGCGTTCGAAGATGAACACGGTACTTATATCATGAACTCTAAAGACTTACGTGCGATTGAACACGTTGAGCAATTAACTCAAATGGGTGTGCATTCGCTGAAAATTGAAGGTCGTACTAAATCCTTCTATTACTGTGCCCGTACAGCTCAAATGTACCGTCGTGCGATTGATGATGCAGTTGCAGGCAAACCCTTCGATCCAACACTGCTAACGACATTAGAAGGCTTAGCACACCGCGGTTATACTGAAGGTTTCTTACGTCGTCATACCCATGATGCATACCAAACTTATGAATATGGTTACTCTGTCTCTGACACTCAACAATTTGTCGGTGAATTCACAGGTAAACGTGTAAACGGTTTAGCCGAAGTTGATGTTAAAAATAAATTTGTTTTAGGTGATAGCCTAGAATTAATGACACCAACTGGAAATATTCAATTTACGCTAGAAGCGCTGTTTAACAAAAAACAACAGCCAACCGATGTTGCACCAGGTAATGGTCACATGGTTTATTTATCTGTTCCTGAAGATGTGGATTTAGATTTTGCACTGCTGATCCGCAATCTACAAGGTACAACAACACGTCAACCGCATAAAATTGATGCGGTAGAAGTGAAGTAAAGCGTCATAATCTGATTTAAAGTGGTCAATTTCAAATACAGATCACATCAATAATGATTTGTTTACCGTATCATCAGTTCCGAAAAATAAAGAACTAGAATGAATACAGTAAGACTAGGAACCACCTCCTTGGCAAATCCAATCTCCCTTGGATTTGCCTTTTCTTTTTATACTCTCCTTAGCAACTCTCTCTTACATAAAGCCCATTCTCTTTTTCGTTATCATTTGTAAAAAAAATAGTAATTTTCTCGATATCCATTACCTTTAAAAGAGTGATTCAATTAAAGGGACTCATCAATGAGTAAAATTAGTTTGCTAATCATTAATGGAAAAAGCGCTAACAACAGTGCATTGAGAAATGCGGTTTACCAATTACGTAACGAAGGTTTTAATCTCCAAGTAAGAGTGACTTGGGAATCCAGTGATATACAACGTTTTGTACAAGAAGCTATCGATATGCAAGCCGAAACGGTGATTGCCGCAGGCGGCGACGGAACGATTAATAGCGTTGTTTCTGAATTAATTCATCTCTCACCCTCATCTTTACCGACACTTGGCATTATTCCCTTAGGCACAGCAAATGATTTTGCCACCAGCGCACAAATTCCTCGTGATATGGAAAATGCGCTTAACTTAGCCGTTAAAGGCCGTGCAATACCTATTGATGTTATCGCCGTGAATAAGACACACTATTTTATCAATATGGCATCTGGGGGCTTTGGAACTAAAATCACAACAGAAACGCCTGAAGCATTAAAGTCTGCATTAGGTGGAGCTGCCTATTTTATTAATGGTCTTTTAAGTATCGACTCTTTAAAAGCGGATCATTGCACAATTGAAGCGGAAAATTTCCACTGGGAAGGTGAGTCTCTTATTTTAGCTATCGGCAATGGCCGTCAAGCTGGTGGAGGACAAAAACTGTGTTCTGAAGCCTTAATTAATGACAATAAACTCAATATTACCATCGTTGAGGCTCACGAACTTCTCCCATCAATTTTAAGCAGCATGTTTGATAGCAAGAAGAATGACAAGATAATCGAGCGAGAAAGTCGCTGGGTAAACATTAGTGCTTCTCATGAAATGGTGTTTAATTTAGATGGAGAACCCCTTTTAGGGAATAAATTTGAATTTATTGTGTTACCTGAAGCGATCCACTGCCGGTTACCGCCTCAATGTGACTTGTTATCTTAATGTAGATAAATGACAATCACTCTCATCTCATCATGAACTGGAGTATGTAATGACTGATATAGTAAGTTTGTTAGGTGCTGATGCAAAATCATTATTAGAACATCGTTGCCAAACCATCCCGAGCGAAAATCTCTACCTGCCAGGTTCTGACTTTGTTGATCGTGTTATGATTGATAACAATCGCCCTAATAGCGTATTACGTTCAATGCAAACCCTGTTTAATCACGGGCGTTTAGCGGGAACGGGTTATCTGTCTATTCTACCTGTTGACCAAGGTGTTGAGCACTCTGCCGCAGCCTCTTTTGCAGCAAACCCACTCTATTTTGATCCGAAAAATATTGTTGAGTTAGCGATTGAAGCAGGTTGTAACTGTGTTGCCTCTACTTATGGTGTTCTTGCTTCTGTTTCTCGCCGCTATGCACACAAAATCCCTTTCCTTGTGAAACTAAACCACAACGAAACCCTAAGCTACCCAGCGCAATATGACCAAACACTGTATGCCAGTGTAGAACAAGCTTTTGAAATGGGTGCTGTTGCAGTGGGTGCGACCATTTACTTTGGTTCACAAGAAAGCCGTCGCCAAATTGAAGAGATCTCAATGGCATTTGAGCGCGCTCATGAATTAGGTATGGTCACGGTATTATGGGCTTATTTACGTAACCCAGCCTTTAAGAAAGATGGCGTTGATTACCATGCAAGTGCGGACTTAACCGGTCAGGCAAACCATTTAGCCGCAACAATTGGTGCTGATATCGTTAAACAAAAAATGGCTGAAAATAACGGTGGCTTTAAAGCGATTGGTTTTGGTCATACTGATGAGCGTGTTTACACAAAACTCACCACTGAAAACCCAATTGATTTAGTTCGTTACCAATTAGCAAACTGCTATATGGGTCGTGCGGGATTAATTAACTCTGGTGGTGCTTCAGGTAATAATGATCTTGAAGATGCTGTTCGCACTGCGGTTATTAATAAACGTGCTGGTGGTATGGGTCTGATCTTAGGACGTAAAGCGTTCAAGAAATCAATGAAAGACGGCGTTGCCCTAATTAATGCAGTACAAGATGTTTATCTAAATAAATCTGTCACTATTGCTTAATTGATCGATTTAAATGTGAAAGCCACTCAACGTTGAACTGAGTGGCTTTTATTGTTTATTGCTTAGCGGCTAAACGTTTTTGGTTTGTGCACTTGTGTCACTGCATGTTGATGAGCAGTATCTTCACTCTCTATCTCTATCACTTTCATTGCATTTTGCCCTGCTGGCAATGCTCGCTCAATCAATAACTCTGCGTGAGACTTCGCCAAAATTGTTTGTAATTGCTGATGTTGACTACACCAAATGGCATCAACATCTTTATCACGTGTCGTATCACGTTGATGTGTTAACGCCACTGTTCTTGCTTGAAAACGCGCCTGTTTTCCGCCTAGTTCTAAGCCATAATCAGGAATAGTGGCATGAGGCACAACAACTTGCCCATTATCAAGCCACGAATTTACTGCATTTTCATGCACCACATAGCCTAACTCACTTAAGCCAGCTAATACGGCTTCACATTGCTGTCTCATCGAAAGTTGTTGCTCGTGAGTTTCAATTGCCTGTTTTAGCTTGGTGATCATCACATCAAGTTGCTCGGCTGTTGCTAATGAAGCAACTGCTTCTGTATCACGACTCAGTGTCAGCATCTCTTTATCATCAAAGCTTTCAAGCTCTGCACATAGACGTGCTAATTCTTCCATTAACTCAATGCGTCTTATGCTATTACGCAAGCTTTCAGCCATATTCATTATCAGTGAATCTGCCAGTAAACGCTGTTTCTTGCTATCAGAAAGCTTTTGCATCTCAATAAGCTGATTTGCATGATGATTGGTTTCTACTTCATTCCCCACTAGCCGTAACTTTTCAATCATCAATTCAATTTGGTGACATTGCTGTGCAAATGGGCTTTGAGGCTCACCACTTTGCCATAACTGTTGGGTGTATGTGGATTGTGCTTTTAATTGTGTCAATAATTCAGTTTGAGCGGGGCTAAGTTGTGCTTTTTGCGCCTCAATTTCACCCGTTACACGAAATAGCAATAAGCTAATCTCTTCCGCACTCATGTTTTCGCTCAGTTCAATTTCAGCCTTTAAAACACTGTTGGGTGCTAATTGTGATTTTAGTTGTTTTAACAGTGCCGATGATTTCTGTTTCCCCTGTTGGATATGACGTGCAAGCGCTTTTTCTTCAATGACTTGTTCACGTAGGTTTTTCATATCCTGTCGTAACGGTGCAATAAACTGGCCTAATTTTTCTGTTAATCGACTCACTGAACGAGCGTCTAATGCATCCAATTGCTGATTATCTTTAACCAATGCATTAAAAGTCGATTCAATTTGGCTCACACGTTCATCTTGATATGTGAGTTGTTCAACTAATGCCTTCCATTGCTTGAATTGTTTTTTGCTATTCGCTAATTGTCGGTGATAACGAATAACTGTGGTTTCTTTTACAGAGATATAATGTACTGATGAACTCATCATTCACTCACTTTTTCATTCAGTAAAGAGGCATGTTGTAAGGCTTCAAGAAGTTGTTGTTGCGCTTCTTGGCGATGATAAAACCATTGTGCCAACGAAACGCGATAATGATAAGGCACCACTTTACGCAAAATATCTTTTCGCCATAACTCACGAGCACAAGCCTGGGATAACCACTCATGTTGTGGCATATCGCACTCAATTCCCATCAGTAATTTGCCTTGCTGCTCATCTTCGATTAAACAGTCAAACGAGAAAATACCGACTTGTTGTGATGGTGCAATATGATATCCCTGAGACTCAATAAAGCATTTCACATCAATAACAAACTGATCGTTTACCTGATCTTGCGTTGCCACGCTGGCTTGAGTACGGCATAAACGGGCTAATAAACGTTTATTTTCCTCTTGTTTATTAATCTGGTGGCAATGACTCGCGTAAGTTAAGTACCCTTGTAAGTAATCGCGCGGAATTTCAGGGTGTTTATTCGTACTTAATAGGTCAGAGATTTCATCAATCGGCATTGACGACATGATAACCACTTGCTTTTTCGCTCTGGTGATCGCGACATTTAAGCGACGCTCTCCTCCAGTTTGCCCTAGCACACCAAAATTACGCCTAAAAGTACCTTGTGCATTACGACCAAACGTCGTCGAAAACAAAATAACATCTCGCTCGTCACCCTGTACATTCTCGACGTTTTTCACAAAAAACGACATATCTTCATCGTTATCCAAGCGTGCGCATTCTTCGGTGTAAGCCTTTAAAAAATCCACATCATAGTCATTGCGATCACGAATATGTTGATTAATTAATTGAGCTTGTTTCTGATTAAACGTCACCACTCCCACAGAAGGGCGTTTATCAAAAGGCATCTTCCAGAGTGTTGCTAAATGCTCAACGATCGCCAATGCCTCTTTTTCGTTGGTTTGATTAATATAAGTGCCATTAATCGCCATAAAATGCAGTGGTTTTACTGTGCTAATGGTTTTCGCTGAATGTTGGGCAGGAATATTCAGCCGATTTTCGTAAAAGGCATAATTTGAGAAATTAATTAATTCTCTAAATGCCGAGCGATAGTGAATATCTAAGGTATGAATAGGCAATACGGTTCGTGCAAGGTGAAGCAAATCAGGGCAATGGCAAATTTGGCTTGAGTCCCATTGCTCACTACTTTTCTCTTGTTGTTCATCTTCCTCATTATCGTTATCTTCGTCGTCTTCATTTTCGTTAAATTTACCGCTGAAGAAAGATGAAGGAGGCATCTGTTTCTCATCACCACTCACAATGGCTTGTTTGCCGCGATATAACGTCGGTAATGCAAATTCAATAGGCATTTGCGAGGCTTCATCATAAATAACGCTATCAAAAAGTCCTGCCTTTAAAGGCAATATTTGGCTTGCTACATCTGGCGTCATCAACCAAATAGGGCGTAATCTTAACAATCCCATTTCAGTCGCTTCGCCAATAAACTCGCGTAACCGTAATGCTCTAGGCCCAGTTAAGCGTGTTATTCTTTCCCAATGACGCGCATTTTCAATTCTTGATAATTCGATATTTTCAGTTAATAGCTCACGATTTACTTGTTGTAATCGCTGATAGCTCTCTGTTAACTGCTCAATATATTCCTGTAATTGTTGAGCAGTATGCGTCTTTAATACTGTGTTCTTTATTTCAATTTCAGTTTTAACAGCAACATAAAACAAATGACTCAATGTTGCTTTTAAAAGCTCGACAGGGTTAGAAAATGAACTTTCATTTTTATCAAGCCATTGACGTGATAATGCTAAAACTTGCCAATCATTGTGCGTAAAATGCGTTGTTCTTTCTCGAAATAGCTGAAATTGACTTAAAAAAGGTAAGCTTTGAGCTAACTGCTGTAATCTGGTTGTCAGCAACTCGCCTTGATTAATTGCATCATAAAATTGCTGATAACAGAGTTCGGTGAGGGTTTCTTGTAAGCCAGTTAATTTAGCGAGGCTAGTTTGCTGCGCTTTAGCGCGAACAATGGCATTCTCAATTTCTAAACATTGCTGTTCAAAGCCCTGTTTTTTCGCTGATTGAATGGACTCAACAAAATGTTCAGATTGAGGATATAACGCTAATATCGCAATATCTTCGCAACAGGCTTTAAGCTCAGTGATCACCGTATTTATTGTGTTCTGCCACTGCGTATTTTGTCGATCTAGGCTCTGTTCTAGCCCTAATTGTTGATAAATAGGTTGCAGCTCTTGGTGCAACAAACGCCATTGTTGTTCTGTGGTGATAGTTTTATGTAGCGTAATATAGTGTTCGGCTTTATCTTCTATACCACTTTGCGCCATAAAGTCTTTTAACTTACTGTTTCGACTATAATAATAAGGATTTAAGAAGCGTAAGAATGAAGGTTTGATCTTGTCAGTAGCCGCTCTTGATAACGTTGCTAACATGGCATTATCTAACGGAGCGAGTAAGCGGAAAATTAAAGGATCGCAACCTTCACTATCAATTTGCTGTAAACGTGTCTCTAATTGCGCCAATTGAGCAATTAACTGCTCACCTTTACCTTGCTTACCTTGTTCATTTAAAAACAGAGTTAACCAATGAGATAAATTATCCCATTGTTGAGTATTACGATTTTTTAACTGCTGTTTACACTGCTCTAGCGTTGTTTCGTGAGTCGTTAATTTATCGATTGTAATTTGTTGATAAGGCAAGTCGTATGCTGCATCACGCTGTTTTTCTGCTTCGATAAATAGCGTGATATTTTCATTAAATTGGCGATATAGCGTACTTTCAGGTGAGAACAATACAACACCATTTAATGGTGTGTTTTCATAATTAATCGCATACCAATCTAAACCATATAACGTTAAGTTATCGATAAGCTGAACAAAAGTTGTTTTATTATATTGAGAAAGCAGTGAGGTTAATTTATCCGAACTTATTGTTAGCTTTTGTTGTGACTCTAATTCGAGTAATCCAGATAACACTTCTCTATATGAATAATCATATTGTTTATCAGTTAGATATAACGCTTTATAGTAGGCATCTAATGTTGTTTCATAAAATTGAATTAAGTTAAGCGTTCTATCACGATTAAAATGGGTATCTTGCTTAACATCTGCAATCAACTGCCGTTTACGCTCTAATTGTAGTTGTTCTCTAATTGCTGAAATAATCTCTCGCCCTTTAGGGTTTTGATGAATAATCAGCACCCTATCTTGCAAACCATTTGCAACTAATCGTTTATACACTACATCCAGCGCGGCAGGCTTTTGGCAAAGCACCAGTGCTGTTTTTTGTCGCCCTATTGCATCAGCAATTAAGTTAACAATAGTTTGGCTTTTACCTGTTCCCGGAGGCCCTTCTATTAATAACCCCGTTTGCTTTCTTGCCGCTTGAATAATGGTATTTTGAGACGGATCTGCCAACGACAGCAAATAGTTATCAGCCAATGGATCTTGTATTTCTAACGTTTTTGCCTGTGTATTGACTTGCAACATAGTGGCAAGAGCCGTGCCGTTGATAGGTAAATTGGCAATTTGTTGTAAATCAGCACTTATCATTTGCCCAATAAAAGAGGTGTGAAATAACACCGCAGAACAATGAATATAAGCACTGTTTTCTGGTATTTCTTTAGTTAATGAAGGCAACGAGCTTAGTGAATGTTCTGTTGTGGTTAATAACGACGAAAGTGTGTTCATCATTTCACTGACACTCAAGCCCGTTTGTGACATTAAGCTATCGAGTACCTTTTGCCATTCATTAACCGCAGGAATACCGACAAAATTCGCCAGAGCAGGATTTAAACGCACTGAGGCACGCTCTGTATCAAACCCAATTTGCACAGCACCTTGAGTGCCACCCAAAATATTCATTGAAACAGGCCACAAGAAAAGCGGTGCAATACGCGGTTTTATTTTATTAGGTTGCGTATTTAGTACTAAAAAAGGAAAGCCTAAATACATGCCGTTAATACCCGTATCTCGTTGGTAAGACTGAGTATTCTGTTGCAAGAGCCACAAGCGATTATTTAATTTTTCACGTTGACGTAATACTTCACCCTCTAATGAAAACAACCTTTTCTTGCGGTTAATTAAATGCTCAAGTAAGTTTGTCACTTTTTCATTATCAGAACAGCATTCAGTCAAATCAACACGCCCCGCATTTGGCGTTAAACGCATTCTGACTAAATTACCGCGTTGACTTGTGGAAACTAATTTCTTAGCAAAAAAATGCAATACTTCTAAAATATATTTTTGTGATTCAGGTACTTGCCATTGTTCAACGGGAATACAGAGCATCACAATAATATGCTCAAGAGGCAATCTACGAGTTAAAAGAAAATCATCAGCCCATCTATCAATAATATCGATATTAACACGCTTAAAATCCCCTATTCTTTCACTAAGCTGTTCAATAAGTTGATATCGAGGGGTGGCTAATAATGTTTTTGCTTGCTGTTTATCAAACGTTTTAATTGCAAGATTTCTGGCTAATTTAGCCGCATTATTCACCAACGAATCTATCGTGATATATTGCCCAATCTCTGCACTTAATAACAAAATATAGTCATTTTCATGCATGTTTTTACGATCAATTAATGCTCGTAGATTTTCATTATAGGCATCAGGAAATTCAGCACGAAGGATCTCCCAACGAGCCGCTAATTGACTTAAAGAGGTGATTAACAAATAAAGCTGTAAGCTTTCTTCATTTAATGGAATACGTTGTTGCTGAGCCCTCTCACGAACAGCGCATTGACGATAATAGAGCTGAACAAGCCAATGTGTCTCATCAATAGATTGCAGTTCCGTGGCAATAGGCTGACAAATTAATTGATAACCTAATAAGGGATGCTCTAAAAGCCATGAAGGTGTAATGATCTCGCCACGGTGAATCAATGGCATATTCGGATTTAAAACTCGTAACGCGAGAGTAAAACGTAAACTTGGCTCAATATCTTGTTTTTCAATTAATAACTGCAATTGGGTAACTTGCTTTCCACTATTATCAAATTGGCTTAACCAAGTCGTGATTTCACCATGAAGAAGTAATTGCGTGGCTTGATCCCAATATTGTGCTTGTGCCGCCACCATCGCAAACGCATCAGGTTGATTGAATTGATGATCTGCAAATTGAAATTGATAATATTGCTGATTTCCATTGTTGTGATTAATATCTGGCGCTTGTACCGCTAAACCTTGTAACCACGCATTAACTTCATTCCATTGCCAGCGTTGAAAGCGATCACGGCAGAGCAAGCCGCGTAAAAGTAATTGAATGTTGGGATCTAAATTATCCGGTAATTCAACACCATTAGTCATTACTTGAATTAAAAACGCATTATCATGGATATGTTTAAAACAGGCTCCTTGCGTTAATTGCTCAAGTAAAATGATCCCCAAACTCCACCAGTCTGATGCTGCCGAAACACCCCCCGCTAATATTTCTGGCGCACTATAACGTGAAATTTCAAGCGGAGAGACAATATCGAGATCGAACTCAGATAAACATGCCGAGCCATATTCAATCACCACAATATCAAGAGGATCACGAGCGCGGATCATCAAGTTTGAGGGTTTTAAATCACGATGGCGCACACCATGTTCAGTTAATGCTGCAATCGCCGTACCTAATTCGGAGACTAATACATTAATTTCATCCGGTTGCCAAAAATCACCGCGTTCAATAAATTGGCTTAGTGAACCACCGTTTAATCGCTCAGTAACGTGCCAAGCGCGATCCTCCCATCGACCCGTTTCGTAAAATACAGGAATATGGTCAATAGAGATCAGATTTAAGACTTGATAAATAGCAGGATCAGGCTCTTCACCTTTAAGATAGAGTGTTAATACACCTTCTCGATCTGTTTTGATATTACTTACGTTATAGCGTTCTCTTTCACTATTAATAGAATTGATACGTTGTTCAAGACGCCAATCACCAATCAATCTAAACGTTTCATTATCGCTAACATCGTTATTTTCAATCTCATCAGCCGGATCAGCACCACATTCAAAACAGATAAAATCATCTTCTCCCATCAAGTGCCCGTTAATACACTTTCTAGGCTGATCGTGATTAAGATCGGGAATTATCGCAGGTATATCAATGGAAGAAGATATTGGAGGAGATGGACGCCACCCTGACTCATGAATAGGCTCAATCGTTAGATCCCATCCACAAAGCTTATCATTCACTTGTCCTGCACAGAAAATTTCCGTTAACTGACGCTCAGTTTGGCAGTGAGGACAAAAACGTATCATGGTCATCCTTTATTCCATCTCTCTTATCTTTTTATCTGTTTTAACTGAATATCTTGTTGTGCTAATACTTCACGCAAACGAGCCATATCGCCCTTTTGAGGAATACCTGTAAGGTAAATACGTCCTTGGCTATCCATTGAGAGATCAAGCACTTTATCTTCTTCGGTCACGCTTCTATCAAAGGCACTAAAACGCGCACGCCCTATCGCTGTTAAGCAATGAAGTTGCTGATTATCACTGCCTCGTAACATCAAGCTTTGCGTGGTTTCCACTTGATATCGACCACTCATCAACGCATCAATTAAGCCTGACATTTTAGTGACTTGAGGTTCTATCTCATCCCAGTGATAACCACTGTAAATAAAAATATCCCCTGTGAATTGCTGACGTAGCGCGATTAATAACGCATAAAGCGCCTCTGGCTGTTCAAAAGGTTCACCACCCGAAATCGTAATACCATCAGCAAATGCAAACCAAGGTTGAATTTGTTGAATAAGTTCGCCAACTGAGGAGCTTTCGGCTTTGCTTTCCCATGTATCTGGCGATAAACAGCCTTTACAACGTAAAGAGCATCCTTGAAACCAGATACCAATTCGTTTTCCTGGCCCCAATGTTGTCACTGGAAAGTGAATTCGAGATAAACTGATCTGCATTAATTTGCCTGTGGCACCAAAATAATATTGGTCATTTCACCTATTTGAATATCCGCAATTTGATAGGCTTTTCCTACTGCTAAATCACTGTCAAAAATAGCCCTTGAGAGCGGGTTAATTAAATAAACCTCTAATTGGTTACGAATACCACGGCCACCATTTGATAAATCAGATAAACAGTAAGATTTTAACGTTGATTTAGCCGCCTCTGATATCGACAATGTAAGCGATTGTTTATCAAGGCTAGATAAGATATTTGCTACCATTTGTTCAAATATCTGCTCTGCGACATCTTCTCGAATAAAATCAAAAACGATAATGTTTTCACCTATACGGTTTAATAATTCTGGTCGATTTAAAACTAATTTAAAATGACGCTCTATTTCACTTTTTACTTTACGACTGACATTTTCAAAAGGTTCATGAGGTAGAACATTCGCCACTCTTTCGCCATTATTATCAACGCGATAAATTCCAAGGTTTGAGGTGAATATAATTAAAGCTTCAGAAAAATAGACGCGATCACCACGCCCAGAGGTTAATACCCCATCATCAATAATTTGTAGGAATTTATCCATTAAATGAGGATGTGCTTTTTCTATTTCATCAAATAACACAACACTAAAAGGTTTTTCACGAATAGCATTGGTTAATTCACCACCAGAGTCATAACCGACATAACCTGGAGGCGCACCAATTAAACGTTGATCTGCATGTTCAGCACTAAATTCAGACATATCAAAACGAATATAAGCACTTTCATCACCAAATAGCAGTTGTGTCACCGTTTTCGCTAACTCCGTTTTACCCACCCCCGTTGGTCCTGCTAAAAATAGCACGCCCCGAGGTCTTCCGCCTTTATTGCTACCTACGCCCGTCATTGCACGCTTAATAACATCTAATAAATGCGTGACAGCATGTTGTTGCCCTTTAACACGACGTTGTATAACTTGTGGTGCGTTACGAATTTTTTGTTTATCGATTTTTTGCCAAGGATCTTCCGTAATACCGACTTTGTAACGTCTTACCGCATCACTAATTCGCGTTATTTCCACTTCTTCGATACGCGCTAATTGTACTATCGCAACTAAATCCAGCAGTAATAGCCCCTCTGTTTCATCAATAAAATCATTAAGAAGTGACTCTTTTTCACTCTCAATAAGCGATGAAAATCCTGCCAATGACACCAATAAATTAGGTGCTAGCGCCCTGCGGATCTGGCTATCAGGTTTTGCAACAGGAATGGCGCGAATTCGAGGATTATTAACAGTAAACCAATCCGGTAAATCAGTCTCTTTTTCTACTACCCAAAAAACGCTATTAAAGAAAGGTTGATTATGTTCGCCGGCGGGTCTTGCTTTAGCTTGATGAGAAGTCACTAATGCCCGTGTAAATAAGCTATGTTCGGCAGGCGTAAGATTATCACGATGAGAAAGCAAGCAAGAGGCGAAATCGATACATAACGCAATCGGCTGACCTGTTATCGTTTGCCATTTTTCTAATACGCTATTTAAGCTGTCGATATTACCTGATGCGCGATCGCCCGTAACTGTTAATCCTAATTGTTGCATTAACATTGCGCCATCTTGTAAAGATTGCGTAGGATTAGCTACCCATTGAAATCCTGCTAACGGCGTATAAGTGATGATATGAACGTAACCGACTTCATACAAACTGTTATAAAGTGTCTGGTTAAAAGGCAGTGGTGTTATTATATTGGGCGCAATTTCACTGGCTTGTAAGTCGCGTACATTACCAAATAACACAAACTGGCTTTTCAATGGAATAAAGCGAAGTAAATCACGTAACCAGCGTGGTTTTTGAAAAGCAGTATTCATATCATCCCTTAATGAAAATAAAATATATCTTACCTTAGTTCCTCAATATACAGGCTGTTTATATTGAGGACAGTGTTAATTATCTAGAGAGTTTGATCATAAAAATGAAAATAGAGCCATAAAGACTCTATTTAAAATAAGTGTTATTGTAAGCCACATTACCACCAGCGATGAAAATGATGTACAGGGCCGAAACCTTGTCCAACTTCTAAACTATCGGCATGTTCTAGTGCTTGTTGTAAATAGGCTTTTGCTTGTTCAACACAAGTTTGCCAATCAGAAACTTGAGGACGAATAGCCGCTAAAGCGGCTGAAAGAGTACATCCTGTACCGTGGGTATTTTTTGTATTAACGCGTTTTGAAGTAAATCGCCACTCGCCATCTTGAGTAAATAACCAATCAGGGCTTTCATTTTCAGTTAAATGCCCCCCTTTCATCAACACCGCTTTGCATCCTTGTTTTAGTAATGCATAACCTTGTTGTTTCATCGTTATTTCATCTTTAGCGACCTCACAACCTAGCAGTGCTGCCGCTTCAGGTAAATTAGGTGTGATCAAATCAACCAAAGGCAAAAGCTGATTAACCATTTTATTAACGGCATCAGGCTGTAATAGCGGATCACCACTTTTGGCAATCATTACGGTATCAAGTACAACAAAAGGAATGGCATATTGCTGAAGTTTGTTACAAACCACATCAATAATAGTGGCATTAGAGAGCATACCAATTTTGGCACTATCAATTCGAACATCAGATAAGACAGCATCTAATTGAGCGGCAACAAAATCGGGGGATAAATCATAAACACGACGGACACCACAGGTATTTTGAGCAACAAGTGCTGTCATTACTGTCGTGCCATAAACACCCAGTGCGGAAAATGTTTTCAGATCAGCCTGAATACCTGCACCACCACTAGGATCGGTGCCTGCGATAGACAATGCATTGAATCTCACTGATTAACTCCTCCTTTCACCAGTTACAGAAAAGTCGGGCTCTGTTAATCAGCAGAGTTACCTTGACTTCCCTACGCTGGCATTATCCAGATCAGGTTATACGGGTTCATCTCAGCCATAAGGCGCCCCGAGCCAAAGCCTGTAAATTCAGGCGATAAGGAGTATCGCACGCTCAAGATAAAGATGCTAGTAACCAGCGAGGATCGCTTTGTATATTTTTATCCGTTTTAACGATAATCGATATATTAATTGTCAGAAGAAGTGAATATGATAAATCATCAAATAAAATAACAGAATAAAATCAATGAATTATAAAGAACACGATATAAATCTTGATAAATTATTAAGAATAAATAGCGCCAATGTTGAAAATACAATTCACTTTTTAAATGAAGGAGTTAACGATATTTCAATAAATTATTTTGAAATTCCAATCGGATACCGTTTAGTTAAATCATTACGTAAAGATCAATACAGACTTATCACCACAGATAAAGAAAGTGAAACAGCCTACCTGGTTGAGCTTAGATTTCGACAAGATATTGTTTATGGAAAAACAACGTGTACTCAAATAAAAGTTTGGCGATCCCGTATACCTAAACATCGTGATGCTATAAGAGAATTGCCTCGTACTTTTTTCTGTAATCTTTTAAAAGTTCATAATATTGTCGTTACTGATGAAGAACAAACCTCTGATGGTAAAGGCTTTTGGATTGATATGATTTTATGGGCTTTTAGCAAAGGCCATTATATTTATGCCTCAGATGGAACAGAGGAAGATAGACCATTACACTTAATTGACAGTATTGAAGATTTTTACAATAACTGGGATACTTTCTGCTGGGGCAAAGATCGCGATACGCATACCCATCGGCTACTTATCATTAGCAAAGAAAAATTATCTCAATAATAAACAATATATTTCCTGAAAATATGTGAATAAACATTATTCGCACGTTTTTGCTTTAGGACAATCTGCACAAAAAACCGACACCTTACTAAATAAAACGCTCACCACTTAAACGATTTATAAACCAACAAAGAATTTTTCTTTTTTTTATTTAACTCTTCTTATTCATTACTCTATTATCCTGCTGGAAATTAATCTCTTTTGATAAGTTGATGTTATTGATATTAAATTTATCTCAAGTTGATATCAATATTTCAATTAAGTCATAAAAATAGATATTTTGTGGATTTTTTCTGTTGAAGATGACTAAGCCTAAATTATATCTTACAGGCCTTATTTATCAGTTATTTATTTAAAATCTAATAAAAACTTAATTTTTTATTAAAAACAATACATTATCATAAAGAATAACAGCATTTAATATCAGACAAAATTACGTTCATAAGTACAATAAATCTATTTATTTTCTTCTTAACCGATTCTAATCCCTTAAGATTTTATTTAAGAAGTAAAGTTTCAGATACCTCTTATCTTAAATACTTGTCGATTAAATAACACTATTAGTAATGTTTATTTGTCATCACCAGAATCACTGTTTATGCCGTACTCGGAGTTATATTATGTCATCATCCTATTTTCACTCTAGCGTATTAGCAACCACGTTGTTTTCGCTTGCGTTAACAACAACTGCTTTCGCTTCTGAAAATAATACAAATACCCATCAGACTATTACGACAGAAAACCAACAAGTCACCAGTAATGCATCTCAATCTAATAATGAAGAGAGCTACTGGGGAAAATTTAAGCGTAATGTCAATCAAACTTGGGATAACGACCAATATAATTACTATTTACCAGTATGGACTTGGCATAACCGTTTTACTTACGATAGAGAAAAAACTAATCGCTATAACGAAACACCTTGGGGTTTTGGTATGGGTAAATATCGTTATGACAATGACGGTGATTGGCACTCTCTTTATGCGATGGCATTTATGGACTCAAATAACCGAGTACAACCTATTATGGGCTATGGTTTTGAGAAAATGTGGTATCCCGGCGATAAAGACGGGTTTCGTATGGGGGCAGGATTTACGCTAAGCATTACAGCGCGCCATGAATACAACTATATTCCGATGCCACTTCCTTTACCGTTAGTTTCTGTCGGCTACGGGCATCTTTCACTACAAGCAACCTATGTACCAGGAACTTATAACAACGGCAACGTGTTATTTGCTTGGTTACGTTGGCAGTAGTTTCCTTATTTTTGTCTATCAGAATAAGTGTAAGCAATAAAAATAGAACATAAAAAAACGCATCATTTAGATGCGTTTTTCTTATTCAGCAAAATGACTCAATCAATCTGTAATAACTTAAATATCTTGGCTTGCTTGAGTACTATTAGGTGTTTTCTTCATACGGGAAATCTTAAATCCAACCCATAAGAATGCAATCCAGAATGGCATTAAAATCACCGAAATATTCACTTGTGGCATAAATAAAATAATCACTAAAATCATGCATAAGAAAGCAAGGCAGATATAGTTACCATATGGATACCAAAGTGCTTTAAAGAAAGGCTCTACACCCTCTTTGTTTTTTGCGGCTCTGAATTTTAAATTCGCCAAACAGATCATAATCCAGTTAAGCACTAACGTGGTTACAACCAATGCCATTAATAACTCTAATGCCTGATCAGGTAATAAGTAGTTAACTAAAATACCCAATGAAGTCGCAATTGCAGATAACAGTAACGACACGACTGGCACACCACGTTTATTAATACGAGAGAGTGCATGCGGTGCATTACCCTGTTTAGCCAAACCATAAAGCATGCGACTATTAGAATAAACACCACTGTTATAAACAGACAGTGCCGCTGTTAATACCACCGCATTTAAAATATTCGCGATTAGGAAATTATCCAAGTTATGGAAAATCAGAACGAATGGGCTTTCACCTTTAACAACTTGAGTCCAAGGATAAAGTGAAAGTAACACTAATAGCGAACCGATATAGAAAATTAAAATACGATAAACAACTTGGTTAGTCGCCTTCGGGATACTGACTTTTGGATTTTCAGCTTCAGCTGCGGTGATCCCCACCAGCTCAAGTCCACCAAAAGAGAACATTACAATGGCTAATGCAGACATAAAGCCCGTAAAACCATGAGGGAAAAAGCCTAACTCCCATAAATTACTGACAGAAGCTTGAGGGCCACCATTCCCACTCGCCAGTAAGTAGCTTCCAAACAAAATCATCCCGACAATCGCCAATACTTTAATAATGGCAAACCAGAACTCTGTTTCACCATACATTTTCACGTTAATCAGATTAATTAAGTTGATTGCCACAAAGAAGATAGCAACAGAAACCCAAACAGGAATATCGGGTAACCAATAGTTAATATATTTACCTGCTGCGGTTAATTCTGCCATGCCGACAAGAATAAACATCACCCAGTAGTTCCAGCCAGATAAGAAGCCTGCAAATGGGCTCCAATATTTATTAGCAAAGTGACTAAACGAACCCGCAACTGGCTCTTCGGCAACCATTTCGCCTAATTGGCGCATGATCATAAACGCAATAAAACCACCAATAGCATATCCTAAGATAACTGATGGACCTGTCATATTAATTGTTTGCGCTATACCAAGAAACAGACCAGCGCCGACAGCACCACCCAGCGCAATTAGCTGGATATGTCGATTTTTCAGACCGCGCTTAAGTTCTGTCTGTTGCGACTCTCTCGCCATACATCCTCTTCTCTTTATTATTTTATCAACTTAACGTGTAAACTAATATTTACGATTTTGTTTATTTCAAGCCACCATTAAAACACTATTCTGACTTGAATAACAAATACATTTTATGCTAGGCGAAAAATAATAAGAAAAGCTATCTTTTAGTGATGTTTAGAGGGGAATAATGTGGTAAAGCGACAAAGACCTTGTTGGAAATCCTCTCCACGATCGCAAAAATTATCTAAAGCCACAAGATAGAGGCCAAAGGTAATGGCTAATGCAATAATTAAGCTAATAATTATTTTCTTTGCGTTCAATTTAAAATCCTTTAAATACATTTTGTTAGTATGACTTATCACATTATAAGCATTCGCTTAAATACGATAACAAGACAGGGAGTTGTTGTTATAAAATCCGCAATCAATTATCTCTATGAGTAAATTTAGCATAACTTTCATTATGAAAGGTAAACGCTTCCTCGACAGACTTCAGATAATTTGCATTATTTCGCTCTAAACTGTATGTAAAATGACCTTATATTATTTAATTACACATTTTGCCAACGATTAGAGATAGCTATCCATTAATATGGATTTCTCTGTCTGCCATTTTTTGTATAAGATTAGGGAGTTAATTTTGATTTTTACCTTAACTTCATTGATAGAATGGAACTGTAATGCCACAAGATAATCATCTCGCATTGGTTTGCGCGCTAAGTAAATGGATTGAGGAGCATTTAGGCCGTGTTATCCATCTTGAAGAGTTGGCGGCTTATTCTGGGTATTCTCTTTGGCACATGCAGAAAATCTTTAAAGAAGTCACAGGCACCTCTTTAGGAAAGTATATCCGTCAGCGTAGATTAGCTGGCGCTATTCATTTATTACGTACCAGTGAGCGCTCTATCTTCGATATCGCCCTTGATTTCGGCTTTGGTTCACAATCTCACTTTACTTATATGTTCCGTAAAGAGTATGGCATCACGCCTTTCGATTTTCGGCAAAATCAAGAGATCGTTTTAGAAACCAAACAGCCTTTACATTTACAATCACCTTGTTGTGATTAACCCTTCCATTTATGTGACATTATGCAGATAGCTTTTAATGTCACATAAATAATACTCAAGCTATGTGATGATAGACCGCTTCGCCCTTCCTTTATCATGATTGCTTTTATTTAATATGGGGATGCTAATGAGTATTAAGCTTATCGCTATTGATTTAGATGGAACCTTGCTCAACAAACAACACGAAATTACGCCTGAAGTAAAACAAGCAGTTCAGCGAGCAAAAGAGGCGGGAGTTAAGATTGTATTAGCTTCAGGACGCTCCTTTAATGGCATCTCTCCTTATTTAAAAACACTCGGTCTTGATACCTCTGATTGTTACTGTATCAGCAATAATGGTAGCCAAATCCATCAAGCAGATAACGGTGAGGTTATTATTCAAGATCTGCTCAATTTCGAGGATTACCTCTATTTTGAAAGCCTTGCTCGTGAAATAGGCGTCCATTTTCACGTTATTAGTGACAATAAGATTTACACCACCAATAGTCATATTAGCCATTTCACCTGCCAAGAAGCCTTTTTATCTTGGACACCGCTTTATTATCGTCCACTGAATGAAATGCAAACGGATATGTATTTTAGTAAGTTTATGATTGTTGATGCACCTGCTGTTTTAGATAATGCCATTCAATATCTTCCTACTAATATTTACGAGCAATATAGCATATTACGTAGTGCTCCTTATTTTATTGAAGTGTTGAACACCAATGTTAATAAAGGGAGTGCGGTTCAAAAAGTGGCTGAACATTTAAAAATTACACCAGAAAAAATCATGTGTATTGGTGATCAAGGTAATGATTTAGCAATGCTAAAATATGCTGGTTTAGGTGTTGCGATGGGAAATGCCCCTGAAGAAGTGAAGAAAGTCGCCAAATTCGTCACACTTTCTAATGAAGAGCACGGTGTTGCAGCCGCTATCAATAAATTTATTTAAACACGATCTTTTTTGTGTTTTATCGTGAATGTCTACAAAATTATATAGCAATTGTGATCCTTAGCAGAGGATCACACTGCTTTTCGACCAAAAACATAGCCTTTTATTATTCTATAATTGCTGTTAAATGAGCGTTAAATCTGCCTTTCTTCTTACATATCCTTCAGAATTTGTTACTATCAATTCACTTTTCGTTATTCAAACTGCATTTTCACAACATATTAAGCTGTTAATTAAGCTAGATGTAGAATAACAAATATAAATCATTTATATATTTTCTTCACAGACAGGTAGTTTAAGTTATGCTTTCTACAAAAGATATGCTCGTTCTTGGAATGATGGTTTTTGCACTATTCCTTGGCGCTGGCAATATTATTTTCCCCCCTATGGCGGGTTTTCAATCAGGAAACCTCTGGTTTAGTACATCTTTAGGTTTCCTTGTTACTGGTGTCTTACTCCCTTTCCTAACCTTAGTTATTGTTGCAATTCGCGGGCGTGGTGAGCGTCTTTCTGTTGATTTGCCTTCATGGGTTGCCGTTATTTTCTGGGTAGCACTGTATCTTATCGTAGGCTCTACTTTTGCAATGCCTCGTGTCACCAATACCGCTTATGAAATGGGTTTCTTACCTCTAGGGCTTATTGAGAAAAATACGGTAACACACCTTACTTTTGCACTTATTTTCAATATCACTAGTATGTTCTTCATGCTAAAACAAGGCACCATGATCAGCGCCATTGGTAAGTTTATGACTCCGGCACTGTTAGTCCTGCTGGTGGTTGTAGGTATTGCTGTTGTGGCTAAACCGATTTCCCCAATTGGTGAGCCAACAGGTCTTTATGCTGTTAATGGTTTCTTCTCTGGCTTTATTGATGGCTACCAAACCATGGATGTCCTTTCTGCTATGGCGTTTGGTGGTATCGTGGCTCGTGCTTTATATACCAAAGGTATTACTGAACCGCGCCAGATCGGTTTTATTACCGTAAAAGCCGGCATGATTTCAGTTTTACTGTTAGCCGCGCTTTATCTGTGCCTTTTCTACTTAGGTGCTACAAGCCACTCTGTTTCTGTCTTTGCTGATCCTGCTCTTAATGCCACTAACGGTGGTCAAATTTTCTCACGTTATGTTGATGCGTTATTTGGCTCTGTGGGTACTTGGCTGATGGGTGGTATTGTTTTATTAGCTAGTATGACAACACTTGTGGGTGTAACAAGTGCCGCTGCAGACTACTTTGCGACATTCCATCATCGCTTAGGTTATCGTTTCTGGGTTGTGGTATTTACATTAATGACCACAGTCGTATCAACTTTTGGTCTTGATACATTATTACGAGTGACTATTCCTGCATTATTAATGATTTATCCAACATCAGTCACATTAGTATTACTACAATTTATTCGTAATAAATTAAAAGCACCCCGCTTTACCTATCGCTTTACCATTGCAATCATTGTCTTAATGAGTCTTTTCGATACATTGAAACAATTGAAATGGTTAAATGCTGATTTACTACAATTATTTAGCTATATCCCGCTTTCTGATTATGGTTTAGGTTGGGTATTACCAGGTGTGATTGCATTCGTAATTTCGCTGGTTGTTAGCTTAAACCTTAAAGAAGAAAACCTTCCAGTAGGAAATACAGCAAAATAATCAGCATATAACACCTAATTTGTAATACTGATTGTAAGTTGATAAAAAAAGCGTCTGCCAAATTTTATATTGGAGACGCTTTTTTATTGTCTACTTATCACAGGAAATTTTAAGTTCGGTATTTCTCAATCAATGCCCTTAAAATCGCTTCTGATTGAGCATCAGGGATACCATTGGCTTTCGTTGATCTAAAATGCATTTGGAAAGCTTTTACCACTTTTAGTGCTTTATTATCTAACACACCATTTGTTGGTGTTTGATAACCATATTGCTGTAATAACTTTTGGAAATTTGCCACATCAACTGGCTCTGAAGGATCTCTACCCGCTAAATAAGTTTGCACTAATTCCTTATCAGGCCAAGCACCTATTCCTTGATTTGCTAATCTTTCCCAAGGGAATAAAGGTCCCGGATCAACTTTTCTTTGAGGTGCGATATCGCTGTGACCTAAAACGTTTTGAGGTTCGATATCATAACGTTCAATAATATCTTTCATCACGACTGACATAGTCACGATTTGATCTGCGGTATAAGAATACCAATACCTAAACTTACCATTATCACGGTAACCCAGATTGACTATCTCAATGCCAATAGAACAATTATTTAGGCTAGTTGCATCTCCCCACTGACTAATGCCTGCATGCCATGCGATTTGTCTTTCATCCACTAATGAAGTGATCACTGGTTTTCCGTCAATAGATGAAGGATGTGTGGGGATCAAATAATGGCTGCTAACTCGTCCCCCAGTAAGAACCTTAAGTGAGCGTTCATCATCTAGCGCGGTATAGTGCATCACTAAATATTTTACACAGTCATTAGCTTCCTGCTTATTAGGAATAACTTTAACTATATATTCACCTCTATCAATAAATTCTGGTTGCTTGGCACAACTGGTTAAGAGGCTTATTGCAATAAGTAATCCTATGTAATACCGACTAGATCTCATTTCTGATCCTTGATTTAATATTCCCAAAGCTAAATTGTAATAAAAAAACCCATATTAAAGAATATGGGTTTTGTGTTTTGACGCTTTTTTATTATTGCTTTAGTTATTGCCCACTTTTTCACATCGAACTAAAGGCTCATCAGGAACAATATTTTCATCCCAAATTCCTTCTTCAATATCATCTTGCAACTCTGGATATTGGCGAATATCAAATGTAGGCAGTAAACCGGCTTGTCGTTGCTGGTTATAATCTTTAACTAATTTTAAGGCGACACCAGAAAGCAAGATGATTGCGATTAAATTAGTCATTGCCATTAATCCCATTGAGAGATCAGCCATTTTCCAAACAAGAGGCATATCCGCTAAAGCGCCAAACATCACCATTGCTAAAGCCGCTGAACGTAAAAGAAACAGCCCTGTTGTGTGATTGCGCCCAAGGAAAATCATATTACTTTCAGCATAAGCATAATTAGCAATAATAGAGGTAAAAGCGAAGAAGAAAATGGCAATCGCAATAAAGGTACTTCCCCAACCTCCTACACTCGATGACAATGCCAATTGTGTTAATTGAATCCCGTTAATGCCTTCAGGATAACTATCGAGTACGCCTGATGATAAAATGATCACCGCAGTAGCACTACAAATAACTAAGGTATCCATAAAAACACCTAGCATTTGAATATAGCCTTGAGATGCTGGATGTGGTGGATAAGGTGTAGCTGATGCCGCAGCATTAGGTGCCGATCCCATACCTGCTTCATTAGAAAATAGACCGCGCTGAATACCTTGTGTCATCGCTTGGCTAATACCGTAAGCAATTGCACCTGCGGCAGCTTCTTGTAATCCAAAAGCACTTTTAAAAATTAAAATGAAAACTTCAGGTAAGCGCTCAATATGATCTGCAACAACCCAAAATGCTAATAATAAATAAGCCGTTGCCATAATAGGAACAACTAACTCAGCAACTCGTGCAATCCAACGCAAGCCACCAAAGATAATAAATCCGCTGGTTAGTACTAAAAAAATCCCCACATAGAGTGGATCAAAATTAAAGGCAGAAGCTGTGGCTTGAGCAATAGAATTGGCTTGAACAGCATTAAAAACTAAACCGAAGGCAATAATCAAGAAAATGGCGAAGAGAACACCCATCCAGCGCATTTTCAGTCCTTTAGTCATATAATAAGCAGGACCACCACGGTAATTGCCATCATCATCTTTTGTTTTATAAAGTTGCGCGAGCGTACTTTCTATTAATGATGTCGCCATACCTATTAAAGCAACGACCCACATCCAAAAAATAGCGCCAGGGCCACCCGCTGTTAAAGCAATCGCGACTCCCGTCAAGTTTCCAGTACCTACGCGCGCAGCTAAACTGGTGCATAATGCCTGAAAGGAAGAGATCCCTGATTTATCTGACTTGTGGCTATTTTTTAAAATAGAGAACATATGACTAAAATGTCGGATTTGTATAAATCCAGTACGGATAGTAAAGTAAATACCTACTCCAAGAAGTAAGTAGATAAGAACATATCCCCATAAAATGTTATTCGCAAAGTTTATTAGCCCTGTCAAATTAATCCCCTTATATAATAACGTATATAACCTATCCTTACATCGCTATTGAAATAAAAAAGTAAGCAGATATCGTGTAATTGAGTCAATTACTAAATCGAATCCGTCTTAAAGTAATATCAAAGATTACTGTGTGAAAAGCGAACTAAATGTAACACAACATTGTGTGATATGTATATTTTTTGTTTATTTTTTTACATGTTATTATTTTATTTTAATTATCTCGTTAACTAAAATAAACAATATTGCAAAATAAAAAAACCATACATATCATTAGGATAAATAATTATTTCTTTATTTTATTAACTCGAAAAAGTAAAGTAAATACTTTAGTCATTAAGTTAATCAGTCATTTTAGAAAAAAATAAACAGATTAAAAAAACATCAATTAATAACCTTTTCTATTTATCTAAAATAAGATTTAAATGAACTATTAAAGTGATTAATTAAAGTGTTTTTTTAATATCTAATTTAACATTTTGATATTTAACATTTAAGAAATAAAGATTTTTACAACAATTAACAATAAATATTTTATATTGCCGCATTAATAAAATGCTTTAATATTAATAAGATATTAAGGTAAGATAAAAAACAAACTTTGCATCCTTATTTTATTATACTTCCCTAATGTATTAATTCTAACATGGTTTGTTATCTTACATTTTTAAGAATACTGTTGATTAGTTTCTCTTCTCTTTTTTATTCACTTGCTATTCATTAATAACTCTCTTCTTTTTTGAACATTAATTAAAGTTTAATAACGCTTTATTTCATATTAATAAAAAAATGCAGAATCACGTAAGTTTACCTATTAACCATTTAGTTAATTTTATTTATACTATGTTTTTCCCTGGTGTTGTATTAATTTTCGCCCTGTTTCCCCAACAGGGCATTTTTTTATCCCAATATTTCAGCACCTTACCGTAACCCCTTGTCAAATAATACAAAATAAAAACACATGAAACATTTAATTGATAAATTAACATTATTTACTTATTTTTAATGCAAAATCCTTCATTATTTTCTTTGATCTAAGTCAAATTAAACATTCATATTATTTACTCTTTTCGTAGATAAATTGCTTTTTTCTCCATTTTAAAATCTATTTAATAAGGGTTAAAAATGTTTTTTTTATCATTCGCCTTATTTCAATTACCCACAAAGTGGTATAATAATTAAAGAGGAATAAGATTTTATTGTTATATTTAATTACCTTGATTAAAAATTGACCCAAATAAAGTACATCATTTTTAATGCACATTAATGACTAATATCTTTATTTGCTTGCATTAATAAGCATGCTCTTTTACCTTACTTATATCGTTACAGAGGGATAAATAATGGGTTATAACCTTTCAGAATTGACACAAGAAGAAAAAGATAAGCTAAATATAAGTTTAGCTGCTTCAGGCGTCGCTTTTAAAGAGCGCTATAACATGCCCGTTGTAGCAGATGCTGTTTTAAGAGAACAACCTCAAGCTTTTCAAGCCTTCTTTCAAGAAAGGCTAGTATTTTATCGTGCAAGAAGCCAACACTATTCTCGTTTACCTTATGAACCTCCGGTAAAAAAATAGCAAACACTCAGCACGACTTTAATAATGATAAAAAAAGAGATAAACCAAGGTTTATCTCTTTTTCTTTCAATAGATTAACGACAACTCACTATCATCTATCAATTATTTAGGAGAAACATAAGTAATCGTATTGTCATCACAATTGACTTGAACATTGTAACGAAGGTCTGTTCTTGCACCTCTTACATTCAATACCATCTGATAGTTATTATTCATCTTGATAACTTCATTCGCATTGATACTAGCAACAGGTTTTGACCCTAACGCATTCTTATCATCTTGCCAGCGAGGTAGACGATTTTGTAAATAATCATTCTTTACTCGTGTAACAATTTGATTGTTATCTAAATTAACGCAACTCGCAAAAGGTGCTGAACGCACAATGTCTTTATTAACCTTTTCGATACTTTCTGCAGATACTCCAAAAGAAACAGCAAGTAAAAGACCTGCTCCAAGTATCCCTGTTTGACCAACTAACTTGCTTAATTTCATATAACCTCCCGAAAATATCTTTTAAAACAGGATGTGTTTTCATTAAGCATAGCATATGGTTAATAACACAATTGTGACATTTGTTAAAAAATTGTTTTATTCATTCTCATCATCAAATACGATGGATACAGATTCACGGGTTGTATGTTTCTCTCTTAATTCTTGAGCGACTAACTGAATTGCCTCTCCGCTACTCATTCCCTCAGCCATAAGAGATTGAATTTTTTCTACTGCTTTTTGTTGCTCTTCATGTGTTAATGTAGGCATTCCTAGAAACATAATGTTACTCTTATCTTTATTAACGTCTATTTTGTATTTACATGAATGTAATCTTTTTGATTACAATTTATTGTGCGAATAATACAACACACTTTGTTTATATGGTCATAAGATGGATATGCAATTACAACAACGTGAATTAACTTATACCCCTGATCTAGCACTGCGGGTATTTTCTCCTATTGCGTCATTGCCTTGGTCTAGTTTACTTCATTCTGGCTTTGCCGAACATCCTCATAACCGTTTTGATATTGTTGTCTCCGACCCGGCTATAACTTTGGAAACGCGCAAACAAACAACAACCATCAAAGAAAAAAATGGTGCGGTGAATCGCTCTAAAAAAGATCCGTTCACACTTATTCAAACTGCGTTAGAACAATTTAATTTCCACCCAGAGCATAATGAATCGTTGCCTTTCTTGGGAGGCGCTTTAGGTATTTGGAGTTATGACTTAGGTCGCCGTTTTGAAACTTTGCCTGAAATAGCGAAAAATGAACTTAATTTCGCAGATATGGCGATTGGTATTTATGATTGGGCACTTATTGTTGATCACCATTTAAAAAAAGCTACTTTAATTAGCTATCACAATATTGATGAGCGCTTACAGTGGTTAGAAAAACAAACATCCACATCTATTGATACCGCATTTACCTTAACAACCGATTGGCAATCAAACATTAGTAGTGATGAATATAACGAAAAAATTGCTAAAATACATCAATATTTACTTTCGGGTGACTGCTATCAAGTTAATTTAGCTCAACGTTTTTGTGCAAATTATACTGGTAGTGAATGGAATGCATTCTTGACACTGAATCAAGCTAATAAAGCGCCATTCTCTTCTTTTATGTGTTTACCCAACAATTTTGTGATTAGTGTTTCACCTGAACGTTTTATTCATTTAGCTGATAATAAAATAGAAACACGCCCAATAAAGGGAACACTGCCTCGTAAAGCATTGCCAGAAGAAGATGATGAACAAGCACAGTTATTAGCAAACTCTCGTAAAGATCGCGCTGAAAACTTAATGATTGTTGATTTAATGCGTAATGATATTGGCAAAGTTGCAGTAACAGGCTCAGTAAAAGTACCTGAATTATTTGTTGTTGAGCGTTTCCCTGCGGTACATCATTTAGTCAGTACGATCACGGCGCAGTTGCCTTCACATTTAACAGCGACTGATTTATTAAGGGCAGCATTCCCCGGTGGTTCTATTACGGGAGCGCCAAAAATCAGAGCAATGGAAATCATTGAAGAACTTGAACCTCATCGTCGTCATGGATACTGTGGTGCAATTGGTTATATCAGTTTTTGTGGCACAATGGACACCAATATCAGCATCCGCACTTTATTGACTGAAAAAAATAAAATTTACTGCTGGGCTGGTGGTGGTATTGTTGCTGATAGCGTTGCTGAAAAAGAGTACCAAGAAACATTCGATAAACTTGGGCAAATATTAACTGTTTTAAATGAGTCTCCTGTCGATGACACCCATTGATACTTTTATCAATCGTTTTCAACTCACATTACCTGATGACAAGGTAAATCAGCCTCTTCATGCCCAAAAATCGGCGGCCGTCTTGCTGCCGATTATCAATAAACCTAACCCAACATTATTATTAACTGAGCGAGCATCAACGTTACGCTCTCATGCAGGACAAGTCGCTTTACCCGGCGGTAAACGTGATCCTGAAGATAGCAACCTTATTGCAACTGCACTAAGGGAAGCACATGAAGAAGTGGCTATTCCACCTAATGCCGTATCCGTTATTGGTCAGTTAGCCCCTTTACAAAGTTCTAGCGGATATTTAGTCACCCCGATTGTGGGCGTTATTCCTGCGGGCTTACCTTTGCGTCATAATCCTGCTGAAGTCGCCTCTATCTTTGAAATGCCATTAAGCCATGTACTTAATGCTCAACATTATCAACCATTAGATTTTCATCGTGCTGGTGAAAATCATCGTATCTACTTTTATCCCTATAATGGACATCTTGTCTGGGGATTAACCGCCGCTATTTTACATAGACTCGCTTTGCATATCACTTAATGCGCTATTTTATATTCAGCCTGTGCTTTTTATCACCGCCTTCACAACTCTACTTAGCTATTTTAAAAAAATGTTGTAAACTACATCATTAACGGGACGATATAATCGTAAAAACGATCCCTTTACTATAAATAACTATATTTTATTCTTTTTAACCCTCTCTCTTATTATTAAGGAGTCTGACGTGATTAGCGTTTTCGACATGTTTAAAGTGGGCATCGGACCATCTAGCTCTCACACCGTAGGGCCAATGAAAGCGGGTAAAGAATTTGTCGATGATTTAGTCAGCCAGGAACTGATTGCGTCTGTCACTCGTGTAGCTGTTGATGTTTACGGCTCCTTGTCTTTGACAGGCAAAGGTCACCATACTGATATCGCAATTATTATGGGGTTAGCAGGTAACGCACCAGCTACTGTCGATATTGACAGCATTCCCGGTTTTATTCGTGAAGTTGAAGAAACTGGCAAGCTATCATTAGCAAACGGCCTAAAAGTAGTCGATTTCCCAGCAGAAAGTATGCATTTCAGCAATGACAACCTGTCATTACATGAAAACGGTATGACAATCCATGCTTTTGCAGGCGACAAAGAAGTTTATAGAAAAACCTACTACTCTATTGGTGGTGGTTTTATCGTTGATGAAGAAAATTTCGGTAAATCAACATTAAATAGCAAGCCAGTTTCATACCCTTATGCAAGTGCAGAAGAGTTATTAAAGCACTGTAAAGAAACGGGTTTATCTATTTCTAGTTTAATGATGAAAAATGAGCTAGACCTGCATACTCAAGCAGAAATTAATGCTTATTTCGCTGATGTTTATAAAACAATGCAAGAGTGTATTGAACACGGTTTAAATACAGAAGGCGTATTACCGGGACCATTGCGTGTACCTCGTCGTGCAGCTGCATTAAATCGCTTATTAACATCAAGCAACAGCCTGTCAAACGATCCAATGAAAGTTGTTGATCTGATCAATATGTTTGCACTGGCAGTTAATGAAGAAAACGCAGCAGGTGGACGCGTTGTCACAGCACCAACAAATGGTGCATGTGGTATCGTTCCTGCGGTATTAGCTTACTACGATCGTTGCATCGAACCTGTTACACCAGAAACCTACTTACGTTATTTCTTAGCATCTGGCGCAATTGGTATTCTTTACAAAATGAATGCTTCTATTTCAGGCGCTGAAGTAGGTTGCCAAGGCGAAGTAGGTGTAGCTTGTTCAATGGCGGCTGCAGGTCTTGCTGAATTATTAGGTGGAAGCCCTGAGCAAGTCTGTATTGCTGCTGAAATCGGTATGGAACACAACCTTGGTTTAACTTGTGACCCAGTTGCAGGTCAAGTTCAAGTTCCTTGTATTGAACGTAATGCTATTGCTTCAGTTAAAGCTGTTAATGCCGCACGTATGGCAATCCGTCGTACCAGTGAACCTCGTGTTTCTCTCGATAAAGTCATTGAAACCATGTATGAAACAGGTAAAGACATGAATGCTAAATACCGTGAAACATCACGCGGTGGTCTTGCAATCAAAGTACAGTGTGACTAACTAGCACTATTTAGACGAAAAGCCATTCAATTTGAATGGCTTTTTTATTTTGGCTACTTTATTTTTAATCATCACTTAACTCTTAGATAACTAAAGATAATAATCATAAAATACACATTTAAAATTAAGTAATATATCTTTCTATAATTTAAACCTTTCTTATTTTTCCATATTAAATATAAGCATTAAATGAACGCATTAAATATAGGCTCATTGAATATTCATTTAATTTTGTAAGAAATAGAGCTTATAATTCTCAGGTGTATTTATTTCTATAAAAATTTGACTTCTTATTATAAAAATAATTAAAACCCATTGTTTATTATATGGTTAATTATTCATCATATTGAAATTTATCATTTTTTTAACATCTTGTGATTATTAATAATATATTTAAAATCACTCGATTCAATAATGATAATTATTATCAATATCATCTTTGAAATATAATAAATAATATGTTGCCTTTCGAAAATAATATGTTATCTTCTGCACCAAGTCATTGGGGAGTAGCCTGTCTTAAAATAAAAAATATTATTTTAAGAAATCTGTATCAACATACTCGCTTATTTTCATCTAGCGTGGTACAGATGCCGTAATACGGTTGGCAAGACCATAGACACATGATTGTACTTCTTTGGTTGGGGGTCAATTGTGTGTATATGGAAATACCCCAACCGAGGCTTTATTATGAGTTTCTACGCTACTATCATTCTCGCCCTTGCCCTTTCTATGGACGCATTTGCTGTCGCAGTCTGTAAAGGTGCCACATTACACAAACCTCGTTTTCGTGAAGCACTCCGCACTGGATTTATATTCGGTATTATTGAAGCCAGCACCCCTGTTATTGGTTGGGCATTAGGCTTATATACTAGCCAATATATTATTCAATGGGATCATTGGGTTGCTTTTGGATTACTGTTTGTTCTTGGTAGCCGAATGATTTACCAAAGCTTAAAACGTGGTGATGATTGCCCTTGTGAAGAAGATGCTCCACAACGCCACGGCTCACTGTCTTTAATTGCAACAGGTATTGCAACAAGCCTTGATGCAATGGCAATTGGTGTCGGTTTAGCGTTCCTTCAAGTCAATATTGTTCATACCGCGATGACAATTGGTATGATGACGATGATTATGGCAACTCTGGGTATGCTAATTGGTCGTTATATTGGTCCAGTACTTGGAAAAAAAGCGGAAATTATTGGTGGGATCGTATTAATTGCAATCGGCTTTAATATTGTCTTCGAACACCTAGAATTATTTATGTACGCCAAATAATCTCTAATAAAGTATATTAAAAAGCTTAGGTTTGAAATATTACGACCTAAGCTTTTTTATTAACTAAATAAACTATTTTTTATTTCATGTGATTAAGCATGACGTTGATAAACACGAATTAAAAAGTCGGTTTCACATTCAAAGTTTTTATTTTCTGCTAATGACTGTTTTACTTCTTCACTTGCACGCCATGCAAATGGTGTCATCTGTAATAAATCAAAAGCCTGCTTGCCATTTAAATTCATCATATAAGCAACTTGATGTTCAGATACTTTATTAAATCCATCAAAATATTCTTCTTTTAATGGATGAAGATGTATTTCTGAATAAATTAGTGCTTTTAACTGATAGAGATGGCGAGGTGCTGGGGTAACAGTAATAATATAACCATTGTGTGCAATAACTCTTGCTAATTCATCACTATTACAAGGAGCATAAATGCGCACAACTGCGTTTAAAGAGGCATCACAAAAAGGTAAGCGCTGACTTGAAGCTACGCAAAAATGAATTGATGAATAACGTTTAGCAGCATATTTAATCGCGACTTTAGAAACATCCAAACCATACACTTGCGGGTTACGTGATTTTAGATTTTGATAAAACTGGTTGGTGTAATAACCTTCACCACAACCAATATCCAATACAACACTGTTATCTTCAGGCAATAATGTTTGTATTAACTCAGCCACTTTATCTCGCATTGGCTGATAAAACCCCGCATCTAAAAATTCACGGCGTGCGTTTATCATTTCAGCGCTATCACCAGGCTCTTTTGAGCGCTTAAATTGTACGGGTAACAGATTTACATACCCTTCTTTAGCGCAATCAAACTGATGATTATTGTCACAAACCCAACTGTGAGCGCGAAGAGAAAGTGCCTGATGACATAATGGACATTGATAGGACATAGTAATATTTTTTGCATAACCCAGAATAAAATTGGGAGAGATAATAACATACCTCTCCCAATCTTGCGGAAAACCTTGCTCTTTATTTTTCATCTTAAATCATGCTTTCTATGCTAAGTCGCTTAATAAGCACAACTTATAGGCAAATCAAGTTCGTTTTAATTTTTCAGTGTTAGCGATAAATAACGCAATAACTAACAGCAAGATTGCGCCTGACTGAATTAGCGTATCAACAGAGTCTTTATGCTCAACAATAATTAAACGTACGATTGCCGTTATTCCAATATAAATAAAATATCTAAGAGGGAAATGCCCGCCAGATAAAAAATACTTAACAATAAGCGCAATAAACTCAAAATAAAGAAAGTAGATCAAAATACCTTCTAACAATTGATAAGACGACTCTTCTGCACCTAAATTAAATAATAATGAAGCAATTACATATGTTTCTTTGATAAGAAAACTGACCAATACAATCGCTAAAATAAGTAATCCAATATTAAGCACCCACTGTAATATAGTGGCAATACATTTCAGTAAGTCTTCGCTTGATTTTCTCATATAAACTATAACCTAGTGGGATCATTCCATGATGTGTAAAAAATGATAAAAGGCCTATTAGGCAATTTGGCTAAATTTTAATAGATTTATGCATTCATCACACTATTTTTTATCTTTTAGAGCCAAAAAACCAAGAATAATGATGCAATAATCGCAATATTCACTTTTAAATTTCAACTTGTAAGCGGGTTTACTTATACTTAATTTAAGAGCTAATTTATTGAAAAGGCACACTATGGCTAACAAATACCTCGTTGCAATTGATTTATTAGAAGATAGCAGAATTCAGCGCATGATCGAAGATATTCGCTTCCTAGCTAGGAAACCAGAAAATTATTTCCATTTCATTACAGTTATGCCTAATTTACGCTCTTTGGAAGCTTATGGACTTAATTGTGATAGTCCGTCTGTCGTTGAGAAAAAGCAACAAGCTTTAGTTCTATTAACTGAAAAATTAGAGCAATGTGTAAAACAACAATTTAACTTACCCAAAGAACAATACCAATGTCATGCCGTTATTGGTACGCCTAATTACAATATTCTAGAGTTAGCAGAAAAAATTGATGCAGATACCATTATTATAGGTTCAAGCTCACGTAACCAACGCAATATATTGCTGGGTTCGACAGCGGATTATATTGTAAACAGTACGTCACGTTCGGTAATGGTCATTCGCAAATAAAATCACTAGCCCTCTTTTCTTTTGGCAATAATACTAGGTTATTCATTGCCAAAAGAACTCTGTGATCCCCTACGTTATAAATAGCACTAAATGCACCTTAATTTTTTTCATTTCAAATAGTTAACTTGTTAGAATACAGACCAAAAAACTAAAATTTCAGGTCTTTTTAGGTTCAATATTTACAATTAATCCTATTCAAAAGATAAAGACTGCCCTGCATTAAAATCTTTTGCATTAAGATATTTTCGTCCTAACACGCCCGTGCAATGACATCCATAGACATCAATGTTTGTATCTATGGCTTTTTTCGCGCGCTGCAATGCTGATGGTGTTGCACAACGTAAATGCAATCCTCCTACAATCGCTTGAATTTGGTTATTTCCTGTTATTTTTTTCGCATGTCCAATGATGGATTCGATACCCGAGTGACTACACCCTGTGATAATCACTAAGCCTTTTTTTCCTTGCCAAACAAGAAAGCTATCATCAAGAACATAGTCATCTTCTTCACCTGATTCATGAATAATAACACCGTAGCGTTTATTCACTTGACGTTGGGTCACTTGCCCCGAATAGATAAAGTTTTCTTCGATTGCTAACGGTGCTTGTGTTAATTCAAAAGAGAACTGTGCTTCAAGTTTTTTGCGCTCAAATAAAGGCGCTAACCGTTTAAATTTAATATTTTTATTGCCTAAAAAAAGTGCTGAATAACGAACAGAAAATAGATGGGGATGAGCGATAATTCGAGGTTTATGAGTAAAAAAATCTACTGGCAAATGTGTGAGCCCACCAAAATGATCATAATGCCCATGGGACACAACAATTGTTTTCAATGTGGTTAAATCAATACCCATTTTTTGGGCATTTGAAATAAAAGTAAGGTCTTTTCCAGTATCAAAGAGAATTTTAGCTTGGCACTCATCATCTTCTAACAATAATGACAAACCAGGATAGTGGTTAAGTTCAGGATTAATCGATTTGTTTTCTAGCAATGCAGTGATCGTTAACATAGGGGGTTTTTAATTATTATCAGGAAATAACTAATAGTAATTAAAAAAAGAATTTGTTCCAAATATAAAAGCTGCTGTTCTGTGCGATTGCTTTACTTTTTAAGTTGCATAATCGCTGTTACGCGCGAACGGAACATAACAGCGATATCACTAAATCTGCAAATATTCTTATTTATCATTTATAAGAACATTAGGCTTATCTTACTGCCCTACTTTCTTACCACCATAACAGAACGTTTTGCATAACGTGTAATATCTGCAGCCGTTGAACCTATATGATATGAATCATCTTCAGGATTGTGCGAGCCAATCACAATTAAATCAGCATTCACTTCATCAGCGACCTGCAATATTGCATCTCGTGGTGTACCAATACAAATGTGAGTTTGCATTCTATCGTCAGGTAAATCAAAACGTTCGATTATTTTTTTAAGCTCTTTCTCTGCGGACGTTTTTAAGCATCCTTGATCTAATTGATCACCATTCATAACAAGTCGATAATAAGAAGATTGTGGAAGTTTAGGAAGTACATACAAAAAGTGAACATAAGGATCTTCATTTTTTGCAATATTTTCCACTAACGGAATTGCTTTGTTCATCAGGTTATCTTCATCAATATCAATGGGAACCAAAATATTTTTATACATACCGTCTCCTTTTATTTTAATTGTAGGATAGTGTATTTTTAGAAAAATACCGGATGTAGTTAACATATTTTAAAAATATTTTATTTCAGAAAAATAACGTCTGTTTTTCACTCAAAACAATAATAAGAAATAAGTAAAAAAATAAATTAAAATAAATGGAAACTTTATTTTTAATAAATTTTTATTTTAAAAACTGGTAATTATTTTATTAGCAATGGCATTTTATTTTTAATAAAAAGCCTTATTAAATAATAAGGCTCTCTCGTTTTACTATGTAATCTATGTGGTCGTCGCTATGTTATTTTTGAACACCATTTTTCTGTTTGTTCTTCTTAACGTATTGATAACCAACTGCTAATGCGATAAACCACAGTGGAGTCACACTTAATGCTTGCCGAGTATCATGTTCAAAAGCTAATAGCACTGTCATAAATGCAAAAAATGCAAGACATAGCCACGACATAATAATCCCCAAAGGCATTTTATAGATAGACTTCTCATGCAATTGTGGGCGTTTTTTACGATATGCCAAATAAGAGCATAAAATCATACTCCAAATAAACATAAATAATAACGCCGAGACTGTTGTTACCAAGGTAAATACGTGCATAACATCAGGAATAAAATAAATTAATATAATTCCACATGACAGACATAAGCTAGTAAATAACAGCCCATTGGCAGGTACTGCACGTTTAGATAATTGGCTAAATTGTTTTGGCGCTTCGCCTTCTTTAGATAAACCGAATAACATCCGGCTTGTGGAAAATATCCCACTATTCGCAGAAGAAGCGGCAGCTGTTAATACAACAAAGTTTACTAAACTTGCGGCTGCAGGTATTCCTATCATAACGAATAGCTCAACAAATGGGCTTTTATCCGCTAAAATAGAGCGCCACGGAGTTACCGACATAATAATGGCTAATGCTAATACGTAAAAAGTAATAATACGGATAGGAATAGCGTTAATGGCTTTTGGCAAGGATTTTTCTGGATTACGTGTTTCCGCAGCGGCAGTACCGACTAATTCAATCCCAACAAAAGCAAAAATAGCAATTTGGAATCCCGCAAAAAACCCACTTAATCCTTTGGGGAACATCCCTCCATCATTCCAAATATTCTCTAGTGCTGCGGTGTGCCCTGCTGGAGATTCAAATCCAATACTGATAAGAACAATACCAACAATAATTAAAGAGACAATTGCGGTTATTTTTATCATGGAGAACCAGAATTCCATTTCTCCGAAGAGTTTGACTGTCGCTAAATTTAAAATAAGCAATGTCAGCACACAAATAAAGGATGTGCCCCACTCAGGGAAATTAGGTGCCCAATAACTAATATAAGACGTTATAGCTACAATATCGGCAATCCCCGTAATGACCCAGCAAAACCAATATGTCCAGCCGACAAAGAAGCCAGCCCATGGCCCTAATAAATCACCAGCAAAATCACTAAATGACTTATATTCTAAATTCGATAATAACAGCTCGCCCATGGCTCTCATCACAAAGAACAAGACAAAGCCAATTATCATATAGACAAAAATAATTGATGGCCCAGCTAACGAAATGGTTTTCCCTGATCCCATAAATAGACCAGTACCGATAGCACCACCAATAGCAATTAATTGAATATGACGATTTGTTAGCCCGCGCTGTAGAGTGGCATTCTTCACTCTAACGGGAGGAGAAATTTCTGTTTGATCTTCCATACAATACCTGAAGTGTTTTCATATTTTCGATGTTGTTTTTACCGCTATTTTATTTTTTGGCGCGGTAATGTGTTTGCGAAATTATTGTGACACAAATCTCAGTATAAGTAATGAAAAGATCACTTTTAGTAAAATGAATGATGCTTTGATAACCAGATAAGATCCTTTCTTTAATTTATTCGGCGATATTTTATCCATTTGATAAAAAATCAAAATAAGCGCTTGACCATCGCATTTGAGAGGAGAATAATCAGCGCATCGGGTTGTTAGCTCAGTCGGTAGAGCAGTTGACTCTTAATCAATTGGTCGGGAGTTCGAGCCTCCCACGACCCACCAATTTTACGCTGAGAAATCAGGCAATTGAACCACTTCGCAAGAAGTGGTTTTTTGCTTTTAGAATAAACTGTCGCGGAAGTGTTACATTTATCTTAAGCTGAAAACGCAAAATAATACGGCGATTAAAGAAAACTGCACTCGCTTATTTTTTATCCAAACCTATAGTAGATAGAATTAATCAAAGAAAACAATTAATCTAGTTTAATGAGATAACTCAATATAAACTACCAATAAACCTATTTTATCTCTTTTTTATCTTTAAATTCTCCGCCAAAATCGTCAATCAAAACATAGTTAATGGTGTTTATTTTACTATCCACTAGGTTGATTTGCTGTTTGGAAAATGGCGCTATCATTGGAATAAGAATATTAGGGTTGTTTTCACTCGACGCTGATTTAATAGTGACATAAAAAGGTGTCGGATTTTCAATTGTTAACTGTTGATCTGATTTTGTGAAAATAAGAGCGCTACTGACATCGGAAATCGCCATAATTAAATTATCAGGGCGATAAAATACTTTTACTTGCAATCTAACGACGACATTAATTAAGCCTTCATCATATTTCTTATTCGCTGGCTTAGGCATGATTTCATATAAATTCAGCCAATAAAGCGTCTCTTTCTCTTTATCAGTATTGGTAAACTTATTAATCACTCGTACCTGTTGTGATTCACTCGGTTTTAATTGTAATACTGGCGGTAGTGATAAAGCGGAAACATCGGTTATGGTCTCTGGGGTATTTTCTGGGTTACCATCATCCACCCATGTTTGAACTACCACCGGAAACTCACCATCATTTTTTATATTTAATGATGCTTCTCTGTCCGAATGATAAAGCACCACTCTTGAACCGTCTAATGCTAAATTCGCTTTGGCGATAAACGAAAAACACAGTAACAGAATAAAAATACTGATCCTTTTCATATTTATTGCACCTGTATAATCACTTGTAATGTCGCATTAAATTTACCCGCAGTTATTTTCTCTCTCGGTAGCGCTTCTAATGAGGCATATAATGTTTTAGTTAAATCGGCAATACCATTATTAAATGAGACTGAACTAGCATCATCATAAACAGGATACCAACCGTAGCCCTCACCTTGTCCTTCATTGGCTAATGTTGATAATAAATTTAATGCCACACCGGATGGGCGATATATTCTTACACCAACCCCTTTTGCCATACGAGAGTCAGTACCATAACCATCTGTCACTAAATGGGTAATTCCTGCGCCATTAGGTACTGTTAATCCTAATTCAATTGCCTTATTAACATTTGCAGGTCTGGGTAAAAAACCCATTGCGGTTTGTCCTACTCCTGTTCCACTAGAAATATTGCTCATACCATCACTCGCCGGTGGTGTTAATTGGCAATAAAAATCAATTGTAATAGGCAAAGTCACTTTTTTACCACTTGCTAACTCATTAATAGTAACCAATGGAAATGAAACATAAGGCGTAACATTTCGCACAAAACAAGTGGATGCATTACGAATATAAATACGGCGAGACATGTTTACAGCAGCAGGCCAATAAGCATAAAAGCCATGATAGTTTGTCGCGTGATCTGAACCATCTTTTAATAAATAAGAGAAGTTGGAACTTTGAAAGGCGATATAACCTGCTGGTTGGTTAATAAAAGTAATTAAACCACTACTTGATTGTGCAGGTGGCATATCACCTGTTCTTTCATAATTAATCTTAAATAACTCTACTTCCATATTAGAGAAGTCTTTTGCTTTTACTAAGATCCATCCTTGGCTATCTCTTTCTAAATTATTTAAAGCGCGAGATTTCCAATAGCGACTATAATATTCACCTGTAATGGTATTTTTAATGCGAATACCTAGCCCTCTTGCCAAACTAATATAAGTATCATTTAAGCCTAAAGCTGGATTAACTAAATTTCTGCCACCATAGTTATAGTCACCATTCGTTGAATAGAACTCCCTTAATTTACCCTCTTCATCGGCTGTGCAACGAAATAATATTTGTTCAGGATCATAAACTTCATAACCCGCCTCGAAAAAAGAGACAAAACCACTCGCCACTAATGTACCCGGAATTTGAAACTGATCGTTATTAACATTAATGACTTTAGGGGTACTTCCCATTGATCCTGAATCATCCCGAGCACCTTGCCAACTTTTCGCTGAACCTTTACCAGGCTCGGTATAATACGAACTATTGGGATTCGTCGTCGTAGTTGTTATTTTATAACATGTTGCCAAAGCTAAAGAAGGAAATAGCATCAACGCCAATAAAATAGAGGACTGACAAGAAAGTAAACAGCGATTTAATTTCATAAGCATTGACCTGATAATAAAATGAGTTTATCGACTTCTTTTTCTTCTGGTATTGAGTAAGCGATTTGGCAACTATCTTCATCTTTACCGACAGTCAGTGTCCCGTTTCTATTTTCAACCCTGACATAAATTTGGTTACTTTGCCCCACCATACCAACAATATGTCTATCCTTATCATAAACATTTTCACCTAATGCCAATACACTTTCAGGCTTAACCGAAATCAATACAGGATATCCGACTTGAGTTTTAAAAACGATTTTAGTACTTGAACCTGAATATGGTGCTATTTGCTTAGTATTTTCCAGCAATTCGATATTATTATTTCTAATATTTTTCCCATCCAAGCTAACATTATTATATTGGTAAGGAACAAGAGAAGGCACAATAGCATAACCAAAGGGATCTATGCGTGCCCCCATACCATTACTCACGCTCGCACCACTTGCACCTTTTGCTTCCACTAAAGCAAAAGAATCACTAATACGAGGTCCTAATGTTACTCCACCACTGTGAGCAACTAACGCACCTTGAATACCCACACTACCTTGAGTGTAATGTTTACCATTAGAAATACTGCCTGATAACGTAGTAAAAGGAAGCTGTTTTATTAAATGTAAACCACTGCCTACAGCTCTATTTTGTGTGTCATAATCTGCATTTACACTATAAGAAAGTGTTTTATCTTCTCCTAAAAGCCCTGATAAATTCGTTTGATAACTCGAATCATCACTAGAATGGCTAGAAGATAACGATAGCATTGGTGAATAATCAGAACGTCCTAATGGCATAGAAACAGACAACATCACCATATCTTCCGATATTGGATCAGTTGTTATTGGTGTAAAAGTATTATTCGCCGTCATTTGTCCTGTTTTTTGGCGGCTGTAAGCGAGGCTATAAGCAATATCTTTATAGGTATTTGAATAACCGATTTGATACTGAGCATCATGTCCTTTACTACCATAATAGTTACTGATAGAGCCTGAAATATAGAGTTGTCCCCATTTATCAAGAGACTGATTAACACTAAGTGTAAACTGGCTTTCTTGGTTATAGCTGCTGGAATTCCATTCCATGTCATTGTTTGCACTTTTTCTCAACCCTAAAACATCATTATATTCGCGGAAATTCTCTGTTGAATATTTATAACCAGCCAGTGTAATAACAGTATTGGTTGGGCTAAAAGTACGACTATAACTAACACCTAATCGCCCACCTTGATAATTTTTGCCGCCCACTTCCGCATTTGAAAATGCCGAATTAAAACCAATTGCCCCTAATTTTGTAGCAATAACAGAGCCGACAAATACTGCTTGATATTGATGTCCTACACGCATTCCTGTATTTAGGGTTACCGTATTATTCACACCATATTGCAGAGCGATATCTGAAAAATAACTATTTTCTGAACCGAAATTATTCACTTCACCTGCGGTAAAGTTATATTTAAAGCGACCAGCCCTTACTGACTCTGGTAATGCGGTAAATGGCACAGTGAAAGAAGAAACTTTACCATTACTTTCGTTAATTTCGACTAATAAATCCCCTTCATAACTGGTTGGATAAAGGTCATTTATTTCAAATTGTCCGGGAGATACCGTCGTTTGATAAATTTCAGTGCCATTTTGTTTTATCACTACACGTGCCGTAGTCGTCGCAATACCACGAATAACAGGCGCATAGCCTTTTTGAGAATCCGGCAACATTCTTTCATCAGACATTAATTGAATACCCTTAAATGCCAGACTTGAGAATTGTGCGCCTGTTGTATAAATATCGCCGACAACTAACATCGACTTTAATGTCAATAAAGGTTTTTGTAGATACGTTCTTATCCAATTAAATTCACTATTACTTCCCGATTTCGATGAGTTATAAGAATAAGACGCCTGTTGGCGAAATTGCCAAGTTCCCAGATTTACGCCCATGTTGACACTACCAAAACCATAGTCCGAAGTTTGTCCGTTCGATTTATTCTTATAGTAATTACCAGAATAATTGGTGAACAACATGGTGTTGCCTGCATCTAAATCTTCTTCATTAACATAACCTTGTGGTCTTCGTTTTAATAAGATTTGGGGCACTGCAATCATTATTCTAAAGTTAGAAGCATCAAATGAATCTACAATGTTTTTATCAATTTGGTTTAATACTAAACATTGACCATTATCTTGATTGATCTCGTTATCAAGCAAAATGCCCATTTCATCAATCTGTTGTTGATTAAAACAAGGCGTCACTTTACCTTTATCATTTAATTGAAAACTCACTGTTTTTCTTTCAAAAAAACGATTATTAATATATATATCAACATCGTAATCACCAGGCTCCACATAATTACTGTCATGAAGCTGATTAATGTTGATATTATTTTTGCTACCTAATAATAAAGAAGGATCAAATTCATAATCATCAGCAAAGGCAAAAGACATTGATTGAATAAATAGAGAAAATGAGCCGATTAAGAATACGACTTTTATTCTCTTATTTAATTGTGCTGTGCTTTTTTCCATGAATTTCATTTCAATGCCATTTTTATTAATGAATTAAATCTGTCGCGCTATTCTGCCCACCTAGATCATTAAGGTATTTATAGGTCATTTTATCGGGTGAAAATGAAAGTTTCCCACCATTTTCAGCGACTAATACTTCTGTTGATAACGGAGAAACCATAGTTGATTTAAATATAAATTTTTGTCCCGAAGCATTAGTGGCTTCAAGTTGTGCAAATGACACAAAGAATGGTGAATCGTTTTTAATTTTTATATTGCCATTACTTTCTTTTGAGAATGATATTTGCTTCTCGATATTATTTAGCTTTGAGGCAATCGCTGTTGGGCGGTAAAATATTTTTAATCTATGATGCACAATAACCGTAAAGCTATTTCCTTCTTTTATGTCTTTATTCAGATCTTTAGGTGGAATTTGCGCCACATTTAAATAGAAAATAGATTCTTTATCTTGTGGTAAGCCTTCGCCAGTATAAATTAATCGAGCGTCTCTCCCTGTTTTAGGATCAATACGAAAAACCGGGGGCTGAACAACAAAAGGTGCATCTGCATTATCTGGGGTCGAATTAGGATTATTTTTATCCGCCCATATTTGCATGATGTAAGGAATTTCATCGTTATTCATAAACTTTAAAACTTCAAAGCGGGAATCCGATGAATATACAATACGTGTTTTTAACATGGTGACACTAGAATACGATGCTGTGCTATAACTTAAGAAAAATACGGCAATTAACATTATTATTTTTTTCATTACTTCTCTTCCTCTTATATAAATAGAAAAATGTCTCCTTTATATAAAGGAGACATATAAGCATTATTGATAAGAGATAGAGTACTGCACGCTACCTTCTACTTTGCCTGCTGTTGCAACATCATCAGCATAATAACGCACAGCATAATCATAAGATGCTGATTTTTCGTTTGCTTTTAATACTAAACCTTCGTTACCTACACCAGTTAAATCAATTTTAGTGCCTGTTTTCGCAGGATCAATAATTTCTAAGCTTACGTTGTTATTTGCTGCTGTATTGCCAATACGACCTTCTGTTGTCAGATTATTAGCAATAAAAATAGTTTTAATATTTGTATCTGTTGGTTTAGAACCCGTACAACCACTCACTGCGATAGTAAATGGTGTTTGACCTGCTGTTTTACCCGCAGTATCTAATGCAGTTACAGGTACTGTAGGTAATAAAACAACTGGAAGCGCTGAATTACCATTAACAGTTACAGTACAAGTTTCATCAGAAACTTCACCTTGAAAGCGAATGGTATTATCAGAAGCTGCATAAACTGTTGATGAAAAAACACCTGCGATCATCGCAGCAAGAAGTATTTTATTCATAATAAAACTCTCTCCGGTAATATATCTAAATAAGTTTATTTTTAGGTTTAAATAAATAAAAAGGCAGACACGAAACAAAATGGGTTTAATAACCTTATTTCATGTTTATTACGTACTAATATTTAAGTATGTATGATTATCTACTTATTTACTCATAAAATGCAACTATCTTCATCATATACAGCGGTTAATACGTATATATTTTTCGATTTTAAGCATATTCTTATAGTCTAAATATGACTATTACGCATTTTTTAACAAAAAAATATTAATTTTATTAGGATTAATATCAAAAATAATATTATTTTACTTTAATTTGATATTTGTTATTTTTAATAAAATAATACCAATCATTCATTAATTATTTTTAAATTAAAAAATAAAATCGTTTCTATTCTTTATTTGATTATCTAATAATTACTTACATCACTATTTTCTTTCAGAGATATTTAAATTAGATTAATCAATTAATATTTGGTTAATTGATTAATCTAATTTATAATCAGCATATTCGTTATATCACATTTAATATAACCATGAATTGTTTAATTTATTTTTATTAACTTATTAATAAAGTATAATGATGATATTTTTAAATAACGTCATCTTTTCACTCGTTATTATATTTTTATATTACTGTTTATATATTTCTTTAATCTAAACGTAAAACATTCTCAAAATTATTTGCTTTCGATTTGCTTGGGGTGATAGAAATACAAAGTATGTTTTCTGCCTTTTTTAATAAAATCTCATAATTTCCTACAGAGAAAAAAATAATTTCTCCAGCACGATACTGTGGATCATCTGGCTCTAAATCACCACCAGTTGTATCCTCCCCTGCACCAATAAAAATTTCACCTGATGGGCAACTGATATTTATTTTTACATCTGGATCTTCGATGTTGTCGCATAGATTTATTGTGTAAAAACCATCATTACCTAACCCAATAAATGCAATATTACCTTTGTTCATTTCCTCTAATTCATCATCTGGTATGCTCCACCAATCGGCTGTATCTGATTTTCTATGTTGGATTGCTTGTAAATCAAAAATTGCCAGAGTTGCTGTATCAGTCATAAAAGAAAACACATTTGACATCTTAATGCTCCCAAAACAGTTCTAAACGTACCTAAATATCTTTTCTCTTTATATACCGTTAATCATATAGGATTTTATCTATACTATTTAGCAAACCAATTCCCTATACTAGACCTATATTTTATAAATCAAAATGTAGCTTGAATACATATACTCTAAATAATTCAAGTGCCGCTAGGAGCATACACAAGTATGCGACTAGTGCGAATGAGCCTAGTCAACAACGCTACGACTTGAAGTATGACGAATACATAACATGGACGGTCTTATGAAATCACAACTACTCCTTATCACCTTTTCCCTTTATGCAGTTTCCTCATTTTCAGCAATCGCGGCTTCAACTCAATGCACCGATATTGAAAAACAAACCAATATTGCCAATAACGATATTATATTGCTCAGTTCTTATAACGGTCCGGTTAAATCAGTCACGATGACAAGCACCATCCCCCATGACGGCCGTTTTAAAGCATTTAAAGGTGAAATTCACTTTGATGAGTGTGGAAAGTTATTAAAAGATAGCACATCAATGCAGGAGTACTTTGAAGGTAATGTAGAAACTAATTTAATAAGAACATTACCTAATAACCCTTCTGTTATCCGATATCAATTCCAGAGAAAAAATGCCTACGGCTCACACTCTATCTATATGCAAGAAACCTATCATAAAGATGAGCAGAACCGGTTCAACAAAAAAGTAATTCAATATTACTCAAATGATGGCGCTTTACTGGATACAGTCACCAGCCAATTCGACTATAAAGACGGGCGTATTATTAAAGAAACTAGCAAATCGTCTGATCCTACAACTAAGATTATCACAACAGAGTACAGCTATAATCCTCAAGGAAAACTACAATCCGTAATAGAAGACGGCAAAATAAATGTAGAGTATCAATATGATCCTGAAGGAAAAGTTGTAACTCAATCAAACTATATCAAAGGCATTAATGGAGAAGATAAAGCCTTTATCACTACTTGCCTTGAATGGGACAAATTTGCTAATTGTTCAAAAGAAGAACTTGAGAGTACGATTAAATTTGATGATGAGGTGGTAAATTTTAGTAAGGCTATGCTTCATAACGAGTTTATTTACTACGAATAATATTTATATTATGTTTTTTATATCAAATTTAAGTTGATAATATAAAAATCAGACTATCAAAAATAGACTGGTTTTTATATTTATTACATATATTCTTATCTATAGTTAGTATCTATCGTTAGATACCCCCTCGTGATACTTTCATTAAAAAACAATTTGTGTAAAACTACTTAAATCAATTAATGATGAATATGCTTTATCGCATGTTCTCTTTTAATAAAATTTAAGATGGTTCATTATATGAAATTTCCATTATTTTTTATTTTTTCTTTATGCACACTTTTTATTACATTTCCTGCTTCTGCGATATCAACATCTTGTGAGCAATCACAAAAACAAGTGAATGCATCTAACAATATGTTCATAATGATTGATTTCAATTATGGCCCAATAAAAACAATTATCACCACCAGCAAATTACCTGAAAAAGGCCGACTTAAAGCCTTTAAAGGAGAGGCTCAATTTGATGAATGTGGCGTTCTTACTAAATATGATTTTTCTACACAAGAATATATTCATGAACATATTGAGACAAATCTTTTAAGAATGTCTACACCTTATAACATTAAGTATAAATATCAGTTAAAAAATAGACATAGAATACAATCTCTTTATCTAGTTGAATTTTATGGAAAAAATAATCAAAATCAGTTAATAGATAAAACATCTCATTTTTATGATGATGATGGCTCATTAATTGGCACTGACTTTGCTGAATTAACATACAATAATAAAAAAATTGTAGCAGAAACAATTATTAAATCCACGGCTGAAAATCAAGGCAATTCAATTAAATATTATTATGATGAACAAGGGCGTCTTTTAAAAGCGATGGATCATAGTGACGTTATATTAGAATTTAATTATGATAAAGATGGTCGAATTTTGCGCCAGATGCAAATATTTACCAGTCTATATGATGATATAAGAGAATATGACAACACCTGTCGAGAATGGGATAAATATAATAATTGCTTAATCTGGGATATGGTAAGTGAAGTAAGAAAAGATGATAAATTAATCGACACTAGTACTGCCACTGTCTACCATGAATATGAATATTATGAATAAGTTACCAGTGTTAAAAATTTAAAATCACACTCTATTTTTAGTTTATTATGATATTACATAACAAAGGCCACCTTATTAAATAAAGTGGCCTTTTATTTATCTAATTTTCTATATTTTATTATGTATTCTGATATTGAGTTTCGGCTTCATCAAAGCGTTGTTGGTTTTCTTTGCTTGGCTCTTTACCCATTAAACTAATAACAACGATAGCGATAGAGGCAAAGATAAAACCAGGAATAATTTCATATAAACCAAACCATTTATATTGCATCCACACTAACACGGTCAAAGCACCAATCAACATTCCGGCAAAAGCACCATTACGGGTCATACGTTTCCACAGAACAGAAATGAGGATCACAGGACCAAAGGCGGCACCAAAACCTGCCCACGCGTTACTGACTAAATCAAGCACCTTATTGTTAGGATCACGCGCTAAGAAGATGGCAATAATCGCAACTAATAACACCATGCCACGCCCTACCCAAACTAGCTCTTTTTGGCTCGCACTTTTGCGAATAAATGGTTTGTATAAATCTTCAGTTAACGCACTTGCACAGACTAATAATTGACAGCTTAGTGTACTCATTACCGCCGCTAAAATTGCAGATAATAAAATACCAGCAATCCACGGATTAAAGAGCAGTGAAGCCAGCTCCATAAAGATACGTTCATTTTTAGCCGTTACAGCACCCGCTTGTGCTGGATTCATTTCAAAGTAAGCAATACCAAAGAATCCAACCGCAACAGTTCCTCCTAAACAGAGGATCATCCACGTCATACCAATACGGCGAGCTTTACGAATAGTTTGGTTAGAATCAGCCGCCATAAAACGTGCAAGGATATGAGGTTGTCCAAAATAACCTAATCCCCATGCCAATAATGAAATAATGGCAATAAAATCAAGTCCTTTAAACATATCCAAATAAGATGGATCTTTCGCTTTAATGATAGCAATAGAAGTATCAATGCCACCTACTGAGAAAATAACAATAATAGGTGTCAAGATAAGAGCAAAAATCATTAACGTTGCCTGAACAGTATCAGTCCAACTTACAGCAAGAAAACCACCTAAAAAAGTATATGCAATCGTTGCAAGTGCACCATAAATCATCGCTTCGTGATAAGGAATATGGAATGTAGATTCAAACAACATTCCACCAGCAACTACACCTGATGCACAATAAATAGTAAAGAAAGTAAGAATAACAAGTGCTGAAATGATACGTAGCATTTTGCTTTTATCATCAAAACGCGATGTCAAATAATCGGGTAACGTTAATGCATTATTGTTTTTCTCAGTTTGCAAACGTAAACGCCCAGCAACTAAACGCCAGTTTAGCCACGCACCTAAACAAAGCCCGATAGCTATCCAACTTTCTGAAATACCGGCGAAAAAAACCACGCCCGGTAATCCCATCAATAACCAGCCGCTCATATCTGAAGCACCCGCTGAAAGCGCAGTAACAACACTGCCCAGTCGCCGACCGCCAAGAATATAATCATCAAAGTTTTTTGTTGAACGATAAGCAAGGTAGCCAATAAAAAGCATACCCAAGATATAGATCGTAAATGTAATTAGCATTGGCGAAGTTAAGGCCATAATTGCAGTTCTCCATAAATCTGTTTCCGATCATCGGTATGCTTTTGACTTGTACAGGAACGTTGCACTTCGTTGCGCATTAATGATCTTTTCAGTTTTTAATTAAAATAATTTCTTACAGCAACAGATAAAGCATTCACATCAATCCTAGAATAGGTTAACTGCATTTAACAAGAAATTAACGTTTAAATGTTTAAATTTTGTTTATGACTTCACACTATTTGTCTTAATTAGAAGACACATTATAAATGTAAACATCAATAAGATAAATATAATTTATTGATTTATATATAAATATATAGAAAAAATAAATTACACTATTTTTAATCACTCACAAAACCTGACTACTTTCACATTATTTATAAATAAATTGTTAACAATGTTGCACAAAGTTGCAACATGAATGATATTAATAAAAATAACGGGTAACTGTACTTGTGAATTAGAAATAGAATATGAGGAGCACTGCATGAGTAGCACAACAATGGGTGTTAGACTTGATGAAGAAACCCGCAATAGACTAAAAGAAGCTGCACAGAAATTAGATAGAACATCGCATTGGTTAATTAAGCAGGCTATTTTCGATTATCTAGAACAAATCGAAAATGATCAGGTTAATCTTGGTAACTCAACATTTGCAGAACAAGATATTGATGAAAGCACTGAAATATCAACCGCTCATTATCAGCCATTCTTAGAGTTTGCTGAACATATTCATCCGCAATCTGTTCTACGCTCAGCAATTACTTCTGCATATCGGACACCTGAAACACAAGCTGTACCTATGTTATTGCAACAAGCGACATTACCTGAAAATGAAGCCCAAGCAACGCATAAATTAGCCTATTCCATCGCCGAAAAATTACGCAAACAGAAAAATGGTGTTGGACGCTCAGGGCTGGTTCAAGGTCTATTACAGGAATTCTCACTTTCTTCACAAGAAGGTGTCGCCTTAATGTGTTTAGCAGAAGCTTTATTGCGTATTCCTGATAAAGCCACTCGTGATGCACTTATCCGCGATAAAATCAGTCATGGAAACTGGCGCTCACACTTGGGACAAAGCCAATCTATGTTTGTGAACGCGGCAACATGGGGCTTATTATTCACAGGCAAATTAGTTTCAACCCATAATGAAGAAAAGCTATCTAACTCTTTAAATCGCATCCTCACCAAAAGTGGCGAGCCATTAGTTCGTAAAGGCGTTGATATGGCGATGCGTTTAATGGGCGAGCAATTTGTTACCGGTGAGACTATTTCTCAAGCACTCGCAAATGCACGCAAACTTGAAGAAAAAGGCTTTAGCTACTCTTATGACATGTTAGGAGAAGCCGCATTAACAGAGAAAGATGCACAAGATTATCTAGTCTCTTATCAACAAGCCATCCACGCAATTGGTAAAGCCTCTAATGGCAGAGGTATTTATGAAGGCCCTGGAATATCTATCAAGCTTTCAGCATTACATCCTCGTTATAGCCGTGCTCAATATGAGCGTGTTATGTCTGAGCTTTACCCTCGCCTACTCTCATTAACATTACAAGCAAAGCAATACGATATTGGTATTAATATCGATGCAGAAGAAGCAGATAGACTTGAGATTTCACTCGATCTACTTGAGAAACTCTGTTTTGAACCTGAATTAGCAGGTTGGAATGGTATTGGCTTTGTTATTCAGGCTTACCAAAAGCGTTGTCCATTAGTTATTGATTATGTGATTGATTTAGCACGTCGTAGCCGTCGTCGCTTAATGATCCGTTTAGTAAAAGGTGCCTATTGGGATAGCGAAGTAAAACGCGCTCAAATTGATGGCCTTGAAGATTATCCTGTCTATACTCGCAAAGTGTATACCGATGTCTCTTACCTTGCCTGTGCGAAAAAACTACTCGCATCACCTAATTTTATTTATCCACAATTTGCTACACATAATGCGCACACACTGTCAGCAATTTATCATTTAGCGGGTCAAAACTATTACCCCGGACAATACGAGTTCCAGTGTTTACACGGTATGGGTGAACCACTTTATGCTCAAGTTGTTGGTAAAATTGCAGACGGAAAACTAGGTCGACCTTGTCGTATTTATGCGCCCGTAGGGACTCATGAAACATTACTTGCCTATTTAGTGCGTCGCTTACTTGAAAATGGGGCTAATACGTCATTTGTAAACCGAATTGCTGATACCACAATTTCTCTTGATGAATTAGTGGCAGATCCGGTCAAAGAAGTGAATAGAATGGCTCAAGCCGAAGGCCAAGTTGGGCTTTCTCATCCTAAAATTCCGCTTCCTCATAAACTGTATGGTGATGAACGTAAAAACTCACCGGGCATTGATATGTCAAACGAACATCGCTTGGCATCACTTTCTAGTGCCTTATTAACATCAGCAACTGAAAATATACATTGCGAACCTTTATTAGGTGATACGTTTAATTCTTCAGAAAAAACACAAGAACCTCAATCTGTGTTAAATCCAGCCAATCATGCTGATATTGTCGGTACAGTAAGAGAAGCAACAGAAGCCGAGGCAGATTTTGCCTTAACCATTGCTCAAGAAAAAGGTGAAATCTGGTTTGCTACACCACCAGCGCAAAGAGCTTCATTTTTGATCCGTGCTGCGGAGTTAATGGAACAACAAATGGGCCCTCTTATGGGAATACTCGTGCGCGAAGCAGGTAAAACTTACAGTAATGCGATTGCTGAAGTCCGCGAAGCCATTGATTTTCTCTACTATTATGCGGCTCAAGTCGCTCAAGACTTTGATAATAATACACATCGACCTTTAGGGCCTGTAGTTTGTATCAGCCCTTGGAACTTCCCATTAGCTATCTTCAGCGGACAAATTGCGGCAGCTTTAGCAGCAGGTAATACCGTTCTAGCAAAACCCGCAGAGCAGACACCTTTAATAGCATCAAAAGCCGTTGCGCTTTTCCATCAAGCAGGTGTTCCTTCTTTTGCACTACAACTGCTACCGGGACAAGGTGAAACCATTGGTGCACGCTTAGTGGCTGATGAGCGTGTTCGAGGTGTGATGTTTACAGGTTCTACGGATGTTGCTCATATTTTACAAAAGACCTTAGCGGGTCGATTAGACAGCGAAGGTCGCCCAGTGCCTTTAGTAGCAGAAACGGGTGGCTTAAATGCTATGATTGTTGACTCATCTGCATTAACAGAGCAAGTGGTAACTGATGTAATGGCATCCGCTTACGATAGTGCTGGTCAACGTTGTTCTGCTTTACGTCTGTTATGTATTCAAGAAGAAGTGGCTGAGAGTACTATCGAGATGCTTAAAGGTGCGATGGCTCAAGCAACAATGGGTGATCCAAGCTTACTATCTACAGACATTGGTCCTGTTATCGATAAAGAAGCAAAATCAGGCATAGAAAAACATATTCAATCTATGCGTACAACTGGCTTCGAGATTTATCAAGCATCACACAATAGTTTGTCAAAACACGCTGAAAGTAACAGCACCTTTGTTCCACCGACTTTAATTGAATTAGATAAAGTCAGTTCATTGAAGAAAGAAATCTTTGGCCCTGTGTTGCATGTTGTACGTTATGCAAGCCAAGATTTGCCAGCATTACTAGAAGAGATTAATGCAACCGGATACGGGTTAACAATGGGCGTTCATACACGTATTGATGAAACCATTGCTTATGTTGCCTCAAATGCCAAAGTCGGAAATTTATACGTTAACCGTAATATGGTCGGCGCAGTTGTGGGTGTTCAGCCTTTTGGTGGTGAAGGATTATCGGGTACGGGTCCGAAAGCAGGCGGCCCTGTTTATCTATATCGCTTATTATCTAAACGCCCTGAAAATGCCGCAACGCAAACATTAGCACGCCAAGATGAAACACTTCCTCTTGATACTTCTATGCGTAATACGTTATTACAGACTTATCATAAGTATATGGAATGGCTATCAAACAAAGCGGATAAAGCACACTATGAAGCTTTAGAGAAATATGCCCTTGCATCACAAGCAGGAACACTGCGTGTATTACCGGGCCCTACTGGCGAACGCAATACTTATCAATTAGTCCCTTGTGGTAATGTGTTGTGTATTTCAGATAACGAGCAAGATGCATTGACTCAAATTGCCGCTGTTCTCGCTTCTGGTTGTCATGCTGTTGTGGTTAATAACCCATTCTCACAAAAAACATATCGTGAATTACCTGATATTGTCAGAAAAGCCATTACATTGACTGAAAACTGGAATGATGAGTCACTGAAAATAAATGCGGTGATTTACCATGGTGATGGTGACCAATTACGTGAAACTTGCCAGAAAATTGCTCAACGCAAAGGAGCTATAATTTCTGTTCAAGGATTCTCTCGTGGTGAAACAGGTATATTGTTAGAGCGTTTACTACATGAAAGAGCATTAAGCATTAATACAGCAGCAGCTGGAGGTAATGCAAGCTTAATGACGATTAGTTAATTTCCCCTTCTCTTTCTCTCCTTGTCTTTGAGACCACCTTTAAAGTCTATTTTCTTAAAGGTGGTTTTTTATTTTGCTACCCTATTATTTCTAAAGAGATAGTTAAAAGTGTTATTTTTTTTAATGCTGTGACTGTTCTCACTCTTTTTATATTTATTATTCGCGACGAATTAGTTTAGTAAATATACTTACGTCCAAGTCAACCTAGAAGTTGATTTAATTATATCTTTATGAATACCTGAAACTTGCGCCCCACTGTGGGCGCTTTTTTTATCTATTGATGCAATTTACTCAGTACAACATTGCTTTTCATCGTTGATAGATAAATTTAGAAATAAAAAAGAAATTGAGTAAGAAAAAATAGGAAGGATTTAGAATTAATAGAAAAGAAAAAGGAGCAGGCTAGGCTACTCCTTTTAAGGTCTCTCTTGAGCGCAATTAGTGACTGCTACTCATTGATGGGGGCTCTTGGCACCAATCAAGATATTGCTCGTACTTACGTAGTGCAATATTGTAGTTACTAAATGCAGAGGGAGTGAGCTTTTTACTCAAGTCTGACTGAATTTTCTCTGTCGTAAACTCTTGACGAGGAAAATTAGTTGAAGTCAGTAATTCATCGAGCCGACGTAAACGAACCACATACTCACGAACAGTACTGTGGCTCATCTCCGTTTGTTCAAACAAATACTGCTTAAAAGACATAATGTCAAAGTAGTCAGTTTCACTATTACAGTAAATCTCACTACAAAAACGGCATAGCGCAGAGAACTTCTCTTGTAACGTTTCCCACGTTTCATCATCAACTAAATCCGTCATTTCAGAAATGGCTTCTTTATTGATAACTTGGCGATTGAATACGAGAGAGATCCGATCAAGCGCCTTGTGGCAATGTAGACAATGAGTCTGGCTGTGTTTATAGTCTTTAATGTAACGGCTTAGCGGCCGTTTCTTTTGTGTTGAAACAGACATAAGAGATAAAGCCCTGTGTTGTAGTCTTAATAAACAAAAACAAAAATAAGCAAAACTTCTATTTCTCTGGGTTTAAGCGTGCTCGCAGCCTTTTTATGGCTTGGCTGTGTAGCTGGCTCACGCGGGATTCCCCGACATTAAGCACTGCGCCTATTTCTTTCAAATTAAGTTCTTCCTGATAATACAGAGTAAGAACCATTTTTTCCCTTTCGGGAAGCAATTCTATCGCGTCTATGACTCTTTGGCGAATATCACTTTCTAATAACATCTGTAATGGATTGTCATCATGATCTTCGTCTTGAGACGGTTCACAGCTTTCACCGTAAATTTCATGCCATTCGTCATAAGAGAACAATTGGCTGTTATTCGTATCCAATAGGATCTGCCGGTATTCTGCTAACTCAATCTGCAAATGATCAGCAACTTCCTGTTCTAATGGTGGTCGTCCTAGATCCTGCTCTAATTGATGAATAGAATGCGTTACTTCTCTTGCATTGCGACGCACACTACGTGGCGCCCAATCTCGACTGCGCAGCTCATCTAACATAGAGCCACGGATACGTTGAACAGCATAAGTGGTAAAGGCAGCACCTTGCATTGAGTCATAACGCTCAACGGCATTTAGCAGCCCAATTCCACCTGCTTGCAAAAGATCATCCAATTCAACACTCGCAGGTAACTTGACCTGTAATCGTAATGCTTCATGGCGAACCAACGGGACATATCGCTCCCAGAGGCTATTTTTGTCCATCACGCCTTCGGCGGTATACAAATCACTCACAACAAAAGACACCTTTGGATAAAAGACCGGAAACCATTATCTGGCGAAATAGATTTAGCAATCGGCTGAACAGTGAAGCAAAAGCGCCTCTTTTTCACCTATGCCAAATTTTCAGCAAAAGTTGGGTTTTCATTGATAAATTAATTTGTCATTGCATTACGAGAACTACTTTACCTTAAAACACTCGGTCTTAATCCTTAGAAAAACCGTTAATTAAATTGATATTTTATCTCATTAAAAGAAATCAACGCATTGAATATGCATTCTGTTCATAAAAAAATAACATATAAATCATAGTATTTTATTTTGTGAGATTTTAGCGTCTAATTGGCGAGTTAAAATACTCATAAATGATTAATTAAAAAAACGATTGTTTTGATGAAAAAAACACCCACTACAAAAATTGCAGTGGGTATCAATTGAGGATTATTTAAAGAGAAGATTAACGTAATAAAGAAAGAACAGACTGTGGAACTTGGTTTGCTTGAGCCAATACTGAAGTACCTGCTTGTTGCAGAATTTGTCCACGGCTCATATTTGATACTTCTGTTGCATAATCCGCATCTAAAATACGGCTACGGGAAGCCGATAAATTATTCACAGTGTTATTTAAATTATTAATAGTAGATTCAAAACGGTTTTGTACCGCACCTAATTTAGAACGAGCTTCATCAACTTTATTAATTGCACTATCTAATGTTGCAAGTGCATCATCATTTACAGTGAGTGTTTTTACATCAACACCCGCATTGGCAGTAAATTCGTTAGCTGTTACTGCCGATGTTGTTTTTATGCCTATTTCATTATTTGAAGTACCTGTTAATTCAAGATCAGATGCTGAAACCAAATAATCTTTTGCACCATCATTAAAAATATACTTATCTTTAACTTCTTTACCATCTTCCTTATAGGTAGATAAAGTAGAACCACTCTTGATCGATGTAGCACCCGTTAAAATTTTACCAAGATCCGCTGTTGGCACAGCAGCCCCCGCTTCAGTCACACCTTTTTTAGTCGTTGTTTCGGTATATAACTTATCGTTCCCAACCCCTAAAGTATCATTATCAATTTTATCCAATTTAAATTTAATCGTTTCTTTATCATTGGTACCGACTTGGATGGTCATTTCGGTATCACCATTCAATACTTTCACACCATTGAATTGGGTTTGCTCAGAAATACGATCAATTTCCGCAAAACGTTCAGTGACTTCATTTTGAATAGAACTAATATCTGAATTTGAATTAGTACCATTTTTAGCTTGAACGGTCAGTTCACGAATGCGTTGTAAATTATTATTAATTTCATTTAATGCCCCTTCAGTGGTTTGAGCAACTGAAATACCATCATTTGAATTACGAGAGGCTTGTGTTAAACCATTTATATTTGAAGTAAAACGGTTAGCTATCGCTTGACCTGCGGCATCATCTTTTGCGCTATTGATACGTAGACCAGAAGATAAACGCTCAATAGCTGAGCCTAAAACACCTTGTGATTTATTTAAATTATTTTGAGTCACTAAAGACAGGTAATTGGTATTAATAACTTGTGCCATACGATATTCCTTCGACTTGATTTTAAAAATTTTTTCATGAATAGGTTTGTTATTACGCCACGGTAATAACGTTGCCTAAACACTATCGTCATCAATTTCGAGGGTTTTACGGTTTTTGGCGTCGCGAAAATAGCAATAAAAGCCAGTCAGTTAATTTTTAAGAACTTATTGATTTAAAAGAAAAGAAAATTAAATTGAGAAAAAAATAAAAACTAAAAAAGAGTGGGTTTAAAGATAAAACACAAAAAACAAAAAAAGGTCCTCTTGCGAGGACCTTTTGGATATAGAAAGGTATCTTTTGTGTCAGTGTACGAATTAACGTAACAGAGACAGAACTGATTGTGGTACTTGGTTTGCTTGAGCAAGTACTGAAGTACCAGCTTGTTGCAGGATTTGACCACGGCTCATGTTAGAAACTTCTGTTGCATAGTCAGCATCTAAGATACGGCTACGTGAAGCAGATAAGTTGTTAACAGTGTTGTTCAGGTTGTTGATAGTAGATTCAAAACGGTTTTGAATCGCACCTAATTTAGAACGGCTTTCATCAATTTTGTTGATAGCTTCGTCTAAAGTAGCCAGAGCGTCTTCTTTAACATCTAAAGTTTTAACGTCTTTACCTGCAACATCAGTAAATTCGTTACCAGCAACAGCTGAAGTTGCTTTTAAGTTGATTTGAGTAGCTGTAGTACCATCAGCTTCGAAGTCAGAAGCAGAAACTAAGTAACTTTTACCGCCTTCAGTTGCAACGAATTTATCAGCAACAACTACGCCGTCTTCTTCGTATTTCTTAACGGTTAAACCACCTTTCAGTGCAGTACCACCAGCAACACCTAGGTCAGCAAGAACAGCATCAGTAGCACTTGCTTTCTTTTCGCCTTTGTTTACTGTTGTTTCTGTGAATAGTTTGTCACTTGAAACACCTAAAGTACCGTTATCAATTTTATCTAAGTTAAATTTGATAACTTCTTTATCGTTAGTACCAACTTGGATAGTCATTTCTGACTTCTCACCGCTCAGTACTTTAACGCCGTTGAACTGAGTTTGTTCAGAGATACGGTTGATTTCTGCTAAACGCTCAGTAACTTCGTTTTGGATTGAAGTGATGTCTGAGTTAGAGTTAGTACCGTTTTTAGCTTGAACTGTTAACTCACGGATACGTTGTAAGTTGTTGTTGATTTCGTTCAGAGCGCCTTCAGTAGTTTGAGCGATAGAGATACCATCGTTCGCATTACGTGAAGCTTGAGTTAAACCATTTACGTTTGAAGTGAAACGGTTAGCGATCGCTTGACCCGCTGCATCGTCTTTAGCGCTGTTGATACGCAGACCAGAAGACAGACGCTCGATTGCACTTCCTAAAGCTCCCTGAGATTTGTTCAGGTTGTTTTGAGTTACCAGAGATAGATAGTTGGTATTAATGACTTGTGCCATAGCTAGATTCCTTTAAAATCAAGTCGATAAAATAAAAGTTTGCCTATTCATTTACGGTGTCAATCACCGGCAACAAGTTTATCGGCACCCCACATACAACCTTTAACTTTTCCTACAAATATTTCTGCGATTTTTTATAGAATTAATATCAAGTTGATGATAAATAAGAAAATTAATTTATTATTTTTTTATTAAATTTTTATCAAATTTTATCTCAAGCCATTTTTCAGTGATCAAAATTCGACTTTGGTCATCAATAGCAATAAAAGGCTTCTATATGGCAGCCTGTTTAAGTCATCAAAAATACCAAATAGACGTAAACTTTTCGCCGATTCTACCGATAACGCTTTTTGAGGATTATTTTACGAACACAGAAAGGAGACCGGTATGGCTGGTATTGCTTCACTAGGCGTGGGCTCAGGGATGCCTCTTAGCCAAACATTGGCACAATTAGAGGCGGCGGAAAATAAACGCCTTGAACCCCTTGATAAACAGATGAAAAGCTACGAAGCGCAAATTACCGCTTACGGTAAAATTCGTAGCCAACTTGACAAATTGCAGAAAGCGTCAGAAAACTTAAAGAAATTTGACGAAATTGTTGCAACCAAAGTCGATGATGAGTTTGATGCATTTAAAGTGACGACGGATGGTAAAGCCAGTATTGGTAACTATACCGTATCCGTTAAAGAGCTTGCTCATGCGCAAACATTGAAATCAAAAGCGGTAAGTGATGTAAAAGTACCTATTGGAAAAACATTAGGAGAAGGTAATAAACGTACCTTAGTAATTACCCAACCTGGTGAAAAAAAACCTTTACGTATTGAGTTAACTGACGATCAAACCTCTATGATTGAATTGCGTGACGCAATCAATAAAAAAGAGGGTAATGTTTCTGCCACTATAGTTAAAGCAAAAGATGGCGTTAACCACTTAGTACTGACTTCTCGTAAAGAAGGTACAGAGTCAGAAATGACCGTTACAGTGGAAGGCGATGACGAACTCAATGATTTCATTAGCTACTCTTCAAGCAGTAAAAGTGGCGCAATGCAAGAGATCGTTCCTGCAAATAATGCCAAATTAACGATTAATGGTATTGAGATTGAGCGTCAAACTAATGAGATTAAAGATGCTCCAGAAGGGATCATTTTAAACCTTAAGAAAAAGACTGACGATAATAAAGACGCCGTTGATAAGCCTGAAATAGTGACTGTTGCTCGTGATATTGAGCCAATGAAAAAAGCTATCCAAGCTTGGACTGACGCTTATAACGAGTTAAACAGCACCTATAAATCTCTGACTAAATATACTCAAGTAGAGAAAGGTGAAGCGGCATCTAAAGATAATGGTGTATTGCTCGGTGATACCACCAGCCGTATGATTATGTCTGAGCTAAAAAGCTTTGTAACAAGCTCACAAGGCACCTCAGATATGGATACCCTAAATAAAATGGGTATTAAATTTAAGGTTGATGGCTCTTTAGATATCGATAGCAAAAAACTGGATGAAGCGTTAAAAGAAAAACCGGCTAACGTGAAAGAGTTTTTTATGGGTGATGGTAAAGAAACTGGTTTTGGTACTCAAACCTATAATTACCTGAAAAAAACCCTGCAATCTAATGATGGTACTTTAGATATTGCCACTGATGGCGTGAAAAAACGCAAGAAAACATTAGATAGCCAAATTAAAAACACGGAACGTAATATTGCAGCCACGATGGAACGTTATAAAAACCAGTTCCAACAGTTAGATAAAATGGTTAACTCCATGACTAACTCCAGTGCCTCAATCGGCCGTTTATTAATGTAATTTTTTAAAAGTAGGACACTATGTATCAACAATCAGCCAGTAAAATGTATGCTCAAATCGACGTTGAAAGCGAGATTTTAAATGCCACGCCTTACCAGCTGATCCAGATCCTATTTAATGGGGCGCTTAGCGCCCTTCGCCGTGCATTAATATTAATGGAACAAGGAAATATTGCGGGTAAAGGCGAAAATATTTCTAAAGCCATTAATATTATTGGCAACGGATTAAAACAAGGTCTGGATAAAGAGAAAGGGGGCGAGCTTGCAGAGAATCTGGAGCTCCTTTATGACTATATGGTTAATCAGCTACTCGATGCTAACTTAAAAAATAACCCAGAAAAAATTCATGAAGTCATCAAGCTCTTAACTGAAATTTCTGATGCTTGGCAACAAATCGGCACACAGATTAATTCTTATTAAATTAGAGTGGACAACAATATGGATATTATGGCGGCTTACGAGCAGGTTTTAAAATCAAGTGAGCAAATGTTAACGCTTGCCAAAGATCAGCAATGGGACAAGCTGATAGAAATGGAAATGGATTATTTAAAAAGCGTTGAAAGTATCACTAAGATGATAAAACCAGCTGACGGTGAGCTGAGACTACAACAACGCCTCACGGATATGCTAAAGAAAATCTTAGAAAACGAAAATGAGACGCGAAATTTATTACGGGCTCGTCTAGATGAGCTTGGCGTATTAATAAGACAGACTGAACAAGAGCAGAGGGTACAAAATAGCTATGGTCAGTTTACAGAACATAGTTATTATCCTGATCTCAATCTTAAATAACTCTCCTCTGCGCCAAAAGCGGTTTTATTAGCTAATGGCGTCTTTACTTAGAAAAAGTCACTCTTATTATTCAGCTTAACTTGTTATCGGTAACGTAAAAATTAACGTTTACCTTTTTATATTTTTGTTTTTTGTTTTTTGTTTTTTGTTTTTTGATTACATAAATTGTATAGATTGTACAGATTGCACTAACACCATATCAATATGTGGAATGTTATCTTCAAGATACGTTTCTGAATCGATAACAAAACCATGTGATTGATAAAATGAGACTAAATATGCCTGTGCCATTATTTTTATTGTATGGGTGTTAAATTGACGACACGTAGTTGCAATCGCCTCTTTTATTAACTGATGCGCAATACCACTTCCCCGCTGATTTTGAGCAACAATAACCCGCCCTATTGAAGCTTCTTTAAATGCGATACCTTGCGGCAACAAACGAGCATAAGCAATAAGTTGCTGACTCTCTTCCTCTTTGGCAAATAGGTGTAATGTATTTTGATCTACCCCATCCAGATCTTGATAAGCACATTGCTGTTCACAAATAAAAACCTGATTTCTTAATGCCAAAATAGCGTAAAGCTCATCTGTCGTGAGTTGTGAGAATGATTTTAAAATCCAATTCATGCGCTTTATCCCGCAGTTTAATGTAATAAAAAGTAATAAAAAACAATCAATGATAATGCAATATCATCGACAAGAACTTTGTTTCATCGCTTGGTTGAATATAAAGAGTGAAATAGTAATGTTGATAGTGCGTTTTTATAGTAAAAACGAAGAAGAATAGAGACTCAATACAGGAAAATAGGCAATAAAGCCGTTAATCTAAATACGTTCAGACTCCCCACGAGCCTTGATGACTTCTCTTATAGACTTCAAGAAAGATAATCTTAAAGTCGCTCTAACCCTTTCCACGCTCTATTTTTTACTTCAGTCACTAAAATGGCTGGATTTAAGGTTATTTTTTCTGCAATTGAAAAAGCCAACTCGATAACTTCTTTGTGATCTTTCGTTTCAGTATGGTAATTAAATTCTGCAAGAGGCAGGACATATTTACCTTTCAAACCATCGATCTCTTTTTTAAATCCTTCTTTTACCATCTTTTGTGTTAATAACACATAATCTGCATTTTCAGGATCGGATAACTCAACTCTAACAGTAAACTCAGGCATAGAAACCTCCTACAATCTGTCTATGTCTAATAAAATTCTGTTAGCTCTCGAAAGGAAGTATATTAAATCAACAATCATTTTCCTAGTAAGAAACTGTGATAAATAATGTGATGATGATTAAAATAGAAATCGCCCACTTCACTGTGGGCGACCTATTAGCTCATAAAAATCTGATAAATAATAATTTATTTAATCACATCATAGAGTTGCTGGTTTGATAAATAATCCGCTGTTAAGCCTACTGATGGATTATATTGTACGCCAACGATCTCAGAAAATGCTTTGCCCTCTTTGCCTAATGATACTTTACGCTCGTCTTTACCCGTACTTTCATGGATAGAATAAGTTTTACGACGCATTGCTGTATATTTATCTGCATCATTAGCAATATCGGTGTGATAGCCCGTAATTTGTGCATCCGTTAAAGCTAATTTATTGGCTAAATCACAACCCCAACGAGTTAAACAAACTTCTGCAAAATGACGAACCACTAAACCTGGTGCATATAATGCGTTTTCACCTTCACTACCATCAATAGAAGCATTACCAACTAATGTGGCATGACGTCCTGAAATAGGGAAAATATGCATTTTAGTATCAGCAGCAACGGTTGGGATCACGCATGTAAATCCTTTAGAGCGCTCATCTTTTGCATAAAATCCGACATATTCTTTGACGTTTTTACCAAGCGTCACTTTTTCAGGTTGGAAATTCAGTGGACCTGGAACAGGATCAATCGCAAAAATATTCACAGGAATATCTTTTAATTCAGAGTCTGCCAACATTGCATTCGCTAACATATGGCAAGTAATACCACCACGACTCCAACCCACTAAGTTAACTTGTGTTGGAATAATGCCATCTTTACGGAAGATACGAATAATTTGCTGCTGAAGTTGTTGTTGAGTGACTTGACGATCGCCATAGTCATATTTACGCCATAAAAAAGAGCCTGTTACTTTGACATCTTCAATAGGAATGCCGGCTTTTTTCAGTTGGTTATACTGCTCTTCTGTCAATTTTTCACGTTGCCAATCAAAGTTACCTTTCATTAAGCAAAGTGCATGATTAACATTTTCTTCCCAACCACTACCAAATAGTGAACCTTTGATATCAGAGTAATTAGGGCTTTCAACCCATAAATCATCTTCTTGCAGATTGCCACTACCTGGGCCATCAACAATAAACCACTGTGCAAACTCTCGTCCTTGGTTGTTTTGCGCTAAAGTGGAAACTAATTCGCCTTGCCAAAAGGTCGGATTATTATTATCAAATGAGTTAGAGCCGGTACCACATAAATAAACGGTTAATACTGTCATAGTTTAAATTTCCTTTTATTAATAACTTAAAAATCACAATGATGATTTTTATTTCCTTGTATTGAGCTATTCCTTAGCCCACCAGCACATTAACCATAAGCCTTTTTTTATTCAATTATTAAAAGTAAATTAGTAGAGCTGAGATCACATAATTGAATTTTATTTGAGTAAAAGAAATGAAAAAACTCTATCAGATCAATGTAATTAAATAATATAAATAAACTCTTTATTTTTTATTATCTCTATTAGTAAATCAGCTTATAAATATAGTGCATTAAATAACCAATTTTTAAATTTAAAATAAAAAAAATCCCACATTAATTAAATGCAGGATTTTCTATTAGGTAGAATGTCTTATAAACGATTAAAAGCAACTACTCTCACCGCAGGAATATCAGCTTGTGCCCCTTCGGCAACTTCCTGACATGCTTTATCTAACGCAATATGGGGTGTGATCCCACTTTCTGTTTCTACAATTTTATGTCCGGCGTAGGTATCACCATTTCTGGAACGCACTTTATACGCAATAAACCAATATTCCATATCATCACCGTTTACGTTATTAATCATGTAATTACCATAGCCGTTTATGACCCGCTTTAATGTGATAATAATCAATAATTTTTAGTTTAATAAAATTGTTTTATAAAAAGATTAAAGCAACAGAGGACATTTTAAGCATCACAATCCATTTCTGATTGGATCATTTTCTTTATTTTTACTGCTTTTTCAAAGTGATCCAATTTATGTGTCATAATCCACCATGTTGCAGCTTCCATTAATAATTCAGGGTTGTCATTTTTATTTGCAAAAAAAGCATAAAAAGATAATCCCACGCCCTCTCCTTTGACTGATATTTTATCATTACATATTTGAATTATTTTTTGTTGCAGTGATTTTCTCATATTCTCTCTATTTTTATTTTTCAACATGCCAATAAATAGGATAGAGCAAAGGCCCTATCCATGAAATTTGTTCCATAATTGAATAAGTAACCAAGCAGCAATAACCCAGCAAATCATTGCCGTAGCCAGTGCCGTAAATAATTTTACATAGTTAATCATCACATAAAGTGAAATTAGATAAACCAGATAAGGAATAACAGCCCACAGGCTAAAAATAATGGTGGTGCGTAACGCTTCAATAGAACGTTCAGAGCCAACAATATAGTGTGCAATAAGCGCAAAAGTGGGAAATAGCGGAACCAATCCCGCAATATAGTAATGGCGAGATTTCGATAAAACAGCGATTAATACCACAACAAACGCACCTATCAGCGCTTTAACCAGTAATCCCATTATTTTTTCATCAAGTTATAAAAACCTTACTACTATCATACCTATTTATATTTGTATGTGAGCTAATTTTATTTTTTGTGGTTTAGAATATGATTAAATACGGGTCAGTAGAAAAAGCCCAATAACATTATTGAGCTTTAAAGTGTTTTAAATTTTCTTTAAGCAAATATTAGTCTTTTTGCCAAGAAATATCTTGTTCACTTTCATTTGTTTCCAGTAAAACTAATTCACCCAACTCTGTCGTTTTATAGGTGTTACTTCTATAATGCTTTGTTTTCTTCCCTGTTTCAGGATCTTTTGTAACCCATTCAATATCACCTTCAAAATCCGTTCCTTGGTAATAAGTCGAGAAACGTTTACGCTCACCATCATGCCAACCCACCACAACGACTGAATTGACACCCGCATTTAATGCTTCTAAAGGAAATTCAGACAGCAACAATCCATTACGACCAATATTAACAGAACAATTTTGCCCACCTACAAAAGCGGAACAACTTGCATCAAATCCACTAATTCCGGAATGATCACCAAAAATTGCAGCTGCTTTAAAATTTCCTTCAGAGACAACATTAGCGTTATTTCCAGTTGCTATACCGATACTTCCTTGCGCAAGATCTTGCACCCAAGTATGATCACCCGTTGAGATACCAACTGAATTTTCTGCATTACTATAAATAATGGCTTCATTACCTGTTGTAATAGCAATGGTATTTTTTACTAACGGAGTTCCATTTTCATCTGAATCATAGCCATGAGAAATCTCCGCTTTTTGCCCTGACGAGAAAGTTACTGATTGACTTGAAGCTTCGACAAAACTTTCTTCACCTGTAGTAATAAAAAGTGAATTTTTTCCGTGCTTGATAGTACCTTTATCTTCGTCATATTCAGTGCCTTCATTATCATAAATCTTAGCTTTTTTGCCAGTATGAATAATTTTGGCATCTTCACCAATACAATTAACGATTTGCTCATCTAACGTTAAAATGGCATTTTTACTTTCACCGCTTAAAACAAGCGCTTTATTTGTAGTTACTGTTGTCATAGTAATATCCTTATTTACATTTCCATTATTTAACACACTTAACACTGTTTAAATATACAGTATAATTACTAAATAACAACCTCTATGCTAAATTTCAGAAAATAAAATAACGACAATATAATCAAACAGATAAAAGTAAATAACACATAACATATTCACGATTAGTCAAATAAAGAAAAAATAAAACAGAAAAAAGCGAAAAAAATCTGATGGAAGAACTTTATAAAAAATGTTCAAAGTGATTAGTAACTACGGTTTCATCAAGGCACAGTTAAATCGGAGAGTTAATGCACATCTCAAGAAGTTGGATTGAGCTAAATCTCATTATTTAGCTCAAAAGCAATATAAAGTCGCATTCTTAAGCATCTAAATGTGTTTTCTTTTTTTCTGTTGCCGTTGTTTCTTCTTTATTCTTACAACAATCATGTGAACTGTTTTCGCCATGATGATGTTTATGCATAAAGAGGTGCATTAACGGACAAAGTAATAACATCAAAATAAACCAATTATCTCTTAGAAGTTCCCACATAATCATCTCCTTAAATCACGTTTAAAAAGATGATAGGGCTTACACTAAGAGGAAGGTCTAGTATGGATTTGTTATTTAATCCGTATTTTTGTCAATTGTCTTTCCGCACCTTAATTTGAGCTTCTTCACAATAATTCTCTTTGCAAAATTTAACTTTATCCACCCTTTGCTATACTTTAATTATATTTAAGTATTGTTCACTATAACTCTCTAATAAGATTTAAAAACTTATTTAACATGGAGGTTTCAATGAAAATATTTTTTAAAATATTATTGATGATCTTATTTCTTAATGCCTGTTCTTCATATACACAAATTGATAGCAACAAAAGTGGAGATGTCATTAAGGTTAAATCAGCACTTATCGAAAATGATAATTTATATATTGTTAGTGATTCTACTAATTATCATTTTAAAGGTGGGGCTATCACTGCGTTAAAAAAATTCGCCACATCTAAATATAATGAAAAAGTGATTTATTTTAGTGCTAGCCTAGGAATAATGGGGAATGTTGTTAACGGTAGCTATATGATTTATTTAGATCCTAAAGATTTCACTATAGATGAACTCGATGATCTTGCTAGTACTTATCATTTTTATAGAAGCAACTATCAGTCTAATAATGATGATGAAATGATTAAAAATCAGATACCTAATTATGAAAATAGATTTTTTATTATTGGAAAATTTTATGCTAATGGAGAGATGGTTAATTTATCCAATAAAGATGAATTATTAGAAAAATATTCCTTACCTAAACCCGTTTTTGCCAACGTTAATTATTATTCCAAACATTTAAAGCCATCAGATACATTAAAAACAATCGCAGTAATGCCACTACAAGCGATAAGTCTTATTTTAGTAGCACCACTTTATATTATTCTGCTTAGTGCCCCCTGAACTTCAGGCTATTATCGTTAGGTTTATTTATAAGTATCTTTACTTAAGATGTCAGCTATTGACCAGTTAAAAAAATTGTCCATTGGTGTGTTGAAAGCTTATAAAGCAGATAAAGAATCTAAGATGTATTGGGTAGTCAAAATCTGTAATAACAGATAATTAATCAATGTGATTTCCTATATCTAGGTTTTACACATAGATAGTAATAAATATGAGATAACTATGAAAAAGAAAATGATTATAGGCTGTATGACCTTAATTAGTTTTAGCGTTTGTGCAGAAACCGCTATTTATAACGAACCCGCTCCATTGGGATTAACATGGGGAATGTCATTTAATGATTTTCAGAAGAAAACAAATTTCGTAATAAAACCTATCGATAAATACCCCTCAACCTGTCCAATGACGGCAATAACCTTTGATGAAATTATTGATGGAAAAAAAGAAGGAAATTATAAGGTTTATTTTTATAATAAATTCAAAGAATTAAAGTTTACAGGATTGTATGGCGTCGTCTATAGCTATGAAACAAATGACTTAAATAAATTTAAAGTTAAAGATAATAATATTATCAAAAGTCTTGATTCTCAATATAGCCAATATAAAAAAGTAGTTACTACCAGCAATGGTGAATTTCTTACTTATGATGCAAATAATATTCAACGTGCTTATTTTAGTTCTAGAGATACCATAAACCAGGATCAGAAAGTTCAATACAAGAAAAATGAAGAAGGAAATTATGATATTTCCGTGAGTTACTTCTTTTATCCTGAAATGTACAGTGACGATTTATCAAGAAATATCAAAGAGATCAGAAAACAATGTAATGCATCATTAGAAACTGATTGAAGCTAAAACTTGAAAAGTCGAATGATAAAGGATTGTGCTTACTTTAAAAGAAAATCTAGTATAGATTTTTTATTGAATATACAAAGATATGGCTAGTTCTTAATTAAACCAGCCATATCTAATATTATTCATATTATTGCTGTTCCATAGAATAAAAAATTGAATCGCTTATTTAATAAACACTTTTTATTCGTTTGAAATAGAAAGAGAGATAAAAGAGTGAATTGCTTTAATATAGATGAGCAAAAGCGCACATCAATAAAATGATGTGTTTATCCTTTGTGCACAAATAGGGGCACTCATCACCATAAATAACAGACAATAGTATAAGTATTCGAATGTTTAATTACATTCAAGAACTTATATCATCCATTCAATGATATTGAGCAAGATGCCCCATTCTGTTTTGATTAGGTGTTTCTTTATAGCTATATAAAAGAATAGCTATATAAAAGAAAAGTCACCTTTATCAAATGATAAGGTACTACACCTGCATGCTCATGATTTCTTGATAAGCGGCTACCAGCTTATTGCGCACTTGTACGCCCATTTGTAGTGAGATACTGGATTTTTGCATATCCACCATCACATCGTTTAATTCAACACCCGGTGTACCTAAGGTAAACGCCTGAACTTTGTTGGTTGCATTCATTCGAGTTTCATTAATTTTACCCACGGCTTGAACAAGCTGAGTTGCAAATCCTGCTTGTACTGGCTGGGGTTTCGCAATATTGGATGCTTGCAAAGTCTGGATTTGCATTTTATCCAGAACACTTTCAATAGCTGGAATTGACATATAAACCTCTGCGTTAATCATCTAATTCAATTACTGAATCAATGTCATAGTAAGGAAGTGAACCAACACGCTTACCGAGTTATACCCTAACACAGGGGCTTCATTCCAAAGCGAGTAATTAACGCAAAAGTTAAGGGCTAATTACGCCATTAAATGAAACGCAAAAGGCCAATAATGAGACACCTGAGAGTAGGTTTATTTATTTGCGTAAGGGGAGTCTGTTTTGTTACGCCACGCTTTTAGTATTCATCCCGAACTACAAGGCAAGGATTGTCTATGAATGCCGAAAAAACCGACGTTGTGAACCAGAATAAGGGTTTTAACGCCATTATTAACCGGATAAAAGCCGATCCGAAAATTCCGCTCATTATTGCGGGTTCGGCGGCTATTGCCATTTTTGTTGCTGCATTTTTATGGTTACAAAGCCCTGATTATAAAGTGCTTTATAGTAATCTTAGCGATAAAGACGGTGGCGAAATTGTCACACAGTTAACACAGATGAATGTACCTTATCGCTTGTCACAAAATGGCGCGGCGATTATGGTGCCTGACAATCAGGTTCATGAATTACGCCTGAAACTCGCGCAAGCGGGACTTCCAAAAGGCGGTGCTGCCGGTTTTGAACTGTTAGATAAAGAAAAGTTCGGGATCAGCCAATTTAGTGAACAGATTAACTATCAACGTGCACTTGAAGGTGAGCTTGCTCGCACTATCGAGACATTAGGTCCTGTACAAAATGCTCGTGTTCATTTAGCACTACCAAAGCCATCTCTTTTTGTTCGTGAACAGAAATCCCCTTCTGCATCCGTTACGGTGGGTCTTTTACAGGGTAGAGCACTGGATGAAGGTCAAATTAATGCCATCGTGCATATCGTTGCGAGCAGTGTTGCAGGTATGCCTGACAGCAGTGTGACCATCGTTGATCAAAGCGGTAAATTATTGACACAACCTGATGCAATGGGTCGTGACCTTAACTCTACCCAACTGAAATATGTTCAAGAGCTAGAAAATCGTTACCAGCAACGCATTGAAACGTTATTAGGCCCAATTGTAGGTCGTGGAAATGTTCATGCACAGGTGACGGCTCAAGTTGATTTCTCTCATACCGAAGAAACAGCGGAAGAGTACAAACCAAACCAACCACCAAACCAAGCCGCGGTACGTTCAAAACAGTTGAGCCAAAGTGAGCAAAATGGTGGCATGTTAGCTGGCGGTGTTCCTGGTGCATTATCCAATCAGCCTGTTGCTCCACCTCAAGCGCCTATTGAAGCACCAAAAGCGCAAGAAGGTGAGAAAGCAGATGATGCCAATGCAACAGGTACAGGTACGAATCGCACATTAACGCGTAATCCAAACAGCAATAGCCGTTTAGATGAAACAACCAACTATGAAGTTGATCGCCGAATTCGCCATATCAAACGTCCAGTAGGCAATGTTGAGCGTCTTTCTGTCGCTGTTATTGTGAACTACAAAACAGTTGAAGATAAGAAAGAAGCGGCTGAAGGCGAAGAGCCTATTGTTGAAACTAAACTTGTTCCGCTAACTGATGAACAAATTCAGCAAATTGAAGGGCTTGTTCGTGAAGCGATGGGCTATTCCCAAGAACGTGGTGACTCTTTAAGTGTCGTAAACTCGCAGTTCAACGATGTTGAAGAGAAAGTGATCACCGTTCCGGTATGGGAAAATCCAGAAATTCTGGCGAAAGCATTAGATTTAGGTCGCTGGTTATTACTTGTCATCATCGCATGGATCTTATGGCGCAAACTGGTGAAACCACAGCTTGAAAAACGCCGTGAAGCTGAAGTTGCGGCACAGAAAGCTGTACTGAAAACCAAGCTACAAGTTAAAGATGATGTTGATGAAGCAGAATTAGATGACGAAGCAAGACGTAAACAAGCACGTAAACGTGTGAGTGCCGAATTGCAGAGCCAACGTATCCGTGAAATGGCAGAGAAAGATCCTCGTGTCGTCGCAATGGTAATTCGTCAATGGATGAGTAAAGAGCAATGAGTAATAACTTAACTGGAACCGAAAAAAGCGCCGTTATGTTACTAACACTCGGTGAAGACCGAGCGGCGGAAGTATTTAAACATCTAAGTACACGCGAAGTTCAACAGCTGAGTATTGCAATGTCATCAATGCGTCATATCTCAAATCAGCAATTGATTGATGTTATGGCTAGCTTTGAAGAAGACGCAGTTCAATACGCAGCATTGAACGTCAATGCGAACGATTATTTACGCTCTGTTCTGGTTAAAGCCTTGGGTGAAGAACGTGCGAATAATCTATTAGATGAGATCTCTGAAACTCGTGAAACAACAACGGGTATCGAGACACTTAACTTTATGGAACCACAAATGGCTGCCGATATTATCCGCGACGAACATCCGCAGATTATCGCAACTATCTTGGTTCACCTCAAACGGGGTCAAGCGGCAGATATTCTTGCCCTGTTTGATGAGAAATTACGTAATGACGTGATGTTACGTATCGCAACATTTGGTGGTGTTCAACCGTCCGCATTAGCAGAGTTAACTGAAGTACTGAATAACCTGCTTGATGGTCAAAACCTCAAACGCAGTAAAATGGGTGGTGTTCGTACTGCTGCTGAAATCATCAACTTGATGAAGAGCCAGCAAGAAGAGAATGTCATCACTGCGGTTCGCGATTACGACGGCGAATTGGCACAAAAAATTATCGACGAAATGTTCCTGTTCGAAAACCTTATCGATATCGACAACCGTTCTATCCAGCGCATTCTACAGGAAGTGGAATCCGACTCCTTGGTTGTGGCATTGAAAGGATGCGATCAAGAGCTGCGCGATCACTTCCTCAACAATATGTCGCAACGTGCTGCTGAGATCATGCGTGATGACTTGAGTTCTCGCGGCCCTGTTCGCATGTCTCAAGTGGAAGCAGAGCAGAAAGCAATTCTGCTTGTGGTACGCAAATTAGCAGAGACTGGAGAGGTTGTTCTTCATGGAGGAGACGATACCTATGTCTGATAAACATACTGATACTAACTGGAAGCCTTGGGTTCCAAAAGAACTCACTGATTGGGCATTAACTGTCGAGGAAACGACAGAAGACGAAAAGGAAGTCGAAAAACAGGAAAAAGAAGTCGTTCAGCAACAGAAAGTTCTTGAGCAAATTAATATGCTTGATGACATGAAAGACAAGGCCCAGAAATTGGGCCACGCTGAGGGCTTTGAGGCAGGGAAAAACCAGGGTTATCAGGAAGGCTATCAGGCTGGATTACAATCAGGTATTGAAGAAGGTATTCGCCAAGGCATTGCTCAACAATCACCATTAATTAATGAATGGCAAGGATTGTTGTCTGAGTTTAGGCACTCTTTAAATGGGTTAGACAGTGTTATTGCTTCACGTTTAATGCAAATCGCCCTCACAGCAGCAAAAGAAGTTTTAGGTCAGCCTGCTGTTTGTGATGGTTCTGCATTACTGGCGCAAATAACCTTAATGTTGCAACAAGAACAGATGTTCTCAAACAACCCACAGTTAAGAGTTAACCCAAAACATATTCCACAGATTGAAAAAGAGCTGGGTGATTCACTTTCTGCTCATGGTTGGAAAGTGGTTGCCGATAACAGTATTCATGTTGGTGGATGCCGTGTTGTGACAAATGATGGTGATCTCGATGCCACGATTGCAACTCGTTGGCATGAGCTTTGTCGTCTTGCTGCTCCGGAGGCGTTGTAATGACAGCAAGATTGGGGCGTTGGTTAGAAAAACTCAGTGATGCAGAAGCGCGTTTAAATAAAATTCCGCGTGTACGTCAATATGGTCGTTTAACCAGAGCAACAGGTTTAGTCATGGAAGCTAAGGGGCTTGTTATGCCCCTTGGCTCTACGTGTTTAATAGAACGTACCATTGGTAAAACTGTTGAAGAAGTTGAAAGTGAAGTCGTTGGGTTCAACGGTAGCCAAATGTTGTTAATGCCTTTACAGGAAGTCGAGGGATTAACTCCGGGTGCCCGTGTTTATGCACAGGCAACTCCGGGTGGTGAAAATGAAGGTCGCCAATTGCCTCTTGGGGATGCGCTGTTAGGGCGTGTTTTAGATGGCTCTGGTTATCCTTTAGATGGTTTACCACCACCAGATACAGGCTATCGTGCGCCACTGATCACTCCGCCTATCAACCCATTACAACGTACTCCTATTACCGATGTACTGGATGTGGGCGTGCGTGCAATCAACTCACTGCTAACGGTGGGTCGAGGTCAACGTATGGGACTTTTTGCAGGCTCTGGTGTGGGTAAGAGTGTGCTATTAGGCATGATGGCGCGTTTTACTCAAGCTGATGTGATTGTTGTTGGATTAATTGGTGAACGTGGACGTGAAGTTAAAGACTTTATCGAAAATATTCTCGGTACTGAAGGCTTAGCGCGCTCTGTGGTTGTAGCAGCACCTGCTGACGTATCACCACTTCTTCGTATGCAAGGTGCTTCTTATGCAACACGTATTGCCGAAGATTTTCGTGATCGCGGAAAACACGTCTTACTGATTATGGATTCACTTACACGTTACAGTATGGCACAACGTGAAATTGCCCTTGCCGTAGGCGAACCGCCTGCAACCAAAGGCTATCCGCCTTCTGTCTTCGCTAAATTGCCAGCGCTGGTCGAACGTGCGGGAAATGGTGTTGATGGTGGTGGCTCTATCACGGCTTTCTATACTGTTTTAACGGAAGGTGATGATCAGCAAGATCCAATTGCAGACTCCGCACGTGCGATTTTAGATGGCCATATTGTGCTTTCGCGTTCTCTTGCAGAATCTGGGCACTACCCTGCTATCGATATCGAAGCATCTATTAGCCGTGCAATGACGTCTCTGATTGATAAAACACATTATCGTCGTGTGCAAGTGTTTAAACAGCTTTTATCGAGTTATCAACGTAACCGCGATTTAATTAACGTAGGTGCTTATGCTGCGGGCAGTGATCCTATGCTTGATAAAGCGATTGCTCTTTATCCGTCCCTCGCGAAGTTCTTACAACAAGATATCCAAGAGCAATGCAGTTATCAAAGTGCATGTGAGCAACTTAATCAACTGATCACAGTAAACTAATTCTGAACATAATCAGAGAAAGTAAAGAGGGTTCCAATGCGGGAGCAGTCACCTTTAGTGACACTGAGAGAACTGGCACAGACAGCGGCTGAACAAGCCGCTATTCAACTGGCTCAGGTCCGGCAGAGTCATCAACAAATGGAACAGCAACTCAATATGTTGATTGGGTATCAGGATGAATACCGTGTACGTCTAAATGAAACGTTGAATTTAGGGGGGATGTCGTCAGCATCGTGGCAAAACTACCAACAATTTCTCAAAACGCTCGAATTGACTATCGAACAACATAAACAACAACTTCAACATTGGCAGGCGCAGCTTGATCTTGCAACTGAACAATGGAGAGAAAAACAGCAACGACTCAATGCATTTGAGACTTTGGAGCAACGCGCTGAAGATAGCCGTAAGCGACATCTTGATCGTATTGAACAGAAACAAATGGACGAGTACGCACAGCGTAGTACTTTACGGAGAACAACTTGATGGAGATAACGCTTCTGACCATGGATGTCGCTGCAGCCTCTCCGGGAACGACATCCGCTTCAAATAGTCAGCCCGGTGATAATGCCCCGACATTTGCTCAGCTTTTGGGCTCTCAACCTCAAAATGCACAGAGTGATAAAAAGACAGCTAATATCACAAACCCTTCAACGAAAGAAAACAAAGCACATTCACACTCTGATGAAGACAAAACAAAAGAAGACGGTAGTCATCTTGCGTCTGTCACCACAGAACCCAATGTGATAGAAGAGTCATCTCTTGAGAAACCTCAATTGACTCTTACTTTGCCGGATAATGAACAATTTGCGGCTATTGTTGAAAATAAAACCCCTTCTTTATTAATGTCAGCAGAAGAGCTTGCCGCTGAACTTCCCGTTCAGTTAGCAGGACTACCTGGATTAAAACGTCTTACCCTTCCCTCAGAACAACTGGCTCAAGCATTACAACAGCCTCAATCAGTTAAACGTGATGAAGGTTTAGCCTCGTTAGCACGTACTATTTCAAAAGATAATGATATGTCGGACTTCAACCTTACCGACAAGCTTAATCTATCAAAATCAGATGAAAAGTCCTTGTTAACCCAGCTACGTCCAGAGACAGCGACATTAGCAACAGAAAGTACACTTGTTGGTGCTAATCAAACAGAAAAGCCTTCTGCCAAAAAAGTCGATAGCATCGCAACACTTTTAACGCCAACAGCAGAAAAAGTGAATGCATTGCTAAACGGCGATAAGCAAGTTGCAAATGCAAAATTAGCAGACAATGTTGCTCAGCAAATGGTGACCGGTAATCGTGTTGTAGAAACCGATCTTCACAACACCCTTTCTACCTCTTCTTTGGCTTCACAAAGTATTACAGGTCATGCTCACTCTTCAGCACAACCACAAATGCAATTTTCACCAATGGCAACACAGGTATTAAATGCACAAGTGGGAACACAAGAGTGGCAACAACAACTTAATCAACAAATTGTGATGTTTAGCCGTAATGGCTTACAAAAGGCAGAGCTACGTTTACACCCTGAAGAGCTAGGTTCATTGCATATCCGCATGAAAATAGAAGATGGGCAAGCGCAGTTACACCTTGCGTCACAAAACGGACAAGTTCGTTCTGTATTAGAAAATGCCATGCATCAATTGCGTCAAGCTCTCTCTGAAAATGGGATCCAGCTCACGCAGAGTCAAGTGTCTAGCGACACTAATGACAGTTGGCAACAACAAAATATGTCAGATTCCTCTCAATTTAGTGGAGATGGTGCCGATAATCATCAAGGAAGCGAGGGTAATTCTCTGCAATTAGCCTCTGAAACGGCACTACAAAAGATAACCCTTACGCCTCAAGAATTAGCATCTGCTCGTGGTGGTGTTGATATTTTCGCCTAATACAAATGTATTGGGAGGACACACTATGTCAATAAACGTAAGAGTTAATGGTTTTTTCCCTATCTGTTTCTGCAATTAAAAAACAGAAATAGCGGGATAATTAAGGTTGATTTAGATGGATATGGAAGTCCACAACAGTGAACACGTATCCACTACAAAACAGGAATTTAACTGTCCATGTCTAATTACAGCAATGAACGTAAAAGCTATAGCTTAATTCTGATCATCGTATTATTGGTGATCGCCATTATTGCAGCGGCATTCGGTGGATATAGTTGGTGGGCATTGAAGCATGCTAAATCAGGTTCAGCGGGCACTAGTCAGCAAAAAGTTATACCAGCACCCGTTTTTATGTCATTAGAACCCTTTACGGTAAATCTAATTGATGACGAAGAACACTTAGACAGAGTGCTCTACATAGGGATCACATTAAGATTGCATAATGAAGACACTCGTAAGCGTCTACATGATTATTTACCTGAGGTTCGTAGCCGCTTGTTATTACTGCTTTCTCGTCAACAGGCTAATAAGCTCGCGACAGACAATGGAAAACTCCAGCTAATGACGGATGTAAAAGAAACGCTGAGACCGACTCTCGTACCGGGAGAATCTGAACAGATCCTCTCCGATGTACTGTTTACCACGTTTATTCTGCGATAATCATTATGAGCGATAATATCCTTTCACAGGCAGAGATTGATGCTCTGCTGAATGATGATACATCAGGTGACGACGCCAAAAGCGCGAACAGGGAACCTGCGATAGCGAAGGATCCGAATGAACCGGATATTCAGCCTTATGACCCCAACACGCAACGTCGTGTGGTTCGAGAACGTTTACAGTCGTTAGAAATTATTAACGAACGCTTTGCACGTCAATTCCGTATGGGGCTGTTTAACATGCTCCGTCGGAGTCCTGATATTACTGTTGGTGGCGTTAAAATTCACCCTTATCACGACTTTGCTCGTAACTTACCTGTGCCAACGAATCTTAACTTGGTGCATTTAAAACCGTTACGAGGGACAGCATTATTTACCTTTGAACCAAATCTGGTTTATATCGCGGTAGATAACCTGTTTGGTGGTGATGGCCGTTTTCCAATCCCTGTGGAAGGACGTGAATTTACCAACACAGAGCAGCGGATCATCAACAAAATGTTGAAACTGGCACTTGATGCCTACCGTGATGCTTGGGATTCCATATTCAAAATTCAGGTGGAATATGTTCGTTCTGAAATGCAGGTGAAATTTACCAATATCACCTCATCACCGAATGACATTGTTGTTACGACACCTTTTCAAGTAGAAATTGGCTCAATGGTTGGGGAATTTAGTATTTGTATCCCATTTGCCATGATTGAACCATTACGTGAACGACTGATCAATCCACCAATTGAAAATGTTCGTCAAGAAGATGGGGTTTGGTTAGATAGTTTAGTCAACCAAGTTCAGCATTCAGAGCTTGAACTGGTCGCAAACTTTACTGACATCCCACTGCGTTTATCAAAAGTGTTAACACTTAAAGAAGGGGATGTTATCCCGATTGATAAACCAGAAAGATTGATTGCACATGTTGATGGTGTGCCCGTATTAACAAGCCAATACGGTACAGTAAATGGGCAATATGCCCTTCGTGTTGAACACCTAATTAACCCTGTTTTAAACGCTCTGGATGAGGAACAAACCAATGAGTGATGCAAATCGCCCAACTGATAATTCACAATCGGCTGAGGATATGTGGGCTGATGCAATGGAACAGCAAACTGGGAAAAGCCAGGATAATAGTTCCGATCTATTTGAACATCTTTTACCTGAAGACGATGCGCTGAATCATCTCTCTGACATCAATTTGATTATGGATATTCCAGTCAAATTAACAGTAGAGTTAGGTCGCACCAAAATGACCATTAAAAAATTACTTAGCCTGTCACAAGGTTCTGTCGTTTCACTGGATGGTTTAGCTGGTGAGCCTCTTGATATTCTTATCAATGGCTATTTAATCGCTCAAGGTGAAGTTGTGGTTGTTTCTGATAAATACGGTATTCGCATTACCGATATCATTACACCATCAGAACGTATGCGCCGTCTGAGCCGTTAATCTATGGAACAGCTTCCTTCCTTTTCCAGCCAAGGTGCGGTAAATACTACCGCACCCGCTACAACACAAACTGTTCAAACACCTACACAACCGTTGCCTGTGGGTCAAAGCCTTGCTCAAGTTAGCACGGCACTTGCAGGCATCATCGTTCTTATTATTGTTGCTATGTGGTTATTTCGCCGTTTTGGCTTTACCCGTGGTTCATTTAAAGGAACAACAGCACAACTTAGCGTCAAAGCAAGTTGTTCATTAGGTGCGAAAGAACGTGTGGTGGTTGTTGAAATTGAACAGGAATGGCTCGTATTAGGGGTAACTGCATCACAGGTAAATCTGTTGCATAAATTACCCGTCCCTGATAAAGCCTCGCAGGAAGCGACCTCATCACCAACATCGCCATTGTTTACTCAAATATTACAAAAAACGCTAAAGCGAGATAAAGGCAACTCATAATGCATCAGTGTGTCACTTTTTTTAACGCATTAAAGCGTTGGCGTCTCTTCGCTAGTGTGCTGGTTTTAATCTTGTTACCTAGCAGTGCGTTTGCCCAATTTCCGGGCGTTATTACACAGCCTTTACCGGGTGGTGGCCAAAGTTGGTCATTGCCAGTTCAAACATTAATCTTCATTACAGCTTTAGGGTTTATTCCTGCTGTTTTGCTGATGATGACGAGTTTTACCCGCATTATTATTGTCCTTGGATTATTACGTAATGCTTTAGGTACACCTTCTGCACCACCAAACCAAGTCGTTCTTGGTTTGGCGTTATTTATGACCTTTTTCATTATGGCACCGGTTTTTGATAAAATTTATCAAGATGCCTATATGCCATTTACTGAAGATCAAATTACCTTTGAGCAAGCCTTAGAAAATGGCTCTAAACCTTTACGCCAGTTTATGATGCAACAAACTCGTGAAACTGACTTAGCTCTATTTGCTCGCCTTGCCGATGCACCTGCGTTTGAAACTCGCGAAAGTGTACCAATGCGTATTTTGGTGCCCGCTTATATTACGAGTGAGCTAAAAACCGCCTTCCAGATCGGTTTTATGATTTTTATTCCTTTTCTTATTATCGACTTAGTTGTTGCCAGTGTGTTGATGGCGCTAGGTATGATGATGGTGCCACCTGCCACAGTTTCGTTGCCATTTAAACTTATGCTGTTTGTTTTAGTCGATGGTTGGCAATTAATATTAGGCTCGCTTGCACAAAGCTTTTTCAATTAGCGCAGAGGTAACCCCATGACACCAGAATCCGTCTTAGCACTAGGTACTGAAGCGATGAAAATCGCTTTATCACTAGCAGGCCCTCTTTTATTGTCCGCTCTGGTGACGGGTCTTGTGATCAGTATGCTCCAAGCCGCAACACAGATAAACGAAATGACATTATCGTTTATCCCGAAAATTCTTGCTGTATTAGCGGCGATTTTAGTTGCTGGCCCTTGGATGTTAAGTTTACTGGTCGATTATATGCATAACTTATTTACTGGCATTCCTGGGATGATTGGTTAATAGCAATGATAACCCTGACCAGTGAAATGCTTAACGGCTACATTAGTGATTTTTTCTGGCCATTTGTGCGTATACTCGCCCTTTTTAGCACTGCACCGCTATTTAGTGAAAGACAAACACCTAAAAAATTTCGCATTGCACTCGCCTTTTTGATTACCGCATTAGTTGCACCGGGCTTACCCCAAAGTAATGTGCCTTTATTCTCGCTTATTGCCTTTTGGGTGCTATTGCAACAAATTTTGATTGGCACAATTCTAGGGTTATCGATGCAGTTGGCGTTCGCTTCTGTTCGCCATGCCGGTGAAGTGATTGGTTTACAGATGGGGCTTTCATTCGCCACCTTCGTCGATCCATCAGGTGGCCCTAACATGCCTATTTTGGCACGTATCTTTAACATGCTAACAATGCTGTTGTTTATGGTCTTTGATGGTCATTTATGGCTATTGTCTATATTAGTTGATACATTCTATGTTGTTCCTATTGGAAATCAGACCTTTAACTCTTTAGGTATTCTTACTTTAGTTCAAAGTGGCGGCACAATCTTTATTAACGGTATGATGCTAGCCATGCCATTAATCACCCTACTTTTGGTACTTAACCTTTCATTAGGTATTCTAAACCGTATGACACCACAGCTTTCTGTCTTTGTGGTTGGTTTCCCTCTTACGCTGACTATCGGTATGTTAGCATTATCTATGATTATGCCTGCATTACCTGTATTTACAGAGCGCGTCTTTAGCGATACGTTTAATCGCATCACTTTAATATTACAACAGTTGGTTTCTTGAGATTTAAATCGACTTACCTATTCTCGTATAATGCATAAATAAAACTAATGCATTGAAAGGCATTTTTCTTTAAGATTAGTCTAGTTGAGTTTTCTTAATAGGGAAATATAGCTTTGAATAATACATACCATAACGATATAGACCTAGATAATAAGAAATTAGAACATGAATTAATACGAGCTTTAGCTATTAATAATGCAATAATTACCATTACAACTAATTTTGGTCATATTCTTCCTGTAAGTGAAATAAAATTAGATCGCATTTATTATGAAGATTCACAGGAAGTTATTAATAATTGGCGAAAATCTAATAAACGTGATTGGATAGAGTTTGATTGGTCTCATACTCGTTCTCGTCAAACTAAAAGAATTGATATTACCATTCGATGTTGTGATATTTTATGTGGATTGATGCTAGCAAAGCGTTCTAAAAAACGATTAAATGTAACATTACGTTATTTGGAAGGTAATCCTAATGAACACCCTCTCTCAGGCTATATATTGCCTATTGCATTAATTATTGCTGAAAGTTTTGCTTCCGAATACAACATTCAACAAGTCTGTATCAGCCGCCCAGCCAAAGGGCTTATAGCTCAATATATGGCTCAAGGATATGAACTAACTTCAACGGATAAAGCACGACAAAAAAGAAACAATAAACCACGAGCAAAACTTATGAGCAAAATATTAAACACTCGGGCTGGCTGAACGATTATTAATCAATTAAGATATACAGGAATAGTAAGAATGTAAGTTAGGAGGCGATATGAATATAAATAAATCATCCAAAACTAAGCACTATAAAAATAAAAGCTCAGACACATCTCCACACGAACAACTATTAACCGTTATGCATCAAGCATCAATCCAAAGCGAATATGAAGAAATACTTGATTTCATGATCAAAGCTAACTTACAAAAGAGTGAAGATAATGGTATTGCCTTAACAGAGTCGGCAAAAAAAACGATTGAAAGTGCGGCAAGAAAATATATTTTAGTGGCTCAATTACGCAATATTACACCTAGTAAAATTAAGCAAAAAATAACTGAATCAGTTAAACAAAATTCTAATCGCCCTAACTGGAATGCAGATACTCAGCTAGAAAAAAAACATAATGTTATGGCTGGTGCTTACATTAAATAAAAAAATCCCCTGATAAATAAATATCAGGGGTGATATCAAAATATCTTAAGACGATACTAAATAATTAGCGATACATTTTGAACATCGACATATCTTTCATGTCGTTAAAGACCTTATAAGAAGCCTGTAATACAGACTCTTCTTGGTAATAATCTGAAATCGCTTGTGTCCAATCTAAGTCACGCAGTTCACTTAAACGTTTTGCATTTCTTAAAGAAGTATCCGCACCTAAATCATCTAAGTTATCAAGCTCTTGAAGTTGTAAACCTAATTTAGCTTCTACACTTGAAATGTTATTTAACGTTGCACGGTTAACACGGTTTGCTTCATCAATTTTTTCTAATGCTGCATCACGATCTGCTTGTGGTTTACCTGTTAAAGGTTCACGTAACGCAGTGATAGCACCATCTAATGCTTCAAAAATATCTGGAGCAGTCCCTTTACTACCTGAAGATTGTAATGTTTCGATCCCTGTAAAGTTAGTGACCATTTCAATATTACTATCTACTTTTTGGGTAATTTGCTTATCACCACCTTGATAGGTAATTTTGCCTGTTGCATCAGCCACAAAAGGTGGTTTATCTGATTGGAAGCCAGCAAAAATATAACGACCAACACCATCTTTTGTGTTACCAATACCCACTAACTGATCTTTTAAACCTTCTAATTGATCAGCAAGAGAAGAACGGTCTTCATCACTTAATGTCGCATCATTACCCGCTGCAACCAGTGTTTCTTGGATTTTAGTCGTAATATTAACCATTTGGCTTGCTAAGCTCATTTGCAAAGACATACTGTTTTTTGCAAATCCACGCGCTGTCGCATACTGCTGGTTACGAGATTCAGATTGTTTAACCATTACCGCTTGAGAAGCCGCCATTGGATCATCTGATGGTTTTTCAACACGACGACCACTGGAGATTTTATTTCCTTCAGTCATCCATTTGCTTTGTGAACTGGTGATATTGTCCACACGCTGGCTAAAAATTTGATTTGAACTTAAACGCACAGTGATATTCCTTATTCTGATGAAGGGTTACTTAGAAAACTTGCATAATCGCATCAAACATACTGTTTGCTGTTTGAATCACTTTTGCATTTGCCATGTAGTATTCTTGAATGCGATACATCTCACCGTATTCTTCATCCAAGTTCACACCAGAAACAGACTGTTGTTGTTCTATAATACTTTTAGTGATAGAAACCTGAGCATCGAAGTCAACTTGTGCGGTATTCACTTTATTACCAACCATACTGATCAGTGAACCATAACCACCTGCAATTGTTGTTTTACCATCAATAATTTTTTCATCAGGTAACTCAAACAATTTTTTCATGTTTTCGTTGTCACTTGGACCCGTATCTTTCGAGCCAGCAGCCGCAATTTTACTAGGATCAGTTACCGCAACTTTCATATCTGCAATCACATTACCTACAGATTGAACAACAATAGAATCACCTTCTTGTGCTGTACCATTGACCTTAATATTCATGCCTTCGAATTTCAATTCACCTGTTGTAGCATCAGGAATCGCTTCAAATTTACGATTACCTGGTTCTACAGTGACGTTCCATTTGCCACTTTCATACCTAACTGTATATTCGGCTGCTTTAACTTGTTTCGTATCTGCATATTCAACAGCAAAATTAGCATCGCCTTTATTTTTACCGTTAGGCATAACATGAGCGCCACCAAGGTCGAAGAATTTTTCACCTTTATCGCCATTTAAATCAAAACCTTGCTCGTGTTGTTTATTAAATTGATCACCCAACACTAACGCTAATTGATTTAATTGGTTACGACTTGGATCTAACACTTCTTCACGGCTACGATATGCACCGCCAAGTTCGCCACCTTTAATACGTTTTGCATCCACTTCACGAACTTCATCAATACCGTTGCTATAACCAATAACAAGGCGTTCGCTATTTTTGCTTGATGGGATAGCCGAAACTTCATAAGAACGAGTACCAGATACTAATGGCAAACCATTAGCAAATGTGACGTTAACAAAACCGCCGTCTTGTTGAGTTACTTGAACATCAACCAGTGTGTTTAGTTCTTGAATTAAACGATCACGTTGGTCTAATAAGTCGTTAGGATCAGCACCGTTAAAGCCTTTAGAACGACTAATTTCGTTATTTAGTTTTGCGATCTGTTTTGTATATTCATTGATATTTTTAGAGGTGTTAGTCACCTGACTATTAATATCTTTTTCTAGATCACGCAATGATTGGTCTGCTTTAGCAAACATATTAACCATTGCTTCCGCTTTACCAATAACCGTTGTACGTGCAGGATTATCTTCTGCATTATTGGTCACGTTGGGTAAGCTGGTAAAAAATTCGTCAATAGCACTTGAAACGTCATTCCCTTTATCTGCTAACAAATCATTAATTTGTGAGATATTTTGGGTATAGCTATTAAGTGCGCTTTGTTTTGACATTGCACGGTTCATTTGACCTGCAAGGAATTCGTTATACTCACGATGAATACGACTAACATTAACACCATTACCGATATAACCATTACTGGTCATTGTGCCGCTGTTTTCATTAAAAACAGTCATTTGGCGGTTGTACCATTTTACATTTTGGTTAGCGATATTATTACTCACAGTGCTCATCGCAGCTTGTGCCGCATTAAGTCCGCTCATCGCTGTATTAATTAAACTGTTGGACATTTGTCTATCCTTTTACGTTTAGTCATCACCCGTATGCACGGAGCATAGCTGGCAAGTTGAATGGATGCTCTGGTCTTTATTATCGGTACTTCCCCTCTAAACTTGAGGGGAAAATAATTAAAATAGGTCGCTTAAATCGTGAGTATAAGTTTTAGCAACTTGCTCACCACTTCCTTTTAATTGACCAATAATTGAAACCAGTTTTTTCGCATAACCTGGATCGGTGGCATAACCCGCTTCTTGAATACGGTAAGCCGCTTGTTCAGGGGTTTGAGCTTGAGGTACTTTGGCGTAACGAGGGCTTTCAGTGATAAGTCTGAGGTAATCTTGAATAGCTTCAACATAGGAGCCGTAAACACGGAAATTATCACGCATTTTAATCGAGTTACCATCAATCACTTCGGTTGTCATGATATTCGTGACAGGCCCTTTCCAGCTACTTCCTGCTTTGATACCAAACAGGTTATAACTTGGTTTACCGTCACCGGTTAGAATTTCACGCTTACCCCAACCTGATTCAAGCGCGGCTTGAGCAACAACTAAAAGATGGTGTACACCAGTACCTTCTGTGGCTTGTTTCGCAGGCCCTAACAGTTTTGATGCAAAAGAAGCACTGCTCTCAGATAAGCCTTTAAGCTTACCAATCGTGCTTTCAACTGCATTTTGATACGGCTGCATAGCACGATAAATTTGCCCCAAGGCTTGTGTTGGCATGGATTGAAAAATATCACTGCCATCTAATGGCATCGGTGTTTTACCCGCCATTTCGCTAGGGTCCATCGTGACTTTGGCAGAAAGTTGTTTTTCTATCATGTCAGCAAAGCCCAAGCCTTTTTGTGATAAATCTTGAGCGATTTGTTGATCATAAAGAGAGGTGTACATCTTGGTACTTTCTGAGTTGAACATGCTTTCTTGAGGAATAGCATCACGCATGCTTTTTAACATCATTTGAACGAAAACGCCTTCAAGTTGCTGCGCCACTTGGCGCAGCCCTTGCTGATCAGCATTTTGTCCAACCTGATATTTGAGTTTATTCAATGCATTACTGTCATATGCCGGCGCTGACATCGTCGGCATCGAAGAAAGCAGAGATAAATCTTTCATCAGATAATCTCCAATCTCGCACGTAAGCAACCCGCGCTTTCCATTGCTTGCAAAATTGACATTAAATCTGTTGGTGTTGCACCCAGTGCATTTAATGTGCGGATCACTTCGTTTAAGCTTGCGCTTGCATTCACTTGCTGTAATGAGCCACCTTGTTCACTCATATTTACGCTGGTATTACGCGTTACAACAGTACTACCACCCGCAAACGGAGTATTAGGTTGGCTTACATTCACTTGGCTATCAACCGTAACGGAAAGGTTACCTTGAGCAATCGCACAGCTTCCTAATGTCACATCACGATTCATAACAACAGAACCCGTTCTTGCATTGATGATCACTTTCGCATCTGCAACAACACGTTTAATTTCAAGATTCTGTACTTCAGCCAAGAAACGTACTTGTTCACTTTTACCAATAGGAACACGTAATTGAACTGTACGTGCATCTAAAGGAATAGCGGTACCCACACCTCGTAATTTATTAACAGTGTCAGAGATGTGTTGTGCCAACGTGAAGTTTTCTTCATTTAGTTGTAGGTTTAGCAGACCTGTTTGACCAAATTGCGAAGGCAGTTCACGTTCAATAATAGCACCATTACTAATGCGTCCACCCGCTAACTGGTTGACTTTAACACTATTACCACCCGCAGATGCACCTGCTCCCCCGACAATAATATTGCCTTGTGCTAAAGCATAAACCTGATTATCAACACCTTTTAATGGTGTCATCAGCAACGTACCACCACGTAAGCTTTTTGCATTACCTAAGGATGAAACAACGATATCGATTGATTGCCCTGTACGACCAAAAGGCGGTAATTTGGCAGTTACCATTACCGCAGCAACGTTTTTCAATTGCATATTGGTACCGGGTGGTACTGTGATCCCCAATTGTGAGAGCATGTTATTCAGACTTTGCGTGGTAAACGGGGTTTGCATTGTTTGGTCACCCGTTCCATCTAATCCCACGACCAAACCATAACCAATCAGCGCATTTTCTCTTACCCCTTCAACAGAGGTGAGATCTCTGATCCGTTCGGCATGAGCGGAAAAACCGACACATGTCATCACGATAAAGAAAAGGCTCATCGCTATTTTTTTCATCTGGACCCTACTCATTAAAAAGGTGATACATTTAAGAAGAAGCGTTGTAGCCATCCCATAGACTGTGCTTCATTGATATAACCGTCTCCGATATATTCAATACGAGCATCAGCAACTTGGGTTGAATTTACGGTATTAGTACCACTGATGGTTCTTGGGTTCACAACACCTGAAAAACGGATAAATTCAGTACCTTGATTGATAGCAATTTGCTTTTCACCAATAACGTGCAGGTTTCCATTGGCAAGAAGCTGATCGACGGTAACAGTAATGGTGCCTTTAAAGGTATTGTTCGCATTTGCGCCACCTTTACCGCCAAAGTCACTATTTCCTTCCATACTCATATCGGTACGTTTATTACCAAACACCCCTTCCAAGAATCCCGGTGTTATCGCAGCAAGGAATCCTGCTTTACCATTACGGCTGGCATTTGCAGATGAGTTTTTGCTTGCACTGACATTCTCTTGCAATGTAATAGTCAGCGTATCGCCTATATTTCGAGGACGTCTATCTTCAAATAAAGGTTGATAGCCAAAATAAACAGGCTGAGTTGCCTGAAAAATAGAGCCATTGGGTGCCGGTGCAGTCGGTGCCGTTGGAACCGCCGTTGTGTTACCTTCTACTAACGGTTTTTTGGGTATATATGCGCATCCCGACAGTGTCAGTACCAACAGGGCGGTACCTAAACGTTGATGACGACGCCATCTGACACTAAGCTTTCTTGCCCCAGAATTGTCAGTAATGACCTTTGTATCCATCTTCGATACTCTTTTAGTAATACGCCTGACAGGAAACCCTGTCAGGCTAATGAACAAACGAAATTAGAGTTGCGTTAGTTTCTGTAACATCTGATCAGATGTTGAAATCGCTTTACTGTTAATTTCATAAGCACGTTGAGTCTGGATCATATTGACCAGCTCTTCAGCTACGTTAACGTTAGAGGTTTCAACATATCCCTGATACAACAAGCCTGCGCCGTTGATACCTGGGGCATTTTCAGTTGGTGCGCCAGAACTTGCGGTTTCTAAGTACAAGTTTTCACCAACACTTTCTAATCCGCTGTCATTAATAAAGGTTGTTAGTGTCAATTGACCCACTTGTTGAGGAGCAGGATCACCTTCAATCTCAACACTGACAGTACCATCACGACCAATCATGACCTTTTTCGCAGTTTCAGGCAGAATAATTGCCGGCACAACTTGGAAACCACTGGTTGTCACTAATTGTCCATTTTGGTCCATTTGGAATGCACCGTCACGGGTATAAGCGTCTGTACCATCGGGTAACTGAACATGGAAGAAACCCTGTCCTTTAATCGCCACATCACGTGTTCCGTTTGTTGGCGCTAAGTTACCTTGGCTGTGTAAACGCTCAGTCGCAACAGGACGAACACCTGTACCAATTTGTAAACCTGACGGCGCATTCGTCTGTTCTGATGTCATTGCACCCGGTTGACGAATTGTTTGATACAGTAAATCTTCGAAAACTGCACGTTGGCGTTTAAAACCATTGGTGCTGACGTTTGCGAGGTTGTTGGAAATCACATCCATGTTTGTCTGTTGTGCATCCAACCCAGTTTTAGCAATCCATAAAGAACGGATCATGGTTTTCCCCTTACACTATTTAACTCAGTGATAGCAATTGGTTAGCTCGTTGCGCATTATCATCAGCGCTATGAATAACCTTCATTTGCATTTCGAAACGTCTTGCGTTTGCTATCATATCGACCATGGCTTCTGCTGGGTTAACATTACTGCCTTCTAACACACCAGCTAACACCTTCACGCTATCATCAGCAGGTAATTGTTCACCCGCTCGCACTGTTCCTTGCTGAGATAAATGGAATAAACCATCATCGCCACGAACTAAATCGTTTTGCTCTGGTTTTACCATTTTCAGACGACCAATTTGACCCAGCATTTTGGGTGGATCAGTCGGTACATGCGCAGTCACAATACCGTTATTGGCAATACTGACATTTGCTTGAGCCGGTACTTCAATTGCACCGTTATCGCCCATTAACAAACGCCCTTGTACCATCAACATGCCGTCAGCGTTACGTTGAATATTCCCGTTTCGGGTATAGGCTTCTGTGCCATCTTCAAGTTGAACCGCTAAATAGCCGTTATCACTTAAAGCAACGTCCATTGACCTGCCGGTATAGTTCATCGTTCCTTGACTCTGATCGCTACCTGGCGTTGATGCTACCGTTAATGTACGAGTCGGTAAGGTATCGCCATTGACAGGTACGGCTCGCATTGCACTAAGCTGCGCTTTGAATCCCGGCGTTGATGCGTTTGCTAAGTTGTTCGCCACGACAGCTTGATTTTCCATCGAATGTCTGGCGCCGCCCATCGCGGTATAAATCACATGATCCATAACAGATTATTTCCGGCGTTATTAGCGCAAGCTAACCAGAGTCTGCAGGATCTGATCCTGAGTCTTGATGGTTTGTGCGTTTGATTGATAGTTACGTTGAGCAACGATCATGTTGACTAACTCTTGGCTCATATCAACGTTAGACGCTTCTAATGCGTTGTTAGTTAATTTGCCGAATACACCAGAGCCTGCAACACCGACAATTGGTGAACCTGAACCGTTAGTTTCAGACCACATGTTGTCGCCTTGAGAGCTTAAACCGCCCGCGTTTGCAAAGTTAGCTAATGCGATTTGACCAACAACTTGGCTTTGTTGGTTTGAATAGGTCGCCATGATTGAGCCATCTTGCTCAATACGGAAGTTGGTGAATTCACCCGCTTGGTAACCGTTTTGCGCTAATTTAGATACGCTTGATTCAGAAACTTTTTGCTGAGTACTGCCGGTGAAATCCAGTTCAATAGTACCTGCCGCAGAGCCATTTAAAGAGGCAATATTCATATCGGTCTTTGTATAACTCTCTAGCACCCCTGCATTGGTATATTTTAAAGTGCCTAAATCTTGATGAGGAGTTGGCGCACCACCTGCTGTTTTAGTTGAGGTATCTTGCCCATAAACTTTCCATTCATTGTCATTAGTTTTTACAAAGAATAAGTTCAGGTTATGTTCATTACCTAAGCTATCGTAAGTGGTAACGTTAGTACTGAAGTTATAAGTATCACCATCTTTAGAATCAAATGGCGCTTTAGCGGGTTTCTCTTCACCTGAATTCAGGTTAACCGCCATATTGATTTTGTCTGTTGCACTGGCGTTCATCATATCGGTAGGAATAACGATAGGTGTTGGTGTTGCCCCTTTTTGAACAACATTTTTACCATCAACAACTTGTACTGGATAACCTGTTACACGCATACCTTGCATATTGGTCAGGAAACCATCTTTATTTTTACCAAATTCACCGTTACGTGAATAGAAAACCCCACCGTTTTGATCTTCAATACGGAAAAAACCACCGCCAGAAATCGCTACGTCTGTTGGGCGGTTAGTGGTAGTGATACTACCGTCTTTAAAGTTTTGACTAATACCTGCAACTTTAACACCCAGACCTGCACCTGAACCGGCAAAAACGTCAGCAAAAGAAACGTTTGCACCTTTAAAACCGTAGGTTGCGGAGTTAGAAATATTGTTACCGATAGTATCTAAGTTAGCGGCTGCTGCGTTTAAACCACTTACTGCTTGTGAAAAGGACATGCGCCCTCCAAGTTGAATATGTGTTAGTTAAAGAACCTGACGAATTTCATCCAATGAAACGGTATTACCTAAGCCAACATCAAGGCGGGCACCACCATCCACCATGGACACACTATTCACCAGCGCATAATTCAGTGTCTTAACAGGGACCTGAGCATCATTAAGCGTGGCGTTAACGGTAAATTTATAACTTCCCGGTGGAACAGGATTGTCATCTTCATCAGTACAATCCCAAGAGAAGTTATAAACATCCGGTAGCATCTTTTTGTCCATATTGATTGTACGAACGGTCACACCACTCGCATTGGTGATGTTTATCGTAAGAGAATCGGTTGGACTGAGTAATTCAAAACCAAAAGGTGTTGAAAAAAGGTGTTCGCTGTCAGGCGTATTTGGGTCCGTATCATCTGCTTTATACGATCCCATTTGCTGACGTGTTTTTTCATTTTGAGTGTCAGGTGTTGGAATTGTGTCATCCCCATCACCGGGTTTTTCAGTCTCACCTTTACCGTCGGTTGGCTGAAAGACAACAATTTTATTCCCAGAGACCATAACACCTCGTCCCACCAGTGAAGAGGCTTTTAACGCCTGACTTTGGTCAATCTGCCCAACAATGTTATTCACTGTTTTATTCAGTGTTTCAATGCCTTCAACAGTTGAAATCTGAGCTAACTGGGAAGTTAACTCATTATTTTGCATTGGGTTTGTTGGGTCTTGATTTTTCATCTGGGTGATGAGAAGTGTCAGGAAATTCCCTTTAATATCATCACTACCACTTTTTTTCGTATGGTATGAAGAAGGAGCATCCCCGATAATGGTATTATCATAAGGTTCATTCATTGAGGAGGAAATACCCACAATTTATTCTCCCTATTGACCTATCATCAGTGTTTTTTGCATCAGCGATTTTGCCGTGTTCATCACTTCGACGTTAGCTTGGTAGCTTCTTGATGCAGAGATGGTGTTAATCATTTCACCCACAACATCAACATTCGGCATACGTACATACCCTTTTTCATCGGCAAAGGGATGTCCCGGCTGATATTCCATACGAAATGGCGCAGGATCATCCACCACTTCAGTGACACGAACACCACCAACTTCTTGACCAGCAGGTGCGTTTACCTGAAAAACAACCTGTTTTGCACGATAAGGGTCGCCATCTGGACCCGCAACACTGTCAGCGTTTGCCATATTGCTGGCACTCACGTTTAAACGCTGTGATTGCGCTGAAAGTGCTGAACTTGAAATATCGAAAATACTAAATAAAGACATGCTCTTTACCCTACTGTTGCAATACAGCCATCATGCTTTTAACTTGCGAGTTAATAAATGTCACATCAGCCTGATACTTAAGGCTATTGTCAGCAAAATTACTACGTTCCATGTCCATATCCACGGTATTACCATCCATCGCAGTTTGATGAGGCACGCGATAAAGTAAGTCCGCTTCTAAGCGATAACCGGGTTTGATTGGGATATGGCGTTCAGATGTCATAGCCAATTGCATGCCATGAGTACCTGTTCGTCCATTTTCAATGGTTTTCTTCAATTCAGAAGCAAAATCAATATCACGAGCCTGAAAGCCTGGGGTATCTGCGTTAGCGATATTCGCAGCGAGAATTTCTTGGCGTTTATTGCGTATTGAAAGCGCTTCTTGTTGAAAATGAAACGTATTTTCTAATTTATCGAGCATCTTCTATCCTTGGTGGCTAAGCCACTTACCTCAGCTGATAAAACAATTTCAGTTGACAGAATAAACGCTCAAAAAAAAGATGATTGGAGGAATAGGCGTAAATTGGATTGCTATTTATGCGTTTAAGGCGTGCAAAGTCGATGTACACTGTTATTGCTAAATAATGACAAACGCACAATTAGCATCAACTCTGTAAGGTGATACAAATTATGTTAGTTAGAACTCTTATCGGTCTATTTTCTTTTTTCTTTATGATGAATGTGAGTGTCGCAAAATCACTCCCTGAAGAACTACAAGATTTCTTTGTCGCACTTCATCAACAAAGCGATAAAGTGACTGTGACAGTTTTAACACCAGAAGATAAATGGCCTGTCTGCCAAACACAAGAGATCCAACGTCATGCTGGCTCTCGTAATTGGGGACGTCTTTCAATCCCAATTCAATGTGATAAACAACGTCGGTTTATTCAAATTGATGTTAGCGTTAATGGTGAATATTTAATCGCGAAAAAAGACATTAATCGTGATGACATTATTGAAACTTCTGCCGTTAGCATGGCAACGGGTGAATTAGAAAAATTACCTTATGATGTATTACGTGATCCGGCATTAATTAAAAATGCGATCGCAATGCGACAAATATCCGCAGGAAAACCTTTAACTTCCACAATGGTTCGTCGCCCTTGGGCTATTTTGGCGGGACAAACAGTCACTGTATTTGCACAGGGCCCTCACTTTCAGATCCGTTATGAAGGTAAAGCCGTAAACAATGCTGTCGCCAATGAAACGATTCGAGTCAGAGTTAAATCAGGCCAAATCGTCACTGGCGAAGCACTTGAAGACGGCTCTGTACGCATCCCGCTTTAATAGTTCAAAAAGCTGATAAGCAGAATAAGCCTATATTGAATTGCTTGTTACCCGTTTCAGTTATGGCAAGCCAAGGTAAACTCTCTTGTATTACGTTTATCGATGTCGCATTTTGAATAAGACTTTAGATTTATTTGCATACTTTTTACTCTAAGTCTAAGCCTTTTTACTCTAAATAATTCAAGTTGTAGCTAGGCGACAAATGAACGAATCGCTAGGAGCATACATAAGTATGTGACTAGTGTGAGTGAATGCAGTCAACAACGCTACGGCTTGAAGTATGACGAGTAATACTAAGATTAAAGTTTTTGATTCAACAGCCGATATAAAGAAACAAGATGATAGGCGAAAACACATAGGTTGTTTTACAATGGCTTCATCTGACTATTAATTGATGCCTAACAAAGGATTTTCCTATGAGTATTGAACGCGCGAATCCACTGCTTCCGATTAACGCAATTGCACAACGTAACCCGGGTGAAATCACTCAAGGCTCACGTAAATCGGGAACAACTGAACAAAAAACTGCAACAGGCGACACTTCTGTAAAACTAAGTGAAGCGCAGAAAAAACTTGTTCAACCTGGAAATAAAGACATTGACGTTGAGAAAGTTGCTCGCTTAAAAGAAGCAATTGCCAACGGCACATTAACCATGGACAGCGGTAAAATTGCGGACGCTCTTTTCCGTGAAGCTGCTGAAAGCATAACTCAATAATATTTTAATGATTATGATGGAAGAACTCCGCCAGACTTTAGATCTTCAATTATCACAGCTTAATACCATTGCGGGTATTTTACGTGCTGAACAACAGTTATTATGCGCAGGTAATATTGATATCAATGCCCTACACGAAGTAACTGAACAGAAGAATTTTGTCTTGTCGGCTTTAGGTCATACAGACCAACAGCGTCATACGCTAAGCCTACAAGCCGGTGTAGAAAAACCTTATTCAGGGTTGCCGTTCTTATCTGATTTATGGACACAGATAATAGACATCACGGCGGAGTTAAAATATCTGAATCAACATAACGGATTACTACTCGATCAACATATCACTCGTAATAGTGATGCTATCCGTTTTTTGCAGAAGAACCACAGCCCAACCCTTTATGGTTCTGATGGGCAAGCACAGCGTTCAACACTGGCTGGGCGTAAAATTCAGGTTTAGGTTTTCTCGATAATTATCAGAATTCACACGATACGCCATCAATATTGATGGCGTTTTGCTTTGCCGATAAAACACGACTCACTTTAAACCAGCAACAACAGATAACACTCCGCTGTTATCTAACATCTTCTTGTGACACTTCTCTTATCTAAAACCTTAACTCTTGCTTAGATCTTGATTATCACCACATCATGACCGTACTTTTTCATAACGCTAAAATAAATATCACTAAGCTATCTATTTATTGATGCACTGGCTTCTCTCTTTGTTGTGAGTAAAAAGCTAACGCATCTCCTGCTCTCTAACCATCACATCTTTCTATTTTATAAATATAAAAAAGGCCACTTATTACAGTGACCTTTTAGACTTAGATATCCCTTATAGCCAATTAATGAGGTTGTCCACCAATCATCGACGTCATTCTAATGCGACGACCTTCACTGACTTCCATATTCGACAATACGGCTAATTGCGGTAGGCTGCGACGTAAGAAACGTGACAATAATGAACGCAACGCATGATTCACTAGCAATACTGGAGCTCCACCGGACATCTCTTGGTGACGCACGGCATCCGCTGCTTGTTGTTCAATATTCTCAGCTAGTCCCGGCTCTAAACCACCGCCACTTTGCATAGCTTGAACAAGAATGCGCTCTAAACTTGCATCTAAACCAATGACTTGAATTTCATCCTGATCGCCAAACCAGTGTTGTGTGATCGCACGGCGAAGTGCAACACGAACAACAGCTGTTAATTCGGCTGGATCTTTCTGCTCTGGCGCGTGCTCTGCTAAAGCTTCTAATATGGTTCTCATATCACGAATAGGCACTTGCTCAGACAGCAGGTTTTGCAATACTTTGTGCAATACAGTAAGCGAAAGCATATCTGGGATCATATTTTCTGTCATTTTAGGGAGCTCTTTACTCACCCTATCAAACAGCATTTGTGCTTCTTGACGACCAAATAATTCTGATGCGTATTTCGCTAATGCATGGTTAAAGTGCGTTGCAATAACGGTACTTGCAGCCACAACGGTATAACCTTGAACCTGTGCTTGCTCTCTTAAGCTGTCATCAATCCAAACTGCGGGTAAACCAAATGCTGGCTCTTGAGTAATATCGCCATCTAAAGAACCAACTGCATTACCCGGATTGATTGCTAACCAACGACCCGGATGCGCTTCACCGTGACCAATTTCAACCCCTTTCATTAAAATACGATAAGAGGAAGGTCTTAATTCCATATTGTCTCGAATATGAACGACTGGAGGAAGATATCCCGTTTCCTGAGCAAACTTTTTACGAATACCACTAATTCTGCCTAACAACTCACCATTTTGGCGATTATCAACCATTGGAATTAAGCGATACCCTACTTCCATAGCTAATGGATCTTCAAGCTGTACATCTTCCCATGAAGCTTCAACAACACGGTTTTGTTTTTCAACTTCTTCCATCTCTTTTTGTTGCTGTACTTCAGGATTGGCGTTGCGACGTAAGATATACCAACCTAATCCACCTAATGCTGCTGTGAAGAAAAGGAAAACAAAGTTAGGCATTCCTGGTACTAAACCTAACAGACCTAGCACACCAGCAGTTAACAGTAGAACACGAGGATTATCAAACAGTTGGGTAACCATCTGTTGACCAACGTCTTCATCTGTTGCAACACGAGTAACGATAACACCCGCTGCCGTTGAGATAATCAATGCAGGAATTTGAGCAACCAGACCATCACCGATGGTTAAAAGGGTATAAGTCGTTGCTGCATCGTTTAATGCCATTCCGTGTTGAGCAACACCGACGATAAGACCACCCACCACGTTAATCACAAGGATCATTAAGCCAGCAATGGCGTCACCACGAACGAACTTACTCGCACCATCCATTGAGCCGTAAAAGTCGGATTCTAATGAAACTTCTTTACGGCGTTTCTTTGCTTCGTCTTCGTTGATAATACCAGCATTCAGGTCAGCATCGATTGCCATCTGTTTACCCGGCATTCCATCTAACACAAAACGCGCACCTACTTCAGCAATACGTCCCGCACCCTTAGTGATAACCATAAAGTTAATCAAAATAAGGATGATAAAGACCACAATACCGATAGCAAAGTTACCGCCAACAAGGAAATGGCCAAACGCCTCAACAACGCGCCCTGCCGCTTCTGGTCCTGTATGTCCTTCCATTAAGATGATACGTGTTGAAGCAACGTTTAATGATAAACGTAACAACGTAGTAAACAGCAAAATAGTAGGGAAAGCTGCAAAGTCCAAAGTACGTCGAGTGAACATTGCAACCAACAGCACCATGATGGAGAGTGCGATATTGAAGGTAAATAATAAATCCAATAGAAAAGGTGGCAATGGCAATACCATCATTGACAGTATCAACAAGATAAGCACTGGCCCTGCCAGTATCTGCCACTGAGAACTTTTCCAATTTCCCGGCAAGCGGAGTAATGAGGCCAAATTAGCCATGACGATTATCTTCTCCAGCAAAGTCCAGTGCGGGAGGCACTGGCAAGTTCATAGGTTGTTTAGGTTTTAAACCACCTTCGGTTTTCCATCGTTTCAGCTGATAAACCCATGCAAGTACCTCTGCAACCGCAGCATAGAGGGTTGAAGGTATTGCATGGCCTATTTCACTGTGACGATATAACGCCCTAGCAAGCGGTGGCGCTTCTAGAAGCGGAATTCGATTTTCTGCACCAATCTCTTTAATTTTTAACGCAATAGCTCCTGCACCTTTTGCTAAAACTTTAGGTGCAGTCATTTTGTCGTTATATTGCAGTGCAACAGCATAGTGTGTTGGGTTCGTAACAATAACGTCAGCTTTAGGTACATCCGCCATCATTCGACGGCGAGACATTGCGTGTTGTTGCTGACGGATACGCGCTTTAAGTTGCGGATCACCCTCTTGCTGTTTAAATTCATCTTTAATTTCTTGGCGCGTCATACGTAGCTTTTTCAAATGACTACGAATTTGGAAAATAATGTCGAATGCCACCATCGGGATCAGCATAAACACTGTGATATAGACTGCGAAAATCAGCAGTTGCATCGCATTCGCTAGCGCACTTAGTGGTGGAAGCGTGATCAGATGAAGAATATCGTTCCAGTTGTGCCATAAAAAAACGGTTGCAGCGATCCCCACAAAGGTTGATTTCAGTATCGCTTTAAATAACTCAGCTAACGCATTCATTGAAAAAATGCGCTTTAACCCGGAAATAGGGTTCCATTTTTTCGGATCAAACTTAATGGATTTACTACTAAAGTTAATTCCGCCTAATAAGGCAGAGCCACCAATTGCCACAAGCACTAAACCCAAAAACACAGGTGATAGCGCAAATACAGCTTGTTTAATCAAACTACCAAATCGAGGGATCAGCAAATTCTCATTACCGATAAGGTGATGATTAAACGTAAACCCTTCTGTTAACATGGCATATAGCCCACGAGTGATAAACCCACCACTCATCCACAGCAAACTCACGCCACCCAAGATCATTAATACGGACGATAGCTCTTTAGAACGAACAATTTGTCCATCCTTTTTGGCTTTTTCCCGTTTATGGGGTGTGGGGTCCTCTGTTTTTTCGAGATCGCTATCTTCAGCCACAGTCTGTCCGATTTAGATATTGAGATTAAAAGCATGAATGAAATGACTCTAAGCATGACAAATTCAGAGGAAATTGATGGGCTGAACAATCGCAAATTTACGGGGCTTTTTGGGCTATGACAGCATGTACTTAAAAAATAACCCAATGATAAAAATGGAGATATAGGCAATATTGACGCTGATTATAAGGAGATCAGCAAAATTAACGGCAAAATTGAGTAATTTTACTTTTGATGTTTATTTCGACAAATTCAAAAGCCGCTTAAAAAAAGCGGCTTACATTTTCTTCAATAGCGTGTGCTATTAAAGCATTGTTACGTGATTTTTTATCCATAAAATACACCATCCTAAAAGAGCAGAGCATAGAGCGAATGCGTCCTGCATATCTCAACGTCCTTATCGCCCTAAAACTCATTAGAAGGTTAGAAACCTAAACTTTCCAGTAAATCATCAACTTGATCTTGATTTTTGATCACGCCAGCGTTGTTTTTATTAACCTGTGGACCATTTAATAAAGAGTCGGTCTCTTTCTTCACATTAGACTTTTCAAGTTGCTCTGGTGGCAGGTTTTCCATTAATACCATCACGAGTTGTTTTTCAATTTCTTGAACAACACTCATCATGCGTTTAATTACCTGACCGGTCAGATCTTGGAAATCCTGTGCCATCATAATTTCCAATAACTGACTGTTAGTAAAAGCCGTACTCTCAGGGATATCCCGCAAATAATTGCGGGTATCGGTTACAAGAGAGCGTACATCTTTCAGCTCTTCTGGCTGTTCAAACCATTGGTCCCAACGCTCAGTAAGCTTAGTCGCATCGGCACTTAACGCATCCTGTTTAGGCTGCGCAGCTTCGACACAGTTCAATGTACGCTCAGCTGCCTGAGCGGTCATTTGAGCAACATAGTCCAGTCGTTCCCTAGCGTCAGGGATGGCTTCTGCTGCTTCGGCTATTGCTTTATCCAATCCTAATTCTCGCAAACTGTCGCGTAACATCCGCGTCAATTGTCCGATCCGGCTGATAATATCAGATGTCATTTCAATATTATCTTTCGGCATAATTGGATTCCCACTCATTGCGACTCCTTAGATGCCCAGTTTTTCAAAAATTTTATTTAGTTTTTCTTCAAGAATTGCTGCTGTAAAAGGTTTAACAACATATCCACTTGCACCGGCTTGCGCTGCTGCAATGATATTTTCTTTTTTAGCTTCAGCGGTAACCATAAGTACTGGTGTTGCTGCAAGTCCCGCGTCACTACGAATATTTTTAAGAAGCTCTAGACCATCCATGTTTGGCATGTTCCAGTCTGTGATCACAAAATCAATTGCCGAATTGCGTAATTTAGCTAACGCGTCAGCACCATCTTCTGCTTCTTCTACATTCGTAAATCCTAATTCCTTTAGCAAATTACGAACTATGCGGCGCATTGTTGAAAAATCATCAACCACTAAAAATTTCAGATCCTTACTTGCCATTGAAAACTCCTTCAAAATATATCGGCAAATTACTGTGTTGCTTTTTAAACTGAACTTAATCAGATACGCAATGATTGTGTGCTGCTGATTTTCATCAGCACCGCTTTACTCATTGCGCTTATGCTTTTCACTTCGTCTACTGCGCCTAATTCAACCGCAGCGCGTGGCATACCAAAGACGACACAACTCGCTTCGTCTTGTGCAAAGGTATAACTACCAGCACGACGCATTTCTAATAAACCCGCAGCACCGTCACTTCCCATTCCGGTTAAAATCACACCGATAGCATTACGTCCCGCATATTTTGCGACAGACCTAAATAACACATCGACAGAAGGACGATGACGATTTACTGCTGGCTCTTTATTAATGTGGATCTGGTAGTTAGCACCATTGCGACGAAGCTCCATGTGATAATCACCTGGCGCAATATAAGCATGCCCAGGTAATACACGTTCGCCGTCTTCTGCTTCTTTTACACTAATTTGGCATAAACGATTTAATCGTTCTGCAAATGAGTGTGTAAACCCTGCGGGCATATGTTGCGTAATTAATATCGCAGGGCTGGTAACGGGTAATGGTTCTAGAAAATTACGAATAGCCTCTGTGCCACCAGTTGATGCACCTACAGCAATCAACTTTTCACTCGAAATCATCGGTGTAAATGACAATGATTTAGAAGGCGCTGCTTGTACTTCTCGTCGATTAATCCGTGCCAGTGCCGCAGCACGAATTTTCTCAGCAATCAGTTCACTATAAGCCATCATACCTTCACGCAAACCAAGCTGTGGTTTAGTCACAAAATCAACCGCACCCAGTTCTAACGCTTTTAACGTCACTTCTGAGCCTTTAGCTGTTAATGATGAGACCATAACGACAGGCATTGGTCTTAATCGCATCAGTTTTTCCAAGAAATCAATACCATCCATACGTGGCATTTCAACGTCTAACGTTAATACCTGTGGGTTGTACTTTTTTATTAAGTCACGAGCCACTATAGGATCTGGTGCACAATCAACAACTTCCATATCGCTATGACTGTTGATGATTTCTCGCATGATTTGACGCATTAACGCCGAATCATCAACACAGAGTACCGTTATTTTATTCATAACCTCTCCTTGCTGGTGTCAGCCCGTAAACGGTATGCCCATGCAAGTAGAAATCCTTGCTAAGCTGGCTTACATTCTCAGAATGTCCAACAAACAGCATTCCGTCTGGCTTAAGTAATGAGGTAAAGCGGTTAAGTAAGGTTTGTTGTGTCGCTTTGTCAAAATAAATCATGACATTACGACAAAAAATCGCATCAAAACTGCCTTCTAAATCCCATTGCTTGTCGAGTAAATTCAAATACTGAAAAGAGACCATCTCGCTGATTTGTTGTCTAATTTTCACGTATCCTTCAAAATCGCCGACACCTTTGAGAAAATATTTTTTCAAATATTCATCATTTAAAGTTTTAAGCTCTTCCTGTCGGTAAACACCTTTTCGTGCTTTATCCAACACATTAGTATCGATATCGCTGGCAATAATTTTGGTTTTATAAGGGTTATTCCCAAAAACATCGCGTAAAGTCATCGCAATTGAATAAGGTTCTTCTCCAGTAGATGCGGCTGCACACCATACTCGGTAGACGCCTCCTGCTCTTTTTCTGGCATGTTTAGCCAGAATAGGAAAATGATGCGCTTCCCTGAAAAATGCGGTGAGATTGGTTGTTAATGCATTTACAAACTCTTGCCATTCAGGGTTGCGTATATCACTTTTAAGAAACGCAAGATAGTCACCAAAGTTATTCATCCGTAATTCACGTAACCTCCTAGTGAGACGGTTATAAACCATCTCCCTTTTGTTGTTAGTCAGCACAATACCTGCCTTTTGATAAATCAATTGGCATATAGATTGGAACTGATCATCGGACAACATGAACCGTTGGGTAAAAATATCCAACGGTTGAGCAGCGATATCTGATAAGACTTCAGTAACATTACGTTTCATTGTTTTTTAATGGGTCTTTTTAAAAAATGATTTTTTATCTGCTTTTTTCAACCCATTACCTTCTAGGGATGAAGAATTATTACTCTCATCCGTGTCAGGCAACTCGAATGCCGATACAGCATCAACAAGATTATTAGCCTGATCTTCCAATGCTGCGGCAGCAGATGCTGATTGCTCCACCAAAGCAGCGTTTTGCTGTGTCACCTGATCCATCTGACTGACTGCATCAGCGACTTGGTGAATACCTCGACTTTGTTCATCAGAAGCTGAGGCGATTTCTGCCATTAATTCAGTGACTTTATTTACTGATGTAACGAGTTCCTCCATTGTCTGCCCTGCATTATTAACGAGTTGAGAACCTTGAGAGACTCGTAAAACAGATTCATCAATCAATAATTTGATCTCTTTTGCAGCATCAGCACTGCGTTGAGCAAGGTTACGAACTTCTCCAGCAACAACAGAGAATCCACGCCCTTGTTCACCTGCGCGCGCAGCTTCAACCGCGGCGTTAAGTGCTAATATATTGGTTTGGAACGCAATACCATCAATCACACTGATAATAGCCCCTATCTTTTGAGAACTTTGTGTAATCGCATCCATGGTTTCAACAACACTATGCGTGATTTTTCCACCACGTATGGCTGTTTCAGAAGCAGACTCTGCGAGCTTGCTCGCTTGCAAGGCGTTATCAGCATTTTGTTTTACCGTTGCTGTTAACTCTTCCATACTTGCCGCAGTTTCTTCTAACGAAGCAGCTTGTTGTTCAGTTCTTGAGGATAAATCCGTATTTCCTTTGGAAATTTCTTGAATACCAGAATACATAGCATGGCTGTTATCACGAACGATACGAATAGAACGCGCGAGCTCACCACGCATATCTCGTAGTCGTCTAAACACATCCCCTATTTCATCATCGGTGAAGACAAGAATTTCACGATTTAATTTACCGGTGGCAACATCATTAAAATAACGGCTTAAACTTGCGAAAGGTTTAATGATATTAAAACTTAGCCAACGATGAGCGGCGATTGATACCACAATAACCATCGCTATTGCACCGATAAACATCAAGATAGCAATAGTATAAGAGCGATGTCCTTGCTCTATAGATTCAGTAATTTCTGTCTGAACATAATTCATATAAGTGTTAAATGAATTTTCCATCGCTGTTTGATAACGTTCTGTTGGTTGATCTAAAAAACCTTGGAAGTTATCGTTTTTTAACATGCTATGTAATTCAGTTAATGCACCATATAAAACGTGGTAATCGTTTTTTACTGCTTCAACGATTTCTTTTTCTTCTGTTGGGATTGCCTCTTTATTGATATCAGCAAGGAAATTTTGAAAATGAGTATTCGCCGTTTCCAAACGTGAAAGTGCAATTGATTCAATAGATTGAATATAATCCGTTGACTGTTCAGTTTTCACTGCAATAGCTACACGATTAATCGCATTACGTGTTTGTATTAAAGATGCCCAACTTAATCCTAATTCATCTCGCTTAGATGTATCTATATCTACTCTGGTGATCTGTTCGTTATTCAAATGAACGATCCCTAGCGAAATACCACTAGAAATCACCTGCATAACGCAAAACATCATCAGCAATAAATAGAGACTGGTGGATATCTTTAATTTGCGAAACCTAAACATGCCTTCACCTCGTTTAAAGCGGTGGTTAAAAGCCACCGCTTGTCAGCCACTTGTTGTTGTTAGAAAGTTTCCCAGTTAGCGGGATCTTCAACACTGCTGCTCTTTTTCTTTTCTGAGGTTCCTGGTTTTATAAGTGGAGCAGCGGCTTTAACTACAGGGGTTGCATCCGATTCCTTTCTTTCTAGCGTTTTTTCTTCCTGACCCGGTAATTTGAAGATTGAAACTAAGCGGGTTAATGCAACTGCTTGATCTTCAAGACCAGCAGCAGCGGCTGCAGATTGTTCTACTAAAGAGGCGTTTTGCTGAGTGACGCGATCCATTTCAGAAACCGCAAGGCCAACTTGTGAAATACCTCGGCTTTGCTCATCTGATGCAGAAGCGATTTCGCCCATGATGTCAGTAACACGTGTTACTGAATCCACAATACGCGTCATCGTCTCACCCGCACTTTCAACGAGTACAGAACCCGTTTCAGTACGACTTACAGAATCTTCAATCAGTGTTTTTATTTCTTTAGCAGCTTCTGCACTTCTCTGTGCAAGGTTACGAACTTCTCCGGCAACTACCGCAAATCCGCGACCATGCTCACCGGCTCTTGCTGCTTCAACAGCCGCATTCAGTGCCAAAATATTGGTCTGGAATGCAATGCCATCGATAACAGCTGTGATATCGGTGATTTTCTGAGAACTTCCGGCTATGTCGTGCATCGTTTGCACCACATTAGCAACAACTTTTCCGCCTTGGCGGGCAATATCTGAGGCGTCATTAGCAAGATTACTTGCTTGGCGAGCATTGTCTGCGTTCTGTTTTACGGTTGCCGTTAACTGTTCCATACTTGCAGCAGTTTCTTCTAACGAAGCCACTTGCTCTTCTGTACGAGCAGATAAGTCATTATTCCCAGCGGCAATTTCACTTGTGCTGTTATAAATGTTTTCCGTACTTTGATAGACACCACGAACGGTTTGAATAAGCTCTTGTTGCATATGTTTTAAACCATTTGCTAACAAGCTCATTTCATTGCGGCCATTCACTTCGATATTTGGACGTAAATCACCTTCAGAGAAAGTTTTAATACTTAATAGAAGTGAATTTAATGGTCTAATTAAGGCATTACGTAATGCAAACCAGCATAGAATTAATGCCGAGATCACGATAATGGCTAACACAACCATAGTAATGACAGTACGTTGGTGAGAGGCTTCTAGTGCCACATTTAACTCTTCGTTAAATTTCTCATTACGCATGACATATGCAAGATATTCTTTATAAAAAGCATCTTGATAACCTGTAGTTGGTTGCTCAAAAAAGTCTTTTAAGTTCTTATCTTGAAGTAAAATTTCCAGTTGGTTTAATGCAGAAAAATATTCGATAAAACGCCCTTTTAGGCTACGAACATCATCTTCTGAGTGAACTTGATAAGCCGTAATATTTTTTTCAAATTCTTTAAATTTCTCATCTGCACGGGACATATTTTTACGAGCAAGACCCGTCAGATAGTCAACAGATAGAGAATCATCTACATTAAGATTTTTATCTTGTAATAAAAAACTAATCGCGGCGCGGTTAATGTTATTACGAGCTTGCAGTAAGTTAGCCCAGCTTTCATCTAGGCGCTCTCGTTGATCTTGTATTGTCAGTGTTTTATTAAGGTCGTTTCTTGTCTCAACGATATTTGAGTAAAAAACTCCCCCTGAGACAAATTGCAAAACACCAAACAACAGAAGAATGGATAATAATCCAGTCACTATTTTCATTCGGCTAAACATAGTTTCCCTTTTTATAATAAACGGTAATGAGCAAGTTATCGGCAGACTTAAGAGAAACTTTATAGGTTTCATTTCGTCTTAGTCACGTTTTTGCCCCATTAGAAAGCGGTGGTAATACTATTTTTAATTAAAATTATAAGTATAAAAAACTTTAAAGTTATTTCCGTCAGTAGAAAAATATTACTGCTAGGTGATAGCTACTTATAAGCTAATAAATAATAAAATAGAACTTAACTAAAATTATTAGTTCTTTTTATCTTTTAATTTTACTTAAAGTTAATTTAATGCTTTAGCACTCGCTAATAAAATAAAAAAGATAGAAATAGCTATTCCGGCAAAATTACCGGAACAGTATTTAGATTATTTTTTAAAAAATAAAAACTTATTTAGCTTGAATTGTTGCGCTATCGACTAATTCCATTTCTTCACTGTTGAGTAATTTTTCAATATCAACAAGAATAAGCATTCTTTCATCTAAAGTACCTAAACCTGTTAAATACTCAGTAGACATTGTGACTGCAAACTCTGGCGCAGGGCAGATTTGCTCTGGCTTTAACGTAAGAACATCAGAAACGCCATCAACAACAATTCCCACAATTCGATTTAATAAGTTAACCACAATAACAACAGTATTGTCATTATAAGTTACACTTTCTTGTGAAAATTTAATACGTAGATCAACTATCGGAACAATAACGCCCCGTAAATTAGTTACACCTTTAATAAAGCTAGGTGAATTAGCAATACGTGTAACTTGATCATATCCACGAATTTCTTGAACCTTTAAAATATCAATTCCATATTCTTCATCGCCCAGCGTAAAAATTAGAAATCCTTGTCCAACAGTTTCACCGGATAATTTCTCGAAATGTTCCGAAGCCATAATCTTATTTTATCCTCACTATTAAATGACTGCGCTTGCAGTTGTATTCTTTTTCTTATTTGTCATTTGTGTATGACTTAAACGTTGCAATTCTGGTACATCAAGAATTAAAGCCACACTACCATCGCCCATAATTGTTGCAGCAGATATTCCAGGTACTTTTCGGTAATTGCTTTCTATATTTTTAACAACAACTTGATGCTGACCAACTAATTGATCTACCAATAAAGCATAACGACGTCCGGCACTTTGAACAATTACCGCAATTGCTTGGGTAATATCGGTTTGAGCACCTTCAATATTAAAAGTACGATGCAGTTCAATCAGTGGTAAATATTCCCCTCTGACCTGCAATAATTTCTCATCGCCAGCCAATGGATAAATATCATCTTCTTCCGGTTGTAAAGAACTGACTACCGTTCCTAATGGTAAAATAAAGACTTCGTCATGAACTTTAACAGACATACCATCTAAAATTGCTAATGTCAGTGGAAGTAAAATGCGAATACGCGTTCCTTTACCCACTTCAAAACTGATTTGAATTTGACCGCCCATCTCTTGGATATTTCGTTTTACAACATCCATACCCACACCACGACCAGAAACATCCGTGACGACTTCAGCAGTAGAGAAACCCGGTGCAAAAATCAGCATAGCAACTTCTTCGTTGCTCATATTTTCAGAAACTGCAAGCCCAGAGGAAATCGCTTTTTTCAAAATACGTTCGCGGTTTAATCCAGCACCATCATCAGTTACTTCAATACAAATATTACCGCCTTGATGTTCCGCAGACAGGGTTAATTGCCCCGCTTCTGGTTTACCAGCTGCAACACGATCAGCTGGCATTTCAATACCATGATCAAGACTGTTACGAACTAAGTGAGTTAAAGGATCGATAATTTTTTCAATTAAGCTTTTATCAAGTTCTGTTGAGCTACCAATCATGTTTAGCTCAACTTTCTTATTCATTTTACCTGCAACATCACGCACAACTCGAGGGAAGCGACTGAAAACATATTCCATTGGCATCATACGAATTGACATAACAGATTCTTGTAAATCACGAGAATTGCGCTGTAACTGAGCAATACAACTTAGTAAATCACTATATATTGCAGGCTCAAGGGTACCGCTATGCTGTGCCAACATTGACTGTGTGATAACCAGTTCACCAACTAAGTTGATTAATTGATCAACTTTTTCAACTGCAACACGAATACTGCTTGATTCTGTTTTTGGCGTAGCAGCTGCAACAGGTCTTTTCGCTAGTGCTGCCGATGCCACCGGTGCTTTAGTCGGTTCTGCTGATGGTGTTACTTTTTCAGCAACTGATTTTTGTACAGGTACCGCTTGCTCTATTTCGCTTTCAACATGAACATCATCAACAGATGTTGTACTTTCTTCTGTAACTGTGTTTTTTTCTGCAACAGCCACTTTTTTAAACGAGATTTGTTCAGGTTCAATCACAAAACAAAGTACAGCGCTGATATCTTCTTCTGTTGCAGTGGTTTTCAATATTGCTTCAAGACCATGATGCTGTTTTTCAACTTGGCTAACTTCACCAAGATGCTTTAATTCATCAAGCATTAAATCAATATCTGTCTCTTTAAGATCAGACAAAATAATATGATGATAATAATGTCCATCAGCCGCCATGGTCGATGCTACTTCGACCATGGTTTCTATAGCTTCACTTTGCACATTTTCAATGTCAGATGACAAAACAGGAGTTTCAGTCATTGCGGCCTGTGAGTCTGAAGTTTCAGATCCAGCAACAACCTCAACTTGAGGAGCGGATTGTTCTTCTTTTACATCGAGAGCCAGCTGACGCAACTTCTCACAAATATAGTTAAATGTTTCCTCATCAGGTTCTTGTGAGTTTTTATGTGCATCCAATTGCTGTTGCATAATATCTTTCGCTTCCAGAAACAGGTTAATAATGTCGTCGGTGAGCGCCATCTCATGACGTCTTGCACTATCGAGCAAGTTTTCAAGCACATGAGTGGTCTGTTGAAGTTTAACGAAGCCAAATGTTGCAGCCCCTCCTTTTATGGAGTGCGCACTACGGAAAATTGCATTCATCTGTTCTTGATCTGGATTTGCAGGATCAAGTAACAGCAAATGCTGTTCCATATCAGCTAACAACTCATCTGCTTCATCAAAAAATGTTTGATAAAACTCAGTAATATCCATCGTTACTCATTCACCTTTACGCGATTACCAACAAATTAGGGGGCTGTTCCCTGCTTTGTAGTAATATTTGTCGATTGTGATGGCAAACTTTCCCCAGAAACTCCTGTTTCAACATTTTCCTTTTTTGATTCGGGAAGCTCAGATGCAGAAGACACAGACGAACCCGTCTGTGTATTTTCTGCTTTTTCTTGTGGGGTTTCTTGCCCTGAAAGTAGAGGTTCAATTTCTGAAGCCTCTGTTACTGTCGGTGCAACCCGCTCATTTTCTTGTACAATTTTTTGTTCTGCTTGCTTCGTTAAGACCAGAATACTGATCCGTCGGTTAGCAGGTGCAAAACCATCTTCTTTGACCAAGTGAACTGTTGATGCCATACCTACAACACGCAACACTTTCCATTCACCTAAGCCAGCACCAATTAATTCTCGACGAGAGGCATTCGCGCGATCCGTTGATAGTTCCCAGTTACTATATTTAAAAGCGCCACTTGCATAAGGAATATCATCGGTATGACCCGATAAACTGATTTTATATGGCGTGTCATTTAAAATAGGTGCAATTGCCGTCAAAATATCCTTCATATAAGGTTCAACGGTAGCACTACCGACTCTAAACATAGGTCGATTTGCTTTATCGATAATTTGGATGCGTAAACCTTCATCCATCATGTCGATTAATAAATGAGGCTTCAGATCTTTTAATCTAGGATCATTTAAAATGACTTGTTCTAAATTCTCTTTTAATCGGCGGAATTGTTGCTTTTCATTAAGCTGTTTATCTTCCTGGCCTTTTGGCAAAATATCACCTTCGTTATAAACAGGATCACGCCCTCCTCCAGGAATAGGATTGGTTGCATCCCCACTAAATCGCCCTTTTTCAATAGCGACTTTTAATGGCGTGCGAAAATATTCTGCTACACGAGTTAATTCTTGTGGACTAGAGATTGAAAGTAACCACATCACCAGAAAGAAAGCCATCATTGCAGTCATAAAGTCAGCATAAGCTATCTTCCATGCACCACCGTGAGCGTGATGTTGCTTTCTCCCTCGCTTTTTAACTCGAATGATTTGTGAATTACTCTTCATAATTACTCTTCTTTCATTGCATCAGGATTTGCCTGCATTGGTGTCCGTACCTGACGTACATGTTCTTCCAACTCAATAAAAGAAGGTCTGTCTGCCAGAAAGAGGGTTTTACGTCCAAATTCAACAGCTATCTGTGGCGCATATCCATTCATGCTAGATAACAATGTTGTTTTGATGCACTCCATCATTTTCATTTGCTGACTAGAGCGCTGTCTGAGTCTAGAAGCTAATGGTGAAATAAAACCATAAGCTAATAAAATACCTAAGAAAGTACCAACCATTGCGTGTCCAATTAATACGCCCATTTCACCAGCGGGTCTATCCGCGGCACCTAACGCATTAACAACACCCATAACCGCAGCAACGATACCGAACGCTGGTAACGAATCACCCATCGCCGATAAACCAGTTGCAGGCACTTCGCTTTCTTCCTCAAAAGTTGCAATCTCTTCATCCATCAGAGATTCAATTTCATAAGGATTCATATTCCCTGTCACCATCAGACGCATATAGTCAGTAATAAAACTGAGCATATAAACATCTTTCATAATGCGAGGATATTGGGAAAAAATGTCACTTTGTTGTGGGTTTTCGATATCTCTCTCTAATGCCAACATCCCGTTTTGACGAGCTTTTGACAATAAACGAAACATGAGTGCCATTAAATCCATGTACATCGCTTTATTGTAATTTGTACTACGAAGTAATTTCGGTAGGATCTTCATTGTCGATACAATTGCTCTACCATTATTACCTACAATAAAAGCACCGATACCGGCACCAAAGATGATTATAAATTCGGCTGGCTGGTACAAGGCGCCTAAACTACCACCGACGAGAAGATATCCCCCGATGACGGCGCTCATAACCACGATATATCCTAAGAGTACTAACACGCGATATCCCTTTAGCTAATTTCGTTATAGAGAGAATGGCGAACATAGCAGCAAGAGATAGGAGGGGGAGAGGAAACGGCTCAGGTTATAGATAACTAAGCTCTATAACCTGATATTTAACTTTCAATCTCGAATCACATTGCAAACTGTTCAAGACCATCCAACAGTTGTAAGTTAATATCGGCAGGATTGGCGGAAAGTTTACGTTTTTTTATTGCGCGAGAAGGTGGCTGGCAAAGACTGCAAACATAATTGCTAGCTGGCTGGTGTGCGTGTGTAATAAATGAACCATTACATTTGGTACAAACGGAAAGTTGCAACATGCCACTTTCAACAAAGCGTACTAATGTCCATGCTCTTGTTAGTGCTAAAATAGGTTCTTGATCTTTAACAGGCGGACATTGCTCTAAGTATAAACGATAAGCTTTAACAACAGCCTCAACGCCAACACAGCCACCATTTTTTAATAAAAAGCGATAAGCGTTATAGAACATTGAGGAATGGATATTTTGTTCCCATGTCATAAACCAATCCGTTGAAAATGGCAGCATTCCTTTTGGAGGGGGGCTCCCTCTTAATTCTTTGTATAATTTAATTAAACGCCCCCGACTTAATTGAGTTTCACTTTCAAGCATTTGTAAGCGGGCACCCAAGGTGATTAATTCCATTGCTAAGCGAATATCCTTCGCTTCTCGGACGATACTTTTCTCACTCATTGTTATGCCCGTTTCTTTGTCGCAGTAGTATCTTGTTCCGATAACTGACGAAACAAGTTAGAAGAAAGAAGAATGCCAGTATGGATTTGTTGTAAATCATCCACTCTAGATTCTTTAGTGAGTTGTTCTATTGTTTCGCTGTCTTCAAACCGGAAATTACAGATTAGTTGGTTTGTTTCAGCCAACTTAACCAATTGAGGCAATGTAAGCTCTGCTAGTGCATCCGCCATGGCGTCACTAATCCCAAGCCGAAACATTGCGGAAGCCTTTTCTTGGTTAATTAACCTTTGCGCCAAAAGCAAATACGATAAATTTATGTCATAAATATGCTTAAGCAATTCAACCGTACTCATCTCTTTACATCCCGTCCGATTATATTGAACAAAGAGGATCTTCCTAATGAAAGATCCCGAGGAAATTAATATAAATGTAATATTAAATTTCCAGGCCCCATTTTATGAACATGACACGTAGTAACACTACCTTGTATTACTTAGTTACGGTCATTTTCAAAAGTAGCGAAAAAAACATTTAAATTAAAAGTAAACTTTAAATGCTCGCCAATATAGCTCGTTAAGAATAATCCTAACGCGACAACTTTACTCCTTAACGATTAAGTTATTCAACGGATAAAGTAGTCTAATTTAAATACTATGTGAGTCACATCACAAAAAGATAATCATTATTATGGAATTAGTTCATTAACTATTCAAGTGATAAAAGTAATAAAACTTGGTGTAAATTAATAAGCTAATCTACCCAAATTAAAATATTAATGATAATTTTTTATTTTATACGATCTATTAAACTTATAAACCTAAAAATACAGCATAAAAATTTGACAAATCCACAATTGGAGATTTTTTTGATCACAGTAACATATATTGATATATCTCCTCCTCATCTTTATCTAAACTGGCTTCCCAGTTTTAATAAATATTTCTATAGATATTATTTTTTTCATCATTTACGTAAACCTTCAGAAATGATCACTTTTTATTTACAATTTGCTTGAAAAATAACCTACTCTAATTATTTATAGTTATCCTAAATTTTTTTATTATTTCACCATTAAAATTACCCTTTAAAATCAACGTGATATAATGATGAATTTATTAAACAGAACGATAAGTCATATAAAATTAAATTCTTAGTTATGCATCTTCACCCTTAAATCATTGAATATTTATTTCCACATTATTAAAGTTTCAATTGTAACAATACAATTTAACTAATGATTATTAAGTACTATTTAACACTTAAATTACAGAACTCTTAATAAGAGTTTTATTGACTGTAAATTAGTCACAGAGAAATAATATCCACATACAAATAAGTTTTATTTATGAATTACAGTATATATTATGAGCAGTTAAAATTTAAAACTGTCACAAGTTTAATATAAAAATAAAAGAAGACTTTTTATTTAATTAAATAAAAAACACCTGTAATTTAATTATCAATTTAAAACGGAATATAAAAATAATACAATATTTAACTTAAGTTAAATTTTAAAAAACAATCATTTTTTTATAAAATAAAGCCACACTTTATTAAAATAAAAAATAAAATAAAAATCATCTTATTTTTCACTGTATATAGATATATACTTATCAAACAATCTACAATTAATTAAAAATGTAATATCCAGTAAAAAAAGCATAAAGAAAAAAAGAAGATTTATAAATTATGTTTTATATAACCACACCTCTTTTATTATAAAAAAGACATTTTTTTGAAATATAAATTTCAATTTGATAAAAAAAGCTTCCAAGATCTCCAATGCAAAGTAATTAATTCATAAAATAATAAGGCAAAATATAAATTCTATTTTTCCTGTTATCAGTATTACCTCTACACAATAAATGGCGGTAATGACAAATATGACGATCTAGAGTTAACACTTGTACACATCGACTTTTTCAATGCAAAGACAGAAAAACAAATATGATCAAAATAGCATCTTATTGATTATTCTATTGGCATTACCTCGAACTAAAAAATATCAAATGTTACTTTTTGCTCCAAAGCAGCTCTTAACAGAAATTTGTTTTACTCTTACAAATGATGAGTATTGTTTCACTTTTCCTCTTATCATGCGGTTAGCCTCTTTTTTTCAACCTAGCTAGCACAAGTCTCAAGACATTACAGAACCAAAAGTGCTGACTTCGTAACAACACCATTACTTAACAAAAGTTGATGTTGACGGGCTTAGGAGAGTATAAAGATTTAAATATCGATATATCTTTACTTAAACCACTAAAATATATCTCTAAATATTCCCCTATTCTAACCACTAATTTGACTCATTTTATTACCCTTTTTATGAGTAATTCCGAGTTTAAAAAGACTTTTCCTCTCTATCAAAGCCTAATAAAAATATTGATGTATCTAAATAATCAAGACCTATATCTCATTTATTAGATTAATCTTAAAAACCAATAACAGTGCTTAGTATTCTATACCCCAAAAGTGTTCTAAATTTTTGGAAAAGGAAGCTTTTGAAAAATATTGTAACCGTATTTTTCAAAAGTAATAATTGAGATTATTCATGCCGTGAATGCAAATACTTTGTGTATTGCTTTCAGTTCTATTGAAATGAGTTACATCGTTTTTTAGTAAGCAAACATGAAATGATTACTCCCCCTTTTATACCGGCAATTTTTTAAATTAGCATTCCTCTTATACTTGGTTTTATCTTTTTTGGTAAATCGAAAAAGGTCAGTAGCACAATTATCCTTTATATATATTTTCACAGTAAATACTAATGGCACATCTATTTCATACTAAGATAATTCTCCTTCTGTAATAAGTAAGATTTACATCCTTGACAAAGTTATAAACAATATAATTTTGAAATTATTATTTTATCGAATGAAAAGAGTGGTGTGGTTTTTCTACGCTTATTATAAGATTACTTATTGGTATCATTTCCTCTACATGGTTTTTACAAAAAATCCTATAATTTTTCAAAAGATTTTCATTCATCATTGATTAGTGATTACAAACATCATGCCACAGCAATTCATCAGCTTTACTGTAGCGGTTTAAACTCACCATTTTCCTGAATTTATCCCCATTTTTTGAGAGTCTAATTTGATTGAATTAAAAACATTACTCAAAAAATCAAACTTAAATTAAATACGATAGAAAATATTGATAAAATTTTCGCCAAATACATTGAAATAATTTGAGAGTATAATTTAGATATTAAAAAAAAATCCAATATAATCAATGGAAAACATCGATTTTCACCCCAGATTCTATACTGCGCTAAGCCCCTTAATAACGACTTTTTGTCCTACAATACGCCTAAGTGCCTCATTTAATAAGTAAACCATGAGTAGCAACCGCTTACTTGATTTTAGTTTTTCTTGTTTATTAAAAACAAAATAAACAGAGATAAATCAAATCCACCTAAAACGCGAGATTAATAAAGATGAGAAATCACGCCAAATATACTCGAACGCTGTTAAACATTTTTCATTCATAACTCATTATATACGGGTTAACCACAATACAAATAATTGTACATTAATCAATTTAGGCAAAAATGTTTGTTTTTATTAAAACGAAAATGAATATATTCCACCCTATTGCGTATTTAAATTAGCTTTTTTTGAATACATTTTTCTATTTTTTATTCCATAAAGTAATAGTTACAAAAATAATAATTACACAAACAAAATACTTTATTTCTATATATTAGTAATAATACGTAATACATGACTAAGATCTCATTATTCTCATCGGAGGAGTTAAATCTTAAATTAAGTATTATGCTGGTGATCTGAATAATTTGAGGTTTGGATAGGCAAAAATAAATGATTTACTAAGAACATACAAAAGTATGTGGCTGGTACGAATAAGCGTAATCGCCCACACAACAGCTAGAAATATGACAGAACTATTACTTATAAATTACAACGTTATATTCTTTATAACTTTTATCAATATTCATATTCCTTTTTGAAATAACCTTGTAAGTTGATATCTATCTAGTATCCAAATGGCAAAAAAAGCTCCCTATATTCAATACAGGGAGCCTTGATTAGAAAGACATTATTTTCAAAAGATCTGTTAAGCAGGATGCTCTGCCGCTATCTTCCAATTAATTGCACTCACACTCTTTTCTAAACTTACTCTACAAACAATCGCTTCTATCTCTTTTTGCTCAACAGGTGTTGCAAGTAATTCAGCACAAACTTCCAACTGGCTAGGCATCAATGTATCAGCACTACTTAAAGACTGTAATCGAACATGTAGTCCATTTATTGCTTGTAAAATGAGTGTTCTAACTAAAACTTCATCTTCTTCGTGACAAATAATTCGTATTGAGTAGCGTTGTTCAATATCTATTGCTTGATGTTGTGGCTGAGCGTTTATCCGTTGAGCAGCTTCTCGTAGTAAAATATTCGCACAAAGAATAAGAAGTGTTGCTATGGTCGCCAGTTGATATAAACCTAAGCCACATAACACGCCAATTCCTGCTGAACACCAAAGCGTTGCTGCCGTATTAAGTCCACGTATATTCATTCCTTCACGCATGATCACACCTGCACCAAGAAATCCAATACCCGAAACAACTTGAGCTGCGATACGACCAGGGCTATCTGGCGAAGTTTCTATTGAACTTAAAATAAAAACAGCCGCACCCGTTGCAACTAAAGCGTTTGTTCTTAAACCCGCCATTCTTTGTCGCCATTGACGTTCGGCACCAATCAAAGCACCAAGGCACATTGCAATTATGAGATTTAAAATATAAGGCGTCATCGTCATGTTTATTTCCTCTACATGATGATTAAAATCGATATGAAAATTTTGCTCTGATAGTTCAGAGTGTTGAAATTAATTCATCGCCTTAGGTGGAGGAAATAAAGAGAAAAAAATGTAGCACATGGAGTTACCCTTCGTATTTTAGCTGCATAAGGGAAATCATTTGGGTAAGTGCTGAATAGGAATATATAAGAAAGAAATATTACAATGCACTGCCCACCAAAATGGTAAGCAGTTTTAGTGAAGAAAACAGCCTACCTATTATTTTGAATAAAATTATTCTCAGTTAATGGTTTTATCATTAACCTACAACTTTGTGTATCCAAGGTGTTTTCTCCTAACTAAAATTTGGCAAAAGTATAAGTAGCTGATTTAAAAATGTAAATGAACCGTACCTAAACGTAAGTCATTTTTGCTGTATTGGTCTAACAAATGTGCCTTCACCACCCTCTTTTTCATTAAAAAACCAAATTCCTTTTGGATATTCAGGGAGTGATACTAAATACATTATACCTTCATTAAATTCTTCAATAAGTAGGATAGTCCCTTCACGATCGTCAATACCATCTGTTTTCACAACAACGCTATCATTAACCTGCATTTTTTCTCCTGATAAATATTATCATTCTCTTTTCCTTTATTTTACCCATAAAGAAAAAGCCTGCCACCATAAGGTGACAGGCTTGAAGAAAATTTTTAAAAGGCTTTAAATTACAGAGCTGTTACGTTAGCAGCTGCTGGACCTTTTGCACCGTTTTCAATTGTGAATTCTACGTTCTGACCTTCAGCCAGAGTTTTGAAACCGTTACCTTGAATGGCAGAAAAGTGAACGAATACGTCTTTGCTTCCGTCTGCTGGAGTAATAAAACCAAAGCCTTTAGACTCGTTGAACCACTTAACTTGACCTTTCATTTTGTCAGACATGTGACTTTCCTATATATCAATAAAACGTTGCCTTCTCGGCATCTACTGGCCTGAACTACCTATAACTTATGGGCACACATGAAGAAAACGGTCAAAAAGCGATGCTGTTTAAAACTCATTAACTTAGAATGTCAATCATAAATCAGGTCTGTATTGAGGCCTTACTCATTAACGCATGAGACAAGTTTAATAGCAATAGTTTTATGCGTCTAAAGATTAAAAAAATGCGAATTGCACATTAAAAATACAATTCTTCCTCTATTTTTACCACTGTGCATAAAATTTATTTGATATTTTATCTCTATTATTAACAACAACTAAGAATATTCTTAATGGTTTAACAATAACAGTTAATGCCATAATTTAAAAAAACTGTTCTACCCGCTTATCTTGTCCCCGTGATAATCTAATAATAAGAAACAAGTTTGCAACATTCATCTCTTAAGGTGTTTACAATGAATGTATTAAAAGAAATCTTAGAGCGTGATTTAGACCGGATCAATAAAGCAGAGAAAAGAGACGGGAAACCACATTTTAATAGTCAGTTTTTAAAAAACCATATCTGGTTATGTATCAGCATGGTTCTCTCTTATGTATTACTCGCTGCGTTATTAATTTATTCACCTTACTTTGGGGTTATCTCACTCGTTCTTTTTACTGTGATGTTCTTAGTTATGGCTGGTATCTTGTTATTTGATATTAAACCTATCTATAAATTTGAGGATATTGGTGTTCTCGATTTGAGAGTTTGCTATAACGGTGAATGGTATACCTTTGAAAAACTCTCTGATGAAGCCATAAATGAGATCCACCAGCACCCAGCGATATCTCAACAAATAAAAGAAGACATTCGTGAGATTATTAGTAAAAAACAAGAAATTCATTTTTACGATGTGTACTTGATGGCATTTGATCCCATTCAACAATCAATTTCAGCATCACAATTATCCCCTCAAGCCTAATTGATTCTCCGTGTTACACGTAAAACACGGAGAATAACTTCTATTATTTAGCCACTTTGTCGATAAACCAACCAAACAGATATTTAATCCACTTTTAACGTTGACACTCTGATATATCATCGTTATTATGCGCCTCGTTCTCAAGAGAACTCGCTTCCTCCATAGTTCAGTCGGTAGAACGGCGGACTGTTAATCCGTATGTCACTGGTTCAAGTCCAGTTGGAGGAGCCAAATTTAGAAAAGCCCGCGCTATTACAGTGCGGGCTTTTTGCTTTGTAAATCCATATTGTCAAAATCAGCTACCTAAATCCAATCTGTATCGTTATCTTGATTGATTATCAGGTAGCTAATTTATATCTAGCAAGATAAATATCTAATCAGCGATCCCAACGATTTCTTGTTCTAAATGTTTTTTATACGCTTCAATATCTTGTTCAATTTGTGGTTGTTTCACTACATCAAACATTCCAAAGGTTTTTAATCCTTCCATACCTAAAAATTGATTCGCTTTATGGAATGGGAAATAGACAGCATCAATCCCTTTTCCTTCAAAGAACTGTTCTTGCTCTTCAAATGATTCAAAAGGCGCATTCCAAGTTACAGAAAGAAGATATTTTTTGCCTTGTAATAACCCACCAGAACCATATTTTTTCGAAGGATCTTTTCGTGTACGGCCATCATCAATATACATTTTGCCGTACCCCGCACTAAACACATCATCAATATATTTTTTTAAGATCCAAGGGCCTTCCATCCACCATGCTGGCATTTGATAAATGATGACATCTGCCCATAAATATTTATCGACTTCTTCATCATTATCATAACCATCATCAATGCGTGTTGATTGCACATTTATCTGATGTGAAGATAATAATTCTGTGGCAATTTGCGTCAAATGGTCATTGAGCTTCCCTTCAGACCCATCAAACTCTTTTGCCGCATTAATAATAAAAACATTCGTCACGTCTAAACCCCTTTACATACACATAGTTAATAAACTGACTGTAACGCAATTATCTATTACTGCCTTAACTCATTTCTCCATTATTCTTGCCTAATAATCCAAATATACACTTTCAGATCCAGAGGCTTTTAATCGTTGAATATCTTTTAGAGGTGATAACCCAAATAATCGCTGATATTCGCGACTAAACTGTGATGGGCTTTCATAACCCACAATAAATGCCGCCTCAGAGACATCACTCATTTCAATCAACATGATCCTTCTCGCTTCATTCAGTCGTAACCATTTTTGATATTGCAATGGTGTCATGCCTGTTCGATTTTTAAAGTGAAAATGAAATGAAGAGGTACTCATACCCACTAACATTGTAAGATCTTCTATCCGGATTGTTTCGCGGTAGTGTTGTTTAATCCAATCAAGAGCATGATTAATTTGCCGACACTGGGGATGTTGCGAAGCGAGTAGTTGCTGACGCGCACCATCGTTTGATCGTAATAAGTAATAAAGGATCTCTTTTTGGATCAAAGGAGCAATAAACGGTGCGTCTTCGGGTGTATCTATTAGTTTTATAAGCCTGGTTACTGCTTGTAGGATTGGTGCAGTTGCTTGAACAATTTGTTGAGCTCGGATCTCGTTATTTTCTTGTAGTAACTCAAATTTGTTTTCTGTTAGCAACTCAGGTAATAGAGAGAGATCCAATTTTAGTAATATCGCTAAAAAAGGTGTCTCTTTTGAAGCCTCACAAACTTTAGCAAAGGTCGGTATTTCTGATGATGTTAAAAGCATATTCATAGGACGATAGCAATTTGTCTCTAGTCCTATTGTTATCTGCTTTGCACCTTGCGCAGCAATAGCCAAACTTGGTTCATACATCCAACCTTCTGACTCTGTAATAGAACTATACCGACATAATGCTAAACCAGAGACAACCGTATCCCATCCCCCTTCTTTATCTTTTGTATATAGAAGAAGTGTTTTTTTAAAATGTTCAAACTCTAATACTATTGGTGCTGATAGATTCGCAGTATCCATAGCCTCTGATTCTTCAATTTAGTCTGTGAATTCGTCAGATTGTATTACTAAATAGTTTGAAAAACTTTTTTTTAAAAAAGCACCTTACCTTTTCTTACCACGGTAAGACATATTTCATCTAGTAGAAATGTAATTTCGAGTATTATTTCTACTGATAACCATTTATTTTTTATACATTTTTATCAAAAAAGAAACAATCTGATGCACTCTTGAGCAAACAGTTATTTTTTTCATTTTTTTACTTTACAAGGTGACCGAGGATAGCTATTATTCGCCTCGTTCTCACGAGAACTCGCTTCCTCCATAGTTCAGTCGGTAGAACGGCGGACTGTTAATCCGTATGTCACTGGTTCAAGTCCAGTTGGAGGAGCCAAATTTAGAGAAGCCCGCGCTATTACAGTGCGGGCTTTTTGCTTTCTGCTCATCCATTATTTTTATTCCTCGATTTTCTTAATTTATTTTCTTTGTGCTCTTATATATCCACCGATGTATCCATGATTTCAATTTTATCTCCACTCAAAATCATCAATAAAAGAGTGCGTTCTAATAGGATAATTTAAATTAACACTATGCCACTGACTATTTTTTAAACTCAAAACCACCTTATTTGATTTAAAAACTATAAATTAGTTATTTTTTAACCACTTAAACTATTATTTCACTTTTTTTACTTTACAAACTTCATCGCCCTCGCTATTATCCGTCTCGTTCTCACGAGAACTCGCTTCCTCCATAGTTCAGTCGGTAGAACGGCGGACTGTTAATCCGTATGTCACTGGTTCAAGTCCAGTTGGAGGAGCCAAATTTAGAAAAGCCCGCGCTATTATAGTGCGGGCTTTTTGCTTTCTACCTTCTCTATTATCAATACCATTCCTATTCTTCTCCTCTTTTATTTTTTAGATCTCTGTGTCGTCTCAAATACGTTATCTCTTTATTTTTTATCTTTATTTTCAATCTTCAATGTAGAGAAAATAGCCATTTAAAAATGTTTACCGCCTCATTATTAGATTATCTGTTTTAGAAATACACAATATGTTGTTTATCTATGCACTTAAACAAATATCGTTGATTGTCCTTTGACATATCAAATCACTCACTATATGATACACGCCACTTAATGATGTTCCTCCATAGTTCAGTCGGTAGAACGGCGGACTGTTAATCCGTATGTCACTGGTTCGAGTCCAGTTGGAGGAGCCATTTCTCTTTGTGTCACCCTCGTAACCTTTTGATTTTATTCTCTGTTTCACCTTACATAATTCCAAAAACATAATAAAAAAATGCGATTAAATGGTAGCTATTTAATCGTTTTCGTATTAGCATTCGTTTCCGGCTTGACTATCTAGTCCAATCCAATCCTTGATCTTTCGATTTTCCTAAGACACACGGAGCCGGTATATGACCACTGCACAACCTATCACCCTCACTATTCGCCGTCCTGATGATTGGCATGTTCACTTTCGTGATGATGACATGCTAAAAACTGTTGTTCCTTATACCAGTCGCTATTTTGGCAGAGCTATTGTTATGCCAAACCTTGTCCCACCTGTTACAACGATTGAAGCTGCTCGTACTTATCGTGATCGCATCAAAGCGGCTATTCCTACGGGAGATAACTTCGAACCGTTAATGACCTGCTATTTAACAGATAGCACACTGCCTTCAGAAGTCGAACAAGGTTTCTTACAAGGTGTTTTTACTGCTTGTAAGCTTTATCCTGCGAATGCAACAACTAACTCAAGTCATGGCGTATCAGATATCACAAAGATTTACCCAATCTTAAGTGTGATGGAAAAAATTGGCATGCCATTGCTTATCCATGGCGAAGTAACCGCTTCAAATATTGATATTTTTGATAGAGAAGCGCGTTTTATTGATAGCGTTATGTCTCCTGTGCGTAAGCAATTTCCTGAGCTAAAAATTGTTTTTGAACATATTACAACTAAAGAAGCAGCTCAGTATGTGTTAGAAGGAAATGAATTTCTCGGAGCCACCATCACTCCGCAACATCTGATGTTTAACCGCAATCATATGCTGGTTGGTGGCGTTAAACCTCATCTATATTGCTTGCCTATTCTTAAACGCAATGTTCACCAAGAAGCACTCAGAGACGCTGTTGCATCAGGAAATTCTCGCTTTTTCTTAGGTACAGATTCTGCACCTCACTTACAACACCGCAAAGAATCATCTTGTGGTTGTGCGGGAGTATTTAACGCACCAACCGCACTAGCCGCTTACGCAACCGTATTTAAAGAACTTAATGCATTACAACACTTTGAAGCTTTCTGTTCTTTGAATGGCCCTCGTTTTTATGGTTTACCTGTTAATGAAGGAACAATCACATTAACAGAGAAAACGGTTGAGGCTCCAGCACAAATCCTTTGTGGTAATGAAGCGCTTATTCCTTTCTTAGCAAATGAAAATATTCATTGGGATATCACTGTCGATTAATCCTTCCCCTTGATATTTATCTAAAATGCACCATATAACATTTGTTCGACTGTTAATGGTGCATTACTCTTTTATCTGAGCCAGCACACATTTTTTTGTTATAACAAAAATTTATCTTTTTAATCACGATAAATCTCGTATACTGAAAAGTAACCACTTTGTGTGGGAGCTTCTCTCTTAGTCAAAACCGGTTGTATGATTAGGAGGTATTATGAGTAGAAAAAATGAAGTTATTCAGACACATCCTGTTGTAGGCTGGGACATCAGTACCGTTGACATCTACGATGCCATGATGTTGCGTTTACATTATCTTCCTGAAAACGAACATCATCCAGAAAACGCAGTTGTAGATAAGACACTTTGGCTCACAACAGACATAGCTAAACAGCTGATTCATATTCTTCAAGCAGGTATTGATAAAATTGAATCATCTGAAGATTCTGTTTCAGACAACACCAAGCATTAATAAAAAGATCTAGAAAAGATAGCGAACGCAAAGCAGGAGTACTTGGTACTCCTGTTCTCATTTTTACCTCTCTATAACCCACCATCGCATATTGATTATATCAATATATAAACTAACTCTTTCGGTATAAAAGTAATTAGTTATATTAATAAATCAACCTCCATTTAATGGAAAAATAATCATAACCTTTTTATTCGATATATCTTCAAAAAAAGAACATATAAGCCGAATTGACATAAAATGATGTTGTCTTTATTTTAATAAATTAAAACGGCTACAAACAAGGAAGTTATTTGTGAAAGTATTAATTATTGATGAATGTTTTTTTACTCGTAATGGTATAAAACATTATTTTTCTAAGAGAAATGTAAGACATGAAATAATTGACATATCATCTATACAAGAAGCAAATAATTATATTAATCACTCAATGCCAGACATTATCTTTATCGATCTTACAAGATACTGTCGAGAAATAGCACATTGCCCACATTTGCAATTCTTTTTTATTTCAACAAGAAGTTGCCGTCTTTATCTTTATATTGATGCAAATTATCCAGACAAAGAAAGACCTATCGCATTGACAAATAACTGTTTTATCCTTCCTAAAAAGATCCTTCCTTGGGTGCTCGAAAAGACATCTTTATTTACTTCTCGGTGCCAAGTTTTCTTTCCAACCTATAAACATTCATTATGCTCTATTTTTAGTTTACAAGAGCAAAAAATAATTAATTATTGGATGAGCGAAATACCTAATCATCAAATAGCAAAAAAACTATCTATTAGTAGTAGCACAGTATATTCACATAAAAGGCATATTACTGAGAAGATTAATGTAAAAAATAGAATTGAGTTATTTTTCATATATAACATTTTAAAATACATATATGAGAAATAATCCGATTATATTTTAATAGAAAAAATAAGCAGAAGAAAAAAGGAGTCCAATTCCCGTTATTACTCACTGTAAGTGAGGTGGCTAATATGCGTGTTGGCCACCTTAAATTTATTATAATATTATGTATGTAGGGTACATGTAATATTAAAATAATTAAACTGATATAGCTCTATCTTATAAAAGATAAAGTAAAACTGATTTGTAGTGCGATCACTTCACTCTTGTTTTTAATAAAGAGTGAAGTGATTATTTAAAAAACTAAACTAATAATTAAGCTATACGCTCAATCTTAGCAGGTAAGCCTTGACGAACAGATGCACCAGATACCCAATCTAACCATGTATTAGTGATTTGGCGTGTTGGATCGGCAAACCCTAAATCATTAAGGTTGATACCGTTACCAATACCTTTATCCATCGGTAATGGTTGTTCATCTAAGTAATGCTGACGAGAGCCTAATTCTTGATGCCCATATCCATGTTCAATCGCTAAAACCCCCGGCATTACGCCGTCTAGTAAGCTGATTTCTGCTTCAACCTGCCCACCTGGTGTAACTATGCGAACTTTATCACCATGATTAACACCCCATTTTTTGCCATCTTGAGGGTTAATTGCGACTAAGTTACTCGGTTTCACCATTCTTAAACGTTGGATCATGCCTGTCGAACTACTTACCACATGAGATTTAAAGGACATTAATTTTAATGGCCATTGCTCTTCAGGATAGTGCTGATGAATATCACTACCATCTGATAAACGCGGTGGATAATAAGTCGGGCAGCCACTATAACGTTCACCGGTTATTGCATGATGGTTTTTAGCAACTTCTTCATTCCAAATCTGCAATGGTTTTTTCCACTGTGGCCCAGTTTCATCGCCATTCCATGCTTTTTCATAAGGAGCAAAACGACCACCACGTGTATAGATATACGCAACTTGAAGAACTTCTTCATTTTTTAACGTTGACGTTATCGCAGGTAAAATACGGTCTACACCACTCAATAGAATATCTTCATTGGTTGCTGGTGCGACAGGTTTCTCACCCATAAATGCCATATTAGCTGCAACACGTAAATAGTAGTCTTCTGCACTATTGATTGGATAGAAATTGCCATCCATATCTTCAATTGCTTTCTCACCAAAGCCCGGTAAATCTAAAGCTTTTGCCACAGCAATACAGAATGTTTCCATTGAAATTGGCTGACCATCTGCTGTTTTTGCAACACGCGGTTCAATAATCGGCCAACGTGCTGTACTTGCTTTAGTTTGAACACCAGACCAAGGTGCACTAAAACCCCAGCTTTCAAAGTTATGCGTATCAGGAACAATATAATCGGCTAGCGCTGTTGTTTCATTCATAAAGGCATCAATACCAATAATTAAAGGTAGATGCTTCGGATCTTTCAGACGCTCTTCCATCACTTGGCGAATACCTGCAATCCCATAAATAGGGTTGGTCATATTCGTTATCCATGCTTTTAATGAATAAGGATAACCTGCTAATGCAGAGCCTAGTTGTTCAGTTAATTGTCCAGCCGCAAACGGATACCAAGGTGCTTTTGCAGGATATGGAGATTCCCCTTTCTCTACGCGCTCACGGTACTCATCAGATTTTTCATAGGCTGCTTTACTGCGTGATAACACCATGCCTTTTGGTTTAACTTTACCTTTAAAGCTATCCATTTTGTAACATGGGCCATCAGTTGCACCATTAAACTTACCGCCACCAACAGATACTCCACCTTTAAGGTTTAAGTTACCTATTAGCGCATTAAGCATAATTACGCTCCACGCTGTATAAAAACCATTACCACCCATCATGCCACCATGAGAGATAACTGCGGCTTTTCGACCATATGCCGTAAATTCACGCCCTAATGCAGCAATGGTTGTTTCTGGTACTTTACAACGCTCACTGTATTCTGCCAGTGTCATACGTTTAGCGGCTTCATCAAGTAATTGGAAACTTGATTTAACCGTAACAGTAGCGCCAGTTTTTAATGTCACTGTATGCGTAGCAAACAATTGTGCTTTATCAACTTGGGTTGATGGAACTAATTCACCTTCAAGTGATAAAACTAAGGTTTGCTCTTCCCCTTCTGCAACATCATTAAAATGTGCAGTTGTCAGCATTTGACCTGACAGAGGGTGTTTTTCATCACTGATCACAAGGTGAGTCGCATTTGTCCAGCTTTTCTCACCCACATTTTTCATTGAAACTTCGCTTGGCACTGACAGATATTCTGCATTGTAGCGATTATTTTCAATGATCCAGCGGATCATCCCCATGACTAAAGCCGCATCTGTTCCCGGTTGAACAGGAACCCAATGTCCATGATCGTTAGCTAATGTCGTTGTTAACGGTAATGCCGGTGCAACAACCACATAATTGAACGAATCACGAATACGAGCATTAGCTAATTGACGACCTTGACGCTTAAATGGGTTACCTGATTGTGCCGGTGATGTTCCTAAGAACAGCGCAAATTCAACGTAATCCCAGTCAGGTTTAACGTGGGCATTTTTATCTAAATCATTCATCAACGCACCAGAACCCGCTCGGTACGCTAATCCACAATAAGAACCATGAGCACCAAAGTTTTTACTACCAAATGAGTTTTGAGCAAAGCGACGAATAAACGTATCACGTCCATCATCACCCGCATTTGTCATTAATAATTGGTTAGCTTTAGGGCCTAAAGCGGGTTGCTTTGGATCGATTAAAGTATCTAAATCGCGAATAGCACGTAAACCATCAACATGACCTTCACCAAAGAGATCGCCACCTTCTACAATTTCTTGGATCAACTGCTCAAAACTGATGCGTTTCCATTTACCTTCACCGCGTTTACCCACACGTTTCATCGGTTCAAGAATACGAGTTGGGCTATCTAAGCTTTCCATCATGGTTGCACCACGAGCACAAGCTGTAGAACGGTTTTCTAAACCACTTTCACCCCCCATTTTTTCAAATGCTTCTTTAATTGGCATGTTATAACCAAAGTGGTGATCATGAGAAAGTGGGTGATAAGGGTTACCTGCAATACGTAAAACTTTATTGTTTGCTCTATCAACACGGGCACGAACACCGCATTGTGTCCAACAACCAAAACATTGCGTCATACAAACAGATTGATCTGTATTCGCTTGCCATTTTGCGTCTTTTACGACTTTACCTTCAGGTAATAAAGAGTTTCCGTTGATCCTATCAAGTGTCACTTTGCCCGATGTGCCATCAACTAAACCATCTATGGCACGTTTAGCAACATCACGGTAGCTGGCAGCAAATGCGGCAATACCACCGATAACTAACCCACCTTTAAGCCATTGACGTCTTGTAAACTTAGCCATGCTGCACTCTCCTGACAACCCAACGAATACTTTCTCTAAATAAAATAGTCAACGCTATCCACAATCCAAATGTACCAACAATTGCCATCAGTCCATCATTACCTAGCGTAAACTCATAAGGGTTTGTAATTATGTTATATTTTGGAATGTATTGAGCCCCCATCAACATCAACCAGCGTAATACCCACGCAAGCCCCATTGATACAAATGCCATGATGGTAATAAATACAACCGAACGTGCTTGTTTTGCCATCAAAAGTCCCATCGCGACAGAGATAACCCATAGCGTGATAACACCCATGGCACTCCACCAGCCAAGACTTCCCATTGCTAGTTGTTCTCTAATTGCCTGGCCTGAAATCGTATCGCCAGCAACCCAAAAGCCTGTACATACTGCTAATAACATCAGTGAACTGACAAACCACATCGCTAATTCACGCTGATGTACTGGTTCACGACGTGTGCCTAATGCCAGTAATGTCGGTAGTACTTGCATTGCACTAAAGAACAGCAGTATTGGTAACCAATAGGTATACAATACAGGTCTTGCTTTTAAGATAGACGCTTCACGACCTGTATATAACAGCAAACCAATCGCTGTTAATGAGCAAGCTAATGCAACCCAACGCGTCAATTTGTATTCACGCTTCCATACTAAGCGAACAACCATCGCTGCAAAGTAAAGCATGCTAAACGCTGAGAATAACGGTAGTAACAGTGAGCCCCATGCCATCCACGACCACGGTGTTGGATAAGCATAGAAATGCCACACACGAGCTGTTTGGTGTAAATCTGCCGTTAACGCAAGAGGTGCCGTAATACCAGCGGTTACTGCAATGAATACAGCAACTGCTTCTAAACGTTGATTACCTGCACTGCCTTTCCAGCACTGCCAGCACGCATAAAGCGTTGCACTACAAGCAATACCAATAAAAAAGAAATATTGCACAGCCCAAGGCAACCAAAAATATTCTTGAGGGATCGCGATGACTTCTTGAATTTGAGAAACTTGCGGGATCATGAGTGAACCTCCTGCTGCCATAATGCGGGTTGTCCTTGACCTGCTAACGGTTGTACAAATGCATCATCGAGGCCGAGATAGAAAACTTGTGGCAATGTGCCGCTTTCTGGTTTTAATACTTTCAGCTCTTTTTCATGTGTACGCAGCATTTTGCTGATAGTGCTATTAGGATCTTTCATATCGCCGATAATACGAGCACCGCCGACACAAGATTCAACGCACGCTGGCAGTAATCCAACTTCGAGGCGATGTGCACAGAAAGTACATTTATCTGCTGTTTGTGTTGAGTGATTAATAAAACGTGCATCGTAAGGACATGCTTGAACACAATAAGCACAGCCAACACAACGTTCATTATCAACGACGACGATGCCATCTTTACGTTGGAAAGTCGCTTGAACAGGGCAAACCGGCACACAAGGTGGTTCATCACAGTGGTTACACAATCTAGGCAGTAAGACGTTGGTTATCCCCTCTTGCCCCTTGATAGCAACCTGATATTGGTTTACTGTCGTCCTAAATTGTCCTTGAGGAGTCTGATTCTCAATATTGCAGCTTACTGTACAGGACTGGCATCCTACACAACGGCGTAAATCAATCAGCATTCCGTAGCGTTTATCTTCCGAGCCCTCACGACGCTCAGGTGATAATTTAATGCCGGCTTCAGCTAAAGGAACCAGTGAAGCACCAGCAGTAAGGACCCCTAATTGTTGTAGAAATTTTCGTTTTCCAAGATCCATATTTGTCTCCAGCATCACTCAATAACACAATCTCACAATGAGTGAAGGAAATAGAAATTTAAAAGTATGTGTTTTGTTATAAGTGCATTGTAAAAATTACTGAAGACAACACCTATTGTGGTTTACCACATACCAAGTGCGAACTTGATCCAAAACAATATTTAACATTAGATATTTATGACGATAAAACAGACAATTGGGATAAGAAACGCAGTAAGCATCGGGTTATTACTGCTCTTTTTTGTACTTCCTCTACAAGCCACTGCAAAAGAGTGGACAATCGGTGTTTTAGCATTACGTGGTGATGCATCAACTCAAAGACACTGGCATCCGCTTGTTGACACCTTAAATGAACAATTTCCGTCAGAAAAGTTTGTATTAGTGCCGTTAAATCTGGAAGAGATGAAATTAGCGGTTGCAAAGAAAAATGTTGATTTTTTACTCACAAATCCGGCGCAATTTGTTCAATTAGATAATGCATTTCCATTACGTTGGCTGCTCTCTTTGCGTTCTGGCTATGAGCCTGATAACACCACACGAAATGTCATTGGCAGCCTAATTCTCGTCCGTAACGATAGCCCGATTACTTCTGCGCATGAATTAATTGGAAAACGCGTTGGTGCCATCGCACCTGATGCCTTTGGCGGTTATCTTCTAGGTTACAAAGCGCTACGAGAAGAAGGTATTGATCCTGATAAAGACTTCACATTGCGTTTCACGGGTTTTCCAGCTGACGCGTTGCTTTATCTCTTACGCGATGAAGATATTAACGCAGCAATTATTCCCGTCTGTTTACTGGAAAATATGGATAATGAAGGGCTTATTCGTAAAAGCGATTACCGCCCCGTGATTTCCTATCAAACCAATACCCCTTGTTTAACCAGTACACCGCTCTACCCTAATTGGTCATTTGCAGCGCTAGATACTGTTCCTGATGAGCTTGTTGATAAAGTCACTCGCGTTTTGCTCACCGATGACAGTAAACCGATGAAATGGGGAGCACCTGCTTCACATACTCAAGTTGAAAATCTATTAAGGGAAGTCAATCAACACCCTCGACAAAGACAGCTTTGGCAAGATGCACAAAGTTGGGCTATTCAGCACCAATTTATTATTGGCCTTTCATTGGCAGCCATTCTTTTTCTTATCCTAAACCAAGTCTGGATCAGCTATTTAGTTAGGCGTCGTAGTCGCCAACTAGAACATGCCCACAATCGATTAAGACAACAGAAGGAAGAGTTAGAACACGCTCAGCGCTTAAATATATTGGGAGAAATGGCATCAGGATTTGCTCATGAACTTAATCAGCCACTTTCTGCTATTAAAAGCTATGCACAAGGGAGTGTTATTCGCCTTAAAAAAGAGAGTGAATCGCACCCATTGCTACCTGCATTGCAACAAATAGATAAGCAGGCACAGCGCGGTGCTGATATCATTAGAAATCTACGTTTATGGGTTGGAAAACAAACACCTAACACCGATACAATTTTGCTTTCTCATCAAAATATTGCAGAGTGTATTCAACATATCTGGAAGCTCTTACGCGTAGAAGATAAATACCCACAGGTTTCATTGATCACCCATGTTGATGAACATGATACCCTGTGTTTACCCGAAACATTATTAGAGCAAATTTTATCGAATTTAATCACCAATAGTCTCCAAGCGGGCGCTAAAGTACTAAAAATTAGTACTCATAAGGCTCCTGATAGGTTGCTTATTGTCATTGAAGATGATGCGGGTGGAATGAGCCATAGCCAACTTGAACAACCCTTTTCCCCATTCCAAACAACAAAAACGGAAGGACTTGGATTAGGTTTAGTGATTTGCCAACGTTTATTACTTTCTCAAGGTGCTGATATTCATATTGAAAACCAAAAGAATGAACAAAATAAAGTTGGAATAAAAATTACACTTATTTTCCCTAACAAAAATAAATAACGGAGAAAAAATGCCAACAATTCATCTTGTTGATGATGATCTTGCTGTCACTGATGCTTGTCAGTTTTTATTAGAAAGCTTAGGTTATTCAGCCCATGTTTGGAATGATAGCGAGTTCTTTATCAACAACGTCAATCTCTATCAGCAAGGTGTTGTCTTGTTAGATATGAGAATGCCAAAACCCGATGGCAGACAAGTCCACCAGCATTTAATTGATAAACACAGTACACTTTCTGTGATTTTTTTAACTGGTCATGGCGATATTCCTATGGCAGTTGAAGAGATCAAAAAAGGAGCTATCGACTTCCTGCAAAAACCCGTTGATAGCAATGCATTGTTATCTGCATTAGATGCAGCATTTCTTGAAACCAATACACGTTTTACCGCACATGATATTCGCCGCCGTTATGCTTCATTAACCCCAAGGGAAAAAGATATTGCTTATTATGTTATTCAAGGATTAATGAACCGAGAAATAGCAGAAGTTGCTTGTGTTTCAATAAGAACCGTCGAAGTTCATCGAGCAAAAGTGATGGACAAAATGGCAGCTAAAAATATTGCTGAATTGGTGACTGCACTACAAGGCATTGAAATAATTTCACCTAATTTATGACAAAATTTCTTATCTGCGCTAAAAAGTGTCACAATATAAGATATTCATTGGAAAAATAGTAAATAGATAGGCTTATGATAAAGTCACCTCCATTTAAAAAATCATTTTTGCAGCCTAAATATTGGCTGACTTGGTTCGGGATCGGATTACTCTATATTCTGGTTCTCCTTCCTTATCCTGTCATTTATTGGCTAGGGACACGCCTAGGTCGTTTTTCGAAAGTTTTTTTAAAGAAACGCGTCCAAATAGCGGAACGTAATCTTGAGCTCTGTTTTCCACAGATGCCAAAAAGTGAGCGAGAAGCCTTAGTTAATAAAAATTTTGAATCCGTTGGTATGGGATTATTCGAAACTGGCATGGCATGGTTTTGGCCTGAATGGCGCGTCAAACGTTGGTTTAAAGTCAGCGGACTTGAAAATATCTCAATGGTTCAAGAAAAAGGACAAGGCATTTTGCTTATTGGTATCCATTTTCTGACTCTTGAACTTGGTGCTCGAATTTTTGGTATCTATAACCCTGGAGTCGGTGTTTATCGTCCTAACGATAATCCCGTTATGGACTGGCTACAAACATGGGGTCGATTACGTTCTAATAAATTTATGATCGACAGAAAGGATGTCAAAGGCATGATCCGCAGTTTAAAAACAGGTGAAATTATTTGGTATGCACCTGATCATGATTATGGCCCTCGTAAAAGTGTTTTTGTGCCTTTATTTGCAGTTGATAAAGCGGCAACAACAACGGGAACTTATATTCTGGCAAGAACCAGCAAACCCGCACTCATTCCATTTACCCCAAAACGCTTACCTGAAGGCAAGGGTTATGAGTTAATTATCTCTCCTCCTGTTGCTGATTTTCCTGTTGATAATGAGGAAAATACCGCTAGAGCGATGAATAAAGTGGTTGAACAAGAGATTTTACGCGCACCAGACCAATATATGTGGTTGCATCGTCGCTTTAAAACTCGCCCAGAAGGTGACGCTTCTTTATATAACGAAATAAAGAAAGTACACTAATCACAAAGTGGCTGTTCTATTCCAAAACAGCCACTTTGTAATATTACGATATACTGAAATAACAATAATAAAATCAATAACAGCACAAGCTGTAAACTCCTGCAAAAACACATTATAAGAGCAAGACCTATCGCACTTATTCTGTATCATGGCTATATTCTTATTCATCATAAAATAAGAAAACCGACTCGTTGTTGCCACGCTCAACATCGCTACGGTTATTTTCAGCCTATTCTCTTGGTTTGCTCTCTCGTTCTCGGCTAAAGGAGTAACATGGATCTCAAGCCCCGAAATAATTCTTGGAAACGTAATCTCTATATTGTCTGGTTTGGCTGTTTTCTAACCGGCGCTGGTTTTAGTCTGATCATGCCTTTTCTTCCTCTCTATGTAGAAGAACTGGGTATAACCGACCACGAAGAGCTTAATCTTTGGACGGGTGTTGCATTTAGTATTACCTTCCTTTTTTCTGCTATCGCAGCGCCTTTTTGGGGAAAATTATCAGATAGAAAAGGTCGAAAATTAATGCTGTTGCGTTCAGCCCTTGGTATGGCGATCGTAATGGTATTAATTGGATTTGCACAAAATATATGGCAATTACTGGTATTACGTGCCTTGCTAGGTGTATTAGGTGGCTTTGTTCCGAATGCAAATGCGTTAATTGCCACTCAAGTCCCCGTTAAAAAAAGCGGCTGGGCATTAGGTACACTTTCAACTGGTGCAGTGAGTGGTGCGTTAATAGGCCCTTTAATTGGCGGTATGCTTGCCGACCTCTATGGTTTACGTCCTGTCTTCTTTATTACTTCAGCCGTTTTATTTATTTGCTTTTTAGTCACCCTCTTTTTCGTCAGTGAGAACTTTACGCCTGTTTCTAAAAAAGACGCACTAACCACAAAACAGGTCTTTTCATCGCTTAAGAACAAAAGACTCGTGGTATGCCTATTTTTCACCACAATGATCATTCAAGTGGCAACAGGCTCTGTTACACCTATTTTGACGCTTTATATCCGAGAATTAACAGGACCAGTCAACAACCTTGCCTTTATCAGTGGTGTTATCGCCTCTGTACCCGGTATCGCTGCACTTATTAGCGCCCCTCGTTTTGGTAAATTAGGTGACCGAATTGGCCCTGATAAAGTCCTTATCTTTACCCTAGGACTCTCTATTTTTATGTTAATTCCAATGGCGCTGGTCAGTAGTTATTGGGAGCTTGGTGCACTACGTTTTTTACTTGGTGCAGTCAATGCCGCTATGTTACCTGCAGTACAAACACTTATCCTCTATAACATTACTCCTGCGATTGCAGGTCGAATTTTCAGCTATAACCAAGCACTAAGAGATGTTGGAAATGTTACAGGACCGTTAATGGGCGCTTTTGTTGCTGCAAGCTATGGATTTAGAGCTGTTTTTTATTTCACCGCAGCCGTTGTCTTTTTTAATCTAATTTACTCTTGGTTAAGCTTTAGAAGACCACAAGAAAAGTAGTCAAAAAATCTACAAATAAGATCAGTTAATAGTTTTTTTTCTTCAAAAAATTACACTTTTACATTTAAATGCCCAATTGTTACTTTTTTTATTCTATTTTTTGTAATTTATTGTTTATTAAGAATATTCTCACCCCCTATTTGTTAAGACCTCTAAAATTTTCTTGTCCTCTTTTTTCAAAAAATTGCAAGGTTAACTATTGCAAAATGAGATTTTTATCGACTTTTGCACCAAAAAATGGTTTATAAAGTATTAAATATACTTTTAGTCGCTGAATTCTGACAAAAGTATGTTAAAAATATATTAATTAAATGCAGTGGATATTGATAACAGAATGAAATAATTTTGTTTCACCACTTGCTGCTATTTTGTTCTTTTTACTTGCAAACGACCTGTAGAGGTTTTTTTTGGGAATTTAAGATGCAATCTACTCACTCAAAATCTAGCCGAACTTTCTTTGGCCACCCATATCCATTAAGCTCCCTTTTCTTCACCGAAATGTGGGAACGCTTTTCTTTCTATGGTATTCGCCCATTATTAATCCTATTTATGGCGGCAACCGTTTATGAGGGTGGCATGGAAATCCCCAGAGAGCAGGCATCTGCTATTGTGGGTATTTTCGCAGGCGGTGTTTATTTAACATCACTGCCAGGAGGTTGGCTCGCTGATAACTGGTTAGGTCAACGCCTAGCTGTATGGTATGGCTCTATCTTTATCGCTTTAGGGCACCTATCCATCGCACTTTCTGCGTTTTGGTCACAAGACCTGTTCTTTATCGGTTTATTACTGATTGTATTGGGTACGGGGCTATTTAAAACCTGCGTAACTGTGATGGTAGGAACCTTATATAAAAGGGATGATACTCGCCGTGATGGTGGATTCTCCTTATTTTATATGGGTATCAATATGGGCTCATTTATTGCACCACTCATCACGGGTTTCTTAGTACGTGATTATGGCTGGCATTGGGGCTTTGGTATTGGTGGGATTGGTATGCTTGTTGCATTACTGATTTTCCGTTTCTATGCAGTACCTACCATGCGTCGCTTTGATAGCGAAGTCGGTTTAGATTCAAGTTGGGATCGCCCAACTGTTGTTCGTCGTAATGTCGGTCAATGGATCTTAGCGTTATCTGTTGTTCTTATGGCAATTGTTGGTCTTATTATTTCTGGCGTTATTCCTTTTAACCCAGTTGTTGTGGCCAACTTTATGGTCTATGTAATTTCCGGTAGTGTTATTGCCTATTTTATCTATTTATTCCTATTTGCTGGATTAAGTAGTAGTGACCGCTCTCGCTTATTTGTTTGTTTCCTCTTATTGGTTTCAGCAGCCCTTTTCTGGTCTGCATTCGAACAAAAGCCGACATCATTTAACTTATTTGCTAACGACTATACTGACTTAAACTTTATGGGATTTGAGATCCCTGCGGTTTGGTTCCAATCTGTGAACGCCCTGTTTATTATTATTCTTGCACCAGTATTTAGCTGGTTATGGCCAATGATGGCACGTAAGAATATGAATTTAAGCAGCATGAGTAAGTTTGTAATTGGTATTTTATTTGCAGCTGGTGGCTTTACCGTCATGATGTTTGCATCTGAAAGCGTTATTGCAACAGGACAAGGTGTTTCACCGCTTTGGCTAATTGGCAGTATCTTATTACTGACATTAGGTGAATTATGCTTAAGCCCAATTGGGCTTGCCACAATGACTATTTTAGCGCCTGCTAAAATGCGTGGTCAGGTTATGGGATTATGGTTCTGTGCAAGCGCATTAGGTAATTTGGCAGCAGGTCTAATGGGTGGAAATATCCGTCCAGACAAACTCGATGTCATGCCTGATTTCTTCTCTCATGTTTCTATCGCTCTGGTTATTTGTGCTGTTGTTCTTGCTGCACTGATTATTCCAGTTCGTAAGCTTTTACAAAGCGCAGATAACAAAGAGAAAGCACAAGCTTAATTTAATGCGTTAATTATTAAAGCCATGTCTAATTACTTAGGCATGGCTTTTGCTTTTATATCCTACAATTTAAACGCTGTTTTTAAGTATTGCGCCCAATATTTAAAACACTTAATCTCATTACCTTCTATTTATTGATAGTTTATTACTAAGGTAATGCGATGACTGTTCTTCCTATTTATTATGTTAATGCTTTTTCCTCTATGCCTTTTTCAGGAAACCCCGCAGCTGTCGTTTTGTTAGAAGAATGGTTGCCTGATGACACCTTAATTACACTTGCTAGTGAGATTAATTTACCTGAAACCGCTTTTTTAGTTGGCGACCATATTCGTTGGTTTACACCTAAAATTGAAGTTCCTCTTTGTGGACACGCAACATTAGCCACTGCTTTTGTACTAAAAACTATAAAACAGTCCCCTTATGATCTCTTTAAATTCCAGTCTCTTTCAGGTGAACTAACAGTTTCTAGCCAAGACTCTCTCTTTACACTTAATTTCCCAGCGATACCTGCGACATTAAATAACGATATAAAGTCAGTCCTTGAAGAAAAATTAGCATTACAAATCGATGAAGTTTGGCAAGCGCGTGATCGCTATGTTTGCTTTTTATCTGATCCAGAAACAGTCACTAACTACCAACCTGATTTCACTCAAATCGCACAGTTGCCTTTACCCGGTGTTATTATCACAGCTAAAGGTCACGCTCCTTTTGATTTTATTTCTCGCTTCTTCGCCCCCGTAAAAGGCGTGAATGAAGATCCTGTTACGGGTACATCACATTGTGTATTAGCACCAATTTGGGCTAATAAACTCAATAAAGCACAGTTACAAGCAAGACAAGTTTCAAAACGCGGTGGAAATATTGACTGTGAGCTAAGAGATAATCGCGTTTTACTGACAGGAGATGCTGCACTCTTTTTAACTGGCGAAATAACCTTTTAATTACAGACAGCATAATCAGTCATTCATCTACTTTGCTTTCAATTTACTCTATTTTATACTGTGGGGAATTTCTCCCTACAGTATTAAAGAAGAAGGCTTTATTGTTATGTCCATCTCTGACTTATCTCCTGAACTACAAGATAAAATTAAAAATTCAGTCACCCGTGTTTCTAAAGTCATATTTCCTACCACCACCAATCACCACTCAACACTCTTTGGCGGCACAGCATTAGCTTGGATGGACGAAGTTTCATTTATCACCGCCACCCGCTTTAGCCGTAAACGCCTAGTAACAGTTTCAACTGAGAAAATAAATTTTAATCACCCTATTCCATCAGGTACGATTATTGAATTGGTGGGTGAAGTTATTCGTGTTGGACGTACAAGTTTAACGGTAAATGTTTCTATTTTTCTTGAAGATATGTACGCAGAAGGCCGTGAAGAAGTGATCCACGGTCAGTTTAATTTTGTTGCGGTTGATAGTGACGGAAAACCAACGCCATTATTCGATAAATAGCATCTTATAGAGAGATTTGTCATACTTTTTATCTCTCTTAGTTAAAAACAACATTATTTTATTATGTTCTTTATTATTTTGAATAATAACAAAGTATTAAGATCATTAATTTAAATGGATGTTTTTCAAACAATACAAAATGTCTAATAAAATCAATGGATAATACGATTACTAACATGTAAGACAAGAGTTATCCACAGTTAATGTGGATAACTGAATAAGTCCAAAAATCAGAGAACACAGATTTTTGTTACTGCAAATTCAATCTGACAAATGGTCAATTTCCTTCCCGCCGTTGCACTTTCAGCAATAACAATATCCGTTAATTGTGAATACTGTCGCCCTACTTCAAGCGCTAATTCAATGGTGGGTTCAATCAGTAAGATCACCCCAATCTTTTCAAGTTCAACAGGAAAGTCTGCAAGTGATCTAAATTGCACCACTTGTTTTATCTTATTTTTAGCAATTTCTTGCGCTTTTTCCGTTGCGACTTGATTAACTCTTGCTTGTTTTTCAAAAACACCACCACCTGAATGAAGATAAATCATATTTTACTCACATAGAAAACAAAGGCTGTTACCTTTATTATTCAAATCAAAGGCATAAAAGCCAGCAGAATGATAAAAAAGCAACAACCTTATCTCTACTTTTTATCCTATTAAACACAATACAAAAGTGCTTTACCAACCATAAGAAACACCGCCGCCAACAACACCGCGATCTTCTGTATTCCATGAAGCTGAAACACGAATAATGGCGCTTTCTGTTATTTGATACTGAGCGCCCGTTGCAAATGCATTAGCATCGCGATAATTACCCACTCCGACACCTAAACTAAACGTGTGATTGGTCACGTAAGGAATATTAGCCATCGCTGCGACAGAAGCAATCCCAGCACTTGCTCTTTTATCTGCTTTATCGATTTTATTATCCATGTTCTTAAGTGCAATATCATTATCAATAAAGATATTCTTAAACTTATTATTGGTATATTCATTTGCAATAGAGATAGAATCATGTTTTGATTTTTCAATATATTCCTTCAACGATTCATCTCTTTCATTAATTATCGTATTAGTCACATTTATATACTCATTTCCTTTTTGAGTAATATACTTCTCACGCTCCTTTATTATTTTTTCATTATTTTTGCCAATAAGCCCTTCCATACCCGATGCTATTTTACTAATCTCAATATCGGTATAACTATTGGCATTTTTTTCTGATGCGTTAACCTTTCGCTCTGTTGAAAAAATAACTTCATCTTTAATATTATTAACATGTTCAACTATTTTCTTATCATGTTCATTCACTTTAAAGTCAGTGTATTCTTTACCTTTATTTTCAACTTCAATAAATTGATTATTTGTGTATTCTTTGATCTGTTTTTCAGACTCATTGATCCTATTATTTGTGTTTTTCTCTATTACTTCCTTAATATTATTTATTTTATTATCAGTATAATTTTCCGCACCTTTTTTTATTTCATCTGTCTTTTTATTTGTATAATTTTCAGCCTCTGTTTTTACATCAGATAACTTACCTTCATTATAAAGATACATTTCATTTTTAACTTCATTGATATAATTAACAGTATTAGCCTGATGCTCATTGATTTTACTATCAGTATATTGGTTTGATTTTTTTTCTGCATTTTCTGCAAATGTTTTTGCCTTCAACTCACTCTCTTTTAAGACAGTTTCATTTGCTCTTATAATATCTCCTTGTATTACCTTATTATTTTCATTTATCTGTTGAGTTGTTGCTTCAATAACCGTATTTTTTTCTTGCTCAATTTTATTATAAATAGTGGTATTATTGTCATTAATACGCTTATCTGCCTCAATAAGAATATTATCTTTTTCTTTTCTTAATTGAGAAACATTGACGGCATCTGTATTTTCAGTACCTTCTGCAACATTAATAATTTGCCGCTGGTTTTTATCACTACCGATTGATAATGTATTATTACGATTATTACTGCTATTATCACCTAATATAATCGCATTACTTGCTGATCCTGAAGACTTACTACCAATAATTACTGAATTATCTGCATTATCAGAAAGGCGACTACCACTACCTAAAATAACACCATTCTCAGCATTATTGATTGCTCCTTTCCCTATACTAATTGAATCCTTACTTTCACTATAAGCCTGAGAACCAATAGAAAGAGAACCCTCACCAATTGCCATTGCACCACTTCCCAATGACATCGCATTATCACCAATTGCTGTACTTTTATGACCTATTGCAGTTGCATTTTCACCCTCAGCCCCTGCATTAGCACCTATCGCCGTTGATTGATCAGAATGCGCCCACGTATTATATCCAACTGCCGTAGATTCATTACCATCGGCTTTACTATTTCCACCCAATAAGGTTGTATTATTTGCATAAGATAAAGGTGATGATAATAATGAAATCACTAATAACTTTACCTTGAAATCTTTATTTTTAATCATATCCACATTACTCCATAATTAATAAAGTCATATATAGAATAATATGTATTTTATTTTTTACACATTATATATCTTATAAAATAAACTAATAATAAATTGAAACTCTATTAATTAAAGATAATAACATCGTTATAAAATTAACTTTATTATAAATAAACACTGTGCTTTAATTTATATTTAAATAATAATCAATAACTAAAGAAAACAGTTAAAAAAAAATAAAAATAAAACTCAAGCTCGAAAAATAAAATTATTGATTATCTATAAAAATAAAATATTTCTACTTTTGAGATAATGATCAAATAAAAGATAGTGCTACTCTATAAATATAAATACTATTTTTTAAATATATTAAAAGAAACGCTAAGTAAAACCCCTAAGCTTATTACCACTTAGGGGGCAGTATTATTCAATAAATTGTGCTTCTGCAATTAATAATTTATCAATTGATGATTGGCATAAAAGAGGTCTGAGTGCTTCAAATTTCTTTTCTGACCATTGGTAAATCTTTAAAGATAAAAGTTGCTCAATAACTTTAGGCTCAAAACGATATTTAAGGTGTTGCGCAGGTGTTCCGCCCACAATGCTATAAGGTTCAACATTTTTGGAAACAACGCTATTAGCAGCAACAATAGCGCCTTCACCAATCGTCACACCAGGCATTATCATTGCACGCATTCCTATCCATGCACCATCATGAATATGGGTATCACCTTTACCAATATAAGCTTCCTCAATCTTGTCCATAAAAGGATAAAGTGAAAACCAATCCATACGGTGAGTATGGTTGCCGCCCATTAATATAACCGCTTGCGCACCAATACAGACATAATCGCCAATATATAACTTATCAATTTCCCACAATGGTTCCCATTGCAGGCTAACCTCGTCACCATATAGATAACGGACAACTGAAGTTTCAAAACCATCATCCCAACAATCACTGTAATAACTGTGTTGCCCTTTGATGATAATATTTTTATTTTTAACTGTTTCGTGCAGATATTCTACACGCGACCAATGTTTATTTTTCATAATATGACTCGCTATAAATTAATGAGTCATCAAAGAATGCTTCATTCTCTGATGATGTGTTCGCATTCAAAACACATCGTCTTAAGCAATCCTTGGTTGAAGTAATAAGGGATTTTTTTTCATCTTGTTTACGACCAACTTATCCAATGCAATACGCTTATACTTGCAGTTTATCTGCATCATGATAAAGATTATCAAAGAAAAAGCCACGGATAACCTTAATAACAATCGGCTATTCCCCGTGGCTTGATAACATTATTTAAAAAAATCTTTGCTACCATGAGGCGCACAACGTAAATATTGAGGTGCTACTTTTATGGTTTGTTTGAGTTTTTCCGCCGCATGCCAAGGCCAGCGAGGATCATAAAGAATACCTCTGCCTAAAGCGATAAAATCAGCCTGCTCTGTAAGTAAAATGGCTTCTGCTTGTTCTGGCTCGGTAATAAGACCAACTGTAATAACTGGCAGTTGTGTTTCATTATAAATTGCTTGAGCAAATGGTACTTGGTAATTAGGGCCTAGTTTAATTTCTTGCTTTTCTGATAATCCACCAGAAGAAACATGAATATAATGGCAACCTAACTCTTCAAGATGCTGAGTTAAAGCAATCGTACTTTCTAAGTCCCAACCACTTTCAACCCAATCTGTTGCAGAAATTCTGATACCAACACAGACATTATCAGAAACTGCATTTTTCACTGCAACAAAGACATCCACTAATAACCGACTACGATTATTAAAATCACCACCGTATTGATCCGTTCTGTGATTAGATAATGGAGATAGGAATTCGTGCAATAAATATCCATGAGCACCGTGGATCTCAATAACGTCAAATCCTGCTGACTCAGCCCTTTTAGCAGCATCAACAAAAGCTTGTTTTATCTCTTCAATTTCATCGACAGTCAGCGCATGAGGTTGATGATTCTTTCCAAAAGGTATTTCTGAAGGTGCGACTTTTTGCCATCCATTAGGAGAATCTGGTGCTAATGAGGCTCCACCATTCCAAGGCAAATCAGTCGATGCCTTACGTCCGGCATGTGCAATCTGTATACCGATTTTTGCAGATGAATACTGCTTAACATTATCAACCAGTTTTTTTAGTTCATTACCATGTTGGTCAGACCAAATACCTAAATCTTTATAGCTAATACGACCCCTAGGCTCAACCGCTGTTGCTTCAACAATCACTAACGAAGCACCAGATAGTGCTAGCTGTCCGTAATGCATAGTGTGCCATGCGGTTGGGTAACCCTCTTGTGCTGAATATTGACACATAGGTGCAACAATAATACGGTTATCTAACTGATGGGGGCCTAATTTTTTAGGGGAGAACAACAAGCTCATTTAAAGCCTCCTGCTATCAATAAGAATTTATGCAAAGAAAATATCTTCGCTTTTCGATATACCATTTAAATATACAAGTTTAAGGCTATCGGATCTTATTCATTTAGGCGATGTTTTACTTCACATTGTGAAAAACAAAGAGATCAGCATCAATTACTGATCTCTTTGTTAATTAATCATTAGATTTGGCAGGTTTCACCAATAATAGTGAAAAACGTCTTGCGATTGGCAAGACAAATAAAACCGTAGGAAAAGCAATCATCCAAGAGATCCCCCAAGAAGTTAACCATGGGGAAATAACATGCATTCCCATTCCTAGCGATTTGGCGGTACTAATAAAAGCAACAATACCCGACATAATAAAAGAGAGGAAAAAGGGAACAAGAAAAATCATTGCTCGAGTAGGAAGCTTAGGAATACCTAAAAAGTAATTTTTGTCCTGAAAAGACATAGATAAAGACTCCAATAATACGATTGTACAACAGCACATAACTGCCAATACAACAGGCTAAAAAAAGTTATATGCGTTGATTAACGTAAACGCTTACGAGTCTTTTTGACCAAACTGAGAGCTAGTTTATTAATAAATATTTCTTTGTCAACTAAATTATTCTCATTATCATTTAGGCGATAATTGATAACATTAAGATGAGCGAAAATGAGAAAACACAATAGGGTTTTCTCACCTTTTTTCTACCAATCTCGAGTTGCAATTAATTCTTCTATATCAGCATCTTCAAAGCCATATTCATCAGCGATAACGCCAAAATCTTCAGCAATACACTCTCTTGCTACTGTTTCGATCTCGCTATCTTCTTTATAAAACTCTTCAGCTAGCTCATTAAATTGGTCAGTTGTTTCTTGCGTGAGAATATAAAGTTCTGCCAAATTTTTAGGCGAAGTTGCTTCTATTTTTAAACAAAGTGCTTTTAATAACTCTTGCCCTTTCTTCACAAGATGTGTTGGATAATAATTATCATTGTCCATTTCTTTTAAAAAATAATGCTCTGCTAGTACTTTATTTTTAATCATTACGAACATCCTTATCTAAGTATTTATCTTAAGATCATTAAAGTGTACTTATTATCTTAATTACGGAAAAGTATATTACGTTTCTTAATTAAATGTCTCGCTTTTATTTCTCTGAATTTATAGAATTCTCGCCAGCAAACGGAAAATAGGCAATTAATTAAAATGGCTAAAAAAATACGATGTATATTTCTTTTTTTGACTATTGCACTGCTCTCTTTTTTGACTATTAATCAATTTTTAAAAAGCTCACCTTTGGCGACCTGGCACTTCTATGGCAATAATGGTGAATATATTACAGGTCATTACTACCCACCAACAGAAGATGATGCAACGGATACGGTGATCTCCATTCCAGAAAAACCAGTTAAAGAAGGCTTAACAATAACGCATTGGGATACCTGCAATATTGAACTTAATATTGATAATAAAATACTTTATATTTCTTATTTTACTAATGGCCTTATTCAAGCTTCTTTATCAACAAAAACCACATCTTATGTTGCATTAACTGAGCTGTATTTTTATCAGACTGATGATATGCATTGGTCGATAAATCGATTAGAAGATGGAACATACAAAGGTTGGATTTGGGATAATGTTGCAAATCAGCTTATTCCTGTTCGTTACCAGGAAGATAAAACAACAATTATTGATGGTACAAAATATACTTTAATGCCAGAAAGCTATTGGCTATTTCAACGTTGGGCTAATGGCGTTTTAGTGGAAGAGTACACATTAGATAACTTGCCCGCAAAAGATGACTTTATTCCTGATATAGATAAACAACGACTGGCTCAAGCAAAAGCTGAACTTCAAACTACCGCGAATGAATTGGTGAAACCATTAAATTTACCATTTAACTTAATGTTGTGGGATAACTCACTTTGCAAGTGATAATAATATGTGAAATGCTCCCAGAGGGTTGGGAGCATTTCTGACACAGAATGATTTAATTTATACTAAATAACACCATCTAATTTCATGTAAATTCCTTTTATTGAAAATTTAATTCCTTTCAAGTCGTTAACTTTTACTGCAAGAGTATAGATGAATAGAGTAAATAATTTAAATCTGATAAAAATGTTGCACAACAGGGATATATTAAAACAATTATTTATTTTCAATAAAAGAATAAGGCATCAATTTAATAGTTATATTATTCAATAAAATCAACATTCTATATTTATATTATTTTAAATATAAAACCTTATTTATTAAATATTGTTTTTTAATAGACTTTACTTTTAAATCTAAAAAATCTTAAATAAAGTATTTAAGTTACCTTAGCATAATAGTATGTGATATTCTTCATTCACATTAGGATATCTACGTTAATTCTATCTAAAATAAATCTTTAAAATTAACATTAAATGCCTTCACGTGATAAAAATGAAATAAATAGCATGCTTATCTCAATCTAATCCTAAAAATTCTAGTCATTTATTTTTAGTAAAACATATTAAATAAAAATTTATCTTACATTAAGAGTTCATTAATCAAACCTTGCTTTACATTTTATTATATTGCTCAATTTTTATTTGGCTCTTATACTTTCTTAAGACGATTTTAGGTAGGTATTATTATGAATATTTTATTAGTTGAAGACGACTTACAACTTGGTAAAGCGCTTTGTCGCGGGCTTGAAATTGCAGGTTTTCAACCATGTTGGGTCAGATTACTTGCGGATGCTCGTGTTCAATTAAGCCAGCGCCCTTTTGATTTAATGCTATTAGATTTAGGTCTACCTGATGGTGACGGTCAAGACGAACTGATCGCACTTAGAAAAAGTGGTGAGAAAATTCCAATTATCATTTTAACTGCCCGCACACAAATTGATAATTTAGTACAAACATTAGATTCAGGTGCAGATGATTTTTTACCGAAGCCTTTTGCTATGCCTGAACTTATTTCTCGCGTAAAAGCGGTTAGCCGTAGAATGGCTGGTTTTTCTTCACAAATATGGTCTATTGGCGATTTACAACTAAATCCAGCAAACCATCAAGTCACGTTAAATGGCGAATTACTTTTATTATCAGGTAAAGAATACCAACTCTTATATGAATTAATGCGTAATACTGACAATGTGGTGCGTAAATCAGAGCTGGAACAGCGTTTATTTGGTTTAGACGATAAAATTGAAAGTAATTCTCTTGAAGTACATATGCATAATTTACGGAGAAAAATAGGCAAAGAGCGCATTATCACGGTTCGTGGTGTGGGTTATTTATTAAAAAAAGAAGCTAATTAAATGAAGATCCGCTCCTTCTTTATTTACACCATTGTCCTTCAGATTATCTCCATAGTTATGCTTTGGGGCGTTTGGTTAGCTTGGATACAATTTGATTATCTTGCTGATTTCGAAAAAATTTATAATAAACAGCAAGAAATTATTGCTGAGGGTTTTGCTAATACCTTAGAAATTGTTGCTGATCAGCCAGAAGTCCTTAAAGAAGTTGCTCATAACTTACAAGGTATGTATATCGATGCCATGCTTAATGGTGAAGATGATGAATTACAATATCTGCCGTGGTTTATTGCCTTAGATGCAAATAACACCCTGATTTATACTAACCGCCCTGAGTTACCAATTCCTACAAGAGTGCTTTCATTAGCCTCAGAAAGAGTATCTGTGGCAGGTGAAAAATGGATACTCTCTTTTAGTTGGGGTGAGAAACATAAAATAAAAGTCTTTATTGGTGAGTCGGTTGAAGATAGGGGCCATGTTATTGGTAACCCTGTTGAAGGCACCTTTGTTCCTTTCCTATTTATTCTTGCGACTGTTATTTTTGCAATCTTAATTACTGCTTATTTTAGTTTACGACCACTAAGACAAGCTGCAGAGCTTATCTCTAATCGTAAACCTCGTAATTTAACGCCGATTAATGTGGGCCAGCAATTTAAAGAAATTCGCCCTATCTTTAAAGAATTAAACCAATTAATGGCAAGAATTGATGCTGCTAATATTCGTGAAAAACAATTTATGGCAGATGCAGCCCATGAATTAAGAACACCAATAGCTGCTGTTATCGCTCAATTACACCTACTCTCTTTAGTCGATGCTCAACAAGAGCGTGAAGAAATTATTGATGATATGAAACAATCTCTTGATAGAGCTGCGGCTCTTTCTCATCAATTAATTGATTTGGCACGATTAGAATGTGACGATTTTCCATTAAAAATAGAATCTCTTGATATTTATAATGTTATTGGAAATGCAATAGCGCAACGTGTTCCTTATGCTATTACTAAAAATATTGAGCTATCACTTAATGAAGGTCACTCTTTAACGCTTAAAACCGATAAACAAGCTTTGCTCTCTATATTTAATAATCTGCTTGATAATGCAATTAAATATTGCCCTAAAGGTAGTCAAGTAGAGGTGACTATTGAAAATAGGTATGCTGAAGGGATACATGTTATCGTGCGTGACAATGGCCCTGGTGTCGCAAAAGAACATATCAATGCTCTATTTTCACGTTTTTACCGTGTTCCTGGCTCTAATGAAACTGGCAGCGGATTAGGTCTATCTATTGCACAAAATCTTGCTAATAAAATTCAAGCATCGTTAATTGTTACTGAAGGACTAAATAATAAAGGGATTGGTTTTATTATTGTTCTGCCTTTAGAGGTTAAATCAACAGACAGCGATTAAGAGTTAGATAACTGATATTCCATAATAAAGGAGGTAATTATACCTCCTTTTTATTTTACTTTGGTAAGGCTCTAAACCCGTGTTATCCCCAAAGATTAATTAACCAACGTAAACCAGCTGTCACTATTGCGGCACTAAGCACAATTATAATAAAAGGTTTTTTCTGCCAAGTAAGTATGCCCGCCACACCAACCCCAATAATTTTTGAGATATCAGCAAGTTGGTCACCATCAAAAAATGTCGATGTCATCGCCACTGAAAACAGAATAACAATCGCCGATAATGAGAGGATCTCTTTCACTCTCTCTGACACACCCGCTTTATTGTTGAGTAATATGCCGGAAAGACGCATGGCGTATGTACCGACAGCAAGAATAATAATTCCTGTAATAATAGATGCCGTGGACATTATATTTTCCTTATCACAAACAATACGCCTAATAACGATAATAAGACGGGGAGCCCAACAGGGAGGAATAATGTGGTTGCGAGTGCAATAATGCTCCCTATTATTGCTGCATGGCGTGTTAGTTTATTTTTTAATGCTGGTAAACTTAATGCGAGAATGATGGCTGGAAACATCGCATCTAGCCCTAACATCTTTATATCTACAATAAATGACCCTAAATAAACCCCAAGCATGGTTCCTAAAGGCCAAACAAATAGAATACCCAACCCACAAGCCCAAAACGCTAATTTATTTTGTTCAGCAGTACGTTGAGATAAACCAAATACAACACTTTCATCATTTAATATATGAAAACCTAATAATGATTTAAGTCCTTTTCCCGGTAAATCCTTTACTGCCATACTAAAGGGAATATGCCGTGCATTGACCATTAATCCAGCAAGAGCAGCATATATTGCACTTCCTCCCATCGCCACAACGCCAATAAAAAGAAATTCGGAAGCGCCCGCTAAAACAAAAATAGATAACACCAATGGCACCCAAAAATCAAAACCTTGGGTATGAGCTAAAGCACCATAAGAGATACCGACGATGCCATCTGCTAATGAAACAAGCACAATATCTCTAAGTACGTTATTATCAAGACGACTGTTAATTTGCATAGAATATAGTATTTTTTATCGAACCATTCGTTCATTATGTTGAACGACTTGTTTTTTTGCAAGATGATTTTTGAAGGAAGCTATGATGTCATCGCCTTGTGCGCCTATTGAAATTATTTCTCAAGCACTAGCTAGAGAAAGAAAAAAAGCGGGTCTTTCACTTGCTGAAATAGCAAGACGAGCAGGTGTTGCAAAATCAACATTATCTCAATTAGAAGCAGGACAAGGAAATCCAAGTATTGAAACACTTTGGGCAATTTGTGTTGCGTTAAACATCCCTTTTTCTCAACTTATTTCAGCGCCACAGCCTGAAGTAAAGGTAATACGTAAAGGTGATGGCTTTAAAATTAGCGCAGAAAAAGCCTATTACCATGCTTTTTTACTTTCTTCCTGCCCAGTGGGTGCAAAACGCGATATATACACAGTAATCGCACAGCCCGGAAAAGATAGAGTTTCAGATCCCCACAGTAAGAATGTCACTGAACATATTATTATTATCAGTGGTAGTGCAATGGTGGGCACTTTAGATGATCAGCAAGAATTACAACCCGGTGATTATATTTGCTATCCCGGTGATGTCACTCATGTATTACGCGCTTTAGAACCTGACACAACTGCCGTCATGATTATTGAACATCAGAATTAAGATAGTAAAACAAATTAATGTAGTGAAACGAATTTATATAGTAAAACTATGAGGTTACCGCACTGCTATACTGTAATAAAAATCTGAAACGCAGTGCGGTAATTTTATAAAGAATATCTGCTTATTCAATTACTTCTTAAGTGCTTTATCAAGATAGATCTCTCGTAGTCGTTGAGATAAATGCCCAACTTCCCCCTGATTTATATCTTCATTATCGATTGAAACAACCGGCCAAATTAATGTGGTTGCTGAACTAATAAAAGCTTCTTTTGCTTTTTTCGCTTCATCAAGCGTAAATAGACGTTCTGTTATTTTAAGCCCTTCTTCTTGCGCTAATTGAATAATCGCTTGGCGCGTAATACCTGGTAAAATATTCTGACTCAGTGGTCGTGTAATAATTTCATTATCGTGATTAACAATAAAGAAATTACTTGAACTCCCTTCTGTTATATAGCCATCTTTAATTAAAATAGCATCATCAGCACCTTGTTGATGTGCATGGTGTTTTGCTAAACATGCTGCTAATAATGCCACTGTTTTAATATCACAACGTTGCCAGCGAATATCTTCAACACTCACTACCGAAATACCTTTTTTTGCATTAGGATGGTTAATAACTGTGGAGTGCTGAACAAAAGCAACTATTGTAGAAGGAACAGATGAAGCCGGAAAATCAAAAAAACGAGAGGAATCAGTACCTCGTGTTATTTGTAAATAAATAAGCCCTTCATGAAGGTTATTCTTTTCGATAAGTTGATGATGAACATCAATTAGCTGCTCTTTTGTAATAGGAAGAGATAGAGCTAATTCTTTGCATGAACGCTGCAATCGTTGAAAATGTCCATTAAAGTCAATGAGCTGACCATCAATAACAGCAGTAACTTCATAAACGGCATCTGCAAATAAAAAACCACGGTCAAAAACAGATATTTTAGCCTGCTCTTTAGGTACAAAGTGACTGTCTAAATACACGATATCAGGCATTTTACCTCCGTTATAAATTTTATTAACAATTTATCTTAATCCACTACCTTACTCTTTCAGTTTTCTATTTTAAAGACGATCTTCCACATTCCTACCTCTTTTTAATTATAGTTTTATGTAACTAAGTCATGTTATATAAGCAGAAATTGCTATAATTTAACTTATGTACCAAATATAAGGATAAGAGGTGGCTATGTTAGATATTAATAAAAACAATTTATCTCAGCTAACAGAGAAACTGGTTAAAAAACAATGTACTTTAATGACTGTTATTGCCACATTAGGTTTCATTGCAGGTTTTATCTGTATTATTAATCCACTTTCTTCTGGCATTGTTATCAGTGTATTACTTGGTGTTGTATTTTTTGCCAGTGCGATATCCAGCTTTATTGGTGGCTTTAATGCTCAAGTCTCTTCTGGTTGGTCAATGTTGATCACATTATTAACGGGTTTTATTTATCTTCTGCTTGGTTATATCTTTGTCACCGACCCACTAAAAGGTATGCTTAGCCTCGCCTTTTTTATCGGTTTTTTATTTATTTTTGCGGGGATACTGCGCCTAAATATAGGTTTTAAACAGATCAAAGAGAATTTTTATGGTTGGTTTAATATCTTGATTGGATTTTTAGATTTAGTGATTGCCTATTTCTTGCTTGCTTTTGGCCCTGAAGCCTCAGTGGCATTAGTGATGGCATTGATTGGTATACAACTTATTTTAAGTTCTATCACAATATTATCGATAACCAGTGCAATAAAAAGAATGACCCATTAATTGACTATTCAGTAATAATTATCTTATCGGTTTTAAATAGACTAAGAGCCACATAAGTGGCTCTTAATTTATGGAATACGAAACAGTGATATTAAGCACAAGGTAAGCGCAGAGACACCGTATACATATTTTCCCCACAAAGGTAGCAATTACCTGTATTTTCAAAGACCATCACTTGAATACCTAATTGCCCAACTTCAATATTTGGCAACGCATCTGCCAAAATACTTTCTAAAGCTGGCTCAAGTAATTCGACCATATTAACAGGATCATTATTTGCCGTTGTATCATGCAAGAAATTCCCTAAACGAGGATCATCAGCATAGATTTCCAGTGTAGAACGATACACTAACGTTCTTTCACTGCTATTTACTTTAGAATAGCCATTAAAGATGATAACCATTTTCTGGATATTCATTTTGGCAACGCGATTCTTAATCTGTAAGCAGAGTGAAGGTACAAGCCTGATATTTACAGAGTTAAAATAGCGATCACAAATTTGTGGAATAGTGACACTTATACAAGGCTTTGGTGCAATATTTTTAATTTGCTTACTACACTCCCCCGTTAAAGAGTTATCGACAATAATACGCTCGCGACGAGAGAAACAAATATTGTCAAAAATATCAACCGTAAAGAAAGAGATGTAATGAATACCATTAGTTAGCGTTTGATTTTCCAGCCTTACCGAAACCGCTGACTTATCAGTACAAGGCAACATTTTTAATTGGTCATTAAAATAAAAACCAACCTGTGTGCTTTCACTAATATCACGTCCCAAGATTAGGTTTGCATTCACACAATAATTTTCGCTGTGATAGCTCAAAATACCATTTAGCGTTGCTGGAACTTTTGGCGATGGTAATTTTTCGGTTGTCATTTCAACATAGTAATCTCTTGATTTCAGAGATTCAGTTGGATCTTCGCTATTTTCAGATTCAGCATAAAAAATAGCAATTTGTTTAGGTTCACTCTTTTTAAATTTTACTTTAAAGTTCGCGATACCATATTTATTGGTTTTCCCAACATTAATTTTTTCACCATCAGCGTTATAAACTTCTGGCTCAACCCCTAAGGTACTATTATCAGCATTGTAGACGAGTCTTACCTCTTTATTTGAAACATCTTCTCCTTCTTTATCCTGTAAGTGCACAACAAAACTTTTAGACACACTTTCCCATTTACTCGGCCATTGCATAGATTCCGAACGAATTGTCAGTAAGTCATCAAACTTTTCACAGTTAGTCGCAGTGCAATCAGTATTAGGATTAGGCTTGGGAGGCGTAACTCGAATTTGAATTGGCGTTGCGTAATACACAATACTTTCATCATCTTCATCTTTTAATATCAATTGCAACGACGCCACACCATTACGATTTCCCGTTAAAGAGATCTCTGTTTTACTATTATCCACTATCGTAATGTAGACATCTTTATTATTAGGTAAAACTAAAATCCCTTTAGGGCTTGTACGCCATTCAGCTAAACGCAGATTAATCCCCGTTACAATAACCTCATATTTGATAACTCTATTTATTTTGACTTCGTTATCAACTTCATCTGGAGATAATTTGATCTGATTAAATTCAATCTTCACATCAGCATCAATAACAACTTGTGATTGTGCATTATAAACAGGGGGCTGAAAGGCCAGTGTGTCCTTCTCACCTTGTATAATTTTTTGCAGGCGTTCTTCTTTTGTTTCGATATTCATTGAGTGATTTCCTTTCTTTTTCCGATTCCATTTTTAGCTTAAAGCAAAAAATTTGAGTGAAAATCACAATAGAAAAAAGTCAACTAAGCATTGCTGTTAGATAGAGGAAATAAATACTTAATAAACAATATGATAAAAAACAAACCTAATGGAACTCTCGCTAATTTATCACTAAAAAACACCCTTAATATAAAAAATAATTTAAATTTTAAAATATTTTTGTATAAAGCTATTGACTGTTATGAAAATGTGATTAAAATCAATCTTAGAAAATATTTGTGACATGAATCACATTTTATTAATAGGATACTTAATATGAAATCAATGACTTCTTTTATTACTCACCTGCATCAAGTTGTTGTACAATTATCATCAACTCGTTTACTGTAATTATTTGATTTAAAAATAAAATACAGTACAAAGCCAGAAATAGCACCCTCATCGCACAAAAGACTATTTCTGGCTTTTATTCCTCTCTTTATGCTTATCTATCATCTCATTTACTCTCGCATTTTTCGTAACAAAAAATTCACCTTCTTGAACTAAGCTCTTATTTCTGTACTCTTAATATGTAGCCCACATTAACTATGAGGATATTTTATGCAGCAGCAACTGCTTACATGGATACGTCAATTCAATGAGGAGTATGCCCAAGTCGCTTCTCTCCTACTCGTTTTAGCCATTATTTTCCTTGTCGCAATCATTCTCCATTTTATTTTGCACAAGTTAGTCTTGCCTAGAATTTCTAAAGCAATAACTCAGTACGATCAGAAATGGCAACTCTCTTTAGAAATAAATAAACTATTTAGTCGTTTTGCTTTTTTAATCCAAGGCGTTGTTGTTAATATCCAAGCGCTGGTGTGGATGGGATCAGGTAAAACACAAGAAATTCTCACCACCAGTGCCCAAGCGTGGTGTTTAATTTTCGGCTTGTTGATGCTTTTCTCTATTATGGATCTCTGTATGCAGATCATGAGAAATTCATCCTCATTGGGTCGATTACCCTTAAAAGGTATTTTTCAAAGCTTAAAACTCGCCGCCTCTGTACTGATTGGGATAATGATTATTTCCCTACTTATTGGCAAATCACCACTTATTTTACTCAGTGGTTTAGGTGCCATGACGGCTGTATTAATGTTGGTATTTAAAGATCCTATTATGGGATTAGTCGCCGGTATTCAACTATCAGCAAACAATATGATAAGCCTTGGTGATTGGCTAGAAATGCCTAAATATGGCGCTGATGGTGCTGTCATTGATATTAGTTTAACAACCGTTAAAGTGCGTAATTGGGATAATACTGTCACCACTATTCCAACTTATTCTCTGATTTCAGATTCCTTTAAAAATTGGCAAGCAATGACAAAATCAGGAGGACGTCGTATTAAGCGAAGTCTTGCTCTTGATATTAATAGCATCCACTTTTTAGATAAAAAACAACTTGATGATCTAGAAAAAGCTCACTTATTAGCGCCTTATATCAAAAATAAGGAAAGCGAAATTAATCAATTCAATGCAACTTTGGGCAATGAATGTCAAACGCCATTAAACCAACGTGGCATGACCAATATTGGAACCTTCCGTGCGTATGTTGAAGCCTATTTAAAAAACCATCCTAACGTTCATAAGCAAATGACGATTATGGTAAGACAATTAGCGCCTACCTCGGATGGGCTTCCCATTGAAATTTATGCTTTTACTAACACCACTGTTTGGGTTCAATACGAGGCTATTCAATCAGATATATTTGATCATATCTTTGCTATTTTGCCTCAATTTGGCTTAAGAGTTCACCAATCTCCAACTGGAAATGATGTAAGAGCACTCAGATTTCCTGCCGAAAATAATCCGCAATAAATCATTTTGTATTAAGTAAAAAAGGAGAATTATTCTTCTTTTTTACTTTTCTTATTAACAAATATTTTTAATCTCTTATTTTGTTATCATGTTAACAATCTTGTTTTTCTATATATTAATAAAAATCGTTATGTTATTTTTTATATATCGATTGATTGTTGATTCCTATTTATTTGATGTTTTATTTACCACTAAAGTGGTATTAGTCAGAAATTGTAACCATTTGTTTAATAATTATTTTTTTATATAACGTTATTAACATTTTTTATATTGATATAAATCATTATAGGTAGAAGGGTTATAACTTAACATATATATACAACTTTACTTGTTGTGAAAAATGTTAGGGTAATGTCAATGTCAAAAATTAAAAATAATACTTCTATTACTGAAATGAGTCGGCGTGGATTCATTCAGTCTGCAGCAGTTATTTCTGGTGCTGCCGCTGTTGCAGGAACGGTTTCATTACCATTCGCTGCTAATGCTCAAACTCCCCAGGGTATTCGTCCTGATGAGACATCTGAAACTATCAAATACAGCGCATGTTTAGTGAACTGTGGTAGCCGTTGTCCATTAAAAGTTCATGTGAAAGATGGTGTTATTCGTCGTATTTCTAATGAAACGATGTATGACGATTCAACATTTGGTCTTCACCAAATTCGTCCGTGTCTTCGTGGTCGTTCTGTACGTTGGAAAACGTATAACCCAGATCGTTTAAAATACCCAATGAAGCGTGTTGGTAAGCGTGGTGAAGGTAAATTTGAGCGTATTTCTTGGGATGAAGCGACTTCAATCATCGCGGAAAAATTAAAATATACCATCGAAAAATACGGTAATGAGTCCATTTATTACCAATACGGTACAGGCTCTACCGGTGCAAACTTACACGGTAGAACTGCATGTAAACGTTTATTAAGTACTGTCGGTGGTTTTTTAAGTGACTATGGTACTTATTCATACTCTCAATTAACCGGTATTGTGCCTTATGTTTATGGCGATATGCTGGAGTCACTGTTAACAGAAATTGAGAATTCAGACTTAGTGGTAATGTTTGGTCATAACCTTGCTGAAACACGTATGTCTGGTGGTGGTCAGTTCTATGAAACGTTAAATGCGTTAGATAAGAGCAAAAGTAAAGTTATCATCATCGACCCTCGTCGTACCGACAGTGTAACAACACTAGGCGCAGAATGGATCCCAATTTATCCGGGTACTGATGCTGCATTAGTGGCTGCATTAGGCTATGTGATGATCCAAGAAGGCATCACTGATGAAGATTTCTTACGTGAATACTGTGTCGGTTGGGATAAACAAACATTACCTGCATCAGCACCTGAAAATGGCTCTTATAAAGATTACATTTTAGGTAATGGCCCTGATGGCATTGCAAAAACACCTGAGTGGGCGAGTAAATTAACCGGTATTTCCGTTGCACGTATTATCCAATTAGCGCGTGAAATTGGCGGCGCAAGAGCGGCGTGGATCTCTCAAGGTTGGGGTATCCAGCGTACTTCAAATGGAGAGCAAGCATGTCGTGCGATTATGATGCTACCATTAATGTCAGGTCATATCGGTCGCCCTGGTACAAATACAGGTTGTTGGGGTGGTAACGTTGCTTACCCAGTAGCAAGCTTTGCTTTGCCTAACCCAGTTAAGACATTGATCCCAACATTTATGTGGTCTGAAGCAATTGCTCGTGGTGATCAACTTACTAGCAAAAATGCGGGTGTCAGAAATAAAGATAAACTCGATACGGGTATTAAATTTATGTGGTGTTATTCCAGTAACGTGATTGGTAACCAACACGCTGACTTGAATAAAACACATGATTTACTGCAAGATGAATCAAAATGTGAGTTTATTTTAGTGTGGGATAACCACATGACACCATCTGCAAAATACGCTGATATTTTACTGCCAGATGTGACGACGGTTGAGACAAATGATCTTATCAATAACTCTTACGCAAGTGGTGCTTACCACTATGTCGTCCGTTTACAAAATGCGATTAAACCGCTTTGGGAAAACCGCCCTTGCTATGATGTCTTAACCGATATTGCAGAAAAAATGGGTACCAAAGAGCAATTCACTGAAGGACGTACTTACGAAGAGTGGATTGAATATTGCTATAACCAAATGCGTGAGAAAAACCCAGCGCTGCCTACATTTGCAGAAACTAATGATGTAGGAATTATCGATCGTAAATTACCTAACCGTAATCAATACGTTGCACTTGAAGCATTCCGTCAAGATCCTATCGCTAATCCATTAAAAACAGCGTCAGGTAAGATTGAAATTTATTCTGAAAAACTAATGCAAGATACTGATGGCTGGGTGTTACCAGAAGGCGATCGTATCCCAGCAATTCCAGAATATTGTAAGAATGAAGAAGGCGTAGAAAACGTTAAGCTTAAAGAGAAATTCCCTCTACAAATGACCGGTTTCCACGATAAAGGCCACGTTCACTCAAGTTACTATAACGTTGCTATGTTACGTGAAGCTATTCCTCATCAATTCTGGCTAAACCCAATTGATGCGGCTGAACGCGGATTAAAATCTGGCGATATCGCTGAGATTTATAATGCACGTGGTCGTTTAAATATTCTCGTCAAAGTTACAGATCGTGTATTACCTGGTGTGATTGCAGTACCGCAAGGTGCATGGCGTTCACTTGATACAACAGGTGTAGATACAGGTGGATGTATTAATACATTAACAAGCTGGCACCCATCGCCGTTTGCTAAAGGAAATCCACAACATACAAACCTTGTTGAAGTGAAACGTGCATAAGGAGTTAACTCATGAAGCAATATGGTTTTTATTTTGACTCCACTAAATGCACTGGCTGTAAAACATGTCAAGTCAGTTGCAAGGATGAAAAAGATTTAGATTTAGGCCCTAAATTCCGTCGTGTTTATGAATACGGTGGTGGTAGCTGGGCAAAACAAGACGGGATCTGGACACAAAATATCTATAGTTATTATTTATCCATTTCTTGTAACCATTGTTCAAACCCTACTTGCGTTGCGGGTTGCCCAACTGGCGCTATGCATAAACGTGAAGAAGATGGTTTAGTGGTTGTTAACCAAGATATTTGTGTTGGTTGCCGTTATTGCGAATTGCGTTGCCCTTATGGTGCGCCACAATTCGATGAGAAGAAAAAACTCATGTCTAAGTGTGATGGTTGCTACGAACGTGTAGCACAAGGCATGAAACCGGTTTGTGTTGAGTCTTGTCCTCAACGTGCGCTTGATTTTGATGATATTGAAGTGATCAGAGCAAAACACGGTACTGAATGTGGTATCGCACCAATGCCAGATCCTAGCTTGACCAATCCAAATATCGTGATCAAAGCACACAAAGAAGCTAAACCTTCTGGTGATAAAACCGGCTCAGTTCAAAATGCGGCGGAGGTATAAACCATGCATGAACTTCCTCTAGTCTTTTTTACTGTTTTAGGTTCTTCAGCAGCAGGCTTGTTTCTTATTGCTTATATCAGTAAAAAATTAGGTCAAATTGATGAAAACCAACTACGTAATGCCAATATTTTAGCCCTGATTTTAACATTAGTTGGCTTAGGTATTGGTGGATTACACGTTGGTCAACCTTTGCGTTTTTTCAATATGCTATTAGGCGTTGGTCGTTCTCCAATGAGCAACGAGGCATTTTTAAGTGGTGTGTTTACAGGTTTTGCTTTTGCAACTGTTGCACTCACTATCATGAAAAAATGGAAAGGGTTACGTGAAATTTGTAACCTATTTACCGTTATTTTTGGTCTAGCATTTGTTTGGTCAATTCCACAAGTCTATCATATTCCAACAATTGCTAACTGGAATACAGATTACACCACATTGCAATTTTGGATGACGCTGTTAGTTGGCGGCGGTGTATTAGCAATGGCTACAGGTGCAAGACGTTTAGGTGCATTGTCCTTTATTATCGGTGCCATTATTACTTTTGCGACTCGCTCTGGTTATGTTAGTTTCCTTGGCTTTACAGGCCCAGAACTCAGCGCTGACCAATCTCTATTTTGGGGATTCCAGTTAGCTGTATTAGCATTAGGTGTGGTTATCGTAGGATTTACTGCAGTAAAAGCGCAAGCATCAAAAATGACGCTAGCAACTTGTGCAGCCGCGGTCATTATTGCTGAATTATCAGGTCGTATCGCCTTTTATAATTTATGGCATATTACCATGTGATCTTGATGTTATGGCTGATTAGTTAGCCATAGAAAAGAGACAAAATGCATACCCGAAAAGGTATGCATTTTTTTTAGAATGAAGAGCCAGGTTGCTGTAAAAAATCTAATTCTTCTGGTGTAGATGTTCGACCTAAAATGTCATTGCGATGAGGATAACGACCATATTTATCAATAATTTCTTTGTGTCTTAATTCATATTGATAAGTATTTTCATCATTAAGCTGAGAAAATAATATAACCGCATCTTGATGAATTTTAGCTGATTCTGAATGCATAAATGGCATAATCATAAACTTACGTTTAACGGGGGTTAATGTCAGATATTCAGGTAACCGGATAGCTTCTTGCGCTAAGATTAATGCCATATTATCTTGGGCGAAGGCTTTTGGCGTATCACGCCAAATATTACGAGAGAACTGATCAAGAATAATAATCTCAGCTAAGCGCCCTTCTATCGTTTCTCTCCACGATGCCAATTCGCCACGACTTGCACTTAAACATAATTCACCAAATCTGCGACTGATTTCTTTATCAAACTGAGTATCTTTTTTAAACCATTGCTCTGGCGTGCATTCTTCAAACCAAAACGTCAAAGTTGATTGATAAGGGATCATAAAAAACTACCACGCTAATTGTTTATTAATCAAAACAGCGTTTATTTTCATCAAAATAAACGTCATTGACGGGTTACTACTTGGGTAAGTTACCATTTTAATATAACAACGGCTATAAACCCCTATCCGAAATAGACATAAAAATAAATCCCCTTTTTAATCTTTAAAGGGGATTTAAAATGCTTCCTAGCTAACGCTTAAATCCATTAAGTCGCGCCATCCATAAGCCAATTTATCTACAAGTCTGTATAAAATGGCATTCATTCCATTTGTTACATTCTGTCGATATTATGATGTAATTTAATTAGCCCGCACATTTTACAAACATAAAATTTATCTCTGTATCACTACCTTGCCTTAAAAATCAGCATTTAAAAATTTTAATTTTTATAGTGAAACTGCCAAAAAAACTCTGCACTGTTTTCTTTACTTTATAGAAACCATGTTTTAAATGACAATAAAGATTGTTATAAATAACTATTAAAATTAATATGATATAAAAATTTGTTTAATTTTTTGGCTTTAACTTTGTTATTATCTTGTGTGATTACTCTAACAAGAAACCAGAGATCAAAAGTGAGATGAATGTTTAAAATTTGCACATTAGTAATGACATTTATTGAAAAGTTTGCCCTATTCCTCTGTTTCTTTAACAATTTTGGAGTACAATTGTTGCAGTCTATTTACTGAATGATCCGTTATGTCTGCTATCTCTATTATTGGAATAAGCTACCTTATTGGGGCTGTAATATCGTTTATTATTACTTTCTTTTTAACCAAAGATCCTAGTTTTGCCATGCGCCTTTTAAGTGCGTTATTAATCGCCTTAACTTGGCCTCTTAGCTTTCCTATGGCACTTATCTTCTCTATTTTTAGTTAATTTTTTTAATTTAAACTTAATAACAGTAGTTATATTCTATTAAATTAGAATAATAGCTATTTTCTTTTCTATTCTTAAATATATATATTAATTACTTTGTGAAAATAACACTTTTAGCTTAGATTTTATCTAAAAAAGAATATCTAATTGCTCGTTATTTTATTCAAGTAATTACAACCTTATCAAGTAATATCAGTATGTTATAATTAATACTCATTTTATCGTAAATAGAACACTATTTTAAAACCCAATATTAGAGTAAATATTTTTATAAATTTACAATCAAACTTAATTTCATTACAGTATCTTATGTAAATTGGTCGAATATGCGTATTATTTACCATCACCAATAATAATTTTTTAATTAGAGCTAGAATATGTTTAGTGAAAATGTCATTACAGATATTATCTATTGGATTGAAGAAAATTTAGAGAAAGATCTAAAACTTGAGAATGTTTCACAAAAATCAGGATATTCCAAATGGCATCTTCAACGCATGTTTAAAGAGCAAACAGGATTAACATTAGCGTCTTATATTCGAGCAAGACGACTTTCTTGTGCTGCTGTTGAATTACGCTTACAAAAAACGCCACTACTTGATATTGCGTTAAAATATCGTTTTGACTCGCAACAAACTTTCTCAAGAGCGTTTAAAAAATTGTTTAATATGACACCCTATAATTATCGCAGAAAAGAGAATTGGCAGGCTCATGGCTTTACATTACCGTTAAGAAAATTTAGTGGCTTTAATTTAGATATCGAAATCGTCACTATTGATTCTCTCCCTTTAACGGGCATAGATCACACCTATAAAGCCAATGCAATCGATTGGAATTTTAGTACAGAAAAATCACGAGAAGAGTACTGGAAGGTATTTTTTCAAAATGCGCTCTACAAACATGAGCGGGTTTATGCTTTACATAATATTTTATCTAAGAAAAATAATGAATTAACGATAAAATATGCAACAATGATGGAAAATAAACCTGAAATATATAATGCACAATTTTTGCATAAAGCACATATCGAGAATGCTAAATATCTTAAATTCACGATCCCCGAAAAATTACTCACATTAGAGTATAAAGATATTATCTATAATATTTATGGTATTTTACTTAGAAAGTTAAATATACCTAGAAAAAAAGGATCACCCGATATTGAGGAATATATTTTTAAAGAGGAATATCCGGTTTCTAGCCTAGCTTATAAACCAATTCCTTTAGTGAAAGACGTGAATTACTATATTCCGATTGAAATTGATACTAATGATAAAAAATAAGATAAACTCTCTCAAAACCATCTATTTCTAGATGGTTTTTTATTTAATACGCTATAAGAAGTTCTTTTTTACTTAATAAAACAATAGATGATTTCAGGATCATTTTCATCAAGGTTTTCAATACAACCACTTTCAATAAATCCTAACTGAGCCAGCATATTTCGCATTGCATGATTAGATTTATTGGTTGAGGTAAATAGCTTATTTCCTTGCGTATTTTCTTGAAAATAAGTCATCAAGCATTTTCCATAGCCTTTTTGGCGATATTTTTTATCTATCATCACTAGTTCAATAAATGGCTGATTGAAAAAGTGATGATGAATAACACCATAACCCACAATCTGTGCATCCACTTCAAGAAGATAAACAGCTTGGCTAGATAGCCAAGCTTTAATTTCGTCAACACGCGAAGCATCCTGTTGAGCATAGGTATCTAGTTCAATAAGCGCAGAAAGATGATGGTGTGTGGCGGAGATGATTTTCATGATGTTATAAAACTCAATAGTAATTTATTTTGTACCCTTTCATCTTATTCAAGTTAATAGAGAATTCAAAAGTATTTCAACTTAATAACCTATAGCTATATAAGTAAAGTGTATATAACTTGAATTCCCTGTTAACGTAAATCCTGTTTTCGTTCGATTAGTTGTACCTAACATTGCATATCCGTCAGCTGCAGTAACCATTATTGCTAAAACGGCATTGGGAAATGGCATTGAAAACTTAAAATCTAATGACTGTCCGGCACTCCATTTATGCTCATTCCATTGCTGTAAAATTCCTGTATCACCACATTTCCACCAACCATTTAGAGCTTTACTAGCTGTATTTTTAGCGCCATAACTACCCGCTGGAGCATAATTCCCTTTTGGTTGATATTTACTATCAGACTCACCTTTTGAATAACTATAACCCGATGCTAGATAATTCCCTTTTGGCTGGTATTTTCCATCGGATTCGCTTTTTGAATAACTATAACCTGATGCTAAATAATTCCCTTTCGGTTGATATTTCCCATCAGACTCGCCTTTTGAATACGCTCCTACATCACCTGCGGTCGGTTTATTTTGACTATTAAACTCTTTAGCCCAAGGTGTAAAATTACCTGTTCCATACTGGCTACGAGAATAAATACGGCTAGTGTTATAAACATAATACAGCTGAGTAATACCCGCATTTTTTAAAACAATTAAAGTACCCGCCATCGCTTCTGGATAATTTAAGTTTGTCGTTGCATTCGCATTTGCAGGCTGGAAATAAATACCCGCCGTTTTATAGTTATTTAAATTTTGATTTGCACCAATTGAAATCGCCTGATTAGAAAAAATATCTTGCGATGTTACCGTCACATCACCACTCAATGGCTTATCATTAACTTTACGCGTTGTGGCAACATAACTACCTTTAGCTTGATATTTATTATCTGCTTCAGATTTTGAGTAACTATAACCCGCAGCTTGGTAATTTCCTTTCCCCTGATATTTACTATCAGACTCTGCTTTAGTATAGCTTTCACCTTTATTAGCATAATTTCCTGAAGGTTGATAACTTCCTTTTGGCTGATATTTACCATCCGATTCTGCTTTGGTATAGCTCTCACCTTTATTGGCATAATTTCCAGCAGGGGCATAATTCCCTTTAGGCTGATATTTGGTGTCTGATTCCGCTTTTGAATAGCCATAGCCTTCAGCTTGATATTTACCTACTGGTTGAAAGCGTTTATCTGCATCACCTTTAGAATAAGCACCAACATCATTTGCATTAATATCAGCTTTTAGTTCAATCCATGCATTACCTGCGACTGGCTCAACATTATTATTTTCGATTTTAGACTGCCAAGCTTTGTTTTTATGATAAACCACACTACGAATAGGGTAAGGTTTACCCGCTTCCGACCACTTAGCAAAACCCTGTAATTGCATTTCACCAATAGACTCGGTGATATCGTGAAATAAACTATTCATTTTTTCACGTTCAATATCTTTCGCAGCCGGATCAGTTACTTGGTCACGTTCATAGTCATAACCATAACCTTGTGTATAAGAGACAGAGCCATCAGGTTGAGTTTCAACAGGCACAACTGTTTTATCCCCTTGTGTTGCAAAGGGGGTTTTAAATATTTTAGTCATAGGGATTATTCTCCGAAATTACTCTTCAGAAAGTTTTTACGATATTGACCATAGCCAAAAGCTTTTTTGGTTATGATGCGATATTTGACACCTACACCTGAAGGGCGAGGCATTAAATCGAAGTTTTCTAATAAAAGACGTAAACGTTCATCTGGATTAAAATTAAAAACGTAATACATATACGTCATATCAAAAGGATCGAGCACAAAGACTTTGCTATCTTCACGCCAGAAAAAACGTTTAAGAAATTCGTTAATATTGGTTACAGTAGGACTTTGAGTGAGATTGAAATAACGCATTCTCACTAGCATTCTTTTTTGATCTAAAGTTAGCGATAACGTGTAATCAGCATTTCGTCGAAAGTTTGCCTTAAAATTGGTTTTCTTTTTACCAAAGCCAAAACCTATTTTATTTTTATCACTAGGAGGAATATCAATTCCTAAAGGCACATCTAAAATACGTGACCATACTGATAAACCAAAATCGTTAGCTGTATCAATATTAAAGACATCTCGATACCAGTTTTGCCAAAATGAAACCGTAGATTGATTAAAGTAAGTGGCTTTTAAATGTGCTAATGCTTTTAATTTATCTGCATTTTCATATTGCCAGAGGATCGCTTTTAGTAGATCAGAATGAAAATCAAATTCTTGAATATTCATGCGATCACCACTTGTACCGCCCCTTTTGGTAATCGGGCAATTTGATTAAGTTTGATAGGAATTAATGCAACATTCCAATTCTTTCCGTCTGTTGAAAGCTCAACTTTAGTGACAAATAAATGAGGCTCAACCGCATTAATCGCTGCTGAAATTTCAAAAGGAGAAACCTCTCGCCCAACCACCAGCCCATTATCTCCATCTATTTCGCCCTGAACCCATTTCTCTAACGCATTAGGAATAATGGTTTGCGCATCAATATTGGATTTTTTTACAGACACACGGCAAAACACAGGCACTTCTTTCGGACGTGAAAACTTAATAGGATATTCTTGCCCACTTGCTGGCTCTATTACATTTATTTCAATATCACCATTAAATGCAGCGCCTATTGTTTTTGTTCTTAATAATGATTTAGCAATTTCATGGCTATCTCCACCTTCTACACACACATAAATGCTATGAGGTAATAATGAGATACCATCGACAACCAACGCTTTATCATTAAAATTTTCACGAAAAGAAAGAGAATTAACGCCCTCTAATTCATATAGCGAAGAGGTAATTGCTTCTGCAACACTGACTGTATTTTTAGCTAATGTTTGTTTACGCCGACGCCTTGCCTTTATATCTGACTCAGCATGGCGACCAACAACAGCATGGGTTAAGTTATTCACTTTTTCCCATCCTAATACAGAACTTGCCACTTTATTTAATTGCCCAACGCCACAAGTAATAGGACCATATTCTTTAGCTCGCATATCGCCTTTAATTTTCCCATTATCAGCGATAATTAATGGTGATAATGTTTCAAAAGTAGCACCTGTTATTGTGAGCGCCTGAGAGCCTTTAGGAATAATAGTACCGGGAATACCAGTAAACTCGACATCACTTAAATAGGAATGTGTGGCATTAATACGCTCTCCGCCCATTAACGCCCATATTGCATCGAGAAAAACACCACCAGCAATATCGGGATTTATTTGATTTGCAAGCTCGGCATTATTACGAACAATGGCATCTCTATTTTCAATTTCCATAGTTGCCAATACCCCTTGTGGGGTTTCTGGCGATAAATTAATAGATTGACCAAATACAGCGCGAAATTCATCTTCGACATTATTTCGTAACATCGATGTGTCTGGAACAATCACCCCTTTATTATTAATATAACGATAGTCAGCCATTCAATGTAAATCCTCCATATATCGTGCGTATATCTGCCTGATATTTCAATGTCCCCTCTTCTAGAAAAGCATGGAAATAAGTGATAGCAACAACTTCCTCTATTTCAGCAATACGTTGTCGAAATGCCATTTCGAATAAAGGAATATCAACTTGTCGGCTAAATGTTGCAGACCAATAAGGAATTCCTTTATCTTTTTTATGTAGCATTTCACCGCGTACAGCTTTAATAAAATGCTGACAAAGATTTTTTACTGCATCATCGTTGTCACAAATTTGAAGGTTACCATCAGCACCTATCGCAAAATCATTCTGCTGGTTTATTGAAAATGTCCTCATATTGGACTCCCTGTATTATCTTTCCCTGATTGCACCCCACTATGAGTATGTGTTGAGCCGATATCTTTTCCGTTATGGCGCATCAGTCCACCTTGTGAATCGCTATTACCATTTACGGCATAATTACCATTAACAGTCACATTGCCAGTAAATATCGTTTCAGGTGCATTGATTTCATATTTTGGGGCTTCTAATACAACTTTATCGTTGTGAAGAGAGAAACAGACTGAGCCATCCATTGATTGAATAACTAAGGCATCAATGTTCTTCCCATCAATTGCCCATCCTTTGATCGTGTCAGGAAAAAACATCGCATCACTAAACGAATGTAATCGTGTTGTATTGGGTTGATCTTCCAAACCACCACGTTGAAAAATAAGGCTAATGTCGCGATCGCTCGCCTTTAGCCAGCCAAAGTCACCCGGTTTAATTGGCGCTCTAATAAAAAAACCGCCACCACCAAATCGAAACACGGGAATATTAGCAACCGGCGCCCGAGAGATTTTTTCATCATCCGTAGTCAACATCATGACCAAAGGTTTGATCATGGCTCGATTGGTTTGCTCATCATAATTAATGACGGTTGCGGGTAACATATCATCGGTATTCATCATTAAATGGCGAAATGCAGACGAAAAAGCCCCTGCCAATGAACCAACACTGGCAATATCATTATTGGGTTTACTCATAATTAAGCTCGTTTACACGTTGCGGTATAAGTGAAATCTGCATCATGTGAAGCAACTTTAAATTCAAGTTGTTCAATAATGTAATCACCATTTAGTGAGGTATTTAATTTGCTATCAAGGCGAAGCATTCCGCCTAGTTCAGAGGTACTATCGATAAGATAACTCACCGTTAAGCCACTCTCAGTGGCTTTGGGAATACCAATCATGCCTGAGTTCATATTCAAAATACGAAATCGGCTTTTTAATGCTTTATCATCATCTTTTACAAATAACGTATCATCATCAATAAAAGCTTTAACATTTCCCGACTCTTGTAAACGCTCTATTTGATGTAATGCAGAGCCGCAATAATACCAATTAGCAATATTCTTATCGGTCGCCTGAAAATCCAATTTCACACCACAATCATTGGCAATGGCTAACGCGATTTCACTCAATTTTTGAATAGCGCCACCACTAGAGGAAATAATTTTTCCAGAACAATGATGGCTGGTTTTTGCAGATAACGTTACGGTAACATCCGGAGGAGAGTCTATTTCTGCACTGACAATATCGCCAATAAAAAGTGAGAATAGCCCAGAGTTAATTCGACCAACTTCTAAATAAAGTCGTCGGACTTGCTTATTTTTATTATAAGGACTTGTTTCCGTCAGCAAATAATCTCTTGTCTCGGTATTAAGCCCTGTAATAGCGATTTTACATTCGTTTTGTAATGGATTTGCATATTTCTTTCCTCCTGCTGATATACGCAATCCTTCATACCATTGAAGCCTTTCACCGACCTCAATCCCCACCCTTATTCGCCGAAGATCCATCTTCATCACTCCAATACACTAATGATTGTGTTTTTGTAAATTCCTCATACCACGGTAAAGCATCATTTTCTGTTAGAAAGATTAAATTAATTCCTTGGTTTAAATAGCGATAAGGAATAATAGGTGTATTAGCAACTAAGCGAATACCCGTAATAAGGACTTCACCATCTCGCTCAATATCACAAAACATTGTTTGATTAGCGACTTTTAGCGTAAATGTCCAATCAACACCGCCTATTTCGACAGAAAACCGCTGATTAGGAATAGCTTGTAATGGAATAATCTGCATTTTATCTATCTCCTATTTTTCTTTTTTTCCTGCTTGTGTTGATTTTTTACTTTTGACATTTCCACGATTAACTGTTGAGGTTTGCTTTGGTTTTTTGGTTGATTTAGAGGATTTTTTATTATATTCGGGTTCTATTGTTTTCCATTCTGTAAATTTAAGTTTTAATTCGATGGCATTCACTTTTTGGGGATCTTCATCGTGAGTCAAACTTTCTAACAACATGGGTTGATAGGTTTTAACTCTGGTTTGAATTCCCACTAATGTGTGTTCATCATAAAGCTGCTTTATAATAGAATAACGATCCGCAATATCACCCGTTAATAGTAACTCGACCCCTATACTGATAGGATTAATAATGACGTGATCGCCACGATTTTCGCCATTCTCGACCGCAAATTTAATAACTTGATGACTATCCGTAATTGAAACCTTCATCGGATTAACGCTATCAAATAGCGTTGCGAATGACTCTAAATCAAAGATCCTAACTTCAGTTATCATAATTAACTCTTTAATCCGCTAGAGTGTTGCTGTGAAATTTCTTTAGCATTTTTATCATACAATACTTCACCTAAAGCTTTCGCAACAGCTGGGCCATCGGTGGCTTGTGTTTCAATTCTGATTTCACCAACTTGAACATTATTTTCATGTTTGATGCTTGATTGGTTACTGATCATTTGGCTGGTTATTGGGTTTAAACTATTTGCCGAAGACAGTGTTAATCCGTTATTTAATGCATTTACATCTAGTGCTGGATTGTAATACCGTGTTGCTGGTTTTGGCTGTGGTATGGTGTAATTGAGACTACCTTCATCAGATAATTGTCGCTCTACTTTTTGAACAACAGTGACCTCTTTTTCAGCATCGTCCATTCCCAAAAAGCTTTTTGCTGATTGCCAAATTCCTTTTATAGAGTCAATACCTTCATTAACCCAACCTAATATTTTCTCTATATATTCCCACATCCAACTAAATACACTAACCACTGCATCAGAGACAAAAATAAAGACACTAATTATTGATTGCCCCCACTCGATAATATTATTAATGCCCGCATTAAGCGCTATAACGAATTGATTAAATGCGTCAGATATATAATTCCAAGCAGCAATAAATTGTTCAGCAAGAACCTTTGAAGCAATCTTTAAAGATTGAACAAAAACTTGCCATGCTTCCCATACCACCATTATTGCATCTTTAAGCGCGGGGTATTGATCCAAAATACTGCCTATCATTGAATCATTACCATTAATAAAATTCATAATATCGTCATAGACGAGTTTAAATGCCGTCGCTAAGAGACCAATAACAGCTGCAATAGCTAATATAGGAAGCGCAGTTGCAAGTGTAGCAACTGCCGCAGACACCATCGCGGGCAGATAATAAATAGCAACAGCGCTACCAATAGCTGAGAAAAAACCGATAACAAAATCTTTATTCTCAATACAGAAATTAACTAATTTATCAAACCACGTTATTCCTTTTGCAAGAACAGGAATGATTATCTCCAAAAAGTTATTTTTTAATTGCGCAGCCAATTGATCAAATTTATTCATTACTGCATTAAGTTGAATAGAACTTTCGATACTTTCATCATTAATGCCGGAGAACTGTTTTTGCACCCCCATTGTGCGTTCTAATTCTTCCCGACCTTTCATCATTAATTCAATGGTTTTTTCGTCCACAACACCCAATTTCTCCAGCTCTTTTTGGGCTCCTTCAAAGCTCATTTCTTTGACTTTGTCTGCGGTTTTTAATAGTTGTTCAATAGGATCTTCTGTATCAGTAAATGCATTTGCCATTGCAGTTAAATCGGCTTGAGCAGCTTCTTTTGTACCCCCCATTTCAGCCATAGCACCAGAAAAAGCATCGATATCGATAGCCGCGATACCTATTTTTTTACTCAGTTTATCTAATGACTCTATTTCTTTGGCGCGATCTAATGAAGCAGAGAAAACCTTTTGCAAAGCCCCCGTAATATCCTTAACACCTATGGCATTAAGAATATAATCCTTCATTTTCTCTACAGTTTTTTGATAGCTTTTACCTGTTTCATCAACGCTGTCGCCTAATCGACGTTGAGCCTTCGCTTCTTTAACTGCGGCATCAATACCTTGAGTTTGCATTGTGCCAATAAAAGTATCGTAATCGGCACCTAATTGCTTAATGAGCGCATCGATAGCAATTTTACTTTCTTTATTTTTCTTCTCGGCTTCAGTTAAAGATCCCAATTCATTATTCAGTGAGAATAGTTGATCCTCCATTGCATCATATTCAGCATTGAGACTTGCTAAAATATGGGCTTCAGCCGCGCCATTGTTATTAACCAATCCTCTTTGGTAATCTAATACCGACATAGAATTTTTTAGCAAGTCAATACTTTGTGTTACTGAATTAATTTTATCTTGAGTTTCACTAATATTAAGATCAATATTTATTGGTTCATCAAGTGATAAGCCCAACATACCCACTAAGATTTCTTGCAAGAATTTATCAAACTCTTGCGTCCCCATTAGTGCGCTTTTAACAATACTTTGAATTGAATTTTCAACGATTACAGAAGCACTTGTAATTTCATCACTATTAAATGAAATACTTATGTCATGATCTTCGGGTAACTCACCAAGATTGAGATGAATTTCTTGAACAAAATTATAAAAACTAGTGATACCGCCTGAAACACCCTGCTCAATATTTTTCATCTCAACAAGGATTTCATCTGCCGATTTTCTGATATTTGCTAATGCGCTATCAGATACTTCAGCCTCCAACATCAGTACCTGAGAAAATACCTGTAATAGAGACATTATCTCTCCTTTGACGCCGCAAGCGCCTCGTTATAACGATTAGTAATCGCGATCTCCCACAGATCAAAGGCTTCTTCTAGATCTATAGTTGTTTTGAGTTCTGTGAAGGAGGCGAAACCCGCGGAGATGATGACTGCAAAGAAGCCATCAGCGTTTTTATAATCGACGGGAGAGAACCGCTGAACTTGCCTAGAAGGTATTGTAGGAAATTTTGGCTCCCGTCTTTGCCGAAAAAACTGGTGTTATACTTCAGCATTTCGAGTTCAAGACGGATCAAAGCTTCCCCATCGGGTACATGATTATCAATTAATGTGCTGGTTTTTAGATAAATTTCTTGCCCTTCTTTTTCGACTACTACATAAGCCATCATTTTTAACATGGCTTCTTTGCTAACTTCATAATCACCAATTTTGGGTGCATTTGATAAAGGGTATTTAGCAAGAATTTCTCGTCCAATCGTTGCAGGCAATCGGCTAATAATAAAAGTGTGCTCTTCACGATCACTATCAATAACAGTGATCTCTTTGGGTTTAATTAACATAATTAAATTCCATAAAAAAGGCGACCGAAGTCGCCATTAGATGAATAAGAATAACGCTAAAAATTAACGAGCTCTGACACGATCAAAGTCTTGGAAAATGAAGGTGTATTGCTTAGATTTAAGACGAGCATTGTTTGATATTGAATTACCACGGCTACCATTAGTAATTCGGCCATTACGAGCAGTGGTAATAGAACCATCACCATAAGAAGCCACTAGTGTAATAATATCGCTTGCATGACGACGTCCTCGTCTTGCTGTATTTGCATCAAGTAAAATAGCCAAGTTTTCATCTTCTTCGCTTCCTGCTAATACGTTGATTGTCACAGTTTGAGGTGTAGGTGCCGACCAACTCACTAAATTACCATTAATATCTACTGCGGTTGCTGTAATATCGACAGCTGGTAAATCTAATGGATCACCCTCATCCGAAAATGTGGTAATAGGAATACCTGCAGGAAATGTGTTGCTTGCCTGAATAATTAAACTCAAACCTGTTGCTGAAATATCGTTCATTGTTTGTTCCTTAAACTAAATTGTGTGAGCCTTCAACTTTACGAACCCAATCGCCTTTACCGTAAATTAATACATATTTCATAGTGTATTCTGGTAAATTTGAAGGACCTGTTTCTTCAACGATTTCAGCGTTGTACCAATAACCTTTGTTTTGTACATCGTGCCACGCTAAATCATCACCAGCTGCATCCGTAATTGCGATTTTTTGTACTTCAGTCAGCTTTTTGCTGGTAAGAATAGTGCCATTGTTTAATGCTTTCGTAACAGCGCCGGCAATAACCATCATAGCTCTTGCTTCACCATCTTTATTAGCTGGAATACCGCGGGTGGAAAGTAATAAGCTTAACCATTGCTGTGCGATATAGGCTTTTAGCCATTGCTCATTACTATGAACACTCATATCTAATGGATTAGAAGCATTTCCACATAAAAATCCACGTTGATAGAAACTAATATCAGTGCCAGTAACAGCCGTTTCGCCATAATAGTTAATGCGTAATTTATCTAATCGATCAGCCGCAATATCTGTTTTAACTTGAGATGGGAAAGTGATACCAAATTGGCGATACATATAGTTAGTGGTCGCGTTTGTGCGATCAAAATCTGTTGCCGCCATAATTGCCATAGGTAGAGCTTGAACAAAAAAGCCATCATCTATTTTTAAATTTAAGCCCGTTGATGCGGTACCGATTAATGCTTTACTGTAAATTTCGGCTTGTTTATCTGGAACTGACAAATAGAGCTGATATTTTACATTTTCGCCTGCAATGTACTCTGCTAGTTCAACGCTTTGCTCGACCGTAAGCTCGGTCAAGAATGTCACACTACCAAATGAATCAGAAATGGCTTCGGCAGCAATAAATGCTTGAAGAGCCGTTTGTGCCACATTCCCTTCAGATGCTTCACCATCACTTAACCCCATAGCATCGGCTAAAGGTGAATGTTCCATAGTGATCTTCGCTTTTTCTTGTACACCGCCACTCATCAAGAAAGCACCATCAAGTGCATTAAAAGTGACATAACAATTTGCAAATTGAGGTTCACTTTCAGCATTTAATTTAGCTTGGATCAGAGAGGCAACATCAGCGTAAGACTCTGCATCTTTTAGAGAAATATCAGTAATATTTTTAGAGATATCACCGATAGTTAAAGTAAATGCTCCCTCTTCAATCAGCTTTAATTTATCAAGAGTTGCTGCTGGCGTACCAAACAATGTCGGTGCCCGACCTACAGGTTCAAAAGAAGCAATTTGTAGCTCTTTAGGTTTACTAATAGGCGCAGGGCTAACATAACTAAAATATTGGCGAGCAAATTTCGCTTCTGGTGATCCTGCACCAAGCAACTCATCCACTTGCCCACTGGCAAACTCAAGTACTTTACCTGCTGGAATTTTAGGGTCTGTTGAGAAAATACGGGCTGTAAGTTTGCGCATAGGTGCAGCTGACGCACCAACAACCGCGCTCGCAATATCAATATAGCGAGTTTGTTTAATAGACATATTTATCCTTAAATACGAAATAGATTAGAAATAAGTAAATTTGTTGCAGCAGTGTCTAAAGATAACGTACTGGAAAAAGTGATATTAAAATCAAATGAAGGATTATGCTCATAGCTATTTCCAGCATTCATTATCGGCGCTCGTCTAATTTCACTCGCCCGTTGTATCCCTATTCCCACTTTTCTCATTGATTCAACAAAAGACAACGAATTAATAATCATTCGAGTCATTCTAACTAAATCACCTGCTGTTAAATTTGGATGTTGTTTTATAAAACCTTGAACCTGAAACGTTAATTCAATCAGTTGTTGTTCTTTATGGTTTGCATTATTACCTTGAACATTGTAATTCCTTTTTTGCCAACCTTGGCCAACCTCCTTTATAGGAAAAAACATAATAATATTACTATCTTGTCTTTTCTCTGGCTGAAAACCAGCAACAACCTCAACATTAATATTTGCTGATTTAAATTGTTTTAATAGTTGTTCACGAATGGCAATATTAATATCATTATCTTTCATTTCACCTCCTTAATATAACTCTCCTTTTCTTTAAAAACATTTAATTAATTTTGTTTTATAAATAATTTTATTGATTATAAATTAATTAAAGGGATTTTTAATTAATACACTCTTGGCGAATATAATCTTGTAACCCTAAAATTATCTGTTCTGATTGCGCAATTCGTTCTCTGAGTATCCAATAATTTCGGATAGCGGTGTCAGTAGGTCTGGCGGTGTTTGCATCAACCAAGCTGGTGGTGGAAGTGGCTGAGGCTTTAGGACACTCTGCTTTGATATACACCCGCTCAGGAGCACGCTCACTAATATCACGCAACTGATCAATTTCTTTTTTTGCATGAACAAGTTCCTGTAAATGACGATTATCAAGTTGATTAAGCCGATTTATTCTTGATCGATAATCTTTATTCTCTGCAATCTGCTGAATAAGAGATTGATTAATATTATCGTATTCCTGTTGCAACGATTTGTTTTTATCAATTAACCAAAGCAATCCTATCCCTAAGCATAAAATCGCTATTACCATTATTTTTGATAAATAATTCATAGTAACAACCAAGCATCTTCAAACACTTTTTCTGAATAAGGTTGATAGCCAAGTTCAATATTAACAATCGCGACTGCCAAGGGAATAATGACATTTTTTAATTGTGTATTAATTGGGTTATCGGCATCAATACCAATCTCTTTTGATGCTCGACTAATATAGCCTATTGTATTATTTTCGTTAGGTGGAGCATAACGGTTAATAATCATTTTAATAGTATTTAAACCATATTTTTTCTGGTAAGTTTGTAATAATTTGTAGATAGCTCGTATTCCATATTCAGATGAAATAAATTGGCAAAAGTCTTTATCTGTTTGCTCAACGGATAATCCCTGCCATTTCGAACCATGCCGAATATTACCAGGGTTATTATTACGCTCACCTCGTGCTATTTTAGCCATTTTTAACTCCTGCTCTTCCTTTAAGGAGTTTACTCACGGAATCTACTCCGACATAGCCGATAAACACGCTGGCTAAGTAAGCAAACTCATGATTAATATTAAATAGAATTAGAATATCTTTAATAAACCAAGCAAACATTGCACACATCAGCCCATCTATAGAGGTTTTTTTCCATCCTCCGCCGTTATATAAACCTCGAAGAATAGCCATTCCTCCAGCTAGAGAGGCTGATATTCCTTGCTCTTTCATTGAAGAAAGAACGATAAATATCTGTTCCCATAGATCTGGATTTTCTTTCATTGTTTCTCATGGCTTACCTCCAATAGGAGGAACTGTAATAAATAATATGCTCATCTACAGCACTTAAATTTAAGTACTGTTTTAACATGAGTATGTTTGTGTTTTATTTATCTAATTAGATAAATGGCGGATATAAAAAAAGACCACATTGTGGCCTTCAATTAAAAATAAAATTTAACAGATATCGTTAATTATCTTAGTTAAGAAAATTGAGATACAAAAAAACCCCACCGAAGTGAGGCTCTTTATATTCTGCTGTGAGGTCTTTAGATACAAATCTCTCACTGTGGGGATATAGTATGCTTTTTTTTCCTAAAGGTCAACAACTAGTTTCATCCATTTATCATAAATAATAAAATCACAATATTAATCTATAACATTTCAAATAAAAGAACTTATTATATATTATCACTCATTTCATTTATTCTAATATTATATTTAGACTCTTCAGGCATTTGCACTCTAACAGATATAAATCGACCTTTAGGAATATCAATAGGGTCACCATCGTTATATCCATTAATATTATTTTTAGCAAAATGAGGGCCATTTAAATGTGTTCGATGATATGTTTTTATATAGATAGAGCCATCCGCATTAATCTTAGAATCGATCCAAATTAAAGGTTGTTTATTGACATCCAGTGGAATTTCAATACCGCCATCAACTCCCCCCCAACCTGCATCAGCATTAAAGCCCAATACACCTTCAATAAGATATTTACCTTCTGATACTCGAGTAACCGTAACGCCTTCTGATTCATCGTTAGTTGTGAATGAACCGTCAGAGCTGATGTCGATAATTGGAGAGGCTTTTTTGTAGAAGCCGTTAGAGTCTGGTTTAGCATTACCAAGATGAAGAACCTCATAAGTCCCCACCCAATTATTATTCTCTTTGTATGTGTATAATAGTTTTTTATTCCGACCAAATAACCCCATTTGATATGATTCTGGTTGTGTTGCATGAGCTGAGATAATACCCATGTAAACAGTGCTCGGTATGTCGCTGTCAATATTTGTGGATGTATAGAATCCATTATTTTGAAAATCATTTTTTGATGATTTAACACCATCACTGCGCACATTCATTAACTCAGACCAAAAAGTCCAATTATTAACATTTCGCATTCTATACGCTAGATTTTTAGAGGATGCTTGAATTTGAAATACCTGACCAGTTCCATCAGTACCACCTCCCCGAGCGGATGATATTAATGGCCCAAAAGGATTGTAGAAATTAGCACTACTACCACCCCCTGACGCCCAAAATCCATTAGTGTCTAAGTTATTTGCATTGGTATTTTCGGCCTGAGCGGTTCCTGTTATTGCATTTAATCCAATACCATAATCACCAGCACTCAATAACTTTATCCAATCGACCCACTCGTTAGTTGATGTTCGCCTGTATGCAACACCCTCTGGAGTAATCTGCAACTGGACATTATTGCCTATATTCCCGCCGCCACGAACCATACTGAATAATGGATAATAATTATTCCAATAGTTGGTTCCATTACTACCCGGTGGTGTAGCTACACCTGTGAATTTTATATCATTTGCATTAGGGGTATGCTTATCTCCCGTGATATTTGAGCGACCCAATCCAAAATCACCAATATGAATAGTTTTTTCATCGTCCGCTTTTTTACTAATATCGCTCTGCATCTTTTTAATGCTATCGAGAGTAACAACCTCACCGTTTGGCATTTCAATTTTTGTCTGTCCTGATTCAGACATCCATTTATCCATTGCTTGAAGAAAATAAACAATATAACTATTAATAGCGACCATTGTTCTTGCTGCATCACTATTATTGCCTGATTCAGTAATATGAATTGAGAATATTGTGTTAGTTGCTGTTGCTAATGCAGGTTGTGCTAATACTAATTCAGTATCGGAATTAACAGATTTAATCAGATAGGGAACATTAGTATTTCCTATCTTAACCAAGATAATCATACCTGAATTAATTACAGGGTTATTATTTTTAAATTTAGTGCCAGTGCCTTTAACAATAGCAGACCCTGACACAATAGAGACAGCGCCTGTTGTATATATCATAAAACCTCAATATTTTTTGTTTCTATCAAATGAATAACGTTTTGTATTTGCCATGGCTACATTAATAATATAATCATTAATGCCAATACCATCACCTTCTATAACAATTTCAGCCTGTTTCGTTCCTGCGGGAACAATTACTGAATCATTTCGACTAATATGTGTTCTTTCTTCCCTATAAGAATCATCATAGTATTCAAAATAATCAAGCTCTTTACCATTAACTGTCGTTTTATATATAGATAATGAATCAGAATACGTTTCACAGGGTCCTGGAGCTATCTGTGTATAAAAAACGACATCATATGGAAGGTCTAATTTATAAATAATTTTATCAGTAAATTTTAGAACATTAGGATCTCTTTTCCCTGGTCTAATAACATTATAAATATCACCTATAATATTTTCAGCATATAGGCGGCCCTTAACTTCGCAATTATTTCCGATAACAACATTCTGTAAGGTTCCTGATGTAGCATTAATATTTCCTTTAATAGAAATATTCTGAAATTCAGCATATCCATCTTTATTAACTATCCACCCAGATACACCTTTTTTATAATTACTTGATTGGATAATATTTCCAATTTTAGCATTACTAATTGAGCCATTTTCTATATATGTATCTTTAATAAATACTTGACCATTTTTTGCATACATAAAGGCTTCCATTTTTCCATTACTTGGATTATAGAAGGCAAAATTATTTGCATTATAGCCAATATAAGACTCTAGTTTACCATTCTTAAATTCAGCACTAATGACTTGACCTGCGGCATTATACTTAACTCCATCTTTAACGATTGTTATATTAATTGAATGAGTGGCAAACCCATTACTTTTTTGATCAAACTGAGCCTGCATTTTTTGGTTAATAAGGCCAGATTGATTTTTAAATTGGGCTTGGACTTGCTCTTCTGATTTTGCCATCGCTTGATTAGTTTTACTAATAGCCTCTTTATTAATCACGACATCTGCACGAATACGACCAATATCTTTATTGCTTTCATTAACTTTACCAGCTAAATCTGTTAATTTTTTATTGGCTTCACCTAAATTTTTATTAGTATTGCTAATATTTTGATTTGCTATACCTATATTTTTAGTTACTTCGCCGATATTTTTATTCGCAATATTAAGATTATTATTTGTCGTATTAAGATTGGTATTAGTCGTATTTAATTTAGTATTTGTAGCATTAAGATTACTATTAGTACTATCAATACGGCTATTTGTTGAGGTACTTTCTGTTTTTAATTCAGTTCGTAATTCACTCGATTGCTTAGCAAAAACTTTATCTAGCTCAGTAATAGAGGTTTTAACTTCTTTAATAACGGAAGTATTTTTACCTATGGAAGAATATATTTCAGTTACTGATTGAGCCCATGCTTGACTATCTGTGGCTCTTGCATTCCATAGCTCTTTTATTCCGGCTTTATTTTCTCCATCACGTGTTAATAAATCTTTAGACAATGAAGAATTTGCATTACTTAATATCAATGCAGTTTCTGCATTCCATTCGACCGATTTACTAAGCTCTTTCCCTGCTTCAGCCGTCATAAATTGGTCACTCAATTCTTCAACTATTGCCTGTGTATTATCTTCAGCCTGTCCTTTAGCTTCAACAAAGTGCGATTTTCCATACTCGTTAATACTACGAACATAAAACCAATAGTCTCGCCCTGCTTTGAGTTGTCCTTTAGTCCAAAATTTGGCTCTACCTAAAAATTCAGCTAGTGTTTCAATATCATTAATATTATTAATGCGTTTTTCACCTGCAAACCAAAACTCAAATTCTGTATTTAAAGTGTGAGGGGAGTTAATATGTGGGATCACTTTTATTTCAAAAAAACCTGGCTCAGTACGTATAAGCGAAGGTGCAGCAGGTGCTCCTATTACCATAATAACTTTGGTTTCATCACCTAACATGCCATTGGCATCTTTTGCTCGAACTCCAACGCTATACTCACCAGCAGTAAGCCCATTAAAATAATATTCTAAATCTGCGGTGTTCTTTGTACTTACAAATTTATTATTACGATATAAATTAATATCAAATGTAATATTACGGTTTACGGTCGCAGTGATCCACGTTGCTCTTGCTTGAACTTGAGTACTATCCTCAATATAAGAAATAGAAAGTCTTTCTACTTTTGGTAAACGGATCGTATTGATAGTAGATGGGTTACCCGTAAAATCAGCACCCTCATCAACGACTTTTTCTTTTTGAGGCTCATGTTCAATACAGGTATAGTGATAATTACCTTCTGTCTCCTCAGAAATATTAATAACCCGAAATAGCTGAGTTGTTAAAGTATTTTTTGAAATAGAGAAAACACCGAAATTTTGTATTCCAATAGGTTTCTCTTTTAAGGTAACAATATCTTTTTGAATATTTTCAATTTCAATTTTTGCCGATTTTCCACTAATAGAAAGATAAGAAAAGAGTCCTTTATCTTCTTTATTCCATAAAATAGGGGCATCAATTTTTATTGTAAAACCATCAAATGAAAGAACTCGTCCCCCCACTTTTTCACCAGCAAATGTATCATCAGCAACTTCAATTATATCCCCGGGAGTACAACTAATCCCTTCCCTCGCCGTAGTAAAATTAACAGTTTCAGTTTCTAATCGTTCGGTTTCTAAAATCCATTTACCCACACGATGAGCTTGCCCACGGCTTGTACAACCGAAAGCGGTGACTTTCTTAACATTTAAACTGCCAAACCTTTCAACTAACCCATCATGTTGAATAAATTCTCGCTCTTCTTCCCAACCGTTCTCAGGATTAACCCAAGAAATTTCAATTGCGTTATGTCTAGCACTCTTCGCTGTTGATGAATAATTAAATTTACCATCAATGACGTTCGAGTTTGTATAAGTCCAAACAGGATCAGAGGTTCTATCTTGTAAACAAGTAAGTTGCTGTCCATCCCATAATGGCATCCCTCTAAAGACTGAAGATAAGTCATCAAGTACTTCTTTAGCTTTACGTTGAGATGTAATGTATGCATTAAAGGTAAAGCGAGGCTCTTTACCACCAAAACCATCCGGTACAAGCTCATCGCAATAACGAGCAATTGCATATAATGCAAATTTATCGACACCAAATTGACCGATTAGAGAGCCAATTCCATAGCGCTCATTAGTGACTAAATCATAAAAAATCCAAGCGGGGTTATCAGTCCAAGCGGGTTTAAATTTACCTGTCCATATTCCATTATAATTACGTGTATTAGGATCATAATTATCAGGAACTTGAATAATCATACCTTTAATATGATAAGTTCTATTTGGCATCTCACCATATTGAGAACTGTCTATTTTCATACCAACAATTGCAGAATTTGGGTATGAAAACTTAGCATCCGTTATCTCTGTATAACTCGCCCACAAAGTGTCATTTCTTAATAGATCACTTTTACTATCTTCTGTTATACGAGAAACTCTAATTTGAAACGGTTTTTTTGTCGGTGCATTAATGATATGAGACTCAAGATATTGGCCACTGATTTTACCTGGTCCAATAGTAACTCGTTTTTCATTAACCCAACCTGAACCATCATTGACTTCAATTAGCATATCCACAGATGTATTTTCTTGGTTGCCTTTTGAATCTTGTTTGGTTAAAGATGAAACACCTAACGTTAATCTAACTCGATCCGTTTCTTTATCAGAAATAACTCGCAATATAGGTGTTTCTTGTTTTACACCGACATTGACCGACACTTCTTTTTCCACAAAAGAAAAACCTTCCAGTGGCTCTTGTGATTGAGTTCCTGATTTCCACTGAATATCAACGCCATGTATATTAGTATTACCTTTATTATCTACCACTGGCGTTTCATTAAGTAGAAAACCTTGCATCCCACCAACAGGACCTTCAATCGGCCCCTCTGAAACAAGATCTATGATATTGAGTATTTGTTTATTTTTTAAGTTGTCGTCCACCAATCTTGGTGTACTTCCCGAACCGCCACCTTTTCCCATTTACACAACCTCCATACCTTGAGAAATTACGTTAGAACCAATAACCATTTCTCCATAGCAAATAGGAACCGGATGACCCTGTCCCATTCGATTCGACAATGAATTAAAATATTTATTACTTTCTGATGAGCTACTTCCATAACTTGGTGCCGGAGGTGTTTTGGTCAGTAATCCAGCTAAACCTGAAGCTGCAACACCTATACCAGCAGCGAAAAGAGCAGTCGATGTTAATGTGCCTAAAAAAGCCCCAGGGACAAGAATTGATGCACCTATTAATGCACCTCCTGCAATTATTCCTAACCAACTTCCTGATTTAGCACCACCAATTACAGGAACAATAGTAATACAATCGCCAGATTTCAAAGGTGTGTTAAGGCCGCCAACAATACTTTGCTCAGTCATATCGTTACCTGCAATTCGAACTCTAAACTGCCCTAAGTTGATTTCTTTTTTTAAGCCTTCAATTTGATAATAAAGGCAACGTAATGCCTCACCTGCCGTATTTACTTCAAGTTCAAATTTACGTCCAAATCGGCGTAAATAGCCTGCAAACTGTAATTTGACCATTGTTCATGTCTCCATATACTGTGAGTGTATTTAAGCCAATAACCACTATATGTATCTCTCTTGCTCAATCTGTCTGGTCGATGATGTAATATTTCTTGGTTACCAATATAAAGTGCAGCATGACAAGGCTTTGATGTACCTAAACAAATTAGGATCACATCTCCTTCTTGAATATCATCAACCTGATAAAAACCTTGGTTTTGTATATTGTCTAAATACAAGTTTTGATTTGAATACCACCATTCATCATCACGTTTAAAATCAGCTAACGATATATTTGCCAAGTGATAGCTATCTCGGATAATTGAATAGCAATCTTGGAAACCATGACTGAATGTGCGACCTAAAAGTGGTGGGATAGGATTAAATTTATAAAGTTTGTTATTACAGGCTAACCACCAAGGTAAACCTGTTTTTAACTGAAATTTTCTATCACCCGAACTAAGGAAAGGTTGATAACTGGGATGACTATGCACGATGGCAATAATGTCGGCATAACATTCAGCCGTGATCCAATCATCAGGATTAATTTCAAAATAGTGAGCCGGCATTGGATGGATATTACGACAAGGAAAATAGCGATCTCCTGAAACTACGCCACATGATTCCCTCACTCCTTCCGCTTTCGCGTGAGCGATAATTTCTTTTTCGATATTAATCATGATTAACCCAGCTTATTGGCTCCTAAAAAACCACCAAATGGCATAGGTAAAGGGCGGGGATAACGTAATAAACAACCACTGAATTTTTTAGAGCAACGATCTTTCGTGAGATCAGAAGTGGCTTGATCTTTCTCATTGGCAATAGCGGGACCATCATATCCGCAATCATAACCTCTATAGCGCCAAGGGCAGATATCGGCTTGAATAACTCTAGCTGGTATCAACGCATTATCTGTTTCTGTCGGTAAAGCAAGAATATAAGTCACAAAATCAGAATCTGCATTTTCACGCTGTTCTATTAAATATTTTTGAACAACTTCTCGACTAGGATCAGCTTGAGGATTTCCATTAGGATAGTTGACTGCATCAAGATATTGCTCAAGAACTTGTCTTCTTGTCACCACAGCGCCTAACGCATCATCATAACTTTTATTTATGCTATTTAATAAACCATCTAGATTTGCAAACGTCATTTTGGGTCTATCAGAAGCACCTTGGGCCGTCATATTAAATCCCGTAACCTGTACAGGATACGGCTCATAGCGCATTCCTTGCCATATTACTGGTTGCAAGACACCATTCATACCGTCATGAAAACGATATATATCTCCACCAAACTGGCTTAAATCAATTTCATATAATTCAAGCATGGCTTTTTGTTCTATGTTAGTAACATCGATTCTCATATTTGCTGGAATATCTCTCATGCAACCACCTCTTCAAATGTACAACTAATATTCCAAACAGTATTATTAGGAGTGGTTTGCCAACTTCGACAAACAAATCGGCGTTTTGTATTGTCATCACTGGTTAACCATAGAAAAGATCTTACAGCCCCTCTTTCTTGTAAAAATAGATCTATTTTCTTGCCGATTTCGGCAGTCTTTATAAAAGAGAGTTGATACGTTTTTAATTGATTATTGATCCCATCTTTAACTCTTTGCTCATAGCCATTACCAAATTTTGCAACTTTAACTTTGGGTTCATGACTCACTTGATAACCGAACTCGGGTCGCCATATAAATTCCATTTTTCTACTCCAATAAAAAAGCCACCTTTTGGTGGCTATTAATAACGAGGATTTCCTTGTAGTGCTCCGCCTCTCAGTTCAGTTTTGAGCACATCATAAACAGTGCCTTTTACCATCTGTGTTATTTGCGTGGCTTCTTGTTGAGTAATGCCATTAGGAGCATGTACATTAAAGTTAAATTGCATATTCCCAATGCCAAAACCACCACCAGTACCAGATTGTCTATTGCTAAGAACACGTCCATTATCGCCAGGTATCATATATTGGTTACCATTACTGGCTCTAAAAATTTCTGGTAAACCACCTTCACCTACTCGGTACATGCTATTAGCGTTTACAGGACCACCATTTTTACGTCCACCAGCAATCGCTATCATCATAGGAATAGCCGCAGCTAACGCGACCATTCCCCAAGTTGCCGCAGATCCCATCGTTGCAACACTTGTAGCAGCTGCTGCGGGCGCCATTGATGATGCAATGGAACTTCCTGTGGCTGCTGCACCAGCTACAGCTTTTGCATTTGAAGCTGTTTGAGTAGCATCACTAATGATCATATTTTTAACTTGTTGCATTCCCATTTGAACAAGCGCACTAATCGCCTGGTCAACAATAGTTAATGCGACATTTTGAAAGGCATCATTCAAAGTCATCGTACCGTCTAATAGGCCTTTAATAATCCCGGTTGATTGTTGCCCTAGTGCATTTATTCCATCAGCAAGAAATTGATGCCCTTCACTTTGATTTTTCCAAATTTCCCATTGAGCGCTAATTCTTGCTTGTTCATACTGTGTATTAGCTGCATTCATCAACTCTAAACCACGTTGATTAATTTGACCTTTTTCTGTTTCAAAAGCTTCTATCAACGCGAGCTTACGAGCATGTTCATTTTCAAGTTGTTGAACAGGATCAATTTGCCCTTGAAGATTATTTTGTGGAGTTACTGCGTTATCTACTCTTATTTTTGCGATTTTTTCTATGTATTCAGCTTCAATTTCAGCTTTTTTTCTTGCTGCGATTTTAGTGAGCGAGACATCATCTTGGCTCACTCTCTCAATATCAGCTAATTCCTTATCCCGAAGTGCTTTGGCTTTAGTATATAAATCTAAATCAAGTGCTAATTGTTCATCTGCATTTTTCTGCTCAAGTGCAAATATCTTAGTAACCGTTTCTTTAGCTTTTTTAATTTGTGAAGCTGTTGCACCACTGCCTAAAGCTTGAATGGCATCATATTGTGCCATTTCTAAAGAGCTTTCTTTATACCCTTTATTTAATCTCTCAAGTTGTGCTAATTGATTATTGAGCGCATCAGATGCTGTTTTTGCGGCTTGCTGTGCTGCTTCACTTGCTATTTTACGTTGCTTTTCATTTTCTTGTTCTGCATTTCTTTCCTCATAAAGAGCCTTTAATTTAGTTGCTTCACCATCAGTAATATTTCTATCTTCTAAATCAAATCCAATTTGAAGCTCCGTTTTTTTATCTTCAGTAGCTGCTTTAGCTAATTGAATTTCTCTATTAATTTGTTTTTCTAAATCTAGCCCTTCTTTTGTTCTTTCTACTTTTAATTGTTGTGCATTAAATTTACTTTTTGCTGCTGTTGCTGATTGAATTATATTAGTTAACTTTCCAAAAACAGAATTTTCGATATTTAAATTCTTCGCGCTATCAACACTAAGCTGTATTGCTTCTTGGGCTTTTTGATTATAAGTAGCTTGTGCTTCAGATAAGTATTGAATAATAGATTCAGATTCTTTTTTCTTAGTTGATAAATCACCCTCTAATTTAATTATTTCCTTCATAGTTTTGGCTTGAGTTTCATTTAAAAAATCACGATCAAAACTCAATTCTTTGGGTTGATTTTTATACATTGTTTTTAATCTACTAAGCTCTTTCATTTGTTCTTGAATTTCTTCATTTAATAGAGCTTGTTTATCTTTTGCTACCTCAATATCTCGTGCAATTTCTTGATAAGATAATTCTTTTAATTTTCCTTTTAAATTATCAAGACTACTCACAAAATCAGTGACTTCTTGTTTAGCTTGTTCAGATTTTTGGAAAAAATAGTATATAGCTGAAGCGGCTAACATTGCAACGCCAGTGGGACCTCCTAAAAATGCCATCACATTCTTAAGTGCGCCTATTGATAGAGAAGCTGCCTTTGCAGCTATTGCTGAGTTGTTGATTGCTGTTGATTGAATTTTTGTGGCTTCCGTATGAGCAATAGCCGCATTTGTAGCCAATGTTTTTGTTGCTGTTAAATTAGCTTGTGCTGTTGCCTCAGCATTAGTTCCTCTAGCTGCAGCCAATTCAGATTCTGCCTTTACAACAGCCGCTCTCGCTGCATCTAAATCAGCTTTTGTTTTCCGAACAGTCATGTTTGCAGTGTATTCTGCTGCTTTTGCTTCTTGAAGAGTCGCTAATGTAGCTTCTCGAGCTGAGATCATATTTTGTACTTTCGTTTTTGTTGCAAGTGCTATAGCCCCCACATAACGAGAACCAAAAACGACCGCGGCAATATTTAATATATTACTCATGGTTTCAATATGATCGCTAACCAAAACAACCGAATCACCAAATAAACGTATGCCTGCTTGTACTGTTGTATTTTCTCCTAAAAATTTAGTTAAGCTATTACCCGCGATTTGCATTGATTGGGTGACAGTTTGAGTTGATTCCTCAAATGCTTTACCAATATTATCACCTTGTAGCAGTAAGCCTTTAGCGAGTACATCACTGGTTAATTGACCTTCATTAGCCATGTTTCGTAATTCACTTGCTGATACACCCAATGATTTAGAAAGAGCAACAAGTAATTGGTTTCCTTGCTCTGTCATCACATTGAAACTATCGCTACTTAAAACACCAGATGCTAAGCTTTGAGAAAACTGTGCAATTGCACTTTCAGCACCTTGTGCGGAATTACCTGAAAGTAAAAAACCTTGGCTAATAATAGTTGTAAGTTGAGCTAACTCTTCAGCTGATAGATTATAACTTCGAGCCCCTTCTTCTAGTTTTGAATAAAGTGCTGCCGTTGAGCTTAAGCTAGAACGCGATCCTTGAGCTGCGTTATAGACTCTGTCTGTAACCTCAATTAATGACTCATTAACTCTCACTGACTGAGCAAGTTTATTATTTAGATCAACCCAAGCGTCTGAATAACTGGCTACCATTGATAAAGATAATTTATTACTAAGAGAACTTGCGACTTTTGATAATGAAAACATTGATTTTTCAGTATTATTAACAACTTTCGTTGTTTTATCAAAATGACTATTTAAACTTTTTAAATGCTGTTCAACTTGACGTTGCGAAGTAAGCATCTCTCGAACATCTAATTGTATTTTATAAGCAACACTATTTTGATTTGCCATTTGAGGATCTCCAAAAATAAAAAAACCGCTCAATGGCGGATATTAGTTAGATAATTTTCTTTTTCTGCTAACTAGTCGTCGCTTACCACTAGTCAACTCATCATTACGCTTATCATCTTCTTCCATGATGGCGTTATATTCTTCTTTAGTGAAACCTTTCTCATCTGGATATTTCGCTTTTAGCATCAACTGAAATTCAGTCATAGTTAATTGCTCTGCATCATAACGAGTCATACCAAAATGGGCTCTAGCGGCACTAATGTATTCAATAGAAAGAAAAGAATCAGAAAAATAATTTTGACTTTCATTGCGTTGTAACTGACGGATTTTTGCTTTTCCGATTACGCCATGTGTAAATAACTCTCGTGCGATCAATATGATATCTGAAATAGGCATTTTACCTTGTTTGTAAACAAGACCGCGTTTTCCAGGTTTCCATTCACCGATTATCTCATCACATTCATCGTTGCAACAAGATTGCATAACCAACATAGCAAGTTGAAGAATATTTCGGCCATAAGCTGGTTTATTAATCATTTTAAATAACCAGTCGGGTATTTTTGGGTAATTCATCGTGGCTTGACGAAGCAAATTTTGAATTTCGATACCATTTAATAATGCAAAAATATCAACAATCTGTTTAGGGTCGCCAATACGAGTCATATTGGCGAAAGATGGACGAAAAAAATAATCTTTTTTATCAGTAGAGATAACCATCTCACCAATTTCTAGCATGGGTGTCATAAAACCTCCTAAATATTATCAAGGGTACTCGAAAGTACCCTTTGTAATATTATTCAGTTACAGACACCGAACAACTTGCACTCTTAGCACTATCTTCGGATGTTACCGTAATTACTGCATTACCAGCAGCAATACCACGAACAGTAACGATGTCATCACTTTGAGAAACAGTTGCAATATTTGTTTTATCACTAACAACAGCATAATTACCGTTAGTAGCATTTGCTGGTACAAATTTCACAATAAATGTTTTTTCTTCGTGTGCTTTAACAGATAAAGTTGTTGGTTCTAGAACAATATTTTGTACAACAATTTCTTCTTGCAACCATTCAACAGTATCAGCATCATAAACTTTAAGCTCACCAGAATAGGTAGAAATCTCTTTCGTTGGAAACTCCATCGACCATGATGTAAATGCCATATAACCTTGAACTACATCAGAACCATCACCTTTCATATCAAGCTGTACCCAATATGCAGGTTGATTATTTGTTTTTACTTCATCTAGAATTTCCTTTGCAACATCAAAGGCCGATGTAGAACCTGTCACGCCTTTCTTTTTCAGTTCACCATCGAAACTAATAGTAAAGTCTGCACCTGTAACAATTGATTCAGTTAAACCTTTTGTATCATCAGCATTCGATGTTACTGTTTCCATACCAAAATCAAATGACTTACTTGTTAAAGCGCCTAGTCGTAAGAATTGACTTTGTTCTGGCACACGATTCGGGTGTCCTTTAGCAATACGTAAAATGCCAGCATTACCCATTACTAACCCTTTGTTATCAGTATTATTCGTCATATTTTAAAACCTCTATTTTTGAAATAAAAAAAGCCACTTAAGTGGCTTATATTTAATTTACGTTTAATTTTAATATCTTCAGTTGTAGCTCTAATTTATCAACAATTAACTGAAATGATTTTCATACAAAAACACACTTTCACAGGATTTATTTTAAATCCTATTTTAATAAAGGTATTTTATGTTTTATTTATCTAACATCATGAATATATGTTAGCTAGTGAAGAGCAGATACAAAAAAACCCCACCGAAGTGAGGCTCTTTATATTCTGCTGTGAGGTCTTTAGATACAAATCTCTCACTGTGGGGATATAGTATGCTTTTTTTTCCTAAAGGTCAACAACTAGTTTCTACAAAAATAAATAAACATAGAAAATTATTACTTAACAGTCACTTCTTGAAGAATTTTTTCCGACAAAGACTCTTCTTTAAAGCATTCTTCAACTAAATGTTCAAATAACGGCTTATAGTTACTGTACGCAACAGTTTTAGAAACCCCCACTACTGTTTGTACTTGTTTTAATACTTCGCTGAATTTTAAACGAGGATACCCGCGCCCTGAACATTGATTGCAAGGTTTGAAAACAGGCATACCCTGTTTTTCGCTCTCTTTTTTATCTAAAATTTGACCACGTCCATGGCAACGGCATGCTAAACGAATTTCAGCCTTCCCTTTACATGTAGGGCAAACAACTCGAGTTGTCTCTCTCACTTCACGATAAGAGGTCTTATTTATTGGTTTAACTTTCAACCCATCTTTAAAGTTTTGCTCAAGTCCTTTAACCGATTTTGAGGTGTAGCTTTTAGTGGTAAAAACTTCAACCTCAATAAATCCATTACTGCAATCAGGGCACGCTTTCTTACTTGCGGCACTTCTTGCGTAATCTTGAAAAGCATAATTAGCAATAATATGTAAAACTTTGGCTTTATCGTTTTCAGTTAATTTATCAATCGCTTTATATTGATAAGCTTGGGTTAATGCATATTGGTAAAGGCTTTCTATCGCTTCGCTTGGGTTACTAATATTATGTTTAGCTAAAAACAATTCTATTCCCATGCGCCCTTTTCGCGTTACTAGGCTAATTGATGTCATTACATCGGTTACTGAAAGCGAATCTACTGCTTTAACAGTTCTTACATCACTCAATACAATACTTTTGGGTGAAAAATATTTAGGTAAGTCTGCTAGTCTCATTTAATGCTCCTTTTGATTTCCTATCACTACTACTAATTGGTCATCCATGTACCACGACAAGGCATGGCATTTATGCATCTAAATCACCCGCATTTTACGGCGTTATCTCAACGTGATTTTTACTTACCACTCTTGCATTGGTTTATTTAGTTACTTTTTTGTACTTTTCATACTTTTATTAACTAATAGTTAATGCTATATTTTAACCAAAGTAACGTCAAGTAGCAAAGGAAATTAACCAATGGTTAAAAATGATAATAAAACGGAGTTCACAAAAAGGCTTCAAGAAGCTTGTTTAGATTCAGGGATTGCAGGACGTGGGTTAGGTAAAAGAATTACAGATGCACTCGCTGAACAAGGTATAAAAGTCAGTGCTCCAGCAGTATGGAAATGGCTAAACAGTGAGTCAATTCCCGATCCAACAAATATCTTAGCATTAAGTCAATGGCTCGATATTCGAGCAGAATGGTTAGAATATGGACGGGGAGCAAAAAGAAACGATGGTGTTTCGGTCAATGAGATGACACCCGTTGATGATTGGGATAATAATACACCGATAGAACGAGATGAAGTCGAGATCCCCTTCTATACTACTATTGAATTGGCTGCCGGTTTTGGAAGTTGTACCACTGATAATCAGAAGGTGGAATTATTGAGATTTTCTCGTTCTACATTTAATCGCTATGGCGTTCAACCTAGTGATGCTGTTGCTTTTAAAGTTCACGGTGACAGTATGTCCCCTGTTATTCCTGATGGTTCAATTGTCACTATCAGTACAGGACATACAAAAATTGTTGATGGCGGTATTTATGCTATTCAGCAAGGTGATCTTTTAAGAGTCAAAATTTTACATCGACTCCCCAATAACACCATTATCATCCGTAGCTATAACACTATTGATTACCCAGATGAGCGTTCTACATTAGAAGAAGTGAAAATTTTGGGACGCGTATTTAATTGGTCCGTGATGGGTTGGTAGTTTATTATAAAAAGTGGCTTTATAATATTATGGTCTAATATTTTTATAACATTGAACCATAATATTATTATTCAATAAAATCAACTTGTTAAACAATATTTTTCTTATAAAGTTCCTATTGAATTTTATTATTTTAAAAACCATAAAAAAAGTAAAAAATAAAACTTCATTCAATAGGAGAACTAAAATGACTAAACTTATAGTAACTGACTCAGATACTGAGAATAAATTTTATCCTACCAATATTTCATTTAATGCTGATGGTAATACTTACTTACTTTCCATGAGTAAGGATAAAGAATATATGACAAGAACAGTTCACCCATCAGGCAAACTGATCCGTGACCCTTTAGCTGATAGTGGTACTTTTGCATATTATTATGATTATATGAGCATTGCTTATGATGCAGTCACAGGTAAACAGTATTTATGTTGCATTTCAACAGAAAACAAATATTTTGAGCTTTTCTTAATACAAGATAGTGGAAAATTAACCTCTACAAATACGTTTAGCTTCGTTAAAGGCTTTAACCGAAGCATTGCTATATTTATCATCAACAGCAAATTCTTTGTTTATATCCAAAATGAAACAACTAAGTACTGGGAAGTGATGTCAATTAGCAAATGACATGAGTTAATCAAAATTTAAATTTATCAAAGAAAAAACCCGCTATCTCTTGCGAGATAACGGGTTCTTATATGGTGCCGGCTACCGGAGTCGAACTGGTGACCTACTGATTACAAGTCAGTTGCTCTACCAACTGAGCTAAGCCGGCTAATTCTGGCGGAAGGATAGAGATTCGAACTCTAGGATGGTTTCCCATCGGCGGTTTTCAAGACCGCTGCCTTCAGCCACTCGGCCATCCTTCCATAGCGCGGAATTATGCCTATCTCTGACCCCGCTGTCTAGTCCTGATTGTAAAAAAAATGACTTTTTTATCTGTTTGCTCAATCTTCAAGCGCTTTCTGCTTAAAAAATGCTAACCCACTAATATATTGGTTAATTTTTGATAACTAGAGATAAAAAAACCATAGTGATATCGAGAGATAAACGGAGTAATCAAAAAGAAATTAAATAAAAATAAATAAAAGGGAAAATGAAAAATAGAATTATAGATAAGAAAAAACCCGCTATCTCTTACGAGATAACGGGTTCTTATATGGTGCCGGCTACCGGAGTCGAACTGGTGACCTACTGATTACAAGTCAGTTGCTCTACCAACTGAGCTAAGCCGGCTAATTCTGGCGGAAGGATAGAGATTCGAACTCTAGGATGGTTTCCCATCGGCGGTTTTCAAGACCGCTGCCTTCAGCCACTCGGCCATCCTTCCATAGCGCGGAATTATGCCTATCTCTGACCCCGCTGTCTAGCTCCGATTGTAAAAAAATTGGATTTTTTTGTTTGTTTGCTCAAAGTTCATCCGAATATCCCTTTTAAAGCGATAACCTGTTAATATAATGACTGAATAATGGTGATTGTTTATTCAATTTTCTATTTTTAATTACATTGTCTCTTAAAGGCTCGCAAACTGAATGCGTACATTGAACCAACTCAAGCCAAATACACTAACTCGTCTATATGCCCTGTTTCTTCTTTTTATGGTCATATCGCTTTTTCTATACGCTTACAGTTATTTTGACACTTGGCTAGATAGCAAAAAAAATGCTATCAACAATACGACTCTCAAATTTGCTCGACAGGTTGAAGATTACCGTTACCACTCTAATCAGCTTTTTCAGCTATCAAATAAAATAACCGATACCTCGACGTTCCCTGTATTGCCACTTAATCCAATAAAATTACGTTCTGATGTGTTTTGGCTTGAAGGGCGAGATCAAACTGTAGATTCCATTATATTTGGCAAACCCAATGAACAAACCTTTCAGCTAGCACAACGATTTGCAAATTCACTCGAAATTCTTTGGGGAGTACGTAATGATTACAGTTCACTTTATTATCTAAATGGTAAAGGGAATGATCTTATCTTAATTACGACTCATTCTGTGCTTAAACCAGAAATCCGTTACAAAGAAAGCTATTTAACATTAACGGCTGAAAATAAACGGTCTGAGTTATTGATGCAATCAACGGCATTAGATGAAAAAGAGAGTCTTTCTCCTATTAGAAAGATGTCTACAGAAAACATCTATTACTACACTTATCGTATTATGTTTAATGTGCCAGGCCAGTTAACTAGCGTAGTGGCGTTTGATTTACCTATCAATAATTTCTTACCTTCAGAATTGTCTCCACACTACTTAAGACTACTTCCAACAGGTCAGCAATCTGTTTACGACAAAAATAGCATTGAAGTATCAACTGACGGCTCTTCACTGATCTTTTCTCAGCCGATTGCAGGTATCCCCTATTCACTCTCTTATGAATATCCGTTGAAATCGATTATAAAAGAGATTGCCTACAAAAATATTTGGTTATTAATCAGCCTGCTGGTATTTATTTCCATCTCCGTTTTTGGCCATATCTATATTCGTAATAAGTACGTTTTCCCTTATATCTCTATGACTCGTAATCTACGGATCAAAGAAGAGATGACAAACGACATCATTTCGAACCTTCCGATAGGATTATTAGTCTATAATTTTTCCTCTAATCATAAGATTATTAGTAATAGTCATGCGGAAAAATTGCTGCCTCATATCGATTTATCTAAGATCCGCCAAATGGCAGTTGAACACAATGGCTTAATCCAAACGGCTATCAACAACGAAATTTATGAAATAAGAACCAGTAATAACAATAATATTGACAATACATCATTATTCATATTTCTGAATAAAGATAATGAAGCACTAATCAATAAAAAATTACAACTTGCACAACAAGAATATGAGAAAAACACCATCGCACGGCGCAAGATTCTATCTAATATGTCATTAGAACTGATGCGTCCCATCAAAGATATAAATGAGATGGTTTATCAATTCAAAGAGTTATTACCCGAAGATACCCACCAACAATTACTTAGCTTATTATTAGAGAAAACAAATTACATTTCTGAGTGGATAGAAAACATTACATTAATTAATAAGTTAGAAAATCAAGAATGGAAAATTCATAAGGATGAATTTGAACTCTCAACATTAGTTGAATCTATTCTGATAACAGCATCACCTTTTATGATAAGAAAAGGTCTAACACTTTATTTCCACAATAATATAAGACCTGGCTTACTTTTAATTAACGATGGGCCAGCTTTAAGTAAGATTATTTTATCATTGATTAATTATGCCATTAGTACGACTAATTATGGAAAGATAACAGTTAATCTAAATTTAGCCCAAAATAAAGATAAAGAAGAAATACTTATTGATATTATTGACAGTGGAAGTGGGCTTACACCTCAAGACATTGCTAATATAAAATACCCATTTTTAGGCCAAGCAATGGGAGACAAATATTATTCTAATTCAGGTATCATTTTTTATTTGTGTCATTTGTTATGTAATAAAATACAGGGAGAATTAACGATTAAGAGCCAAGAAAGTATTGGTTCTCATTTCCGAATTGTACTCCCATACCAGCATATAGATACAGAAGAACGAACTTTTAACGTATTATTAGAGGGAATAAACGCAAAACTCGCCATAAAAAACCCTGAAATAGAAAAAATCATTTGCCAACAGCTTGATAAATATGGCGCTACATACTTTGATAAAAATAGAGAGAATCTTTATCCTGAATACGATATCATACTTAGGGATACGCCGAATGATAATCCTGAATCTCCAACAATATTATTAATGAGTTCTATTGTTGGATTTGAAAAAATATCAAAAGATTTAATAAAGTGTAACTATAACTTCGGAGATCCTTTAATAGAGGCTATTACTTATTTAATTGAAGAAAATGAGTCATTTCCCCTAGATACAACTAAAGAGAGTATTTGGGATGAAAATAATAACCTTGATAAATACGAAGTAATTCTTAATAATTATAGGAAGACGTTGAATGGTAGTGATTATAAGGAACTATTTATCAGTACTGTTCCTATTGATGTTGAAAAACTACACTTAGAAGCAACAAATAAAGACTTTCATTCTCTAGCCCAGACAGCTCATCGTCTAAAAGGGGTTTTTGCCATGTTAGATTTAGAATATCTCAGAGAAAGCTGTGAATATTTAGAACATGACATAAAAAATCATAATGAATTAGAGATCAAAGAACGTATCACTCAACTGGATAAATGGATTCAACAGTTGCTGCAGCAAGGTAACAATTAAACATGAATAACCTTAATATTATTATTGCCGATGATCACCCAATCGTTTTATTCGGTATTCGTAAATCTTTAGAACAAATTGAATGGGTCAATGTTGTAGGTGAATTTGAAGATTCGACTTCACTTATCAATAACTTACCTAAGTTAAATGTGGATGCATTAATTACTGACTTGTCCATGCCTGGCGATAAGTATGGTGATGGTATTACACTCATTAAGTACATAAAAAGACATTATCCTAATTTGTCGATCATTGTACTTACAATGAATAACAACCCAGCTATTTTGAGTGCAGTCCTTGATCTTGAAATTGAAGGTATTGTGCTTAAACAAGGTGCTCCAACTGATCTGCCAAAAGCATTGGCTGCGCTGCAAAAAGGCAAGAAATTTATGCCTGAAAGCGTTGCTAAGCTACTTGAAAAAGTCAATGCGAATGGCTATGGCGATAAGCGCTTATCACCAAAAGAAAGTGAAGTGCTGAGATTATTTGCTGAAGGCTTCCTTGTGACTGAAATCGCGAAGAAACTTAATCGTAGTATTAAAACGATTAGTAGCCAGAAAAAATCAGCCATGATGAAATTAGGTGTCGATAACGATATCGCATTACTTAATTACTTGTCATCAGTGACTATTGATAAGGAAATTAACGGCCCAGATTAATTTCACCGTAGTTACCTTAGTCACACCGATAAAATCAGGAAGCTCAACCCTTTGTGGGAGCTTCTCTGCTTTTTGGTTTTTACTCTTTATTCCTCATTCTCTTTGGGTTTATCTTTCTCTTTCCTTGTAATATCCTCCTTGTCCACAAACTCCTATAAGCTGTATAAATTATTCTTCTATTTCTTCATACCTTTATTTATTTCCAGGCTCACAGACCGTTGTAGAGGCTTTCTTACCCCGCTTTTTAATCAATTTATCTTGTTATGGCTCTGCTTTTTTTCATCTTATCTATCAAAATGCTTTTTAAACACATCATTTTTCGCCTTGTTTGGGCTTAAAAATAAATAAAGACTAATAAATTAGTCTTTATTTATTTACTCGTTTTATCGTTCACGATCTAGAATTCTTCTTTAGGAATATGTCTCACCAACACTTCTCTTAAAATGGAAAGCGAAACAGGTTTAGATACACAATCATTCATTCCAGCATCAATACAACGTTGCTTCTCTTCAGCAATCGCATTCGCCGTCACACCGATCACAGGCATATCGCTGCCCATTTCCCTTATATGTGTTGCAAGCTGATAGCCATTCATATTCGGCATATTGACATCCGTCAGCACGATATCAACATGATTCTTAGCTAAATACGTTAATGCATCACAGCCATCTTCTGCTGTTGCTGTATTAAAACCGATTTTTTTCAGTTGATCGGTCAACAATAAGCGGTTTATTGGATGATCATCGACAATAAGAACCGTTAAGGTTTGTAAGCTACAATCTGCAGTTTGCTCCACCATCTCTACGCAATTAGCTTCAACTTTGTTTTGTGGTAATTGCAGTATTATTTTTGTTAATTCATTTAGTTTGTAAGTACTGCATACCCATATATTTTCAGCTATTTTCTTCGATGGCTCAAAGTAATGCTCATTGATCCTAATAAATTGGCAGTTATCTTTTCTTGGTAGATCGTAGTCCGTAATAATAAAATCGGTTGAAGATATCACCACTTCTTCAGTAAGTAATTCACAGCTCAAACCGAAATAACGAAGGTATCGACCAATAAAACCTTCCAAATAAAGATTTTTAATATCTATAAAGCAACGAACATTACTTTCTTTATAAATATTCTGTTTAGAAGACGATTCAATTCCTTCTAAGGCACCATAAAGAGGTATACGAACCGTAAAGCGGCTACCAATATTTTCTTGGGAAACAACACTGATATCCCCATCCATTAAGTTGATCAGTTTTTCACAAATGGCCAAACCTAATCCAGTTCCCTCTGATGCACTTTCTGTATTTTGAGATACTTGGAAGAATGGTTCGAACAACTCATGCAATGCTTTATCGCTAATGCCTCGCCCTGTATCGTGAATATCAAAATAGAGATAATAATCATCTTTATAAAGATGTAAGGTAATGCATCCCGTCGTAGTAAATTTAATACTGTTATTCAATAAATTAGAGATAACTTGTTGTACGCGAACAGGATCACTATTTACAATTTTTGGTACGTCAGGTTCGATAAAACAGTAAATAGCCAAGTCTTTTTTCGCAATCAAAGGTAAATAGTTAGAAATAACAAAAGAAAGCACTTGGCGACAATTAAATGGCTTAATATCAATTTTTAACTGTTTAGATTCAATTTTCGAGAAATCGAGGATATCGCTAATAATTTTTAGCAATAACGATGAGGAGTTATCCATCGTCTTTAGTAATCGAGAAGTATCATCATTTTGTGTAAGCGACTGCAATAATTCTAGATTACCAATAATGCCATAAAGTGGTGTTCGTAATTCGTGGCTGACCGTTGCCAAAAACATCGATTTAGCTTGGTTAGCTTGCTCCGCAGCTGTCGCCATATTTTGTAGTGAGCGCTCCATTTTAACCCGTGCGCTAATATCCACTAAAACACAGATAGCCACATCTTCATTTTGATAACGTGAGTTAACAAAACTTATTTGCAGATGATTACGATTGTTGGTCACTACATCGACCATATTGCTACTTTTCTCAGCAATAATAGAAAGGATATTTTGTTTATCGCTATGGCTAAGCAAACGAAAATAGTTGTGTGCTAGCTCGTTACTTAAGATGATCATGCCATCACGTATTCTAAGAATACTGATCCCGACTGGCGCTGATGCCACAATCTTATGGTTAAACTGTTCGTGCTCTTCTAGACGAGAGGCATTATTTTCGGCTGGAGAGAATATTTTTCTCTCAAAGATCCAGACGAAAATAAAAATCATAATGGCTGAAATAATATTTAAGATCAGCGCATTAAAAATCGTGAATTTAAATTCATTTAAAATTTGTTTGAGTGGTAATGAATACACCACACTAAAAGATGAAGGTAATAATTTACGCTTAGCAACTAAATCACTAAAGTCTTCATCAAAACCAAAATAAGGAGCACTGACATCAGGAACCTGTTTAACGGCATGATAGTTGTTTTCTGCTGGATAGCTTAAAACAGTGGTGTTCCTACTGTTAAGAAGGTGAATTGAAATCACTCTATCTTTGGCAGGAGAGAAATACTCAAGACGAATAGCTCTTTCAATACCAATCAGACCAATGAATTTACCTGAGGCATAAACTGGCGACATAACATATAAAATGCCACTATCCCCTTTTGCATCTGGCACTATCCAATATTGGTTAACTTCTTTACCTTGTGCGCGTTGATTAACATAGTTACGTGTATTTTCGTAAACCATTTTTTTCAACATTTCAGTATCAACAGGGGATGCGCGCAAAGGGAAGTTAATCATACACATGCTATGGGAGCCAACCATAAAGACTTGGTTTATCCCTTGTAATGCCGGAGTATTATCTTTCCAATAATATAAGATGCTGTTAAAGGAGCGGAAATAGTTGTTTGTTTGCCCCTTAAATAATTCACAATCTGCGGTGTCATTAAGTTTATGAAGTGAGAATGGTCCTTCATAAAATAATGAGTTTTTTATGCTCGGGTTTAAGTTAATTTGTTCTTGGTGACGTTCTGCGAGGTATTGTAAATCGCGGATAGTGCCGGAGGTTTGCCTAAAGAAACCAAGGAGATTAGTATAGTTATTACTATACTCTTGCCGAATATCAGACTTAGTATCATTGAAGATATTGATGAGGTAAAACATGGTTAGCAATGCACCCATCGCCCACAACATGATACCTAATATGCGAAAAAGGTAGCGGGAAATTTTTAACGATGTTTTAAAGGACGAGAGATATCTCAAACAACCACCCTAATCAATATTCCTACCGCATAAGAAACTTATTCTATTCTAGCAGAAGTTACTGAATGTCTGAATGATATGATCTTTATCATCAGGATAATTATTTCTGATGATGAACTGATCCTACCACATAAAAAAAGCAGGCAATTATGCCTGCTTTCTTTTATTTATACATCACAATAATGATAAATATTATTCTTCGTCCGCATCATCTGCTAAATCTGAATCAGGTGCTTCTGATGGCGTTTCGCTAATAACCTCATTAACTTCGTCGTCATCTAATGCATCGTCTTCATCTTCAACACGTTGCAAGCCAACAACCAACTCATCTTCTGTTGTACGAATTAAGGTAACACCTTGTGTATTACGTCCAACAATGCTGACTTCAGAAACACGTGTACGAACTAATGTACCCGCATTGGTGATCATCATAATCTGGTCAGTTTCTTCAACTTGAATTGCACCAACAACTTTACCGTTACGCTCACTCACTTTAATAGAGATAACGCCTTGTGTTGCACGATTCTTCGTTGGGTATTCGCTTTGAGCAGTACGTTTACCATAACCATTTTCAGTTACGGTTAAGATATCACCTTCACCGCGAGGGATGATGAGTGAAACCACTTTATCGTCATCGCTCAGTTTCATACCACGAACACCTGTCGCAGTACGGCCCATTGGACGAACACAATCTTCCGCAAAGCGAACCACTTTACCTTCAGCAGAGAACAACATAACTTCGTTTGTGCTATCGGTTAAATCAACACCGATTAATTCATCGCCTTCATTTAAGTTAACGGCAATGATACCTGCACTACGAGGACGGCTGAAATCTTGCAGAGGTGTTTTCTTCACAGTTCCGCTTGCCGTTGCCATAAAGACAAACTTACCTTCTTCATACTCTCTTACTGGCAAAATAGCGGTAATACGTTCATTTTGCTCAAGAGGTAATAAGTTGATAATTGGACGACCACGAGCACCGCGACTTGCCTCTGGTAACTGGTAAACCTTCATCCAGTAGAGACGACCACGGCTTGAGAAGCATAAAATCGTGTCATGGGTGTTAGCCACCAATAGACGATCGATAAAGTCTTCTTCTTTAATTCTTGCTGCTGATTTACCTTTACCGCCACGACGCTGTGCTTCGTAATCAGTAAGCGGTTGATATTTAACGTAACCTTGGTGAGAAAGTGTCACAACAACATTTTCTTCATTGATCAAGTCTTCAATATTAATATCAGCCGTGTTTTCAGTGATCTCGGTGCGACGAGGATCATTATATTGATCTTTAATCGCATTTAGCTCTTCACGAATAACTTCCATCAAACGTTCTGGGCTTCTTAAGATATGTAATAACTCAGCAATTTGGAGTAATAACTCACGATATTCATCTAACAGTTTTTCATGTTCAAGGCCTGTCAGTTTCTGCAAACGCAGATCCAAAATAGCTTGAGCTTGTTGCTCTGTTAGATAGTATTTACCGTCGTGCACGCCATATTGTGGCTCTAACCATTCAGGACGAGCAACGTTGCTGTCGCCAGCACGCTCTAACATGGTAGAAACGCTACCTAAATCCCAAGGCTGTGCAATTAATGCCGCTTTTGCTTCTGCTGGATTTGGTGCTTGACGGATCATTTCAATAACTGGGTCAATGTTCGCCAATGCAACAGCCAGTGCTTCTAAGATATGAGCACGGTCACGCGCTTTGCGTAATTCGTAAATAGTACGACGAGTAACAACTTCACGACGGTGACGAATAAAGGCAGAGATAATTTCTTTTAGATTTAATAATTTTGGCTGGCCTTGGTGAAGCGCAACCATATTAATACCGAAAGAAACCTGCATTTGTGTTTGTGAGAATAAGTGATTTAATACCACTTCACCCACAGCATCACGTTTGATTTCAACGACAATACGCATACCGTCTTTATCAGACTCGTCACGTAATCCGCTAATACCTTCAATACGCTTATCTTTAACAAGCTCTGCAATTTTTTCAATTAAACGAGCTTTATTCACCTGATAAGGAATTTCTGTCACGATAATAGTTTCGCGACCTGTTTTCTCATCAGTTTCGATATCAGCCTGAGCACGGATATAAATTTTTCCGCGACCAGTACGGTAAGCATCTAAAATTCCTCTGCGACCATTAATAATAGCGGCAGTCGGGAAATCAGGCCCCGTAATATGTTCCATCAACTCTTCAATCGTGATGTCTTCGTTATCAACATAAGCAAGACAGCCGTCGATAACTTCGCCTAGGTTATGTGGAGGAATGTTTGTTGCCATCCCTACCGCAATCCCTGAAGAACCATTGACTAACAAGTTTGGAATACGGGTTGGCATTACTGCCGGAATATGTTCTGTTCCATCATAGTTAGGAACAAAATCAACCGTTTCTTTTTCCAAATCCGCCAGCAGTTCATGGGCGATTTTCGCCATACGAACTTCGGTATAACGCATTGCAGCAGCCGAGTCACCATCAACTGACCCGAAGTTACCCTGCCCGTCAACCAACATGTAACGCATAGAAAAAGGCTGTGCTAAACGAACAATCGTTTCATAAACAGCACTGTCACCGTGCGGGTGATATTTACCGATAACATCCCCAACAACACGGGCTGATTTTTTATAAGGTTTATTCCAATCGTTTCCTAGTACATTCATCGCGAAAAGCACTCGGCGGTGTACTGGCTTCAGTCCGTCTCGAACATCGGGTAATGCGCGTCCTACAATAACAGACATCGCATAATCCAAATATGAGCTTTTCAGCTCTTCTTCGATATTAACTGGTGTGATTTCTCTGGCAATGTCGCTCATGGAGCCACTGTCCCTCATACTACGGATTCAAAGGTTTAGAACTATACCACAAATCGCCAATTTTTGGAAAAAGGAAACAACTAAATTAATGATCCTTTCGCTATTCTCTTCGATTTCACCGTCTAACGTTGGTAGAATCATGGCAATATGAAAATAGGAGTAATACTTTCTGATGAATGATAAAACAACCTCTTTACATGCTAACGTGGATCAGCATGAAATCGACAAGTTTGAAAGCGTCGCATCACGGTGGTGGGATCTTGAAGGTGAATTTAAGCCATTGCACCGCATCAACCCATTAAGGCTCAACTATATTCAAGAACGCGCAGACGGCCTATTTGGAAAAAAAGTCCTAGATGTTGGTTGCGGTGGCGGTATTTTGTCTGAAAGTATGGCATGTGCTGGAGCTGAAGTAACTGGTCTTGATATGGGTACAGAGCCATTACAAGTTGCTCGTTTGCATTCGCTGGAATCAGGTATTCCTGTCACTTACATTCAAGATACTGTTGAAAATCACGCGAATGAAAACCCACAAACTTACGACGTCGTTACCTGTATGGAGATGTTAGAGCACGTTCCTGACCCTTCTTCTGTTGTAAGAGCCTGTGCAAAATTGGTAAAACCCGGTGGACATGTTTTCTTCTCAACCATCAATCGTAATAAAAAAGCGTGGCTGATGCTGGTGGTAGGGGCGGAGTATATTCTGAATATGGTACCTAAGGGCACACATGATGCTAATAAGTTTATTCGCCCGTCAGAATTACTGAGTTGGGTCGATGAAACCGATTTGCGTAGCAAAAATATGATTGGTTTACATTATAACCCGATCACTGACAAATTCCGATTAGCGCCAAATGTCGATGTGAATTATATGGTGCACACACAATCGACACATAACTCGAATTCGTGAAACTGAAAGTTTGATTTGGTTTAATAAAACATCAAACGATCACATTTTTTAAAATTGACTTTACATCGTTGTCACTTGAATTTGTGTTTCTTACTGCCTGTATTTATGCAGGGTACAGGCAGTTGTTAAAAAATTTATCCCCTATTTATCCACAGAAACAATCAGATTTGTACACTTGATCAATCTCTCAATTACCTTTATCTTGTTATCACCATTTGAACCAACCCCTATATATTGTGTTTCCTTAAATTTCACACCACAAGACTCCTTGGCACAGATTGTCATCGGGAGCGTTTTTTTGCGGTATAAAATTTCAGGTAACACTAATGCAAGAAAGGTGCATCGCTCATGAATCACAGCCTGCTCGTCACAAAACGTGATGGTCATAAAGAACGCATTGACTTAGACAAAATTCACCGTGTTATCGCCTGGGCCGCTGAAGGTCTAGAAAATGTCTCAGTATCTCAAGTTGAATTACGTTCTCAGATTCAGTTTTATGATGGTATCAAAACTGCTGATATCCATGAAACGCTGGTAAAAGCTGCTGCAGACTTAATTTCTGGTGAAACGCCTGATTATCAGTATCTCGCTGCCCGTCTTGCCGTATTTAATTTACGTAAAAAAGCGTATGGCCAATTTGAGCCACCAACACTGTATGATCACGTTAAAAAATTAGTCGATTTAGGCAAATATGATCGCCATCTTCTTGAAGATTACACACAAGAAGAGTTCGAACAGATGAATAACTTTATTGTTCATCAACGTGATATGAACTTCTCCTACGCTGCGGTTAAACAATTAGAAGGTAAATACTTCGTTCAAAACCGTATTACAGGTGAAATTTACGAAAGCGCACAGTTCTTATATGTTTTAGTTGCGGCTTGCTTGTTCTCTCGTTATCCACAAGCAACACGTATGGACTATATCGAACGTTTCTATAATGCGATTTCAACCTTTAAAATCTCATTACCAACGCCAATCATGGCGGGTGTAAGAACACCAACTCGTCAATTTAGCTCTTGTGTATTAATTGAGTGTGACGACAGCCTTGATTCTATCAATGCGACATCAAGTGCCATTGTGAAATATGTTTCTCAGCGTGCAGGTATTGGTATTAATGCAGGTCGTATACGTGCATTAGGTAGTGCTATTCGTAATGGTGAAGCATTCCACACAGGTTGTATCCCTTTCTATAAACACTTCCAAACTGCGGTAAAATCTTGCTCGCAAGGTGGTGTTCGTGGTGGTGCGGCAACTTTATTCTATCCATTATGGCATTTAGAAGTTGAAAGCCTGCTGGTACTGAAAAACAACCGTGGTGTTGATGATAACCGTGTTCGTCATTTAGATTACGGCGTTCAGTTAAACAAATTAATGTATGAACGTTTAATCAAAGGTCAGGATATTACTTTATTCAGCCCTTCTGACGTCCCGGGTTTATATGATGCATTCTTTGCTGATCAAGATGAATTTGAACGTTTATATGTGCAATATGAGAAAGATAAAAGCATCCGCCAAAAACAAGTTAAAGCGGTTGAGTTATTCTCATTGATGATGCAAGAACGTGCATCAACTGGCCGTATTTACATTCAGAACGTTGACCACTGTAATACACATAGCCCATTTGATCCGGCTGTTGCACCAATTCGCCAATCAAATTTATGCTTAGAAATTGCACTGCCAACTAAACCATTGAATGATATTAAAGATCCTAATGGTGAAATTGCACTGTGTACGTTATCTGCATTTAACTTAGGTGCAATTGAAAATCTTGATGATTTAGAAGAACTTGCTCGTTTAGCCGTTCGCTCATTGGATGCACTGTTAGATTATCAAGATTACCCAATCTTAGCGGCAAAACAAGGTGCAATGGGTCGTCGTACCTTAGGTATTGGTGTGATTAACTTTGCTTATTATTTAGCAAAACACGGTGTTCGCTACTCTGATGGTAGTGCAAATAACTTAACTCATCGTGCATTTGAAGCAATTCAATACTATTTATTAAAAGCATCTAATGAATTAGCGAAAGAACAAGGCGCATGTCCATGGTTTAATGAAACCACTTATGCTGACGGTATCTTACCTATTGATACCTACAAAAAATCATTAGATGTACTGACAAAAGAACCTCTGCATTACGATTGGGAAAGTTTACGTAAAGACATTAAAGAGCACGGTTTACGTAACTCAACACTGTCTGCGCTGATGCCATCAGAAACATCTTCACAGATTTCGAATGCAACAAATGGTATCGAACCACCACGTGGTTATATCAGTATTAAAGCCTCTAAAGACGGTATTTTACGTCAAGTGGTTCCTGAGTATGAGCGTTTGAAAGGCGCTTATGAATTACTGTGGCAAATGCCAAGTATTGAAGGTTACTTGCAGTTAGTGGGCATCATGCAGAAATTCGTTGACCAAGCAATTTCAGCAAACACTAACTACGATCCTACTCGTTTCCCTAGCGGTAAGGTTCCAATGAACCAACTGCTGAAAGATTTGCTGCTCGCTTACAAATACGGTGTGAAAACACTTTATTATCACAATACCCGTGATGGTGCTGATGATGTACAGGGTGATCTGGAAGAAGTCGTTGAGACGGAAGATTCAGATTGTGAAGGCGGCGCGTGTAAAATTTAATTGAGGAAGCTATGTCGTATACTACTTTTTCACAAGTTAAAAATGATCAACTTCAGGAGCCCATGTTTTTTGGGCAACCTGTTAACGTAGCGCGTTATGATCAGCAAAAATATCCTATTTTTGAAAAGCTAATTGAAAAACAACTCTCCTTCTTCTGGCGTCCAGAAGAAGTGGATGTTTCTCGTGACCGCATTGACTACAATGCTTTACCTGATCATGAAAAACATATTTTTATTAGTAATTTAAAATATCAAACGCTGTTGGATTCGATTCAAGGAAGAAGCCCTAACGTGGCATTTTTACCTTTAATCTCGATCCCAGAGTTAGAGACATGGGTTGAAACATGGTCATTCTCTGAAACCATCCACTCGCGCTCTTATACTCATATTATTCGTAATATTGTTAACGATCCGTCAGTTGTGTTCGATGATATCGTTGAAAATGAAGAAATTTTAAAACGCGCGCGTGATATTTCTTCTTATTATGACGAGTTAATCAAGCTAACAAATCTTTATCACATGTATGGTGAAGGCGACCATCAAGTTAAAGGTAAAACGGTTCATGTCACGTTACGCAAATTAAAGAAACAGCTTTATCTGTGCTTAATGAGCGTCAACGCACTAGAAGCAATCCGTTTCTATGTTAGCTTTGCTTGTTCATTTGCCTTTGCTGAACGTGAACTGATGGAAGGTAACGCAAAGATCATTCGACTAATTGCTCGTGACGAAGCGCTACACTTAACAGGTACACAGCACATGCTGAATTTACTGCGTTCAGGTCAAGATGATCCTGAAATGGCAGAAATCGCAGCAGAATGTGAGCAAGAGTGTTATGACCTGTTCGTTGAAGCCGCAGAGCAAGAAAAAGAGTGGGCTGAATACCTATTCTCTGAAGGCTCTATGATTGGTTTAAATAAAGATATCCTTTGCCAATATGTTGAATATATTACCAACATTCGCATGCAAGCAGTGGGTCTTAAATTACCATTTAAAGCACGTTCTAACCCTATTCCATGGATCAATGCATGGTTAGTGTCTGACAACGTTCAAGTTGCGCCTCAAGAAGTTGAAGTCAGTTCTTACTTAGTGGGTCAAATCGATTCACAAGTTGATACTGATGATTTAAGTAACTTTGAACTGTAATACTGAGAAATAACACCGATACGTTATGGCATCTCATAAAGTGACCCTGCATCAGCAGGGTCTTTCAAAACCTTTAGAATTTCATACTGACACCCATCCTTCTTTGCTTGATGCATTAGAACATGGGAAAGTCCAAGTCGAATACCAATGTCGTGAAGGCTATTGCGGCTCTTGTCGCCTACGCCTAGTGAAAGGCAAAGTTTGTTATCGTAATGAACCTTTAGCGTTTATCCAACCCGATGAAATCTTACCTTGTAGCTGCCATCCCATCAGTGATATCGAAATAGAAATTTACTCTGAATAATTTGAATTATCTTAATTTGAGCTTTTTTCTAACACTCTTGTTCAACTTTGACTAAGGTTAAGTTAACACGATAAAAAAAGGAAAAGCATTATGAAATTAAAGTCTATTTTCTCAGTCATTGCTATTTCTACATCAATTCTGCTTGTTGCAGGCTGTTCAAGTCCACAAAAAATAGAAACAGTAAATGGGGAAACAATTTTAACGACAGATAAACCCCAAGAAGATGAAGCAACCGGGTTAATTACCTACAAAGATTCAGAAACCGGACAGATTAAACAGATTAATCGTGATCAAATAAGACGAATGGTAGAGCTTGACGATTAACGCTCTTATAAGCCCTTCTCTTAAAGCGCCAATTCATATTTATGATTGGCGTTTTTTTATTCATAAAATCTTTTTTGTAAACTAATCATTACACTATACGTAATTAAAATTTGACAGAAATTTACCATTCTTATACTCTGCTTTTTAAGTAAATAAAATAGTCTAGTGAACAGAGGATCTTGTGAAGAATCGCACTATAGGCAGTGTTTTTATTGTTGCAGGAACAACAATTGGGGCAGGTATGCTGGCAATGCCACTAGCTGCTGTGGGTATCGGCTTTAGCACGATGATGCTATTGCTTGTTGGCTTATGGTTATTGATGAGCTATACCGCATTACTGCTGGTGGAAGTTTATCAATACAACGATCCTCATACAGGTCTTGGCTCTATCGCAAAACGCTATCTCGGTGTAGGTGGTCAAGTTATCACTGGGCTCGCACTGTTGCTATTAATGTACGCGTTAACGACCGCTTATATTAGCGGTGCGGGTGAATTACTTTCAGCCACCCTTTCATCTTGGATTGGACATGAGCTTTCTGTCACACAAGGTATTATTATCTTTACAGTGATTGGCGGAGCTGTGGTAGGAATTGGTACAACATCGGTTGATATGATTAACCGTCTATTGTTTACTGCAAAAGTTTTCTTCCTCATATTTATGCTGATTGTGATGTTACCTCACGTTGAGTCAGTAAACTTAACCTCAATGCCTGTGGCATATGGGCTGATTCTTTCTGCTATTCCTGTTATTTTCACCTCATTTGGTTTCCACGGTAGTGTGCCAAGTATCGTAAGTTACATGAATGGCGATATTAAAAAGCTGCGTATTATCTTTATTATTGGTAGTGCTATTCCGCTTGTTGCTTATATCTTATGGCAAATTGCCACATTAGGTGCTATCCCAACAAATACTTTTATGGGAATTATGGCGCAACAATCTGGGTTAAATGGCTTACTTACCGCTATTCGTGATGTTGTTGCTACACCTCGCGTGAATATTGCAGTTAACTTATTTGCGGCATTAGCTTTAGCGACTTCATTCCTTGGTGTTGCATTAGGTCTATTTGATTATCTTGCGGATCTCTTTAAGCGCAGTAATCGTGCAACTGGGCGTGCGCAATCAAGCTTATTAACCTTTGTTCCACCTTTAGTTTGTGCGCTTTATTTCCCTAACTTTGTGCAAGCATTAGCTTATGCGGCTATCGCACTGTCAATTTTAGCATTGCTTCTACCCGCTTTATTAGTATGGAAAGTTAGACAAGAACAAAACGGTGCTGATAAATACAAAGTTAAAGGTGGTAAAGGCGCATTAGGTATTGTGTTTGTTTGCGGTCTGATAGTTATAGGTATTCAAATCGCCATTACTTTTGGTTTATTACCTCAAGTTGGCTAACTTCCTTTCTTATATCGCTTTCTTGTAGATAACAAAAAAGCAGGTGCTAATTTTAGACACCTGCTTTTTTTGATTCAGATATAGCGCCTAGATTAGAAACTTAAACCGGCACCCACATAGAAACCGTCAGCTAATTTATTATTGCTTCTATTATGTGAGTTTTCGATTTCAATCACACGATAACCAGCATTGACATGCAATGGTTTAAATACCGTTAATTGAGCACCTACATCGGCTTCATAATAAGATTTGCTACCAGAGGTTAATCCTTCAGGAGATGCATAGGCTTCGCCATACACACTTAAAGAAGGTAGAACATTCCAGTTAAGGCCCACACCACCCGCTAAAGCAGCACCATCATCACCATTTTTGGGTGCTAAATAGAGAGCTTTACCACCAACACTTGCTGAAAAAGGTCCTAAAGGTAACGCAAATTTTGCACCTAAGCTTCCTACTTGACCATCGTGATCACTACGAGCCCAGTTACCATTAAAAGAAAGACCCGCATTAGGATCACCTAAACCAGCGCGAACATCTGTATAATGTTCCCCTGCTTGAATATTCATTGATACTGCATTGGCATTTCCAGCCACAAACAGCGCACTTATCGCACCGACCAATAAATATTTTTTCATTGTTATTACTCCAGCAAATAATTGTCCTAACTTATAATTATACAACAAATTTATTAAACAACTTGGCTCAAAATTGAAAGATAATCTGTAGAATTTTCAATCTATGTAAATAAGTTACGGCTATCAATATTATTGGTCTAATTGGTTTTATTAATGAGTTCAATATTGCTAAAGTGGAATTACAGCCAATATTAACCATAATAAATATAAGGCTGTTCGCTTCGTTTTATTCACACATGCTATTTTTTTAGATCGTTTACTATTTCATAAACTGGAGATATGTGATGGAAAAGAAAAAGCTAACAACGGCGTCAGGTGCACCTGTTGTAGACAATAATAACTCAATGACAGCAGGCCCTCGTGGTCCAATGTTACTTCAAGATGTCTGGTTTTTAGAAAAGCTAGCTCACTTTGATCGTGAAGTTATTCCAGAAAGACGTATGCACGCAAAAGGCTCTGGTGCTTTTGGTACATTTAAAGTCACTCACGATATTACGAAATATACTCGCGCTAAAATTTTCTCTAAAGTGGGTAAAAAAACAGAAATGTTTGCTCGCTTTTCAACCGTTGCGGGTGAAAGAGGTGCCGCAGACGCCGAACGCGATATTCGTGGCTTTGCGTTAAAATTTTATACCGAAGAAGGTAACTGGGATATGGTGGGTAATAACACCCCTGTTTTCTACCTTCGCGATGCCCTGAAATTCCCAGACTTAAACCACGTTGTAAAACGTGACCCTAAAACTAACCTCCGTAATATGGCATACAAATGGGATTTCTTCTCTCATTTGCCAGAAGCTCTGCACCAATTAACCATTGATATGAGTGACCGTGGTTTACCACAAAGCTATCGTTTTATTCACGGCTTTGGTAGCCATACTTATAGCTTTATTAATAAAGATAATGAGCGCTTTTGGGTTAAATTCCACTTCCGTTGCCAACAAGGCATTAAAAACCTGATGGATGACGAAGCACAAACTCTCGTAGGTCAAGACAGAGAAAGCTCACAACGTGATTTATTTGATGCTATTGAACGTGGTGATTTCCCTCGTTGGAATTTACAAATTCAAGTCATGCCAGAAAAAGAAGCGTCAAAAGTCCCTTATAATCCTTTTGATTTAACTAAAGTTTGGCCTCATGCTGATTATCCATTAATTGATGTGGGCTATTTCGAGCTAAACCGTAACCCTGAAAACTATTTCTCTGATGTAGAGCAAGCGGCATTTAGCCCTGCAAACATCGTTCCGGGTATTGGTTTCTCCCCAGATAAGATGCTACAAGGTCGCCTATTCTCTTATGGTGATGCTCACCGTTATCGTTTAGGTGTTAATCATCATCAAATCCCTGTGAATGCGCCACAATGCCCATTCCATAATTATCATCGTGATGGTGCAATGCGTGTTGATGGTAATAGTGGTAGCGGTATTACTTATGAGCCAAATAATGGTGGTATGTTCCAAGAACAGCCTAATTTTAAAGAGCCACCATTATCAATTGAAGGTGCGGCAGATCACTGGAATCATCGTGAAGATGAAGATTACTTCAGCCAACCTCGCGCGCTGTATGAATTACTGAGTGATGAAGAGCATCAACGTATGTTTGCTCGTATTGCAGGTGAATTAATACAGGCAAGTAAAGATACACAAAAACGTCAGATTGCCTTATTTAAGAAAGTTCACCCTGAATATGGTGCAGGCGTTGAAAAAGCAATGAAAGCGTTAACCAAAAAAGACGCTAAGTAACTCATAATAAGAAGCCCTGTGAGCAACTCGGCAAAAATAATAAGGCGCCTTCGGGCGCCTTTCTTTTTCTCTTATAATCTCTGGTATTTATTGTTAATAAAATAAATGATGAGAAATATGTAATTATCGAATAAAGCTTAGTCACTACTTTGGAATTCTTCCGCTCGTCGTTCTAATTCTGCCATATAAGAAGTTTTAGCTTTTTCATGTCCATTCGGTGACATAATGCCAATAATTTGTATATTGTCGTAATTCAGCCAATGTCTTGAGAAAACAAGGTAATGGTTTGAATGTCTGTCGATTTGTGGTTTTGTTTTCTTCCAAGCAAGCTCTGACGGCAACCGAATATGAAGCTTGTAAACAAATGAGCCACACAACCTTGAGTTATCTTCCCATTGGCCTTCATTCCCAAATCTATCTGGTAATATTCCCGTATTTTTCCAGTTCTCGATCGCTTTAGCATATTTATTGGCGACTTCTGGCATCTCTACATCAGCATGTATATTTACAACACAAACCATCCAGACTACTCCGTGTCAACAACTCCAACTTTACGATGTTCAGCTAAAATCCAAGCGCTGACTTCATCTTGATCTGGCATATCAACTAAATGGACGGTCTTTTCAGGAACTGAACATTGCTCAATACACGATAAGATATCTCGCAAAATGAATTCGCCCTGAGCAACAACTCGACCAAATTGAAGTAGGCTTGTTTTATATTTGGCTTGTTGTTCTAAATCGTCTGGAAATAAATTATCGATATTGTTTCCACTCATGACATGCTGTACTGCGGCTTTAATTTGTCTATGACACGCTACCCCATCGATACACAAACGCTTTACTTGAGCGAAATTAGTAAAAAGAGGGCCTTTACCTCTATTTTTCCGTTTTTCTATCATTGAATTAAGTAGAATACGTTGCTGTATATTGATGTTATTGAGGTATTCAGTAGCTTCATCTAAAGGTAACAATATTTGCCCATGAGGTAACTCAAACGCTAATGCTGTCGCTTTTTTTTGCTTAGCTTGTTTTTCAACAGTCGATATCGTATTAAGTGAAATACTTTTTGCAGGTACAGGAGCTAATGAAGCCATTAAACTTGTTGCTATAGTGGCTATCGTTAACTGCATTGTTTTTTTCGTCATTTGAACTCCATATCAACGAATTATTCTATTCCTAAGTATTACTTTTACATCCATTGTCTATTTTATGCTCATCATTTTAACCATGGTGAGCATAGATTCAAATTACTTTTATCTACCTTTTATATTAGAAATAGAATTTTGAGAGGAGGCTCGACAAATGCATCGATATCACTTCAACAGTTGCCCTTTCACCCATTGTTGCACTTGTTTACGGGAAATTTTAATTCCCCCATTTTTAAGGCTTTCAGGAAGTTGTAAGCAAGCAACCGGTCTTTGAAATCCGGCTAATCGGGAGTGATACCATTGTGGTAATTGATTGATTATTTCAATATCAGCATCAATAACTGCAACTGGGCGTTGCCCAAATTCAGCATCATCGATAGGGACAACAAAAGATTGGCTAACACTTGGATGTGTATTAATAATTTTTTCAATATCTTCTGGTTGGACCCCTTCGCCAGCACTGAAAAAAAGATTGTCCAAACGGCCTAAAACACACCACTCTTCGGCACTAAAACAGCCTTTATCTCTCGTTGAATACCAACCATCAGCCGTAAGCGATAGTGGTTTTAATTTACCATCAAACCAATAACCTAATGCGACGCTGTCAGACATTATCTGAAGCTCATCATCCACTAACCTAATATTTTTGCCTTTTAGTGGAAGTCCTACTCCTGCTTTACCATCCGCACGCTTGGCACAAACGGTCGACGCCATTTCTGTCATGCCGTAACCACACCAGCATTGAATTCCCCAATGTTCTGCTTCTTGTGTTAGCTCAATAGGGATCATTGCTCCCCCTAATAAAACAGATTTTAGGGTAATAGGTTGTTGATTATTTTGCTGCGCTCTATTTTGTAAAAAACGCCATAATTGTGTGGGAACTAAAGAGGCATGGGTACAACCTTGCAAAGCATCTACAAATGGGTGCATTTCACGCACCACCAGCGTTGCTCCGCGTAATAACCAGCGCCAAAATATACCTTGTCCTGAAACATGAAATAGAGGCAAAGAAAGTAACCAACTATCCCCCTTTTCCAAAGGCATTAATGATAAAACACCCATTGCACTGTAAAGATGAGCATCAAAGGTGTGTACTGCGGCTTTAGGCAAACCTGATGAGCCTGATGTCAAAATAAGTGTTGCCATACGAGATGGCGTCCATTGGACATCATTTACTGTTTGAGCTTTATATTGACGTGACATGTTATCTAGCTCAATGCCACTAAGATCAAGCAATGTTGCATTTAAATCTAACGGTATTTCACTCAAATCAGCATAAAAATCAATGTCTAAGTGAGGCAATAATTCATCAAGTAAAGATTTTGGAAGCTGTGGATTTAAAGGCAAAACCTTTGCACCACATTGAAAAACAGCGAGCAGTGCGAAAACAAGATTGATGTGATTTTTTCCACGCAACAACACAGTGCTTTGTGTATCAACACCTTGTTTAGCAAAATTACTAGCTAACTGATTAATATGACAACTTAGTTGTTGCCATGTAATAGGTGAAACACCTGAAATGATGGCCGTTTCATTTGGGGATAATTGTGCCCAGTGATGCCACGGCCATTGTTTAAACGGAACTACTGTTGCCATACTGTCTCTAGCTGTTCAAGAGAGATAAGCGGAATATCCACATTTGGCCAAGGACGAATAAGTTGTTGTTTAATCAAATCAACGGTATCAAGCCCCGGAATGCTATTAGGTGTTAACCATTGTGCAATTCTTGCTAATTGAGTAAGCCCGAAACTACTTTCAATACTTGAACTGATAATGGCATCTAACTCTAACGCATGCGCTTGTTTAACAAGCATTTGACAGCGCTCAAGACTTCCTACTAACGTAGGTTTAATAACAATCGTTGTCACACCAGATTGTGGTTTTATTTCAAAACCATCATCACGTACCGTTTCATCCCAAGCAATGTTAATACCAGTTGCTTGAGAAAAAGCCAGTGACTCTTCAGGTGTTTTGCAAGGCTCTTCTAAAAACGCAATACGGTCACGCCATTGCGGATTAACATACTTCGCAAAGCCTTCTGCTTTTGCTGGAGTCCAGCTTCGATTGGCATCAAGTCTTAGTTTTAAGTCAGGGATAGCTTCTAATAACAGGTTAACAACGATCCCATCACGCACTGCTTCATATAATCCAACCTTGATTTTAGCGACTTTTTCGCCTTCCATATCATTAAGGCTTAAAATCAAATCATCAGGATCGCCATTACATAAAGGTGCAGCACGATAATTCGCATCTTGTGGCAATGTACCTTCAAGCTCTGCTAATGCACAGCTAATACCAAAAGCCACACTTGGCAGTTCACTATGAACAGGGTTTTCACCCGCACACCAAGCTGTTAACCAAGATTGTGCGGCTTCTTGTGCTTGTTCTAAAGTTTCACGGCTAAACTCAGGAAGAGGTGAAATTTCACCCCATCCTTGTTTGCCATTTTGCTCTAAACAGACAAGAAAACCATCACGCGTTTTTAGCCTTTGATAGCGCAGAACAACGCCTGCATCTACAGGTAGGCTGAATGAATAGAGTTTGGCGTTTCGCATTATGGGTTACGTTTAAATCGAGTGAAATCAGGTTGACGTTTTTCGTTAAAGGCATTGCGACCTTCTTGACCTTCATCAGTCATATAGAACAGCATAGTTGCATTACCCGCTAATTCTTGAAGGCCTGCTTGACCATCACAGTCTGCATTTAATGCAGCTTTCAGGCAACGTAATGCCATTGGGCTGTTTTCCAGCATTTCACGACACCAACGTACAGTTTCTTTTTCAAGATCTGCGTAAGGAACAACAGTGTTAACCAAGCCCATTTCTAATGCTTCTTTTGCATCATATTGACGGCATAAGAACCAGATTTCGCGTGCTTTCTTTTGACCAACAATACGAGCCATATAAGAAGCGCCCCAGCCACCATCAAAAGAACCCACTTTAGGCCCAGTTTGACCAAAAATAGCGTTTTCAGCAGCGATAGTTAAGTCACACATCATATGAAGTACATGACCACCACCGATAGAATAACCGGCAACCATTGCTACAACAGGTTTCGGACAAGTACGGATTTGGCGTTGGAAATCTAACACGTTCAGGTGATGAGTACCGCTATCATCGCGATATCCGCCGTAGTCGCCACGAATTTTTTGGTCACCACCTGCACAGAATGCTTTTTCACCAGCACCCGTTAAAATGATAGTACCAATTGTGTCATCATAACGTGCATCAGCTAATGCTTGGATCATCTCTTTCACTGTCAAAGGACGGAAAGCATTACGCACTTGCGGGCGGTTAATCGTAATTTTTGCAATGCCATCGACTGATTTATGATAGAGGATATCTTCAAAACCTTCAGAACAATCCTGCCATTCAATCGGTGCATATAATTTTTCTTCGCTCGGGTAAAGCATAATTAGGTTCCTTTAACCAAAGAGGGATAAAACATGATTTATCACCGCAGCATAAGCAACAGGCTGTGCCTGATGGGCATTATGACCAGCATGCGGGATAGTCGTTAATGGCAGCGAATATTGCTGCGCAATAGATTGAAATTTATTATCTTTTTCACCACAAAGCCAAATGAATGGCAAAGTGAGTTGCTGTAATTCTGTGACAAGCCAAGGCTGATGACCTAAAGAAAGTGTTTCTAAACTTTCTGCAATACAAAAACCTGCGTTACGGCGTCGTTTTTCAACGAGTAGCTGACGTTTCTCATCACTTAAATCGGCAAATACTGGTTGCTGATACCACTGCGTTAATACGTCACAGATAGGTTCATTACGAAAACGCTCGGCCCAGCGTTTATCATGTGCAATGCGACTTTGTCTTTCCGTTGCATCATATAAACCCGGATTTCCACCTTCTACAATCAATCCCATTAATCCCGTAGTATCACCAAAACATGCGTGATACATAGAAATTCTGCCACCTAACGAGTAACCAATTAACCAATAGTGGTCAATACCTTGCTCTTTAAGTGTGTTTGTTAGCAATGTACTAACTTCAACAAAATCTTTTGCACTGATAGATGCCGAACCACCATGACGAGGCAAATCAATCACAAGTGATGGATATTCATGGCAAGCCTGGATCACAGGCTCCCATTCACAACCTTCACCTAATAGCCCATGTAACCAAACTAACCAAGGCCCTTCATTATGGGTATTATATCGCTGACATGCTAAAGTCATGAGATGTTACCTGTTTTACCAGCTGATTTAATGTTTTTGCACCATCAGTATCATCAACAATTAATTCAATTAATGTCGTTGTTGGCGCTCCTGTCCAGCATGCCTGAACAGTCGTTAGCAGTGCATCCCAACTTGTTGGTGATACATAATGTAAGCCAAACATTGCGGCTGCATGTTTAAAATTTAATGAGTGAGGCATACAGTAAAAGCGTTCTCGCTCTGCCTCTGGCGTTGGTAGCATTGAAAATATTTGCCCGCCGTTATTATTCACTACGATAATAACATTAGGCGCATAAACTTGTTGATGCAACGCCAAACTATTTAAATCATACAGTGCAGATAAATCACCTAATATCGTTAATGTTGGCTTTTCTGTTGCTCGATGAACACCCGCAGATGTTGAAATTAAGCCATCAATACCACTCGCACCACGATTGCTCATCACAGGATAACCTTGAGGTAATTGAGCAAATGCATCAATTAGTCGCACTATCAGACTATTGCCAACAAATAGCTGCCCATCATCAGGAAGTAATTTATCTAATTGGTGCGCAACCTGTGCTTCACCGAAATAATCAGTTATTTCACTGACTTTCTGATAGGTTTGTTTAGCTATCTTAGTTAATTGCATTGTCCACGGTGAATTATCAACCGCAGGATGTGCCGCTAACCACTGCATAGGTGGTAATGTAAATTTCTCACCTTGATGATGACCAGGATCTAAGCGTCCTGGAATAGGATCAATAATCCAATACGTTTTTGGAGAACATCCTACTTGCCATTGTAATAAGCGTTTTCCTGTTAAACTTGAACCAAATTGAATAACGATTTCAGCTTTATTTAATTCTGATTTTATCTGCGGATTATTCAACCATAAATCGGCACAAGGTAACGGTTGCCCAGTTTGTGATAATACATCACTCAATAAAGGCCAACCTAATTGTGAAGCCCATTTTGCAACTTCAACACCCTCTTCTGGGCTAATACGCCCTGCAATAACCACACCTTTTTTCTGACGTAGTACATTCCACTGAGGATGCATAGTGACAGAGGTAAAAAGTGTTTCTTGTAGCCACGGTTTATCACTTTGCCACCAATTTCCTAAAGCTTCAGTCCACGGTGTTGATGTTTCAACATCATCCCCATATAAAGGTTCTGCAAAAGGACAATTGACGTGTAATGCACCATGAACCAATGTATTCATTGCATTATCAAGAGTAGAAACTAACCAGCTTGCACAAATATCTATTGTTGGTCTTGGTAAAGAAAGAGTTTGCGAAGGATGCGTTGCAAAAATACCTTGCTGGCGGATAGCTTGGTTTGCACCACAATCGATTAATTCAGGCGGTCTATCCGCGGTTAAAAAGATAACGCGTTCGCCCGTTAATCCGGCTTCAATCAACGCAGGATATAAATTAGCTACGGCTGTTCCTGATGTCACGATAACAGCGACTGGCTCTTTAGTTGCTTTTGCGAGACCCAAAGCTAAATGACCAAGACCACGCTCATCAAAATGCGTATGACAGACTAATTTTTGATTGGCAGCCGCCGCAAGCGTTAAAGGGGTCGAGCGAGATCCGGGGGCAATACAGATATGGCGTAAGCCATGACGAGTCAAAGTTTCGAGTATAACTTTAGCCCATTGGCGATTAAACGAACTATTAGACATTGATCATCCCAACAACGAAAACCTGCAATTGCTATTATAATATCTGTTCCTAAATACTTTTCCTTAGCCTAGTTCAATGAACAGAAGTTTTCGTTAAATAAATCGTTAAAGAAAACACTCAAAGAGTGCATTATTTAGGCTAATCATCCACTCTATTTTCAATGAGCTCTTTTTTATCGTTAAGAATAGGAATAAATAGCGCTAGTGCTCTAAAGGATAGCATCAATTAGTTAACAATTAGCAGTGGTTATTTGAAGAGTAGCACTAAATAACTGACTTTAAAAAACTACTCATCAAATTTTGATTATTACGCTGATGTTATTTATTCAAACTGAGATTATCTGTAAGAAATTAACTCTCTTTTTCCAGCAATGTGCGTAAACCTGCCGCTTTATTCTCGATTTCAGTCCACTCTTGCTGAGGATCTGAGCCTGCAACGACACCAGCGCCAGCATATAAAGTTAAAGCATCATCATGCAACTCACCACAACGTAAACTAACCGCAAACTCTGCATGAGGAAGAGATATATATCCCGCAGAGCCCGCATACCAACGGCGCTCGAAAGGTTCATGCTTACGAATAAATGCACGCGCGACACTTCTCGGTAAGCCACATACAGCGGCTGTTGGCTGTAATCGTTTTAAGCAATCGATATCATCAGAATCAATTAATTTACCATGTATATAGCGACGAAGATGCTGCACTTTACGCAATCGGATAACATCTGCGGGTGAAACATCGATACCATCGACACCACCTTGTAATCGTTGACAAATATCATCAACTACAACCAGATTTTCATGCTGATTCTTTTTATCATTCATCAGCCAATCTGCAAATTTAGTGGCTTGTTGTTCATTATCAGAACTCGCTACTGTACCCGCTAACGCTTCGGTATAAAGCATCAACTCATCACGCTTATATAATCTTTCTGGTGTTGATCCCATAAATGCATCTGAAGGTGAAAACGCCAGCATATAGTGATAGCAATGATGATTAACATCACGGCTCGCCTTCATAAACTGGATCGCTTTCAGTGGGTTATCCAGCGTTAAGCATGTCGCTCTTGCAGGGACAACTTTTTCAAATAAACCTTGGCTAATTTCATCTAAGGCAACATTGAGATAGTGAGTCCACTGCTCTTGCGTTAAAGAGTGATTAACATGAGTAACAGAAACAGAAAGCGGTTCAATTTCTACGGCTTGATTTAATGTTTGCAGAAAATCTAATGTATTTTGCTTATCACCTTCATCCAACATATTTAGATGAACAGAAAGCTGTTGCTGGTGGCGTCTAATCTCAATGCGAGGCAAAAAAAGATAGGCATCATCGCCTTTTATTTTATCAATACGACCTGGAATAATGGTATCCCACGCATTTAAGCCCCAGATACGCACATCATCACTATTTACATCACTATGGTGTAAGCCTAAAAATTGGCAAGCATCTTCAATATGATTAAAGCAACGTAATTGCCCGCAAGCGGCGACTTCTTCATGCTCATCACGATGTTGCCAATAAAATTGGGGATAATACGACTGTGCAGCAAGCCATGAGAGCAATGAAAATGAAACCTCTGATGGCAAGGTGACTTTCAAATGTAAAAGATTACCTTGTGCTGTCAGATTTATATTTTTAACTTTTTCGTACAGTGTCGAAAACACAGGATTAACCTTTTCCACTCCAAATACCCACAACTAATTAAAAGGGAGATTATACGTCTCTATACAAATTATCAAAGGGTTGATTAATTATAACCTTTGTCATTTATCAAAGTTTTGTATTTTTCATGTTACAAAGTAGATGCATTAATCTAAAAACTTAAATCGTGAACAAATCATTTTAAGGCTGAATTGTATAGACGAAAAACATTATACATAAGAGGGGTTATATGGATACAACCATCTTTGAACAAGTAGATAAATTTATCGAAGCGCCCGATGTTCCTAAAGTTGCACTCGGTTTAATATTAGGAATAGATATCGAAAATGGTCGATTACCGGGTATTGTGACTTCTCCTGATTTAATTAAGATAAAAACTTATATTAATAAAGCACTTTCACTTCCTTACAAATTAGATGATGTAATAGATTTTATTGGTTACAACCAAATAAGCACACAACAACTTTCACCCGAAAATGTTTTATCTCTTTTTATCAAAATGCGAGAGCATGCGCTCGAATGGAATAAGATAGAATATTCAATAAAACAGCAAGCCATTGATTTAGAAATTATTGGTAGAGAAATTACTTCTACAGGTGAAAATATTATTGCCTTTATTAATCAAATGCCGTTACTTACTAAAATATCAACAACCATGCATGATCTTTCTGAGCAAGAGTTAATCAACATCAAATATACCTCTCAAGATAAACAAGTTTCTATTCAACTTATTCATATATTGGAAAGTATGAAAGAAGATATTGAAATTGAGCGAGATAAAACGCTTAAACTCAAAGAGAATTTATCCACATTCAGAAGTAAAATCATGGGAGGAAAAGATAGCCAAAATATTGCTCATTACTCTATTTATCACGAAATTGTTAATAAAAAAAGACTCATCAATGAATTTTATAATAAAAATAATGTGTTATTAAGTGACGAACGTGATTTACTGATTGAAGATATATCTATACTCAAAGAGGAATATAAAAACTATGTTGCGCTTGCTTTTACAGGGCTTGCTGCGGGCATTATCGGCGTTATTATTACAGGTGGAATTTTTGGTGCAAAAGCTGAAAGTATTCGTAAAAAAAGAAATCAATTGATCGATAAAGTAAAAAACCTCAATAAAGAGATAGATATTTACGCCAATCTATTACTACATTTAAATTCACTTTATATTGAACTGGAAGAAATAGAACAGCTTATTGAAGATACAAATATGGCACTAGAGCACATTGAGTATGTTTGGCAAGCCATATTAACAGAGATAGATGCATCAATTAATAATTTCAATAAAATAAACAATGCATTAGAGCTCATTAAATTTAGTATTTATTTAGAAAAAATCATCTCACCTTGGTATATGGTTATTGGTTATTCAAAAGAGATCTTAATTTCTTTCGATAATGCTCTTTCTTCTTTTTATTCCAAAAATTAACAAAAGGAAATTGTTATGAATAATAATGAAAGACCCACTATTGCAGAGTTATCTTTCGAGCATAATAAACTCTTTCATGCATATCGAAATATTCTGCATTTAAGTAATAACAAATGTTATATGAATAATGATTTTAATAATGAGATGAGTTTATTCTTAGAGAGAAATAATAAAAATATTGAGAATGTTATTTATTTCTCTCTAGTATTAAAAAGTCGATTAAGACAAAAGTTACTCAACGATATATTTAAAACCATTAATGAAATTGATGAAGAGATAAAGAAAGGAAACCTTGATGAGGAATTAGTATTAAAACTAGAAATAGAAAAAAAAGAAGTGTTGGATATATATCTAAACGAGATAAATGAGACAATCAATATAATTGTTGAGCATAATCTCTTTCTTTCAGATGAAATAAAACAACTTAAAAAACAATTTATCACTCATAAGATCACACCTTTTATCATTGATAAAAAGGATTCAATTAATCAATTAACAAAAAGCATTTTAACCTTAGAGATTGATTCAGAAAAAACGAAAAAAGAGCTCAATATTATTAGAGAGAGTGAAGATCTTCTAAATAAAAGGCATTTTTTTGACCTTTTTAAAGGTTCTATTCCGTTAAAATCAGAAATTGAAGGACTTAATCTTGAGCCTAAAGAGAAAAACCTGTTATCTTCATTAATAGAAATACTTAACAATTTATTTTCAACCTTAAGTCATGGTTTTTCTTATACTAAGATTGTTGAAACTCGTCATCAATTAACAGAGAGTTATCTAGAACAAGTTAAACAACTCAACCAATTAAGAAACAAAAAGAAAAATGCCCTATTTGTTTTAAAACACTACTATAAACTAATTGATATCGATTATTATCTAAAAGTATTTATCGATCAATTAGAACAGTTAAATAAATATTGGGATAAAATTAACTTACAACTCTCTACTTTAGAAAATAATATTTTATTAACAGAAGATATTATTATTCCTCTATTTTCATTCTTAGATGATTTTTCTTTATATTACGATACGTCGGAAAAGCTAAACAGCAATACACCTTAACTAAAAAAAACGGCTCTGTAATAAAGAGCCGTTTTATTATCTTATTATCTAATAATGTCGATTAATTTACTGCTGGAGCAATAATCGCAAAATTAGTTAATTCAATAAGTGGTTGTGGCCACACACCTAATGCGATAACAACAATTGCACAGATTAGCGCAACAAATGTTGCCATATTTTGTGATGTTGTTGAAATAGCTGGAGTGTTGTCATTGTCTGGTTTGCGTAAAAAGACAATAGCCGCAGCACGTAGGTAGTAGAATAAGCCAATCGCACTACCTAACACAACCATGCCAGTTAACCACCACAAGCTTGAACTGATACCTGCAATGATGACATACAGTTTACCAATAAAGCCTAATGTAATTGGTACACCTGCCAGTGATAACATCATCAGTGACATCACCACAGCAACCACAGGACGACGCCAGAATAATCCGCGGTAGTCTTCCAGTGAATCCATTTCGCTCTCACGATAAGGACTTGAAGCTACTGCAATAGCACCAAACGCCCCTAAGCTTGCAAACAAGTAACCCGCTAAATAAATTTCAGCAGTTTCTTGCGCTAATACAGGGCTGTATTGCAATACAATTAATGCGACTAGCAGATAACCAAGGTGTGATACTGAAGAGTAACCCAGTAAGCGCTTCACGCTCTTTTGCGTTAACGCCATGATGTTACCAAACAAGATAGAGGCAATTGCCATGAAACCTAAGATCATTCGTAAGGTTTCACTATCTGCAGCGGGTGCTTCAAGGAATAAACGCATAACAACAGCAAAAATACCAATCTTACTTGCTGTCGCTAAGAACGCGCCAGTTGGTGCTGGTGCGCCTTGGTAAACATCTGGTGTCCACAGTTGGAATGGGAATAAAGATAATTTAAATCCAATTCCCACTAACATCATACCTAAACCTGCAAGTACTAATGGTTTATGGATATTGCTATCACTTAAACTTTGTCCCATTGCGGTAAAGGAGAGGTTTCCTGCTTCTGCATAGAGAAGTGCCATACCAAACAGTAAGAAAGAAGATGCTGCTGCCGAAAGCAGCATATATTTAATACCTGCTTCCAGTGATGGGCGTTGTTGGAATGCATAACCGATAAGACCAAACAGTGGCAATGTCAGTAATTCAATACCAATAAACATCGATGCGAAGTGGTGAGCGGAAGAGAGTAAGATCCCCCCAATAACCGCAATCGCAATCAGCAAATAAAACTCTTCTTTGTTATCTTGATAGCCTTCTAACCAAGGATAAGCAAAAGCGACAGTTCCAATACCAGAAAGGATCACTAGTGCAGTAAAGAAGCTAGAGTATCCATCAACATGGTAAAGCGTGGTAACGTCCACTACGCCTAATGCATTAACGTAATAGAGTGATCCCAGCGCAATGATGAAACCTGTTGCTGTCAAAGTGGCAATAGTAAAATGATCGCGTCGCCACGCAATGGACAGCATCACAACCACCACCGTCAATCCGACGATCAATAGCGGTAGCATTGCGATCAATTGTTCAGGAGTTATTGTCATGGCGAATTACGGCCTTACTGTTGAAATAGAAGCGGAATACCAAGTCTGGAGATTTTCCATCGCTGATATTGATGTGTCTAATACTGGTTGAGGGAAGAAGCCCAAGATAACCAGTAAAACAACCAATGTGATCAGGATAAAGAACTCTCTCAGATCTAACCCTTTATAGGTTCTTTCAGCTGTTTTCGGTGAACCATAGTAAGCTTGTTGCATCATCCATAATGCGTAGACAGAAGCAAAAACTAAACCAAAGACCGAAATAATCGTGATCAGCTTAAAGTGACCATAAGTACCAAACAGGATCATAAACTCACCAACGAAGTTACCTGTTCCTGGCATACCTAAAGAGGCAACCGCAAAGAACAATGAAAACGCTGGTAAGAAACGGATGCTTTTCCACAATCCACCCATTTGGTTCATATCACGCGTACCTAAACGCTCATACAGCATGCCACACATGATAAATAGACCTGCTGCTGACAAACCATTAGTGATCATTTGAATAATCGCACCTTGGTAAGCCAATACAGAGCCGGCATAAATCGCAATTACGATAAAGCCCATGTGAGAAATACTACTGTAAGCCGCAAGACGTTTGATATCTGTCTGACGAAATGCCAGTAATGCTGCATAAAATACAGTAATTAAACCTAACCACATCGCCACAGGTGCCAGTAACGCTGACGCTTCTGGGAAGAGCGGTAAGTTAAAACGTAATAGACCGTAAGCCGCTGTTTTTAGCAAAATACCTGATAAGTCAACAGAACCTGCTGTTGGTGCTTCTGCGTGAGCATCTGCTAACCAGCCATGTACAGGAACAATTGGCATTTTCACTGCAAATGCAGCGAAGAAACCTAACATCAGGATAAATTGTAGTTCAGAGCTTAAAACAGTATGTGCTTGTAATAAGGTATCGTAGTTAAACGTCCAAATACCTGTTCCACGGTAGAAAGCCACCGCAAGACCGATAATGGCCAGCAACATTAACAGGCCGCTTGCCTGTGTATAGATAAAGAATTTTGTTGCCGCACTAACGTGTTTTTTATCGCTACTTCCTTTGTGTCCCCATAAAGAAATCAGGAAATACATTGGGATCAACATCATTTCCCAGAAGAAGAAGAATAAGAACAGGTCAGTCGCTAAGAATACGCCCATTACACCTGCTAAGATCCACAGCAGGTTAAAATGGAAAGCACCTTGTGATGGCTGATTTTCATTCCACGATGAAAGTACCGCTAAGATACCTAAAATCGCAGTTAATACAGTCATCAATAATGACATACCATCAAGTGCAAATTGGATATTAATCCCTAAAGCAGGTATCCACGGCACAAAGTAATACTCTGTCCAGCGTGGCGCTCCATCAGCACTAAGTAGTTGATAATCGCCTTGCAACCAAAGTTGCACAGAAATAACGAGTGTTAATCCCATCGTCAGCAACGCAACCCAGCGAGGGACTTGCGAGCCGATTCGTTCAGCCTGCCAACTTAGCAGGCCACCGATGAAGGGAATAAGTATTAGCCAGGGTAATAACATGGCGCAATGTGTCCCTTAATTAAACCAGAAGCAGCAGAGCGATGACCAGCACTGCACCTAAACCGAGAGAAGCCGCATACCAACGTGCTAATCCATTCTCACTGAAACTTAATCCTTTATTGGTACCTTTAAGCAGGCAACCGAATAAATTAAAGAATTGGTTAACAGGATCATTCTGGATAAGCCACGCCGCCCCTTTATAAGGTTTGACAAACAGCACTTCATACAATGCATCGAATCCCCAAGCATGGAGCCACCATGTTGAGAAGAAACGGCCTGTACGAGTATTGGCAACCTTAGAAACACATTGACGCTGTTTTAGGTATAACCATGCTGCAATGGCAACGCCTACTATCGCTACCACACCAGAAAGAATTTCCAACACATATTTACCATCGTGCGATGCGTTTCCTTCAGGGAAAACAGCACCTAACGGTTGAGTAATTAATGCACCGATAAATGTTGATAACAGTGCTAATACCGCTAATGGGAAAGTATGAGTAAACCCTTTAACTTGGTGTGCTTCGGTTTTGGTTTCACCATGGAATACGATGAAAATCAAACGGAAGGTATAAAGTGACGTAAATAACGCGCCAACTAAACCTGCAAGCATTAAGTTAAAATGCCCGTTTGAATACGCACCCCATAAGATTTCATCTTTACTGAAGAACCCGGCTGTTAACAGCGGTAATGCCGCTAATGCGCCACCACCAATTAGGAAACAGGCATAAACAAATGGGATCTTCTTACGTAATCCGCCCATCTTAAAGATATTCTGCTCGTGGTGGCAGGCAACAATCACCGAACCTGCTGATAAGAACAGTAATGCTTTAAAGAAAGCGTGAGTCATTAAGTGGAAAATTGCCGCATCCCATGCTTGAGCGCCTAAAGCCAAGAACATATAACCAATTTGACTCATGGTTGAATAAGCAAGAATACGTTTGATATCTGTTTGTACTAAAGCTGCAAAGCCCGCTAACACTAATGTGACTGCACCGATAATGCCGACCAATTCCAGCACTTCTGGTGCCATTAAGAATAGCGCATTGCTGCGTGCGACTAAGTACACACCCGCAGTGACCATGGTTGCGGCGTGAATTAATGCAGATACAGGTGTTGGACCTGCCATTGCATCGGCTAACCAAGTTTGTAATGGAAGCTGTGCTGATTTACCTACTGCACCGCCTAACACCATTAACATTGCCCAGTTAATGACACTTGAACCCACTGCTAATTGCTCAGGAGCAAGTACTGCCATTTCACGGAAGCTCAATGTACCTAATTGGTCAAACAGGATAAACATACCGATAGCTAAGAACACATCACCGATACGCGTTACGATAAACGCTTTCATCGCAGCTGCGCCATTGGCAGGATTGCTATAATAGAAACCAATTAACAGGTAACTACATAAACCAACCCCTTCCCAACCCATATACATCAACATCATATTATCAGCCAGTACTAAGACGACCATACTTGCGATAAATAAGTTGGTATAAGCAAAGAAGCGAGAATACCCTTCTTCGCCACGCATATACCAAGATGCATACATATGAATAAGAAAGCCAACGCCAGTGATAACACCCAGCATTGTTAATGAAAGACCATCAAGAACCAGTGTAAACGGAATATTGAAATTCCCTGCTGACATCCAGTTCCATAAAGTCAGAACATAAGTTTCTTGCCCGTTAGCAAAGAAATCCATACCAGCCCAAAATGCAACAAGGGCAGATAAACCAACAGAACCTGTACCAATCCATGCTGATACGTTTTCAGACCAACGACCACGTGAGAAAGCAAGCAGTAAGAATCCCAGCAGTGGTAGCAGAATGGTTAAATAGAGTATATTCATCCGCGCATCTCACTGACTGTATCGATATTGATATTTTGGCGATGTCTATGAAGCTGTAACAACAATGCCAGACCAATACTTGCCTCTGCCGCTGCCAAGCTGATTGCCAGAATATACATTATCTGACCATCCGTTTGACCCCAAAAGCTACCACCGACAACAAATGCCAGCGCAGCCGCATTAATCATAATTTCTAGTCCGATCAACATAAACAACAGGTTGCGGCGAAGTACTAAGCAGGTAAAACCTAACACAAACAGTACCGCAGCCAAGATCAAACCATGTTGAAGAGGTATCATTTTTGCTCCCCTGCGTTTTCGTTTTCGACGAGATCGTCATGGCTCTGATCACGACCAATGTGATAAGCAACTATTAGTCCAGACAATAGAAGAACAGATGCTAACTCAACAGCCAGAATATAAGGTCCAAATAAGCTAATACCGACCTCTTTCGCGCCAATCACATCTCCAGCAATTTCGCCGTGAGTCACACTACTAATGGCGTACACTAACACCACAAGTAAAGTGAGAGATAAAAGTGCCGGCCCAACCCAAAACTTCGGTTGTAGCCATTTTTTCTCTTGATCAACGACGGATTTACCTAAGTTGAGCATCATCACCACGAAAACGAACAACACCATAATGGCGCCAGCGTAAACGATGATTTCTAATGCACCAGCAAAATAAGCGCCTAACGAGAAGAAAACCACAGAGAGTGCAATCAATGAAATCACTAAGTACAGCAGTGCATGTACTGGATTGGTATGAGTGATAACTCTCAATGTTGCAAGGATGGCAATCAGCCCCGCGATGTAAAATGCAAATTCCATGAATATCGCTCCTTACGGTAACAGGCTTTTGACATCGATAGGTTTAGCTTCATCATCCGCATCACCTTTGTCTTTGCCGTTAATCGCCATACCTGTTTTACGGTAAAAGTTATATTCAGGATATTTGCCGGGTCCAGAAATCAACAGATCGTCTTTTTCATAAACCAGATCCTGACGCTTAAACTCACCCATTTCGAAATCAGGCGTTAATTGCAGTGCCGTTGTTGGGCAAGCTTCTTCACATAAACCGCAGAAGATACAACGAGAAAAGTTGATACGGAAAAATTCCGGATACCAACGACCATCTTCATGTTCTGCTTTCTGTAATGAAATACAGCCTACTGGACAGACTGCTGCACACAAGTTACAAGCAACACAGCGCTCTTCACCATCAGGATCACGCGTCAACACAATACGTCCACGATAACGTGGTGCAACATTGACAGGTTCTTCCGGGTACATCTGTGTTTCGCGTTTGGCGAAGGCATGTAAGCCAATCATCCAAATGCTTCGTACCTGGGTGCCGAAACCAGTCAATAACTCTTTTAAAGTCATGGTTCAATCACCCCTTATTGAGCGTTGTAAAGTATCACTGCAGCAGTTACCAGCAGATTAATAAGCGTTAACGGTAAGCAAATTTTCCAACCGAAAGACATCACTTGGTCGTAACGCGGACGCGGTAACGAGGCACGAATAAGGATAAACATCATCATGAAAAATCCTGTTTTCAGTGCAAACCAAACGAATGACGGTAAGAAAGGACCTTGCCAACCACCAAAGAATAACGTCACGATAAGACCCGATACCGCAACGATACCGATATATTCACCAACAAAGAATAAACCGAATTTCATACCAGAATATTCAATGTGATAACCATCAGCCAGCTCTTGCTCTGCTTCAGGTTGGTCAAATGGGTGACGGTGACAAACAGCAACCCCTGCAATCGCAAACGTAATAAAGCCAAAGAATTGTGGGATGATATTCCACATATTTGCTTGTGAGTTTACGATGTCAGTCAGGTTGAAAGAGCCCGCTTGTGCAACAACACCTAAGATTGAGAGCCCTAAGAACACCTCATAACTTACGGTTTGTGCTGATGCACGCATTGCACCTAACAGTGAATATTTATTATTACTTGACCAGCCTGCAAATAACACGGCATACACCGCAATACCGGCAACCATCAAGAAGAACAAAATACCGATGTTTAAGTCAGCGACAACCCATGTTGAGCTAACAGGTACAATTGCAAATGACAGCAGTAAAGATGAAAACGCAATCACTGGCGCAATGGTGAAGATAAAGCGGTCAGCAAATTTCGGGACCCAGTCCTCTTTAAAGAACATTTTAATCATATCCGCAATTAGCTGCGCTGAACCTGCATAACCTACACGGTTAGGCCCATAACGGTTTTGGAATAAACCCAGTAAACGGCGTTCCCCCATACTCATAAAAGCACCACAAGTGACCACGACAAGCAAGATCACGACGGCTTTTAAAACGGTGAGTAAAATCTCTGTAACTTCAGGAGATAACCAGCTCATTATGCAATACCCCGCAGTTGACGAACCGATACACCCACCAGTGATGGAGAAATACCTGCCATACCTAACGGCAAGCCAATTTGACCTTGAGTCAGGTGAGCACTGATTTTCACAGGTAAGGTGAATTCACGGCCTTCGTAAGTAAACATCGCTTGCTGACCTTGAGTTAACGCTAATGCCTGTGCATCAGATTCACTCAATGTTAAATAAGCAGTTTCCATACGAGATTGGATAACTTCAGCGCGTTGTGATAACTCTTCACTACCAAATAAACGGTAGCAAGGTGCAACAGTCCATTGATTTTTCTGTGCATTAAATGGCGCAGGAATATCAGTGAAGTAGCCAAGTGTATTATCACCACATTCGATTAAGCGCACACCCGGATCGCCAAAGCGTAAGCTGCCACCCACTTCTGCTTGGAATTTATTCCATGCTTGAGGTGAGTTCCAACCCGGTGCCCATGCAAATGGAATTTGCTGACGAGGTGCTGTTGGGCTGTTATTACCTTCCATTGAGAACGCAAATGGAGTGTCGATATCTTTTGGTTGACGCTGTTCATGAACAGACACATTTGCCAACATAGAAGTACGTCCACTATAACGATGCGGTTCACGAGCCAGTTTCTGTCCACGAATACGGAATGACGCATTCGGTGCAGCATCAACAATGCCAGCAAACTGAGGAAGACTGGTTGCACAATGCTCGATAACACTGTCTAACTGTGTCCAATCCAACGTTCTTTCATGCCATTGAGAATCAACAGCACTCAACCAACGCCAACTCTCATGCATCACCACTTCTTTGTTATAGAAAGAAGGTTCGAAAACTTGGAAGTAGCGCTGTGCTCTGCCCTCTTGACTCACCATTGTTCCATCGCTTTCAGCGAATGAAGAAGCAGGGAGAACAAGATGTGCTTTCGCCATAATGTCTGTTTGCTGGTGGTCGATAACAATAACGTTATCTACTTTAGCAATCGCATCATCAATCACGTCTGCATCGTAGTGGCGATATAAATCGTTTTCCATTACAACAACCGTGTTAGCTTGACCACTACGCATCATTTTTAATGCATCATCAAGTGGTTGTGCATTCATCATGGCAAGACCCATGCTATTTGCATCATCAGCAACGAAAGAAAGTCCTACTTCATTACCTTTTGCTTTTAATGCAAACGCAATGTTAGCAGCTGCTTTGATAACGTCTTCGCTACCTGCATGACTACCACTGATAATTAATGGTTTCTTCGCTTGAGAAAGTGCTTGAACAATCATCTCGATATGTTTATTCAGCGCTTCATCAATGCCATCAACTGCGGGTGCTTCACCGTTAATGTTATTGGCAATCGCAAAACCTAAACGCGCTTGATCAACAACGGGTGCGCGGTAGCTCCATGCAGCAACATCATCAAGGCGGGTTTCATCAACATGAGTGACAAACAGCGGATATTTTGCACGTTGTCCGATATTCATAATCGCAGCAATTTGCCAGTCAGCTACTTTTTGAGCGGCTGCCATTTCACGCGCTTTACCTTTCACTGCTTGACGTACAGACAATGCCATACGAGCACCGGTTTGTGTTAAATCTTCACCTAACACTAAAACAGCATCGTAATCTTCAATTTCACGTAGAGATGGGGTATGAACGCCACCTTTTTGTAAAATATCTAACATTAATGTCAGTCGTTTTTGCTCTGATGCAGAGATACCGCTATAGAAGTTTTCAGCACCAACAACTTCACGTAATGCAAAGTTACTTTCAATGCTTGCACGCGGGGAACCAATACCTACGATACGCTGACTTTTCTTCAGCATATCTGCAGCAGCTTGAGTCGCTTGAACAGCGTTAATTTCTAACCAATTACTGCCTAAACGTTTTTTAGGCTGACGAGGTCTGCTTGCTAAATTCACATAACCATAGCCAAAACGACCACGGTCACAGAGGAAATAGCGGTTTACAGTCCCGTTATAACGGTTTTCAATACGACGTAATTCACCATAGCGTTCACCTGGGCTTGTGTTACAACCCATGCTACAACCTTGGCAAATACTTGGTGCAAACTGCATATCCCACTTACGGTTATAACGTGATGAGTGAGTTTTATCAGTGAACACACCTGTTGGACAAATTTCAACCAAGTTACCCGAGAATTCGCTCTCTAATGTGCCATCTTCAACGCGTCCAAAGAATACGTTGTTATGAGCACCAAAGACGCCAAGATCAGTACCATCGGCATAGTCTTTGTAGTAACGAACACAGCGGTAACAAGCAATACAACGGTTCATTTCATGAGAAATAAACGGTCCCAGATCTTGGTTTCTATGTGTACGCTTCGTAAAGCGATAGCGACGCATAGTATGACCTGTCATTACCGTCATATCTTGAAGGTGGCAGTTACCGCCTTCTTCACAAACTGGACAGTCATGAGGATGGTTTGTCATATACCATTCAACAACGCTTTCACGAAATTTCTTCGCTTCTTCGTCGTCAATAGAGATAAACGTGCCATCAGTCGCCGGCGTCATACAAGACATCACTAAACGACCGCGGGTATCCTCAGCATTTTGATACTGCTTCACCGCACACTGGCGGCAAGCGCCAACGCTTCCCAGCGCTGGGTGCCAGCAAAAATAAGGAATATCTAAGCCTAAATTAAGACAGGCTTCTAACAGGTTATCAGCCCCGTTAACTTCATATTCTTTGCCGTCTACATGAATCGTAGCCATAGTCAGCATGCTTCCCAAAGGCCTGCACAGCAGGCGTTAAACCTAGAATGTGTCGTGAAAAATTACCAGCGGCTTTTCAGCAAGTTAGGCTGAATACCTCTGATCAAGTTGGCATTGGTATAATCTTCTTGAATAATGCCAGCCTCAAATTCTTCACGGAAATATTTAATGGCGCTTTGTAAAGGTTCTACTGCACCCGGTGCGTGAGCACAGAATGTGTGTCCCGGACTTAAAGAACGACATAAATGCTCAAGTGTTTCGATATCACCAGGGCGACCTTTACCATTTTCTATCGCACGTAAGATTTCGACACTCCATGGCAAGCCATCACGACAAGGTGTACACCAGCCACAAGATTCACGAGCAAAGAACTCTTCTAAATTACGGGTTAATGAAACCATATTAATTTCATTATCTACCGCCATCGCAAGCGCTGTACCTAAACGGCTACCTGCTTTTGCAATCGTGCCAAAATCCATTGGGAGATCGAGGTGATCTTCCGTTAAGAAGTCAGTACCTGCACCACCCGGTTGCCATGCTTTCAGCTTAAGACCATCACGCATACCGCCTGCGTAATCTTCAAGGATCTCACGCGCTGTTGTACCAAATGGCAATTCCCATAAGCCCGGAAATTTCACGCGCCCCGAGAATCCCATTAATTTAGTACCCGCATCTGGGCTTTTGCCTTCACTTAAGCCGATATACCAATCTTTGCCGTGTTCAATAATCGCTGGCACGTTACACAATGTTTCAACGTTATTGACACAAGTTGGTTTACCCCATGCACCTGATGTTGCAGGGAATGGAGGTTTAGAGCGCGGGTTAGCACGACGACCTTCTAATGAGTTGATTAATGCTGTTTCTTCACCACAGATGTAACGACCTGCACCCGTGTGAACAAACAGTTCAAAGTCAATTCCTGAGCCAAAGATATTTTTGCCAAGAAAGCCTGCTGCTTTTGCTTCCTCAATGGCATGGCGTAAATTCTTAGCCGCTTCGATATATTCGCCGCGAAGGAAAATATAACCACGGTAAGCCTTCAGTGCGTGAGCGCCGATGATCATCCCTTCAATTAACAGATGTGGAAGCTCTTCCATTAAGAGACGGTCTTTGTAAGTACCCGGCTCCATTTCATCTGCGTTACAAAGGATGTAACGGATATTCATGCTTTCATCTTTTGGCATCAGGCTCCATTTCAAGCCTGTTGAGAATCCAGCACCACCACGACCTTTTAGACCAGCATCTTTAACTTCAGTGGTCACTTCCGTCGGTGACATACCTTTTAATGCTTTTTCTGCCGCTTTATAACCGTTTGTAGCACGGTATTCATCCAACCATACAGGCTGACGATCATCGCGTAAGCGCCACGTTAGCGGGTGCGTTTCTGCGCTACGAATAATCGGTTTTGCTCCTGAAATTGCTGTCATGGATACTGCTCCAGTAACGTTTCAATCTCTTCAGGTTTAACAAAGCTGTGAGTATCGTCATCTACCATCATGGTAGGACCTTTATCACAATTACCTAAACAGCAGGTTGGCAGTAACGTAAAGCGACCATCTGGTGTAGTTTGACCAGGAATGATATTAAGGTGCTTTTCAATTGCTGCCTGAATGCCTTGATAACCTGTAATATGACAAACCACGCTGTCACAAAAACGGATAATGTGACGACCAACGGGTTGACGGAAAATTTGGCTATAGAACGTAGCAACGCCTTCAACATCGCTTGCAGGTATCCCAAGAACATCCGCAATCGCATAAATTGCGCCGTCTTCAACCCAACCGCGGTTCTTTTGCACAATTTTCAGTGCTTCAATAGAGGCTGCACGCGGATCTTCATAGTGATGTTTTTCTTGTTCAATTTCAGCACGTTCTTCTTCAGTTAAAACAAACGTTGCTTTCTTTGAATGCGTGACATCAACGATTTCGATCTGCACTGCATCATCTTTTTGGTTTAATTCATTTTGCATGATTAACGATCCACATCCGACATTACAAAATCAATACTTCCCAGATACACAATCAAGTCAGAAACCAGACTACCGCGGATAACCGCTGGGATTTGTTGCAAGTGAGCAAAGCTTGGCGTGCGAATACGTGTACGGTAGCTCATTGTGCTGCCATCACTGGTTAAGTAATAGCTGTTGATCCCTTTAGTGGCTTCAACCATCTGGAATGATTCATTAGCAGGCATAACAGGGCCCCATGAAACCTGTAAGAAGTGGTTAATCATGGTTTCGATATGCTGTAATGTACGCTCTTTTGGTGGAGGCGTTGTCAGTGGATGGTCTGCTTTAAATGGCCCTTCTGGCATATTTTTATAGCACTGTTCCAGAATACGTAAGCTTTGGCGTAGTTCTTCTACTTTCAGCATTACACGGTCATAACAGTCACCATTACTTGCAACAGGGATTTCAAATTCAAAGTTTTCATAACCTGAATATGGACGCCATTTACGGACGTCAAATTCAACGCCTGTTGAACGAAGACCTGCACCTGTCACACCCCAATCTAATGCTTCTTTAGCATTATATGAGGCAACACCAATAGTACGACCTTTCAAGATACTGTTTTGCAGTGCTGCTTTTACGTAAGAATCTAGACGTTTTGGCATCCAATCTAAGAATTCACGTAATAAGCGTTCCCAACCGCGAGGTAAGTCATGAGCAACACCACCGATACGGAACCATGCAGGGTGCATACGGAATCCGGTAATCGCTTCAACGATGTTGTAAACTTTCTGACGGTCAGTAAAGGCAAAGAACACCGGTGTCATTGCACCAACGTCTTGGATAAAGGTACTGATATACAGCAAGTGGCTATTAATACGGAATAGCTCTGACAGCATGACACGAATGACTTTAACGCGTTCCGGCACTTCAATACCGGCAAGTTTTTCCACTGCAAGTACATAAGGCATTTCGTTAACGCATCCGCCGAGGTATTCGATTCGGTCTGTGTATGGGATATAGCTGTGCCAAGATTGGCGCTCACCCATTTTTTCAGCACCACGGTGGTGATAACCCACGTCAGGCACACAGTCGACGATTTCCTCGCCATCAAGCTGAAGAATAATACGGAATGCACCGTGAGATGATGGATGGTTAGGACCAAGGTTTAAGAACATAAAGTCCTCATTCTCAGTACCGCGTTTCATCCCCCACTCTTCAGGTTTAAATGTCAGCGATTCCATTTCCAGATCCTGTTTCTGCTTTGTCAGCACATAAGGATCGAACTCTGTCGCACGAGCTGGATAATCTTTACGCAGTGGATGACCTTCCCAATCAGGAAGCATCATAATACGGCGTAAATTTGGATGCCCATTAAAGACAATCCCAAACATATCCCAGACTTCACGCTCATACCAATTCGAGTTAGGAAAGATGGATGTGATAGTCGGAACATTAAGATCATTTTCACTTAATGCGACTTTCAACATAATATCTTTATTACGATCGATTGATATCAGATGATAGAAAACGGAAAAGTCTGCTGCTGGCAAGCCTTGACGATGCGTACGAAGACGCTCATCAAAACCATGCATATCAAACAGCATGACATAAGGTTTTGGTAAAGATTTGAGGTATAGCATTACCTCAATAAGTTGTTCCCGCTTTACCCAAACAACTGGCATACCAGTACGAGTAGGCTGGAACGTAAACGCATCTGGCCCAAATTTCTGACGCAGTTCATTAACCACCTGATCATCAATATGATCGGTCGTTTCCCACGCTGGCCGAGCGCCTTTTTGCGCTATCTGATCGGTCATTTCTATTCACCACAACTTTGATCAGGGTTACTATGATCGCAACACATTGCTCTGGTTACGTCTTAGGCAAAAGCCTTTAAATTTCGTCAGGAGTACGCAGATTTTTCACTGCGATACGTTCACCGTGTTTTCTTTCTCGTTCTGATTGCATATTGGCACGGTAGACGCCTTGGTCGCCGACAACCCATGATAATGGGCGACGTTCTTTACCAATGGACTCTTGTAATAACATTAGTGCTTGCATGTAAGCTTCAGGGCGTGGTGGGCATCCAGGAATATACACATCAACTGGAATGAACTTATCAACACCTTGCACTACTGAGTAGATGTCGTACATACCACCAGAGTTTGCACATGCCCCCATAGAGATAACCCATTTAGGCTCTAACATCTGATCGTATAAACGTTGAATAACGGGTGCCATCTTAGTAAAACAAGTACCCGCAACCACCATAAAGTCAGCTTGACGAGGTGATGCACGTAATACTTCTGAACCAAAACGAGCCACGTCATGCACTGCCGTAAATGACGTCACCATTTCAACGTAACAACAGGAAAGACCAAAGTTATATGGCCATAAAGAGTTTTTCCGTCCCCAGTTCACAACGTCATGCAACGCATGTTCCAGTTTTCCCATATACACGCTGCGATGAACGTGAGCATCTAATGGGTCACTGACAATTTCCTGTGATTGCAGGGGATAACGGTCATTCTCACCGTTCGGATCTATGCGGGTGAGCGTATAATCCATTTCTAATGCCTCGCTTATTACTGCTGCGGATGTTTGCCGCTGGTTAATCGAACATGGCTTTTACTCGCAGTTTCACGGCGAGAGCGAACAGGCGTCCAATCTAATGCGCCTATACGAACCAAGTAGAATAATCCAGCTAATAAAATAGCGATGAAGACTGACGCTTCAATAAAGCCTAACCAGCCAACTTCACGAACGGAAACAGCCCAGGCATAAAGAAACAGTGCTTCAACATCGAAAATAACGAAAAACATGGCAACTAAATAGAATTTAGCTGACATGCGCAGACGAGCGCTGCCAACAGAATCAAGACCAGATTCATAAGGAACATGCTTTGCCCTTGCCTGTGCGCGTCCGCCTAAATAGCGGGCACCCAACAACATGAGCGAACATAACCCCAATGCGCCTATGAGGAAGACAGCAAATGCCCAATGATGGGCGATAACTTCGGTGGTTGTAGACATACTCATTGCTTACTCATCAAAGGTGGTGTCAATTAACCAACTCTTATCCGGCGGTTTACACCACATTTCTAATTACGAAAAAAAAGGCAAATTAAACAGACTTGCTAATTAAAGAAATAATAACAGTCTATTTATACCTTTCTTCTTTTTTAGAAAACTTTGCGACAAATCACTCAGTTTTCTATCGCGATTTAACAAATTTAACACTCATTTTTAACACCCAATTACTGGCTAATGCTAAAACGTGTCAGTCAACCGACAAACTTTATGCTAACACGCTTAGTCTAACCGATAATTCGATTTTACTACACCAGTATCTCAGGAAAAACCTGACTCAACACAGGCAAATGTGCCTTATTTTCTTGATCAAACTCACAAAATAGTCGAAAAAATACTTAATCAGTTTAAAATTTATCCAAATTTTAACAAATTAACTTTCTAATATTGTGGAGGAGGTCAAATATCCGCTTAGATTTACTTTTTTATTCTCTTAAAACCTAGACAATCTTTTTATTTGTTAACAAATCCTACAAGTGATTAACCGAGGAGGATGGTAAACATTTTTTTAACAAGCAGTTAAGGTAGTTATGGAATGAAATGTCACAAAGATAAATACATAAAACAACATAATTATTAACACAGTGTTACTATTTCAAAAAAAGGCAATAAAAAAACGGAAATAAATGCACTTTATTGCATCTATTCCCGTTTATCATTATTCATCACTATCCAGTTTTATTTGACTCTTTTTTAATCTTTAATTTTTGTGTTTTAACGCTAAAAAATTTACACAATTATTAATGTGATTATTCAAGTTCAGTAGAGCTAATATCTTCAGGTGCAGTGACGGTATAAGGTGTTTTTTTGTTTTCAATCGCATTGAATACTGTTAACACCGCTTCATTTTGTTCATCAGAATTACGATATAACCAATATTGTGTTTCAGGTAAACGAGGTAATCCTTCGCTTTCGCCTAAAATACGCAAATCGGCATTCTGCATTTCAAGTGGACGTGCAGTAATACCCACTTCTGCATTAACTGCAGCACGAACAGCAGATAAAGAAGCGGCTTCATAAGCAATACGCCATTGAATTCCCGCGTCATCTAGCGTGTTTATCGCTAATTGACGGAATGGGTTAGTTTCATCCATTACAACTAAAGGGATCGGTTCATTCATTTGTAATTGGAAATCAGGCGCACAATGCCATAGTACTGGTGCAGTACGTAACGCTGTACGTGGGTGATGACCAATACGTGCTGTTGTTAATGCTAAATCAATTTCATGATTATCTAGCATTGTCTCAATATATTGAGAACGTTTAATACGTACATCAACCGCTAAACGTGGATACACAGACGCGATACGATTTAATAAAAACGGTAATAAAGTATCAACAGAGTCATCAGAAGCACCAATACGTAGCTCCCCTTCTGCATCGCTATACGTTAATGATGCCGTTGCATCATCATTCGCACGCAGAATTTGACGCGCATAACCTAACAGTTGTAGACCATGCTCTGTTAAAAGTTTATTACGACCATGACGGGCGAAAAGTTCTCTACCCACCAATTGCTCTAAACGTTGCATCTGCTGACTTACAGCAGATTGGGTTCGACATACAGCAGCGGCGGCTGCTGCAAAAGTGTTCAAATCTGCTACAGCTACAAACGTTCTAAGCAGATCGAGGTCGAGATTCATTATCGGACGATTTGCATTAATCATTGTTTATTCTTCACTTATTTTTGATTTTTAAATTACATATACCTGGTGTTTTATATCAAAAGTCTAAAAAAGACTTCCGATTCAGACAGTACTCTACTCTGAAAAGGAGAGCAAAGACATACCGAATACTTTACATTTGTTTCTTATCGTTTACACCTCCTAGATAGAAAGGAATTGCATATTTTTGTAACAAATTAAATTTTATTATCATTTCACGCATTCACAAGAAAGAACTGTATACCGTCATCACAAGTTAGACTTAGATCATACTATATTGCTTTCTCATTCATAAATTTTAACATTTTGAAAATAATTTAAATTATCTTAACTATGCATCTGAGTTTAAGTATCTTCCCCTATAAATTAAATTTAAGATTTAAATTTAATTTATACTTAAACTAATTGATTGCTATAGAATAAAGTAGATTTAACCATATTATTTGAAAATTTAATATATTAAGTCAGATAATACAAATCCGATAAAATTATTCAATAATTGATTATGCAACATTTCATCTACCTATCCATCACATCAACTTATTTCTGATCACCACACTAAAAAGCACCTTTTCAATAGAATAATAGTCCAGATTATTTATAGAAACTGAAATATAAAACTATCATAAGCAATACAATCAGTCATCAAAATAACATTCTAAGAATAAACTGACCTTTTACACCAAAAATTACCTAGCATCTTCAAAAGTTTGTAACGTAAGAGTAGAGTGATAGAACAGTTATTTGCTGGGACAGCCTTTTCATTTGTATCTTTCTATATGAATAGCAATCGGCGATAAAAGTCGCTAAGTCGCCACCATCACAATAAAAGATACGAGTCAGACCCTATTAGGTAAACGCGCTATGAATCAGATTAAAAAATCAAACAAACTCGAACATGTCTGCTACGACATTAGAGGTCCGGTTTTGCAAGAAGCAAAACGTCTGGAAGAAGAAGGTAACAAAGTTTTAAAACTCAATATTGGTAACCCGGCACCTTTTGGCTTTGAAGCACCTGATGAAATTTTAGTAGATGTGATCCGCAATCTACCAAGCTCTCAGGGTTATAGTGACTCCAAAGGACTGTTTTCTGCGCGTAAAGCTATCATGCAGCATTATCAAGCCCGTGATATGCGTGATGTCACTGTTGAAGACATCTATATTGGTAATGGTGTTTCTGAGTTAATCGTGCAAGCGATGCAAGCCTTATTAAATAATGGCGATGAAATGCTTGTACCTGCGCCTGATTACCCATTGTGGACAGCAGCCGTTTCTCTTTCAGGGGGAAATGCGGTTCACTATATGTGTGATGAGCAACAAGGTTGGTTCCCTGATTTAGATGATATCCGCAGTAAAATCACAAAAAATACCCGCGGTATTGTTATTATCAATCCAAATAACCCAACAGGTGCGGTATATAGCAAAGATATTCTGATGGAAATCGTTGAAATTGCACGTCAACATGACCTGATTATCTTCGCTGACGAAATCTACGATAAAATTCTGTATGACGATGCTCAACATCATTCTATTGCTGCAATGGCACCCGATTTATTGACCGTAACATTTAATGGTTTATCAAAAACCTATCGTGTTGCGGGCTTCCGCCAAGGTTGGATGGTATTAAACGGCCCTAAAAAACACGCTAAAAGCTATATTGAAGGCTTGAATATGTTAGCGTCTATGCGTTTATGCGCTAACGTTCCTATGCAACATGCCATTCAAACTGCATTAGGTGGCTATCAGAGTATTAGTGAGTTTATTCTGCCGGGTGGTCGCTTATATGAGCAACGCAATCGTGCTTGGGAACTGATTAATCAAATTCCGGGTGTTTCTTGTGTTAAACCTATGGGTGCATTGTATATGTTCCCTAAAATAGACCTTAATCGTTACAGTATCAAAGACGATCAGAAAATGATCCTCGATTTATTACTGCAAGAAAAAGTATTACTAGTACAAGGTACTGCCTTTAACTGGCCATACCCAGACCATTTCCGTATTGTGACTCTTCCGCGTGAAGATGACTTAGATATGGCAATTCAAAAATTCGGTCGCTTTATTGTCGGTTATCATCAATAAGATTACCTACATCTAAAATAAAACGCAGTATAACAAGCAGTTATATTGCGTTTTTTTATTTTCTTTTCTATTAACGTTTACATCCACCTATTATCCACTCACAATAATGTCTTCAATCACGCAATTGGGAGATATTATGAGTTACTTTTTTGCCCACCTTTCTCGCTTAAAACTCATTACTCGTTGGCCTTTAATGCGTAATATTCGCCAAGAAAATGTTTCTGAGCACAGTTTACAAGTCGCTTTTGTCGCCCATGCCCTAGCGGTGATTAAAAATCGTAAATTTGATGGTAATGTCAATGCCGAGCGTATTGCATTACAAGCGATGTATCATGATGCCAGCGAAGTGATCACCGGTGATATGCCAACTCCGATTAAGTACCATAATCCACAAATTGCTCATGAATATAAAAAAATAGAAAAATATGCCCAGCAAAAACTAATTGAAATGTTACCAGAAGAATTACAAGACGATTTTCGCCCCCTTATTGATGAGCAATTACATAGTGAAGAAGAAACCTTTATTGTCAAACAAGCAGATAGTCTATGTGCTTATTTAAAATGCCTTGAAGAGCTTGCAGCTGGTAATAGTGAATTTAATTTAGCTAAAAATCGCTTAGAAAAAACATTAGCAGAAAGACATAGCCCTGAGATGGACTATTTTATGAAAGTGTTTGTACCCGGTTTTAGCTTATCGCTGGATGAAATTAGTGAGTAAGCGAAACTATTACCAAATAAAAAAAGATGAGTGCTTATATACACTCATCTCAGTTGAATTTTTTAATTTATTTGCTTTAATTACGATTCATTCCTACTTATTTATTTGTCATTGATACTTCTTTACTTTCACTTAATCTATTTAATATATTTAATGCATCTGTCCTTTGTTCTCGTTGTATCTCATTTATTTTACTTGACTTGCCAAATATATTTTTAAAATTCTCTAAAAATCCTATTTTTTTCATAACACTATCATTATTCTGTAAATATTTTTTTATTATTGACATTTTTTCTTTTTTTGATAAATCTTTATTTTCAATTTTATTTTTAATAATAGAAAAATCACTACTATTTAAGCTATATCTATTATCAAGACTTTTATTATCACTCTCACCAACAGTAGTGCTATAGTGTTCCCTATAACTATTAAGCTTGTTAGCTACCTCTTCATTTCTTTTTTTTGCATATTCATTAGATTTTGACTCATCCTTAATATTATTTTGCCTTCCAACATCTTGTTCTTTGCTAAAATGATAATTTCTAACTATCTTATTATTATCATGAACCACACCTTTATTTTTTACACCTAAAATATTTCCACTCAATTCGCTTGTATTTTCTGGGGAAAAAGTTGAAAGGAAAGGTGTTTTTATTTCTTTTGGGGTACCAATAGTAATAACATCACTTTTAATATTATGATTTAACAATAATGGAGATGAGATATTCTGCACCATTGTGATCTGTTTAGAAAATACATTAGCTAGCTTACTTTCCGAATGATTAACCTTTAATGAATTTGTTGAAGCTGAGTTATTCACTATTAAACCTTGCATTTTAAAAACTCCTGATAATCTATGTTTTCATATTAATTTACTCCTCAATAATTGATATGATTTAAAAAAACACACATACATAAATATAAAGTATACATCAAATAAAAAACCACCGACCAATAAATAAAAAACGCTGTTTATTAATTAATAAACAGCGTTTTTGCAAGGCAATAATATTGATAATTAGAATGGGAATAATAACGGGATCAAGAATACGCTAATAAACATCACAATAATGGTAAATGGCACCCCAATCTTAATAAAGTCTGCAAACTTATAACCACCAGGTTCAAGAATAAGCGTATTAACCGGAGATGAAACTGGCGTCATAAATGCCGCCGAAGCCGCCACACCAATCACCATTGCAAATGGTAATGGTGATACATGCATTTGGTTTGCAGCCGCAATAGCAATTGGTGCCATTAATACTGCGGTTGCAGTATTCGAGATAAACAACCCGATTGATGCACAAAGTATAAATAAACACACCAACATCACTTGAGGGCCGGCACTACCTGCAACATCCATTAAGCCATTTACAATAAGCTCGATACCGCCTGTTTTTTGTAGTGCAGCAGCAAAAGGCATCATACCGACAATTAAAATAATACTTGGCCAATGAATAGAGCGATAAGCACTTTCCATATCAATACAGCGGAACTTACCCATTAATAAACAGGCAATAAGTGCCGCAATAAAGTTAGGTACTTCATTCGTCACCATCAATGCCACCATTAATGCTAACGAAAATAATGCATGGGGTGCTTGAGATGAAGCAGGAGCAACCGTTTCAATTTCAGCAGCCAAATTTAATACGATAAAATTACGTGGTTTAGTGGATAAAACGCGAATAAGTTTCCAATCACCAATCACCAATAACACATCGCCAAGGCGTAATGGCTCATCGACTATCTTACCTGGCAAGGCGCTTCCTTCGCGACGAATAGCAACGACATTTAAGCCATAACGAGTACGAAATTTAATTTCTCTTAATGATTTGCCTAACAATTCTGAATCAGGATTCATGGATACTTCAGCCAGCCCTACATCACGAGATTGTTCAGAAAAGTATTCTCCTCGTAGCACCATTGGCTCTAGCATCTGTTCACGACAAAACTCACGCAAATCGACATCACTAGCTGACATATCAACTAATAAAACATCACGCTCTCTTAATTCAGTGCCACCGGTTGCGCTAACCATAACACGCCGAAACCGCCTCCAGCGTTCAATACCGACAACGTTTGCACCATAACGAGAACGTAAGTGTAATTCATCAAGTGAATGACCTACTAGCGGAGAACCTTTACGAATTGCTAAACGACGAGCTCGTCCCGCTAATTGATAATCACGAATAAGATCACGGAAAGTACGACGATAAGCTTCTTTTTGCTTACCATTATCGTTGTTTCCTAGCCACCGACGTACCACCAGCATATATAAAATGCCTACGAATAAGACGGCAATACCAATAGGTGTAATGGAGAAAAATTGAAAACTTGGTAACCCTTCTCTGACTAATTCACTGTTAACAACCATATTAGGCGGTGTTGCCACTAAGGTCATTAACCCACTAATAAGTCCAGCAAAGCCTAACGGCATCATTAAACGACCGGGAGATATTTTCATGCGAGCAGCAACACTCAGTACAACAGGAATAAATATGGCAACAACACCTGTCGAACTCATGAAAGCACCTAGACTTGCAACGCATATCATTAATAGCACAAGCATTTTAACTTCACTGCTACCCGCGACACGAACTAGCCAATCTCCCATTTGATAAGCCACACCTGTTCTCACTAACCCTTCGCCAATAACAAAAAGAGCAGCAATAAGTAATACGTTTGGATCGCTAAATCCTACTGTGGCTTCATTTAATGAGAGTGTACCGCTAAGAACGAATGCGATGATGACAAGTAAAGCGACCACATCCATGCGGATTTTGTTGGTCGTAAAAAGGACAATAGCTATCAATAGCAGGCTTAAAACCCATAATAATTCGCTATTCAAAATGGCCTCGATCAGCAATAAGTGAAAACAGTTTAAGACATCAATTCACTACATTGATAAGTAGACCATTTTTACAACAATAAGTCTTCTAATATGATCAAAGAAAAGACTATCTTTTGTGCGTTATTATCACTTTTTCAGCTTGCTTCTCGATTTGAATATCGTTTAAAGAATCAATAATTAAATGAATCTCATTACGGCGAGGGAGAGAAAGAGGAGCGTGAACAGCAACCACTTGGCATCCTGCATCTAAACCAGAGTAAATACCCGCAGCTGCATCTTCAAAAACTACACAATCTTGTGGTAATAAACCCAATTTCTTGGCACCTAAAAGATAAGGCTCAGGATTAGGTTTACCTCTACTAATACATTCTGCTGTGACCCAATGCTTAGGTTCAGGGATGCCTGTGACAGATTGGCGCGTTGAAGCAATAGGCACAGTGCCTGATGTAACAATCGCCCAAGGAATATTTAAGTCATTAAGGCGCTTAATCAGTTCAATAGCACCCGGAAGCGGTGCTAACCCTTCGGTTTGTGTTGATTCTAATTTTTCTAACCAACGAAAAGTTTCAGTTATTTCTTGTTCGGTTGCATTAGGCATAAAATGGCGAATCGACTCAATAGCAGGTTTTCCGTGGATGTAGTCATTAATCTCTTGTGTTGATACACCTACGCGCTCACCAAATAGCGCCCAACAATGCTCAACAACCGGTAATGAATCAACTAATGTTCCATCAAGATCAAACAGAAAGCCTTTACATGTGATCGCCATAATTTATGCCTACCTTTACCTTACAGTGGTGCGCTAATGATTACGCATTAAGTATTTGCTGAATTTCAACGGCGCTAAGGTGATATTGGCGAGGGCACGCTAACCAAACGTTAAGCATTCTTTGGTATTTCTCCCACATTGGTGTTTGAGAGTTAAAACCATGACTGCCACTATCGAAATGCGTGTAACGCCCTTCTGTATTCACCATAAAACGCACATAGCTAAGATAGCGGGATTCTGTCGCCGCATCAAAGCCTATAAATGCGACACGACGAGCATCAGGCATCTCTTGTTCTTTTAAGTTATCACGAGAAACTTGCAATGCATGGTACATTTCCATGACGTTAATAATGGTACGACAGGTCTCTTCTGACATTTCATCGAAGTCACGGTCAAGTTCACGTAATTGTAATCCATACCCACGTTCAATAATTGTCTGATAGCGACGATAACGTTCAGCGTTATCAGGGTCCATCATAGTCATCATTTTATATTGATTAGAGAGGATCAAGCGTTGTGCGTGTGTCATTTCCATCATTAATTCTCCAAAGAAATCATTGAGGAGAGAATGACATTAATCAAAAGTATTGAGTAGTGTTAACTACGCGTTTTTTGATCTCAACGGGGTAATTCAGATGACAATCATGACAAACGAAGAAGGTAGAACAAATGTTCTACACATCATCAAGAAAAGAGCGATCAAGTTGCTTAAAAGCACGTTTTAATAAATGAGCTAAAGAAAGGTAAGTGGGTGTTTGCTCAACAGGGGCTAAAGCAATGCCTGCTTCTTCAAATTTTTCACGAATTTCATAAAACCAGCGTAATAACGTCGCAGGAAGTGGCGTAGCTGCACGTTTACCCAACCACCATAATCCTTGCATTGGCAAGCTACAAGCAAAAAGCGCGGTCGTAATTGCAGGTCCCAAATTACCGCCTAATGCGATTTGCCATGTCATTGTAAAAATGGCGATAGGTGGCATATAGCGAATACCAAAGCGTGTAGCTTTGACAATCCGATTTTCAGGGAAAACAGGTGCTAACTGCTTTTCAACCGGCCAGGTTTTTAAATACTCGTTACCCAAACGAAGCTTCTTAAAAAAGCCGGGGGGAGTCACTGTCGGTTCGCTCATAATGACCTCAATCAATTTCTTCTGTAACTTTTAAAAAATATCTATAAAGAATAAAAATCTTTTAGTAGAATTAAGTATATTTTGTCTTTGTTGCCTTTACTCTGTATCCTGTGCCCATTCTAAAGGTTTGTGGCAATAAAGCGCTATATTTTGTTTGCCGGCGTGATTTTCAACCCTTTTCGCCGATTTTAACGCGAAAAGTTAATGGGTGAATAAAAATCGTCCAATTAATGATTGGCAACTATAATTAGCATCAAGTTTTTTACTTTAAGCATGATGCGCGTCATTAATGTCATCATAGGAATGCGATAGGCTTTTATGATTGACGTTTTATTAACCACCGTCTTTATAATATAAAAGACACTACGACAACAAGATAAATAGGTAATTCCATGTCAAGTAAGCTGGTGCTGGTACTGAACTGCGGTAGTTCTTCTCTTAAATTTGCAATTATCAACCCAGAAAATGGTGAAGAATTCCTGTCAGGTTTAGCTGAATGCTTCAACCTTCCTGAAGCCCGCCTGAAGTGGAAAATGGATGGCCAAAAACACGAAGCTGCGTTAGGCGCAGGTGCTGCTCATAGCGAAGCATTAAACTTCATCGTAAATACTATTCTGGCTCAAAAACCAGAACTTTCTGCACAAATCGCGTCTATCGGTCACCGTATTGTTCATGGCGGCGAGAAATTCACTAAATCTGTCGTGATCACTGACGAAGTTATCCAAGGTATTGAAGCAGCTATCCCATTTGCACCATTGCATAACCCAGCTCACCTTATTGGTATTGAAGAAGCGCGTAAAGCATTCCCTCATTTAATTGAAAAAATGGTTGCTGTTTTTGACACCGCTTTCCATCAAACAATGCCAGAAGAAGCTTATTTGTATGCTCTGCCATACAGCTTATATAAAGATCACAGCATCCGTCGTTACGGTGCTCACGGAACTAGCCATTTCTATGTTTCTCGTGAAGCCGCTAAAATGTTAAACAAACCTGTTGATGAACTGAACGTAATCACTTGCCACTTAGGTAATGGTGGTTCTGTTTCTGCTGTTGTTAACGGTAAGTGTGTTGATACTTCTATGGGTCTGACTCCATTAGAAGGTTTAGTAATGGGTACTCGTAGTGGTGATATCGATCCTGCTATCGTGTTCCATTTACACGACACTTTAGGTATGAGCGTTGAAGACATCAACAAACTGCTGACTAAAGAATCAGGTCTGTTAGGTTTAACAGAAGTCACTAGTGACTGCCGTTATGTTGAAGATAACTACGACACTAAAGCAGATGCTAAACGTGCAATGGACGTTTACTGCCATCGTTTAGCGAAATACATCGGTTCTTACTGTGCACTGATGGAAGGTCGTTTAGATGCTATTATCTTTACTGGTGGTATCGGTGAAAACGCAGCAATGGTACGTGAATTATCTCTGAAAAAACTGGCTCTGTTAGGTTTTGAAGTGGATCATCAACGTAACTTAGATGCACGTTTCGGTAAATCAGGCACTATCACTACCGATAACAGCCGTCTTGCTGTTGTTATCCCAACTAACGAAGAGTTAGTTATCGCTCAGGACGCAAGTCGCCTGACCGCTTAAGTTCTTTGATGTACTGCCAGTGTCATACTGGCAGTACTGTTTTACATAACGAGCAACCGATATTTAAAGAGGTTTCCGTGTCCCGTACAATTATGCTAGTCCCAACTGATACACGCGTAGGTTTAACCAGCGTCAGCTTGGGTGTTATCCGTTCTATGGAACAAAAAGGCGTTAGCCTTAGCGTGTTCAAGCCAATTGCACAACCTCGTGTAAAAGGTGCTTTAGATCAGACAACAGCGATTATCCGCTCTCACTCCACTATTCAATCATCAGAACCTTTAAACATGGATTATGTTGAGTCTCTACTCAGCTCAAACCAAAAAGATGTTCTGATGGAAGAAATTGTTGCTAGATACCATGAAAACACCGCTGATGCAGAAGTTATTCTCATCGAAGGTCTGGTACCTATGCGTAAGCATCCTTTTGCACAATCATTAAACTATGAAATTGCAAAAACATTAGGTGCTGAAATTGTTTTCGTTACTGCATTAGGCAACAACACTGTTGAACAGCTAAAAGAGCGTATCGAATTTGCGCGTGCTGAATTTGGCGGTATAAAAAACCAAAACATCACAGGCGTTATTGTTAACAAACTAAATGCACCTGTTGATGATCAAGGCCGTACTCGCCCTGACTTATCTGAAATCTTTGATGATTCAAGTAAAGCGATTATCTCTAATGTCGATTTAAAAACCATCGAAAAAAACAGCCCACTACCTTTACTGGGTTGCATTCCTTGGAACTTCGATTTAATCGCCACTCGTGCAACAGATATGGCAAAACACTTAAATGCGACTATCGTCAATAAAGGCGATATTGAAACCCGTCGTATTAAGTCTGTGACTTTCTGTGCCCGCAGTATTCCACACATGTTAGAGCATTTCCGTCCGGGTTCACTTTTAGTGACTTCAGCGGATCGCCCAGATGTATTAGTTTCAGCGTGCCTTGCAGCAATGAATGGCGTTGAAATTGGTGCAATCCTACTAACAGGTGGTTACCAAATCGATGCACCAATCAAACAACTTTGTGAACGTGCATTCGAAACTGGCTTACCAATCTTTATGGTTAATGCGAACACTTGGCAGACCTCTTTAAATCTGCAAAGCTTTAGCTTAGAAGTGCCTGCTGATGACCATGAACGTATTGAAAAAATTCAGAACTATGTTGCTCAACATATCAATACAGAATGGATTGATTCACTGACTGCTAACTCTGAACGCCCTAACCGTTTATCACCACCAGCATTCCGTTATCAATTAACAGAAATTGCGCGTAAAGCGAAAAAACGTATCGTTTTACCAGAAGGTGATGAGCCACGTACTGTTAAAGCAGCAGCAATTTGTGCTGAACGTGGTATCGCAACTTGCGTACTGTTAGGCGATCCTGAAGAAATTCGTCGTGTAGCAACTGCACAAGGTGTTGAATTAGGCACAGGTATTGAGTTAGTCAATCCTAAAGAAGTACGTGAAATTTATGTACCTCGCTTAGTTGAACTGCGCAAAAATAAAGGTATGACGGAAGTTGTTGCTCGTGAACAGTTAGAAGATAACGTTGTTCTCGGCACATTAATGCTGGAAAAAGGCGAAGTAGATGGCCTAGTTTCTGGTGCTGTTCATACAACGGCTAACACTATTCGTCCACCACTACAGTTAATCAAAACTGCACCGGGTAGCTCATTAGTGTCTTCTGTGTTCTTTATGCTGTTACCAGAACAAGTTTATGTTTATGGTGACTGTGCAATTAACCCAGATCCAACCGCAGAGCAACTGGCTGAAATCGCAATCCAATCTGCAGACTCTGCAATTGCATTCGGTATCGACCCACGCGTTGCGATGATCTCTTATTCTACTGGTAACTCTGGTGCAGGTAGCGATGTAGAGAAAGTTCGTGAAGCAACACGTTTAGCACAAGAAAAACGCCCTGATCTGATGATTGATGGTCCTTTACAATACGACGCAGCTGTTATGGCTGATGTTGCTAAATCTAAAGCACCAAACTCACCAGTTGCAGGTAAAGCGACTGTGTTTATCTTCCCTGATCTGAACACTGGTAATACTACTTATAAAGCGGTACAACGTTCAGCTGACTTGGTTTCAATCGGACCAATGTTACAAGGTATGCGTAAACCAGTGAATGACCTTTCTCGTGGTGCATTAGTAGACGATATCGTCTACACCGTTGCGTTGACAGCAATTCAAGCAAGCCAACAAGAAAACGCATAATTATTGAAGTTCTCTTCAAATAAAACAACGCCAGATGATTAATTTCATTTGGCGTTTTTTATTCTACAGATTTCTTATTTGACTAAAATCCGAGGCAGTCTCAAAACACGACAACTTGATTCTGTCTCCTTTATAAAGGAGTGTCAAATAAAATCACACATATAAGCATCCAATATAAAAACAATTAACACATTGATTTTACTTGCTTATTTATGTCTTTATTATTCAGAAAAAGATAGAAATAAGGTGAGCTTCTGTTAGTATGCAGGTGGGTGCTTGGATCATTTTGGTTCAAGCATTTTCAGGAGCCAAAAAGACGAAAGCCCCGAATTTTAATTTACTAAAATCCGAGGCAGCCTCAAAACCAAACAACTTAATTCTGTCTCCTTTATAAAGGAGTGTCAAGAGAAATGACTAAGCTTGCCCTATTAGGGCTGATTACTGTATGTATTACAGTTTTGTGTTTTGCTTTACTGAAACATGAAAGATTATGTTCTTTTAATATCAGTAGTGGCGACACCGTAGTTCAAGCTATTTTATCTTGCGATAAATAGTTTTGTGGGGGAAATTCCCCCACAATTTCTCTCAAAAGTTGTTGAGATTGGTGATCACAAGCACCCTACTTTAATCCACGAGTACACGCTGATTGGTCGCACCCCACAAAATCGACATCTCTGTAAACAGTGCACCACTAATATCTTCAACCTCTTCAGCAGTGATCTCTGCATTACCTTGCTTACCAAAGAATACGACTTCATCCCCTGATTTGATATTTTTAAGATCGGTAATATCAACAATCACCGTATTCATTGACGTTTTACCCAAAACAGGTACACGTTGACCACCAATTAAAGCATGTCCTGCATTACTAAAGACTCGACGATAACCATCTGCATAACCGACAGGAATATTAGCTAATACTGAATCACGTTTTAGTGTGTAAGTACGATCATACCCAACAGTATTGCCTTTAGGATAATAATTGATTGAGGCAATATTGGATTTAAAAGTCATAACACGTTTGTAATCTGTACTTGCGATGGTATCACCATAAAAAATCCCGCCTACACGCACCATATCTAGCCATGATTCAGGTACGGTAATTGTGGCAAAAGTATTTGCCATATGCAGAGTGACATCTTTGCGATTTAGTCCAGTAACATCCAATACCTTTTGTGATTGCTGTTTAAAACGAGCGAGATCTTCTCTTACTTTATCCGCATCTTCTTCAGGATAATGAGACATAATGCCAACCACTTTAAGGTTAGCTAACTGAGCTATTTGCTTCGCCTCTTCAAGCCCTGCTTTATTATTAACTTCTAATCCATTACGAGACATTCCACCAGAGTTTAAGGCTAGATGAATAGGGATCACTTTATTTTGTTGTTTAGCAATGGCATCTAATTTCTTAGCCATATCTAAGTTACCAATCAATTCTTCCACGCTATAGCTTGTCGCCTGAGCCATTTCTTGCTCTGTAGCATTACGTACACGCATTAAACGACCTTGGAATCCTAGATCACGTACTTCTTTTAGCTCTTGGTTATTCGTTACACCAATACATTGCACATTATTTTCAATCATAATAGGTGCAACTAATGATAAATCATGACCATATGCATCACCTTTTAAAACAGCACAAAGCGAGGATTTATCACCTAAAAGTGATTGTACTTTTTTCACATTAAAATCGAGCGCACTACGTGAAATTTCAATCCATGAGTTATTCACAATTGCAGGTTGAATCTGAGCTGTTTGAGCCACTGGTGGATTGTGATTAACAGGTTGTTGGCAAGCAGTGATAACAAAAAGTGGTAACAACGCAAGATATCGAATACCAAAAGACATCTTCTTTTTCCTTAGTGATTGTGATGTTAAACCTATTTTTATAATTAATTAGGTACGAAAATATACACATCGTGAATATTCACTCAGGATAATAGCATTATTATTCATAAAATAAACATATTAATTCACAAGTTTTAATTAGAATTAATTCGTTTATTTATTCACTAAAAAACTTACAAAAACAGGTAACTAATTGTTTTAATTGTAAATTATTTATTTTTTCTTTTAAGTAAATCTTATTTTGAGTTATATTTCCCTTGAAAGTAATACAGGGTATCACTATTATAGTAACACCTTGTATTACTACGGGACCAAACCGTTGCTAAAATAAGGGATTGATATGCAGATAATTGAAACTAATATCTTCACTAAATGTATTACTAATTTGATAAGTGATGATGAATACGCAGAGTTTCAAAATATGCTTATTGCTAACCCATTAAAAGGTGATCTTATTGTTGGTTCTGGTGGATGCAGAAAAATACGATACCGATTAGCAAACAAAGGAAAAAGTGGTGGTATACGTGTTATCTACTACTATATTTCTGAAGATGGGATCATTTATATGCTTTATGTTTATCCAAAAAATCAACAAGATAACTTAAGCTAAGAACAATGCAACAAGCTAAAAGCATTAGCTCTATTACTAAAAGAATGGAATTATCATTAACAAATAAATTCATTCTAGATAAGCTGATTATCTTGATCTTTAGAGGCATATTATGACAACAGAACAAAAACAGTATATGGATGATAATTCTTTTAATGAATTGTTTGATAGCTTAAAAGAAGCGGTACAAATACATAAAAAACAGGTCATGCCTTCTCGAGTATTTACTGTTATAGAGCCCGATGTGAAAGAAATCCGTAAATTGACGAAATTAAAACAAACTGATTTTGCTACGGCTCTTGGTGTATCTACTTCTTTAGTTCGAGCATGGGAACAAAAGCGTAGATTTCCGACAGGCAGTAGTTTGAAACTCTTACGGATGATAGAAAAAAATCCAAACATTGCTAAAAGTCTGATACTTATTTGAATAATAATATTTGTAAAAAAAAATGCCTTGTTGATTTAACTCAGCAAGGCGTTTTTTTAATTAATAAATTCAAAAATATCAACGAACAATAATACCTAACAGAATACCGATAACACCAAAGTCTGCATCACTAAATGTGGTGTTAGCAATACCGATATCGCCAAGTACTGGTAATAGGAATACAGGTAAGAAAGTAATTAATAAACCTTGAACGAATGCACCTAAAATAGCACCACGACGCCCACCTGTTGCATTACCAAATACCCCCGCTGTTGCACCCACAAAGAAGTGAGGAACCACACCCGGAATTATGACTGTCCAATCTAAAGCATAAAGAATGAACATACCGATAACACCCGCAGCAAAGCTACTTAAAAAGCCCACTAAAACTGCATTGGGTGCATAAGGGAATACAACTGGGCAATCTAACGCTGGTTTTGCATTAGGAACTAACTTATCTGAAATACCTTTAAATGCAGGAACGATTTCAGCAATCACCATACGCACACCTTGCAGAATAATATAAACACCTGCTGCGAAGGTTATAGATTGCATTAATGAGAACATAAACCAGTTTTTACCACCACTGACTTCACGAACAAAAGTATCGCCCGCAAATAAACATGTGATGATAAAAATAATGCCCATAGTAAAGGCAATTGCGACTGGTGTATCGCGTAAAAATAGTAAGCTTTTAGGAACATTCATCTCTTCTGTTGAATGCTCTTTATTACCAAATTTACTGCCGATAAAGCCCGCAACGACATAAGAAATCGTTGAGAAGTGTCCTAATGCAACATCATCAGAGCCAGTAATCTTTTTCATGTAAGGATGTGCAATAGCAGGGAAAAATACCATTGAAATCCCAACAACTAATGAACCTACCGCAACTAATACTGTGCCTTCTAAGCCCGCAGTTGCCAAAATAACCGCCACCATCATTGACATAAATAATGTATGGTGACCAGTTAAGAAAATAAATTTCCACGGCGTTAAACGTGCAATTAAGATATTAATTAACATGGCAAAAAACATAATTAATGCCATCTCTTTACCAAAGCTTTTTTGTGCAATAGAGACAATCGCCTCGTTATTAGGTACAACGCCTTGAATACCAAATGCATGTTGGAAAATCGTTGAGAAATCACCCAGTGAGTTAATTACAAGACCTGCACCAGCACCTAAAATCACAAAACCCATAATGGTTTTTACGGTGCCTTTAATACATTCTGTAACTGGTTTTTTCTGGGCAATTAAGCCAATCAATGCAATCAAACCAACTAGAATAGCAGGCTCTGAAAGCACATCACTCATTAGAAAGCGGAAAAAGTCCATGATAGGCTCCTTATAACGCGCCTAATTCACGTAATGCGACAGAAAGCTTCTCTTTCATCGCCACTTTATCAATCATATTATCCAGTGAAACCACTCTTCCGTTTACGGCTTGAGAGTTAAGTTGCTCAGCAATATCGCGTGTACCTACATAGATATCACTTGGTGTGCCTTTTGCTGAACCCAGATCAACGTGATCCACTTCTGCATTCACAGCAAGATCTTTTAGGATGCTTTTGATGCTCATTTCCATCATTAAGCTACTACCTAAACCATTTCCACACACAACAGTAATTTTCATGATATTCCCCTTGGTAATTTAAATCGTCATTAATAGTTGTTGATAACGGCTAATACATCCGCTTTGCTTTTCGCATTAAATAGCTTTTGAATATCTGTATCGTTATCAAAAAGTTCGGCTAATTTCACAATGGCATTAATATGGCTATCGTTATCTGTTGCAGCCAAAACAATCAGTAATTTCACAGGATCGTTTTCATCAGCACCAAACTCAACACCTTGCTCAACAATGGTTAATGCAAGAGAAAGTTGATTAACACCATCCTCAGGACGCGCATGAGGCATCGCAATCCCCGGACCTAATACATAATATGGCCCGATTTTTTCGTGTGATTTGTAAATCGCATCGATATAACGAGGTTCAATACAACCTTTAGCAATTAATGGCTGGCACGCCACTTTAACAGCTTCTCGCCAATCGCTAACGTTTGGAACCACTTGCACCACATCCGGTGTTAATAACGTTTTAAGCATAGTTATAACCTCAATAAGACTCTCTTTGAGCTTCGTTATTAAGGATAGTAATCATTAATGGTAGCGCTATCTAGATAGATCATTCGTAATTGTGATAGCGCTATCATTTTAATGAAATGTTAATTGTAGAAAATGCCAACAATTGACACTGTATTGTTTCAGCATAATAGGAAGATTTCAGGTAGGATCTGCGGTTAATAAAATAGGCTAAGCAAGCATAATCACAAATGATCAAAACACGTAAGCGCCGAAATACAGGTCGCGTCACATTACAAGATGTCGCTAAACATGCAGGAGTCGGATCAATGACCGTTTCTCGTGCATTGCGAACCCCTGAATTAGTTTCTGATAAGTTACGAGAAAAAGTTAATCAAGCAGTAGAAGAACTTGGCTATATTCCTAATGCCTCAGCAGGCGCTTTAGCTTCAGCACAAAGCCATATTATTGCTGTACTGTTACCCTCTTTTACAGATAGAGCCAGTGCGGATTTTATGCAGTCTTTGCAACAAATACTCAATCGCCATCAGTATCAAATTTTAGTTGGTTGCTATGAGCATCAGCCTCATAAAGCTAGCGATGTGATTAATATGCTATTGCAAAGTAATCCAGCTGCATTGGTTGCCTTTGGTTCACAGCTTAGCCCAACTCATTTTTTACATATCAGTAATGCCAATGTACCTGTTGTTAGTGTCGCCAGCCAATCGGATGAACAGGCAGCAATTAGTATTGATTGTTCTTATGAGCAAGCCGCGTATGATTTAACAAACCATTTAGTCACCCAAGGAAAGCGTTGTATTGGCTATATTGGTGCGTTACAAGGGCAACGCCTGCACCACCAGCAAATAACAGGTTGGTCACGAGCATTACTCAAAAATTATTTAAATGCTGAACAAAGTGTCACCACGCCCGATCCCGCTTCTATGGCATACGGGCGACAAGCATTAACAGAGATTTTATTACGCCAACCAGAACTAGATGCTGTTATTTGTAGTCATGAAAGTATTGCGCTAGGTATGATTTTTGAGTGTCAGCGTCGATTAATTAAGATCCCACAAGATCTGGCTATTGCTTGTTTAGAAGGATCTGAAAATAGCGATCAGATATCCCCTTCTCTCACATCAATTCGTTTTGATTATCACAAAATGGGAAAAGAAGCAGGAAAACATCTGATAGCACTTTTACAGCGTTTGAGAGACGAAGATGATAACGCTATATTCGAAGATACCGTTATCAACTATGCTTATCGATTTGAACTAGGGCAAAGCACCCCTTAATCTACTGTTTCTCTGCTTTCTAGGCGAGTACTGTTGTTACGCGTTAACCAAAGAGAAAGGGCTTTTAATGAATCCGGTGTGAATTCATCACAACGCTCAGTAATTTCAGAGGGAGTTAACCAACACACTTCCTCAATTTCTTCTGCTTGCAGTGCGAAAGGCCCATGAGAAACACAACTAAATAAACTTCCCCATACACGACAACTTTCATCATCATAATAAAATTGACCATGCTCAGCAAAAGGGACTCCAGCAATACCTAATTCTTCTTCTGCTTCGCGACGCGCACTTTCAAGTAAATTCTCACCTTGTTGAACTACACCACCCGCAGTAGCATCTAACCAACCGGGATAAAAATCTTTTGTTTCAGTTCTACGCTGTGCCAAGATTTTTCCCATTCCATCATGAACAACGATATAAGTTGCTCTATGTCTTAGGTTTTCAGCTCGCATTTGTTGACGTGTTGCTTGTGCAACGACTTCATTTTTATCATCAACAATATCAACCCATTCAACCAATGCCGTCTTTTCTTGTTCCATCCTCAACAAACCTTTTTTAACCGATACTAAACGATCGTAATTTTTATCCTGAATATACCAAAATCACTATTTTTCACCACTACAATAATCATACGTGACTTGTTTTATCCATCTTGCGCTTTTTTGCTTTTTATGGTGTTAGAAGGCAGACTGTGATTATCTTGTATCTTTAGTGCCTACTTTATTTTGGAGCTTTTAATGATTGACTTATATTATGCAGATACCCCAAATGGCCAAAAAATAACGCTTTTTCTTGAAGAAACGGGCATACCTTATCAGTTACATCGCATTGATATTAGTAAAGGCGATCAATTTAAACCTGAATTTTTAGCAATTTCACCCAATAATAAAATTCCCGCTATTGTAGATAACTCACCTGCTGATGGAGGTGAACCTATCTCTATTTTTGAATCAGGTGCTATTCTTATCTATCTAGCTGAAAAAAGTGGCAAATTGCTTAGTCAAAATTTACGAGAAAAAACAACACAACTACAATGGCTGTTTTGGCAAGTGGGTGGATTTGGTCCAATGTTGGGGCAAAATCATCACTTCACTCGTTATGCCACAGAAAAAGTCCCTTATGCGATTAAACGTTATACTGAAGAAACGCAGCGTCTATATAGTGTATTAGAGAAAAGGTTAGCGCAATCACCTTACCTTGGTGGACAAGCGTACAGCATCGCAGATATCGCTACATATACATGGGCTCGTCTGCACGATCACCACAATATTGATTTGGCAAATTACCCAGCAATTCAAAAATGGCTAAACAACATTAACCAGCGCCCAGCAACAAAAAAACTCTTTGGTTAATATAAGCAATTTATATATCAGGATGATATTTATTCTTTATCAAGCAAGCAGATCAGGAGGATTGTGATGAAAATACTTGTCACTGGTGGTACAGGATTAATTGGCAAAGCATTAGTTTGTGAGCTTGCACTCGCCAATAATGATATTACGGTGCTTTCTCGTTCGCCTCAAAAAGTCTATTCGCATTTTTGTAATGAAATCACCTGTTGGACTCAACTCAATGATAAACAAGATCTTAATGAGTTTGATGCCATTATTAATCTTGCTGGAGAGCCTATTGCTGATAACCGTTGGACACCTTCTCAAAAGCAGAAACTCGTTAATAGCCGTTGTCATTTAACCCAGAAATTGGTTGATTTAATTAAAGCCAGTGACTCTCCCCCTGCTGTTTTTATTTCTGGCTCAGCAGTGGGATTTTATGGTGATCAAGGTGATACTCGAGTCACTGAAGAGACGCCGGCAAATCCAGAGTTTACACATGAGCTTTGTGCAAAATGGGAGCGTATTGCACTTGAAGCGCAAACACCATTAACACGAGTGTGCTTGTTACGTACAGGTATTGTACTTTCAACACTCGGTGGCGCACTGCCTAAAATGAGCAAACCCTTTAAGTTAGGATTAGGTGGTAAATTGGGAAGTGGGAAACAGTATATGCCGTGGATACATATTGATGATATGGTCAATGCGATTGTTTTCTTGCTTAAGACCCAAAATGCTAAAGGTGCTTTTAACTTAACAGCGCCTGAGCCTGTACAAAATAAAGAGTTTACTCGTCTATTAGGAAAAGCCTTTAATCGCCCAGCTTTAATGACAGTACCCGAAAGCATATTACGTTTAGTGATGGGAGAAAGCGCCACATTAGTGTTAGGTGGGCAACAAGCTATTCCTGAAAAACTACTTAATGCTGGCTTTGAATTTCGCTATCCACATTTAGAAGAGGCATTAAAAGATATTATTACCACAGGAAAATAATCTCTTTTTCTATTTTCAATAATTCGATGTGACTAGTACGAATAAATATTCTACCTAATAGATACTCTAAATAATCCAAGAGCTACAGCTTGAAGCATAACGAGTCGATACTCTAAATAATTCAAGATGTAGCTAGGCGACAGGAGCATACAATAGTATGTGACTAGTGCGAATGAACGCTTGAAGTATGACGAGTAAGAGTATGACAAGTATACTTAGCGAGCTGGCTTATCGCCTTCCCACCGTTGAAACAAATCATCAGGTAAATCAATCTCAAACTGATCAAGTACACGATTAACGGTTTGATTGACAATATCATCGATGGTTTTAGGCTGAAAATAGAATGCCGGTACAGGTGGCATAATCACTGCGCCTAACTCAGAAGCTTGTGTCATTAATCGCAAATGGCCTAAATGCAGTGGTGTTTCACGCACACATAACACCAACTTACGCCCTTCTTTTAATACCACATCCGCAGCGCGAGTCACTAAGGTATCTGTATAGCTATGAACAATGCCTGACAGGCTTTTGATTGAACAAGGTAATATAACCATTCCATTGACGCGAAACGATCCTGAAGAGATAGATGCGCCAATATCGCGATCGTCATAAATCACATCCGCTAAAGCATGAATATCTTTTAGCGAATAATCGGTTTCTAATGAAATAGTACGGCGTGCAGCTTGGCTAATCACTAAATGTGTTTCAACGGATGGCACTGATTTCAGTATCTCTAATAAACGTATACCGTAAATTGCACCACTGGCACCTGTTAGCCCAACTATCAGCTTTTTCATTATGATCCTCAGAATATATACCTTTGTTAATCATTATGATGATTAACCCTCAAAAAACAAGCGTCGATGCAGAACACGCTGGCATCGACGCTTTATAAGGGGGATATCTTACCGAAAAATTAGCCTTCGTTATAGATTTCCAAATTTTCTATTTCATTCTGATCACGAATTTTATGTTCATCATCACGACGTAGATTTTCTAAGTAATCCAAGTAATCTTGGTCGATATCTTTCGTAATATAAACACCGTCAAACACAGAACATTCGAACTGATTAATATCAGGATTCTCTTCTTGTACTGCGGCAATTAAATCAGTGAGATCTTGGAAAATAAGCCCATCCGCACCAATTAATTTACGAATTTCATCCACTTCACGTCCATGAGCAATAAGCTCATTGGCATTTGGCATATCAATGCCATACACATTAGGGAAGCGAACTTCTGGTGCGGCTGATGCAAAATAGACTTTCTTCGCACCCGCTTCTCTTGCAAGTTCGACGATTTGCTCTGATGTTGTGCCACGTACAATAGAGTCATCAATCAACAGAACATTTTTATCACGAAACTCGGCGCGATTTGCATTCAGTTTACGTCTAACCGACTTACGACGCTCTTGCTGACCCGGCATAATAAAAGTACGGCCAACATAGCGGTTTTTTACAAAGCCTTGGCGATAAGGTTTATTGAGAATATGCGCAATTTCTAAGGCAATATCACAAGATGTTTCAGGAATTGGGATCACAACATCAATGTGTAAATCATCCCACTCTTTCGCAATTTTAGCGCCTAATTTCTGCCCCATACGTAAACGTGCATTATAAACCGAAATTTTATCGATAAAGGAATCTGGGCGAGCAAAGTAAACATACTCAAATAAACAAGGCATTAACTGTGGATTTTCAGCACATTGGCGAGTAAAGAGTTGTCCTTGCTCTGTGATATAAACGGCTTCTCCTGGTGCAACATCACGTAAGAATTCAAAACCTAAAGTATCAAGTGCCACACTTTCAGATGCGACCATATATTCATGGCGACCATCATCTAATGTACGTTTACCTAAGACTAAAGGACGAATACCAAAGGGATCACGAAAAGCCAATAAACCATGACCGATGATCAAAGCAACACAAGCATAAGCACCGCGGAGTTTTTTATGCATTGCCGCAACGGCTGCAAAAATATTATCAGGTTCAAGAGGGAAATGGTCAAAACGGTCTAATTCATATGCCAATACATTAAGCAGAATTTCAGAATCAGAGGTGGTATTGATATGGCGACGCGCTGTTTCAAATAATTGGCGACGTAACAAATGCGCATTGGTTAAATTACCATTGTGCGCCAACGTAATACCAAAAGGTGAATTCACATAAAAAGGCTGCGCTTCTGATGCACTAGAACTACCCGCTGTTGGATAACGGACATGCCCTATCCCGATAGTACCTTTTAAACGCAACATATGACGGGTTTCGAACACATCTTTAACCAGTCCGTTAGCCTTGCGAAGACGGAAACCGTTGTTACCGTCTATCGTTGCAATGCCTGCTGCATCTTGACCTCGGTGTTGTAACACCGTTAACGCATCATAAATTGATTGGTTTACTGGATTAGCTCCAGCGATACCGACAATACCGCACATGAATAGATCCTCATCAGCCAGACGGAGAGGTTATATTCTCTCCGACACGAAACTTGACGCATTTTGCAGGTAGTCAAAGAACCACCTAATAATATGGTTGAATTGAGGAATAAGCTCAGAACGTTGCCAATCAGCGCTATCTGCCATAGGCGTAAATGCGCCTAAAACAAAAAGTAATGCTGAAACTATCAGCACGCCTCTTAAAGCCCCGAAACAGACCCCCAATACACGATCTGTACCTGATAACCCTGTGCGTTGAACAAGAGAGCTAATCACATAATTCACAACAGCACCGACAATCAGTGTCGCAATAAATAACGTGACTATTGCAATCCCGTTACGAACCAGCTCATCTTCAAACCGGGTAAAATAGACGGCAAGATAAGGATAAAACTGACTAGCAACAAAGAAACCACAACCCCAGGTGATGAGTGACAATGCTTCACGAACAAAGCCACGGATCAGGCTGACTAATGCGGAAAAACCAATAATGGCAATGATGGCGTAATCTATCCAGACCATAAATTCTTTATCCAATAATGATGCTCCGCATTAATACGGAAGCATTCTAACAGAAAACGAAAACGTTTGCGTAATGCTAATTTTCGCTAATTTCAAAATAATTTACGGCGATATGAAAAATCATAATCGCCGCAATAAGTTAACGCTTTGTTACATCACTCATCTGATGACTCGTTTAGAAAAAATTAAGGCTTATATGCCCTTACCTCACCTTGTAAGCCTGTAAGCTCTTTTAAATGAGGCAAAATCGCCTGTAATTCTGACTTAGAGGCACTAGGCCCGATATAAATTCGAGTCACTTGCCCTGCAACTGGGCGTGCAGGTACGGTATATACCGGATAACCTGAGAAATGCATTTTCGCAATAATTTCTTCTACCTTCGCCGCATTTTTCAACGCACCTAATTGAACAACCCAAGCCTCGCCTTTCGGTGGCTTAGTTTCTTGCACTGGTGGCGCTGGTGGTTGTACTGGCGGCGTAACCACAGCAGGAGGCTCTGGTGTAGGTGTTGGCTGTTGTGGTGGTTGTACCGGTGGTGTAACAGGTACAACAGCTGGTGGTTCAGGAGTTGTTACAGTAGGTTGCTCAACGCCTGTCACTGCTTCAGAAAGCATACCTTCAGACGCACCTTCTGACGGAGTAGAAGGCACTGAAGTTTGCTCTATCGGAGCGATAGATTCTATTTCTTGCTCATCACCAGGTTTGGGTACTAAAGGAATAGAGGCGAACTGGTCTTCGTTATATTTCTTATCGCCGTCAAGCAGTGCAGGTAAAAAAATAACCCCTACTGCCACCAATACAACGGCACCGACTAAGCGATTTTGAAATTTACTTGCCACCCACACTCTCCTTTTCCAAAAGTTCCATCACATGCGCGACAGTATGAAATGAGCCACAAACCACAACAATATCGTTAGGAGCAGCATCAGACATTGCTTGTTGCCATGCATTTTCAACACTATCAAATACCATTGGTTTTTCAAGATGTTGAGCTAATACATCCGCAGAAGCACCACGAAACTCATTAAGTGGAGCAACATACCAACTATCAGCCAATGGTGTTAAGCACGCTAATGTTCCTGCAATATCTTTATCACCCAGCATACCAACCACAATGCGCACCTGAGTATCAGATTTTTGTGGTAATTGTGATAATTTTTCCGCTAAATATCCTGCTGCATGAGGATTATGAGCCACATCAAAGATAACCAAAGGATGTTGAGAAATCACCTGAAAACGACCCGGTAATTGTGCACGAGACATACCTTCAACAATACTTTGCTGTGTTATTGCTTGGCTGACTTTATCATCAGACTTGAGCAAGCAACGAATAACACCCATCGCTGTCGCCGCATTAGCTAATGGAATATTAGGGATCGGCAACGTATCAAATTCACAATCAGCACAACGCCAATGCCAGTGTTCACCTTCAATAACAAAAGACCAATCTGCTCCACGACGGAAAAGCTTAGCCTGTTTTTCATTGGCAACTTCAGCAATGGAATGAGGCATATCTGGCTCACCCACAACCGCGTAGTGATTAGTACGGAAAATACCCGCTTTCTCGTGACCAATATGCTCTCTATCTGCACCTAACCAATCAGTATGATCGAGTGCAATACTTGTGATAGCAGCAATATCTGCATCAACGATATTCGTCGCATCTAATCGACCGCCTAATCCTACTTCAAGAATAACAACATCAAGTTGTGCTTGTTGAAATAACTTCAGCGCAGCCAGAGTGCCATATTCAAAAAAGGTCAGCGAGATATCGCCTCTAGCTTGTTCAATTTCTGCAAAAACTTCACAAAAAGCATCTTCAGACAGTTCTTTGCCTTGAATACGAACACGTTCTGTATAACGAACAAGATGAGGGGAGCTATAAACGCCGACTTTCAATCCTGATGCCATCAAGATTGACTCTAGCATATGACAGGTTGTGCCTTTCCCATTTGTACCTGAGACAGTAATTACCTTAGGTGCAGGACGTAACACATTTAATATTTTTCCTACCTTGCCTACTCGCTCTAACCCCATATCAATGGCGCTGGAGTGCAAATGTTCAAGATAAGAAAGCCACACCGACAAAGGCGATGTGGCTTTAGGAGCAGTTATGATATTAGACATCTTCTTTTTTATTCGTTTCGATGTTAATTTCTGGCTCGTTGTCTGTAGATTCAATTTCATCAGCAATCATTTCTTCACTGATGATTTCATCTTCATTTTCATCTTCAACTAAATCATACTGAGTCAGCTTAGCCAGTAATTCAGCCAGCTCATCACGCATTTCAGGACGACGAACAATCATATCGATCGCCCCTTTTTCTAACAGGAATTCACTGCGTTGGAAACCAGCTGGTAGTTTTTCACGTACTGTTTGTTCAATAACGCGAGGACCTGCAAAACCAATCAGTGCTTTAGGTTCAGCAACGTTGATATCACCTAACATCGCTAAACTTGCAGAAACACCGCCCATTGTAGGGTCAGTCATTACTGAAATATAAGGCAAACCACGTTCTTGCATTTTTGCTAATGCCGCACTGGTTTTTGCCATTTGCATTAATGACATCAGCGCTTCTTGCATACGCGCACCACCACTTGCAGAGAAGCAAACTAATGGGCAGTTATCTTCTAATGCTTGTTCAACAGCACGAACAAAACGCGCACCTACAACAGAAGCCATTGAACCGCCCATAAACGCAAATTCAAAGGATGCAGCAACAACAGGCATCTTTTTCAGCGTTCCTTTCATCACGATTAATGCATCTTTTTCTTGCGTCTGTTTTTGAGCAGCGCTGATTCTGTCTTTGTATTTTTTAGAGTCGCGGAATTTCAGAATATCTTTAGGCTCTAATTCGCTACCTAATTCTGTTGTGCTTCCTGAATCAAGGAAAGTCTCAAGGCGACGACGCGCTGAAATGCGCATATGGTGATCACATTTAGGGCAAACCTCTAAATTGCGCTCTAATTCTGCGCGATAGAGTACCTGCCCACAGCTGTCACATTTAGTCCAAACCCCTTCAGGGATATTAGCTTTACGTGAACTTGTGATGGTGCTTTTGTTTAGAATTTTTTCAATCCAGCTCATTAATGGACCTTTTCGTCTGAATCTGACCTTCGCCAGTAAAATTATTGTTAGCGTATCAACCACAATGCACTGGCTGTGTGGTTAGCAAAGTTTATGATGATACCGCTTACTGAATTTCAGCGCATCTCTTTATTATGGCTATTCTACGGCAAAAACTTATGATAACTGCTCAAACCTCTTTGTTATCACTTTCTTTCTTTGCTTTTGCACTCGCTCTGCGGTGGCGTAGGATCTCAATAACGCCCGGTAAAATAGAAATAACAATAATGGCAACAATTAGCAATTTTAAGTTCTTTTGAACTATATCTAAGTCACCAAAAAAGTATCCCGCATAAGTAAATAGCAGTACCCATGCAATTGCCCCAGTAACATTATAAAAGGCAAAATGACGATATGACATTTTACCCATTCCTGCAACGAATGGCGCAAAAGTTCGGATAATCGGCACGAATCTTGCCAAAATTATCGCTTTACCACCATGCTTTTCATAAAAAGCATGAGTTTTATCTAAATATTCACGACGGAAAATACGTGAATTAGGCTTACTAAATAGCTTTTCACCAAAAAGTCGCCCAATAGAATAATTAACGGCATCGCCTAAAATGGCGGCACAAAGTAACAGTAAAACAATAATATGAACATTCACATCATTGGTTTCTAATGAAGCTAAAGCACCTGCAACAAATAATAAGGAGTCTCCGGGTAAGAAAGGTGTTACCACAAGCCCCGTTTCACAAAAAACAATCAGAAACAAAATGGCATAGACCCATGTACCATATTGTGCAACAAGCTCTGCTAAATGCGCATCAATATGTAAAATAAAATCAATTAGAAATTTAATTAAATCAACAAATTGCGTTAATATTTCCATAAATCCTCAGAAAACTGGGTGTCTTTATGATTGAGATATCTCAATAGGGTTATCCGCTAAAAATAGTGGGCCCATTGCAGGTTTTGGTAATTCAAAATGATCAGGATAATCCACAGAGACCAGATACAATCCATTCGCTTTAGCTGTTGCTGCGGCTTTGGTTCTGTCTTTTAAGGCTAATAATTCAGCCATCCAAGTAATGTCCTGATTGCCACACCCTATTTCTAAAAGGCTACCAACAATATTTCTCACCATATGATGAACAAAAGCATTCGCTTTAATATCCACAACAACATAGTCACCATAACGAGAAACATTGACATGCATAACGTTACGCCACGGCGTTCGCGATTGGCATTGGACAGCTCTAAAAGAGGTAAAATCATTTTCACCCAGTAAACATTGCGCTGCTTGATGCATACGTTCAGCGTCTAAAGGATAATGAAAATGCGTCACGCCAGATGACAAAATAGCGGGACGATAACGATGATTAAAAATCACATAGCGATAACGTCTTGCCGTTGCACTAAAGCGAGCATGAAAATCATCAGAAACTGTTTTTACCCAACGTATTGCGATATCCGCAGGTAAATGAGTGTTAACGCCCATTGTCCAAGCGGGATCTTTACGGTGTGCAGTTGTTTCAAAATGAACAACTTGCCCCGTTGCATGTACTCCAGCATCAGTTCTTCCCGCACAAAATACAGATATAGGCTCATTAGCCACTTGTGAAAGTGCTTTTTCTAACCGTTCTTGTACACTGCGCACTTCATTTTGGCGTTGCCAGCCATAATAACGGCTACCATCATATTCAACGCCTAGAGCAATTTTGATTGTTGTGCTTTCAGAAATAACCGCTGACTCAGTCAAGGGTTGTTCTGTTACTTCAGCACTCACTTGCGCATTCATTAGTAAAACTGCTCCTGCATTAATTGCTCTGCGACTTCGACAGCCATTAATGCCCCACCAAAGCGCACGTTATCTGCGACTGACCAGAATTGTAAAGCTTCGGGCATACCATAATCGTTACGGAAACAACCTAAATTTAAGCTCACATTACCAGATGCATCGGTGACTTGAGTTGGAAAATCATTTTCATCACTGATATTAAGATCTTCATTTTCTTGTAATGTTTCACGCGCTTCATCACTACCCATCGGGCGTGAGGTTTCTAATTGAACCGACTGTGCATTACCATAGAAAACAGGCGCTTGTAGTGTAGTGACAGAGATTGGCAAGCCTTCATCTTGTAAAATTTTACGAATTTGGTCAACCATACGACGCTCTTCTTGTATAGAGCCTTCGTCATCAACCATTAAAGGTAAAATGTTAAATGCTAACTGTTTATTAAAACGACCTAATTCAGGAGGAATACCATTAAGTAAACGAGCACTTTGCCCTGCCAGTTCATCTACAGCTTGTTTTCCAAAACGAGATACAGACATTAAATTTGTCACGCTAAGGCGCGTTAAACCCGCAGATTCGGTTAATGGGTTAATGGCACGTAATAATTGACTCACCATGCTATCCGCAATTGAAACAATATTACGAGTGCGGTATTCCGCAAGCATTGCACTGTTCACGCCAGGAACAATCAACGGCACATCCCAATCCATTGCAAAGATGCCACTACAATCGATGACAATACAGCCAGCATCAGCCGCTTGTTGTGCATATTGCGCACTGATTTCTGTCGGTGCAGCAAAGAACGCTAATTGAATATCAGCCCACTCAATATTGTGAATACCTTGAACCGCAACACTTTTGCTGTTTACACGCACTGATTTCCCAATGCTATCTTCACTTGCGATTGCTGTTAATTCACCAATGGGAAATTCACGCTCTTGTAGCAGTTCTAAAATCGCTTCACCAACAGCGCCTGTTGCACCAACAACTGCAATATTCCAACCTTCTCCCATAAGATATCCTCCAATACCATAAAATTTTTAAAGTAATATTTTGCTTTATTTGTGTGTAGCACTTTTATATGTAGCGCTAAAGCCAATTGCATTTAATGTGTCAACGGTGGTTTGATTGTCACAAATGACGTGTAGTGAAGACCACTCACGACGTACAGGGTAAAATTTGCGTAATTTATCAAACTCCCCTTTTATTCCCGCCACTTTTCGTAATGGAGCATCATCACGGCGCACATCATAAACAAGATGAATAAGTTGTTTTAAAAGTGTTTGTGTTAACTCGCCTTGTACTGAAATAGTTGAAATAGTAGGTGCAGGTAATAATGTTGATAATTCAACTGTTTGGGGCTGACCAATAAAATCACAATAAGCTTCGAAAACCTGAGTTGTACCACGAGCCTTACCTTCTAAGGTATAACCAGCAATATGTGGTGTCGCGATATCAACTTTATTTAATAATTCAATAGAAAGATCTGGCTCTGGCTCCCAAACATCCAATACAACGCGTAAGGATTTTCCGTTCTCAAGTACAGACAATAATGCTTGATTATCAACAACCTCGCCACGGCTCGCATTAATTAAAATGCGCCCTTCAGGTAATTTTTCGAGGTTACTCTCATTAATTAAATGATAACTTTTGTATGGGCCTGATTTATTGAGAGGTGTATGGAAAGTTAGAATATCTGCTTTTTCTAACAATGTTTCCAATGGATGAAATTCTTCATCATCACCATTATCCGCTCTTGGTGGATCGCAAAGTAAAACATTTACACCTAATGCACGAAGGCGTGTTGCTAATCGCCCCCCCACATTTCCTACACCCACAATACCGACAACTTTATCGGTTAATTGAAAGCTATCTTGCTCTGCTAGCATCATCAGTGCAGAAAATACATATTCAACAACTGCGATAGCATTGCAGCCTGGAGCTGATGAAAAACCAATTTGTTGTTGTTCTAACCATGCAATATCGACATGATCGAAACCCGCTGTTGCGGTTCCAACAAATTTCACTGGCTTGCCTGATAATAAGGATTCATTGACTTTAGTAATTGATCTCACCATTAAGGCATCAGAATCATTAAGCTCATCAGTAGGTAATGGGCGACCAGAAACAGCTTTTACCTCACCTAATTGGCGGAAAAGTTGTTCCGCATAAGGCATATTTTCATCAACCAGAATTTTCACGGTGTTATCTCACTGATTTGGTATTTATGTGTGTAAGCAATCAATCGAAAAACAAAATTAAGCGGTCTATTTTGCCACTTATTCACAGCAAAGCCTATTATTGACAGTAAAATCCGCCTAGATTTTAAGTAAATATATGAAAAGAAGGCTTAACCATTGGGTAATCGGCGGAAACGTTCTGGTGTTGTACCAGCAAATTGTTGAAACATCGCAATAAATGAAGATGAAGAGCTATATCCCACATCAAATGCAATTTCATTCACGCTTTTCCCTTGCTCTAATAAAGAAATTGCATGTAAAAAGCGTAGGCGCTTACGCCATTCACTAAAAGACATACCTAATTCTTGTTGGCAACGACGAGAAAGTGTTCTTTCTGAGGTATAGCGTTTTTTAGCCCATTCTTCCAACGAGGTGTTATCTGCCGGATTTTGCTCTAATACAGAAAGTATAGGGGCAAGTAATTTATCTTTAGAGGAAGGTAAATAAGTATGATGTATTGGTGAAGCTTTAAGTTGATCAATCAGTACTTGGGCTAAGCGAAAATCTTCTTCTGTTTGTGGTTTACACACACCACGATGGAAGAAGTCAGAAAATATAGTTGAAAAAATAGCACTCAATTGAATCAGACAAGGTTTATCTAATAATCCTTCACACCAATTTGGTGCGATATCTAGCACCTTAAAAGAGAGTGTTTTTTTATTGTAACTGGCGTGTCCTACATTTTTGGGTATCCATACACTAAATTCTGGTGGCGCTAAAAACCGCTGTCCCCCGGCTTCTAAATCCATGACACCTGAAATCACATAAAGCAGCTGACCAAAATCATGTTGATGATAAACAAACTCTGTTTCAGCTAATAGTTGCTCGTCACGGAATCGAACCGTATCAGGATCAGACAATAACCATTGCATTTTTTGTTGTTCAATTGTCATCTTTATGTTGTTCTCTTGTCATGTTGTCTTTATTGGCTTATCAGTTGTCTGGTTTTCATTATATATATCTAATCAGACAGGCTTACAATAGCCATCTGGTTTAAAAATAGATGTGAGAACAATGAAAAACGCAATTTTTCCGCTTTTAGCGGTGTTAATCTGGTCCATTAATGCAGTCGTCAATAAAGCAGCCGCGTCTGTTATCGATCCTGCTGCAATCTCTTTTTATCGTTGGTTCCTCGCCTTTTTAATTATGACACCTTTTTTGATCATGCCAGTTTGGCATCATCGTAAAACCGTCAAACAATATTGGTGGAAATTGTTTATTCTTGGTGCATTGGGGATGGTGATGTACCAAAGTTTGGCTTATTATGCAGCGCATTATGTTAGCGCAACATTTATGGGGATTTTGAATTCTCTCATCCCATTATTAACCGTTATTATTAGTATTTTTGTTTTACGTGTTGTACCTACAGTAGGTATTGTTTTAGGCACAGTGCTTTCAATTAGTGGCTTAGTTTGGCTAATTAGCCGTGGCGAACCTTCTCAGTTGCTTTCCCAAGGTTTGGGTTATGGTGAGCTGATGATGTTTATTGCTTCGGCGTCATACGCCCTCTATGGAGTATTAACAAAACGCTGGTCAATTGCCCTACCTAACTGGCAATCACTTTATGTGCAAATTGGATTTGGTGTTCTGTTATTATTGCCAAACTTCTTTCTCGCCGAAAGTGTTGCGTTAACAAAAGATAATATTGGATTAGTTATCTTCGCAGGTATCGGGGCTTCTATTCTTGCGCCTTATTTGTGGATTTTAGGTGTGATGAAATTAGGTGCAAATACGACCTCTATTTTTATGAACCTAATGCCATTATTTACTGCAATGATCGCTATCGCGCTTCTTGGTGAAGAAATGCATAGTTATCACTTAGTGGGTGGTGGTATTGTGTTACTTGGCGTGCTCTTAGTGCAACAACTCAGAACGCCACTGAATTTCCGACGCCCGTCTGCTCAGAAAAAAGCAGATTGTCGTCAGGAGATGTGAGTCAATGTCAAAAAGACAACAATAAAAAAATGCCGGCTAAATTCTTAGCCGGTCACATTCATAATGTTAGGTTTAATAAATAAAACTGACACAAGAAATCAAAGTATAAAATATAAAGTAATACAAGTATCCGTGGCAAACATTACCAACTTTTATATTAAATAGCTCCTACTTATTTGTAATAAAATAACCCAGATCAATTTTTTCGCGCTCTTTTTGTCTTATTCAAGTTTCCCATTCCCCTAACTCCATATAAAACAAAACATTTAATGACTTTGGGTAAAAATAAATTAAACGATTGAAATAAAATGAACCTAATTTAATTTTCTCAATGTAAACAACATATTAACAAAAATTGTCTATTTTATTAGAATAATAAAACAAGTAACTATTAGGGAGGGTATTTTTAAGCGTTATTTATATAATCTTTTTTTAATGATTTTTATTCGAAAAATATCTTTATTAGAATAATAAATTATTTTGCATAATGAATTTAAAATAAAAAAGCAGACTCCATTTAAATGAAGCCTGCTTTTTTTAATAAGAAAATATAAGTATATCTAACTATTTTTTATATTTACTCATGACTAATGAAGCATTTGTACCACCAAAACCAAAGCTATTTGACATTACAGTCTCCAGCTTCTGCTCTGTTGGTTGAGTAATGATGTTCATACCCATTGCTTTATCGTCTAATTCTTCAATATTGATGCTTGGTGCAATAAATCCATGTTCTAACATCAGTAAGCTATAAATTGCTTCATGCACACCAGCCGCACCTAATGAGTGACCCGTCATTGCTTTTGTTGCAGAGATAGCTGGTGTATGCGAACCAAACACCTCAGTGATAGCTTCAAGCTCTTTTAGATCGCCAACTGGTGTTGAAGTACCGTGTGTATTGATATAATCAACTTTATCAATACCTTGCATTGCCATTTGCATACAACGTACAGCACCTTCACCTGAAGGAGCAACCATGTCTGCACCATCAGACGTTGCGCCATAACCTACAACTTCGCCATAGATATGTGCACCACGCGCTAATGCGTGTTCTAACTCTTCAACCACCACAATACCGCCACCGCCTGCGATAACAAAACCATCACGGTTTTTATCGTAAGTACGAGAAGCTTTGGTTGGAGTTTCGTTATATTTAGTTGAGAGTGCACCCATTGCGTCAAATTCGCAAGTCATTTCCCAACTTAGCTCTTCACCACCACCAGCAAATACAACATCTTGTTTGCCTAACTGGATGAGCTCAACGGCGTGACCAATACAGTGTGCCGATGTTGAACAAGCAGAACTGATTGAATAGTTAACGCCTTTAATTTTGAACGGTGTTGCTAAACAAGCTGAAACACCTGATGCCATTGCACGAGTTACCATATAAGGACCTACGCCACGTAGACCTTTTGCTCTCATGCCATCAGAACCTTGAACTTGGTTACGTGGAGAACCGCCACCAGAACCAACGACTAAGCCAGAACGAATATTAGAAACTTGGTCTTCAGTCAGACCTGAATCAGCTATCGCCTCTTGCATAGATAAATAGGCATAAACCGATGCGTCGCTCATAAAACGGCGGATTTTACGGTCAATAAGACCTTCAGTATCAAGCTTAACGTTGCCCCAAATGTGGCTACGAAGCCCCATCTCTTTAAATTCTTCTGAGAAAGTTATCCCGGAACGACCTTCTTTTAAAGAATCCAGCACTTCTTTCTGGTTATTACCAATGCTCGAAACAATACCCAGACCCGTGATCACTGCGCGCTTCATTCATACCTCTTTACAATAATAGTTGTAGCTGCGGGATTTCTGAGTAGCACTTTAGCGTACAGTTGTACGCCGAACAAGTCCGATCAGGATCTTTTTTACAAAAATACAGATAAGCTGATAAAACACTTTCCCCTTTAAGGCTGGCACAAGCAACCTAACGGCGCTAAGATATTAGTTAATTTTTTCGAGAAATACAGGCAGTTCCGTGAATAATAGCCCGATAAATACTGCGTCTTTAAGTTGGAATGAACTTGGTACGCCTATCTCTGAACAATTTGGCGATATTTACTTTTCAAACCAAGACGGTCTAGAAGAAACTCGACATGTGTTCTTACATGGAAATCATTTTCCATCACGTTTTGGTACACATGTACGCTCTGAATGTGTTATCGCAGAAACAGGATTTGGTACTGGGCTTAATTTTTTAACACTGTGGCAAGCTTTCGAGCAATTTAGGCAAACATCCCCTGACTCTCGTTTAAAACGTCTTCATTATGTTAGTTTCGAGAAATTCCCTCTTACAAAAAGTGACTTACAATCGGCACACTGCCATTGGCCTGAACTCGAAAAATATTCACAATCGCTTTGTGCTCAATGGCCGTTAGCCATTGCGGGTTGCCATCGCATTATTCTTGCTGATGGGGCAATTACACTGGATTTATGGTTTGGTGATATCAATATCTTGTTACCCCAAACTCGCCAAGCACTACATAATAAAGTGGATGCATGGTTCTTAGATGGTTTTGCTCCTTCTAAAAACCCACAAATGTGGAGTGAAACTCTCTTTCAATCGATGGCTGATTCAATGCGGGAAAACGGCACATTTGCAACATTTACCGCTGCTGGGATTGTAAAACGAGGTTTGCAAAGTGTTGGTTTTGAGATAAATAAAATCAAAGGGTTTGGTCAAAAAAGAGAGATGCTGACAGGTATTTTCCCACATCCTCCCTCTCCTGAATTTCTCCCTTACTATGCAAGACCAAGTGCAACCAAAGCACAGAACATTGCAATTATAGGCGGTGGCATTGCCAGCACATTTACCGCGCTTTCCTGCCTAAGAAGAGGTGCCAATGTCACCTTGTATTGTGAAGATGGACAACCTGCAACTAATGCCTCAGGTAATCGACAAGGTGTGTTATATCCTTTACTCAATGGCAAATCCGATGAACTAGAACAATTTTTTACAACCGCGTTTTTATTTGCTCATCGCACTTATGACAACCTAAGTAAAGCAGGTATTCCTTTTTCACATCAATGGTCTGGCGTTGCACAAATTATTTATAACGAAAAAATTCGTAAAAAAGCACAGAGAATTATCGATAATTCCATACCCTTTACTCAAATAGCACGTTACCTCGATAAAGGCGAAGTCAATAAACTCAGCGGATTGGACGTTAATTATGATGCTTTGTTTTACCCACAAGCGGGCTGGCTTTCACCGACTGAGCTTACAATCAATACATTAAAATACGCTGAACAATTAGGATTAACGTTACGATTTAATCATCAAGTTACTCAAATAAGTGCACAAGAAGCGTCTTGGTGCTTAGAGGTTGTTCATCACGATGGAGAAAGTACAACACAATTTCAGTCACAATATGATTGCGTTATTTTGGCAAATGGACATCGAATTACAGACTTTACTCAAAGTGCAAAATTACCTATTAGCGCAGTTAGAGGGCAAGTTAGCCATATTCCAACAACAAAGACATTGTCAAAACTAAAAACTGTGCTTTGTTATGATGGTTATTTTACCCCTGTTGACAACCAAGATAATTTGCATTGTGTGGGAGCAAGCTTTCGCCGCGATCGATTAGATTTAGTAGTCTCAACACAAGAGCAAGAAAATAACCAAGCTCATCTTACACAGTGTTTAGAAAAAGCGCCTTGGATTAAAGAAGTCGATTTTAGCCGAAACGAAGCGCGAATAGGTATTCGTTGCACTATACGTGACCACCTACCGTTATTAGGCGAAGTACCTGATTTTGAAAAATTGCGAGTAGCATATACGCATTTAGATAGATTTAAACGCAGAAGACAAACGCCGGCTTTAGCTCCTGCTTATCCTCAACTGTATATTATCAGTGCATTAGGCTCTCGTGGATTATGTTCAGCGCCTTTGTCAGCCGAAATTCTTGCAAGCCAAATTTTTGATGAACCTTTTCCGGTTGAAGATAATGTGTTGAATGCCTTACACCCTAATCGTTTTTGGGTAAGACCATTATTGCGTGGAAAGCCGATTGAAGTGAAATAAATGTATAAGCAACCGACCTCGGTTGCTTATTTTTTACTTTTTGATTATCTCGCTGTTATATCTGAGATCATCACATCCAAAGAGAAGCTAAATCTCAAGCTTCATTGCACAGCGCGTTTCCTTTAAAAAGCCGCCGCTTTCAACTTCATTATCTAAGATTTTTTGCAAAGAATAAGGAATTTCGTTTTCTGGTAAAATAGAAAAACCTAAACGTTGATAGTACGGTGCATTCCAAGGAACATGGCGAAATGTTGTCAGCGTAACAGAGTCAAATTTATGTGCTTTTGCTTCATCTTTTACTTTTTGAATAAGTAACTTACCAATCCCTCTATTTTGCCAATCTTGGCTCACTGAAAGTTCATGGATAAATAAGCTTTCTGGTAAAGCTGTCGTCATAATAAAACCAACTGGCTCGTTATCACTATTAACTGCTACCCAATGCCCTTGCTGATTAATAAACACTAAATGTTTTTCAACACTTTGTACGCCACCTTCACTTATCCAACGTAAGTCTTCTAACGTACTAAAGAGCTGTCCTGCTGATTGCTCAATAGCAGGCAATTTAGTGGCATCATCGATTTGTGTTTGACGGATCGTAATATCGTTATTTTTTATTTTGTTTTGTGTTGTTGTCATCTCTTTTTCCAGCTCAGGTGCTTTTATGCTTTTATGCTTTTATGCTTAATTTATTAAAAAGCCATCCTGTTGGATGGCTTATGTTAATACTAAAATGGCTTCTTATTTTTAAGTCGTTAATCTTTAGGTAATATACCGTAAGATTGGAACTTCTGAGTCTCTATAATAAAACGATTATAGTACATGTTGTCTTCTACTGAATCCTTCACCACACGGTTACTATAAGCGCGAACAACAGCAAGTGTCGCCTTATGAAGTTTATCTTTTAGTGTGTTATGGATCTTCGGATCTTCACTTTCTTGAATTTGATTTAATAATGAAACAAGCTCTTCTGCTTCAGCTTGAATATCAGGATCAGTAAATTCTGCTGTCGGCAACATATAGTCTAAATCAAGATTAACAGAATCGTGATATTCATCTTCTTGAGTAAACGGCTCTAAGTCTTTGTTGTATTCCGCTGAAATATATTTAATAAATTCAGGTTTATCAAAGCATTTATTTTTTATGCCACCATCATTATTTTTATTTCGAGTACGAATTTCATTAGGAAATGGTTCGCCTAAGGCATAAGTACACTGAAAAATATTACCATCGATTAATGTGGCATTAGTGCTACGCACTGGCAGTTCAAATTCATAGCCGTTAATAATAACGGGGTGATCGACAGGTTTAAATTGATCTGTTTTTCCCTTTACGGCATAAACTTCTGAAAGGGTGTAATACATAAAATTATCAGGATTTAGTATGCCACCATTATTCTGGTCATAAACCATAAATCTAGCATCATTACCGGCATTATCTTTTAAACTATGCTCACCAGGTGACAGCGTTATATAACCATTTTTACCCGGTTCAACCTGATATTCTTTACCATCGACGCTAAAACTAATGACTTTTTCGCTTGGATTACTGTAATAAAACTTATTTTTTTTATTATCTAAATCGAATTGGTCACAAGCAGATAAAAATAAAACTGCGCTAGTCAGTAGGCCTATTTTAAAGAAATTTTTCATCGTATCGTTATCCTTATCATAAATATTCTATGCAAATCATTTGCATCCCGAGAAACATTCCTAAAAAACATTTAAAAGTAATTTTACAGAAATGGCAAGGAGTTACAAAAGATAGCACTATTATGCTTAATCAATGAGAGATACATCGACTTTGAAAAATCAAATAAAAACAATTGATAAATAGTAAGGATCAATTTTTGTATAAAAACCAATCTAATTCAACAGTAAATATCTTAAATATAACTTAGAGGCTGTGATTTTAATAAGATATTAAGAAAGAAAAAAACAACCGATTTATGCCGGTTGTTCTCTTAATAGACATGCAGAATTAATTAATTGAGTTAACTAAATCATGCCAAGTAGATAAAACTAACGCTTGATCAGGTGGTGAAAGCTCACCTGCTTTTATTGCCTTTTGAATGCTCTCTTCTACACGCGCTCTTAACGCTTCTAACTGTGTGTTATTTTCTTGCTCGAGTTCAGCAATAGCCAGTGTAATATGGCCTTGTAAATATCCGCCTGCAAATAATTCATCATCAGTGGCATGTTCAACACGGCTATCAATTTTATCTAATAAGTACGCTTCATACTCAGAAAGCATTATTTATCCTCAATATATAATGTTGCTACCTTTTATATTTACCCCATATTAACAGGATATAAATACATGTGTTCTAGCAACCTTACTACTTCAGACTCCACCCTATTGGGTAAAACCTTCACAGTGGATAGGCGATAGTTATTCTCGCAATCCTTAATTAACTAAAGGATTTTCCTGATACGGAAACATCTCTTCGGTTAGCTCTGGGGTATTGTAAAACAAATGTAACGCATTAATAAATAGCTGTGCACGAGGTGGCGTGTTTTTATCTCGTAAATAAGCGAGTACTTGTTCTCTAACTTTATTTCTAAATTCATAACGGTCAGGCTCAAAGTTACCTTCTAAATTGTCACAGCTGACATTAAAAGGATAACCAGCAGCTTGGCAAAATAACCAATCTAATGCTTGAGGTTTGATTTCTACAACTTCAAACTGCCCTTGGGTAGTTTCATCTCGTCCATCTGGACAATACCAGTAACCATAATCAACTTGTTGGCGACGAGCCTCTCCAGCAATACACCAATGTGATATTTCATGTAATGCACTGGCATAAAAACCATGAGCAAAAATGATTTGGTGATAAGGTGTCTCTTCATTTGCAGGCAAATAAATCGGCTCATCATCCCCTTTAACTAAACGGGTTTGGAAACTTTCGCTAAAACATTGATTAAAGATATCAATTAACTGTTGATAATGATGTGCTGACATTTAAAAACCATCTATTCCTAATTAAAAAGTGCAGAAAACCAAAGTGCAATAGTATCGCCATGATTGTCATGAATGAGTTTGATGCTCATCAAAAAGGAGATAATGACCAGCATAGGTCTTATTAATTTTTGCCCTTTTGTTAATACTAAGCCTGCACCTAAACGAGCACCTATAAATTGCCCACAAAGCATAACTAAACCAATAGTCCAAATAACTTGCCCACCAATAATAAAAAACAGTAAAGAGCCAAAATTAGAGGTGAAGTTAAGCAATTTAGCATGAGCGGTCGCTTTTGAAAGATTATATCCAAGTAACATGACATAACCTAAAGCAAAAAAAGAACCTGTACCCGGTCCAAAAATACCATCATAAAAACCGACACCACCCCCTAATATTGCCCCAAAAGTATAGTAACCAATACGTTGCTTACTATCTTGAGCACCTATTGATGGAGTGAGAAGAAAATAGAGACCAATGGCGATGGTAAGAATAGGAAGCGCTTGTTTAAGAATTTCGGGATTAATAAACTGCACTAACATGGCACCAGAAACTGCACCAATAAAAGTCATTAAAATTGCAAATCGTTGCGCTTTTAAATCAATAACCTTTCGACGTATAAAATAAAGCGTCGCCGAAAACGAGCCACCTACTGATTGCAATTTATTTGTTGCGAGAGCTTGAACGGGAGGAATGCCTGCTGATAACAAAGCTGGAATGGTGATTAACCCACCGCCACCCGCTATTGAATCAATAAAACCTGCAATTAAAGCAACAAAGAAGAGAAGAAGGTAGATGCCATCTGAAAAGAGCCAATCCATTTATCTATCCGAATTATTAGGAATGAAGGACGTGTTGCTGTGTTTATCTCATTTATTTTAAAAAAACCACAGCAACACGATCTGAGCATAATAAAATTAGGCGCTCACACCTTTAAAGCTAACATCAAACTTACAACAGTTTATCGACCACGTTATTGACGTAGAATGATTACCATTGCATTAACGGAGGTACAACATCACCACATTGACCACGTTGGCGCAATGCATGATCGAGCAAAACAATTGCCATCATTGCTTCTGCAATAGGAATAGCGCGTATTCCTACACAAGGATCATGACGACCTTTGGTTATCATATCGACTTCTTCACCATCACGATTAATTGTTTTACCTGCAATAGTAATGCTCGATGTTGGTTTTAAAGCGATATGTGCAACGATTGGCTGACCGCTGCTAATCCCGCCTAAAATGCCCCCTGCATGATTGCTAGTAAAACCATTTTTAGTGATTTCATCTCTATTTTCAGTGCCTTTTAAGGTTACAACACCAAAACCATCACCAATTTCAATTCCTTTAACAGCATTGATACTCATTAATGCATGTGCTAAATCTGCATCTAGTCTGTCAAAAACCGGCTCACCAAATCCTGCTGGCACACCTTCTGCAACCACGGTCACTTTTGCACCAATCGAGTTACCTTCTTTTTTAAGCGCACGCATATATTCATCAAGTGCTTCTAAACGAGAAGGGTCTGGGCAGAAAAATGGGTTGGTTTCAACGATAGACCAATCAACAAGATCACAAGTAATTGGGCCTAACTGAGAAAGATAGCCTTTTACTTCAATACCCATTTTCTCTTTTAGGTATTTTTTTGCGATTGCACCAGCAGCAACACGCATTGCAGTTTCTCGTGCAGAAGAGCGCCCACCGCCACGATAATCACGCAAACCATATTTTTGCTCGTAGGTATAATCAGCATGACCAGGACGAAAAACATCTTTGATTTCACTGTAATCTTGAGAACGCTGATCAGTGTTTTCAATCAGTAAACCAATGCTTGTCCCTGTTGTGACACCATTAAATACACCTGATAAAATGCGAACTTGATCAGGTTCACGGCGCTGAGTGGTATAACGCGAAGTTCCAGGTCTACGTCTATCTAAATCAACTTGTAAATCGGCTTCTGTTAAAGGTAATCCAGGAGGTACACCATCAACAATGCAACCTAATGCAATACCATGAGACTCACCGAAAGTCGTGACTCTGAATAATTGTCCGATACTGTTTCCTGCCATCCCTTTATTCCTATCTTTTACTGTGTGATGTTATCAATATGTTATTTGCAATAAATAACAATCTACCGTCTCATTGCTGTTACATCAACGTTTATCAGTAGAAAAACACGCTGAATATTCGACGAGCTGTTCACGAGTCAGCATAAAGACACCGAGTCCACCATTTTCAAACTCAAGCCATGTAAATGGAACTTCAGGGAATTGCTCAATTAAATGAACCATACTATTCCCCACTTCACACACTAAAATACCTTTTTCACTCAGATATTCAGGGGCTTTTAGTAAAATTTGTCTTGTTATATCTAGACCATCAATACCCGAAGCTAATGCTAACTCAGGTTCAACTTGGTATTCATCAGGTAAATCGCCCATATCTTCAACATCAACATACGGCGGATTTGTCACAATAATATCGTATGGTGTTGGAACAATGGCATTAAATAAATCGGACTGCATTGGATAAACACGATGCACTAAACCATGATTTTCAATATTAAATTCAGCCACTTCCAGTGCATCTTCAGAAATATCAACCGCATCGACTTCAGCATCTTCAAATTCATGAGCACAAGCAATAGCAATACAGCCACTTCCAGTGCATAAGTCGAGAATGCGTGCTGGCTCTTGCTGAATTAAACCATCAAAATGATTATTGATTAATTCACCAATAGGAGAGCGAGGGATAAGAACACGTTCATCGACATAAAATTCGTGACCACAGAACCAAGCGCTATGCGTTAAATAAGGGACTGGGATTTTCTGCTCAATACGGCTTTCGATCAGCGTAATAATTTCCATCTTTTCAGAAGTTGTTAACTTGGTTGATAACAGTGCATCTGGAATATCTAAAGGAAGCGCAATCGTCGGTAATACCAGCTGTAATGCTTCATCCCACGCGTTATCTGTGCCATGACCATAGTAAATATCAGATGAATTAAACTGACTCATAGCCCAACGTAACATATCTAGGATCGTGCTTAGATCAGCAACCGCTTCCTCTTTTAGTGTTATATCCAAAACTGTTGTCCTCTGAAGAAATAGAAAGTCTGTAGTTTGCCATGAAGATAGCGATAAATCAGCGGGAAACCATAAAAAAACATCATTACGCTATTATTACTTTTACTATAACCACACTCTTATTGCGGTTTTAAACTTCAATCATATAGTCAAAAGCAAAATTTACGATCTATTCATAAATAAATATTGGCATTTTATACTTTTAATTTAACTTTTATTAGCAAGTTAATAGAATTGAACCATACTTAGAGCATGAAAGAATTAACTGTGTACCAAAATGCGCCTATAGATGTTTTTCATTTAATATGTAGTCACTTGAAAGCAAATAACTAATTTTAAAGACTATTTAAATATCTTTTTATTGTTTTTTATCGCAACCTGAAGATATAACAACGTTTTATGTTCCACAGATATTATGAGTAGGGCAACTTGTTAACCAGCCTATATTTGCTAACTATGTGACTATTTCGGCAGGGTAAATTCCCTGCCTTTTTTTATGCTAAATTTATGGCCTATACTTTTTTATCTCTGACGCTATTTCATGTACTATTGCCTTATAAAGACAGTAACACTATGAAGAATCGTAAAAAATGAATAAAAAATTTTCATTACCGCCTTCTGAAATTGAGTTGTTTCAGGAGATGATAAAAGGCACTAAAAAATTACCTCAAGATAAAATACTTCATTCGCCAAAACGTAAAAAAGTGACACATTACGCACCTGAACGTCTGCAACAAGAGCAAGTTGATGCCTCTTATTATTTTTCAGATGAATTTCAGCCTAATTTAGCTACAGAAGGCCCAATGCGCTATTTAAGAGAAGGCGCTAATGCTTATGAATTAAAAAAGCTACGTCGTGGTGATTATGTACCTGAATTTTTTCTAGATTTACACGGATTAACACAGTTAATTGCAAAACAAGAGATTGGCGCATTGATTGCAGCATGTAGACGAGAACATGTTTATTGTGCCTGTATTATGCACGGACATGGCAAACATATTTTAAAGCAACAGACACCTCTTTGGTTAGCACAACACCCCGATGTAATTGCTTTTCATCAAGCTCCTAAAGAATGGGGAGGTGATGCCGCATTATTAGTACTCGTGGAAAACGACGATATTGCTCGTCGCTAAACCTCAAAAATTCTAATTGCATTAACCCTTAAATCACCTATCGGGTGAAATAAGGTGTTAATTATTTACTTAGTTAGTTGATTTAAATTTTATTTCAATGTTGAGGGTGACACTTGCCATAGCAATTCCCCTGCACCTTTTGATAAATCAAAATCAACACAGGCAATGGTTGATGTTGAAAACATAGGAGCACATACCGCAGGACAGAGTTCAGCGACAACATAACCAACTAAAGGTAAGTGAGAAATAACAAGAATATTTTTATATCCTGTATCACCCAAGGCACGTAAGTAATGTGCAACATGTGAAGGATTACCTCCAGGGATAAGTCCATCATCTGTTTCTATTTTATTAGGTAGCGCTAAATCTACTTTTACTGCATCCAATGTCTGTTGAGCACGTAAATAAGGGCTGACTAAAACATAATCAATTATATGTCCTTGCTTTATCATCCATTCAGCCATTTTTATTGATTCACTTTTTCCACGTTCAGTCAGTGGTCTTAGTGCATCGCTGGCAGCATCAAGAGCTGCTTCTCCGTGGCGCATAATAAAAATTTGCATAGTAAATTATCAAACCTATTTTATTTTTGTAATTACTGGTATTTACAGTTTTAAGATACTTAATTTAATTCAGTTTAAATCAATATATCCCCATATAAAAATCTTCAATACCTTAATTGCAATAGCATTATTAATCTTTTTAAGATCATGCCGTTGGTTTACAAATCAACATCATTTTCAGAATTTTATTTTAAAAAACTTCGTTTTTAAATTTATTTTCAAATAACTATTTTGCCATATCTGGCTATCATTAACACTTTCGACCTCTTTTTCCATTAAAAATTCACCAATTATTAATCTGACGCAAAAAGTACAAGAAAAAAGGCGCATAAGCGCCTCAATCAAAACAAATGTCACAAAAGGAAAAAGCAATGGTAAAGTGATGATGTTAATCGTAAAAACGTTCATTTCGTTTAGCCATTTCAACTAAACGCTCACAAGGGCGATATTTCTCTCCATACCTATCGGCAAGTTGATTGAGCTTCTCTGCCACTTTTGTTGTTCCCATACTGTCCATATAACGGAATGGACCACCGAAAAAAGGAGGAAAACCGATACCAAATACAGCACCAATATCACCATCTCGTGGTTGCTTTATAATATTTTCATCTAAACAACGAACAGCCTCATTTAACATTAATAATAAACAACGCTCCGTAATTTCAGAGGAAGATAATTGGTTTTTGGGTTTAATTTGTAATAACCGATATATAGCCGGATCAGGCTGTTTTTTATTTTTACTCAATGAGAAAGGTAATGCATGTTTTGCATAAAGATAAAAACCTCGCCCATTTTTACGACCTTTTCTATCATCAGCAATAATGGCATCCACAGCAGGAGGAGAGGCAAATCTTTCTCCAAATGCATTCACTAATATTGGTGTTATTTTTGTGCCAATATCGATACCCACTTCATCCAATAACTGAATAGGCCCTACGGGAAAACCAAACTGAACAAGTGCTTTATCAATATTCTCAATAGGTTCCCCTTGTACTAAGCACGTCAATGCTTCACTGATATAAGGAGCAAGAATACGGTTAACATAGAATCCCGGTTTATCACCAACAACTATTGCAACCTTGCCCTGCTTTTTCGCAAAAGCTACCGTTGTAGCAATGGTTTTTTCATCGGTATTTTCATGCGGAATAACTTCAACCAAAGGCATTTTTTCTACTGGGCTAAAATAGTGAAGCCCGATCACTTTTTCTGGATATTTTGCTGTTTCTGCAATTTTATGAATAGGAAGTGAAGAGGTATTTGAAGCAAAAATAATTTTACCTTTCCCTACTTCTTCGATATCTGCAACCATCTTCTGTTTTAAAGCCAGATCTTCAAAAACCGCTTCAACAATAATATTTGATTGATGAAAACCGCTGTAATCCAGTGAACCCGAGAGTAGCCCCATTTGACGTTGACGTTCGCGTGGAGATAACCTTTTTTTGCTCACTTTGGTTGAAAGCGCTTTCCAACTATAATTAAGTGCCTGAGCAATCCCTTTATCGCTAATATCCTTAATTCTTGCTGGTAAATTACCTTTTGTCGCCGTGACAAAGGCAATACCTCCCCCCATTAGCCCACCGCCTAAAATACCAATATGGTGCAAACTATCTGGTTTTTCCGAAGATCCTGTTTCATTTTTAAGTGCGGTAGAAGCAAAGAAGAGATGCCTTAATGCAGACGAAACGGGTGTCATCGCTAGTTCACCAAACGCATTTGCCTCTTCTTTAAAACCTGTTTGAATATCTTTCTCAAGGCCTCGTTCAATCACATGAAGAATACGCTCTGCTGCAGGATAGTGGCCTTTTGTCTTGGCTAATGTGCGTTTTTTTGCTTGCCCAAACAGTATGTTTCTACCTAAAGTTGTGTTTGCCCAAAAGCGATCCATTGTCGAATGCTTTTTCTGCTCTTTTTTACCCGATAAAATCCATTTAGCAGCAACTTCTAATAGAATGTCTTGTGAAACAACATCGTTTACAAGACCTAATTTTAAGGCTCGTTTCGCATTAATTTGTCTACCCGTTAAGATCATATCTAACGCAGATGTCACACCAATAAGACGAGGTAAACGTTGAGTTCCGCCAGAGCCCGGCAGTAATCCAAGTTGTACTTCAGGAAGTCCTAAACGCGTTTTGCTATTATCAGAACAAATTCGCCCATGACAGGCTAAGGCTAATTCAAGCCCTCCACCAAGGCACGCACCATTAATAGCAGCCACAACAGGCAATGGATAGTTTTCAAGTTGCGTAAAAAGATCCTGCCCCGCTTTGGCTAATGCACTCGCTTCTTCTTTGGTTTTACAACCCGCAATCATGGAGATATCCGCACCCGCAATAAAACTGTCTGTTTTACCTGAAGTGATAATCAATCCTTTTACACCAGAGTGTTGCTGAGCTTGCCTTAAAACATCTTGAAACTGCTGCACAAACTCTGCTTTTAGCGTATTTACTTTTTCACCAATAACATCAATAGTGATAACGCCCACTTTGTCATTACGAACTGAGAATTGAAAAACAGATGATTTTTCTAGTGTTGTTTGTTGTTGTTCCATTATTCCACCTCCAAAATCATCGCTGCACCTAATCCACCAGCCGCACAAGCAGTGGTTAACCCAAACCCTCCGCCTCGACGTTTAAGCTCATGTAGTGTCTGTGTAACCATTCTTGCGCCAGTCGCTGCAAATGGATGCCCATAAGCAATAGAACCGCCTAGCACATTAAATTTATCCATATCCACTTCTCCAATCGCCTTGGATAAGCCTAATTGTTCTTTAGCAAACCGCTCACTGGCAAATAGTGTTAAATTACTTAATGTTTGTGCGGCAAAAGCTTCATGCATATCAATTAACGTTAAATCACTCAATGCAAGACCAGCGCGAGAAAGCGCAAGTGGCGTGGCATATGATGGTCCCAATAACATATCTTTCCAAACATCGGTCGCTGTAAAAGCATAACTACGTAGATAACCAAGAGGTTGATAGCCTAAGCTTTTAGCGACAGATTCTTTCATCATTAATACAGCCGCTGCGCCATCGGTTAATGGCGTACTGTTTGCAGCAGTGACACTGCCATGGCGACGATCAAAGGCAGGTTTGAGTTTGGCATAAGAATCAAGAACAGAGTTTTTACGAATATTGTTATCTTGATGAAAGCCTTCTTTGTAAGGCGGGAAAAACGCGGTCATAACTTCATCATTTAATTTACCCATATCCCATGCTTTCGTTGCTAATTGATGAGAGCGATGCGCTAATTCATCTTGAGCTGTTCTTGAAATATGGTAAGTCTTTGCCATTTGTTCCGCAGTATCACCCATACGTAACCCTGTTGAATATTCAGCAACTGCGGGTGCCACAGGGAGAAGGTCACGAAATCGTAATTGGCTTAAATAGCTTAATCTCTGACCTAATGATTTGGCCTTATTAAGGCTTAATAGAACATCTGCAAGCTTTTTACTAACACCAATAGGCAAAACTGAAGAAGAGTCTGCACCACCAGCAATACCGACAGAAACATGTCCTGCCATCATGCTTTCAGCAATATTAGCAATCGCCTGAAAGCTTGTTGCACATGCTCTTGTTACACTGTAAGCATCAGTTTTTACACTTAATCCTGCGCCGAGTACAATTTCTCTGGCAATGTTAGGTGCTTCTGGCATTTGAACCACTTGACCGAAAACAAGTTGATCAATAATTTCGGGAGGAATTTCATTGCGAGTCACTAATTCTTGAACCACTGAACGCCCTAATTCAACCGCAGGTATTCCTCGATACGCAGTCGCTTGTTTAGCAAAAGGTAAGCGTAGCCCGCTGACAATAGCGATGCGATCTTTCATAGCACTGTTCGTTGATGACTTCATAACGGCTCCTGACAAAATGATTTCCTAACACCAAAGAGGTCTGACCTGACAATAGTGTTAACAAAAATTTCACTTTTCAGAAACGTCATTTTACGAGAAGTGGGAGTTAGCGCTCAATATTTCGATGAAATGTCTGAAACTTAACAATAGTGATAGAAAAGAGAATGGGGTGCTCAAGGGATATAAAAAAGGCTGTTGAATTTCAACAGCCTTAAATCTATTAATTTCAGAGGATTAACGTAATCCTAACTGAAAAATTAGGTTTTCTGCTTCACAAGAGAATGTAAAATCAGCGGTAAGTTGAACACCACCATCAACATCAGCAAATTGTTGATTGATTTTGCAAGGCTCTGAAGCGATAGATTGTGCTTTTGCACTAAGTTGATCTAACATTGCTTGCGCTTGTACTTTATCAGCGAAGACATGCTGATATGACGCTGTGCAATTCTTATTGTCAATAATAGTACCCACATCTACACAACAGCAAGCAGCGGTTTCTTCTGCACTACAACGATTAATTGCGTCTGCCATTTTAGTCTCCCAACGAAAGAAATGTTAATTATCTATCATAATCGCAAAAAAATAAAATAAACTGCTTTAGCTCAAATTTTATTACAATTTTACAAAAATAATTGATTATTCTGTTTATTTAACAATCAAAAACATCTTTATTGGCATATTTTGTGAAAAATATGTTAACTAAATCTCAATTATTGAATCTAAATGGCAATATTTGTAAAACATACTTGCAACATTTAGGGTAATCAACTTTATACTTAATCAACTGGTCTGATTTGTCATAACGACAACCGCACCTAAAATCCAGCGCTTCTAATCAGAAGTTACTAACTTAAAAAAATTATGAGGGTTTAGGTCATGAACCGTAAAAACCTGTTTACTCGCACAGCACTAGCTGCCATTGTAGGAGCAATTTCCTCTCAAGCAGGCGCTGCCGGTTTTCAGTTAAATGAATATTCTACTTCAGCACTAGGGCGTGCATTTTCAGGGGAAGGCGTCATCGCCGATGACGCAAGCGTAGGTAGCCGTAACCCAGCAGCTCTTACCATGTTCGATCGCCCTGAGATTTCTGTCGGTGCTATCATTATTAATCCAGGCGTTGATGTTAAAGGTAAATCACCTCTTACTGGTACTGATACCACCGCAAAAGATATCGCACCAAGTGCATTAGTCCCTAATATCCACTTTGTTGCCCCTATTAATGATAAATGGGCGATTGGTGCATCAGGTACAACAAACTTTGGTTTAGCAACAGATTTTCCGAGCGATTACCCAGCAGGGCTTATCGGTGGCAAAACCGATTTAAAAACCATGAACTTAAACTTAAGTGCAGGTTATCGTGTTAATAACCAACTCAGTGTTGGTTTAGGCTTAAATGCCCTTTATGCTGATGCTGAAATTACTCGCCATGTGGGTGAAGCAGGTAAAGTTTTAGGAAATAAATTACCACCTCCGTTAGGAGGCTATGTGTCCAGTCTATCTCCAAGTGATCGTTTTGCTCAATTGAAAGGTGATGCATGGGGCTTTGGTTGGAACGCGGGTTTATTATATGAATTCGACGAAGGTAACCGTGTAAGCTTTACTTATCGTTCTAAAGTTAAAGTGAAATTTAAAGATGGTGAATATCAAAGTGATTTACGTCCAATTCCACAACTTGAAGGAATGGGAATTGTAGGCACTAACGGTGAAACCATTAAAGGTAAACTTGACCTTAACCTACCTGAAATTTGGGAGTTTGCAGCTTATCATCGTGTAGCACCAAAATGGGCAGTTCACTATAACTTCGCTTATACAAGTTGGAGCGCATTTGAAGAGTTAAGAGCCACACGTAAGAGTGATGGTCAGCAACTATTCAAGAAAGAAGAAGGCTTCCGTGATGCATGGCGTGTTGCATTAGGAACGACCTATTATCACGATGATAACTGGACATTCCGTACTGGTATTGCCTTCGATGATAGCCCAGTTCCTGCTGATAAACGCTCAATCTCTATTCCAGACCAAGATCGTTTCTGGTTAAGTGCGGGTGCAACTTATGCATTTAACAAAGATATGTCTGTTGATGTCGGCTTAGCGTATATGCACGGTAAAAAAGTCACCATCAAAGAGAAATTATCTGAAGATTTACCATTACCTGCTTATGAGTTTGAATCATCAGGTAAAGCATGGTTATACGGTATGAACTTTAACTACCGTTTCTAATTTTTCACTGTGCTTTTTATACAAAAAATGGTCTTTTTTTAAGACCATTTTTTATTTATTCATCAAGCTAACAAAGATAATAAACTAATCGATAGAATCTAAGTCATCTTCAATGGCTTTCGCATTAGGATTTTCTTTTACAGTGCCATCTGCTTGGAAATCGTTACGCTGGAAATAAGCTTCACGCATCATTAAGTATGGATCAGATGAGTTTTGTAAAATCGCATCTGAATCGAGCAATTGTGCCCGTGTTTCAATTCCCTCTAATGCCCACTTACCTGCTGACATCCAAAACGTTAAATAACTCAGCATAGGATACGTTAAGTCAGCCCAGTCACCGCCCTCTTCACGGACAGTAAAGCTACCATAGCCCGGTACAACCACATAAGGGCCATAATCCATACCATAATGACCTAACGTGCTACCAAATCGCATTGGGACTTCTTTTTCCATCGTTTCTTTAGACATACCAGCGACATCTATTAAGCCACCCATACCAAAAACGGTATTAATCCAGAAACGACCAAAGTGTTTCGCACCTTTCTCAAAGTCACCACGCAACACACTATTCACCATACTTGCAGGCTCTTCTAAGTTACCTAAAAAGTTAGATAAGCCATTTCTTGCTGGTGGTGGCACATAATCACGCCAAACAACCGCAACAGGGCGTAAGATATAGGGATCTAAAACATAGTAGTTAAAATCAAACATCTGGCGGTTGAACCCTTCCAATGGGTCAGAGCGCCCCTCCCCATTATTAGGGGTACTTGCACATCCTGAAAGTAAGGCGACTGAAAGAGCAACACCGCACAGGCGATACTTCATAATGTTCTCCGCTAATTATCTTATGATGGACAGCATCATAGTTCGCATATTCATAAACTCTACACATAATACTGTCAATGCATGATAAGTGGTACTTTTATTAGGTTTTGATCTTATAAGATAATTCGGTTTTTGTGATTATCTTATTGAGCTGATTTAAAATATTAGCCCAATGCTATGGGCTAATATTTAAATACATGAGGTTATTTAATTATATTCTTTTATCACTAATCGCTCTTCTGAGGCAGGGTACGAAAAATGCTGTGTAATAAAATCAAACTCTACTTCTGTGGTTTTAAATGGGTTCTCATCTAATTGATTACGTAAAGATAATCGTTTTTTACACTCAGCACTTTCTACTTTCAAAACATGGAATAAATAAGGCATCCCTGTATTATCAGCTAATGATTTCAGCCATTGTCGCTGTTTCGGTGTATTCGCCGGAAAATCCATAATAACGGTATTTCCAGCTTTAAGAAGAACTGCAATATGTTCGCTTAATACACTCTTCACTAACTCACTTTTTTCAATATAGTCAGTTACTGTCTTTATTTGATTTGGGTAAAGCCGCGATAGCCATTCATCTTCATTGATTAATACCGTTCTGGGTGATTTAGCAAATGATTTTGCTAAAGTTGATTTACCAGAAGCAATTTTTCCACAGAAAAAATGTAAACGAGCATCAGAAGATGATTTTAATAAATCAGTACCATAAGAGTTATCGATAACACAAAGCCATTGGTCATTGATAAGTTTAAAAACATAAGTGGCTTCTCTTACTGTATTAAACTTTCCTTCATTTGGCATATTTGCACTTAAAAGTGTTTGTGCTAAAACAAGCGCACAATCTTCACCAAAAATAACTTTTACTTTTCCTTGAGAGACTTGTAATGAGTGATTAAAAAATCCAGCGATCGCCATAAATGCTTTTTTTAGTGAAGGCTTACCAGAAACATACAAATCATCTTTAACTACCAACGTGCCATTTTCAGTATAAAAATTCATTAGATACTCAAAATTTTCGTCAGTGATAGCTTGGTCTGCATTTGCAATTAGTTGCGTTAGCGACTGGGTATGTTGATCAACTTCTTCTGGAGTAAACATTTTTTTTCCTTATCTTTGTACCAGATAAGGAGTTTAAAATAAAAAAACCCGCTTATCTGGCGGGTTCATAATACAACCAATCCCCACCACTAAGTGATGGTAATAATAATTGCTGGAGAGGTTGTAAAATATGACATAAAAATAAACCTTATAAATAGACTAAATAAAATCTAGCAGTAATTTATTTTTTAAACAAGAATATATTTTTAAAATCAAAGCAATAAATTAATTAATGTTTAATTTCCCTTTGAATATAAAACTGTTTTATTTAACTGTTATAGATAAATAATTATTTGCTCTTATGTTGGCAGCAACATGATGTTTTCCCAGATAGTTTCGCCTCTTGAATTGGTGGGCAAGGTACTGTTCCATAAGAACAAAATACACAACAGTCTCCTTCAAGGGGTTTTAATAGGGTATGACAATGTGTGCATTCATAAAACCATTGGCAAGCATCCGTTGGCATTATTTCCATTTTTTTCGTATGACAATGCGGGCAAGTGATTTCTGACATCAAGTTAATCTGATTGTTTGACATTTTATTTCCACATAAATTTATAAACATCATCTTTGTTATTTAGCATACGCTATTTCCATTTCTTCAATAGCGTATTAAATCAATAAATTGTTTATTTATCTGTAACTTGCTGATTAAAGACTTGTTGTTTTATTGCGGAAATATTAACTTCTTCTAAGTATTGAACAATATTAGGAAAAAAGAGTTCGTGATAGCCGTACTCTTTTTTTCTTAATTCAGCAATTGCCTGTTCTTTTGTCCAATTCTCAAATATTAGCCGATACATTGCTATAACAGTCCCTGTGCGATCACTGCCATGCCAACAATGCACTAACACAGGATCAGATGTGCTATTTATTTTACGTAATACCTCAATAACGTCCTTATCAGTAATTCTACCCGCATTCATTTTTACATGAAAAGTTTCTAATTGCGTACCTTTTACATCATCACTATCACTATCACTATGATATTCACGTAAGTTAATAATTGTCTTGATACCTTGAGCTTCTAACCATTTCATTTCACCGGGTGTTGGTTGTCCTGAACGATAAACTTTTTCTGAAACTTGATAAAAATTTTCAGGGGGTACAAGCATATCTGTAGGTCTAGAGTTACACCCCATCAGCAGAAAAAAATAAGCAATAAATAAAAACTTTAAATATCGAATATTATTAATTGATTTTATGTCCATATAAAAACCTAAATTTATTCTTGGTTATTGAATGAGGAAGCAAAACAATAGCGATAATAGCGTGAATTGATAAACACTGCTCTAGGAATAATTTCTAAATTTACAGAATTGGGTAATAGATGGCGTTCCCTACAGGAATCGAACCTGTAACTAGCCCTTAGGAGGGGCTTGTTATATCCATTTAACTAAGGGAACATACGTAGGAAAATCAAGTATGACTTGTGGACGGGCTATATTTTACCCCCCTCACTCTCTATTAATCAAGTTTTAACGCACTGATATTGGAAGGAATTTTTTTGTTTCTTTTTTGAACAATCTAATTTGACTTAAAAAGCATCTGATAAATATCATCATCACTGATTATGTTTATTCTTATATATGTCTATTTTATTAAAACTCTTTCAATTTTTTTAAAAACAATTTCGGTGAATATCCCATCTCTTTATTAAACATTGCACTAAAAGCGCTTGGATTTTCATAACCCAATTCTAAAGCAACTTCAGTGACTGAATCGCCTTTCTTTAAAGCGGTTAATGCATACATTAAACACGCTTTTTGACGCCAATCTCGAAAAGAAAGCCCTGTCTCCTTATGAAAAAGGCGAGTAAAAGTACGTAGGCTTTTATTTAATTTTTCAGCCCACATTTTTGGTGTCGTGCGAATATTAGGTTGTGACATAAATTCAGTACACAATTCATCTAATAAAGCATGTTGCGGTAATGGCGTAAAATAAGGTAATGGTTTAGCTTGAGCTAATTCATGACAAAGCAAAGTCAATAATGCGCTATCTCGTCCGCCTAAATCATAAAGTAAAGGAAGTTCATTGGCTGAAAGTAATAGCTGATGAAGCAAAGGAGAAACTTGTAAAACCTCACAATATTCTGAATGGCGAGGAATTTTATTCGGCTCAATATAAAGGCTATAAGTACTACTACCCAACATTAGTACTTGATGTACCTTTTCTGCAGGTATCCACACACCACTGTAAGGTAATACAATCCATTGGCCATCTTCTGTTTTAACTTTCATTACTCCATTAGGAGCATATAAAAATTGCGCTCGTCGGTGATGATGAGCTTCAAGTAATGTGTCATAAGGATAATCAGAGCCTAATGCCAAAATATCGCGAGGAAGATTATCCACATTGTTGATATCGATATTACGCATAATATTTAAATTGTCCTAAATTCGTATAAACTTGTCATTATCGCGTGGGTAAGCCATCACTTTATTCTATATTGTTAATCTCCTGACTCAACAGGAGATTTGAAATGACACTTTGGTTGATTTCTTTTGGTTTAATTTCAGGCATCACAACATGGTTATTTGGCTTTGGCGGTGGCTTTGTCACTGTTCCCTTACTCTATACACTTATTCTGACACTTTGGGGAATAGATAGTTTACCTGCCGAACATGCTATGCAAATCGCAGTTGCTACTTCTGCATTAATTATGTTGTTTTCTGCAACAGTCACAACCATTAAACATCATAAAGCCAAAAGGCTTGATTGGAATATCATGTCCATTCTGTTTATGGGTATCGCTTTTGGCGGGATCTTAGGCGCTCTTCTCGCATTAACAGTTGAAGGTACGTGGATCAAATGGATCTTTATTGGTTACCTTTTTATCACTATTTTAGACTGCTATTTTCGCCCCGGTTTTATGGCTCCTACTCACAATTCAAAAAAAGTAACTAAAGCAAGAGAAACGGTTAATGGCACAGTGATTGGTATTATCGCTGCTTTTCTAGGCGTTGGTGGAAGCGTCATGACAGTACCTTTATTGCGCCGTAGAGGAACACCCATGGCACAATCAGCAGCAATGGCAAATGCATTAACCTTACCTTTAGCTCTCACGGCAACATTTACTTATGTCGCCCTTTCTTTTACGTCACCTTTAAATAATGAATCTGGTTTTATTGGTTATATTTGGCTAAAAGCTGCATTTATTCTGATTTGTAGTACTTGGGTTGGCTTGAAGATCTCTGAACGTTTTTTATCTCGTATTCCTGATAAATGGCACGCAAGAGTTTATCCTCTGTTACTGAGTCTTGTTTTAATTGTCATGTTGTTTTAAATCCTTTCTTCTATATAGAAATAGAAGATACCAAGACAACGAAAAACGAAAAACGAAAAACGAAAAACGAAAAACGAAAAACGAAAAAAACAATAACAACTACACATAAAATGGTGACTTTGAGTATTCAAAAGAGTCGCCATTTTTTTAACATTCACCTCATCTTTTTCCTACGCGCCTTCACTTAACGTTAATGCTATTAAGACACATAAAACAAAAGAACGCCTCTTTTTGACAATCACGATACAGTTCCATAACGATTAATATCATTAATTAATATTTAAACATAATGAACAATAATTTATAAATTGTCTTATGTTTAGTATCAGTCTGATCACGTTTCGATGAATGTTTTTTGTACTAAAAATTACCTGTTTATTTTTCTATTTTATTTGTATTTATCATCAAAATAATAAGTTAGCTATTTTTCATAAGAAGATAATTTAAGAAGAAACTGGATTTTAATAGCATCAAAAGTATTATTTATTCTGATTTTTAAATAACAAATTAATTACAATATAATGTCATTTCGATATATAAATAATTATATATCGATAGGCTTTTTTGTCAAATTTTAATTATTATTAATCATACATTTTAAATACACTTTAATAAAACAGATTAATGACATAAGTCAGTGAATTTAAAAGGACTATCCGCAACTGCTATATACCTTAAAATCCCCTATTCGTTCTCCATATTTTTATAATAGTACTCAATAGAAGAAAATAATTATCATTTAATTTTGTCTATTTTAGTTAATTTATTTAGTGACATTTATTAACTTCTTATTCTCTATTATTTATTATTTACAACTAACCCATCACTTATGGATTAATAAAATGGAGACGCCGTCAAATATTTATTTAACCGTCCGTATATAATATTTAGCTATAAGAAGAAACTGGAGGTTATATGAGTATTAGTCGTCGTTCTTTCATTAAGGGGATGGGGATAGGATGTGTGGGTTGTACCGTGAGTAGTTTACCACCCGGTGCTCTTGCATTTAATCCTGTAGATTCTCTTAAGGGTCAGTCAAAATTAACACCTAGCCTGTGTGAAATGTGTTCTTATCGTTGTCCGATAGAAGCTCAGGTTGTTAACAACAAGACCGTCTTTATCCAAGGAAATAGAAATGCGGAACACCAAAGTAGCCGAGTTTGTGCAAGAGGCGGAAGTGGTGTTAGCCTAGTTAATGATCCAAACCGGATTGTCAAACCCATGAAACACAAAGGCCCTAGAGGTGCTGGCGAATGGGAAGTGATAAGCTGGGAACAAGCTTATAAAGAAATTGCAGAAAAGATGAACACCATAAAACAAAATTATGGTGCAGAAAGTATCTCTTTTTCATCTAAATCAGGTTCACTCTCTTCTCACCTTTTCCATTTAGCAGCCGCATTTGGCTCTCCAAATACGTTTACACACGCAACCACTTGCCCAGCAGGTAAAGCCATTGCCGCATCCGTTATGATGGGTGGTGATCTTGCAATGGATTTAGCGAATGCTAAATATATTCTCTCTTTTGGTCATAACCTTTATGAAGGTATTGAAGTCGCCGAAACACATGAACTGATGACAGCGCAAGAGCGTGGTGCAAAACTCGTCAGTTTTGATCCTCGTTTGTCTGTTGTTTCAAGTAAAGCAGATGAGTGGTTCGCGATCCGCCCTGGTGGGGATTTGCCTGTTCTAATGGCTATGTGCCATATCTTAATTAAAGAAGATCTCTACGATAAAGATTTCGTTGAGAAATTTACTGTTGGTTTACCACAATTAAAAGAAGTTCTACAAGATACAACACCTGAATGGGCTCAAGCACATTCTGATGTTCCAGCTAAAGATATTGTTCGTATTGCTCGTGAGATTGCAGCAAAAGCACCTCACGCACTGATCATGCCTGGTCACCGCGCAACCTTTAATAAAGAAGAAATTAATATGCGCAGAATGATCTTCACCTTCAATGCGTTACTCGGCAACATTGAACGTGAAGGCGGCATGTATCAGAAAAAAGCAGCAGCAAAATACAATAAATTAGCAGGTATTAATGTTGCGCCTGAATTAGCAAAACCTAGCGTTAAAGGGATGCCTGAAATTACCGCAAAACGCATTGATGCCACAGCACCTCAATTTAAATACATCAATAAAGGTGGAGGAATTGTTCAGTCAATTATTGATTCAACATTAGAAGGTGTACCGTATCAAACAAAAGCATGGATTATGTCTCGTCATAACCCATTCCAAACAGTCAGTTGCCGCCCTGAGCTAGAAAAAGCCGCACAAAAATTAGACTTAATTGTTAGTTGTGATGTTTATTTAAGTGAAAGTGCTGCTTATGCCGATTACCTTTTACCTGAATGTACTTATTTAGAACGTGATGAAGAAGTTGCTGACGTTTCAGGTTTAAACCCAGCTTATGCATTACGCCAACAAGTTGTCGAACCTATTGGTGATACTAAACCAAGTTGGTTAATTTGGATGGAATTAGGTAAAGCATTAGGATTAGAAGCCTGTTTCCCTTGGGAAAACATGGGAGTAAGACAGCTTTATCAAGTTAATGGTAGCGAAGAACTTTATAAAGAGATGCATAAAAAAGGCTATATCTCTTATGGTGTTCCACTATTATTACGCGAACCTTCTTATGTAAAAGCCTTTGTTGAGCAATATCCAGATGCAATTAAGCATGTTGATAGCAACAATACAATGGAAAAAGCCCTCTCATTTAAATCACCAAGTGGTTTAATTGAAATCTACTCTGAAGAATTAGAAAGCCGTTTAGAAAACTACGGTATTCCACGCTTCCACAACTTCCCATTAAAAGAAAAAGACGAGCTTTATTTTATCCAAGGTAAAGTCGCCGTTCATACTAATGGTGCAACACAATATGTACCGTTATTAGCTGAATTAATGTGGGAAAACCCTGTTTGGCTTCATCCTGAAACAGCTAAAAACCATGGAATTAAACATGGTGATGAAATCATTCTAGAAAACAGTATAGGCAAAGAAAAAGCACATGCTTTGATAACAGAAGGCATTCGCCCTGACACCGTATTTGTTTATATGGGATCAGGTGCAAAAGCAGGTGCGAGAACAGCAGCGACTACAACAGGCGTTCACTGTGGCAACTTATTACCTCATGAAATTAGTCCTGTATCAGGTACTGATGTGCATACATCAGGTGTCAGAATTAGTCGGGCTTAAGGAAAAAAATAACGATGAACAATAATGATAAACAATTTGTCATGTTACATGATGAGAAGCGTTGTATCGGCTGCCAAGCTTGTACTGTTGCGTGTAAAGTCATCAATGACATTCCTGAAGGATTTAGCCGACTTCAAGTCCAAATTCAAGGCCCTCATGACGACGAAGCGGGTAATCCACATTACCAATTTTTCCGTGTTTCTTGCCAGCATTGTGAAGATGCGCCTTGTGTTTCTGTTTGCCCTACTGGCGCTTCTTTTATTGATGAGAATGGTATCGTTCAGGTGAAAAAAGAGCTGTGTATCGGCTGTGATTACTGTGTTGGTGCTTGCCCTTACCATGTTCGTTATATCAACCCAATGACGCATATCGCAGATAAATGTAACTTCTGTTCTGATACTCGATTAGCTGAGGGTGAGTTACCTGCATGTGTATCAGTATGCCCAACAGATGCGCTTGCTTTTGGTCGTATTGACTCACCTGAAATTCAGGCTTGGATCAAACAAAAATCCGTTTATCAATATCAATTAGATAATGTCGGAAAACCAAGTTTATTCCGTCGTAAAGAAATCCATCAGGGAGATAAAGCATGACTAGTATCTGGGGAGCAGAACTCCATTATACGCCAGATTATTGGCCTGTATGGTTAATGGCAGCCGGTTTATTAATCGTTGCTATGATAGCAGTATTAGTTATTCATGGCCTACTACGCTATGCCCTAGCACCAAAACATTCCGGTCATTATGAAGAAGAACGCGTTTATTTATACTCTAAAGCAATTCGTTTTTGGCACTGGGGTAATGCTTTACTGTTTATCCTATTACTATTGAGTGGATTTTTAGGGCACTTCTCTATCGGTAATGTCACTTCAATGGTGCTATTACATAAGATCTGTGGCTTTGTGCTGATTGCATTTTGGATTGGTTTTATCCTTATCAATCTAACAACCAATAATGGTGTACATTACAAAGTAAGATTTAGTGGGCTAATTGGTCGTTGCATCAAACAAGCTCGCTTTTATCTTTATGGCATAATGAAAGGTGAACCACATCCTTTTGCAGCAACTGAAACTGACAAGTTTAACCCACTTCAACAACTCGCTTACTTAGGTGTGATGTTTGGTTTAGTGCCGCTGTTACTGATTACTGGATTATTATGTTTATATCCTGAAGTACTTGGTCAAGGCTATTGGATGCTAAAAGCACACTTAGTATTAGGGATCGTGGCATTAATGTTTATTTGTGCACACTTCTACTTATGTACACTGGGTGATACTTTTACTCAAACATTCCGCAGTATGATCGATGGTCATCATCGTCACCAAAAACATGATGAGCATAGTTCAGTAGCAGAAAAAACAGAGCATTAATTTCTCAAGCCCCCTTCTGTTACGCTTCATTTCTTGAAATGCCCGCTTAAGCGGGCATTTTTTTGATCTAAATTCAGAAACAATTTCATAATCTTATTATTAGCAAATATATCATTTTATTTACATGTTATTCCGTGTATAGTCGGCGCCCATCCTCGCTATATACAATTTTATACAATGATATACATTGCATTGCATTTGTGATGGGTATCGTTATATAAATTTTTTGATAGCGATGGATTTATATAACTAAAAAATACATTCTAGGAGTCTATCGTGAAGAAATTTATCATTTCGACAATAGCTTGTGCTATAGCACAAACATTCGCTGTATCAGCAAGTGTAGCCGCTGAAAATGCTGAAAAAATCGTCGTTACTGCACAACCAGTGAATAATAGTGAAGCCGGTGCGGGATTTGTTACTCGTGAAGTTGATATGGGGCCATTAGGTGAGAAAAAATGGTTAGATACTCCTTATACAACAAATACTTTTACTCAATCTATGATTGAAAATCAACAAGTCACCAGTGTTGCGGATATCTTAAAATATAATGCCTCTTCTCAAATGCAAGCACGTGGCGGTATGGATGTTGGTCGTCCTCAAAACCGTGGAATGCAGGGCAATGTTGTTGCTAACTCTCGTTTAGATGGTGTGAATATTATTTCTACCACAGCCTTTCCTATCGAAATGCTTGAGCGTGTAGATATTATCAATGGTTTAACTGGTTCACTTTATGGGCCAGCAAGCCCAAGTGGGCAATTCAATTTCACCCAAAAACGTCCAACCTTAAAACGCTTAACATCACTTAATGCAACTTATGTCAATGATAACCAATTTAAAGGCCATCTTGATTTAGGTGGTTTTATTGATGATAACAACACTTTTGGTTATCGCATTAATTTAATGCATGATGAAGGTAAAGGTTATGTCGCAGGTAGCAAAACACGTCGCCAGCTAATCAGTACCGCATTTGATTGGAATATCTCTCCTGATACTGTATTAGAAGTGAATTTTAGTGACTATTGGTTTAAAAAAATGGGTTATCCTGGTGCATTTTCTTATGGACCAAAAGTTACCGCATTACCTGATGCGCCAGATCCAACTAAAGCTGGCTATGGTCAAGCTTTTGCGGGTGTTGATCTTCATACCAGAACGGTAAGTAGCCGACTAAAACATGATTTTAACGAAGATTGGCAAATCAGTGCAGCAATTGGCTATCAAACAGCTGATCGCGGATTCCGTTCTGTTTCTAACCAACTAAGTAATGATGGTAAGCAATTTACACCAACGTTATCAGTACCGACAACTTATGGTCGTTTTACTGTTTTAAGCCATTCTATCAATGTTAATGGTCATGTGATGACTGGCGCACTATCTCATGATTTAATTCTCGCAACTAGCGGTTATCGTTGGGATATTTATGGCGCAAATGGTGATGATCAAAAATTCACATTACCAACTCAAGATATTAATAATCCACATCGTTATGATGATCCTTCGAATGAAGGCTTCTATACAGGCGCTGCTCGTACTAAAAACAGCCGCTCACAAGTTCAATCCATTACTTTAGGTGATACCGTTACCTTTAATCCTCAATGGTCAGTGATGGGATCACTAAGCCAAAACTGGATCAAAGAAACTTCTTATCGTGCTGGTGGTGGGGATCACACCGAAAATGGCTTAAGTCCTGCTATCGCATTAATGTTTAAACCTATTCCTGAAGTGATGACCTATGTTTCTTATGCAGATTCATTAGAAGAAGGAGATTCAGCACCAAACACTGCCGACAACAAAAATGAAGTGCTAAAACCTTATCGTAGCGAACAATGGGAAATGGGGGTTAAATCGCAAATTGGCGATCTTAATTTAAATGCGGCTATTTTCCAATTAGAGCGCCCTTTTGCCTATGTGGGTAACGACAATATCTTTAAAGAACAAGGTAAACAACGTAACCGTGGGTTAGAGCTTATCGCTAACGGAAAGGTCACTGATGAGCTTTTCGTTTTTAGTAGCATGACTTGGTTAGATCCTACTTTAACCAACACCGGCAATGCTCAAACACAAGATAAAGATGTTGTAGGTGTACCAAAATACCAAGCTAATTTATTAGCTGAATACCATTACCCTACTTTGCCAAATGTTATCTATAGCGCCAATGTTCACTACACAGGTAAACGTGCAGCAAATACCACTAACACAATGTGGGCAAAAGCCTATACCACACTCGATCTGGGCGCTCGTTATCAAACACAATATTGGGATAAGAAAACCACTTTCCGCCTCAATTTAGATAACGTGACTAATGAACATTACTGGGCATCTATTTTCTCTGGTAACCAAAATGGTGCTATTGGTGGTGCAAATGCTTTCTTAGGTACGCCTCGCCAAGTTTCTGCTTCTGTAAGCATTGAACTCTAAGAGGAAAACGAAATGTATAAAGGTTTTTTCAAAACCCTGTGCATTGCATTACTGGGAGCTTCGGCTCTCAGTATCTCCTTTAATGCACAGGCGCAAAGAGTTGTTCAATATTATCAGAATCAATCCATTACTGTTCCTGATTCACCAGAAAGAGTCGCCACGAGTTGGAATGCTCAAAATGCGATACTTGCTATGCTTGGTGCTGGAGATAAAATTGTTTCCACAACCGATTTAGTCAAAACTATTCCCTTTTTTACCGAGATTGTTCCTGCTATAAAAACGGCTTCAATTTCTAGTAAAGGTAATAATGACACACTGAATATCGAAACATTAATTGTTAGCCAGCCTCAAATCTTTTTTGCAACAGGGAAGCTATCTGATGCACAAATGACGGCACTAGAAAATGCGGGGATCAGTGTTGCATTATTAAAGTCAGGTTCAATGGATGCATTGCTAGAAAGAACGTTGATCACTGGTGAGATTTTAGGTTCAAGTAGTCACCAATTAGCAAAAGATTATTTAGCTTACTTTCAGCGTAATAAAGCACTTGTAAAAAGTGCGGTAAGCGAGATAAGCGCCAATAAACCAATGAAGGTCTATCATGCTTTTGGTTCGCCATTAAGAACATCTGGCGCACCTTCGTTAAATCATGATTGGATAGCGCTTGCTGGCGGTGTAAACGTGGCAGAACATTGGTTTGATAATGTGCCAAGCCGAGCTGGTGATGTTTCCTTAGAGCAAGTTATTCATGCCAATCCTGATGTCATTGTCACTATGTATGCAAGAGACACTGAAATCATTAAGAATGCACCTGAATGGCAATCTATCACTGCCGTGCGTGAAGGCCGAGTTTACACAAACCCTAAAGGCCTATTTTGGTGGTGCCGTGAAACCACAGAGGAAGCCTTACAATTTTTATGGTTAGCGACTGTTTTATATCCAGAACAAACAAAGCATATTGATATCTCCAAAGAGACTGAACAGTTCTATAAAACATTTTTTAATATCAACCTCACCGAACAGCAGCTCAAACACATTCTTAAACCTCTCAAAGACTAATTGTTACTGCCTCTTCATATTCACGATGAAGAGGCAACAATAACCCATCCTAATATGATATTAACTATCATTATCCATAGATAGTCATTTAATGATAAATACTTAGTTTTTGATCTGATAACGTATTTTCACCAATGCGCACATTTTGCCTTTATCATATTAAAATTCACTCTTTTCGAATTTATTGGTGTGAAACGCATAAATTATACGTTTAATAGCTTTAGAAATGTTATCAGGAGGTAAAATCGTGGTAGGTAATATAAGAAGTAATTTTATGAATAGCTTATTATAAACAAGTATTAATTAGCTATTTTTTTCTCATACAAATAAATATGAGAATATATTTCTACAAACCTGAAAGCCTCAGCTCATTTGCAATACAATTATTCTTTTTTTTGTAAAAATTAAAAATTCTCATTCTCTATAAACGTAAAATGCCCTAATAAGGGCATTGATTTCATATAGAGGCTTTATTTCATCTATTAAGAAAATTCTTATTATTAACTAATTAAAGAGAAATACTATATATAAGAATTATCTTACTCAATTTAGTTATTCTAAAATGAGTTACTTTCTAATTTAAAAATATTATTAGAAGATCGAAAGAGCCTTGCTATCGAAATGAGCTGGAATATGTTGTTCATTACGCTCAGTTTCTTGAGTCATTCCACCGGTTACTTCTTCAAAGAAGCTACCGATATTAACGCCTAGTACTTCAAGTACTCTAACTAAACAATCAATATCAATACGGTTTACACCACGCTCATAACGGAATAACTGTTGTTCACTAATATCAATCTCTTTTGCTAACTGAAATACAGTATAACCTTGAGATTTTCTTAATGACTTAATTTTTTGTCCAACTGCATAAGCGACTGGATACTTGCTACTCATAATATTGTTCTCGCTTTTCACTTTGATTGATATCTAATTTATAATGGTGTGCTACTATGCAATAATATGTAAAATTATATATTATCGAGGACACCTTTTTGTTTTAATAAAATATTATTTTTAGTAGATAAGAAATATTACAATTCATAACATGACTTATCATATGTAAATAATATACTACGCATTTAAACACTTTCAACTAGTCAAAAAAAGATAGTGCAAGCACAATGATTTACTCATACTAGTAAACAATACCTAGGATAATGGTATATATCCTTTATTTTCATATAGTTAAAATATTTTACTTATAAAATCACGCTTTTTTTTTCTTAAACTTTACTCATTAATTAGAATTATCATCTAGTACAAGCATAATTTAAAGTGTGATTGTTTGAATTGTGTAAAAATAAATCAACTTATGTCAGTCTAATTTATTTAAAATAATAAATTAACCTCATAAAGATGACGATTTTCTTATTTTTATTAAATAGCTTAAGCAATATCAATGAAATCTGATGAGTTTACAAACAAGACAATATTATGCTTTTATATCAATGCCTTACATTAGTTACACTAGGAAATAGATATAAATCACATTTTAAACATTTGTTAATTAATTTATATAAGCATAAACCCTTACTCTTTCAACTAAATATATTTCAAAATCTACAATTCTTTATTACTCTCGAATAAATAAATAATAGATTTAATTACTCATTTTTTTTGAATTTTTATTAATGAATAACTTATTTTAATTTTCAATTAGATTAAAAATCTTCTTTATGAAATAGAGAAAAAGTAAGTATTAATATAAATATTTTTGTTTTATCAGTAGGTTATTTGAAAGTTAAGCTTATCATCATAAAAACCGTTCTTTTTATGACCACATAATACTATTCTTTCTTTTTCACTCAAATACGCGCATTTGGCACATTGTAAAAATAGAGTAATCATCACATCTTAAGTTAAATTCATAAGGGAATGAACTGTTAAATACCAATTTTAGTATGATCTAATTTTGTTAAAAAAAACAAAAATTAATCTTTTTACGTCCTAAGTAATTACACCTATTCTATATAAGAGTTATTCTTAGGCGAAAATAAACATTAATATTTTTATATAATTTATATTCCTGCTAAATACACAATTTTCTCCATTTTTCGTAAAAAATGAAATTAACCACTTCAGGACAAATCAATTACTGATGAAATAAGTGCTTTTTGCTTTATATCATTTACTATCCAGCTCATTATGATGTAAAGATTGATAAATATCAAATTTTAAAATTAGTTTAATTTAAATCAAACAGTTACGTAAAACACCTTGCTCTGTTACCACTTCAAAAAAGAAGTAGAAAGAAGATGAAACATCATTATATTTAATCTTTATTCTTACTAGCACTAACCAATGATTTATAAAAAGTAAGAAATATTAACTATAAAGCTCTATTTTTATCTTTTAATCTTCAGTATTTTTTCTTAAAAAAATGAGTGCCATATATTTTTCAATGCTAACTTAAAATATTCTAACTTACTCATTTTATGAGAGATATTGCTCATGAAAAATTAACAAATAATTTATCACAGCGCATCTAAGGTTATTTAATTTTATTAATAAACTGAAAATACCTACATCTACCCCCAAAAGGAGTAGATCTTTCTTTTTCAATTAGAGTAATTTTTTTAATATTTTCAGATCAAAATTTGAACTTTGCTCAAAAATAAATGCATACTTTCTACTGAGCACAATCCCTCATCCAAAATGATTGGCTTAACAATAGAAGAACCATCTCTTTTTTAAGTAGCTCTCTTTAAATGATAAAAATATGACAAGATGTAAAAAAGCGTAATAAAGAAACTGGCTTATGAACCCTCTTCACAGAAAACACAATGCAATAACAAGTTAAAACAGCCTTAGAAACTAAGAGCTCCAAAGGAACAAGATAATTAGCTAAGTATTTATTATCTTGAGGATAAATAGGTGATGCAGGTACGAGGGGCTAGGAAAGCATGTCTATAAGGGTATGTAGCTATAAGTGAAGCAATGAGGAACATGATAGAAAGTAGACACAGGGAAAAGATTAAGACTCAGAGAATGCGACTAAACGGCAATAATGCAGGTATTAGAAAACAAGTAACTATTATTAATTCTTTTAGAAAGATGTTAGGGAAGTAAAGAAGAAGGTATAACGAAGAGATAAAGAAGTGGTGGGCGGTATTGGGCTCGAACCAACGACCTCCTCCTTGTAAGGGAGATGCTCTACCAACTGAGCTAACCGCCCGCTTTATTATTAAATGGTGGGTCGTGGGCGATTCGAACGCCCGACCAATTGATTAAAAGTCAACTGCTCTACCGACTGAGCTAACGACCCATTTAATAATTTTGCGTAAATCTGTAAGTAGCTTTGTGAATGGTGGGTCGTGGGCGATTCGAACGCCCGACCAATTGATTAAAAGTCAACTGCTCTACCGACTGAGCTAACGACCCGTCACAATGTTCACTACTTTATGTTGTATTTTTAGGAATGGTGGGTCGTGGGCGATTCGAACGCCCGACCAATTGATTAAAAGTCAACTGCTCTACCGACTGAGCTAACGACCCATACCTAAATGTGTGATATTGCGCGAAATAACCGGATGAAGTGGTGGGCGGTATTGGGCTCGAACCAACGACCTCCTCCTTGTAAGGGAGATGCTCTACCAACTGAGCTAACCGCCCACTTCATGATGACTAAATTCTCACTACCACGCTTTAATGTAATTGGTGGGCGGTATTGGGCTCGAACCAACGACCTCCTCCTTGTAAGGGAGATGCTCTACCAACTGAGCTAACCGCCCAATTACACTAAATCATACAACTTATCACAACGAAAAATAATGGTGGGCGGTATTGGGCTCGAACCAACGACCTCCTCCTTGTAAGGGAGATGCTCTACCAACTGAGCTAACCGCCCGTCGTGATGGGGTGCATTATAGGGATACTGCGCTATGAGTCAACGATTTTTATCAGTTTTTTATCGCGAAAATGATCGTTCGTTTTATTTTTAGTCAAGATGCTTTTTTTAGCACCATAAGTGACACAGCAATTAACCAAAGTAATCCCACAGATACTCTTCGTCAAACAAAAAATCATCAATTTGAAAATTTTATCTCTGTTAAAAGCTTAATGGCATTGAGGAATTAGCATCCAGTGATAAAATAAGGCAACCATTTCGTTTTTTTGATAATCACGATTACTTATCTATATATAAGTAAGACGTACAAAGGCAATCCCAATGAGTAAAATAAAAACCCGTTTTGCACCAAGTCCTACTGGCTATCTACATGTTGGTGGTGCGCGTACCGCACTTTATTCCTGGTTATATAGCCGTCACAATAAGGGCGAATTTGTACTGCGTATAGAAGACACCGATTTAGAGCGTTCTACACAGCCAGCCATCGATGCAATCATGGACGGTATGAATTGGTTAAATCTGAATTGGGATGAAGGTCCTTATTATCAGACTAAACGCTTCGATCGCTATAACCAGGTGATTGATCAAATGTTATCTGCGGGTACTGCATACCGTTGCTATTGTTCTAAAGAGCGTTTAGAGCAACTGCGCGAAGATCAAATGGCGAAAGGTGAAAAACCTCGTTACGATGGTTGTTGCCGTGGTGGTAACCATAATCACAGTGCTGATGAACCTCATGTTGTGCGTTTCTTAAACCCACAAGAAGGTTCTGTCATTTTTGATGACAAAATTCGTGGCCCAATTGAATTTAGTAACCAAGAACTTGACGATCTGATTATTCGTCGTACTGATGGTTCTCCAACTTATAACTTCTGTGTTGTTATTGATGACTGGGATATGGAAATCACACACGTTATTCGTGGTGAAGATCATATCAACAACACACCTCGCCAAATCAATATTCTCAAAGCATTAGGCGCACCAGTGCCTGAATATGCTCACGTATCAATGATTTTAGGCGATGATGGTAAAAAACTCTCTAAACGTTATAACGCAGTCAGCGTAATGCAATATCGTGATGACGGCTATTTACCAGAAGCACTATTAAACTACTTAGTGCGTTTAGGCTGGTCTCACGGTGACCAAGAGATCTTTACTATTGATGAAATGATTGAGCACTTCACTTTAGAAGCTATCAGTAAATCAGCAAGTGCATTTAATACTGATAAACTGCTTTGGTTAAACCATCACTACATCAATACACTGCCAGCAGAGAAAGTGGCTGTTCATTTAGATTGGCATATCAAGCAACAAAATATTGATACCAGTAATGGTCCATCATTAGTTGAGCTGATCAAATTATTAGGCGAACGTTGCAAAACATTAAAAGAGATGGCTGAAAGTTGCCATTACTTCTATGTTGATTTCGAAACCTTTGAAGAAACGGCAGCGAAAAAACATTTACGTCCAGTTGCTCGTCAACCATTAGAAGTCGTTCGCGATAAATTATCAGCAATTACAGAGTGGACAGCTGAAAATGTTCACCAAGCAATTCAAGATACTGCTGACGAATTAGAAGTGGGAATGGGTAAAGTAGGTATGCCATTACGTGTTGCTGTAACAGGCGCAGGTCAATCTCCTGGCTTAGATGTTACCGTTCACGCTATTGGTAAAACGCGTAGCGTTGCTCGCATTAATAAAGCATTAGACTTTATTACTGAAAGAGAAAACCAAGCTTAATTTACTTATTAATCTTGCTTATTGAGAAAGATACATTCCTAAAGTAGGGAATGTATCTTTTTTTTGTACTCTTTTTCAGCAATCAATAAATAATGTGAGATTAACTGATTGACAGTATTGTGCTTGTTGCCTATTATCAAGCCCGTTCCAGTATGTTGGGGCTATAGCTCAGTTGGGAGAGCGCTTGCATGGCATGCAAGAGGTCAGCGGTTCGATCCCGCTTAGCTCCACCAATATACTTCTAGAACAATCCAATATGTGGGGTTATAGCTCAGTTGGGAGAGCGCTTGCATGGCATGCAAGAGGTCAACGGTTCGATCCCGTTTAGCTCCACCAGAATTTTAAGATCCTGAAGAGAAATCTTCGGGATTTTTTGTTTTCTACGCCCCTTTATTTATTTCTATTGCGCAGTGTAACCCCCATCAATGGCATAAAATGCCCCTGTTGAGAAATTGCTCCCATCTGAAAGTAAAAATGCGACCGTTTTAGCGATTTCAAGACAAAATTTGTCGGAATTTATGCGGGGATTAAAATCTTTAGGATGTATTGCACAGTATCGTTCTGAAAAAGACAAGCGTGAGCTTATTACCCATTTAACTGATGAGGGTCACGCTTTTTTGGCAAGAGTGGCATTAGGACGAAAACAGAATGCTGAAAAAATAAGTGAATGCTTAACGCTCGGAGAGCAAACATTATTTATTGAATTAAGTCAGAAAATCATTAATGCATTAACACCTGAAAAATCAGGTATGGATAATGATTAACATCACCGCTTTAATGGTTTTAATAGCCCTTCTAGACCTTCAATTTTAATAGCTAGGGTCATCTCCATGAGTTGACCAAGCTTACCTTCAGGAAACTCGCCTTTCTTTGCAAACCACAATAAATACTCTTCAGGTAAATCAACCAGCATACGCCCTTTGTACTTGCCAAATGGCATTTGTGTGTTTGCTATATCGATAAGGTGCTGTTTCTCTAACATGTTCTCTACCACGTCGTCATTGAAGGGATAAAACCGATTATAAGGTAATTTAAAGATAAAAAAAGCAGTACCCGAAGGTACTGCTTCATTTTCTGTCACTTGATTGACAAGTGACTCTGTTTACATTGTTATTTTATTCACATGCTATCTGTTTTATCTTCAGAGATTAAACAAACAGACCTGCGATAGCTGCTGATAAGAAGCTAACTAATGTAGAACCGAACAGTAATTTCAGACCGAAACGAGAAACAACGTTACCTTGTACTTCGTTTAGACCTTTAATCGCACCTGCAACAATCCCGATTGAAGAGAAGTTAGCAAATGAAACTAAGAATACAGATAAGATACCTACAGAGCGCGGTGAAATTTCCGCAGCGATATCTTGTAAGCTACCCATTGCAACAAATTCGTTAGACACTAATTTAGTTGCCATAACACTACCAACACGTAATGCATCTTGCTCTGGCACACCAATTACCCATGCTAATGGATAGAAAACGTAACCTAAGCAATCTTGGAAGCTAATACCGAAAATCATGCTGAAAATCGCATTCACTGCAGCGATTAATGCAATGAAACCAATCAGCATTGCAGCAACGATTAATGCAACTTTGAAACCTGCTAAGATGTATTCACCTAACATTTCAAAGAAGCTTTGACCTTCATGCAGATTACCCATTTGGATCTCTTCTTCATTTTCAACAGAGTATGGGTTAATCACAGAAAGGACGATAAAGGTACTGAACATATTCAGTACTAGAGCAGCAACAACGTATTTTGGATCTAACATTGTCATGTATGCACCAACAATCGACATTGATACTGTCGACATTGCTGTTGCAGCCATGGTGTACATACGACGCTGAGACATTTTGCCTAATACATCTTTATAGGCAATAAAGTTCTCTGATTGACCAAGAACTAGTGAGCTCACTGCGTTGAATGATTCCAGTTTCCCCATACCGTTCACTTTAGAAAGCACAGTACCGATAATGCGGATCACGAAAGGTAATACTTTGATATGTTGAAGAATACCAATTAATGCAGAAATAAAGATAATTGGACATAAGACATTCAGGAAGAAGAATGCTAAACCACCTTTCATCATGCCACCGAATACGAATTCAGTACCTTGTGCGGCATAACCTAATAAGTGATCAAATAATCCAGCGAAGCCACGAACAAAGCCTTCACCAACATCAGAGTTGAGGAAGAACCATGCTAATGCGATTTCAATAACTAATAACTGCACGATATAACGCAGACGGATACCTTTGCGATTGTTACTCGCAACGAATGCTAATGCGCCAATAACGGCGAGTGCTAAAACGAAGTGAATGATAGAGGACATGCATGCTCCAAAAATAAAAATAAATCTTGTAGAGCATTTTATGTAACGCGTAGCATTAGGATGTGACTATTGTCACAATCTCATGAAACCGCATACACACTATTTATTAAATAAGATAAGTCGATCACACTTTGGAAGTTACTTAAGAAACATTAAATGTAAATTTAGCTTAAGTAAAAATGCCACTGAGAAAGTTTTCCCAGTAGCATTTATTAAATAGTAGGATGATTATTTCGATTGATCAAGTAATCGTATCATTTCATCTTCATCGATAACGGTTATCCCTAATTCGTTAGCTTTCACTAACTTAGAGCCTGCCGCTTCACCGGCAATTACCATGTCAGTTTTTTTAGAAACACTTCCGCTCACTTTTGCACCTAATGCAACTAATCTGTCTTTTGCTTCATCACGCGTTAACTGTGAAAGTGACCCAGTTAACACAACGGTTTTACCCGCAAAAGGATTATCACCCGCCTCATGAGTTACAATAACAGGCGCTTGCCATGTAATACCAGCATCATTGATCAATTGATCAATAACCGTTCTATTGTGTTCTTCTTGAAAGAAATTAACGACATGCTTAGCCACAATATCGCCCACATCAGGAACGGATTTTAGAGCTTCAATATCTGCATTTCGTAATGCATCAAGCGTTGAGAAATGTGTTGTTAATCCACTGGCTGTTGCTTCACCCACTTCTCGAATACCCAGTGCATAAATAAAACGTGCAAATGTTGTTGATTTAGCCTTATCCAAAGCCGTGATCAATTTTTTAGCTGATTTTTCGCCCATTCGCTCTAAACCAGATAAGATTTTTTCATCTAAACGGAAGAGATCAGCAGGTGTTTTGACATATTCTTTCTCAACCAACTGGTCGATAATTTTATCGCCCATTCCATCTACATCCATAGCACGACGTGAAACAAAATGTTTAAGCGCTTCTTTACGTTGCGCGCCACAAATTAAACCACCAGTACAACGTGCAACAGCTTCGCCTTCAATGCGCTCAACATCAGAATCACAAATAGGGCAATGTGTCGGAAAAACAATTTCTTGAGCATCATCTGGACGTTTTTCTTCAATCACACTGACAACCTGAGGAATAACATCGCCTGCTCGACGAATAACCACAGTATCGCCAATGCGTATTCCTAAGCGTTCAATTTCATCAGCATTGTGTAATGTTGCATTACTCACAACAACACCTGCAACTTGAACAGGCTCTAAACGTGCAACCGGTGTAATAGCACCTGTACGCCCTACTTGAAATTCGACATCTTTGATAATCGTCATTTGCTCTTGAGCTTGGAATTTATAAGCAATAGCCCAACGCGGTGCTCTTGATACAAAGCCCAGCTCTTCTTGTAGTGCAATATCATCAACTTTGATAACAACACCATCAATATCAAAACCTAAATTAGGTCGTACTTCCTCTACATGGTGATAAAAATCAAGAACTGCTTTGCTACCTGTGCAAAGTTTTACCGCATCACTAACAGGTAATCCCCATTTTTTAAATTGTTGTAGGCGTCCATAGTGGCTTGTAGGTAATTCACCACCTTCAAGTACACCAACGCCATAACAGAAAAAGGTTAATGGACGTTTTGCTGTAATACGAGGATCAAGCTGTCTTAATGAGCCAGCGGCAGCATTGCGAGGGTTAGCAAAAACTTTTCCGCCTGTACGTCGCGCTTCCTCGTTTAAATATTCAAAGCCTTTTTCATTCATAAAGACTTCGCCACGAATTTCAATACGAGCAGGAATATCTTCACCGTATAAACGCAATGGAATGGCTTTAATTGTTCTCACATTCTCAGTGATATTTTCCCCTGTCGTACCATCGCCACGCGTTGCAGCTTGTACTAAAATTCCATTTTCATAAAGTAAACTAACCGCTAATCCATCTAATTTTAATTCACAACAGAAAGTGATCTCTTCATTATTTTTTAAACGATCACGTAAACGCTTATCAAAAGCTAAATAGCTTGTTTCATCAAAAGCATTATCTAAAGAGAGCATCGGAATTTCATGTCTCACTTGCTCAAATGCTGTCAAAGGTAAAGCTCCAACTCGCTGTGTTGGCGAATCAGAAGTAATTAATTCAGGGTGTTCAGCTTCTAATGCTTTTAGCTCATTCATTAAGCGATCGTATTCAGCATCAGGTATTTCAGGTGCGTCCATGACATGATAGAGATATTCATGGTGACGTAGAGTAACGCGAAGTTTATCAATTTTTTGTTGAGTATTTTTATTCATGATTATCACCAAAGAAGAAAAACCCCCGCAAGCGGGGGCTTTTTTACAGACAAAAGCTATTGATTTAAATCCAGCGTCCTACGGATCCTAGATTTATAAAGCTCGATTTTTTGTGGCGTTAAGAGTTTACGTTCATCATCCAGCACAACACCACCTACATCAGATGCGATACGTTGCGCCGTAAGTAACATCAATTTAAAGTTTTGGTTAGCATCACCATAAGATGGCACCATCATAAACATTGATACACCTGGTGTCGTTAATTCAGCCATCGTATCAATATTAAATGTTCCCGGTTTCACCATATTCGCTAAACTAAACAAAACAGGTCCATTCGCTGTTGGATTGAGATGACGATGGAAAATATTCATTTCACCAAACTGGAATCCAGCTTGAATAATACTTTGCATCAATGCTTCACCATCTAGCATTTGACCATGATGTGCACTTACGTTTAGAACAATAACCAGCTCTTTCTCTGCTTCTGTTGCTTGCGGAGCAGATTCAGCTTTTGGCTCTTCAGCCGGAGCATGATGCGAAGCCTCAGTTTCAACAGGAGTCACATGAGCCGTTGTCTCTGAAATTGACGGCTCAAAACTCGCAGATGGGCTTACTGTATTAACGTGTGATTTTATTTCACTCGCAACATTAACCACTGGTGCTTGTTTTGGCTCATCCCTAACAATCGGTACAGGCTCTTTTTCAATAACATCAAAAACACCAAGGCTAGGCTCTTGTTGTAATGAAGTATCGTGAGAGTTCCCTTTAGTTTGGGTTTCAGACATTAATGGATCTCTATCTGCCACTGAAATTTCGGGTTCATGTAGAGGCTCCGATTTTATCGGTGGCTCACTCTCCCGCTTTTCAGTAGAGGATAAAGTTGATGTCTGATGACTAGCCTCAGCATATTGTGGTTCGTCATCGTTCTCATCTGACTGATAATTCTGTTTCTGACGTTTTACTGGGCGATTACGGAAAAGCTTAGAACGCTCTTTTCGACCAATCCATAAGCCGTGTAATAACAAAGCTATGATTAAAATCGCACCAACAACGATTAATATCAGACGCAAATTTTGCTGCATCATTTCTATCTCTGTTGTCTTGAGGTTTAATAGCCACGTTGGCAAATATTACTTTTTACTAAGAGTATTTGCCAATGCTCATAAGTGCAAGCCAATACTTAATTTTCTTGTCACAAAGATACACACATCAATCTCTTATGCGCGTTTTTTAGACAATTCATGACTAGTAAGGCTGATTATCTCCCTATATGATACTAGCTTGCCCTCATTGGAGAGAATAGGAAGTATGACAAATTTGACAGAAACGAATAAAAATTTAAATGGATTTCATTATTTTGCTCTTGGTTGGCGTTTAATTACACGCAAAGGGCTGAAACGTTTTGTTATCTTACCCCTACTTGCCAATATTATTATTCTCGGAAGCGCCTTTTGGTGGTTATATGGTCAAATCGGTGGCATGGTCAATTGGATGATGGAAAAAGTTCCTGATTGGCTACAGTGGCTGAGTTATTTAATCTGGCCATTATCCGTTATTTTTATTTTATTGGTGTTTACTTATTTCTTTAGTACTTTAGCCAATATTATTGCTTCTCCGTTTAATGGATTGTTGGCTGAAAAATTAGAAGGTCAAATAACTGGCATTGCACCACCAGATACAGGTGTTGCAGGTATATTGAAGGATGTTCCACGTATTTTAAAACGTGAGTTAACTAAAATAGCTTATTATTTGCCTCGTGCTATTGTCTTATTATTGCTCTATTTTATTCCTGCTATCGGACAAACTGTTGCCCCTGTTTTATGGTTTGCTTTTGGTGCTTGGATGATGGCAATTCAATATAATGACTTCCCATTTGATAACCATAAAATTTCATTTGCTGCGATGAAATCTTCGCTGAAACAAGACAAATGGAATAATCTTCAATTTGGCATGGTTATTAATATTTTTACCATGATCCCTATTCTAAATTTAGTCATCATGCCGGTTGCTATTTGTGGTGCAACCGCAATGTGGTGTGATCGTTATCGTAAACAACATGTACAAGATGGGCAGTGGTAAATTTAATTTAACAACCTATCGATAAATGAGAAAAACCCCGTTTTATTAAGACGGGGTTTTATTTTATCGTTTTTTTCCAAATCGTAGTTTGACTTATTTAGTTATTGAATGCATTACTCAATTAATGAACGAATATAATCTTTCGTTTCTTCCTTATCCATCGGCTCACGCTCATTAATGCCCATTTCAAAGATATTCAATGCACCATCTAATTTTTCCATAATCTCTTCATCATCTCGAATACAGAAAATATAAGCATTTTCAAATGGTGTGAGATCCACTAATCGTAACCCTTTCTCTGTCAAAAAGTGGTTAATATATTCAAGGTAAGGTAATTCATAAGGCAACATATAAGGGTCTACGCTCACCTCATCCCAATCAATATTTTCAACTTGAGATAAAATTAATGCACTCGGTGATTCAGGCAAAGAGATCTGCTCTAACGATTTTAAATCAGGAATATCACCAAAATATTCTGTCCACTCCACATAGTCCATTAATCCTTGAGCTGAGAGTGATTCATATAACCAATTAAGGACATCTTCTTGAGCATCGGACTCGGGTAAATTTTCACGCAAAGCTTGCGCGTCTAATTCAGGCACAGCGAGTTCAAGTACACTAATCAACTCTTCAATGGTTTCCATTATGACCCCTGTATTTACAATAAACATAGTTAAAAATAGATTATCAGCCATCAATATACTGTACATCTCTTGATTTATTAATTTGTGAATCGTCTCACTGACTCTTGATTAGAACCTTTTGGAATAAAAAGATGAAAAAGTTATAAGTATATTCATAAAGCTTATTTCCATCTTTAGCTTGATGGCGTATGGTAATTTCATCTGACCTTATAAAAATCATGTACCGAGGATAAAAATGAGCAAGATTTTCGAAGACAACTCGCAAACTATTGGACACACTCCCTTAATTCGCTTAAAGCATTTCGGAAATGGCAACATTCTGGCTAAAGTGGAATCTCGTAACCCAAGCTTCAGTGTAAAATGCCGTATCGGTGCCAACATGATTTGGGATGCAGAAAAGAAAGGTATTCTTAAAGAAGGCGTTGAACTTGTAGAGCCTACCAGTGGCAATACTGGGATTGCTCTTGCTTATGTTGCAGCCGCTCGTGGCTACAAATTAACACTAACCATGCCAGACACCATGAGTGTAGAACGTCGTAAATTACTCAAGGCATTGGGTGCTAATTTAGTGCTGACTGAAGGCGCTAAAGGTATGAAAGGGGCTATTGATAAAGCCAATGAAATTCGCGATAGCGATCCTAAGCGTTACCTTTTACTACAACAGTTTAGCAACCCAGCGAACCCTGAAATCCATGAAAAAACTACAGGTCCAGAGATCTGGAATGATACAGATGGTGAAGTCGCTGCGGTTATTGCAGGCGTCGGCACAGGTGGCACTATTACAGGTATTGGCCGCTATTTGAAAAAGACCCAAGGTAAAGCGGTAACAATGGTTGCAGTTGAACCAACAGGCTCCCCTGTTATTACACAAGCCTTAGCAGGTGAAGAAATTAAACCCGGTCCACATAAAATCCAAGGTATTGGTGCTGGTTTTATTCCTGAAAACCTAGATTTATCGTTACTGGATCGTGTTATTCAAATCACTAACGAAGAAGCCTTTGATACTGCTCGTGAACTTATGACTAAAGAAGGTATTCTCGCAGGTATTTCTTCTGGTGCAGCGATTGCGGCAGCAGTAAAACTCGCAAAAGAACCAGAATTTGCAAATAAAGAAATCGTGGTTATTTTACCTTCATCAGGTGAGCGTTATTTAAGCACACCACTTTTTGCTGACATTTCTGACAGCTAAATCGCGTCATCTCAATTGTAAAATATTTATTAAAAAAGCACCTTAATGGTGCTTTTTTTGTGGTAGAGATCAAAGTTTGTCATCCAGACAGGTGATTTATTTCTTCGAGTTTAGTATTTAATCAATTAATTATTTCGAAGGTCGAAATTAATCAGAAAATAACCGAGATGACAAAAACGAACTCTTTTATCTTTCTGAACACTATTTTTATCAGATGACGCTTTACGACTTAATATTATCTGATATTGCTACGCAAAGCAGGACAAATTCATCTACACTTACTAAGTCCTGACTTAATGTGAACAATTGAGTTATAAAAGGAAAAAATCCTATGTACCAGCAAGAAGTTACTATTACAGCACCAAACGGCTTACATACTCGTCCTGCAGCACAATTTGTAAAAGAAGCCAAAACATTCTCTTCTGATATCACGCTTATCTCTAGCGGTAAATCTGCCAGCGCTAAGAGCCTTTTCAAATTACAAACTTTAGGCTTAACCCAAGGTACTGTAGTGACTATCTCTGCTGAAGGCGAAGATGAAAAACAAGCTGTTGAAGCGTTAGTAAAATTAATGGCGGAATTAGAGTAATTCGCGGTTAAGCTTTAACTCAGTACTTATTCCCCTGAAACCATTCAGGGGAGTTAATCTCAATGATGATTTTAAAACAACAGTATTTTGCAATCCTATTCTTTTAAGATTATCACCAGCAAGTCGTAGGATAAATTATGATTTCAGGAATTTTAGCATCACCCGGTATCGCATTTGGTAAAACCCTTCTCCTCAAAGAAGAACCTATCATCATTAGCCAACGTAAGATCCAAAGTGATGAGATCGAGAATCAAATCGAACGCTTTAAAGATGGTCGTAACAAATCTGCACAACAACTAGAAATTATTAAAGAGCGTGCAGAAAAGAACCTTGGTGCGGATAAAGCCGAAATTTTTGAAGGCCATATCATGTTGCTAGAAGATGAAGAGCTAGAACAAGAAATTGTTACTCTCATCAAAAGCGACAAAAAAACCGCTGAAGCGGCAGTTCAATCTGTTATTGAAGATCAAGCAACTGCATTAGAAGCATTAGACGATGAATACCTAAAAGAACGTGCAGCTGACGTTCGCGATATTGGTAAGCGCTTAATGCGCAATATCTTAGAAATGCCAATTATCGATTTAAGCGCTATCTCAGAAAAAGTGATTTTAGTTGCAACTGACCTTACCCCTTCTGAAACTGCACAATTAAGTTTAGACAACGTATTAGGTTTTATCACTGACTTAGGTGGTAGAACATCCCACACTTCTATCATGGCTCGCTCATTAGAGATTCCAGCTATTGTAGGAACATCTAATGCGACACAAACCATTAAAAAAGACGATTATCTCGTTCTTGATGCGATTAATAACAAAATCATTATTAATCCATCAGATGAGGAACTTGAGACATTAAAAACTATCAAAGAAGAGTACCTGCACGAAAAAGAAGAATTAGCAAAACTTAAAGACTTACCTGCTATTACGCTTGATGGGCATCAAGTCGAAGTTTGCGCTAATATTGGTACAGTTCGAGATGTTGCTGGTGCTGAACGTAATGGTGCTGAAGGTGTTGGTCTGTATCGTACCGAATTCTTATTTATGGATAGAGACTCTTTACCAACAGAAGATGAGCAATTCCAAGCCTATAAAGCGGTAGCAGAAGCTGTTGGAAGTCCTGCGGTCATTATTCGTACTATGGATATTGGCGGTGATAAAGACTTACCTTACATGAACCTACCAAAAGAAGAGAACCCATTCTTAGGCTGGCGTGCAATTCGTATTTGTCTTGACCGTAAAGAGATCCTTCATTCACAATTACGTGCTATCTTAAGAGCATCTGCTTTTGGTAAACTACGCATTATGTTTCCAATGATTATCTCTGTTGAAGAGATCCGTGCATTGAAAGCAGAACTTGAAATACTGAAAAGCCAGCTTCGTGAAGAAAAGAAAGCTTTTGATGAATCTATTGAAGTCGGTGTGATGGTAGAAACCCCAGCCGCAGCAGTAATGGCTCGTCATATGGCAAAAGAAGTTGACTTTTTTAGTATTGGGACTAACGATCTAACACAATATACTCTGGCTGTAGACCGTGGAAATGAGCTGATATCTCATCTATATAATCCAATGTCACCTGCAGTACTCAACCTGATAAAACAGGTGATTGATGCATCACATGCTGAAGGTAAATGGACTGGAATGTGTGGTGAACTTGCTGGAGATGAACGAGCAACATTGCTCCTTCTTGGCATGGGATTAGATGAGTTTAGTATGAGTGCTATTTCAATTCCTCGCATCAAAAAAGTGATTCGTAATGCGAATTACGATGATGCAAAAGCACTGGCAGAACAAGCACTTGCTCAGCCGACTGCAAAAGAATTGATGGACTTAGTAGAAACTTTTACTAAAGAAAAGACACTGTGCTAATCGCATTAGCCAGAGCCCGGTCCCAACTACAATAATTAGGAGAAGATTCATGGGTCTGTTTGATAAATTAAAATCACTGGTTTCAGAGGAAAAGAAAGGCAGTGGCACGATTGATATTGTTGCACCACTTTCTGGTGAAATCGTCAATATCGAAGATGTTCCTGATGTTGTTTTCGCTGAAAAAATCGTAGGTGACGGTATTGCTATCAAACCTGCTGGTAATAAAATTGTTGCGCCAGTTGATGGTACTATCGGTAAAATTTTCGAGACTAACCATGCTTTCTCTATTGAGTCTGACAACGGTATCGAGTTATTTGTCCACTTCGGTATCGACACTGTTGAACTGAAAGGTGAAGGGTTTAAACGTATCGCTGAAGAAGGTCAGCAAGTAAAAGTCGGTGATACTATTTTAGAATTTGACTTGGCTGTATTAGAAGAAAAAGCAAAATCAGTTCTAACGCCAGTTGTTATCTCTAATATGGATGAAATCCAAGGTTTAACCAAAATGACAGGCCCAGTTACTGTTGGTGAAACCGTTATTATTCAGATTAAAAAATAATCTTCTGTAATATTCTCTATTTAAACCGCCACCCATATGTGGCGGTTTTTTTATTTATTCAAAAACCCAAAAACACTCTAAATAATTCAAGATGTAGCTAGGCGACAACGCTACAGTTTGAATTATGACGAGTAAACGCCTGTCGACAAATAACGATCACCCCTATCACACACAATCGCAACAATCACTGCCCCTGGATTTTCTCTTGCAACGCGCAGAGCGCCAGCAACAGCACCTCCAGAACTCACACCACAGAAGATACCTTCTTGTTTGGCTAAAAGGCGCATCGTTGATTCTGCTTCGGTTTGTGACATATCTATCACGCTATCCACCAGCTCTTTTTTAAATATGCCCGGCAAATAAGCTGGTGACCAACGACGAATACCTGGGATCTGGCTTTTTTCTTCAGGCTGAAGACCTATAATTTGCACGCTATCAGATTGTGTTTTTAAGTAACTTCCCACACCGGTGATCGTCCCTGTTGTTCCCATACTCGAAACAAAATGCGTAATACGACCTTGTGTTTGTTGCCAAATTTCAGGGCCTGTGGAAATAAAATGAGCTCTTGGATTATCTGGGTTATTAAATTGGTCTAATACCTTACCTTCGCCCTGATGCTCCATCTGTTGTGCGAGATCTCGCGCACCTTCCATACCGACTTCACGACTGACTAAAATCAATTCTGCACCATAAGCTTGCATTGATGCTTGACGCTCTTTACTCATATTTTCAGGCATTAACAACTTTAAACGGTAACCTTTTACCGCTGCAATCATCGCCAAGGCAATACCTGTATTACCACTGGTTGCTTCAATCAGCGTATCACCCGGTTTTATTTCACCGCGTAATTCCGCTTGTTCAATCATCGATAATGCAGCTCTGTCTTTTACTGAACCTGCAGGATTATTGCCTTCAAGCTTAACCCAGATTTCAGCGTCCACCTCTTGTGTTAGTCGTTGTAGTTTTACTAATGGTGTATTACCAATAAATTGTTCTAACCCTGCCACAATAAGTTCCTGCTCATTTGTTTGTCTGTATTAATGAAGAAATCACATTTAACTTATTAACGCAATAATATTAACGTAATTCGACAAGTCTCTTTGTTTTTATAGAAACCAAAACACCCATACCTAAAAAATAAGCATGGGTGAAAAATCGCGAAATAAAACGATAGATTAATAATAAAATTAACAAAATCTGCCGTAAACCCTCACCCAATACGGGCGGGGAGCAGTCACGCGGTATAGGCTAACGACACTGTATTTAAGGGAGTATCTCCCGTATATAAACGGGCTTGAGCACCTCCCATATAATAAGTATTTCCTTTTGTTGGTGCCGAAGAAATATCATTCCAAACCGCAGTAATCGGTATTTCACTCCATCCTAATGGCTGTAAAATCAACTGCCAATAATGCCCTTTTGGCGATACTTCAATAACCTTAACAGGCAATCGGCAAACACTGTTGGCATGTACACTTAATGCTATTTCCCAAGGACGTAAAAACACATCTACCGAACCTTGATAAAGCGGTGTCACCGATAATGGCAAATGATATCCACCAATCTGTAATTGAGCACCATTAATTTCACCTTTTAGATGATTCACATCACCTAAAAACTCTAAAACAAAGCGACTTTGAGGTGATTGCCATACCTCTTGTGGTGTTCCTACTTGCTCTATTTTACCATTCCCCATAATCACAATGCGATCAGCCACTTCCATCGCTTCTTGTTGATCATGAGTAACAAAGACACTGGTAAATTTAAGCTCTTCATGCAATTCACGTAACCAACGGCGTAATTCCGTTCTTACTTTGGCATCCAAAGCGCCAAAAGGCTCATCGAGTAATAAAATTTGAGGTTCAACAGCTAAAGCTCTTGCTAAAGCGACACGCTGTTTTTGCCCACCCGATAATTGTGCTGGATAACGTTGTGCTAAATGAGGCAATTGGATCATTTCTAACAACTGTTGTACTTTTTTATGAATAGCTTCTTTGTTAGGACGATCTCGTCGAGGCAATACCGTTAGACCAAAAGCGATATTCTCAAATACAGTCATATGGCGAAACAGTGCATAGTGCTGAAAAACAAAACCGACTTTGCGATCTCTAGCATGTAATCGGCTAACATCTTGCCCCTCGAAACAAATATTTCCTTGGGTTTGATGTTCAAGGCCAGCAATAATACGCAAAAGCGTTGTTTTACCTGATCCTGAAGGTCCTAGCAGCGCCACCATTTCACCTGAAGCCACATCAAGGTTGACATCATGCAACACTTCAGTGCGATCAAAATATTTTGTGACACTATTAATTTCAATACTCATATTTTGCCTCTACTTTGTGTAAGTAATGATGTCATTGCTGACGAGCTAAATGCCATTGCAACGCACTTTTAAACATTAAGGTGAAGATTGCCATCATCGCGAGTAATGCAGCCGCAGTAAATGCACCAACGGTATTGTAATCTTGATGCAGTAATTCAACTTGTAACGGTAGTGAATAGGTTTCTCCACGAATAGCACCAGACACGACAGAAACTGCACCAAACTCACCGATAGCTCTGGCGTTGGTTAATACCACGCCATATAACAATGCCCAGCGAATATTCGGTAACGTTACTCGCCAAAACATCTTCCAACCGCTCGCTCCCAATAACACGGCGGCCTCATCTTCTTGACTGCCTTGGCTCATCATCACTGGTACCAACTCTCTTACTACAAAAGGACAAGTGACAAACACCGTAACTAGTACCATTCCCGGCCATGAGAACATCAATTGGATATCAAATTGAGATAACCATTGCCCTGCCCAGCCATTGCTACCGTAAAAAAGCAGATAGAGTAATCCAGCAACCACTGGAGACACTGCAAATGGAATATCAATCAATGTCATTAATAGCTGGCGTCCCGGGAAACGAAAACGTGTGACAAGCCATGCCATACTGACACCAAACAACATATTGACAGGTACGGTGATTAACGCGATGAGTACGGTTAACCAAACCGCGTGTAACATGTCACTGTCCAATAAGTTCTCAGTAAATATTTCAATACCTTTTGAAAACGCGGTCATAAAGATCCACGCAATAGGCACAACTAAAAATAAAATGGATAACACAACGCCCGTAAGGATTAACCCCCACTTCACCCAATCAATTTGGCGACGATAAACAGAGCGTTGTTGCATAATATCTGACATCAATGCCCCCTCAACCGTTGCCCAAATCGGCTTTGTAATCCATTAATTGAAAACAGTAAGACTAATGAAACAAGTAAAATTACAGAAGCAACGGCACTTGCCGCAGGATAATCAAATTCTTGTAATCGAATAAAAATCATCAAAGAAACAACTTCTGTTTGCCACGCAATATTGCCAGCAATAAAAATAACAGCGCCAAACTCACCTAAGCTGCGCGTAAAAGAGAGTGCGGTTCCTGCTATTAATGCTGGCGATAACTCAGGTAAAACAACCTTACGAAAGGTCTGCCAACGACTCGCCCCTAGCGTTTCAGCCGCTTCTTCATACTCAGGACCTAATTCTTCAAGAACTGGCTGAACGGTTCTTACAACAAAAGGCAGACTGGTAAAAGCCATCGCAACAGCGATACCAATCCATGTGTTGATAACTTTGATATCAAATTTATCCAATACAAAACCGTACCAGCCTTGTGTTGAAAAAAGTGTCGCAAGTGTGAGACCCGCAACAGCCGTAGGCAAAGCAAAAGGTAAATCCATTAAACCATCAAGTAGTTGTCTACCCGGAAAACGGTAACGAGTAATGATCCACGCAAGCAACATGCCGAAAACTGCATTAAAAATACTGGCAACGGCTGCTGCGAGTAATGTGACTTTATAAGCAGCCACAATTTGAGGGTGCGTTATCACCGCCCAATACTGGGACCAACTCATATCAGAAAGTTGTACAACCAGCGCACTCATTGGTAACAGTAAGATCAAGCAGGTGTAAAACAGTGTTCCACCTAAACTTAATCCAAATCCTGGTAATACCCGTTTGCTGGTTGTAGTAAACATTATTGACGTCCTTGCGCTAACAACTTATCAAGCATGCCATCTGTCGTGAAATGTGTTTTCATCACGTTATTCCAGTCACCAAATACCTCTTCAATCGTAAATAATGACGTTGCTGGGAACTGTGCTGACTTTTGAGCCATAATCGCTTTATCATTTACGCGATAATTAAATTGCGTGATGATCTCTTGTGCTCTAGGGCTGTATAAATAATTTAGATAGGCTTTTGCCAATGCTTCGGAGTCATTACGTTGAATATTTTTATCAATCCAAGCGACAGGAAACTCAGCTAGAATATCAATAGGTGGCACAATAACTTGATATTCATCTTCGCCATATTGTTTACGAATGTTATTAACTTCAGATTCAAAACTGATCAGAACATCCCCAAGTCCACGTTCGATAAATGAGGTGGTGGCACCGCGTCCTCCAGTATCAAATACCTCAACATTCTTGAGGAATTTTTTCATCGCTTCCTGCGTCTTTTCATCATTACCATAAGCTTTTTCGAAAGCACCCCACGCGGCTAAATAAGTGTAGCGACCATTACCAGAGGTTTTAGGATTAGGGAAAACCACTTTGACATCTTCACGCGTTAAATCTTCCCATGAAGTAATGTTCTTTGGATTTCCTTTGCGTACTAAATACGCCATAGTGGAATAATAAGGCGAGCTATTATTAGGAAGACGTTGTTGCCAATCAGCAGGAATTAATTTGCCTTTATCATGCAAAATTTGCACATCTGTAACTTGATTATAAGTCACTACATCCGCGGGTAAACCTTGTAATATTGCAAGTGCCTGCTTAGATGAGCCTGCATGTGATTGTTTGATGGTGACTTTATCATCAGGATGTTGAGCATCCCATTGCGTTTTAAAATCGCTATTTAGCTGTGTGAATAGCTCTCTTGCGATATCGTAAGAGCTATTAAGTAATTGAGCAGCCCCAGCATAACTACTAACAACCAAAGACAATGCTGCGGTTGCTTGTAATGCAAAGGTTCTGATTGTGTTTTTCTTCATCAAAAGTACCCATCACTGTAAGTTTTGTTCTAATGGTTACTCTATCGACTTTATTTATAACAGTGTAGTTAGCTTTTGTTATTTGATATAACCATAAGCTATTAAAACTGAATAAAACTCAGGCTAATTAGTTAAATTTGTATCAATTACTCTTAACATGAAAAAAATTCAGACAAAAATGCCTGCTTTAAAAGCAGGCATTTCATTAATAAAAACGCATTTAGTACGAGATAATGATTACAGTGCTTTTAATACTTCATAAGAAGGTGCGAAGTAATAACTTCCTGTTACAGGTTTACTCATACGTAATAGGTCGTCATGTTTGCCGTCTAATTCACCGAACATACTCAATAGTTGTTGTTCAATATTATATAAACGACCACAGTAAGCTAAGAAATATAAACCGTGTTTACCGCTTGCAGTACCGTAAGGCAGGCTGTGACGTAGAATGGCTAACTCTTCACCATCTTCTTCAATCACAACACGAGAAACGTGAGATGTAACATTACGCTCAGATTCATCAAGTTCAACACTGTCTTTTTTAGTACGACCGATCATTTTTTCTTGGTCTGATTCACTAAAACGAGCCCATTTCTTCAGATTGTGTTCATAACGTTGAACTAAAACATAGCTACCACCAGCATCAACACCGTCATTAATCAGTGCAACGCCATAACGCTCATCATCTTGTGGATTTTCTGTACCATCAATAAAACCACTTAAATCACGTTCTTCTATCCAACGGAAACCATGGATTTCTTCTTCAACTTTGATTGCATCACCAAAAGCAGCAATTGCCGCTTGTGCTAATGAGAAATTCACATCATGACGCATAGATTGAATGTGAATAAGAAGATCACGCTGTGTTGCAGGCGCTAAACCTTTACCTAAAGGACGAAAAGGTTTCAGCTCTGGTGCGCTGTTTTCATCGGAAAGTTTTTTCCAAAGATCAGAGCCAAATGCAACAACTGCGCCTAGTGATGCATCAGGAAATTGTTTTTGTAAATCAGATAATGATTGCATGAATTTCTGGCACCCTTCACGCAGAGCTTCTAATTCACCTACAACCATTGCTTCAATAAAAAGACCAAATTTACTATGTGCGACTAAAATGCCACTTTGTGCATGAGACATATTGCTTTCCTAATCAATAATCAAAACACCTAGAATGATGTTAATTATATCGAATATTTTTTCCTGAAGATTTGCCTTTTAACAAAAATCGGACAGTCTGATTATAAAATCTTCCTTATTTTATAAGGAATAGCGTGAAGGCGATTTGTTCTGCCAAATAATTTGCGTTAATGTCCAGTTAGATAAAACTTCATCAGGTGGCATCAATCCATCAGGACCATCCCATTGACCACTAAAGACATAACTCACCGATTTAGCTTCTGTGGATTGGCATAAAATAGTTCTCAGTTTTTCATCTTTAGGGCCTTTGCTACATGCACCAAATGCTTTTTTATAGATATCTTTAAATGGTGTACCCATCGTTGTGCCCCAATCTGTCGTTGCTTTGGCATCAAAGACTTCTATTTTTTCAACAGTGCCTTTTTCTTTGCCATAGAAAGCCACTTGAACGTTCTTATCTTCGAGAGCTTGAACGACAACAATAATATCGCTACCTTGCATCTCCATGCCTTCACGATAATTGAAGCTACCACCTAGCTCATTTTTTATTTCACTTTCTGTTATTTTTGTTGAACTGGTGATATTTCCTAATCCATTGGCAGAAACAGTCAGCGTATTATTTGAAAACCAATTCATCGGATTTAGTGCAGAAAAAGACATTCCTCCCATGGATGAACAGCCACTTAATAGCAAAACACTTGTGCTTAAACACAAGGGTAACCAAAACTTAGGCATCATTTGTTTCTCCGTTAAACTTTTTCGTCACACATTAAAATAGATACTGAGGTTATTTAGCACACCTTATCTTACTCTTTGTATCACCTCAATCATCAGGCTAAAACAGTCGTGATAAGTCAGCATAACAAAATATCTACTGATTTTATCTTAGATAACCACATGAAAAGAAAGCCTAGTTACGACCATTAACAGAACATTTTGTTCCACAGAAAAGGTAATATCAGATTTTACGCATAAATTAAGGGGGGACAAACGTAAGAATAGTCACAAGGAAAAAAGAGATAAATAGAAAGTGGAAAAGAAATAACCCCTAAAAATCAGGGGCTTTAAATACAATTAGAGATCAAAATCCTGATCAACAATTAATCGCTTAGTATAAGTTGTGCTTTCTTGGTTTTGATCTTCATACAATAACTTCTCAAACATACAAATTGTTGCATCATTTTCTTCTGGTACAACTAATGTAATTTGAGGACAGCCTTTCGCTATCAGCTTTTTCTCTAATCGAGAGATCAATGCATTCGCAATGCCTCTTCCTCGAAAATCTGGGTGAACGCCTAAATAGTATAAAGAGCCACGATGACCATCGTAGCCTCCCATCACACTACCCACAATCTCACCAGCCACTTCCGCTATCAAAAATAAATCGGGTGAGTGGTTTAATTTTCTTTCAATATCAATTTCAGGATCGTTATCAGGCGATATCAAATCGCAACGCTCCCAAAGTGTAATAATTGCCTCAAAATCATCTTGGCGAAATACACGTATTTCCATGGTTTTGCCCATTATCGGTCATATAAATCTGAATTTATTATCGCTTGTTTGGTTTATGAATCAACTTGAAAATGAGAACATAGACAATATGGAGTTCTATTTTTAATAAATATGATAAAAATTGTAGGTTATTATGAATTTACCTGATATTCATCGCGTTAAAGAGTTTTTCTTATCACTACAAGATACGATTTGTCGCTCTCTTGAAAACATAGACCAAAAAGCCACTTTTCAGCAAGATAACTGGGAAAGAAAAGAAGGAGGTGGCGGTCGTACTCGTGTTTTAACCAATGGCGCTCTTTTTGAACAAGCTGGCGTTAATTTTTCGCATGTTTATGGTGACACATTACCAAAATCAGCCACTGCACATCGCCCTGAATTAGCAGGTCGTCGTTTTCAAGCTATGGGTGTTTCATTAGTTATTCACCCTCTTAACCCTTATATTCCGACTTCTCATGCCAATGTCCGTTTTTTTATTGCTGAAAAAGACGGTGAAGATCCCGTTTGGTGGTTTGGTGGTGGTTTTGACTTAACCCCTTACTATGGATTTGAAGAAGATGTTATTCATTGGCATAAAGTTGCTAAATCAGTTTGTACGCCTTTTAGTGAAGACTATTACCCTCGTTATAAAAAGTGGTGTGATGATTACTTTTATATTAAACACCGCAATGAACCTCGCGGTGTAGGTGGCCTTTTCTTTGATGATTTAAATACCCCAGATTTCGACCACTGTTTTGAGTTTGTCCAACATGTAGGCCTTGGTTATCTTGATGCCTATTTACCTATTGTTGAAAAGCGCAAATCAATACCTTGGGGAGAGCGTGAACGTCAATTCCAACTCTACCGCCGTGGTCGTTATGTTGAATTCAATTTAGTGTGGGATAGAGGTACATTATTTGGCTTGCAAAGTGGCGGCAGAACAGAGTCAATCTTAATGTCTATGCCACCTTTAGTTCGTTTTGAATATGATTACTCCCCTGAACCAAATACCCCAGAAGCAAAGTTATACAGTGACTTTTTGATCCCAAAAGAGTGGGTATAGAGAAAATAAATCATTAACGATAAAGCCACATTATAAATGTGGCTTTTTAATACTCGATTCTTATCAATCCATTGAAATTATTACATAAAAATATTTTTATTAAGACTTTTATCATTTTAATTATAACTTAAAGGTTATATTTTATATGCTATTTACTGCTATAATGGATTGAAGAATGTGGGTAGTCATAACAAAATTGCCTTTTGAAGAATGGTTTGAAGTTCAACCAAATTATCTTCAAGACGAAATATTAGCTGTTCTTTGTGTTCTTTGAGAAAATGGGCCTCTTCTTGGACGCCCTTATGTTGACACTCTTTCTGGATCAAAATTTATGAATATGAAAGAGTTAAGAATACAAGTTAAAGGTCAACCTATTAGAATATGTTTCGCATTTGATAATTCTAGGCAAGCAATTATCTTATGTGCAGGTAATAAGAAAGGTCGAAATGAAAAACAGTTTTACAATAATCTTATAAAAACAGCAGATGAACAATTTCGTATTCACCTATCAGAATTGGAGGAGTGATGGCAACTTTAGATGAAATGCTGGCAAAAAGAACACCAGATAGTCGTAAAATAATTGAAGCTAGAGTTAAAGAAATTCAGCGTGAACTCACATTAGCGAAAATACGAGAAGAACTACATATATCTCAAACCCAGTTAGCAACTTCATTAGGGATTAAACAACCAGCTATCACCAAAATGGAACGTGTTGATAATGACCTTAAAATTTCAACACTTAAACGCTATGTTGATGCGATAGGTGGCAAGCTTGCAATTGATATCATATTACCTAATGGTGAAAAAATAGCCCTGAATTTATGATAAATACAGGGTATTTAGTCAATTTTTAACTTGTCTTGTTTAATTAACTTTTAGCTAATTAAACAGAAAAGCCAGTAGCCCTGTGACTTTATTTTTATTTTCCCACCCTTCGGCTCTCATACAAGTATTGAAGTAATCTTTGCGTTCCCATTCATTCGCATCAGAGGGGAAAGAGGCTCCAGAATTAGGAATATCTTTACCATTTACACGCATTGGTGAAAATGATGGCTGACTTGAAGCCACATATCTCGCAGGATATCGCGCATTGGCTTCTTGCATACACATATTTTTAGCGATATCTAAAGGGGATGGTGTGCTGGTGTTTGCTTCCCATTTTTCAGGTGTTGCACAAGCAGAAAGCATAAAAATTGATGCGATAATAATCTTTTTTTTCAATGTAATAGCTCTTTAAAACGAATAAGAATCAATTGCATTTTAAACTATTATTTGAAAAATTAAATTAATTTTTTATGAAATACAAAAAAGCCACTAATAACTGTAATATTAAAATAACCCATTGAATTATAGGTATAAAAAAACCACATCAAAATGTGGCTTTTTACTTAAATAAGAAAGTAAATTATCTTATTTCGATTTCTTCAAGTGTGACATTAAACGCTTACGTTTACGCATTTGAGAAACGGTTAATTTATTTTTCTTATCCGCATAAGGGTTTTCGCCCTCTTTAAATTGAATACGGATCGGCGTACCCATAACTTGCAGAGTACGACGGAAATAATTCATCAAATAGCGCTTATAGCTATCAGGTAAATCAGTTACCTGATTACCATGGATAACCACAACAGGTGGATTATAACCGCCAGCGTGTGCATATTTCATTTTTACACGGCGTCCACGAACAATCGGTGGCTGATGATCATCTTCTGCCATCTTCATGATACGAGTCAGCATAGAAGTTCCTACACGACGCGTTGCACAGACATAAGCCTCTTGAATAGATTCAAAAAGATTACCCACGCCACTACCATGTAATGCAGAAATAAAGTGAACACGCGCGAAGTCAACAAAGCCCAGTTTAAGATCAAGCATTGCTTTAACTTGTTCGCGATCGTCTTGTGTCATGCCATCCCATTTATTGACAGCAATAACTAATGAACGACCGGCATTCAGGATATAACCTAATAATGAAAGATCCTGATCTGAAATACCTTCACGAGCATCAATAACCAGTAATGCAACGTTAGAATCTTCAATGGCTTGTAACGTTTTGATAACAGAGAATTTTTCTACTGTTTCTTTTACTTTACCGCGCTTACGAACACCCGCAGTATCAATGATGATATATTCTTTCTCATCACGTTCCATTGGGATATAGATACTATCACGCGTTGTACCCGGCATATCGTAAACAACCACACGATCTTCACCAAGCATACGGTTTGTCAGTGTTGATTTACCAACATTAGGACGACCAACAATCGCTAATTTTACTGGTAATGTAGAAGGATCGAAGTCGTCTTCTTCCTCTTCTAATGCTTGTGCTTCTTGTTCTGCTTCTAAAGCAGCCCAATAAGCCGCATTCTCTTCTTCTTCAGTCAGCTCTAGCTCTTCTTCCACCACTTTACCTGTAATTGGTAATAGTGCTTGTTCAATCAGTTGAGCAACACCACGACCATGGGATGCCGCGATAGGGAAGATTTCACCTAAACCTAAAGAGTAAAAATCAGCTAATGCAGTATCAATATCGATACCGTCAGTTTTATTCGCAACTAAATACGTTTTCTTCTCAACACCACGAAGGTGTTTTGCGATACCTTGGTCTGCTGGCATCAAACCCGCGCGTGCATCAACTAAAAACAGTACGATGTCGGCTTCTTGAATAGCCTGTAGCGATTGTGATGCCATATGGGTTTCAACACCCTCTTCAGCACCATCAATACCACCGGTATCAATAATAATAAATTCTTCGCCTTCTAACTCTGCTCGACCATATTTACGGTCACGGGTGAGGCCTGGAAAATCAGCAACTAATGCGTCTCTTGTGCGTGTTAGTCGATTAAATAACGTGGATTTACCCACGTTAGGGCGCCCTACTAAGGCAATAACGGGTATCATTTTTTGATGCCTCATAAAAATACAATCACGAACCTGATTGTATTTTACATGTAATTACTAAAAAGACGAAACGGCTCCTTTAAAGGAGCCGTAAAATAAATAGATTTGTCAGCAATTAATTACCGACTATAAAGATAAAGCTTACCGTCACGAGCTTGGATCATCAGTTTATCTTGTACCGCTTGAGGGCGGCTTAATAAGCCTGAACTGTTCACTTGGTTTTGTGCAATAAATTTACCTGTGCTGGTATCAATCCAATGGAGATAACCTTCTGCATCACCAACCACTAAATAGCCATCAAAAATAGCTGGAGCAGTTAAATTGCGATGCAATAAATCTTCTTGTGTCCATAATGTCACACCATCAGATTTACGAACAGATAAAACTCTGTCATTTTGGTCAACAAGGTAAAGATTATCACCTAATAGCACCATATCATTGACTGAACCTAAATCGCGTTTCCAAAGAATTTGTCCAGAACGCATATCAAGGCTAACTAAATTACCGTTATACGCCATTGCATAAACGGTATTTTCATCAATGATCGGTGTGATATCCACATCACTTAATCGGCTAATTTCAGTAGAGCCTTTAATTTGTGAAATATTTTGTTGCCAAATTAATTGTCCTTGAGAAAGAACAACTGCACTGACACGACCATTATCTGCACCAATGATAGCCGCACCATAAGCGACAGCAGGTGCAGACTCACCACGCAGAGATAATGATGGAGTATCTAAGTTAATAGTCCACGAAATCTCACCCGTTAATAAGTCAAGTCCTTGCAACATGCCGTTACTGGTATGAATAAGTACTAAACCATCACTAACAACAGGTTTTGAAATGGCTTCACCAGCAACATCAGCTTCCCAATCAATGGAGCCATCCTCAACGTTCAGTGCATATACTTTCGCTTTTTCAGTTCCCACAAAAACGCGAGTACCTGAAACGGTTAATCCACCAGAAAGTAATGCAGACTCATTGGATGAAAGAAAACCCGTTTTAATAGAGAGATCTTGTGACCAAAGCTCTTTACCTGTTTCTACCTCTAATGCTTTAACTAAACCATGGCGATCAGCGACATAAACAACTGCGCCATCCCATGTTGGTGACAAGTGAGAATAGTATTTACCAATACCATTTCCAACTGATTTGTCCCAAACAGCTCTAGGTGTAAATTGGCTCTGCACCTCAGGCAATGGAGACATTGTCACATTATCCTGTTCACTAGAACATCCTGCCAACAAAGCAGATGCTAGTAGACCAACCAGGAGAGTTTTACGCAGTTGCATGTCTGAAGATCCCTTTAATTGGATAAATTATTGAGTTTAAGTTCAACCAGTGAGCGAATAGCACCCGCATTTTCATCAGTTAATGCGCTACGATAAGCGGTTGTTGCACCTGCGTTATCGCCTTTTTTCGCTAAGACATCACCACGGATATAATTTTTCATTCCATTCCATGCTTTGCCTTTCACTTGCTCTAACGAAACTAAAGCAGCATCTGTTTTATCTAATGCTAATTGTACGCGAGCTAAACGAAGATTAAGCATATCTGCAAATGCATCATTTTTTACTTTTGCCACAGCATTAGTTAGATGACGTTCACCATTGACTAAATCATTAGCATCGATAGCGATTTGGGCTAACTCTAACGAAGCTAAAGCGCCATAGATATCATTTGTATCGGTAACAAATTTTTCAGCTAATGCAATATTTTCAGGTGTAGGCTTAGCAAGTGCCTCACTGACTGTTGCAAAAGCACCCGCACTTTCTTGCAGACGATTTGTTTGATGCGATTGCCAGTATTTCCAACCAAACACACCACCAAAACCAATAACCGCAGCTAAAACGATAGTTAAACCGTAATTTTTTACAAACTGTTTAATTGCATCAACTTGTTCGTTTTCGGTGCTATAAACTTCCACAAGTCTCTCCTTAACCTAATAACAGAGTCAATTGCTGAGCGAGCTCATTGCGAGCAACGATTGTTTGTTCCCCTGAACGCAAATCTTTCACTGCAACAGTGCCGGCATTAATTTCATCTTCGCCTAAAATCAGCGCAATTTTAGCGCCTTGTTTATCAGCTCGCCCTAACTGCTTTTTAAAGTTACCATTACCGTGATTCGTCATTAAACGTAATGTTGGTAATTGATCGCGAATTTCTTCAGCCAGCATTAATGCTGCGCTTTGGCTCTTATCGCCAAATGAAGCAAGATAAACATCAGCCACATTGGTATCTGCAACAAATTCAGGGTTAACCGCTTGAACTAATAAGATCATGCGCTCCATACCCATAGCAAAACCAACTGCTGGTGTTGGATGTCCACCAAGTTGCTTCACAAGACCATCATAACGGCCACCCGCACACACAGTTCCTTGTGAACCTAATGCGCTAGTTACCCATTCAAAAACCGTACGGTTATAATAGTCTAAACCACGAACTAAACGCTGATTAACACGATATGTAATACCGACAGCATCTAATAAAGCACAAAGACCATCAAAGTGCGCTCTTGATTCGTCATCAAGATAATCGAAAAGTTCAGGCGCATCATTCAATAAAGTCTGAATTTCTGGATTTTTTGAGTCTAAAACACGCAATGGGTTAGAATACATACGACGTTTGCAGTCTTCATCTAACTTATCAACATGCTGCTCTAAGAAAGCCACTAACGCTTCACGATAATTAGCACGCGCTTCCAATGAACCAATAGAGTTAAGTTCTAATGTTACGTGCTCTGCGATACCTAACGCTTTCCACCAGCGCGCAGTTAACATAATTAATTCCGCATCAATATCTGGACCTTGTAGACCAAACACTTCAGCACCTAACTGGTGGAATTGACGATAACGACCTTTTTGAGGACGCTCATAACGGAACATTGGTCCTAAATACCATAAGCGTTGTTCTTGGTTATAAAGTAAACCATGCTCGATACCTGCGCGAACACAACCTGCTGTATTTTCTGGGCGTAATGTCAGGCTTTGGGCATCTTCACCACGATCGGTAAAAGTATACATTTCTTTTTCAACAACATCGGTCACTTCGCCAATTGCTCGCTGAAATAGAGGGGTATGCTCTACGATAGGTGTTCTGATTTCACTAAAGCCGTAACCCGCTAAAATTTGTTTTAGCGTATTTTCAATTTTCTGCCATACACGAGTGTCAGCAGGTAGATAGTCGTTCATACCACGAATGGCTTGGATTTTTTGTGCCACTTTTCTTCTCTAATAGTTATTAATTGATTGTTAGGCTGATTATAGAAGCGAAATCAATCAGTATTCAATGTGAAATCAATAGTAAAACTGGCTCATTGATTAATGAGCCAGTTTTTTGAGTATTATTTGTCCAATTGATTTATATTTATACGCATACTGTCATCAAGCATTGATGCCTTAGCGCGAATTTTCGCTTCTAATAAATCAATCATATTAACGTTATCAAGACGCTCTTTTTGTCTCACGCCATCTTCATAAAAACCACTGCGTGTTTTAGCGCCCGTTACACCTAACGTTGAAACTTCAGCTTCACCTGGTCCATTAACCACACAACCAATAATGGAAACATCCATAGGTGTGATGATATCTTCCAGACGCTGCTCTAATTCATTGACTGTTCCAATGACATCAAATTCTTGGCGTGAACACGTTGGACAAGCAATAAAGTTAATTCCGCGAGAGCGAATACGTAAGGATTTGAGAATATCAAAACCTACTTTAACTTCTTCAACCGGATCTGCAGCTAATGAAATCCTTAATGTATCGCCGATACCTTCTGATAATAAGATCCCAAGACCAATCGCAGATTTAACCGATCCTGCTCTTGCACCCCCCGCTTCAGTGATCCCAAGATGCAGTGGCTGATCTATTTTTTTCGCTAATAAGCGGTATGAATCAACAGCAAGGAAAACATCAGAAGCTTTTACACTGACTTTAAACTGTTCAAAATTCAGCTTATCAAGGATATCTACATGGCGCATTGCTGATTCAACTAATGCTTCTGGTGTTGGCTCGCCGTATTTCTCTTGAATATCTTTTTCAAGTGAACCGCCGTTTACACCAATACGGATAGGAATATTGTTATGACGAGCGCAATCAACGACTTGGCGAATACGCTCTTCACTACCAATATTACCCGGATTGATACGTAAACAATCAACGCCATATTCAGCGACTTTTAATGCAATACGGTAATCAAAGTGAATATCAGCAACTAAAGGTACATTAACTTGCTGCTTAATTAATTTGAATGCTTCCGCAGCATCCATTGTCGGTACAGAAACGCGAACAATATCCACCCCTACACGTTCCAGAGACTTTATCTGGCGAACAGTCGCTTCTACGTCTGTCGTTCGTGTATTCGTCATCGACTGTACCGCGATAGGAGCACCATCGCCAATAGGTACATTACCCACATAAATTCGTGTCGATTTGCGACGAATAATAGGTGATTCTTTATGCATTGATTAATTCTCCCATGCTTCCATGCTTGCTCAAATGTGTAGTCAGATTAAGCGCTCGGCACTGTTATTTTTGCTATTTTTCCAGTAAAACGGCTTAAATCAACTGATTCACCATTAAACTGTAAGCGGGTAACAGAAGGTGCGCCTATTTTTAGTTTATAAGGTTGCTCACCATCAAATTCCAAACGATCACCCGCTTTCTTAATACCATTAAATAAGACTTTATTTTGAGCATTACGAACTTCTAACCAACATTCACCATCAAACATAAGAACCAATTGATTCGCAATAGCCGGAGCTTCTGATGAGGTGGATTCTTGTGCTGAATTTGCACGAGAAGTTGTTGATGTTGTTAGAGGTGATACAGGTAATGGAACCGTTCTCACTTCTGTTGGTGCTGGTGACGTCGTTTCAGTCGTTGGCGATATAGCGACATTATTTGCCTGATTATCAGCTAATGGCGACGCAGGTACTTGTAAATTATCACCTTCAGATGTTGACGTATTATCTAAGGTTGCTAAAGGAGAATCTATCGTGTTGGTGTTTTCTTGAGTACTGTTTTGCCCTATGTCTTGAGATGCCATAGAGACTAATTCTTGTTGATCAGCCTGATGACCTTGCCACCACCAAACACCGACAAGAGCAACCATAACAATCAAAATCACCCATGTGAGTTTCATCAGCCAACCTTCACGTTTTTTATGACGTTTGCCTAATGAATAATTTTGTGTGGTTGTCATTCTAATTTGTTTGACAGGAGCTTGTTGGTCGATAAAACCAAGGATGTCTTTTTCAGGAACGCCGACTAATTTAGCGTAAGAACGCATATATCCGCGTAAAAATGTTGGTGCAATATCAGAAGAAACGGAGTCTGTTTCAATTTCGCGAACTGTCGATAACTTCAAACAAAGTCGATCAGCAACAGTTTGTTGTGTTAGCCCCACCTTTTCTCGTGCCTGGCGTAAAAGTTGACCTGCTGTTAATTTCACTTCTTCGGTTTTGTTTTCAGTATTCATTAGCAATCTAGGCACTGTGGCTATTGGATGTTTAACATTGATGAACTCGCAAAAGCACAAAGTACCTTAACGTATCACCGCGAATTTTTTGATATTTTATTATCACTTTGCTGACAGACCAAATAATCTGGCGGTATATCCTCAATTAACACACTATTATTGTTTAATAGTTTTTGTTCACAAAGGAAATTACCATAAAGCCTTAATACATTAACATTTACTGGCTTCGAGTTCATCGCTAATTTGTAATAATCTAACGCTTGAATAGAATTTCCCAATAACTGCGATGTTAACGCCATTCCTAAATTTGCATCGGAGTGATTTGGCATCACCGATAACACTTTTTGGAAATGATATTGCGCTATTTGATATTGTCTTTCAGCTAAATAAGCATCACCTAATTGTAAACGTGTAGACACTGCAACACGCTCTTGATTGGCTGATGATTGACAACCGAGTGTCAATAACATCAAGCCAATAGTTATAACTACTGATGATATCCTTATCATCGTCATATTCCTTAAATAAATTCATCCTTGTTCTCTCTACATCGTAATTATGTAATACACTTCACAAAGAAAGAGATATCCAACTGTATCAGACTGCTTTTACTGAAATTAGTTCACCTTGTTGGCGTTTTTTCAGTGTGCGTTTTGTACGGTCAATAACATCACCCGCTAATTGCCCACAAGCCGCATCGATATCATCGCCACGCGTTTTACGTACAATCGTCGTAAAGCCATATTCCATTAATACTTTAGAGAAACGGTCAATTCGGCTATTAGAACTACGTCCGTATGGCGCACCTGGGAACGGGTTCCATGGAATTAAGTTAATTTTACATGGCGTGTCTTTTAAAAGTTCAGCTAATTGATGAGCTTGATCTGTGCTGTCATTAATATGATCAAGCATGACATACTCAATAGTCACTCGCCCTTGGTTCGCATTTGATTTAGCAATATAGCGGCGAACACCTTCAAGAAACATTTCAATATTATATTTCTTGTTAATTGGAACGATCTCATCACGAATTTCATCAGTTGGTGCATGTAATGAAATGGCTAAAGCTACATCAACCGCATCACCTAGTTTATCTAATGCAGGTACAACACCTGATGTAGAAACAGTGACTCGACGTTTAGATAGACCAAAACCGAAATCATCCATCATGATTTCAAGTGCTGGAATAACATTATTTAAATTCAGTAATGGCTCACCCATTCCCATCATAACAACGTTAGTAATAGGACGACGGCCTGTCTCTTTTAATGAGCCAATAATTTTAGCGGCACGCCAAACTTGCCCAATAATTTCAGACACTTTCAAGTTACGGTTAAAACCTTGCTGTGCAGTTGAACAGAATTTGCACTCTAAAGCACAACCAACTTGTGAAGAAACACATAATGTTGCGCGATCATCTTCTGGGATATACACAGTTTCTACTTGTTGATCACCAACTTTAATTGCCCATTTAATCGTGCCATCTGTTGAACGTTGTTCTTCAGAAACTTCAGGTGCTTTAATTTCAGCAATTTCTTTTAATTTATTGCGTAACACCTTGTTGATATCTGTCATTTGATCAAAATCGTCATAACAGTAGTGGTACATCCACTTCATAATTTGGTCAGCACGAAAAGGTTTTTCGCCCATAGAGACAAAAAGCTCACGCATCTGTTTACGATTTAAATCTAACAGATTAATTTTAGTTTTTTGATTCACAGTATTTTCTTTAGAAACAGCGACAGAAGCGCTTGGCGCTGGGGTGGTAGATTGGGTCATGACATTGCCTCGTTGTTACACTATGCGGCCTGCATTAGCATTGATGCTAATGGGATACTTATATATTTGTATAATTAAACAATAATAAAAAACGCCCTGTTAATTATCAAACAGGGCGTCGCATTGTACTGTTTTTCGCGTAGAGATGCTAATAAATTAGCGCGCGCAAACTTCGTTTTCAGTGAAGAAGTATGCAATTTCGCGAGCAGCAGAAGCTTCTGAATCTGAACCGTGTACCGCATTTTCAGTAAAGCTATCAGCGTAGTCAGCACGTAATGTACCCGCTAATGCGTTGTCTGGATTAGTTGCACCCATCAGATCACGGTGACGTTGGATCGCGTTTTCGCCTTCTAACACTTGAACCATGATTGGGCCCGAAGTCATAAATTCAACTAAACCGTCAAAGAAAGGACGGCCTTTGTGTTCTTCATAAAAGCCTTCAGCTTGTTCGCGCGTTAAATGCAGCATTTTAGCACCAATAATGCTAAAGCCTGCGCTTTCAAAACGGTGATAGATAGCACCGATAACATTTTTTTTCACTGCGTTTGGTTTGATAATAGAAAATGTGCGCTGAATAGCCATGTCTTACCTCTAAATTATTTTATTAATGATAACTTTTGTTATCTCTTTTATCGCAGATCATGGAAAAACGAATCAAAAACCGCATTCCCTGCAAAAAATAGTGCTCGATTATAGGAGGATAAAAATGAATTGCACAGATTGAATATCCTTTTTTTTTAAAAAACTGTGGCAAAAAAGTTATAAATTATCGATCTAATCACATTTTTGACGGTTTCCATGTTCAAACTTGAAAATAAGAATAAAAAAAGAACCGAAATGAAACACAATAAATAGTCTCTTTATCTTTATCGGAAAAACTATTTTAGTGAAAAATCACTCAGTTCTCGTTTATTTTATCGTTTTAGTTTAACGAAATATAAAATTAACCATATCCGTTTGACCACTTAGATCAAGCACTGAAAGTTGGTATTTACCTCGTTTCTCTAATAAATAAGAGAATGTTTCTCCGTTTTCTGTTTTACCTATTTGCTCACCATTTAAAAACCACCATTGCATACCACTTCCACCTTGCGTAGAAACGGTTATTTCAAGATTAGTTTCGCCGGGTAATGGCCTTAATAAATCACCAGCGCGGATACCCGAGATAAACAGAGGAATGATATCTTCTTTAATTGGTGGGCAAGTGTCAGAAATCGGCGGCAGTCGTTTTGCTCTGCGCTCTTTTTCAGGTAACCATGCTTCTAATGCTATCGGCCATAAAGCGATATCTTTTAACTCTGCATTAGGGCAATTAGGTCCCGTGCGTTTACCTTCATTATCTAACCAAATTTTTTCGTTGATCCCCAAAATACCTTCTTGGCTATCATTTAACAAAGTTGGCGGAATGGTATTATCTAAGATCCAGCTTCGACGACTGACTCTACAGTTGCTATCTTCTTTAGGTAATGCCTTACCTGTCGGCCAGCAGATAGTGGCTGCTGTTACACTGCTAGGGCGTAAATCTGTTGGTGGTCTTTGTTTATTTTGATAGAAGTAACCCGTTAATAAGTTATTAACCTGATTCATAATAGGGACGGCTGTCGCAAAACCAAACTGCCCTGCAACAGGTGTCCCATCGGGTCTACCTACCCAAACACCAATGGTATAGCGCGCATTCACACCAATAGACCATGCATCACGATAGCCATAACTTGTCCCTGTTTTCCAAGCTAAAGGAACAACGGGTGAAATTGCGCTATCAGGGCGAGGTCTGGCTTCCCCGGCTAAGATGCGTCTAATAATCCATGCTGCTCCTTGAGACATCAACGCTCGGTCTTCTATTATTTGTTCTGGTTTAAAACGTAACGGTGCTGTTTTCCCTTTCCTTGCTAATGCGCTAAAGGCAGAAACAAGCTCATCCATTCGCGTCGCTGTTCCCCCTAAAATCAGTGCTAAATTTGGCTCAGAACCATAAGGGAATCGCATTTCAAGATGATTATGACGTAATTTTGCCGCAAATTTCTTCGCACCATACACTTCGATAAGTTGTACCGCTGGCAAATTTAAAGAGCGACTTAATGCTTCACTGGCACTAACCGCACCATTAAAATCGGAGTCAAAATTGCCGGGGCGATAATTATCAAATCGACGAGGAACATCTTGTAAGAGTGATTCCGCATGAATAAGCCCTTCATCTAATGCAAGTGCATAAATAAATGGCTTTAATGTTGAACCTGGCGAGCGCCATGCACTGATCATATCGACATGACCAAAGCGCGAATTGTCATTAAAATCGGCAGAGCCAACATACCCCTTCACACTCATATCCGTATGATCAACAACTAAGATAGCTAAGGATGTTTTATCCGCTAATTGGTACTTCCATTGATTAGCAATATCTTCGAGTTGTCGTTGAATATTGATATCAATCGTTGTTGTAATAACAGGCTCTCGCTTTTCGTTATACATACGACGAGCCAGTAATGGCGCTAATTGTGGTGTTTGTCTTGGTGCTAATAAAACCTGTTCTTCCTTGATTTCATCAACTTTTTCTTGTGGCCATATTTGATATTCTGCCAGTCTATCTAATACTTTATCCCGAGCAGCTTGAGCGCGTTCAGGGTATCTATCTGGCCGTAAACGGCTTGGTGCTTGTGGTAACACCGCCATTAAAGTCGCTTCTCCTGCAGATAAATCAGCGGGTGATTTACCTAAATAAGCCCAGCTTGCCGCACCAATACCTTCTAAAGTACCACCAAAGGGTGCTCTATTGAGGTAAATCTCCAGAATTTCATCTTTTGAGTAATACCACTCTAATTGCAAGGTCCGCCAAAGCTGTTTGATTTTACCTCCTAAAGTACGGGAGTGGGGATCAATAAGGCGCGCCACTTGCATTGATAGCGTACTTCCACCTGACACAATTCTTCCTGAGCTTAGGTCTTGCCATGCTGCCCGTAATATCGCCATCGGATTAACACCAGGATGTTGATAAAACCAGCGATCTTCATAAGTAATTAAGGCTTCTAAATATTCAGGAGAGACATCAGTGAGTTTGACATGATAACGCCATACCCCTTCTTTATCAGCAAAGCGCCAAAGAGGTGTACCATCTTGCGCTGTAACAATAGTCGCAATTTGAGGTTCAGGATCAGGAAGGGGCCAAATTTTATCTGCGATCCAGACTAAAATAGGCATCGCTAGCAAAAAAATAATGATAACAGCAATAAGCCGTTTATATCCTAGTTTCATTCAATCACTCAAAGGAAAAAGCCCTTTCCGAAGAAAGGGCTACAAGACTTAAGGAACAACGTCAATCTTGGTTTCTGTTGATCCTATTGCACGCCAGTAAGGCACATACATAGATTCAACTTGTGGTGGTGGTACTTGATAGCTACCCGGTGTTACTGCTCTTGCTAAATAGAGCAATGTTGTTGGGCGATATTTATCAACAGAGATAGCAGCAACAAATCTATCATCACGGTATTCGAGATGTTTGATATTGGCTTGTCCCATATCGTCGATAAATTCCTGCAAGTCTGCTGCACTATCACTTAAGCTTGCACTGCTTGATGCTAAGTTTTGGTTTTCGATTTCAAGACCCGCAGGTAATAAATCAACAACTAATGCATCAGGCACGTCTCTATCAGCAGAAACTTCCAGTTTAACCACCAGCATTTCACCACTTTGTAAGCGATTAGGATGAACGCGGTTTCCTTTCAAATCATAGTAACTACGATGAACATTTAATACATTACTATAAGGAGCAGGAGCAACTTTCGGATAACCCACGATATTCATACGAGAATAAATCGCAGCGCCACCACGGTTATTTAGCTCTAAGCCTTCTTGTAATTGTGCTGATGTTAATGTCTCATTGACTGCACGATCGCTACTGATTGCAGGGACTTGACGATTAACAGCGACTTCCCAAGGCTGTTCTGCCATATTAATAAAGAAGCGTCCAGCAAGGTATAACGAGTTACTTTCTTGGGTTGAGAACCATTCACGGCTTGTTAAGTTATCAGATAGTGCAATCACACTTGCATCACGAGATTGTGTTTCAAGGTTATTTTCGCTTAACAGTGCAATAATTAATGCTTGGTCACGAATGGTGCTACCGTAATCACCCAATCCATAATTATATTTACGTGTTGTTGTTACACCTTCAGCAATCAAGCTTTCAGCGCGGCTGCTATCACCCATTAATTTTAATGCGATACCCAACTGAACTAAAGCTAAGCCACTTCCAGCTTGATTACGCTCAAGATAGAGACGACGTAATTCACCTAAAGGTGCTTTTTGCTGATTTGCTAAGACTAATGCAGCATAAGCCCTTGCTGAGAATCGTGCTGCATCTTGGTTAACTGCATATTCATAGTTAACTAAGTTTTTATCTTGTAAATAACGTAATAAACGATCGTTCGCACGTTTTAATGGATCAGCAGGAACTGAGTAACCTTGTTGTGACGCACGGAATAAGAAGTCGGTCGCATACGCAGTTAACCAATATTCTTCACGCCCACCTTGATCCCATAAAGAGAACCCACCTTCTGATTTTTGCATCGTCAGCAGATGAGCAATACCTTTCTCAATAGCTACTTTTCTATCAGCATCAGTTTGCGTTTTAATTCCCAACTGTTTCAACTCTTTTTCTGTTGAATACAGTGAAGGATAAAGCCCACTAACTGTTTGTTCTAAGCAACCATAAGGATAAGCAAACAGCTCTCTAACATAGCGTGCCACCTGCAACGGAGGACGACTTGTCAGTAATAATTCACCTTCAAGCGTTGAGCTATTAAAGCGACTTAAAATTTCTGATGGTAAACGCCAAGTATCACCATCTTGCAATGTACTTGCATAGTGAATAGTTTCTGCTGGGAATGCAGGGCGAACACCAATATTCCATGTATTATGGTAAGGTTTAATCTCTTCACCCGGTACTTTAATACCATAAATAGACAGTGAGAATTCACCTTGTCCAAAGCCATGTTTCGCTTTTACTGGGATCTGAATTTGAGTACGTTCACCTTTCGTTAGCGAGACAGTTTTGCTTTCAGCGCCGCCTAATCCCACCAAACCTGAAGCGGTATAATTTAAGGTAATAGATTGAGCGTCGTCCGTTAGATTAGTTAAATCTAAAGATAAAAGTGCATTATCACCACCAGCCATAAAGCGAGGTAATGAAAGCTGAGTCACTAACGGGGCAGCAATAACAACTTTACCTTCTTGGCTGCCAAATTTATCCGCAGTCCAAGCTTGCGCCATTAAACGAACTTCACCATTAAACTCAGGGATAGGTAAAGAAACTTCACCCTCACCTTGTGCATTTAATTTTACTGGAGCCGTTTGTTGAGCAATGATTTGCACATCAGTTAACGGTTTTTTACCACCACGAGATAATGCAGCTGCTTCACCACCATCACCGCCAAAGCGCAAGTTAGCTAAACGCCCTTGCCCTTCAATTAATTGCCCGTAAACATCATATTGGTCGATGCTATAACGTTTACGACCAAAGAAAGCATCGTAAGGATCTGGCGTTTTATACTCTGTGATGTTTAAAACACCAGTATCAACCGCAGAAACCAATACATTAATATTTTCAGGTAATGGCTGACTTACAACTGGATTCGCTTTAATACGGATTTTTAAATCTTGGTTAGGGCGAATTTTTTCCGGTGCATCAAGTGAAATATCAATACGACGGTTTTTATCCTGCAATGGTAAATGCAAAATACCCACAGCACGTTTTACTGTCGCCTGTTTTGACGTATCTCCCGGTCTTACGACAACAGAAGTCAGATAGAGATCATGCCTTGCCCACTCTTTATTAATAGGCACTTCAACATCAAGCCCTTTTTCTGGCACATCAATTTCTTGCCACCATAAAGGCCCATTACTTGATTCTAGTAACACATAACCTTTACCCGGATGAGGTGCAACGATGTTTAACTTAACTTTTTCACCCGGTAAATAACCTTCTTTATCCAGTTTAAGCTTAACTTGGTCTGGTCTTACCGCACCTGTTCCACCCGTATTATCCATCCAAGAATAACCTGCCCAGAAACGTAGGCTACTGACTAATTCTGTTTTAGGATCGACAACTTCGATACGATAAGAGCCCCATTCAACAGGGAATGCCACTTTTGCAGTGCCATCTTTTGCAATCTTGATTGTTTGCTCATCCATTTGCAGATCTTTTTCGTTATAGCCAGATTCCCAGCCATTAGAACTAGACCAACGCCAGTAATAATCATGACGTTCATAGATAAACTTCACTTTAAGATCGTTAGCAGGTAGTTTCTTACCATCTTGGTCTGTATAGACAATTTCAAATTCAGCCATTGAATTTTCATCAACGCTATAACCTGATTTATATTTGTCCGTCCGATAGTCATAGACTTCTTTTTTAGGGAAGACTGGGCGAATACCAGCAAGATGAGTGGCAGGCCAAACAGCTTGTTGATAACGGCGAGTAACAGGGCGTCCGCCAGCTTCAAGTAAACTTGCTTGTAAAATAATATTGATAGGTGATTTCAGCTCTTCATAGCGTTCACTATCAACATTCACTCCACCTTCACCATCAGAGTCTAAATTAAGTTCAAACTCATCCAGTAAACGGCTGAAGTTTTCATCTTTTACAGCACCAAATTCATAGCCCGGTAATTTACTGACAGCTTCACGAGAGGCTTTTAAGAAAACTTGCCCTTGTAAGCGATTATCGGCAGCTGGTGCGCCATAAAGATAGCGACCCTTAATGTCAAAATAAGCGTCATTACCGCTTAGTATAATTCCTTTCTTACCCGTGATTTCTAATGCCATACGTTCTGGCATAAAATCTTCGACCTGAAACTCATAGAAACGAGGAGTACCATCGCCTACATCAAAACGTAAGGTACGTGTACCCGTATTTTCATCCGCAGGAATAACTAATTTTAATTGGTAAAGTCCGTTCTCTGGTTGCCAAACAAAACTACGAGAAACTTGCCCGTCTGTTTTAAGTAGATCAACTTTAACAGGTTGCTCTTTAATAGGATTACCATCACCATCACGTAGCAATGCATTAACGATTAATGTTTCACCGGGACGATAGAGATCGCGAGGACCAAAAGCAAAAAATTGTTTGCTATAACCTTGTGGTCCACCAATATCAAACTCAGAAAGATCAAGCGCAGGTTTACGCAAATCAATCATACTGGTTTGCCCATCACGAATAGCCATTAATAAACGTGCTTTATCACTTTTCTCAAGTGTGGCATGTCCTTGACTATCGGTTTGCGCTTTAGAAATCAAGCCACCTTTTTCATCTAACAGGCGAATTTCTACTTTATCTAACGCAGAACCATTTTTAAGTGATTGGGTGAAGATATCTAACGTATCAAGATAACTGTGCATTGACAGCCCGATATCACTAAATGTGAATACTGTTGCTGGCACTGTATAAGAGTATTTACCCGCTTGTTGCATAACCGCAATGTAGGCACCTTCTTTTTTTAAGGCATCTATCGATTTTAGCGGTAACAATACGTTTTCACGGGTATTTGTTTCTGTGTTTAATTCGAAGCGACCGGTATAAACCAAATCAGCTTGGGATAGAAACTCATCTGATTCCCAATAATTAATATTGGAACGACTTTCCCATTGCGTTAAGAATTGAGCGAGTTGCTCATCTTTAACACGGAAAAAGTTTACGTCAACTTGCCCCACATTTAACGCAGTAATCGGTAGGCCTTCAGCTGCTTCAAGTGGCAATAACGATCCTTTACTGGTAAAGCCAACAGATGGGAAAATTTCTTCTGTCGTAAATTTTTGGCTAAAAGGTGTCGTTAATGTACGTTCATTAATACCTTTGATTTTTTCATCAATTGTTAAGTTTAATTCTGTTGATGGAGGTAAATGGCGGAAACGCAATTCCATTAAGTTATCAGATAACTCCCACGCACCTTCTAATTTCCCTTTTTTGGTATCAACAAGATGAATAACATCATCAAACTTTTGGTCAGGATCAAGTGGTACAGAGAAAGTCACAACCATAGTACTCGCACCATCACGTTGTAACTCTGATGCATCTAATACGGTGACTTCTTTGCCTGCAAAACGCATTGCCAACTCATTACGGACTTCTTTGCTTTTTAATGCAGTTTCGTTATTCGTTTTTGTTGTAACTGCAGGTTTTTCGCTTGTTTGAGTTGCGGTATCTGATGTGCTCTGAGCAGTGTCTTTTTGCTCGGCAACTTGTGTATTTTGCGTCTTATCCACAGATGATGTGTTTTCATCTGCTTTGTCATCACAGCCCATAAGAGCTAATGCTGATGCCAATACAACAGCAAGAGAGCTCCAACGATAACCTCTCTTTTCTGTATATTGTCTAAACTGGTTTTGGTTCATATCCATTTCCTTTAATTCAACCCCTGAATAATGCGATGTTTTATGCAGGCAGAGATAATATATGTATTTCTTCATTCTAATAAGATAAAAAATAACGAGATTAGCTATTTTTTATCGCGTAAAACAAAATAATTTACAACACGAAATCACCTTATTTTTACTTTAAAAACAAAGCCTATCTAAAACAAAGCGTTATATAAAAATGCAAACGATTTGCTAATTTAGTCAATTTTCTATTATAAGGTAAAAAAAAGCGATATCTGATGAGATATCGCCTAAATTTAGAGGGCTGAATTAACTATCCAGATTAACTATCGGGATACCTTTTCTTAAGAATCCTCCAAGTTTGCGTTGATAAAAAGGTGATACATGGTGGATCATAAAATGACTTACACCTTTTTCATCTTTATCCACAAAGCAAAAATCTAGTGATTGCCCTTCTTCTAAATATTCAAAAGCTGATTCAGCCGCTTGAGGGAGTATTTGCGCAATCGCCTCTTCTTCACCCGTTATTTCTAAACCAATAAGATAAAACGACTCTTCATTATCTTGCTCCTGAGCATTAACAATAAAGGCACGGCGGATCGGTTTATGTTCACCAAAAAACTCGCTAAGTGCGGTTGTTAATTCTTCAGGTTGTGGCTCTAGAACGCTTAACTTTAAAGAAGAACCTTCAACAGAAACAATTTCTTGTGTCTCAAATTGTTCAGATACACCCATTACAAACTCCAAATCAAATAACGTTTATTATTTTGCTTTTGCTAATAACAGATTCGCGATAGAACGCACACCGTAACCCGTAGCACCTGCTGCCCATTGTTCTACAGAAGATTTTCTGTACGTTGCTGAACAATCAATATGTACCCAACCTTTTTTGTAGTCAGTCACAAAGTGCGATAAGAATGCAGCAGCTGTACTTGCACCCGCAGTATGAGAAGGTGCGGCAATATTATTTAAATCAGCGAAGCTAGAAGGTAATTGGCTACGATGGAAATCGGCTAATGGCAGACGCCAGAACAATTCATTTTCTTGTTCAGCACTAGTCAGTAACTCTGCTGCTAATTTATCATCAAAGCTCAATACAGAGTGGTAATCATTACCTACTGCAACTTTAGCAGCACCTGTTAATGTTGCTGCATCGATAATCAACTCTGGTGCAATATTGCTTGCATCAATTAAACCATCCGCTAAAACTAAACGGCCTTCAGCATCGGTATTCATGATTTCAACTGATTTGCCATTACGGTAACGGATAATATCACCTAATTTAAAGGCATTACCGCTGACCATGTTATCTGCAATGCACAGCAGTAGTTTTACGCGTTTATTTAAACCACGAGTAACCGCTAATGCTAAAGCACCCGCTAACGTTGCTGCACCACCCATATCGGCTTTCATTGAATTCATAGATGATGAAGGTTTGATGCTATAACCACCTGAATCAAAAGTAATACCTTTACCGACTAAGCAAGCAAATACAGGAGCATTACTATCTTTGGTTGGGTTGAAATCTAATGCTAAATAGACAGGGTCACGAGAAGAGCCGCGACCAACTGTATAGATACCTGCATAGTTTTGATCGCGTAGATCAACGCCTTTGGTGATCTTATAGCTAATGTCTTCTTTATCAAGACCACAGAAAAGATCAACCGTGCGTTGTGCCAGTTGTTCTGGTCCTAATTCTTCTGCTGGTGTATTGATGGTATCTCTAACCCAATCAACGATGCGAATACGTGATTCTAGTTCGTGTTTATCAGCATCATTTAATTGTGGCCATTCGATTGAACGAGCGCCTTTAGGTGCTCTAAAACCTAACCAGAAAGCCCAACTACGTTCTAAATCCCAGCCGTCGCCAACAAGTGCAACATTACGAATGCCTTGACTATCAACTTTACGTCCACCGCGCTGAATAGCGCCTAAACGGTTTTCTTCCGTTAAGTGGATTGTCATGCCGGTTTCGCTAGTGCTAATTAGTGCTTTTTCACCCCAACATGCAGCAGCAGGTTCATTTGACAGCATGATAGGCATAATTTGTTTATTCATTTATTGTCTCACTTATTATTACTGGTGGCAGTTAACCTATTCAGACTACCAGATATTTAGCGTTTAGCGTGATCAATTTACTGCAAAAACCAAGAGGTCACCATTATCATCCAGTGATCTTCCGTATTTACATGATATTCCTCGAAGAAGATCGCATAACAAAATATCTCTACTCCCCTCTTTATGGTTATTTTTAAATCACTGACAAGGTGGAATGTAAAAGGTCATAATGCAAAAAGACCGGCAATAAGCCAGTCTTTTAAGTTTACGGTGTCGTCAATTATTCAAATTCATCAAGCCAAACAAGTAAAATAGCTTCAAGAATTTTTTCATTGGATTTCTGTGGATCATCATCAAAATCTTCTAAATCACAAATCCACTGATGCATATCAGTAAAGCGTACTGTTTTAGGATCAGTGTCAGGGTAAAGATCAAATAACGCTTCCCCTATTTCACGCGTGTCACTCCATTTCATGCTCGACTCCTAAAATTAATGCTCTCTTGCGTGGTTAATCGAATATTTAGGGATCTCAACAACTAAATCTTCGTCAGTCACTTTTGCTTGGCAACTTAAGCGGCTTTCAGGCTCTAAACCCCACGCTTTATCTAACATGTCGTCTTCAAGCTCAGAGCTCTCTTCTAGTGAATCAAAACCTTCACGCACTACACAGTGACAAGTTGTACATGCACAAGACATTTCACAAGCATGTTCAATCTCGATACCGTTGCGTAATGCGACATCTAGAATAGACTCACCTTCTGTTGCGTCAACAACAGCACCTTCAGGGCACAGTGTGCTATGGGGTAAAAATACAATTTTAGGCATAGTTATATCTCATCCACAGAATGACCTGCCAACGCTTGTCGAATAGATGAATCCATACGACGCGCTGCAAAATCCTGAGTTTGCTTATCCAGTAGTTTAATCGCGTTTTCAATAGCAACAGGATCTGTTCCTTCAACGCTCTCTATTAAGGTATCTACAACTTTGTCGATAGCCGTTTTCTCATCTTCATTTAACAGATGAGCATCTTCTTCTAATGCTGCGGTTAAACTTTCTAACACACGAGCTGCTTCGACTTTTTGCTCAGCTAAACGACGAGCTTGTAAATCTTCTTGGGCATTTTCCATCGAAGATTGGATCATCTTAGCGATTTCAGTATCACTAAGACCATAAGAAGGCTTGACCTGTACTGAGGCTTCAACACCCGTTGATTTTTCCATCGCACTAACACTAAGTAAGCCATCCGCATCAACTTGGAATGTGACACGAATATGTGCGCCACCCGCAGCCATTGGCGGAATTCCACGCAGTGTAAAACGAGCAAGAGAACGACAATCGCTCACCATTTCACGCTCACCTTGAACGACGTGAACACTCATTGCAGTTTGACCATCTTTGAATGTCGTAAATTCCTGTGCTCTGGCAACAGGAATAGTGGTATTGCGAGGGATAACTTTCTCAACTAATCCGCCCATTGTTTCAAGGCCAAGAGAAAGAGGAATAACATCCAGCAATAGCATTTCGCTATCCGGTTTATTACCCACCAAAATATCAGCTTGGATTGAAGCACCAATGGCAACCACTTTATCTGGATCAATTGAAGTTAAAGGTTCACGTTTAAAATAATCACCAACCATTTGACGAACCAATGGTACACGTGTTGAACCACCAACCATAACCACTTCTAAAACTTCATCTATTTCAACATCTGCGTCTTTTAATGCGCGACGAACAGATAATAGTGTACGCTTCACTAATGATTGAATTAATGATTCAAACTCAGCTCGAGTGATCTCACCTTTCCATCCATTAATGTTGATATCCGTAACATCATTATCACTCAATGCAATTTTAGTTTCTGACGCAACATCCAGTAATTGACGTTGTAATACAGCATCTTTTTGATGTCCAAAACCAGCACGTTCTCTTATCCAATCTGCCAGCATCATATCAAAATCATCGCCACCTAACGCAGTATCACCGCCAGTCGCTAAGACTTCAAAAACACCTTTAGTTAAACGAAGAACAGAGATATCAAAAGTACCACCACCTAAGTCATAAACAACGATGGTGCCTTCTTTTCCTGAATCTAGACCATAGGCAATAGCGGCTGCTGTAGGTTCGTTTAATAAACGTAAAACATGCAAACCAGCACGACGAGCAGCTTCTTTTGTGCCTTGACGTTGAGCATCATCAAAATAAGCGGGTACAGTAACAACAACACCATCAAGTTCGCCACCTAATGATTGTATTGCACGTTCAGCCAATGTTTTTAAGATGTCAGAAGAGACTTGAATAGGATCAACAATACCTGCCGCTGTTTTGATCAGCGGTAAACCATTGTCATTTTCATGAAAATGATAAGGAAGGTTTGGATAACGGCTTGTCACATCACTCAGTGAGCGACCCACCATTCTTTTAATTGAGCTTATCGTGTTAGCAGGATCTTTTTCTGCTTCTTTTTTAGCATTCCAACCAACGTTGATATTATCAACTTGATACTGCACGACAGATGGCAATAAATAGCGACCTTCGTTGTCAGAAAGCGCTTCGGCTTGCCCACTACGTACAGTGGCAACTAATGAGTGTGTCGTACCTAAATCAATACCCGCTGCAAGCCGGCGCTGATGCGGTGCAGGCGTTTGACCAGGTTCACTAATTTGTAATAATGACATAACTATTTCCCTTAAAAACCATCAAACAAGCGTTCTTCAAGTTGTTCTACTTGCTCTTTTAATTTCGCGAGAAAACGCAATTTTCTCACATTATCTGCAGCAACATCCCAAGTTTGATCCTCTAGCGTTTTGACCATTTCATCATGGCGTACTGTGTACATTTTTTCTAAACGCGCAGAAAAATCGGCTAACAAACTTTCGGCTTCAGCACTGTGTTCGATGTTATCCAGCTCTTCACGTAATGTGAGTTGCTCCATTAAAAAAGCAGTATCGTGCATCGTTTGTTGCTCATTAGCAATATCGATACCGTGTAATGAGAGCATGTATTCAGCTCTTGAGAGTGGATTTTTTAAGGTCTGATAAGCCTGATTGATGGTTGAAGCAAGCGAGATTGCTTGAGCCTGTTCTTTTTCAGACTGACCTGCAAAACGATCTGGGTGATATTGACGCTGCATATCTTGATAACGTGTAGCAAGTTGCTGTTTATCAATATCAAAACGATTAGGCATGCCTAATAGTGTGAAATAGTCCATACATCTACTCTTGGATTAATTAACGTTAATACTGTGTTTTAACACAAATTACACAGTGAAGCTTTCACCACAACCACACTCATTCGATACATTTGGGTTGTTAAATTTAAAGCCTTCGTTTAATCCTTCTTTGACGAAATCAAGCTCTGTTCCATCTAAATAGACCATGCTTTTACCATCAACGATAACTTTCACACCTTTGTCTTCAAAAACAGTATCTTCGTCATTGATGACATCAGCAAACTCAAGAACATAAGCCATTCCAGAACAACCGGATGTTCTTACGCCTAAACGTAAACCTTCACCTTTTCCACGGTTAGATAGGAAAGAGCGAACACGATTAGCGGCGGATTCTGTAAGGGAAATTGACATGGCACACCTCACTCATAAAGAACGAAAGCGGATACTGAAAAAAAGTTTCAGCATCCGCCAATATTTTATTTTTTTATTATAAAAGACAATTACTTGCCTTGGCGTTTGCTTTTATAGTCTGCAATCGCTGCTTTTATTGCATCTTCTGCAAGAATTGAACAGTGAATTTTCACTGGTGGTAATTCTAATTCTTCGGCAATTGCTGTGTTCTTAATAGATTCGGCTTCATCTAATGTTTTGCCTTTCATCCATTCTGTTACCAGTGAACTTGATGCAATTGCAGAACCACAACCATAAGTTTTAAAACGCGCATCTTCAATTACGCCATTATCGTCAACTTTGATTTGCAGTTTCATAACGTCACCACAAGCAGGTGCGCCAACCATACCACTCCCTACAGTAGGGTCATTATTATCAAATGATCCCACATTACGAGGGTTTTCATAATGATCAATTACTTTATCGCTATAAGCCATGATTTAACTCCTGAAAACGTCTGATTAATGGTGAGACCATTCGATACTGTTGATATCAACACCTTGTTTATGCATATCCCAAAGTGGAGAAAGATCACGTAAGCGACCAATTGCACTGTGGATTTGTTCAATTGCATAATCTATTTCTTCTTCTGTGGTGAAACGACCCAGAGAGAAGCGAATAGAACTGTGTGCAAGTTCATCAGTTAAACCTAACGCACGCAGTACATAAGAAGGTTCTAAACTTGCTGAAGTACAGGCTGAGCCTGAAGAAACAGCAAGATCTTTCAGTGCCATCATTAATGATTCACCTTCAACATAGTTGAAGCTCACATTAAGAATGTTTGGCGCAGTGTGTTCTAAAGAACCGTTGATATAAACTTCTTCGATATCTTTAATGCCATTCCATAAACGTAAACGTAATTCGTTTAAGCGTTTAGTTTCATCAGCCATTTCTTCTTTCAAAATACGGTAAGCTTCGCCCATACCCACAATTTGGTGAACGGCTAATGTACCTGAACGCATACCACGCTCATGTCCGCCACCATGCATTTGTGCTTCTAAACGAATACGTGGTTTACGACGAACATAAAGTGCACCGATACCCATAGGACCGTAAACTTTATGCGCAGAAAGAGAAAGTAAATCAACTTTTAACTTAGAAAGATCAATCGGTAATTTACCAACGCTTTGTGTTGCGTCTACATGGTAAATAATACCTTTGCTACGGCATAATTCACCGATAGCAGCAATATCTTGTACAACACCAATTTCGTTATTTACATGCATGATAGAAACTAAAATAGTGTCTTCACGCATCGCTTCTTCAAGCTCTTTCAGGTCAATTAGACCATCACTTTTTGGTGCTAAATAAGTGACTTCAAAACCTTCACGCTCAAGTTGACGACAAGTGTCTAAAATGGCTTTATGTTCGGTTTTTGAAGTGATGATGTGCTTACCTTTTTTCTGGTAAAAGTTAGCAACACCTTTTAGTGCGAGGTTATCAGCTTCAGTTGCGCCTGATGTGAATACGATTTCACGAGGATCTGCACCGATTAAATCAGCGATCTGATTACGTGCAATATCAATAGCTTCTTCTGCTTGCCAGCCAAAACGGTGTGAACGAGAGGCTGGGTTACCAAAAATGCCATCAATAGTCAGGCATTGCATCATTTTTTCAGCAACTCGTGGATCAACAGGAGTGGTTGCTGAATAATCTAGATAAATGGGTAATTTCATTGCTCACTAACTCCAAAGACGACGGATCTTCTTTAATAATTTTGTTTTTGCCTACCTAGAGATCGCCGTTAAACTCGCATATTAACAATGGTTTCTTGTAAACGACCATTAATAGCATGGCGTTTTTCATTGTCTTGACGATCGGCGACATCCATAACCTCTTCGTTATTTACTAACTCTTCAAGGCTGATACTGCTTAGGAAACTGGTTATACGATCACTTAAATCACGCCACAAAGTATGAGTCAGGCAACGATCGCCACCTTGACAACCTTCTTTGTTACCCTGACAACGGGTAGCATCGACAGATTCATCAACCGCAGAAATAACTTGAGCAACAAAAATTTGTCCTGCATCACGACCTAATAAATAGCCGCCACCAGGACCACGAACACTTGCGACTAATTCATTTTTGCGCAAACGTGAGAAAAGCTGCTCAAGATAAGAAAGGGAAATCCCTTGACGCTCTGAAATATCAGCGAGGGGGACAGGACCTTGCTGTGAATGCAATGCAACATCAAGCATTGCAGTAACTGCGTAACGCCCTTTTGATGTCAGTCTCATAACAAATACTCCGTGGTGAACAATAATCAAATTGTGTCATTCCCGAGTAATTTAGTCAACTATTTATCCGAGTGTTTTAGTCAAGTATTATACTCAGCCAAAAGTTGACTTAAGTTAATCAACTTTGCCCTCTATTTCTTAGCCCATTTCTCAACTGACGTCAGGATACCACGTAAGATATGAAGCTCTTGTGTTTCTGGGCGCGCACGCGTAAATAGACGGCGTAAACGGCTCATCACTTGTCCCGGATGTTTAGGACGAATAAAACCAGATTCATTAAGCACCTGCTCTAAATGAACGTAAAAACGTTCTATATCATCTGCTGGTGGATAATCAATCTCTGATGGGCTATTTTCCTCTTGTTTTTCTTCTTGGGCAAGTGCTGCCATACGAATTTCATAACTAACAAGCTGAACAGCCATCGCTAAATTTAAAGAACCATATTCTGGATTAGTCGGAACATACAGATGAAAATCACATTTTTGTAATTCTTCATTAGTTAAACCTGTGCGTTCGCGGCCAAAAATAACAGCAACAGGCTTATTTTTAGCTTCCATAACACAACGCTCACCACATTCACGAGGTGCAAGCATTGGCCAAGAAAGTGTACGGCTACGGGCGCTTGTTCCTATGACTAAACCACAGCCTTCAATCGCTTCATCGATACTATTAACAATATGTGCATTGCCAATAACATCACTTGCACCTGCTGATAGGGCAATAGAATGTGAATCTGGTTTTTCTTTTGGATTAACAAAATAAAGATTGGTTAATCCCATGGTTTTCATAGCACGAGCTGTAGAGCCCATATTGCCTGTATGCGAGGTTTCTACAAGGATGATGCGAATATTTTCTAACATTGATTTCTTGTTAATTGCTTTGTGATCCATCTATTTTATCACAATTGTAGCCAGAAACACGAATGCCTGTTATACTCTCGCACGTTTTTTATCCCCGTTCTTTAACATCTTGTGGAAGATAACCATGCATCCGATGCTGAATATTGCCATACGTGCCGCACGTAAGGCTGGTAATTTAATCGCCAAAAATTACGAAAATCCTGAATCTGTAGAAACTAATCAGAAAGGTACCAATGATTTTGTCACTAACGTTGACCGTGACGCAGAACAAGCAATCATTGAAATCATCCGTAAATCTTATCCAAAACACACCATTATTACGGAAGAAAGTGGCGAGTTACTCGGTGAAGATCACGACATACAATGGGTTATTGATCCACTTGATGGCACGACTAACTTCATTAAACGTCTTCCACACTTCTCTGTTTCTATTGCTGTACGCATTAAAGGCCGTACTGAAGTGGCTGTTGTTTACGATCCTATGCGTAACGAATTATTCTCAGCCGTTCGTGGTCAAGGTGCACAGTTAAATGGTTATCGTCTACGTGGCTCTAACGCTCGCGATTTAGACGGTGCAGTTCTTGCGACTGGTTTCCCATTCAAAAGCAAACAACATTCAGCTGCTTACATGAATATGTTAGGTAAACTGTTTGTACCTTGTGCTGATTTTCGTCGCACTGGCTCAGCAGCGTTAGATTTAGCTTATGTTGCAGCTGGCCGTGTCGATGGTTTCTTTGAGATTGGCTTAAAACCTTGGGATTTCTTAGGCGGCGAATTAATCGCTCGTGAAGCAGGAGCTATCGTTTCTGACTTTACTGGTAATCATGGCTACCTACAAACAGGTAATATTGTTGCAGGTAATCCACGTGTTGTCAGAGCATTATTAGCTGAAATTCGTAGTGAATTAACAGACGCATTAAAACGTTAATTTCGTTGATACGAATAAAATATATACAAAGAAAAAGACCATAATATTATGGTCTTTTTTATTACCTACTGATTTATTGTTAACAGTGCATTTACTGATAATTGGCTAATTTCTTGGGCTATTTTATCTAATAACTGCGATGTCATTTCCTGTTTATCAATACGTAATAAAAATGCTTTTCTCGCGATCACAAACCCAAGTATTTGCCCAATAACGGCATGAGCACGAATAGTAGTCGTTAATGTGTCACTCTTTTTATCGATTAATTCGATAAGATAAGATAGTCGTAAATGAAAAGGCTCAATTAAATTACGATAAATCAGCTCATAATTTTCAGTTGGTTCCAGTTGCTCACGTAAAATCAACTGACTGTAATAATGGCGTTCAGGTGCTAATAAAGCGCGCGTTAATCCTGAGACTAATAAAGGGATCAGAGAAGCAAGTAATTCACGATCTAACTTATTTTCTTTTAATAAAAACTGAAGCTTATTATCAAATTGGTCAAAATGAATTTCTGACGCTAATTCTGTCGCAATATATTGAATAACGGCAGTATAAACGCCTAGTTTTCCACCAAAATGATAAGGAATTGCTGATTGATTAACACCAGCATCCTGCGCAAGTTGTCTCGTTCTCAACCCACTAATTCCGTGTAGTGCAAAAAGCTTAATACCTTCTTGTACTAACTTTTCTTGAGTCTGTTCTGTACTTATCGCGGTTTTACTGGTGTTTTTCATTGTTTATTAACTATTTATTATTAGGCTTATAAATCAGCCCGCATTAATTGTGTTGAGTTTGAATTTAACTCAATCCCTTTACTTTTACCAACTACAACCGTACCACCTAAGTTACATAAGTGATGACCAAAGCCACAGTTAGGCTCAAACGCAAACGTCATGCCCTCTTGTAATACAAGCTCTCGACCCGGGTTTGGTAATCGTTCAATTTGTTTATAACGACTCGCCAATGGTAATGATTCGATACCCGGAGCAGTACCAAAACCAATAGGTCCATAAGGATTGATGCTATGGATAAGTGGATGCACATGCCATCCCCCTGATTGTAATAATGGTTTTTCCATTAAATCAACCACTTCACCAAAAGTAACGCCCGCCTTTAAATGCTCAACACCTATTTCATAACATTCACGAGCAACCAAAGCGGCTTTTTCTAAATTCTCATGAATTTTACCCACTGCAACAGCAGCTTGGTGTTGTGTTTCATACATTCCATATAAAGCGAAAATTTCTGATAACACAATATCACCCATTTGAATTTCACGAGGTGCTTGTGAGCGATATTGCCAAGCAGGAGGACCCCAACCGATATATTCAGGGCCTGAACCCATTAGAATTTCAGCCGTAAACCCACCTCTGGATAAGCAAGTTGCAGTAATAGCAGCTGCAAGATCGGCTTCTGTCGCCCCAGGTCTGGTTGTGACGCGCATTGCTTCACTCATTGCTTCACCAATAGCGGCGGCATATCTTACATGTGTCAGTTCTTCTTCACTTTTAACGGATGCACGTTTAAAGAAATCACGATAAACACAGCTAAATTTCGCATAAGGGAATGCATCCTTAATACCGTTTAGAGTATTAAATGGCATTGCACCATCAAAATAGAATGGAGGATAAGGCTCTAAGCCAATAACACCAATATGTGCATTTTGCTGCACACCCATTTCTTTTAGTAATTGAGCAATATTACGCCCTGTTTTTCCTACAACAAGATTATCTTCATCAATCCACTGCAAATCACCACGTAGCTTTGCTTGCATATGATCGGCGATCATCATTGGTGCAAAAGTGACTATCAATGGTTTTTTATCTTCATGAAAAATAACAACCGATCCTAGTCGGTCATTTGTAAAATAGTGATCAATACAAAATGGTGCCGGCGCGGCGGATTCTCTATCACCATAGATAATCAATGTATCTATCTGATTATCTGTCATAATATCTCTAGCTAACTGCCAGCGTCTGTTTCTTTCTTGTAAAGAAAAACTGGCAGGGATCACTGATTTATTGTTCATAATAATACCCTTTTCACATTCATTCATTTGAATGAATTAAATCTAAACCTAATATTTAGAATGGTCAATTATTCGTTTGATCAAAAAATGCGCTTTTAAAGGAGAAAATAAAAAGATCTGCAATATCAAGGGACATTACAGATCTTAATTTTTATAAAATAGAGAAATTAGGTATTTTGAGGTTGTACTCTTGGTCTGATAAACATAGCAGGGATCGTTAATGCTGCCATTAACCAGAAGATCAACGACTCTTGATTAGGAAGTTTTTCATACAACCAACCAGAGACAATAGTCATGATCGCAATACTTCCGCCCATCGCCAAAGCCGAATACACCGCTTGTAGACGAATAATTTCGTGCTCTTGACGTGCACTAATAAAGCGCATTGCCGCTAAATGGCACACCGTAAACGTACCACTATGTAAGATTTGAACAACAATAAGTGCGGGTAATGCGGTAAAACTCCCCATTAACCCCCAACGTAAAAGCCCAGCAAAAGCAGAAAGTAAGAGTAGATTTCTTGCGCTCCAGCGGCGGAATAAACGATGGCTGAGCATAAAAACAACCACCTCTGAAACCACACCTAATGACCAAAGATAGCCGATTGTTGCGGTGTCATACCCTGCTTTTTCCCAATAAAGTGCACTAAAACCATAATAAGCAGCGTGCGCACCTTGCAGTAAAGAGACACACAACAGAAAACGCCAAACTGGTCCATCTGAAATGAGTTTCATAAAAGACACATTGTTGTGTTCTGCTTTTTTCACTTTACCCTGTGGCATAACTTTAGGGCGGAGCATAGATGTCAGGAATAGTGCAAAAGTACTGGCAATCAATCCATAAAGAATAATGGGATGTCCAAAAACATCAATTAAAACACCTAGCAATGATGAGCTAATAATAAAAGCGATTGAGCCCCAAACGCGGATTTTCCCATAGTCAAAAGGAAACTGTTTTTGCCACGTTCCAGCTAGAGAATCCCCTAAAGGCACCATCGGTGAAAAGAAAACGTTAAATCCTGTCATCACAAAGAATAACCATGCCCAATGGCTACCCATCATAAATGCAACAGTAAAAAGTAATGAGAGAAAAGCAAACAATCTCAATGCAGTAATAAGTTTTGACGGATCTTTTACCGCAGGCGTTAAAATTAGGCTACCAACAAAACGTGCGGTTAAACCTACACCTAATAACAGACCTATCATTGCAGGATCGACACCCTCACCTTTTAGCCATATGGACCAAAAGGGTAAAAAGATGCCGTATGAAAAGAAATAGGTAAAATAATCTAAGGCAAGCCACAATGTTGATGGAATAACCATCCAATCCCCCATTTTTAAGATGCAAAAAAACCCGCCAAGAACAAGTTCTCGAAGCGGGCTTGTACAACGGGTTTTATTATATCGTTACAAACTTATGCGTAAACTGGAAATTTAGCGCAGATATCCAAGACTTTTTGTTTCACTTTCTCAATGTTCGCTTCATCATTGATATTATCAAGGACATCACACATCCAACCGGCTAATTCACGAGCTTCCGCTTCTTTAAAACCACGACGTGTAATCGCTGGAGAACCGATACGAACACCAGAAGTTACAAATGGGCTACGTGGATCATTTGGTACGCTGTTTTTGTTAACAGTGATATTTGCACGACCCAGTGCAGCATCTGCATCTTTACCTGTAATATCTTTATCAACTAAATCTAATAAAAACAGGTGGTTTTCAGTTCCGCCAGACACTACTTTATAACCGCGATCTAAGAAAACTTCTACCATTGCTTTCGAGTTTTTAGCAACTTGTTGCTGATAAACTTTAAATTCTGGCTCCATAGCTTCTTTTAATGCAACCGCTTTACCTGCAATAACATGCATTAAAGGGCCACCTTGAGAGCCAGGGAATACAGCAGAGTTCAGTTTTTTATAAAACTCTTCATCGCCACCTTTAGCAAGGATAAGACCACCGCGTGGACCTGCTAAAGTTTTATGGGTTGTTGTTGTAACAACATGTGCATGAGGAACAGGGTTAGGATAAACACCTGCTGCAACCATACCTGCAACGTGAGCCATATCAACAAATAAGAATGCACCAATGCTGTCTGCGATTTCGCGCATTTTAGCCCAATCAACCAGACCAGAATAAGCAGAGAATCCGCCAATGATCATTTTTGGTTGATGTTTTTTAGCTTGAATAGCGATATCTTCGTAATCAATTTTACCTGATTCATCAATACCATAAGGTACGATGTTATACAGTTTACCAGAGAAGTTAACTGGTGAACCATGAGTTAAGTGACCACCTTGTGCTAGGTTCATACCTAAAACAGTATCACCTGGTTTTAACAATGCCATATAGACAGCGGCATTCGCTTGAGAGCCTGAGTGAGGCTGTACGTTAGCGTAATCTGCACCAAATAATGCTTTTGCACGATCAATAGCCAGTTGCTCTACAACATCCACATACTCACAACCACCGTAGTAACGTTTACCCGGATAGCCTTCAGCATATTTATTTGTCAGCTGAGATCCCTGCGCCTGCATAACACGAGGGCTGGTATAGTTTTCAGAAGCAATAAGTTCGATGTGCTCTTCTTGACGAGTCACTTCACCTTCCATTGCATTCCATAATTCTGGATCGTAATCAGCAATATTCATTTCACGTTTTAACATTCACATCTCCTGACTCAGCTAACTTCACTAAAGACAAACTCCCATGCGGGAGAAAGAATGGCATACAGTGTAAACTCTTTTTCTTCATTGAGATAGCCCCTAATGAAAAAATACGCAATCGTTTGCCATCCAACTATAACAGCACATTATTACTTTTTAACAACCCAATTTTATCCTGTACTTATTCCCCTTTTTGAGGCACATCTCGCCTTATTTTGCAAACACCCCGCATCATTCTCTAAGAATTGAGATTTTTTGTTAAAAAATAAAAACAGAGATTTACAAAATAATCAAAAAGAGATAAGTTGCATATAAAATGCAATTTATAAAAATTCACAATAAACTGAAAATCTTTCAGGAGCAATTATGCTAGATGCACAAACTATCGCGACAATTAAATCAACCATTCCCCTCATTGCTAAAACGGGTCCTGCATTAACCGCCCACTTTTATGACCGAATGTTTTCTCGTCATCCAGAATTAAAAGATATTTTCACCATGAGCCATCAAAGCAGTGGTGCACAACGCGAAGCCTTATTTAATGCGATATGCGCTTATGCGACGAACATTGAAAACTTAGCCACCATTTTGCCTGCCGTTGAGAAAATTGCACAAAAACATGTCAGTTTAAATATTCTTCCTGAGCACTATCCCATCGTCGGTGAAAATTTATTAGCAACAATTGATGAGATGTTTAGTCCTGGGCAAGAGGTGTTAGATGCTTGGGGAGCAGCTTATCAAGTATTGGCTGATGTCTTTATCAATCGTGAAGAACAAATTTATCAGCAAAAAGAACAAACAAGCGGCGGTTGGAGAGGATTACGAAACTTTAAAGTTAAACATAAAGTAAAACAAAGTGATGTCATTACCAGTTTTGAATTAGAGCCAGAAGACAGACTTTCTGTTACTCCTTATCAAGCTGGACAATATTTAAGCCTTTATATCCGTGATGAGCGCCTTGAAAATCAAGAAATACGTCAATATTCATTAACTCAATCATCAAATAATAAAACCTATCGCATTGCAGTAAAACGCGAAGATAAAGGTATTTTATCGAATTTTCTTCATGACCATATTCAAGAAGGTGATACTTTACAAGTTGCCGCACCAGGGGGCGATTTCTATTTAGATGTATCTCCAACAACACCAGTAACCTTAATTTCAGCTGGTGTGGGTTTAACGCCAATGTTGTCTATGTTGCACACACTTTCAGCTCATCAAGCTAATATTAATTGGTTACATGCGGCTGAACATGGTGGCGTTCATGCGTTTAAAGATGAAGTTAATCAAGTCAGCAATCAACTTTCACACTATCAACAAGCGATATGGTATCGCACGCCACGCACTGAAGATGTACAAAATAAAGATTATCAATTCGAAGGTTTAATGACATTAAAACAAGTTGAAGATTGGTTAGCTATTCCTGATATGCATTTCTATTTTTGTGGCCCATTACCTTTTATGCAATCTGTTGCTAAACAACTTATGGAACTGGGTATTAATAGTGAAAAGCTTCATTATGAATGTTTTGGTCCTCATGCTGTTATTACACAAGACTTACAATAAAAATACCTTCATTAACGTTCAATTTTAAATTGAATAAAAAAAGCGCTGGTTATATTTATCAGCGCTTTTCTTGGTTATTTCACTACCTTTTTATGGTCGATATTTATTTTCAATCGCAGCGGGAATAACATGATCTTTGGCAGAAAAACCATACCAAATAACACTAATTAAACAGAGCGTATAACCAAATAACTCACTGCCCTCTTCCACCATATTTTTAACGGCGCGGTTATAATCCTCACCCAATAATTTATGCCAAAGTATTCCCATGCCAAATAGACGAGAGAACAATAAAATACATAATAAACCAGCAACTAACATCCCATGGCTTGGGTGAGTAATGAAGTGAATTAAGCCTTTTAACGTTCTTTTACCTTCTCTAATTGCAATAGCAATACAAATAAATGTCACCGTTAGAGCAAACCAAACCCAAGATCCGTGTGCAATCTGATCAAAAACACCATCTAACTCACGAATTAAAATACACAAGAAAAAGCCCATAATAAGCGTGAACGCTCCCCGTTGTTCACTGTTCTGGCATGCTTTAATAAAAAAGAATAAGCAAATAATGGCGACGATGATTTCTTGTCCTAATTCAGTTACTGACGTTTCAGAAATACCATTATCAAGAACTAAAATATCAAGAAAAATAAATCCCGTTGTGATAGCGATTAACACTGCTGCACATAAAAATAAAGCGAGACGCTTTAATAAATAATTAAACACTATTTTGCCCATACCTTAATAATTTTTTAATATGATGATAATAACTTTCCTTAAAAGTTATTGAATAACATTTTGTGCCTTAAAGTTCATAAAAAATAGTAAAATAAATTGTTCAGTATCTTCAATAGACTTGCATAAGATATAAATAGCATTATAGGCAAAACATTAAAAAATGAATTATGCGCAAGAAAAAGAAAAAGCCCGATATTTTGATTAAAAATATCGGGCTTTAATAAAAATAAATAATATAAATATTTGGCTTAAGTTTAATTACTATATAGCTTAACTAAATAGCCTCTTCGTCTTGTTCGCCAGTACGAATACGAATAACACGACTCACATCGAAGACAAAAATCTTACCATCACCAATTTTACCTGTTTGTGCCGTTGTCATAATTGTATCTACACAAGTTTCAACAATTTCATCAGAGACAACAATTTCAATCTTCACTTTAGGTAAAAAATCGACCATGTATTCAGCACCGCGGTAAAGCTCAGTATGCCCTTTTTGGCGACCAAAACCTTTCACTTCTGTTACGGTCATTCCCGTGATACCCACTTCGCCGAGTGCTTCTCTTACATCATCTAATTTAAACGGCTTAATTATCGCTTCAATTTTTTTCATCGTATTATCCTGCTATTACCAGTTGTGGCGACCAAAACCGCTTGTAATTGGGTATCTGCGATCTTTACCAAAATTACGACTTGTAATACGTGGCCCAACAGGGGCTTGACGTCGCTTGTATTCATTAATATCGACTAATTTTATCACTTTACGGACAGTCGCTTCATCAAATCCAGCCGCAACTAAATCAGATACAGATTTATCTTGCTCAACATAGCCTTCAAGAATGGCATCCAAAATATCATAAGGAGGCAGATTATCTTGGTCTGTTTGTCCCGGTGCAAGTTCTGCTGATGGTGGTCTATCAATAACACGCTGAGGAATAGCTGGTGAAAGTGTATTACGATATTTGGAAAGCTCGAATACTAATGTTTTAGGTACATCTTTTAGTACATCAAAACCACCAGCCATATCACCATACAATGTGGAATAACCCACAGCTGATTCACTTTTATTGCTTGTAGTTAATACTAAACGACGGCGTTTATTCGACATTGCCATTAAAATAACAGCGCGACAACGTGCTTGTAGATTTTCCTCAGTAGTATCTGCGGCAGTATCTTTAAACATAGGTGCAAGCTGCGCCATAAAAGCATCAAACATGGGTTCAATAGAAACCGTATCAAACTCAACACCTAATAAATCTGCTTGCTCTTTAGCGTCATGAATACTCATTTCTGAAGTATAACGAAATGGCATCATAACAGCCTGAACACTCTCTTTGCCTAAAGCATCAGCTGCGATAGCAACGGTTAATCCAGAGTCAATACCACCAGATAACCCTAGAATAGCCCCTTTAAAACCGTTCTTAGTGACATAATCACGCGTTGCAAGCACCAACGCTTGATAGACTTGCGCTAAAGGTGAAAGTTCCGGAGCAGGATCTGCCATTGGAATAATGTTTAATTCGTCGAATTCAACAATAGCAGTCTGTTCATCAAATGCAGCTAAACGATGTGTAATAGCACCTCGTTCATCAAATACTTTTGAACACCCATCAAATACCAACTCATCCTGACCACCAATTTGGTTAAGATAGATCACTGGAAGGTGTGTTCTTTGGCAATGTTCTTTAATTAGCTGTGTACGAACATGCGGTTTTTCGCGATTATAAGGTGAAGCATTAATAGATAGAACGAGATCAGCACCCGCTTGTTTTAATGCATCAATCGGTTCATTGATCCAGATATCTTCACAAATTAACAAACCTAGGTGATAACCTTTAAACGGAACCACACAACGCTCATTTCCTTGTTGGAAATAACGCTTCTCATCAAACACACCATAATTAGGTAATTGCTGTTTGAAATAACGCGCTTGTAATTCACCTTTATAGAAAAATGAAAGTGCGTTATAAATTTTGCCGTTTTGCCACCAAGGATGACCAACAACAATCGCTATTTTTTTGCTTGCTTGTTCTAAACGCGTAAGTTGTGTTTCACAACGCTGTTGGAAATCAGGACGAAATAGCAGATCTTCAGGAGAGTAACCGCATAAAGCCAGCTCAGAAAACATGACCAGATCGGCATCTTCTTGTGCTTTAACGGTAGATAACATGCGTTCGCAGTTACCTTCAATATCACCAACAACCCAATTAAGTTGAGCCATGGCGAGTTTTAGTTTACGACTCATAAAAATTAGTCTCTCCGCTATCTTCCGCATAAAAGGAAAGTTAGTTTAAAAATATATTCGTTATCTGAAAAGGTTATTCTTTAAAATCATTCGCATCTAGCTCATGACGAGATAACAATTTATAAAACTCAGTTCGATTGCGCCCAGCCATACGTGCAGCTTGAGTCACATTGCCTTTTGTCATTTGCAAAAGCTTTCTCAAATAGGTCATTTCAAAATGACCTCTTGCTTCTGCAAATGTGGGCAGCGCCGTATTTTCACCTTGTAAGGCCTGTGTTACAAGCGCTTCACTAATCACGGGGGCTGTTGTTAATGCAACACATTGCTCAATAACGTTAACTAATTGACGCACATTACCCGGCCAACTTGCTGTCATTAAGCATTTCATCGCATCGGTTGAAAAGCTTCGGACAAAAGGTTTGTGGCGTTTAGCTGACTCTCTCAATAAGTGATTAGCAAGAATAGGAATATCTTCAGCTCTCTCACTTAATGTCGGAATACGTAAATTAACCACATTTAAACGATAGAACAGATCTTCACGAAATTCATTACGTTCCATCGCTTTAGGTAAATCACGATGCGTTGCAGAAAGGATACGTACATCAATATCAATATCGCGATTACTGCCTAATGGGCGAACTTTTCGCTCTTGTAAAACACGTAATAATTTAACTTGCAATGCCATTGGCATGTCGCCAATTTCATCTAAAAATAGAGTGCCACCTTCGGCTGCCTGAAATAATCCTTCACGACTACTCACTGCTCCTGTAAAAGCACCTTTCGCATGACCAAATAGTTCAGATTCTAAAAGTTGCTCAGGTAAGGCACCACAGTTAATGGCAATAAAAGGTTTTTTCGCTCTAGGGCTTGCGCGATGAATGGCTTGAGCAAGAACTTCTTTACCCGTACCGCTTTGACCATTAATAAGCACACTGACATCAGATTGAGCAACTAGCTTTGCTTGCTCTAATAAACGTAGCATTTGCGGGCTACGTGTCACGATATCTTTTGACCACTCTTCATCTGAAACAATAGTGACAAGTTCCAGCGCTTCATCAATCGCTTTATAAAGTGCATCTCTATCAACGGGTTTAGTTAAGAAGCTAAATACACCTTGCTGTGTTGCAGCTACGGCATCAGGAATAGAGCCATGAGCCGTAAGAATGATCACCGGCATGCCAGGTTGTTGGCGTTGTATCTCAGCAAACAACGCCATCCCATCCATTTCATCCATTCGGAGATCGCTGATAACAAGGTCTATTTTTTCTTTTAAGAGAAGTTTTAGTGCTTCTTGTCCACTTTCAGCGGTGAAGATATGAAAACCCTCACTTGTTAATCGCATACCAAGTAACTTTAATAACCCAGGATCGTCATCGACAAGTAAAAGATTTGCTGATTTATGGCCAGCCATGCACATTCTCCTTATTTAGATCCTGCTTCAGTCGGTTTTGAGTCTTGTGTGTCAGTTTTGACTGGCTCTGGTTTTACCGCCTCAGGTTTCGTAGATTCTGGTTTTGAAGGCTCTGGTTTAACCGCTGTTGCAGAAGGTTGTTTTTCCTCACCCTTTGGCTTCTCTGTTATCGATTGCGTCGAAACGGGTTTTTCAGCTGGTTTTTCAACTGGTTTTTCAACAGTTGTTTTTTCGGTAACAGGTTTCTCTGCATTCACTTTTTCTGTTTCCGTAGATGCTGTTGTTGCACTTTCCGCTAAATCTTCATTTTGGGATAGCGAATCAACAGAACCACTCTGTTTTCTATTCGATAACTGCCGTTCAATTTGGGTAAGGCTTTCAAGCTTTTTCAATGTGACACTTAGTTCATGCTGTAACGCATTATTCTCTTTTCTTAGCGCATCAATTCTATTATCTGTTTCAGTGGTTAAACGACGATAACGATTCTTTTCTTCCGCTAAAGAGAGAATAAGCGTTTGGTTCTCAATCCATGTCGATAATAGAACTCGCATAGAACTCGGAAATTGTAATTTATAGCTTTCTAATAACACTAATTGTGTGCGACGATCGGCAATCGTCATTCCCGCACGCTCTAATAAAATACTTTTATAAAATGCATCATCCCATCCAGTAACAACAACACTGTTTGCTTGGCGTTGTGCTTCTGTCGTCATTATGCGGTTTGTACATTCAATGGCACGTAACCAATAAAGCGCGTTATTGATGCCTTCATCATAAAATGAGCTCAATGTTTTACATTCAGCCCAGCGATAATCAATCGTTTTTTGTTTAACAACGGGGATTTCTGGCTCTGGCTCTTGTGCCTCAGTTAGCGACTTTGGTGTACACCCTGAAAGAACCAGTGGGAACATAATAAACAAGAAACACTGTTTCCAATTTAATGCGATTTTTCTAGTCGATGCAGGGGCCATAGATAACAATTCAATACCAAGCATCTTCTTATTTATTTTTTTATACTCATGGTGAGGAGATGCTTGTTTTTGTGACCTGATTTGCATTATTTAATCTCAGAAAGTAGCGGTAATTCAATACGAAAACAGACATCGGCATAGTCAGAAGGAACAACACTTAATTCACCTTCCATTCTCTTGATACAGTCATGAGCAATACTTAAACCTAAACCACTCCCTTTTACAGCCCCTTTGCGTAGCAAAGATCCTTGGAAAAAGGGTTCAAAAATCATTTTTTGTTCAGATTCAGGGATAGGTGTTCCTTTATTGGCTATATCAATAACTATTTTCTGTTCAACTTGATAACTAGAGATCCAGATATTACCTGATTCAGCACCATAGTGCACCGCATTCGAGTAGAGATTGTCGATAACTCGTGATAATAATGTTGCCTCTGCTCGACAAGTGGTTAGATTAAGTGAAATTATCGTTTTAATATCTTTAGCTCTCGCAGGTAAACTGTGGGCTAATACCACATCATTCACTAATTGAGTCAAGTTAATTTCTTCGATTTGTTGAGGAACTTCAGAAAGTTTACGATTGTAATCAAGTAGTTGTTCAATTAATAACTGTAACTGCTTGCTGCTATTATCGAGAATTGAAACGACTTCTTTTTGATCTAGAGTTAAAGGACCCGCAACTTCATCAGCTAATAATTCCGTACCTTCTCGCATACTGGCTAACGGTGTTTTCAACTCATGAGAAATATGACGCAAAAATTCATGTCGTTGTGATTCAAGCCATGCTAAACGCTCACTTAACCAAATAATACGTTGTGCTAATGAACGTAACTCTCTTGGCCCTTGAAAAGTATCTAGATTATTACTGAGTGTTCGACCTTCGCCTAATCGATTGATCATCTTTTCGATCCCTTTAACTGGGCCGATAATCATTCGAGTAAATAGCGCAATGAGGATCAAGCTGAAAACAAAAACGATAAGACTTTGCCAGCCGAAATAGCGCCCTTTCTCAGCGATTGCCATCTGAAGTTGTTCGCCACGGCTAAAAATAATCTCTTTAGTTAATACAACAATACGGTTATTGGCATAAGAGAACTGTTCTAGGGCTTGTTGCATCTCTTTTGTGGGTTCGCTGCTTTCGCATTGAATGGATTTTAGTTTTTCAAGAGAGGTATTAAGCACATTCGCTTCTTTAGAGGCAGAAAGAGGAATAATGGTTTGTTGTAATGTCGAGAAGAGTTTGGTGTATTGCTGGTAGCGTTGCTGATACATATCATCATCGGTTTTATCCCGTAAAACACAATACCGACGATAGTTTCCTTCCATTTCAATCGCTAGATTTCGCATCACTTCACTGCGTTCAGTATCTGCAAGTGCATTTTTATTAGTAATAGCCGCCTGATTACTTAGTTGATCAAGACTTTGATAGGCCTGATAAGCAAGTACAAGTAAAGGTAATAGCACCATCCAAAATGCCATTATCACGAGCTGTCTTAAAGAACGAGGAAAAATACGCCATTTTTTCAATGAAATCATCTCAACACCTATTAGAGTAATGCGATGCTACATGACTTGATAACAAGAAAAAAGTCCGACATGGGGAAAATCAGGCATAGAGAACAAACACAAACGAGGAAATTTGACAGGCTCTAGAAGTGGGAGAGCGGAATATCTTATTGAGATATTCCGCTCGTCAATATTTCATCTCTTTTTTCTCTAAAAGAGAATGAAGGTGGTGCCTCACTCCACGTGTCGCCCTGTGTTTGATAAGGTCCGAAGACGAGTATCATGATGTTGGACGGTAGGCACCTTACTCTGGCGTCATTCCTGGCTTATGTGGTATGTTCCCACCCATATTGTGGACCGACATAAAAAGTTGAATGAGCAACTGATTTATATAATGCACAAGCCGTGCCAACTTTTAAAAAATAAATATAACCAATTGAAAAACAACTAAAAATAAAAACACACCTCTAATATTTCATTTATAACTCTTTTTTATCTAGTTATAAAACAACCAAGCTGTCTCCATATCCAGACAGAGTTACTCTAAATTTAATAATTACTTATATTTCAATAAATTAAATGTCGCCAAAAAGAGACATTAAAAACAGTGAGTGTCGTCGTTTTTACACAACAAAAAATAATCCTTTTATTATCAATAAAATAAAGCCTCTAGCAATGTAGAGGCTTTATGTATTTATCACTAAGATAGTTTTACATTTGATTAATCAAATTGTTTTCTTGCATTGCGGAATAAACGCATCCAAGGGCTGTCTTCACCCCAGTTATCTGGATGCCAAGAATTACTAACAGTTCTAAACACGCGTTCTGGATGAGGCATCATAATGGTTGAACGACCATCTTTTGTAGTGACGGCTGTGATCCCTTTTACAGAGCCATTAGGATTTAATGGATATTGTTCTGTTGGATTACCGTGGTGATCCACAAAACGTAATCCCACTAAATTTTGAGCTTCTAATTGTGCTAATTGCTCAGTATTACGGAATTCAGCAAAACCTTCACCATGAGAAACAGCGATAGGCATTTGTGAACCCACCATACCTTGTAACAACAATGATGGGCTCTCTGTCACTTTCACTAAACTAAAGCGCGCTTCAAAACGTTCAGAGCGGTTGCGCACAAAACGAGGCCATAAATCTGCACCTGGAATAAGCTCTGATAATGTTGACATCATTTGGCAACCATTACAGACACCAAGAGATAAAGTATCTTGGCGCTCAAAGAATTGAGCAAACTCATCACGTAAACGAGAATTAAATAAAATAGACTTCGCCCAGCCTTCGCCGGCACCTAATACGTCACCGTAAGAAAATCCGCCACACGCCACCAGCACATCAAAATCACTTAGTGAACGTCGTGCAGAATGCAAATCACTCATATGAACGTCGATAGCATCAAAACCAGCTCTATCAAAAGCCGCCGCCATTTCAACATGAGAGTTAACACCTTGCTCTCTTAATACTGCAATTCGAGGGCGACTTCCTGTTGCAATATAAGGGGCTGCAATATCTTCATTGGGATCAAAGGTTAAATGCACATTTAAACCCGGATCGTTGAGATCTTGTTTTGCCTGATGCTCTTCATCTGCACACTCTGGATTATCACGTAAGCGTTGCATTTGCCATGTTGTTTCTGCCCACCAAAGACGCAATGTGCTACGCTTTTCATTGTAAACTTCGGTTTCACGGCTTTGGATAATAATGGCATCATTTTCTGTTGCTTGACCTAAATAGTGTAAACAATCCGATAAGCCATATTCAGCAAATAATGCTTCTACAACCTCTTGATGTTCAGCACTAATTTGGATCACACCGCCTAGCTCTTCATTAAAAAGTCCCGCTAGAATATCTTCATCATAAGCACTGATATCGACATGTAAGCCACAATGGCCTGTAAATGCCATTTCAGCGAGTGTGACAAATAATCCACCATCAGAACGATCGTGATAAGCCAATAATTTGCCATCATTGACTAATTGTTGCATCACATTGAAGAACTGCTTCAATTGCTCAACATCACGAAGATCTGCCGCTTTTTGGCCTAATTGACGATAAACTTGTGCTAGTGCCGTTGCACCTAATGCGTTATGACCATTGCCCAAATCAATCAAATACAAGCGATTTCCTGCTTGTGTTGATAATTCAGGTGTCACTGTTTTACGCACATCTTCAACACGAGAGAATGCCGTAATAACTAAAGACAACGGAGAAGTAACCTCTTTGGTTTTCCCATCTTTATCTTGCCAGCGCGTCTTCATTGACATCGAATCTTTACCCACAGGAATAGTAATGCCTAATTCTGGGCATAACTCTTCACCAATGGCTTTCACTGCGTCATATAAACCCGCATCTTCACCAGGATGACCTGCTGCTGACATCCAGTTAGCGGAAAGCTTAATACGATTAAGTGCTTCTACATCACAACCTGCCATATTTGTTAAGGCTTCGCCGACAGCCATACGTGCAGATGCTGCAAAATCTAACAATGCGATAGGTGCTCGTTCACCAATAGACATCGCTTCGCCATAATAGCTATCTAATGTTGCTGTGGTAACAGCACAGTTAGCAACAGGAATTTGCCAAGGGCCAACCATCTGATCACGCGCAACCATACCCGTTACAGTACGGTCACCAATAGTAATTAAGAAGGTTTTTTCAGCAACGGCAGGTAAATGAAGAACACGATAAACGGCATCTTTTAAATCAATATCTTTACGAGAGAGATACTCACCTTCTGTTTTCAGCGATTTTACATCACGCAACATTTTAGGTGCTTTACCTAATAATATGTCTAATGGCATATCAATCGGTTTATTATCAAAGTGTGTATCGTTTAATACTAATTCACGCTCTTGCGTTGCTTCACCAATCACGGCATAAGGCGCTCTTTCACGCTGACATAACGCATCAAATAGAGGCATTTTTTCTGGCGATACCGCTAGCACATAACGTTCTTGAGACTCATTACACCAGATCTCAAGTGGGCTCATACCCGGTTCATCATTAAGAACATCACGTAGTTCAAAACGACCACCACGACCGCCATCATTGACTAATTCAGGCATTGCATTAGAAAGACCACCAGCACCAACGTCATGAATAAATAAGATCGGGTTATCGTCACCTAATTGCCAACAGCGGTCGATAACTTCTTGGCAACGGCGTTCCATTTCTGGGTTATCACGCTGAACAGAGGCAAAATCTAAATCCGCATCTGATTGACCGGATGTCATAGAAGAAGCAGCACCACCACCAAGACCGATATTCATTGAAGGTCCGCCAAGTACAATCAACTTAGCACCAACTGTGATTTCACCTTTTTGTACGTGATCTTCACGAATATTACCAATACCACCTGCTAGCATAATGGGTTTATGGTAACCGCGAATTTCAACACCATTGTGGCTATTAACTTGTTCTTCATAGGTTCTGAAATAGCCTAGTAATGCAGGGCGACCGAACTCATTATTAAATGCTGCACCACCTAATGGACCTTCAGTCATGATGTCTAATGCATTAACAATGCGCTCTGGCTTACCAAAATCTTCTTCCCAAGGCTGCTCAAATCCGGGAATACGTAGGTTAGAAACTGAAAATCCAACTAGACCTGCTTTAGGTTTTGCACCACGTCCAGTTGCACCTTCATCTCGAATTTCACCACCAGAACCTGTTGCTGCTCCCGGCCAAGGTGAAATAGCCGTTGGATGGTTGTGTGTTTCTACTTTCATCAAGATATGTACAGGCTCTTGATGATAGTGATAATGTCCCTTTTCTGTATCAGGATAAAAACGCCCCGCCACAGAGCCTTCCATTACTGCTGCATTATCTTTATAAGCTGACATGACATAATCAGGTGTTTGCTCAAACGTATTTTTAATCATTTTAAATAATGATTTATCTTGAGCCTTACCATCAATAATCCAATCAGCATTAAATATTTTGTGGCGACAGTGTTCAGAGTTAGCTTGTGCAAACATGTAAAGCTCAACATCTGTTGGATTACGTTGTAAGCGGCTAAACGCATCGACTAAGTAATCAACTTCATCGTCTGCAAGTGCTAACCCCATTTCGATATTCGCTTTTACTAATGCATCTTTGCCTTTTGTAAGCACATCAATAGTTTTTAGTGGTGTTGGCGTTTGCTCAGCAAAAAGTGCATTTACATCTTGATAATTTAAGAAGATGGTTTCCATCATTCGATCATGAATAAAACCATAAAGTTGTTGCCACTGAGTGTCTGTCATCGTACCGCACTCAATAAAGTAAGCGATACCACGTTCAATTCTAACAACCTTGGCTAAACCACAGTTATGAGCAATATCTGTCGCTTTAGAAGACCAAGATGAAATTGTTCCCGGACGAGGCGTAACAACTCGCATTTCCCCAACAGGCTCATGTTCTGTTAATGAAGGCCCATAATGCAGCAGTTGACGTAATTTAATTTGATCATCTTCAGATAACTGCCCTTCCACTTTCGCGAAATGGACAAATTCTGCGTATATACCTTGTACAGGAAGATCACTTTCCTGACATAGAGTGAGTAATTTATTAATACGAAACGCGGATAAAGCGGGGGAGCCACGCAGGATTTCCATAGTATTGAGTTCTCTCTTTTAGCAGCTAGCCTGATCAATCATTCAGGGGAAACGCGCCTAGTATAATAGAATAACCGCTCAGACGAAACCGTTTGCGTGAACAAAATAACGGCATTTAACTTAGAGTGTTTTAATGATTAATTGGTGTAATCAAGTTGCGTCTTGCCAATATGTTAAGCAAAATGCTCGATTACTGGAAATTTATCCATGTTAAAATGACAATTTTACACACAACAATAAACAACGTTAACGAGAACCAACCTATTGAATAATATAAGGATAAACTATTTCGTTATCGTTATCATAGCGCTCTTTTCAGCGGCTATTATCGCGTTGAATATTACATGGCCAGATAGGCAAAAAGCGCAGATAAATAAGATTTTATCTCGTGGTGAGTTAAGAATTAGTACGATACCTTCACCATTGATAACGATGAACGATAAAAAGGACCCCGTAGGTTTCGATTATGAATTAGTGAAACGCTTTGCAGATTACCTAGGCGTGAAACTTGTCGTTAATATGCGGACAAATATCAACCAAATGTTTGATGATTTGGAGAATAATAAAGCTGACTTTATCGCTGCCGGATTACTTTACAATAAAGAGAGATTAGAAACGACACGCAGTGGCCCTGCTTACTTTTCAGTTTCTCAACAGCTTATTTATCGTAAAGGGACATTAAGACCACGTAGCTTTGATGCGTTAGATGGGCGTCTTGTTGTTACTGCTGGCTCTGCTCATGCAAGCTTATTGCGAACACTAAAAGAGACGCAATATCCCGAGCTTGAATGGGAAGAATCAGATAATCAGACAACCTCACAACTACTAGAAGCCTTATCGGAAGGTAAAATAACCTATGTATTAGCAGACTCAATCAGTGTTGCTGTACAACAGCGCATTCATCCTAATGTTGCTGTGGGTTTTGAAGTTACTGAAAGCCGACCACTAACATGGTATCTGCCAGATGGTGAAGATAATAGCTTATATGCAGCAATGCTCGATTACTTTAATCAATTATCTCAAGAAGATGTATTAGCAAGACTTGAAGAAAAATATTTTGGCCATGTAGGTTCGTTTGATTACTTCGATACTATCTCTTTTATTACTGCAATAGATTCTATCTTGCCAAACTATCAACCTCTTTTTGAAAAGTATGCAGATACCTTCGATTGGCGATTATTGGCAGCGATGGCATGGCAAGAATCACATTGGGACCCTCATGCTACATCACCAACGGGTGTTAGAGGATTGATGATGTTGACTCGCCCTACTGCATCAAGTATGGGCGTTACTGACAGGCTTGATCCTGAAGAAAGTGTTCGAGGGGGAGCGCAATATCTTAAACATCTTCTTTCGCGTTTACCCGATTCTATCCCTGAAGATGAAAGAATTTGGTTTGCATTAGCAGCATATAATATGGGATTTGGTCATATGCTTGATGCCAGAAGGCTTACTGAGCAACAAAATGCCGATCCTAATAGTTGGCTAGATGTAAAATCAAGATTACCTCTACTTAGCCAAAAGAAATATTATGCTGACCTCCCTTACGGCTATGCCAGAGGTCATGAGGCTTATCGTTACGTTGAAAACATTCGACGATATCAGCTCAGCCTTGTCGGTTACCTTCAAGCCAAAGAGAGCAAAAATAAAATATTATCTAAAGATAAAGAGAGTGATAACGATGAAGAACAAGAAAGATCATCATTGTCATTAACTCAAGATATGGCTTATCAATAATTTTTGTAATTAAAAACAGTCTATTAAACAACATAGCCTCTTTTACAGAGGCTTATTTATTTCCCTTCTACTATTCAAAAATCATTCCAACCATTAAAAGCAATCCCTAAATTAATATTTTCTTAATATTAAAAATTGTTACATTTTTTCATCCCATTTTTTACCCAAAATAGGAAAAACACATGTGTTAAAAAATGTAACACTCATTAGTTAAAACACTCAGCTAATGAGTAAATCGTATTTAAAATGATCCAATCAGTCATTTTAAGACTATCAGAATAAGCGAAATATAAGAAAAAATTAACTTAAATACGTAGGAATTATCTCATTAGTTATTATTCATTTTATGATTATTATTTTTGGAGAAACTTTTTTTGCAACAAAAATTAACCTAAACATGCCTTTATTAACATCTAACCTATTGAATTATATATATTATGATAATCTATAATTGATTTCATTAATTTTCTTAACTTAATGTTAATAACATTACTTTTCGTAAAGTTAAAACAATGTTAATTATATTGTCTATTAAATTTATCTGCCTGATAAACTTTTTCACCCATAAACTGAGTAATAAAAAGAATAAATCTATACAAAACTCTATTAATATGGAATAGGCAAGATTAAATATGAAAATTGAGTAAATCAACAAAACGTTATATCAAATAGAACGTCTTTGTTGATATCATATAAACCAGTCATTATTCGAAATAACTCGAAATATAATGCAAATCAATTTTTATATTCCGACATTAATATTATTTTTCTATAAATAATAATACGCACGATCTTCAAGGGATTATCTATAATGAAACTGAGTAAAATTGCTTTAGCTGCTGCTTTAGTATTTGGTATTAATTCTGTTGCAACTGCTGAAACTCCTGCACCAAAAGTTGGCGCAACTAAAGGCGAAATTCAATTAAAAGGTGAAATTGTTAATTCAGCTTGTGGATTAGCAGCTTCTTCAAGTCCTGTTATTGTTGATTTCAGTGAAATCCCAACTTCTGCATTAGCAAATATGCAGAAAGCAGGTAACGTTAAAAAAGATATCGAATTACAAGACTGTGATACTACCGTAGCAAAAACAGCTACTGTTAGCTATACACCAAGCGTTGTTAATGCAACAAATAAAGACTTAGCATCTTTCGTATCTGGCTCAGCTTCTGGCGCAGGTATTGGCTTAATGGATGCTGGCAGCAAGTCAGTAAAATGGAACACAGCAACAACACCTGTACAATTAGTTAATGGTGTTTCTAAGATCCCATTCGTTGCTTACGTTCAAGCTGAATCAGCAGACGCTACTGTAACTCCAGGTGAATTCCAAGCCGTTATCAACTTCCAAGTTGATTATCAGTAATCGTTTTATTTATTTAAATTAATTAAATAATAGATTAATTACTGCATTAACGCAGAGGACTTCCTCTGCGTTAAATTTGATAAAACACTTCAATTTAATAAGAATAAAATAAAAAGTAATTAAATAAATATTCATTATTTAATTAGTTTTTATTTAATTAATAATTAGGCGTTTATTCATGTTAATTTCTTTTTTTCACAGCACAATATGGAAAAACATTTGTGCCATTTTGCTATTGTGCTTAGCGTTTTTCGCTCAAGCCGAGCAAGATGATTCTGTGGAATTTAACATTCACATGCTAGATGCCGAAGACAGAGATAATGTCGATTTATCTCGTTTTGCAACTTCTAATTACATTATTCCGGGTATGTACTACTTAGATATCCGTATAAATGGTCGTGACTTTCCTCGCCAAAACATTAATTATGTTGAAGTGAAACCTAATTACTCTATCGCTTGTGTTGACCCTACTCTTCTAAAAAAGTTAACAGTTAACGAAGAAAATCAAAAATTTATCGAAGAAATCTCGCCAGAATGTTTCGATATTAGTCAATTGCCGGGTATCTCTATCAAAAATGATGGCGGTATCCTTGATATTGTTATGCCTCGCTCATTAATGAAATATGAAGATACAGATTGGACACCACCTGAATTATGGGATCCGGGTGTATCTGGGTTATTAGTTGACTATACCTTGACAGGTACATCAACTCGCCCGAATAAAGGCAATAATAACAACTCATTGACAGGTTATGGACAGGCTGGAATTAACGTTGGTGAATGGCGACTACGTGCTGAATATCAAGGAAACTATTCATCTGAATATTCCTCAAATAATAGCTTTGATTGGAATCAGATTTACGCCTATAAACCATTACCTAACCAAGCAGCAAAACTAACGCTGGGTGAAACTTATTTGAACTCTCAAGTTTTTGATAGCTTTCGTTTTACAGGTGCCAATATACAAAGTGATGAAAGAATGTTGCCTCCTTCTTTGCAAGGTTATGCACCTGAAATCCACGGTATCGCAAACACCAATGCCAAAGTGACTGTAACGCAAAATGGCCGCTTAATTTATGAAACCACAGTACCTGCGGGCCCTTTTGCTATTAAACATTTACAAGACACAGTACAAGGTCAATTAAATGTTAGAGTCGAAGAGCAAAACGGTAAGGTAAATGAATTCCAAGTACAGACCGCCAACCTTCCTTATATGACTCGTCCTGGCTCTGTGCGTTATAACACATCAATGGGTCAGTCATCGCTCAACAACCATAAAATGCAAGGCCCTGTTTTTTATCAAGGTGATTTTTCATGGGGTATGAACAACACATGGTCACTGTATGGTGGGGTTTTATTGACAGCTAAAGATTACAATGCGTGGTCATTAGGTTTAGGTCACGATATGGGCCGTTTAGGTACGCTTTCCGGTGATATTACCCAGTCTTATAGCAAAACTTATGATAATGATAATATCAACGGGATGTCATTCAAACTGAACTACGCTAAAACATTCGATGAATACCATAGTACGATTACTTTTGCGGGCTACCGTTTTTCAGAGAAAACATTCCGATCTTTCTCTCAATATATAGATGAGCGTTATAACGATATTAATAACAATGGTTATGAAAAAGAGATGTATACCATTACAGGTAACAAAACTTTTTGGGCTGATGATATTGAAAAATCGACAACACTTTACCTCTCTTATCGACACCAAAATTATTGGGATAAAAATACACAAGAACAATATGGTGCTACGGTAAGCCGTAATTTTTCTATTATGGGTATAGAGCAGATTAATACTAACTTATCTGCATTCCGTACTCAGTATAAGGGAAATACTGATGATAGTATTTCTTTCAACATTTCAGTGCCATTAGGAAGCGGCAAAAGCATTGGTTATAGCTTGCAAGACAGTAACGGTAAAGTGAACCAAATGGCCTCTTATTCTGATAATAGCAATTATAATAATCTATGGCGTGTCCGTGCAGGTTTAAGCTCAGACAATAAAGCCAATACTGATGGTTATTATCAACACCGTTCGCAATATGCAGAAATTAACGCCAATGCAAGCTATCAACAAGATAATTACGTTGCAGTAGGTGCAACAGTTAAAGGTGGATTTACTGCGACACGCCATGGTGCTGCATTACATAGTAGTAGCATGACATCAAGTACTGCCCGCATGATGGTTGATACTGATGGTGTTGCAGGTGTGCCATTTAATAACCAAAGTACGACTACAAATCTATTTGGTATTGGGGTATTAACTGACTTAACTAGTTATAACAATGTTGATGCTCGTATTGATGTTGATAAAATGGATTCAGATATTGAAACACACAAAGCCATTACTTCTGCAACATTAACTGAAGGTGCGATTGGCTACTATAAATTCCCTGTTCGCCAAGGTGAGCGCTTAATGGCTATCTTACAAACTGTCGATCAAAAATATCCGCCATTTGGTGCCGAAGTCACCAATAAAAACGGTGAAAATATGGGAATGGTGATGGAAGATGGTTTAGTTTATATCGCCGGTGTTAACCTTAATGAATCTTTAAACGTGATCTGGGGTGGTAAAACCCAGTGTACGATTACAATTCCAGCCGCAATTAACGATCCTCTAAAACGTGAATTGTTATTATGTCAGGGATTTTAATGAACAAAATGAATTACTAGAGATAATTGTATGAACTCATTCAACACACTCAAAGCGCTTTTTTGTAGCTCATTAATTGCACTCAGCATGGTGAGTACAACTCAAGCGGGCGTGTCATTAGATAGAACTCGTATTGTATTAACAGGCAACGAGAATTCGGCTAGCGTTAACCTAAAAAATACTAGCCCTGACATTCCTTTTTTAGCTCAATCATGGGTTGAAAATGAACACGGGCAAAAAATTGCATCTCCTTTAGTGGCATTACCACCTTTACAGCGTCTTGATGGTGACCAAAAAGGGGTTGTCAGAATAACCAAAACAGCAGAAGTTGGACTTTTACCACAAGATAGAGAATCACTATTCTATTTAAATGTGCGTGAAATTCCACCAGCACCAAAACAAGCTAACGTGTTACAAATGGCAATGCAGTCTCGCATTAAATTATTCTACCGCCCAACTGCCATTATTCCTGAAAAGCCAGGCATGATTTGGCAAGATCAGTTGGTGTTTAAAAAACAAGGTAATCAATTTATTGCTGAAAACCCAACACCTTACTACATCACCATTATTGGGCTTTCCAATAAATTGAATGGTGAAGATAGCGACAAATTAACCACATTCCCTGGTTTAATGGTTGCACCTAAATCATCACTGGAAATTCCAGTTAAAACCAATAGCGTCAATCAATTTTACATGATGTATGTAAATGACTACGGTGGACATCCAGAATTAAAATTTGTTTGCCAACAAAATAGCTGTACAGCGGCACCGAAAGAACAACAGCCAAAATATTAATTAACTTGACGCCGGTAGGAATAAAATGAAATTAACAACAGCAAATTTTTATTTCAATACGCTAAAATTACTCTTTACTGGCGCAATGTTATGTACTCCAATTGTTGCTTCTGCATACATTCATGGTGAGGTTCGTACCGTTGGCGGCCCTAATATCTTTAGAGTTGAGTTAAATAACGCAACATTTCCTAATAACAGACCAGGTGAAACTGCCAGAGTAAATTTTTCTTTACCTGATAGATATTTAGCAACAGTTTATTGCCCTAAAGATCCCTTAGTTCCTAATTCTCGCACTTATTATATGGCGAATTCTGACCTACGTTATTTAGGTAATAATTACTATGAACTTAATGAATACGTCGATGTTCAGATCAAGTTTTCTATTTGGGGCCCTGATTCTCTTCCTACAGTTCCTTTTATTGAAAAGCCTAATAATCGAAATGGGCAACAAGGCTGTCGCGTTCCTGAATCACCAAAACCCAATATGTCATCAGGAAGTAGCGGTGTATTAGTATTTCGTCTGAAAAAACCGATTATTAATGGGGTTTCATTAACAGGGCAAGCTGTAGCGCAAATGTATGCCCGTGTAGGTAATGGCTTATATCAAGAGTATGGCCCTGAACCAATTTCAAAATTAGTGATTAGCTCAGGAATACTGACCACTGAAGATAAATGTACATTTAATAATGGCTCTCCAATTACCTTTGATTTTGGCAATGTCGGTAATACTTCTGACTATTTAAATGGCCAAAACTACAAGATCACACGCAATATTCCAATTCAATGTGAAGGCGGAAGTTTCACTAATCCAAACAGCAGAATAATGTTTAAAATTCAAACAGGAAGTTCTGGTGTTGCCAGCTTTAACCCTAATTACCTTGGTACAACAGGACCTGTAGATAGAACAAATTTAGGTATTGTTTTAAGAGACAAATCAGGAACGATTGTGCCACCTAATCAATATTTTTCTGTCGGGAAGCTGAATAATTTTAAAGGTAATTGGGAAGTTACTGCTGCTCCTATTGCAAAGGCAGGGAGCAAAATTACAGAAGGTGAGTTTTCAGCACATGCCACCTTAGTGGCGGAGTTTATGTAATGAAAAACCCAATAATAAAATCGACGATTTCTCTTTTATTATTACTTTCACCTTCTGCCTTTGCTGTGACAGAGCTTATTGGCGGCGATATGGAATTTAAAGGTGTTGTGGTTGCACATGGTTGTACCATTGTTGCTGGTGATGAAAATAAGGTAATTGATTTTAAGCAGATATCTGCCAAAGATCTCTATACCTTTCAAAAAAGTGAACCCGTTGCTTTTAGTATTAGTTTAGAAAATTGCAGTCAGGATATTTATAAAAGTGTCACAATCACGCTAGATGGGAAAGAGCATCCTACAATGCCCAATCACCTTGCTGTCGTCGGTACTGGATCTGAAGATCCTAAAAGTATCGGGATTGTATTTACTGATGTGCAGCGCAATGTGATCCAATTAAAAAAGCCGAGCTCAACTCGACTTCTTAATAATAAACGTATTCAATTTAATTTTATGACGTATGTTGAGGCATCACCCTCTGCACTAAAAAATCAAACTTTGCTAACAGGCCCTTTCCAAGCCCAAGCAACATACACCCTTAATTATCAGTAAATAAATATTATTCTTTTATTGCTGGTTCAGTATTGATTATGGCTGGACTGGCTTTTTGCTTTTTAAGCTGTTTCTTTTCAGCCCTTCTCATTTTAAAAAACTGACTTAAAAGCTGTGAGCACTCTTCACCTAATACACCTGAAGTTATCTCAACTTTATGGTTCATTCCGGGATGCTGTAAGATATCAATAAATGAACCTGCCGCACCTGTTTTTAAATCTGAGGCACCATAAACCACGCGTTTTACCCGACTATGCACAATTGCTCCGGCACACATCACACAAGGTTCAAGGGTAATATAAAGAGTCGCATCAAGTAGGCGATAATTTTGTAAATGCTTTCCCCCTTTGCGTAATGCCATAATCTCTGCGTGTGCAGTGGGATCGTTATCGATAATTGAATGATTCCATCCTTTAGCAATGATTTTATTATCAACGACTAATACTGCGCCCACCGGTATTTCACCGATTTCTTGTGCTTTTTGCGCTTGCTCAATCGCTTTATGCATCCAATAAATATCATCTTTAACTTTATTCACAAGGATATCTCTTCATTATCATATAGCGGGATATTGTACCCTGTTTTCTATTGATAACTAAAGAAATTGTCTTGAATTGTTTATGACAAAGATAGCAAGATAAAACTTTAGTTTACTCGCGCTTCAGTGGCTAATTTGATAGCTAAAGCGCCTAAGATTGTCGCCATAAACCAACGTTGAACCAATGCCCAGCGAGGCCTTTGTATAAAAAACCCAGCAATAGAGCCAGCGGCAATAACAATCAATGCATTTACTGCAATGCTAATAATAATTTGAATACTACCTAACACTAATGATTGATTTAAAACGCTGCCATTTTGAAGGCTAATAAATTGAGGTAACAGTGATAAGTACATTAATGCGATTTTAGGATTGAGCAAATTAGTGATAAAGCCCATGACAAAGAGCTTTGTCGTATTGCCTGAAAGTAATTTTTTGGGATGAAAGATAGAACGCCCACCGGGTTTAATAGATTGCCAAGCAATATAAAAAAGGTAAATAGCACCACAAATTTTTAATGTATCGTAAGCATAAGGTACCGCCATAAAAATGGCCGTAATACCAAATGCAGCTAATAACATATAAAAAATATAGCCAACAGCCACACCGATTAATGAAATAAATCCGGCCTTTTTCCCTTGAGAGATTGAGCGTGAAATCAGGTAAATCATATTAGGGCCCGGTGTTAGCACCAAACCCAAGGACAAAAGCGCAAATGTCCACATATTGAACAGTGTTGGCATAGTATACCCCTTATTTATTGCATTATTTAACATCAATAACAGAGTGTTAGGTGTGCGGGATACCACAAAAAATACTATTTTTTGTTATTCGTTTTTGTTTTTTAATTAGATAGTTTTGCTTTAAATATATATTACTGATATATTTCCGTAGCTTATAAGCTACAAAAATAGTTGTGTTAACGTAGCTTATAAGCTACATTTTGCCAATGAAAACTATCAAACATTATCTAACAATAGATGGCAAAGACTTATATGCCGACTACTTCAGAAAGATACGTGATCCTGTTGCTAAAGCCAAAATTGCATCGAGAGTAAATAGAATGGCAAGTGCGTGTTTTGGTGATCATAAACCTTGTCGTGAAAGCATTTGGGAGCTACGAATTGATCAAGGTGTGGGTTATCGCGTCTACTATAGTTTAATCAATGGCGAAATTATATTGCTACTTCTAGCAGGAGATAAACGAACTCAGGATGCTGACATCAATAAAGCCATCCTATGTCTAAAAGATTATTTAAAGAGGTAGATTATGCCAAAATCTCGTTTACACGATGACGCAATGATTGAGCTTTTGCGTGAAGATCCTAGTTTTGCAAAAGCATATTTACACCAAGCCTTCCTTGATATTGATGAAGATGGTGGGCAAGAAGCTTTTCTTATGGCATTACGCCATGTCGTAGAAGCTCGGGGCGGTATGGCAAAAATTGCCAAAAAAGCAGGAGTATCTCGAGAAACGCTTTATCGAACATTATCACCAACAGGAAACCCAACATTAAAAACATTGCGAAATGTTATTAGTGCAATTGGCTTTCATTTCTCTTCATTAGCAAGTATTTAATATTTTATTTATACATTCTAATAAACCATTTGAGCGATGCCACTTTAGGAAATTCCCTATAAATGGTAACCTTACTCCCCCCCTTACTTAGTGCCTATTAAGCAAAAAGATTGGGGTAATATTCCTATTTGAATGATAAAACACTACTTTATCGGATATAGCGACACAAAACTGATAGATGGTAACATATAAGTGCAAGATATAAGTTACTGAAATTTAATAATTTATATATTAAGTGACTGATATGGCTTTACTAATTACGAAGAAATGCATCAATTGCGATATGTGTGAACCAGAGTGTCCAAATGATGCGATTTCAATGGGGGATGAAATTTATGAAATTAATCCTGATCTTTGCACTGAATGTGTAGGACATTACGATAAACCAACTTGCCAATCGGTTTGTCCGATTACTAACACGATCATCACTGATCCTGCTCATACTGAATCTCAAGATGAATTATGGGAAAAATTTGTGTTGATCCACCACGCAGATAAGATCTAAACCTTAATCGATGATTTTGTGGGTGATAAATCTAAGAGAGCTATTTTTCTAAAATAACTGTCGCACAAGCATAACGCTGTTCATCAGCAAGTGTTACGTGAATAGAGTTTATCCCCGCTTTCTCTGCCATCTCTTTTGCAACCGCTAAAAAATGCAAGGTGGGTTTGCCTAACTCATCATTACGCACTTCAAAATGGTTGAAAGCCAATCCTAAACGTATACCTGTTCCTAATGCTTTTGCCGCAGCCTCTTTTACTGCAAACCGCTTAGCTAAAAAACGTATTGGCTGTTTATGGGATTGATAAATTTCCCATTCAGCATCAGTAAGAATGCGACGAGCAAGGCGTTCACCAGAACGCCCTATAATATCTTCGATACGTGATATCTCGACGATATCCATACCTAAACCAACAATAGCCATTAGCGACGCGCTTCTCGCATTAAGCGTTTCATTTCTTCAACCGCTAGCGCTAATCCACTAAATACGGCTCTACCAATAATAGCGTGACCAATATTCAGTTCATACAGTTCAGGTAATGCCGCAATACGTTGTACGTTGTGATAATGCAGACCATGTCCTGCATTCACTTTTAAACCTTTAGATGCAGCATAAGTGACTGCATCACGAATACGGACAAACTCTTTTTCTTGAGCCATTTCATCTTCAGCGTCAGCATAAGCGCCAGTGTGGATCTCAATAAAAGGCGCACCAACACGGTCGGCTGCGTTAATTTGCTCATGGTCAGGATCAATAAATAGAGAAACTTTGATACCTGCTAAAGATAAGCGTTTAATTGCATCAGCAATTTTAGCTTCATTGCCAACAACGTCTAAACCACCTTCTGTTGTCACTTCTTGGCGTTTTTCAGGTACTAAACAGCAAAAATCAGGCTGAGTTTGACAAGCGATCTCGATCATCTCTTCAGTGACTGCCATTTCCAGATTTAATCTTGTCTGAACCGTTTGGCTTATCAGCATTAAATCGCGATCAGTGATATGACGTCTATCTTCACGTAAATGGATAGTAATACCATCAGCACCAGCTTGTTCTGCAATGAAAGCCGCTTGAACAGGATCGGGATAAGTTGTGCCACGGGCATTACGAAGGGTGGCGATATGGTCAATATTAACGCCAAGTAGAATATCAGACATGCTCTTCTCCTGAAAAATAACGTTGCATTACCTTAGTTTACACATTCCATAGAGAAGAAAAAGACAATATTACTGTTCTACCATCAATGCTCTTTTCTTTGGGGCTTTTTTAATGGCAAATTGTCTAAAAAGTTCTCTACTTTTTAATGGTTTTCCGCCTAAATAAGGCTTCAATGCCATTCGAGTAAATCTTTTTGCCGCTTTTAATGTTTCAACAGTAGGAAATTCGCGACTGGCTAAGGATTTTAATTCAAATCCAGTAAAACTATTATGATCAACCACTAAACTCGCAATAAAACCTTTTTCTTCTCGATAACGATAGGTCATCGAATCTGAAACTGGCTCTCCACTTCCCGCACAATGCAGAAAATCTAAACCATAACCAAGTTGTGTTAATAGCGCGAGTTCAAAGCGTCTCAGTGCAGCTTCAGGTGTAGTATCGCTAGCAGCAAGAATTTGCAAACAGGAAAGGTATTCAAAAAAAAGTACACTATAAGAGGTACCATTTTCTAAAACGCGAGATAATAACTCATTGAGATACAAGCCACTGTAGAGCACAGAGCCTGTCAGTGGTAGTGCTAAAGAGATAGGTTCAGCATCACGAAGTGTTTTAACTTCTCCTCGCCCACTCCAACGAATGAGCAAAGGAGTAAAAGGTTGAAGTGCCCCTTTTAAGGGTGAACGACGGCCTCGCGCACCTTTTGACAATATGCGTACTCGCCCTTCATTTTCAGTGAAAAAATCGAGTAACAGGCTCGTTTCACTGTAAGGTCGAGCATGGATAACGAATGCACGTTGCCAGCCGTCCACTTCAGTTACCTACTTTAAATCGTCCACATAGCCAAGGCTACGTAAAGCACGTTCATCATCAGCCCAGCCCGCTTTGACTTTCACCCAAAGTTCTAAATGAACTTTGTTTTCAAATAAGTCTTCCATATCCATACGGGCTTCGGTACCAATTTTCTTAATTTTCGCACCCTTATTACCAATAACCATTTTCTTCTGGCCTTCACGCTCAACCAGAATTAATCCGTGGATATCATAACCACCACGCTCATTGGTAACGAATTGCTCAATTTCAACAGTGACAGAATAAGGTAATTCTTCACCTAAAAAGCGCATCAGTTTCTCACGAATAATTTCTGATGCCATAAAACGCTGAGAGCGATCAGTAATATAATCTTCAGGGAAATGATGAGTCGCTTCTGGTAAACATTTACGTACGATTTTCGCAATCGTATCGATATTCATGTCTTTTTCAGCACTGATTGGTACTACATCAAGAAAATCCATTTGTTGGCTTAAAAAGCCAATGTGTGGAAGTAACTTGGTTTTATCAGTCACGTTATCCACTTTATTAATTGCTAATAAAACAGGGCAACGTAATGATTTTAATTTATTTAATACCATTTCGTCGTCAGGCGTCCAGTTGGTGCCTTCAACAACGAAAATAACCAGTTCAACATCACCAATTGAACTGCTTGCTGCACGGTTCATCAGTCTGTTGATGGCTCGCTTTTCTTCAATATGCAAGCCCGGTGTATCCACATAAATTGCTTGGTAAGCACCATCTGTATCAATACCCATGATACGGTGACGCGTAGTTTGCGGTTTACGTGATGTAATAGAAACTTTCTGCCCCAGTAATTGGTTCAGTAGTGTTGATTTTCCCACATTTGGGCGACCGACTATCGCAATAAATCCGCAATAGGTTTGTTCTTCGCTCATTCAAGCTCCAGTTGTATTAATGCCTGTTCAGCAGCGGCCTGTTCAGCTTTACGACGGCTTGTACCCATCCCTTTGACAGGTTGTTCGATACCGCTTATCTGACAATGGATCGTAAACTCTTGATCATGGGCTTCGCCACGAACTTGTACCACAATATAAGAAGGTAATGGTAAATGACGGCCTTGCAGATACTCTTGCAAACGAGTTTTAGGATCTTTTTGCTTATCGCCCGGGCTGATTTCAGCCAAACGATTCTCATACCAATTTAAAATAATTTTTTCGATATTTTGAATATCACTATCGAGGAAAATGGCACCAATTAAAGCTTCCACCGTATCCGCTAAAATTGATTCACGACGAAAACCGCCGCTTTTTAATTCTCCTGGCCCTAAACGTAGACATTCGCCGAGTTCAAATTCACGCGCTAATTCAGCGAGTGTATTTCCACGAACAAGCGTTGCTCTCATTCGGCTCATATCACCTTCATCAACACGAGGAAAGCGATGATAAAGTGCGTTAGCAATCACATAGCTTAGAATTGAATCACCTAAAAATTCTAAACGTTCATTATGTTTACTGCTGGCACTACGATGCGTTAAAGCCTGTAGTAATAATTCATTTTGCGTAAAAGTATAGCCCAGTTTCTTTTGTAACTGGTTTACTAATAAAGTATTCATGTGCGATCAATTTCCATAACTTAATTTGAAGCACACGCAACAAATCTGTTTAAGACAACGAGAAATTATCGAGTTGGATAACAGAACTGTTGCGTTTGCACTGACTCCTGTCAATAACAGGAGCCAATCATATTTAAAGAAGCGACATATTCTACACTTAGATAAGAAGGAATGCTGTCGCTATTTTGTTAATTATTACTTAATGCCACCGATGCGGCTAAAACGAACACCTGTTGGCCATTCATTCTCTACTTTTTCAAAGCTCATCCAGATCGTTGTCGCTTTACCGACTAAGTTCTTCTCTGGAACAAAGCCCCAGAAGCGACTATCAGAGCTACCGTCTCGATTGTCACCCATCATAAAGTAATGACCTTCAGGAACAATCCACGTACCGACAGGTAATCCGGGTTGAATAAACTCTGGCATCGTCATATCACCGGGTATTGTCATAATACGGTGAGAGACTTTATCTATCGTTTCTACCCTTTCTTCTTCACGTAATTGAGTTGCTGTTGAAATAGGCTCCTCAATTGGAATAGATTTCATACCATTAATACGCTGACCACCCGGTACATTTTGTAATAACAACGTCCATTCACTTGGGTAAGCTGTACCATAAGTTACTGAAATTTCTTCATTACAAATGGCTTTATCACAATTTGGATAGACATGAAGTTTTTTCGACATCATATCATAAACAATTTTATCGCCCGGTAATCCAATAACACGTTTAATAAAATCAGTAGAAGGATCACGAGGATATTTAAATACTGCGATATCGCCTCGTTTTGGCTTCCCTGTATTAATTAACGTTGTCTGTGTAATTGGATCTTTTAATCCATAAGCAAACTTTTCAACCAAGATAAAATCGCCAACCAACAAGGTTGGCATCATGGAGCGAGAAGGTATTTGAAACGGCTCATACACAAATGAACGCAGAATCAAAACAATAATCAAGACTGGGAATAAAGAGCCTAATGTCTCCGCCCAACTTGGTTTATTAATTGATTTTGCTAACTCTTGCTGATCCTCGGTCCCTTGCGTCATCTCTTGAAGACGCTTTAGTTTTGCTTTTCGGGCTGGCTTGAGTTTAAAGCGCTCAATTCCCCAAAAAACTCCCGTTATTAGCGTTGCCAGCGTTAGGATCAAGGCAAACGTGTTAGCCATGTTTTCTCCTTAAATTATTTATCTTTACCAACATGAAGAATGGCTAAAAACGCTTCTTGTGGTAGCTCTACGTTACCAATTTGCTTCATACGTTTTTTACCATCTTTCTGTTTCTGTAACAGTTTCTTCTTACGGCTAACGTCACCACCATAACATTTGGCTAATACGTTTTTACGTAACTGTTTAACAGTTGAACGTGCAATAATATGGTTGCCAATTGCCGCTTGGATGGCGATATCAAACTGTTGGCGTGGAATAAATTCTTTCATTTTTTCCACCAGCTCACGACCACGATAAGGTGCATTATCGTTATGTGTAATCAATGCTAAAGCATCAACGCGATCACCATTAATCAAGACATCTACACGTACCATGTTAGAGCCTTGGAAGCGGATAAAGTTATAGTCTAAAGAAGCATAACCGCGTGATGTTGATTTTAAACGGTCAAAGAAATCCAATACCACTTCAGCCATCGGAATTTCATAAGTCAATGAAACCTGATTACCATGATAGACCATATTAGTTTGAACACCGCGTTTTTCGATACATAAAGTAATGACATTACCTAAGTATTCTTGCGGTAATAACATATGACATTCAGCAATAGGCTCTCTGATTTCTTCAATGTTATTCAGCGGTGGTAATTTAGACGGGCTATCCACTAGTACAATATCACCGTTAGTCATTTCAACTTCATAAACTACGGTTGGAGCGGTTGTAATCAGATCAAGGTCATATTCACGTTCTAAACGTTCTTGAATGATCTCCATGTGCAGAAGACCCAAGAAACCACAACGGAAACCAAAACCTAACGCGGTTGAGCTTTCTGGCTCATAGAATAATGAAGCGTCATTCAGACTTAATTTACCTAATGCATCACGGAATGATTCATAGTCGTCAGAGCTAATTGGGAATAAACCTGCATAAACCTGTGGCTTAACTTTTTTAAAACCAGGCAATGGTTTATCTGCTGGTTTTTGGGCTGCTGTTAAGGTATCCCCAACAGGTGCACCTAAAATATCTTTAATACCACAAACAACCCAGCCTACTTCGCCACAATTTAATGATGTCGTATCAATTTGCTTTGGTGTAAAAATACCAATACGATCAATGTTATAAATCTGACCAGTGCTCATTACCTTGATTTTATCGCCTTTACTGACTTTACCGTTTTTAACACGGATCAGTGAAACAACACCAAGGTAGTTATCAAACCAAGAGTCAATAATCAGAGCTTGTAATGGAGCATCTGCATCACCTTCAGGTGCTGGAATTTCTTTAACAAGGCGTTCGATAACTTCTTTAACACCAATACCTGTTTTTGCAGAGCAACGCACTGCATCTGTGGCATCAATCCCCACAATGTCTTCAATCTCTTCAGCAACACGCTCAGGCTCTGCTGCTGGTAAATCTATTTTATTTAAAACAGGAACGACGGTGAGATCCATATCCATCGCTGTATAGCAGTTTGCTAATGTTTGCGCTTCAACCCCTTGCCCAGCATCTACGACCAATAAAGCGCCTTCACACGCAGCGAGTGAACGAGATACTTCATAAGAGAAGTCAACGTGTCCTGGGGTATCGATAAAGTTAAGCTGATAAACTTCACCGTCATCAGCGGTGTAATTCAAGGTTACGCTTTGCGCTTTGATTGTAATACCACGTTCACGCTCAAGATCCATAGAATCAAGAACCTGCGCAGCCATTTCACGATCTGATAAGCCACCACAAATTTGAATAATTCGATCTGATAACGTCGATTTACCGTGGTCAATATGTGCGATAATGGAAAAGTTACGTATGTTTTTCATTCTGAAATTATTTTTCTCTATTGCTTTGCTCTATAAATCTGGCTTTGGAGTCATTCATGGACACAAAGCGAAAACTCTATATTGCAGGAGTTATTATTGATGACGCATTCTACACACTAGAGACATTATACTCAAAGAAACGTTCATCAAACACAAACATTTATGCTAAGACTTGCATTTATTTGTAATTTTTTGCGGGTAATTTCCAGATATAGAAACGTGTTAATTTAAGATAGATATTATTACAAAAGCAGCATGATAAAAATAATGGGGCAAATGCCCCATCTCTTTAATCAACTCATTATTCTTGAAATTGAACTTTAAGTTCATGAGGTGGAAGCCCTATTTGCAATACAATAGGTTCAAAACCTTCATCTTTGCTCCACCAAGTCGCTACTTTTTTTGCAAATAAAAAACCAAGAGCGCCGCCCACAAGCCCACTGCAAAAAATAGCAAATTCACTCGAAAACCAAAGGCTCGCAATGCCAGCAACGATAAATAAGCCAATAAGTGGTGTTAAATACACCAACATTGCAGAAAGAAGTAGATTATTTTCAGGAATACCCACTTCCACTTTTTGCCCTTCAACTAAAGGTTGTGCAACGGGAAGTTCAAGTTGATGAACTGTCTCTGGCCCTATTTTATTCAATAAATAAGAGCCACAGGCAGCGCGAGCTTGGCAACTACCACAGCCAGAAGAAGAACCGTAGCGTAATAACGCACGTCCTTCATGCCAATGTATAACTGTTGCCCACTCTTTAACCATAACTTATACCCTTTTACTTTTTCGTAAATACAACACTATTAACTATTGCTTGTGCCGTAGGAAACGGTAACTGACCAATAAAGGTAATTTCATTACCTTCTTTGTCATAGGTATAAATTGTATTACGACCATACCTTAACATTTTATCGCGTTCGGGCGAATTAACCTGCTGGCCACTTTTATTAACATAAATAGAGAAGTCAAATAAACCATCACTAAATAAAATCGACTGACTAAATTCAGTTTCAGAAATTTGATGGTTACTACGTTTTACCTCTTTAAAACCCTCAGGCAATTGGCTGACCGACCAGTTATAAACCAACGGTTTAGCTTTAGGTACAAGTAATAAAGGTGGCATATTGACGGTACGTAGAGAATTAAGCTCAGTTTCGACCTCGCTTCCTTCATTAACTGTGATCACTCTAAATTGTTCAATGATGTCATTGTTTTTATCTAAAAGATCGACTCTTAAAGGTAGATATCTTTCTTCATCAATAAACAAAACATAATCATAGCGATCATTATTTTTTGATAACACACGAACAACTCGGCTTGGAATATCACCAATATGCGTTCTACCCGCATCAATAAAATTATAATAACCCGATAATTCCTTGAAATCTTGGTAAATGATAGAAGGGATATAATCAACGATATGATCATTTCTTAAGCTGAAGGCATCTAAACCGGGTTCAAAATAGCTGATTTCATTGCCACGTTGAACAATTTCACGGCGAGTACTATCCATTTGCATTAATTGTGCAAGTGGTTTGCCATCAATAAGAGTATGACGGTAGCGAATAGGAACAATACCTTGAGAATTGATATTGATAAAAGATAATTCATAGGTAGAGCTTTGACTTGTCTGACCCATCTTTTGCAACAAAGCCTCGACACTACCTGTTTGAGGTTGCGCCAAGGCTTGTATCGGCATTGACAGGCTGCCCACCAGCAATAAGGTGGATAACCATGATTTTTTCATTACGACTGTTTTATTCCCACACGTTATTTATACATTCACATCTATTATTACTGTGCTGCTACAGGTTGAGTTTCACCTTGAGCGCTGATTGGCGCTTCATTTTGCGGTGCATTATAGATACGACGATCTAACTCATACTGTTGCAACATTAATCCAAGGCGTTGATTACGCTCTTGTAAACGTGTTTGCTGGTCTTTACCTAAAGTATCATTTTGAAGATTTAAGCTTACAGGCGAACCTGAACCCATAATAGGTTGAGTATTAAATACTGGTGTATCTACTTGGAAATCTTCAGAACCACTTTTTCCATTATATTGCTGAACACCAACAATAACAGCTAATGAAACACAAGCCGCGACACCGATTTGAGTTAACTGACTCGCCCAAGGACGTAACGTTTGTAAGAAAGAGTGCTGAGGCCATTGTGATGGCGCAGGTTGCTGCTCTCGTTGTTGTTCAGGACTTATGCGAACAGGTTCATTCTCTAAAGCGAGCGCAACGCGACTTGCGATATCGAAGTGGACTACTTCACCTACATCACCACGCATTGTGTCACGAATTAAATGGTAGCGTTGCCATGTCTCTTTCATAGAGTCATCACGAGCAATTGTACCCATTAATTCTTTATCAAGAACTTCGCCATCCATAAATGCAGAAAGTTTTTCTTTTTGCATGTAAAAGTACCCTTCAGTCAATGATGGTTCACCCACAATTAAAACTCTTGTATTAATGGTTGAACCTTATTATCAATAGCTTCTCGTGCCCTAAAAATACGTGAACGTACTGTTCCGACAGGGCAATCCATAATGACCGCTATCTCTTCATAGCTTAGTCCGTCAAGTTCCCGAAGTGTAATAGCAACCCTTAAATCTTCAGGTAATGACTCTATGGTGTGAAAAACCACTCTCCGTAACTCTTCTGACAACATTAAATTCTCAGGGTTCGAAATTTCTTTTAGTGCATTTGGTGATTCGAAGTTTTCAACATCACTCGCATCTAAATCATTCGAAGGCGGACGTCGCCCCTGTGCAACCAGATAATTTTTTGCTGTATTCACAGCAATGCGATAAAGCCATGTATAAAAAGCACTATCTCCACGGAAAGAACCGATGGCACGATAAGCTTTAATAAAGGCTTCTTGCGAAACATCTGGCACATCGCCCTGTGGTACATAACGGGAAATCAGGCTTGCTACCTTGTGTTGATAGCGGATAACCAGCAAATTAAAGGCTTTCTGGTCACCATTTTGTACCTTTTCAACCAACATTTGGTCCGTTAACTGCTCGCTCATTAGAGATGGACTCTCCCGAAGTCAAGCTTCGCACTATTTTTAAATGACTCCGTCATATTTACTCTCGTTATTCCTTCTCGTTTTATGAGCTACAAGACTTAGAGTGCAAAAATAGTATGAAGTTCAATTCAATCATTATTTTAAGAGATGAATCACAAAAAAATCATCATGGTGATCATCCACCCAAAATGCAATTTGCCAATAAAAAAACGATAACACAATGATATTATTTAAATATATACGATTACTTACAACAATATATATTATCTTAAACAATGTATTATTAAATATAGATTTAATAATATAAATAAAAGTCAGTCACCCAAGAGCGAAACTTGTCAGTGTAATGCCCTTCATTATTACGAATAATAAGTTCATCTATACTACATTCAACACTGCTTTGATTTTGTTTTTGAAAGGCTAACAAAATTCGATGATAAGGTTTATCTGTACTGTCTTTAATATTAACGCGTTTCGCAATATTCCACTCTTTTTTTTCTGCGATTTCAATAAATTGCTCACCAATAGAGTAAGGTAATACAACACAGAACAAACCATCTTCGGTGATAAGTGATTGCGCACTATCCAGCAATCCCTCATGCGTTAAGGTTTTGGTATAACGCGCTTGCTCACGAACATCATTACGACAAGCAATTGCGGGTTCAAAATAAGGAGGATTACTAACAATCAAATCATACTTATTTTGCGCTCGTTCAGCATAATGATAAATATCATCATGATGGATATGAATAAATGAATGCCATTGTGACTCTTGAGCATTTTCCGTAGCTTGTGATGCTGCTTTTTCATCAAGTTCAATACCATCAATACACTCAATTTGATTCGCTCGTTGAGCCAGCATTAATGCAATTAATCCACTACCCGTACCAATATCAAGCGCTCTTTTTACATTATCGATAGGAGCCCAAGCCCCTAATAAAACACCATCTGTACCCACTTTCATTTCACACTTATCATGAGCTACAAAAAATTGTTTAAATGTAAAACCGCCTTTGCGTAATCCCGCTTTTTTCACTTTCTTTTGATTCATCTATTGGCTCTATTGATTCGTATTACTATCTCTTTTTTATTACTTATCATTCATGTCATTGGAAAAGAGATATATGGTATGATAACGCTTCTGCAACCCCTATCTTAACATTAAACTATTTGTATACGATGCACGCTTATTTAGATTAAGCCTAAAAACAACGAATACCTTCGTCTATCGGTAATATATAATGTGATAGCGGTAAATCCTCTGGCTTTTAGCGGGGGATAATGTCAAAATCCGCGCCCTAAACAGAGGTATACAATGACAGCCACGACATTTTCCAGTCTTGAACTTGATGAAAGTTTATTGACCGCATTAGAAGAAAAAGGATATCAACGTCCTACTGCTATTCAAGCAGATGCAATTCCAGCAGCAATGGATGGACGCGATATTTTAGGCTCTGCGCCAACAGGCACAGGGAAAACTGCGGCCTTTTTGCTTCCAGCAATTCAACACTTGCTTGATTATCCACGTAAAAAATCAGGCCCGCCACGTATTCTTATCCTGACACCAACTCGCGAACTTGCTATGCAAGTTGCAGAGCAGGCAAAAGAATTATGTGCGCATACACATTTAGATATCGCCACTATCACGGGCGGTGTTGCTTATATGAATCACGCTGAAGTCTTCAGCGAGAACCAAGATATCGTTGTTGCAACAACAGGTCGTTTATTACAGTACATCAAAGAAGAAAACTTTGACTGCCGTGCGGTAGAAATGCTGATTTTAGATGAAGCAGACCGCATGTTAGATATGGGTTTTGCTAACGATATCGAAACGATTGCAGGCGAAACTCGCTGGCGCAAACAGACATTACTGTTCTCTGCGACACTGGAAGGTAACGCAGTTATTGATTTTGCACAGCGCATCCTCAACGAACCAGTCGAACTTAATGCTGATCCATCTCGCCGTGAACGTAAAAAAATTCAGCAGTTCTATTATCATGCTGATAATCTCGAACATAAAACAGCGTTGCTTGCTGCATTACTGAAGCAAGACGATGTTAAAAAATCGATTGTCTTTGTTCGCAAAAGAGAGCGTGTAAGAGAGCTTGTCACTGCGCTAGAAAAACAAGGTATTAAATGTAGCTACCTTGAAGGTGAAATGGCGCAAACACAGCGTAATGATGCGATCAAACGTTTAGAATCAGGCAAAATGAATGTACTTGTTGCCACAGACGTTGCTTCTCGAGGTCTTGATCTAGATGACATCACACATGTTTTCAACTTTGACTTACCTCGTACTGCGGATGTTTACTTACACCGCATTGGTCGCACAGGGCGTGCAGGCCGTAAAGGTATCGCAATTTCATTAGTTGAAGCTCACGATCACCCATTATTAGGGAAAATTGGTCGTTACGTTCAAGAGCCTATTAAATATCGCGTTGTTGCTGAACTACGTCCAGAAACCAAAGCACCAAGCCTGAAAGCAACATTCAAACCTTCTAAAAAAGTGCTAGCTAAACGCAAGGCGAAGAAAGAAGAAGAGAAAAAAGCGGTTAAAGAAAAAGTGCGGACTCGCGATCGTAAAAATATCGGTAAACGTCGCAAAGCAGTTACTGAGCATACAGAAAAGAAAGTGGCTCCTACTGCACCAGCAAAAGAAACGAATACTGATAACGAATAATCTGTACTCTTTTTGATCTTATAAAAAAGCCGTAGCTATATAACATAGTTACGGTTTTTTGTTATTCTCTCTTTTTTCTTATTTTATATAGAAAAATAAAAAAATAGATAAATAGAAAAAAAGCCCGATATCTTCATATCGAGCTTATTATTAACTTATGACTTTAGTGAAAATTACAGACTTTCAGTGAAAGTACGAGTAATAACATCACGTTGCTGTTCTGGAGTCAGTGAGTTAAAACGCACTGCATAGCCAGAAACACGAATAGTTAATTGAGGATATTTCTCAGGATTGTTAACAGCATCTTCCAGTGTTTCACGGCTTAATACGTTAACGTTAAGGTGTTGACCACCTTCTACACGAACAACCGGTTTAGATTCTACAGGCACTTCGCGGTATTCGATATTGCCTAACTCTTTACGGTTAATCACTTGGCCTTCTTCAAAGCCTTTTTTAGCACAGATGCAACGAGCTTCGCCGTTTTCATCATCTAATAACCAGAAAGAATGTAATAAATCGTCGTTATCAGCTTTAGTAATTTGGATACCAGTAATCATTTCGACCTCCAATTTGGGCGCAAAATCAAATTCCAATCTCATATCAGAACTTGGGTATTTGGTCTAACCAATGTTTCTGTCTACTTATATACCAGTATAAATGGCGTCATTCTTTGATAAATATCAATAAAATTCATAAGCACTTTAGCCTATAAGGTGCAAAGTGTTGTTTTAAATCAACAATCATTTATAGCTGATTTGCAATTTTTTTTGTAAATTTTCAAATAAAAGTTGAGAAATCAATTAATTCTTATTTTTAGGTCGTAATATTTTCATTCCCCTGATGAAATCGGTAAGCTTAGACACTATAAGATATCAACAAGGATTTTAGGTTATGACTACACCATTAACTTGGCATGATGTGATAGGCACTGAAAAAGAAAAGCCTTACTTTCATCAAATTATGTCTCAAGTCGCACAACAAAGAGCCGCAGGTAAAATCGTTTATCCACCTCAAGAAGATATTTTTAATGCCTTTCGTTTTACGCCTTTTGATAATGTGAATGTAGTTATTTTAGGGCAAGATCCTTATCACGGCCCTAATCAAGCACATGGACTCTCTTTTTCAGTACGACCGGGCGTGCCAGCGCCTCCTTCGTTAGTCAATATGTATAAAGAGCTTGAAAAAGAATACCCTGATTTTAAACGCCCTAACCACGGCTATTTAGAAAGCTGGGCAAAACAAGGTGTTTTATTACTTAATACAGTATTAACAGTAGAAAAAGGCCAAGCACACTCTCATGCCAACTATGGTTGGGAAATCTTTACTGATGCAGTAATTGAACAGATCAATCAGCGTAGAGACGGGGTTATATTCTTACTTTGGGGCGCTCATGCCCAGAAAAAAGGACGTTTTATTGATACCAATAAACACGTTATTTTAAAAGCACCTCATCCATCACCACTCTCTGCCCATAGAGGCTTTTTAGGTTGTGGTCATTTCAAACAAGCCAATGATCTTTTACAACAGCAAGGTCGCACACCGATCAATTGGCATCTTGATCCTATTGAATAATATCGCCTTATAAAACATAAAACCGCACAATAACAAGAATATTAAATAATCTTCGTATTGTGCGGTTTACTTTATCTACATGTAATAACTCATGTGATAACGAATGTTTTATCGATATTATTTAGAAACGATAACCATAGCTGGGCGTAATAAACGACCGTTTAAGGTATATCCTTTTTGCATAACATCAACAACATGATTAGACTCATGTGCTGGGCTATCAATTAAAGTCATCGCTTGGTGAACTTCAGGGTTGAATACCACATTTTTTTCTTCAACCACTTCGATACCAAATTTACGAACAGCATCTAAAAATGATTTCAGAGTTAATTCTAACCCTTCAATCATTGGCTTTAATGATTCATTTTCATGATCAGCCGCAGATAAAGCACGCTCTAAATTATCGAGTACAGGCAATAACTCATTAGAAAACTTCTCAAGCGCAAATTTATGTGCTTTCTCTACATCTTGTTGAGTACGGCGACGAATGTTCTCAATTTCAGCTTGAGCACGGATCATGGCTTCACGCTCTGTCTTTTGAGATTGCTCAAGTTGTTTTTCAAGAGAATCAACACGCGCTAATGCTTCCACTAATTCAGCTTGAGCATTAAAGTCCGCTTGTGCTTCTTCGGTCATTGTTGGCTCTTGAGACTCATTCATTGCAGATTCCATTCCTTCTTTTTCTTTTGAGACTTGCTCTTCATGTACATTTTGTTCTTTACTACTCATGAACATCTCCGCGTAGTTTTGGTATTCATCTTCATATTTAGTTTATTATGGGGATCAATAAACGGGTTTCAAGGAATTGGCGCAAAACGAGGGTAAAAAAATGCCAGATAATACCGTAACGGAAGAAAAACACTTTAAATGCATTGGCATTGTTGGTCATCCACGCCATCCTGAAGCAATTTCAACTCATGAAATGCTCTATCATTGGCTATTGGCTCAAGGCTATGACGTTATTATTGACACACAGGTTGCTCAAGAACTAAAACTAGAAAATGCACAAACAGGTGATTTAACACAAGTTGGCAAAGTCGCCGATCTTGTTATTGTTGTTGGTGGTGATGGCAATATGCTTGGCGCTGCGCGCGTTTTATCTCGTTATAATATCAAAGTAATTGGTGTTAACCGGGGAAATTTAGGCTTTCTTACTGATCTTGATCCTGATAATGCCTTACAGCAATTAACTAATGTGTTGGCTGGGCACTATCGCGAAGAAAAACGGTTCTTACTTGAAGCTCGAGTCTGTGCTGAAGGTCAAAGAACACGTATTGGTACAGCAATCAATGAAGTCGTACTTCATCCCGGTAAAGTCGCTCATATGATTGAGTTTGAAGTTTACATTGATGATCGCTTTGCTTTCTCTCAACGTTCTGATGGCTTAATTATCGCAACACCAACGGGATCAACCGCCTACTCACTTTCTGCGGGTGGCCCTATTTTAACGCCAAACCTTGATGCTATTGCGCTTGTGCCTATGTTCCCACATACCTTATCTGCGCGTCCTTTAGTTATCAGCAGTGATAGCCAAATTCGTTTAAAATTCTCACAAACAAATATCGATTACGAAGTCAGTTGCGATAGCCAATTAGTGTTACCGATTAAAGAAGGTGATGAAGTTATTATTAAGAGAAGTCGTCAAAAACTCAATTTAGTTCACCCAACTGATTACAACTATTTTAATACACTCAGCTCAAAATTAGGTTGGTCGAAAAAAATGTTCTAATTTTTGTGCCTCCCTACTTTACTGTATAAAAAACCAGTTTATACTGTATGTAATTACAGATATGTTTTTATACACAGGAGAGGCACTATGCTGACTCAATTAACCATTAGTCATTTTGCCATAGTCCGTGAACTTGAAATCGATTTTTCTGGTGGCATGACCACCATTACAGGCGAAACTGGCGCAGGTAAGTCTATTGCAATTGATGCTCTAGGTTTATGCTTAGGTAACCGTGGTGATGCCAATATGGTGCGCCCAGGTGCAACTAGAGCCGATTTATGTGCACGATTCTCACTCTCTGATACGCCATCAGCACAACGCTGGCTTGAAGAACATCATCTTGATGATCATAACGAATGCCTATTAAGAAGAACTATCTCTACTGATGGGCGTTCTCGTGGTTTTATCAACGGTACTTCCGTGCCACTTTCACAATTAAGAGAGCTTGGTTCATTACTTATTCAAATTCATGGGCAACATGCTCACCAGCAACTTCTAGAGCCTCGCTATCAAAAACAGCTGCTTGATATCTATGCCCATGAACCTGCTTTATTAAAAAACATGAAGTCGGCTTATCAAACATGGCATCAAAGTTGCCAAACTTTAGCTGCTTTTCAACAACTCTCTTTAGAACGAGAAGCAAGGCAGCAACTGGTTGATTACCACTTAAAAGAGCTCAATGAATTTCAACCAGTACAAGGTGAGTACCCAGAATTAGATCAAGAATATAAACGTCTTTCTAACTGCGGTCAGTTTTTAACGCTAAGCCAAAATAGTTTACAAATTTTAAGTGACAACGAAGAGCAAAATATTTTAAGTATGCTCAATGTGGCTAAACATGAAATTACTGAACTAACCTCAATGGAAAGCCAGTTCAATTCATTATTAGAGATGCTAGAAGAAGCCACTATCCAAATTAGTGAAGTAAGTGATGAACTTCGTCACTATAGTGATCGCTTAGAGATGGACCCTAATCGCTTATTTGAAGTAGAAAAACGCATGTCTAAGTACATTAGTTTATCACGTAAGCATCGCGTCGCACCTGAAGAGCTCTATGAGCTTCATCAGCAATTAATTGAAGAGAAAAATGCCCTACTTCGTCAAAATGATGATTGTGATGCTTTAATAGAACAAGTCAAAGCTGACCATTTAATTGCATTAGATGTCGCAAAACAACTGCACCAAGTTCGCCAACAATATGCGAATGAATTAAGTCAACTTATCACTAACAGTATGCATCAGTTATCAATGCCTCATGGTTATTTTACTGTTGATACCCATTTTGATGACAGCTCACTACAAATCGATGGTGCCACAAAAGTTGAATTTAATGTCACCACAAATCCAGGGCAACCTCATCAAGCACTTTCTAAAGTAGCTTCAGGCGGTGAGTTATCGCGTATTGCACTCGCAATCCAAGTGATCACAGCCAAAAAAATGGATACTCCAGCACTTATTTTTGATGAAGTTGATGTGGGTATCAGCGGTCCAACGGCAGCTATTGTGGGTAAATTACTACGTGAGTTAGGGGAGTCTACTCAAGTTATGTGTGTCACTCACTTGCCTCAAGTTGCAGGTTGTGGTCACCAACACTATTTCGTCAATAAAGAGACAAATGGTGAAGAAACAGAAACAACCATGAAACTGTTATCGAAAAAAGAACGCCTACAAGAGCTCGCTCGTTTATTAGCAGGTAGTGAAGTCACCAAAAATACCTTAGCAAATGCAAAAGATTTGTTGGCTGCATAACGATTAACAAACTTTTATTGATATTTAGGGTCATAGGCAGAGCGTGAAAGGTTTTCAATTGCTGCGTTGTCGATTATCATCGTCACTATGACCCTAAAAGGAATGTAATAACCATGCGTTTTAAACTGTTAAAAGTTGCCGCCTTATCTTTAGTCGTAATGACTTCAGGTTGCTCTATGTTCGAGAGACTGGTTTATCACCCAGATATCAATCAGGGAAATTATTTAACGCCAGCCGAAGTCGCAAAAGTTCAGCAAGGAATGACACAGCAGCAAGTTCAATTTGCCCTTGGTACGCCAATGCTTAAAGATCCTTTCGGAAGCCAAACTTGGTATTATGTTTTCCGCGAAGAGCCTGGTCATCAAGAAGTACGTCAAGAGACTCTTACTCTGACTTTTGATAGCAATGGCATACTGACTAAGATTGATAAGCAAGGCAATATGCCTAACTTCTCAGCACCAGCGACAAAATCGTAATGCGATTACAGTGCTAAGAAAACTTAGTTTTGTATAAGATTGGCAAAAACGAATTGCACCCCATACGTTAAATCTGACGTTGGGGTGTGTTTTTATCTATTGATTAACCGCAGCAATACAAAGAAGTGTACTTTTATTTTATTACTAGAATTCACTATAAAGTTTTTTACCTCGATACCCAATATGGCAAGATAAATCAAGGGCTGCTGCAGAAATTAATTCTCCCAAAAAAGTGATCCTCTCTGGATTATCTTTTATTTTTGTAAACAGACTAGCAATGCTAATTGCGGCTTGCGCTTTACCATAAGCATTATAAATTGGTGCAGCCACACAAAATACATCCATGTTATGTTCACGATCATCAATAACATAACCTCGTTGACGAGATTCCATAATAATTTTAAAGAATTGTTTCTCATCAGTAATAGTATAAGGTGTAATCGGTTTTAACCCCCCCATACGCATAATAATATTTTTTATACTTTCATCTGGCATTGTAGCTAATAAGGCTTTTCCTAACCCTGTACAATACATCGGATTATTAGAACCAATACCTGCTGAAGTGCGTACAGATTCTGGACTTTCAACCTTATCTAAATAAACAAGTAACCCATCATTTTCTATAGCTAAAAATGAATATCACTACATAATGCAGCCGAATTCGCCGCTGCAGGTGCAATTGCTGTTGGCGTTGGTAGTGAACTTGTTAGAAAAGATCTTATTGCATCAGGCGAATGGGATAAATTAAGCGAGCATACAGCTTATTTTATGAAAACATTTAAAGACGGTAAGAACAAAGCTTAATAGAAAATAACTAACCTTTAAATTCAGTGCTAAGTTAGATTAATGAAATAACTTTTTATTATTTCAATGGTATTTTATTGCCTAAATTAGCACTAATTAAAATTTACCATTTACTAGATAATTTATTTTTCTAAGGTTTCTTATGATTATTGGAAATATAAGCAAAATTAAAAACTTAAATAAAATACTTTTTAATATTTTAAGCGAAAATTCATTATCAATGGAGTCATTAAAATTAGCTAATACAGGAACATATAGACCAGAAAACAAAGATTGGTTTTATATGATAACCTCAGAGAAGCCAGGAAAACCAGAAGAAAAAATCGCAGAATTTCACCATAAATATATTGATATACAGATGGTGATTAGTGGATGTGAAGATATTTATTATAGTCTCAATGAAATTGATAAAATGGATATTATTGAAAAAGGTCCAGATCTTTTTTTCTTACCTAATCATGATAACAACCAAAAAGTGACTTTATTTGAAGGTGATTTTGCTGTTTTCTTTCCTAGTGAAGTACATAAACCAATGTGTATAGGTGCAAAAACATCTGACGTAATTAAAAAAATCGTTGTAAAGATACCCGTATAAATATCTGGATCAGATAAAAGTCCTCGCTTAATTTTGCAAGGACTTAATCTTCATCTTCCATATAAGCTCAGAAATGCTCTCAAATAGGGCGCGTTTTATATAATATATTAATCCGCTTTTTGTCGTGCTTTTTCAGCACGTTTACGACGCATTTCTTTAGGGTCAGCAATTAAAGGTCGATAAATTTCAACTCTATCCCCTTCTCGCACATTATCGCTTAACTTTGCTGGTCGACTATAAATACCCACTTTATTCTTAGTCAAATCAATATCATTACAAATCGTTAAGATATTTGAAGCAATAATGGCTTGTTCAACCGTGTCCCCTAACGTTAGTTCAACAGGGATAAGATACTGCTTATCGGGTAACGCATAGGTTACCTCTACCCATATTTTAGTCACGATAGATCTCTTTCGCTCTGTGAGTAAACGCCTGAACCATATTATTTGTTAACTCTTTAAAAATACGTCCAAAAGCCAACTCAATTAATTTATTAGTGAACTCAAAGTCTAGCTGAAATTCTATCTTACACGCATTATCATCAAGTGCGGTAAACACCCATCCCCCAGTTAATTTACGAAAGGGACCATCAACAAGACGCATATCAACACGTTCATTAGTCTTTAAAAAGTTATGGGTAGTAAATGTTTTACTAATTCCCGCTTTAGAGACATTTATTGATGCAATCATTTCTTCTGGTGTGCTTTTGATCAGTTTACTTCCAACGCATCCTGGTAGAAAATCAGGATAAGTAAGAACATCATTAACCAGTTTAAACATTTGCTCTGTGCTAAAAGGGACAAGAGCAGATCGACTAATCTGAGGCATAGTTATTCCTGTACGACAACACTGTGTGTGATCATATCATTGAACAGTGACTAATTAAAAATCTAATGGAATATAGCTTAAGTTTTATGCAATTGAAAAGAAAACAGTCGGTTAAATGATTTCTTTCTATTGCTCATACAGTATAATGTGGACATTATGACAAAGAAAAAATCACACAAACCTGGTTCTGCGACCATTGCGTTAAACAAACGTGCTCGCCATGAATATTTCATCGAAGATGAGATAGAAGCGGGCTTGGCGCTCCAAGGCTGGGAAGTTAAATCACTGCGTGCCGGTAAAGCAAACATCAGTGATAGCTATGTTATCATGCGTGATGGCGAAGCTTATCTTTTTGGTGCAACCATTACTCCTTTAAATGTTGCATCAAGCCATGTCGTTTGTGACCCGACTCGTACCCGTAAACTATTATTAAAGCAACGCGAATTAGATTCACTTTACGGTCAAATCAACCGTGATGGTTACACCGTTGTTGCTCTTTCTCTTTATTGGAAAAACGCTTGGTGCAAAATCAAAATTGGCGTTGCGAAGGGTAAGAAAGATCACGATAAACGCGATACCATTAAAGATCGTGAGTGGAAATTAGACAAAGCACGTATCATGAAAAATGCTAACCGCTAAATTGCGTTAAGTACTAGCAATTACAAGTATTTTTCTGATATACTCGCTTTCAACAACTTGGGGCTGATTCTGGATTCGACGGGATTTGCGAAACCCAAGGTGCATGCCGAGGGGCGGTTGGCCTCGTAAAAAGCCGCAAAAAAGATAGTCGCAAACGACAATCAGTACGAAGCACTAGCAGCTTAATAACCTGCTTAGAGCCCTCTCTCCCTAGCTTCCGCTCTTAAGACGGGGATCAAGAGAGGTCAAACCCAAAAGAGATCGCGTGGAGACCTAGCTTGGGGTCAAAGCGTTAAACTTAATCAAGCTAGCTTATTCATGGCGCGTCTGTCCGCAGTGGGTAAGTGAAATTAAAGATAGACTAAGCATGTAGTACCGAGGATGTAGAAATTTCGGACGCGGGTTCAACTCCCGCCAGCTCCACCAAATTTGGTGGGTCAGTGATAGGACTACGGTTTCAAAAACAAGAAGTTAGCGAAATCACCAAGACTACACACTGACAACAAAAGGACTTGAAAGTGCACGCGAAATGCACGTGCATTTGAATAAAGAACCCTAAGGGTAACTCCTTAGGGTTTTCTATTTGTAACAAAGTGTAATAAAATGTTTCATTCAATCCCTTCGTTAGAAAAAATTCTAGAACAATATTAATTCATTAAATATGAAACAATATGCATATCACCTAAAACCCTTACTTGACGCGTTAGGATGACAAGCCCTTTTATTTGTATCTCTTATTAGTTCCTTGTTGCTGAATAGATGTAAGCCACAATAAGGAATACTAAAAATGAGAATGGCTCTATATAGCTGTCATTGTCATAGAAATCAGTTATCAATATTGAACTCTACAAATAAAAGAACAAAAATTGAGCATTTTAGTACGAAGTAACGTACACTGAATCACGATATCCCTATAATGGGTGAAAGATATGAAAGCTTTTAATGTGATAAGAATGTTTCAAGACGCACAAGTAGAAGTTACCTGCCCAAGCTGTTCTTACGTAGCTAAACAAAACAAACACAAACTTAAGAAAAACCTAATATTATTATGCCCTAATTGTGGCTACATGTTTTATTTCAATAAAATATAAACAAAACTCAATATGCCCGTTGTTGCCGTGGAAGTTGAACGACAACAACCAGCACATCTGCGCGAGTATTTTAACGAACGATTGGCATTTTATCGTGAGAGAGACAAGAAGTTGCCTGATGGGAGTTCGGTGCAGTATTTGAAAACAGAGTAGTGCCTATGCTCAATGGAACCGACTGATTTATATAATCAATCATTTATAAAATTTTGGAGTCTTATTGGTGTCCTGATTTTTTCTTTTACAATTATTGATAAAACATCATACTGATAATTAGTTGTATTACCCACCATACTCCCTCAACCTATGTGGCGTAACATTATACCCATAATAATTAAGTAACTTATTAAATAAATTATAATTATTGAGGGGATAATTTATTTTTTATGTGATCTTGGTTTGTATGTAACTGGTTGATTTTTAGTTTGAGTTGGGGTGGTTTTGGGGAAATATTTGAAGTGGTCGAGAGCTTATCAAACTTGCTATCAACCATTCGAACTTAATTATCAGCTTTGAGCGAAGAGCGAACATTCACAGTCGGGGAATGAGGACCTTGTTTATCGAGAAGGTTAATCTGATTAACCCAACATAGGCATAAATGATGAAGTTGACCAAAAAACAGGTTATCAATACACTGTCGCTGCCACTTATATTACCCAGCCCCCCACCTGATGTTCTCGCTGTTGATAGAGGATTACGAATAATTCTAAGCACCAATAAATGGGGGCTGGCTAAGCTGTTTGACCGTGAATTACTTCCGATCCTCTTCAAGTACGATAGATTTTAGCAGAAACGGATTCGATGAATAATACCGCAGTGAGTACTGCGACATTATGAGGTTGCCAGTTCTGCCCGTCATTTAAAACAGGGTGGAGGAAAGGAGGCTCATGGGATGTATACTCAAACAAGCTGCTCCTTGCGTCATTCCAAGCCTGAATTATTTCCTCCGAGCAATGCATCTTCCTTAATGTGTTTATAATGTGATCATATACCCTTATTCATTCAAACTGCAGGTTGCACTCAGCCTACAGCTTGAATTGCGTTGGGTATATATACCGGATTAAAATATCAACTAAGTAAGGTAACTATTGTATTTTGAATAAATAACTTTTTTAAGATTTGTAGTATTGGAAGGCATATTGAGAATAACG